>JADBJJ010000022.1 GCA_014874475.1 Chloroflexota bacterium
AAAGGGCGCCCGCTCCACGAGAAGGACTCGCCCGCCGGTTGGGGCGAGGCCTACCTCCAGGCCGGATACGACATCCGCACCGCCCAGGAGTTACCGGGCCACGAGGACGCGCAGACGACGATGACCGGCACCCCTCTCTTGCAACAGGGGAGACTGGCCATCCGTTCTGCGCTGGATCTGTGAAAGCGAAGAGCGACAGAGGAAATCCGTCCGGGAAAAGCAGGGGGAGATTGAGGAGAGGCGCGAAGGGATACTCGGGTAGAGGGGAAAGAGAGCGAAACGGTTGTGGAGATGCCCTGAATTCTCCGGGCCGATGGAGTCCATCGCCGCTCCTTTCCGGAACTCCAAGAGCGAACGAAAAACAACAGCAGCCCCCGCCAGGACTGGACGGAAGCCACCTTTTGGGGTGCACTATCGGCGACCTCCGAGCCACCTGCACCGGCGTGGAGACCGGCCCTCCGGTCGGTGCCCAAATCCACTGCGGAGGGAGTTTTTTATCTGGAAAGGTAACTGCTTATAGTATATCCCAAATGCCCGATTTGTCAAGTTTCGGCACGGCGGGCGAGGAGGGCTACCGAAGTGACTCGTGGAAACCTTCGCTGCAGATGCCAACCGGCGGGCCACCCTGGTCGTCTCTGGCTTCTCAGCGAGGGCTCAATGCCCCCCAGACATCATAGCATGAAACCGGCAGGGGGCAGGCCGTACGGCCCACCCCTGTTCCCTTCCTCATCACCTCAAAAAAGGCCGCTTCCGGCTCCGGATGCTCCTCGTCATACACCGGCCCCGGCCCCCCTCCGGCAAATCCCGCCAGTACGCCTCCAGTATCCGCCGATCGTCCGCCGCCCGCCGCCACAACTCCGCCAGCCACCCCTCCTCCCGCGCCGCCAGTTTCCCCCTTCGCCCTGGAACGAGCGGCCCGCAACCAGCCCCCTGCTCCCTGTAATCGCCCTCCACCGCAGTGGTCGGCACGGCCAGAGGATGAGCATCCCCCCGGAAATCACAAGGGTACATCACCAGACGGCGGCTGAGCCAGCGAATTCCACAGGCGATCAGATAGACTGCCCCGGCGACCATTGCCAGGAGTACCCGCGGAATACCGAAGTCCTGGCTATAGGCCAGGACCTCTTCCCGTCGCTCTGCCTGGCGAGTTGCAGTGGCCTGATAGGGCCACTCAGGTCACTCGGTAACCATCCGCCGTAGCAGTGAGCCAGCCGCTGCGAATCTGTGCGGTAACGGTGGCGACGTCGTTGTGGGTTGCCGTTCCTTTACATCACCTCCAGAGGTACCGATTTTCCCTCGCAGAGAGGAGAGATTTATGCCTCCTTCAACCCCGTCACCGCCACGCTGCGGATGAAATACCGCTGGAAGAGGAAGAAGATGATGATGATCGGCAAACTGTTGAAAATGGAGCCCGCCAGCACGATGGAGTAAAGAGTGTAGTATTCGCCCTTGAACCACTGAAGCCCAATAGGCAGAGTGAAATTCTCCGGCGAGCGCAGGACGATGAGCGGCCACATAAAGGAGTTCCACGTCCCCTGAAAGGTGAAGAGGGCGAGAGTAAGGAGCGCCGTTTGGCTGATGGGCAGGACAATACGGAAGAAAATACCGAACCGGCCCAGGCCATCTACCAGCGCAGCCTCCTCCAATTCCGTGGGGATGCTCTTGTAGAACTGGGTCATCATAAAGAGGCCAAAAGCGTCCACGATGCTGGGCAAAATCAGTGCTCCCAGGTTGTTCAGCAGGCCGAAGCCGGTGGGAATCTCGACGCCGGCGATGGTCAGGTTTCGGATCACCCCAGGGCCAATAATGAGGAACTGAGGGATGAGAGTGACCTGGCCCGGGACCATCATGGTGAAGAGGGTGAGAGTGAAGAGCAGGTCCTTGCCAGGAAATCGCAGGCGAGCGAAGGCATACCCGCCCATCGCGCAGAAGAGGGTACGAATCAGCATCACTGCGATGGCGACCACCGTGCTGTTCAGCAACCAGCGAGGGAAGAGTTCAAATTGGGTCAGCACAGTACGGTAGTTTTCCAACGTGAAAGGGATCGGCCACAGATAGGGTGGAGCGTAGGAGTTCGCCACCGGCTTCAGTGAATAGACCACCGACACCCAGAAGGGAAAGACGCTGATGAGCGTCCAGAGAATCAGGACGCCGTAGAAGAGGGGCATTTTGATCCGGTCCCAGAAAGCGAAGATATCCCGGCGGGGCATTGTGCGCGCCATCGTGGTCATCTCACTCCTCCCGTTCAATAATCCGGCGCTGGATCAGGACGACGACCAGTATCATCAGGGACAGGATAAAGGCGACTGCCGATGCCCGCCCCATCTGGATGTTGGTGCTTCCGAAGGCCCACTTGTAGATGAGATAGGCGATCGTCGTCGTTGAGCCCAGCGGCCCTCCAGCAGTCATCACGTAAATTTGGTCAAAGACCTGGAAGCAGCCGATAACGCCCATCGTCACCACGAAAAAGATGGCTGGCCGCAGGGCCGGGATGGTCACATAGCGAAGAATCTGAAACCGATTGGCCCCGTCTATCTGAGCCGCTTCGTAGAGGGTCAAGGGAATATCTTGCAACGCAGCCAGAAAAATCAGCATCATCGTGCCGATGGTGGACCAGATGTTCACCATCATAATCGTCGGCAGGGCATAGGTAGGGCTGTTCAACCAGTCAATCTTGAGGTGAAAAATCTGGTTGATGATGCCAACTTTGCTGAAGAGCCAGACGAAAATCAGCGAGATGACCACCGATGAAGTCACCGAGGGGACGTAGAAGGCCGTTCGGAAGAAGCGGCGGAAGCGGATGTTCTGGTCCAGGGCGAAGGCGATGATCAGGGAGATAAACGTCTGGATTGGCACCACCACAGCAACGTATTGCAGAGTGTTTGGAAGAGCGCGCTGCAGAAAATCGCGATCCCGCAGTACCCGGATGTACTGGCTCAACCCCACCCACTTGGGCGGACTGAAGAGATTGTAGTCGGTGAACGAGAGGTAGAAAGCCCAGCCGATGGAGAAGAGGACGAAGACAAAGAGGATGAAGAACCAAGGGGCCAGGAAGACGTACGCAGTGAACCATTCAGATAGTTTCCGGCGTTTTGCCTGGGAGAACACGATACCTCCTTTTCCTTGCGGCGGTAGGACAACGGCTCAGCCGTCATCCTACCGCCACCCATTGCCTGACCTGCGGGCCTCCAGGCCGGTCGGTGATAGAAGGGTAACGTGCCAGGCGCTTTCCCCAGCACCTGGCACGCTCCTGTAGCCGAGGCTATTTGCCCATAATCTCCCGCAGTTCCTGGGCCGCCTGCTGGAACGAGGCCTCCGGGTCCTGGCCCTCCAGGTAGATGCGCTCCAGGGCCTGCCCCATCTTCTCGTTCACGTCCGAGCCGTAGAGGCCCCACATAAACGGCGTGGCGCCGTTGGCCCCCTGGAAGATAGCCGCCGATTCGGGGTGGCTCTCAAAGTAGGGGTTGTTGATCAGGGAAGCGCGGGACGGAAGGGCAAACCCGCTCTCCAGCACGGTCGTCTGGCTGGCCTCGTTGGTGAGGAACTCTATCACCTTCCAGGCAGCCTCGGGGTTCTTGGAGTTCTTGGAGATGACGTAGGCGACGGTGAAGATGAGGTTGCCATACCCCTTCGGCCCCTTAGGCGGCAGCACCGCGCCGTACTTCAGGTCCGGGAACTGCTGGTTCAGATACGGGATGAGCCAGCCACCCTCGTAGACCATCGCAAAATTGCCCTTGCCGAAGGCTGTCCCCTGCCATCCCTCCCCCACATCCGAGGGGAGCGCGCCGCTCTTGTCAAAGTAGAAACCGGTGTAGAAGCGAGCCGCCTCTGCGACCTCGGGGCTATCCAGCAGCGTATCGGAGAAGTCTTCGGTCATAATGCGGCCGCCGTTCTGGAAGACGAAAATGGGGAAACGACCCGGGTCGGCGGGGACGCCCATCCCGTAGATATTCTTATCGGGCTGGCTCAACTGCTGCGCCGCCGCCTTCAGGTCGTCCCAGGTCCAATCGTCTGTCGGGTATGCCAGCCCGGCCTGATCAAACAGGTCCTTATTGAAAAAGAGGGCCAGAGTGTTGAAGTCCTTGGGGATGCCGTAGGTCTCGCCCTCATAAGTGAAGGCATTGATCAGGTCGGGGATGAAGGCATCCCGGCTGGTCCCGGTGGCCGCCATCAGGTCGTCCAGCGGCAGGAGCACGCCCTCTTTCGCGAAGAAGGGGAACTGGAAGATGTCCATGTAGTAGATGTCCGGTTCCTCCCCTGCGCCCACAAGAGTCTTAATGGCCTGCCAGTAGTCGCCGGTGATGGGTTCGTACTTGACGATGATATCGGGGTTCTCCAGGCTGAAGCGGTAGAGGAGCGACTCCAGCAGTGCCGTCTCCTGGGGGTTGGCGGCCCAGCCGGAGAGCCGGACCGTCGCCCGCTCCTGGGGGACGACCACAGTCTTCTCCACCGGCACCGGCACCGTCTCCTTCACGGGCACGGTGACGGTGACTGTCTGGGGGGCGCAGGCCGTCAGGACCAGGCCTGCTACCACCAGCAGAGCCATCAGAGCGAACGCTTTGCGGTACATGTTATCTCCTCCTGTAAAATTTGGAAATAGTATGGTTACTGAACGGTTAGAACTGCCATCCCGTTTTTCCCGATAGTATCACCTCCTTCCGTTTATGACGAACTGACATCCACCGCTATCCGCTGGCCGCGAATGCGGACGGAGAAAGCCAGCCGCCGCCAGTGGGCAGGCAGGCAGGGGGTCAGAGTGGGGCTCCCATTGCAAACCTCCAGTCCGGCAAAGCCAAAGACCAGTGCCTGCCAAAGGCCTCCCGCCGTCGCAGCGTGGAAGCCATCAGCGGCATTCCCGCGCAAATCTTCCAGGTCGGTCAGCGCCGCGTGCATAAAATGCCGATATGCCGCCTCCGAGTCCCCCATCCGGGCTGCCAGCAGGGCATGAATGGACGGCCCCAGCGAAGAGCCGTAAGAAAGGTCCGTACGCGGAGTGTAGTACTCCCAGTTCCGGCGCAACACCTCCGGTTCGTACCGATCCCGCAACATATAGAGGAGCATCAACAGGTCCGGTTGCTTCAAGACCTGATACCGCTGAGTCCCCTCTATGCCCAGAATGACCTGCATAGAGACGCTCCGGGGCTCGTAGGCGCTCAGGTCAATATCCTCCCGGTCAAAAAAGCCCTCAAACTGCTCTATCAGCCCACTTTCCGGGTCGTAGGGGATGTAGAGGTGCTCAATGACGTGGGCCCATTGGCGCAGCACCTCCTCGGTCAGGCCCAGGCGGGACTGCAGGTCGGCGGCTTTCTGAGGGGCCATCTCCCGGAGCCACGCCAGCACTTCCAGCGCGGCTTCCAGGTTCCAGCGGGCCATCCCGTTGGTGTAGGCATTGTTGTCCACGTGCTCGTGGTACTCGTCTGGCCCGATGACATCCCGAATCTCGTAGCGGCTGCGCTCTTCGTTCCAGCAGGCGCGCGAGGCCCAGAAGCGGGCCGTATCCAGGACGATTTCGGCCCCGTAGTCCCGCATAAAGTCATCATCACCCGTGACCCGCCAGTACTGGACGACAGCATAAGCGACGTCGGCGGTGATGTGGTCCTCAATGTCGCCGCACCAGATGCGGACCAAGTCGCCATTTGGGGCAGGGACCCAGCGGGGGGTGGTCTCATCGCCGGTGTCGGCCGATTCCCAGGCATACATGGCGCCCTCGTAGCCATGCCGCTGGGCCTTGCGCCGCGCGCCGGGGAGCGTGTGGTAGCGATACATCAGCAGGCTGCGGGCGATTTCCGGACGGGTGAAAGTAAAGAAGGGCAGGATGAAGGTGTCCGTGTCCCAGAAGACGTGGCCCCGGTAGCCGAAGCCGCTGAGCGTCCTGGCAGGGATGCTCACCCGGTCGTCGTGGCGGGGGGCCGCGATAAGCAACTGGAAAAGGCTGTGGCGGACGGCCTGCTGGGCCCGGTCGTCGCCCTCAATGACGACATCGCAGGCCTCCCACTCCCGCGCCCACGCGGCCTCATGGGCCGCGCGCAGGTCGTCGTAGGGCTGGGCAACGGCCTCCTCCAGTGCCGCAAGCGCTGCCTTCTGGACGTCGGAGACCTCTCGGCTCGTGTAGAGGGCCACCCGTTTCTCCACCACCAGCGTTTCGCCAGGGCGGACTGTCGTCCGGGCCACCACCGCCGGAGCGTTCTCGCAGTCGGTCCAGGTGTAGGTAACCTCTCCCGGCGCAGCGACGGTCAGGTGAGCCGCCATACAGGCCTCTATGCCGGAGTGACAGGTACGGGTGTTCAGGTAGACCGCCTGCGGCCCGACGGCCCCCTGATCTACCAGTTGCCAGTGATAGAGTTCAGGATTAAAGGAGTACCCGTTCAGCCCGGCCCGTAGTTCGGTCGTCCCGGTGAAGTCCAGCACAGTGATCCGCTGGCGGATGACCAGCAGGTGGGGGTTATCCAGACTGGCGAAGCGCTCTATCTTCAGGTCAACAGTGTGCCCGGCGGGACTCCGCCAGCGCACCAGGCGGGTGAGGACCCCCGTCCGCAGGTCCAGTTCCCGGTGGTAAGCCAGAACAGTCCCCCGGTCCAGCCGGAACCGTTCACCCTCCACAATGAGGGTCAAGGGAAGCCAGTTGGGGAAGTTGACCAGTTCGGTGTAGAAGAGAGGGTGGTCGTCAAAGACGCCGTGGACGAGAGTGGCGGGGGTATCACCGGGGTATCCTTCCTCAAAAGTGCCGCGCGTTCCCAGATAGCCATTGCCAATGGTGAAGACCGTCTCCATCTGGCGCAGGCGGTCGGGCCGAAACTCCGCCTCCCTGATGTGCCAGGTATCGGTGGGGAGAGATTCCGCCGGGACGGGGAACCGGGAGAGAATGCTCGCCAAAGTGACGCCTTCCAGGGACGGAAGAAGGACGTGGGCGGTGCCCACGCGCGCGTCAGGCCCCAGCCCGACGGCCCAGAAGCCGCCGGCCAGGGCAGCCTCCACACCCGCAGCCGCGTCCTCCACCACCACCGCCTCTTCTGGCGCCACGCCCAGAACTTGCGCACAGTGCAGGAAGAGGTCGGGGGCAGGCTTGGTCCGCTCCACACTATAGCCGTCCGAGACAGCATCGGCCAGGGACCAGAGGTCCAGGCGATCCAGGACGGTGCGGGTGTTCTTGCTGGCAGAGGCGATGCCGACTTTCAGGCCAGCCTGACGGATTTCCCGAAGAAGGTCCAGCGCGCCGGGGAGAAGGTCGTCGGGAGTAAGGGCTTCCAGGGACTCCACGTAATAGCGGTTCTTGCGCTCCATCCACTGCTCCATCTGGGCCTCGGTGGCAGGGCGGCCATCCAGGAGAAGTTCCAGGGAGCGGCGGCGGGAGACACCGCGCAGGGCCTCGTTGCGCCTGCGGTCAAAGGGGATGCCCAATTCGTCGGCCAGCCGCTTCCAGGCGCGGTAGTGGTATTCAGAAGTATCGGTCAGGACGCCGTCCAGGTCAAAGATGAAGGCTTTGATCCTCATCTGGGCAGTTCTCCGGGTTTGTGGTATAATCACAGCGCGCGAAGCCCTCGCCCGCACTCTGGGTGAGTGGGCATCGCTGCGTCGGGCAGGGGCCGGCAGTCTCCTGGCCCGGGACAGGCCCCTGCTCGGAAATCTCATCCTGAAGGGCCAGACACTTTCAAAGTGCCTGGCATTTTCCGCTGGATTCCCGCACAATCAGCCGGGGCAAAAGGAGCACCCTCCGCTCCGGCAGCGGTTCCCCCCGAATCAACCTCAGAAGCATCTGCACCACATTCGCCCCGACCTCCGCGATCGGCTGGCGGACGGTGGTCAAGGGCGGATGGAGGTACTGGGCCATCGGCACATCGTCAAACCCCACGACCGAGACGTCCCGGCCAGGCTGGAGCCCGGCCTCGTAGAGGGCGTTCATCGCGCCGATGGCCATCAGGTCACTCATCGTTACCACAGCGGTGGGGCGACGGTCGGGCGGCAGGGCCAGCAGGGCCTGCATCGCCTGACGACCGGCGGCCTCTGCGTGCTCCGTCCGGACAATCCATGCCGGGTCCACCGGAAAACCGGCTGCCGCCATCCCCTCCAGGTAACCCTGAAGGCGGTAACTGCCGGTGAGGGAATCTTCCGGCCAGGCAATAACGGCAATCCGCCGGTGGCCCAGTTCTACCAGATGCTCCACAGCCATCCGGGTCCCCGCCGCGTTGTCCACGTCCACGTAGGGGAAGTCCCATTCCTCATTGGCGCGCCCGAAAGCGACGAAGGGGAAATCGCGGTCCAGGAGGTAGCGAACGCGCGGGTCGTTCCGGTTCGTTTCAGAGAGGATGAAACCGTCCACCCGACCGGTGAGCATCAGTTCCTGGTAGGGAAGCCAGGGGTTGCCGTCAGTGGGTTGAGCGAAGGTAAGGATGTGGTACCCTTCCGTCTCAGCGGCCTGGGCCATACTGTACAGGAAGGGGTCCAGGATGGGATGCCAGTGGTCGCGGGGGACGTGGTGCCAGGAATAACCGATGATGTGGCTCTGGCGGGCGCGCAGACTGCGGGCCAGGGCGCTGGGGCGGTAGCCCAGTTCGGCGGCAGCCGCCAGGACCCGGGCGCGGGTCTCCTCGCTGATAGGGGCGCTCTCGTTGAGGACGTAGGAGACGGTGGCGATGGAGACCCCCGCGCGGCGGGCGACATCCCGGATAGTGGGCATAGAATTCTTAGCCATAGTTGAAACGTTTCAATTCTTGGGTAAAAAAAAGCCGTCTGGGCTTAAACGTTTCAACTCATATTATACACCTATTTGCACCGTTTGTCAAGAGGTCGCGGCCTATTTCTTTATCGCTTTTTCTTCCGCATCCAGTTCGGTGTAGATTTCCCCCCGGTCAATCTTCGCCGGAAACGGGCCGACAACGGCCAGTTTCCGGACGGCCACCCGCTGCGCGAAGCGGACACAGCGGACCGGCGGGTTGCCGTCCAGAAAAGCGATCAGAAATCCGGCCCAGAAGGCATCACCAGCACCGGTAGCATCCACGACCGAGACTGGCAGCGAAGGGATGTGCTGGATCCGTCCCCCTTCGGAGAGGAGGACCCCTTCGGCTCCCATCGTCAGCACCACAATGGAAGGGCCCAGGTCGTGGAAACGCTGGATGTAGCCCTCCGGGGTGAGGTTGGGCCCGAAAAGCCGTCGGGCATCGTCCAGGGACGGTTTGGTCAGGGTTGCCAGGGCCAGCGCCTGCCAGATGACCTGCATCGCTTCTTCCCGGTCCGGCCAGATGCGCGGGCTGTAGTTCGGGTCCACTGAGACGACGCGCCCCCATTCCCGTCCCAACCGAAGGGCCCGCAGGACGGCCTGACGGGCCGGTGGGCGGGAAAGCGCAAACGCAGACCCGTGGACCGCGCGGGACCGGATGATGGCTTCTTCGGGGACCTGCTCCGGTCCCAGATGATGGTCTCCATCCCGATAGGCCAGAAAGTCCGGCGTTCCCTGGGTGTGGGAGACAAAGATGACCGTGGTCTGAACGGAGGGGTTTACCACCAAGTACTCGCAGAGGACGCCCGCTGCCTCCAGTTCAGCGCGCAGAAAGTGTCCGAAGGGGTCATCGCCGATACAGGCGGCCAGGGCGGCCCGACCTCCCAGCCGGGCCATATTGGCGGCGATGTTGGCCGGGGAGCCCCCTGCGTGCATCCGAAAAGTACGCGCCCCCCGCAACGAGACGGTTTCTTCCAGCGAGATCAGGTCCACCAGCGCTTCACCAACGGCCAGCAGGTCCAGGTCACTCATCGGATTCGTCTCCCCAGTACAGTTGGCGCAGTTCGTCCAGAGAGATGTCGTTCTCGGGCCGCGGGTCCTGAAAGTAAGGCGGGATGGGCAGCAGGGCATCCGTCGGACCGGGGCGAGGGGTGCTCAGAACCCGCTGGATAACGGTCAGGTATCCCTCAGCGGTGCGCTCCCAGGTGTAGCGGGCCAGGACTCGCTCCTGCCCCCGGCGGGCGAACTCCTCCCAGGCTCCGGGGCTCTCCAGAAGCCGCAACAGGCCCCGGGCGATGTCGGCGGGATCGGCGGGGTCCACCAGGACACCGTACTCCTCCCCGTCCTCCTGCCAGATTTCAGCGGGCCCGCCGCTCCGGGTGACGACCACCGGCAACCCGGTCGCGGCGGCCTCCAAGGGGGCCAGGCCGAAGGGCTCGTACCAGGCCGTCAGTGCGAAGACGGAGCGGCGCCGAGCCAGCAACCGGTAGGCCGCCGCCAGCGCCGATTGCCCCGCCAGGGCCACCGTGCTCACTTCGCCCCAGAGGCTGCGGCCCTGGACGACCTGCCGGATGCGCGCCAGAATCTCCCGTTCCACCGGGGTTCCCTCCTCCCGGCGGAGGGGGTCCTCCAGGTGGGCCGTAACCAGCAGCAGGTTGGCTCGTTCCCGCAGGGTCGGGCTTTCGGCGAAGGCCACTACCAGTCCCAGGTGGTTCTTCTTCGGCTCCAGTCGGCTGGAAGCGACGATACAGGGCAGATGACGGCGATCTTCCTGGATGTCCCGTTCCAGCGCGGCCAGAACCCGCTGGTGGATGGCCTCCTCATCGGGGGCCCGCGCCCTGGGGTCAAAGACGGTGGTATCCACCCCGGGCGGTATGAGGGCGAAGCGGCGGTCGTCTCCAACATCCACGGCGCCCCGGTAGGCCCGATGGCCGTACTGCTGAAACCGCTCCTGGCGGGTGCTGGTGATGTTGACGGCGGACCGGTTCATGCTGAGCCGCTCTGCCACCAGGCGGCGGGCGAAGTGGTAGCGGGCGTCCAGTTCGGGGAGATTCTCCGGAGTTGCGCCCAGTCCGTCCATCTTCTGGGCGCCCAGGGAGTGGGCGGTGAAGGTAAAGGGGATACCCGTCTCAGCGGCGATGAGGACGCCCGCCAAGCCGCCGTCTCCGTAGTGGGCCGTGAACGCGTCGGGGAAGCGGCCCTCCCGGCGGTAGAAATCCAGGATGCCCGGCACCCAGTCTGTGCCGATATAGGGCCAGAGATCTTCTTTGGGGAGAAAATGGTCCGGCCCGGCAGAGATCCGGACGATGCGGACGTTCGGCATGCCCGGATACCCATCCAGGAGGCCATCCAGCCCGGGCCACTGGGGATCCCGGATGTGGCGGGTGAGGATGTCCACCTGATGCCCCATCCGGCCCAGCGCCAGCGCGACCTGCTTAACGTAGACCAGTTGTCCGCCGAAATCGGGGTGCTGGGTCCAGTACCGATCCTGCGGGTCAAAGTTTCCCTGTGGGTTCAGAAAAGCTAGGTGCATAGTGTACTCCCGAGAATTGAAACGTTTCAATCCCGGACCGTTATACCATTACCCGGGATTCTGTCAAGGAGATCCATCGCGAACGTCCGCTGGAGAGTATAAGGAACAACTCCTTCTGGTTTTTGCAGCAGCGGTCAACAACGGGTCTTTGTGGGGGCCCTTAAGGCAGACGGATCCAACTATCAATCACCAAGAGCGAGACGATCTCGCGGCGCGCGCATCTTGCCCTTTCGGGAAAAATGTGCTATGATGATCTACATAAAGGGGGTTCTATGAGTTCATTAGACCGTCGCGAATTCCTGCGTTATTGTGCTCTCGGGCTGGGCGCGCTGATCGGCGGGCCGGTGCTGGCCGCCTGCCGCCCCCGACCGTCACCAACCCCCGCGCCGGGACCTTCCTTCACCCCAATCCCAGCCTCCCCGACGCCGGGTTCTCCGGCAACCACCCCATCCTCTACCCCCTCGGCCTCCCTAACCACCGTACCCGAATACCCCCACCTGGCTGTGGCGCGCGGCGGGGAGCCGGAAGACCTGGTCCGGCGGGCGGTGGATGCCCTGGGCGGGATGGGGCGCTTCGTCCGCCCAGGGAATGACGTCATCATCAAGCCCAACATCTGCGTCGCCTACCACACCTACGAGTACGCCGCCACCACCAACCCCTGGGTCGTCGGCGCACTGGTCCGGATGTGCTACGAGGCCGGCGCCCGGCAGGTGCGGGTGATGGACTACCCCTTCGGCGGGACGCCGGAAGAGGCCTACGCCCAAAGCGGTATTGCCGAACAGGTGCGCGCGGCCGGCGGCGAGATGGAGGTGATGGCCCGGTTCAAGTTCGTGGAGACGGAGATTCCAGAAGGGCTGGACCTGCGCCAGTGCGCCATCTACGAGGATATTCTGAAGGCCGATGTCGTCATCAATGTCCCCATCGCCAAGCACCACAGCCTGGCCCGGCTGACGCTGGGGATGAAGAATCTGATGGGGACCATCTGGGACCGTCCGGCGATGCACCGGAATCTGGGCCAACGGCTGGCGGACCTAACTTCCCGCATCCGCCCCACCCTAACGGTGGTGGACGCGGTGCGCATCCTCACTGCCCACGGGCCGACAGGCGGCAATCTGGATGACGTGCGGAAACTGGATACCGTCATCGCCAGCCCGGACATCGTCGCCGCCGATGCCTTTGCGGCGACCCTCTTCGGCCTGAGGCCGGAGGACCTGAGCTACGTCCGCGCGGGGGCGACGATGGGGCTGGGCCGCTCCGACCTGGAGAACCTGCGTATCGCCGAAGTGTAGCGCCAGATTCATCTGGTGCCCCATTCAGCGAATGAGAAAGGGTTCTCTTTCCCGCATCCGACGGCCATCCGCCCTCTGGCTCCGCCGGGGTATCCAGTTCGGCACCCTGGTCGCGTTCCTGGTCCTGCTGGTGGCTGCCCGGCGAGGCGGCGCGCCGCCGTCGCTGGCGAACCTGCCGATGCGGCTGGACCCGCTGACAACGCTGGCTCATGCCATCGCCGCGCGCGTCCTCCTGCCCGGTTCGGCCCTGGCCCTGCTGACCCTGGCGCTGACCCTGCTCTTTGGCCGGGCTTGGTGTGGGTGGCTCTGCCCCCTGGGGACGCTGCTGGATGCTGTCCCTTCACCCCGCTCCGCTGTCCGGCGGACCTTCCCGGAGACCTGGCGCCGCGCCAAGCACTTCCTCTGGCTGACCCTCCTGGCGGCCGCTCTGCTGGGCAATCTGACCCTGCTGGTGCTGGACCCGCTGACTCTGGTCATCCGGACCTTCGGGGCCGCCCTCTGGCCGGCTCTGGAGCGGATGGTGACGGCCGCCGAAGTGGCCGCGTACGCGCTCCCGCCCCTGCGCCCAGCAGTGGAGGCGCTGGACCGTCTCCTGCGCCCGGCAGTTTTCCCCGTGGAGGCACCCTTCTACCGCGCGCCCGTCCTCTACGCCCTGGTCCTGGGGACGGTCCTCGCCCTCAACGGGCTGGCTCCCCGGTTCTGGTGCCGGTACCTTTGTCCGCTGGGGGGACTGCTGGGGCTGGTGAGCAAAGTCGGCCTGGTTCGCCGGGAGGTCACGCCAGCCTGCACCCACTGCGGCGCCTGCGCGCGGGTCTGCCCCACGGGGACAATCCGCCCGGACCGGGACTACGCCAGCGACCCGGCAGAGTGCACAATGTGCCTGGAATGCCGGGAGGCCTGTCCATACAAGGCCATCCGTTTCCCGGCCCGTCCGGCTCTGGCGCCGATGGAGGCCTACGACCCGGACCGGCGGACAGCGCTGGCGGCGCTGGGAGTGGCCGCTCTGGGCATCGCCCTCTTTCGCAGCGACCGCTTCACCCGCCGGTCGCCGCTGATCCGACCGCCGGGCGCCCGGGAGAACCATCTCACGGCCCGATGCGTCCGCTGCGGGCTCTGTGTCCGGGCCTGTCCGACAGGCGCCATCCAACCGGCGCTCCTGGAGGGTGGGCTGGAGTCCCTCTGGACGCCGGTGCTCATCCCCCGCCTGGGATACTGCGACTACTCCTGCAACGCCTGCGGCCAGGTCTGTCCGGTGGAGGCCATCCCGCCGCTGCCGCTGGAGGAGAAGCGGCGAGCCGTGCTGGGGCGGGCCTACATAGACCGCAATCGCTGCATTCCCTGGGCCGACCACCGCCCGTGCATCGTCTGCGAAGAGATGTGCCCGGTGCCGGAGAAGGCCATTGTCCTGGAAGAGGTCACGGTAACCGATGCGACAGGCCAACCGGTGACCGTGCAGCGGCCGCGTGTGGTAGAGGAACGGTGCATCGGCTGCGGCATCTGTGAATATAAATGCCCGGTGAGCGGCGAGGCCGCCATCTGGGTTTCCGCTGTGGAGGGCTGAAACGCGGGTCATCCCGCGCTCAACTGGCCAAATAGCCGGAGATAATCGGCCAGGTAGCGGGTGGTGAGGAAGTGCCGCCGGACATGCTCCCGGCCCGCCGTCCCCATCCGTCGGACCTCCTCCGGGCGGCGGAGCAGGTAGAGAATCCGGTCGGCGCATTCCTCCACGCTGTTCACTAAAAAGCCCGTCTCCCCATCTATCACCTGTAGCGGGATGCCGCCCACGTTACCACCCACCACCGGCTTCCCCTTCCAGAGGGCCTCTGCCACCACCAGCCCGAACCCTTCCCGCAGCGACTTCTGCACCACCACATCGGCAGCGGTCTGGAACGCGTTCACCTCCCGGTTCCCCACCCCGTGGAAGTTGTGGAGGATGAAGATGTCGTAGTCCTCCCCAGCGTAGCGGATGGTCCGGTCCAGGTAGGTCCACCCCTCTGGATCGTCCGCCGCCATAGAGCCGACCAGCGCCAGTTGTACCTTGGGCACCTCCTGCTTCACCCGTCGGTACGCGTCTATCACCCCCAGCGGGTCCTTCCAGGGGTCAAACCGGCTCACCTGGACGATGAGGGGACGACGGACGTCCACACCGAACCGGGCCACTGTCCGCCGGGCCTCCTCTATGCCCATGGGGACGTTCTTGGGAGAGAGGGGGTCAATGGTCGGCGGTATTATCGCCAGGTGCCGAAAGGCCACCCCCGGCCCTACGTACTCCCGCATAGTGAAAATAGCGGCATCGTACTGGGAGATGTACGGCACAAAGAACTCCCAGTAGAGAGGATTGGGCTGGGAGGTATCTATGTGGCAGCGCCAAATCCAGTGCTTCCCCCCTGCGCGGCCGTGATAGTGGAGGAGTCCGGCGGGCTGGGGGTCATGGACGATGATGAAGTCGTACTCCCCCTCCAGACGGCGGGCATTGGCCTGGTTGTACCGCTGCCAGATGGCCTTCATCTCGTCGGTGAAGGGGATGTCCATCCCCTGGAGGCCGTTGTGGCAGGCCTTGGTGACGTTGAAGAATTCGTCCGCGCCCTCAATGACCTGCCAGTGGGCATCCAGGCCCACATCCCGCATCAGCGGGACCAGCGTCTGGAGGATTTCCGCCACCCCGCCTCCATAGGCGGTGGCGTTGATATGCACGACGCGCGCGCCCCGGAGGGGCTCCCCCAGGGCGCGGATTTCGGCGATAGCCTCTTCGCCCACGATGAGGCGGTAATCGTCCAGTCGTTTCTCAGAAACAGGGACTTGTGGCAGCAAGGGTTCCTCCTGTAATCTTGGATTTTATCCCTTCACCGACCCGGCCAGGATGCCCCGGACGAAGTAGCGCTGGAGAGCGAAGAAGACCAGCAGGGGCACGGCCATAGAGACGAAGGCCGCCGCCGTCAATAGATGCCAGTCCTGCCCCAGCGATTGCACCATCGCAGAGAGCCGCAGCGTCAGCGGGGCCACCTTCTCCGTCCCGCCCAGGTAAATCAGCGCGACCAGCAGGTCGTTCCAGACCCAGATGAACTGGAAGATGGCCAGCGATGCCAGCGACGGGACGGATAGCGGCAGCGCCAGGCGGGTGAAGGCGGTCAGCGGCGAGGCGCCGTCCAGATAAGCCGCCTCAAAAAGGTCCTTGGGTAACGAGCCAAAGAAATTCCGCAACAGGTAGACCGCGAAGGGCAGACCGTAGCCGGTATGGGCCAGCCAGATGCCCAGGAAGGTCCCCGAAAGCCCAACCTGGTTGTAGATGCGCAGGAGGGGGATGAGCGTCATCTGGAGGGGCACCACCAGCAGCCCAACTACGATGACGAACAGGACCTGACGGCCAGGGAAGTTCATCCAGGCAAAGGCATATCCGGCGAAGGCCGCGATGGTGATGGGGATGACGGTGGACGGAATCACAATGGTCAGGCTGTTCAGAAACGCCCGCCCCAGCCCCTGCGCGGTCAGGACCTGGATGTAGTTATCCAGCCGGAACTGGGAGAAATCCAGCGGGAACTGGAAGACGGCCCACCAACCGGTGGCGAAGACAGCATCTTTGGGCCGGAAGGAACTGACCAGCAGGCCGACCGTCGGCAACAGCCAGAGAAGGCAAAGGCCAATGATGGCCAGATGGAGGGAGAATCGCGCAAGAACCTGGCGCACTATGCTCATCGTATCTCCTCCTGGGCCTGGAAGCGGCGGATGTTCGCCGCCATTACCGGGACGATGGCCAGCAGCAGGATGACGGCGATAGCGCTGGCCCGTCCGAAGTTCAGAAACGAGAACATCTCCTTGTACATCCGGTTGGCGATGACCTCGGTCCCGCGCGTGCCGTTGGTCATCACGAAGACGATGTCAAAGGCCTTCAGAGCGTTGATGATCACCGTCGTCGCCACCACTGCCACGGTGGAACCGATCATCGGCACTGTGATTTGCCAGAAGATGCGCCACTCACTGGCACCGTCCACCCGTGCCGCCTCCAGAATCTCCCGGGGGATGGCCTTGAGGGCGGCGGAGAGAATCACCATGCAGAAGCCCGTCTGCAGCCAGATGCCGACCGCGATGAGGGCGAAGTTGTTGACCGCCGTATCCACTAACCATCCCATTGGCCGCTCCCCCAGAGCGACGATCACCGCGTTCAGCAGACCAATCTGGGGGACGTTGGCCGGCTTGTAGGCGTAGACAAAGCGCCAGATGACGCTGGCGCCCACAAACGAGATCGCCATAGGCAGGAAAATGACGGATTTGGCGAGGGGTTCATAGCGTACCCGGTCCACCAGAACGGCGATGACCAGCCCCAGCCCGACGCTGAAGGTGGTCATCAGAACAATCCAGAGGAGATTATTGCGGAAGGCAATGCGCATTTCGGGCGAGGTGAGCGTCCAGAGATAGTTCTGGAGCCCGACGAACTGCTCCGATTTGGCGTCAAAGAAACTTAAGTAGAGGGTCTGCAGAGTGGGATAGACCAGGTAGAAGCCCAGGATAAGGAGGGCGGGCCCGATGTAGGCCCAGGGGCGCACTCTGGGCTGCAGGCGCTGGGGGAGCAGGCCGACCAGGAAATCCAGCCCCAGGAAAAGGCCGGCGATGCCCGCGACCCCCAAAAGGATAGCGGCCAGCGTGGCGAGCACTTGGGAGACCAACTCGCTCATGCGTTCCTCCGACAGAACGGGAAGCCTCCTGCAGGCTTTGAACTACGGATGCGCGCTGCCAGCCCGCGCGTCATCCTGCATCCGACAGGATGGGGAGCCCCCCGCAGGCTCTGAGCCTGCGGGAGGCTTTCGCGCTCACGTTTCACGACTTACTTCTTGTAAGCATCCAGCGCACTGGTCTCAATCGCCTGGAGCACCGCGTCCAGGTCCTTCCCGCCGACGTAGTCCATCACGCCGGTCCAGAACGACCCAGCACCGACGGCGGCGGGCATCAGGTCGGAGCCGTCAAAGCGGAAGACCTCGGCGCCGGCCAGAATCTGGGCCTGTTTGCGGGTCAGTTCATCCGGATAGGTGTTGGGGTCCACGCCCCGGTGCGGGGAGATGAAGCCACCCCGGGCGGCCCAAATCTCGTGCGGCTTGGGCGAGGCCAGGTACTGGATGAACGCCCGGGCTTCGGGGGTGTCGTTGAGCATCACTACCACGTCGCCCGCACCCAGCGCCGGAACGCCCCACTGAGGGTCAATGGACGGGAAGGCGAAGACATCGTAGTCCTCTCCGGCCTGCACGCCCTGGGGGAAGAAGCCAGTGATGAAGGAGGCCTGCCGGTGCATGTAGCAGCCGGGGGGCGTGTCAAAGAGGGGGCGCGGGGAATCGCCGAAGTTGGTGCTCAGCACGCCCGTCGTGCCGCCCCAGACGTACTGCTCATTGCGGGCGATCTGGCCGAAGAGTTCCCAGGCCCGTTGCACCGCCGAGTCGGTCCAGGGGATTTCGTGGTTGACCCACTGGTCGTAGACCTCGGGACCGGCGGTGCGGAGCATAATGTCTTCAATCCAGTCGGTGCCGGGCCAGCCGCTGGCCGCGCCGCTCTCCAGCCCGATGCACCAGGGCGTCCCGCCGTCGGCCACAATCTGGTCCGAGAGGGCGATCATCTCGTCCCAGGTGGTGGGCACCTGGTAGCCTTTCTCCTGGAACGCCTTGGGGTTGTACCAGACCAGGCTCTTCAGGGCGCCCTTGAACCAGATGCCATAGAGGTGGCCGTCGTAACTGCCCAGGTCAATCCAGGCCTGCGCGTAGTCCTTCTTCAACTGGTCCATATCCACGATGTTCTCCAGTGGGACCAGCGCGCCCATCTTGGCCAGGTCCACCAGCAGACCGGGCTGGGGGAGAATGGCGATGTCTGGGGGATTGCCCGCCTGGACCCGGGTGACCAGGACCGTGGCCTGCTCGCGGGAGGTCTCAAAGGCCATGCCGATGCCCGTCTCTTTGGTGAAGGGCTCCACGGCGGCGGCGAAGGCCTCAAACTCGGAGCCGCCCCACACGCCCAGCACGGTGACTGCACCTTTGGGGGCGGGAACAGGGACGGGAACGGTGACCTCTACCGGCACTTCCACCGTCTCCTTCACGGGAACGGTGACGGTGACCGTCTGGGGAGCGCAGCCGGCCAGGACCAGGCCGACCACCACCAGAGCGGTCAGGGAGAATCCAACGATACGCCGAGACATCTCTCTTTCCTCCTGAATTGGAATGGGGTTAGGGATACTATAGACGGATCGCGAACAGTTCACCGGTAAAGCGACGATTCACATTCAGCGCCCGATACCACCTCCTCTCCGAACAAAATGAGTAAGTACCTACTCTTTCTGTTTTGACGGTTAGATCAACGTCAACGCTCGCTCACACCTTTCCCTGTGGCGCGCTGGCCCCGCAGGATTCCCGAACGACCAATTCGGTCTCCAGGCGGACCTGGGTTTCGCTGGGAGCGTCGCCTTCAATGATGCGGATGAGGAGTTCAACCGCGCTCCAGCCCAGGCCGAAGGCGGGGACATGGACGGTGGTGAGGGCGGGGGTGAGGTAGCGGGAAGTCGCGATGTCATCAAAGCCAGCGATGGCCATATCTTCCGGGACCCGCAGGCCGTGCTCCCGCAGGGCCCGCAGCGCGCCCACAGCGACCATGTCGCTGGCGATAAAGACCGCCGTGGGGCGCTCCGCCAGGGCCAGGAGAGCCTGCATCGCCTGCCGACCACTCTCTTCGTCAAAGTTCCCGCAGTGAACCAGTGCCTCGTCAAAGGGGATCCCTACCTCCTCCAGCGCGCGCCGGTACCCTTCCAGCCGCTGACGGCTGGCAATGTAGGCCAGGGGGGCATTCGTGATCATCCCGATCCGGCGGTGGCCCAGGGCCAGCAGATGCCGGATAGCGGCCATCGCGCCGCTTTCGTTATCCACATCCACTGCGGGAATGTCGGTGCCGGGCAACTGGCCGTGAAGGACCAGGGGGAAGCCTTCGCGGTAGAGGTCCAGGAGAGCGGCATCGTCGGAGCGGGGACCGGAGAGGATGAGGCCGTCGGTGTGGCGCCCCCGGGCCAGTTCCACCCAAGCGTCGTCGGACTCGTCGGGCTCTATGGGGCGGAAGAGGACATAATAGCCGTAGTGTCGGGCCGCACGGGTGGCTCCCTGCAGGAGGCCGGGGAGGAAGGCATCCCGGTAGGTCCGGTCCGGCCCCCGGTGCCAGACCAGAGCGATGGTGGAGGTTTTGCCGCTGACCAGGCGACGGGCGGAGGCATCGGGGTAGTAGTTCAGTTGCCGGGCAGCCTCCAGCACCCGTTGCCGGGTCTCCGGACTGATGTGGACATCGGGGACGTTGTTGAGGACCAGGGAGACGGTGGTTCGGGAGACCCCGGCCAGACGGGCGACATCTCGGGATGTGGGGCGGTCGGGCATGCGGTTCCTCCGGGTGGGCCGGAATTAACACGTGTTACTAACACGCGTTAGTATACACCAAAACGCCCGATTTGTCAAGAGGGGGAGAGCCTGTTGAGTAGATTGAGGGAGAAAGAGCGGGAAAAAGGGGTAAACCCCGATGCCCCCCTGCGTTCAGGGAAACGGTGGGGGGCGGGCGGCGAGGCCACCCGCCCCAAACTTTCATCTCACCGAGGACCGGTGGAAATCAGGAGAATCCGGATTTCCCGCGCGCCGATTTCCCCATCCCCCCAACGTTCGCCAGTGACGAGGTCCGTCGCCGGCGCGGGGAGCGAGACCCGGACCGGTCGGTCGTTGTGGTTCAGTAGGAAGAGCATGGGGCCAGAGGGGCCCACCCGGACCTTTGCCTCCACCCCCTCCGGCGTCGCCGGAAGAGGATGGACTCCCAGTTGGGGCAGCAGCCAGTCCATCAGTGGGCCGTAGAACTCCGCCCCCATCAGGACGCCCACGTAGATGGCCCGGCCCCGGCCCACCTCCGCGATGGTCGCGGCGGGCTTCCCGGCATAGAAGTCCTCTTCGTAGACCGCCAACGGCCGGGCACCGGTCGGCTGGAGCACTTCCATCCACAAGGATACAGGGAAAGCGCCGGTGGGCCCATTCACAAATCGCACCAGATTGCGGCGGTCCGGGGGCAGGGAGTCAAATTCTTCAACAAGCACTCCCATCAGATCAGCGAGGTGCCCTGGAGGCTGGCCCGGAACCCGTCCGTATTCGTCCTTGAAGCCTGTCCGGGCGGTGGCGATGAGAGTCCCGCCGCCCTGGACATAGTCTGCCAGCCGCCGGGCCAGTTCGGGGCCGACCAGGTTGAGCGCGGGCAGGATGACCAGTTTGTAGGCCGAGAGGTCGGTCTCCGGGTCGGCCCGCAGGATGTGCACCGGGACGTGGCGGGCCCAGAGGGCCTCATATGGCCCCATCAGCGCCCGTCGGAACGTCTCATCGTTGGCCAGGTCGCGGTTGTGGGGCTGGATGTCCAGCGACCAGCGGGAGGCATAGTCGTGGAGGATAGCCACCTCTGCAAGAGGGAGACTCCCCTCCAGATAGGGGGCCAGGCGCTGGAGCATCTGACCAATCTGGCAGGCTTCATCGTATCCCCGAGTCGGACGGTTGCTGTAGTCCAGAAGGCCGGAGTGGTAGATTTCGGCGCCCCGCGTCGTCGCCCGCCAGGCGAAGTAAAGGACGCCGTCGGCCCCGTGGGCCACCGCCTGCCAGACCTTCAGGCCCACCTCGCCAGGGCGGAAGACGGGATTGTATGGCGCCCAGTTTACCTGGCTGACCTGCTGCTCAATCACCCAGTAGTTGCGGGCCTTCATCCCCCAGTAGAGGTCGTGGGTCGCTGCAACCAGGGCCGGCGTGGCCCCGTAGAAGTGGTAGTTGTCCCAGGAGACGAAGTCCAGCGGGGCTGCCAGGTCGTAGAAATCCAGTTCCCGCGAATGGAAGGGCATATAGTTGTGGGTGATGAACTGCCCTGGGGCGTGCTCCCGGAGGATATCCACCTGCAACTGCTGGTACCGGCGGAAGGAGTCGGTACCAAAACGGAGGAAATCCAGCAGATGCGCCGGGTTGTGCTCCGCCGGCGCGGCCCAGGGGAGGGGAATCTCGTGCCATGAACGGTAGATGGCGGACCAGAAGACAGTCCCCCAGGACTCGTTGAGAGCGTCCAGGGAGCCGTAGCGCTCCTGCAGCCACTCCCGAAAGCGGGCTGCGCAGATGTCGCAGTAGCAGAGACCGGTATCGTGGCAGCCGAATTCGTTATCTATCTGCCAGCCAATGACCCGTTTATCGGCGCCGTACCGCTGGGCCAGCGCGGTGACGATGCGGCGAGTGTATTCCTGATAGACGGGACTGTTGGGGCAGTAGTGGCGGCGGCTCCCGGAGTGGCGGACCCGGCGGTGCATATCGCGGGGGAGGATTTCAGGATGGACCGCCACCAGCCAGGGGGGTGGGGCCGCTGTGGGTGTGCCCAAAACCACCTGCAGTCCGTGCCGGTGGAGAACCTCTATGGCCCGGTCCAGCCAACCCCAGTCGTACTGGCCTTCGGTCGGCTCCATGCGGGCCCAGGCGAACTCGCTGATGCGGACGACGTTGAAGCCCGCCTCCTGCATCCTGCGGGCATCCTCTTCCCAGAAGGATTCTGGACGATGTTCAGGGTAGTAGTCGCAGCCGTAGTAGAACATAGGAGTGCTCGCTTGCGATTGAGATGGGCGTATTATACAAAATTTTGCGGCGGCGACAACGTCGCTGCCGCAAACGTCTCTCGGATGTCATCTATTTGGTCGCACCCAGCGTTAGCCCTTCAATGAAGTACCTCTGGAGGAAGATGAAGACTATCACCGTCGGAATGGTCGCTAGGAGGGCTCCCGCCACAATGACCGTCCAATCCATCACGTACTGGCCCTGGAGGGTCGCCAGGCCCGCCGTCACTGGCTTCAGGCTGTCGCTACGCAGGAGGATGATAGCCCAGAGGTAATCGTTGAAAATCCAGGTGAACTCCAGCGTCGCCAGGGCGGCCAGGGCGGGGAGCGTCAGCGGCATCATGATCTGCCACCAGATGCGGAACTCACTGCAGCCGTCCATCCGGGCCGCTTCCAGGATTTCGCCGGGGACGGTGCGCATATAATTGCGCAGGAGGAAGGTGCAGAAGCCCAACTGGAAGGCCGTGTGGAAGGCAATCAGCCCCCAGTACGTGTCGTAAAGCCCCAGCGCGTTGGTCAGGCGGAAGACCGGCAGCATCAGCACCTGGAAAGGGAGCATCGTGCCGCCCACGTAGAGGAAATACAGCGCCCGATTCCCTGGAAAGCGAAACCGGGCCAGGGCGTAGGCGGAGAGGGAAGAAAAGAGCAACGTCAGGATCAGGGAGGGAAGAGTGATGATGAAACTATTGGGCAGATAACGGCTCAGCCCGCCTCGGACCCACGCCTCCCGGTAACTGTTCAGGGAGATGGTCTGGGGCAGCGAGAAGAAGCCGCGAATCATAATGTCGTCGTAGGAGCGGAAGGAGGTCAGGATGGCCTGTCCGAAGGGCACCAGCCAGAGCAGGGTGACGATGACCAGCAGGATGTATCCGGCGGTGCGCCAGGGGGAGCGGAAAAACCGTCGCGCGCTCATCGCTAATACTCCAATTCCGTCTGTAGAACCCGCCAGAGGTAAATGAAAATAAAGACCGCGCTGAGGAGGAAGAGGATAACCGAAATCGCCGCACCGTAGCCCATTTTGTAGTTGTTGAAGGCCTCAATGTACATAAAGTTGGCCAGGACGCTGGAGGAGTAATACGGTCCTCCCCGGGTCATCACCGAGACCAGATCAAACGCGCGCAGGGAGTCAATGATGCTGATGACGACCACCACGACGGTGACGGGAGTCAGGAGGGGGAGGATGACATGTCGGATGGTCTGCCACCGGTTGCATCCGTCCACCCTGGAGGCGTCCACCAGTGTGGGGTCAATCCCCTGCAGTCCGGCCAGGTAGAGAATCATCACGTACCCCACCTGCCGCCATACGCCGACGGCGATGATGGCCCACATCACCAGCCGGCGGTCACTGAGCCAGCCCTTCGCCAGCATGTCCAGGCCGACGGCCCGGAAGGTCTCATTTATCAACCCCTTTGCCGGGTGGTACATCCAGGACCAGATAAGCCCACAGACAACGAGGGAGAGGACCATAGGGGAGTAGAAAGAAGTCTTGAAGAACTTGGCCCCCGGGATATTCCGATTGAGCACCAGCGCCAGGGCCAGCCCGACCACCACCGGGATGGTGATGAAGCAGAGCATCCATTTGAGATTGTTGGTGAGGGAGATGTAGAAGACGGGGTCCCGGAAGAGTTTCTGATAATTGCGCCAGCCGGTGACGGCGGGGGAAGAAACGCCGTCCCAGTTGGTAAAACTCAGGTAGATAGTATACAGCATCGGCCCGACCACCCAGATAAAGTAAAGGATGAGCGGGCCAATGAGGAAAAGGTAGGGCGTCAGACGGGAGCGGAACATTTTTCGTCTCATCGGGTGCTCCTGAACAGAGACGAGGCCCCCTGCTGCCGAAGCGAGCGGACGATGGGGCAAACAGCGGCCATTTTGATACCCCCCAGAGAGATAGAAGGGAGAGCCCGCGAGATGCGGGCTCCCCCACTGCGGCTACTGCTCAGCGAAGATCTCCTGCCGGGCCGCCTCCAACCGGGCCAGGATGTCGTCAATGGCGCCAGGGTTGTCCCAGAACTCCAGGAAGGCCGCCATACCCTTCTCGGCCATCTCCGGAGTGGTGTCCCGGTCATAGAACTGGGACACGTAGTCGGCGCCCTGGATCAGTTCCAGGCCCTTCAACTGCATCGGGGTGAACTTGCTGGTATCCACCCCCATATTGGTCGGCAGCCGTCCCAGCGTGTCGGCGAAATACTGCTGCGCCTTCACCGAGCCCAGGAAAGCCAGGAACAGTTTTGCCTCCTCTGGATGCTGGGAGTTGGCGGCGATGAAGAAGCCGTCCGTGGGCGCCTCTTCGCCGATGGGCATATTGGGGTCAATGATGGGGAAGCGGAAGAAGTCCAGGTTGCCCTCCAGTTCGTCCGGATAACTATCCCGGAGGAAGTCGCCCATCAGGTACATCGCCGCCTTCCCCTCAATCATGAACTGGAGTGCCTCGGACCAACTGTAGGCAGCAGCATCCTCCAGGAAGTAGCCGTTCTGGATCAGCGGCGCCCAGTAGTCGGTGAACACCCGTTTGACGCGCGGGTCATCGTACCGCTCCTTGCCCAGCATCAGGTTGATGTGGAACTCGGGGCCGTTCACCCGCATGTTCAGGTAGTCAAACCAGCCAGCCGCCGTCCACGGGTACTTGGTGCCGATGGTGATGGGGGTGATGCCATTCTGCTTGAGGGTCGCGCAGACCTGGAGAAACTCGTCCCACGTCTGCGGGGGCTTCAGGCCGTACTGGTCAAAGATGTCCTTGCGGTAGTAGACGGCCCACCAGTACCAACTCGCTGGGAGGAAGTACTGTTTGTCGTTCACCGTGCTGAGGGCACGGAATCCTTTGGGGTAACTCTCGTTCCACCCCTCCTTCTCCCAGACGTCGCTGATGTCCATAATCAGGCCCTTGTCAATGAAGAAGCGGGCCCGGTTCCCGGCGAACCAGGTCATCACGTCCGGCGGGGTGGAGGCTGTGAGATAGGCCCGAATCGCCTGCTTGAAGTCCTCGTGAGCGATGGTGCTGTGGATGACGTCAATGTCGGGGTGCTCTTCCTCAAACATCTTCACGAGGGCGGCGTCGGCCTCCCGGGGTGCCGGGTCGCTCATATAGGAGTTGTAGATGACGATGCGCTTCTCCACCGGCTTTTCCACCGGAACCTGAACGGTCTCCCGCACCGGGACGGTCCGTTCCACGGTCACGGTCACCGTCTGAGGGGCGCATGCAGCCACGAGGGTCAGGATAGTGACCAGGGCCAGCAGGGTCAGCAGATACCGTTTCATGGCACTCTCCTCCTATTCTGCTTTTGGGTAAAATAACGGGTTGGGGTACGTGAGCGGAAGCGGCCGTTTATCCGATAGACACCTCCTTTCGTCGCTCGTGGAGTCCCTACTACACCGGCGAGGCTGCCACAGCAGCCGCTGGATTGACCGTGTTACCGTGCCGCGCAAGAGGCCCGCTCTACGATGCGGGCCGGCAGGAGCGCCCGTTCCGGGAAAAAGTTGGGCTCGCGAATTGCAGTGATGAGGAGACGGGCCGCCTGTTCGCCCAGTTCCGTCATCGGCTGGCGGAGGGTGGTCAGGGGAGGGTCAAAGTAGGAAGCCAGTGGGATGTCGTCAAAGCCAATGACCGATACATCGTGCGGAACCTGCAGGCCCGCTTCCCGTAACGCCCGGATGGTACCAATCGCCATCTGGTCGTTCTGGGCGAAGACGGCGGTGAAAGTCACACCGGCCTCCAGCAGAGAGCGGGTGGCCTGATCGCCGGAGTGGGCGGACCAATCGCCGCTGGCGATCCGGCGTTTGTCTACGGGAAGCCCGTTCTCCGCCAGGGCCCGGAAGTATCCGTTCAGCCGGTCGCTGACGCATTCCTCGTTGGGCGGGCCGGTGATGGTCGCGATAGCCGTATGCCCCAAAGCCAGCAGATAGCGGGTTGCCTGAAAGCCGCCGTCCAGGTCGTCGCAGCGGACCGAGGAGACCGGTTCGCTGCGCGGAGTATTGCCCAGATAGACGACCGGGATGCCGTTTTCAATGAGGGGGTGGAGATAGCGGAAACGGCCATCAGCATAGGGGTTGAAGACCATCAGGCCGTCCACCTGGCGGTGGAGGAATTCCTCCAGCAGGGACTCCACTTCCTGTTCGGTGGGAGCGCTGCCGGTGAGGATGAAGTAACCCTGGCGGCGGGCTTCGGCCTGGGCGCCTTCAATGATGCTGGCGAAGGTGAAATCGGTGAGGCTGGGGGAGATACAGCCGATGGTACAGGTATGGCCGCGCACCATGCTGCGGGCGACGGCGTTAGGGCGGTAGTTCAGTTCTTCTATGGCGGCCAGCACCCGCTCTCGGGTCTCCGGCCGGACTTCGCCCTTATTGTTGAGGACGCGCGAGACGGTTTGGCGGGATACGCCGGCTCGCTGGGCGACGTCCTGGATGGTGGGCCTGGGGCGCATTGGGGCCTCCCGGTTGGTGTGAACGTTCACGTGAACGCTCACATTATACCACTTTCGTCGGGGTTTGTCAAGGGGGTGAAGGGCGGGTGATTGTTCCGGGTATGGTAAAATGGGGGGAGATTATAGAACACTGGACAAGGCAACTTCTTGCCGACTGATTGGTGGAACTGGGAGTGGTAGATTCCATCTCCGACGAAACGGTACGCCGGGTGTTAAAAAAGACCTCAAGCCCTGGCAGAAGTCTGAACACGCATACCCCGGCTGCGCTGTATGAGGTTTTTCCGCCGGAGGAGGTCCGCCGGTTGACCCGGAAGCCGGAGTTTCATTCCACTCCCAAGCGCGGCAGTTGGCTGAATATGGTTGAGATTGAGTTTTCGGTCCTATCCCGTCAACGCTTGAACCGGCGCCTGCCGGACATAGAAATGGTGCAACGGGAAGTGGAGGCCTGGGCCAGGAAACGGAATGAGGCACAGGCCACTGTGGAATGGCGCTTTACTTCTGCTGCCGCACGGGACTGGCTGAAGCGCCTATACCGCCAATAATCGCTGTGGTCAAATACGAGGAGACGATAGGCCTGGACTCCTTATCCTCCCCGCAATGTCGCGCCCATCTCCCGCTCCAGCCGCCGGATGATTTTCTCCCGCACGCGCGCCACCTCCGCGTCGGTCAGTGTGCGGTCGTCGGCTTGGTAGGTCAGGCGGTAGGCTAGACTCTTCTTGCCCGGCCCGATCTGTTCCCCCCGATAGACATCAAAGAGGACGACAGATCGCAGGAGCGGCGCCCCAGTCTGGGCGACGAGGTCCCGTACCCGCACCGCCGGCGTCTCCTCGTCCACCACCACCGCCAGGTCCTCGTAGACGGGCGGATGGAGAGAGATAGGGGTCATCCGGCGCGGCGCGCCCCAGAGGTCCATCAGCACTTCCAGGTCAAACTCCAGCGCGGCTACCGGCCCCTCGGGCAGGTCGAAGGCTTCTCGCACCAATGGGTGGAGTTCGCCTATGACGCCCAGGATGTGCCCGTTTGCCGAAACCTGCGCGCAGCGGCCCGGGTGGAAGGCGGGGTGTTGACCGCGTTCAAAGGCCCCGGAAAGGCCCAGACCCGCCAGCAGAGCCTCCACCACGCCCTTGAGGTCGTAGAAATCCAGCGGGGTGGTCTGACGGTCGGGAAGCCAGGAGCGGGGCTCCCGGGGACCGGTCATCGCGATGCCCAGCCGGAGCGGTTCGTCCGGCAACAGTTGCCCCTCCACGGGCAGGTAGACGGCGCCAATCTCAAAAATCGCTACCCGTTCCTGGAAGCGCAGGTTCTCCCGCAGCGTGCGCAGGAGCGAAGGGAGTAGCGTCTGACGCAGGTAGGCCCGGTCGGCGGAGAGGGGGTTTTTGAGCCGCAGGTAGCGGGCGGCGTCGGGCGCCGGACCCTGGGGGTAGAGTTTTCCTTCGTCGGCGATATCTACCAGGGAGTAGGTGATGACTTCATCCAGCCCGCATCCCACCAGCAGGTCCCGCACCCGTTCGGCACACTCCAGGCGAACGTTGGGCCGCTGGGGCGGCAATTCGTCCCGCAGAAGCGTGGGCGGGAAGCGGTCGTACCCCCAGACGCGGCCGACCTCTTCCACCAGGTCCACCGGACGGGTCACATCGGGGCGGTGGGAGGGGACGGTGACGCGGTAGATGGGGGGATGGGCAGAAGAAGCGGGCTGGACGGTGAATTCCAGAGCAGTGAGGATGCGGACGATGTCCTCGTTCGGGATTTCCACGCCGAGAATGCGGGTCACGTCGGCATGGTTCAGTTCTATGGTACGGGATGGCTGGCGGCCCGGATAGATGTCGCCAATGGACGGGGCCACTGTCCCGCCGGCCAGTTCGGCCATAAGGAGCGCGGCGCGCAGGGCAGCGGGGACCGTCAACTCCGGGTCTGCCTGGCGGCCAAAGCGCTGGGCGGCCTCGCTGGTCAGTCCCAGGAGGCGGGAAGTGCGGCGGACGCTCAGAAAATGGAAGTTGGCGGATTCCAGAAGGATGTCCGTGGTCGCGTCGGTAATCTCGCTCTCCAGCCCGCCCATAACGCCTGCCACGGCCACAGGCCCGCCGCCGTCGGTGATGAGGAGCATGTCGCTGTCAAAGGTGCGCAGGGTCCCGTCCAGGGTGGTCATCTGCTCGTTCGGGCGGGCCCGCCGGATGATGATGGCGGGTCGGTTCTCGCCGGGGCGCGGCCGCAGCCGGTGATAGTCAAAAGCATGGAGCGGCTGGCCCAGTTCCAGCATCACGTAGTTGGTGATGTCCACGATGTTGCTGATGGGGCGCATGCCGGCCAGCCGCAGCCGCATCTGCATCCAGAACGGGGAGGGGCCTATGCGGACGCCGCCGATAAAGGCCGCCGAGTAGCGGGGGCAGAGGTCGGGGTCAGCGATGGCCAGAACGATGAAATCGGGGTCCGGGGTGATGGAGACGGGATGGCTCTCTGCCACGCGCCGGGGGTCATTCCGCAACGGCAGGTCCAGCAGGGCGGCTACTTCCCGGGCGATGCCGAATACGGAGTACAGATGGGCAAAGGGCCCCTTGATGTCAAACTCCAGGACGGCGTCCCCCAGATATTCGGCCAGGGGGACACCCACAGGGGCGTCGTCGGGCAAGTAGATGATGTCCTCGTGCTCGTCGGAGAAGCCCAGTTCCTTTTCGGAGCAGACCATTGCGCGGGAGGGGACCCCCCGGATTTTGGTGGCCTTGAGTTTCATAACCTGGAAACCGGGGGCATGGCCGTCGTAGAGATGAGCACCCTCCAGCGCAAAGGCGACTTTGATGTGGAGGTCGGTCTGACCCCGGCGGGCCAAGAGGCTGGGCGCGCCGGTGACGACGACTTCCGGCGCCGGTCCGCCGTACTCCACCTCCGCCAGGACCAGTCGGTCAGCGTTGGGGTGGGGATGGACGGCGCGCAGTTCGCCCACGATAATTTTATCCGGCTCCCAGGGGAGTTCGGCGCCGGGCAGGCCGATGTAGGTGACCGTTTCCACTTCCAATCCGGCCAGGGTAAGCCGTTCGGCCAGTTGGGGGATGGGGACAGGGATGTCCACGTAGTCTTTGAGCCATGAAAGCGGAACGCGCATGGGTTCCCTCCTGATTGTTCTCCTTTGCCCTCCTGAGCCGCTAAAACTGGTGCAAGAAGCGGAGGTCATTACTGTAGAAGAGGCGGATGTCGTCAATGGAGTATTTGAGCATCGCGGGACGCTCCACGCCCAGGCCGAAGGCGAATCCGGACCACTCGTCGGGGTCGTAGCCGCCGTTGGCCAGGACGACGGGGTGGACCATGCCCGCGCCGGCGATTTCCAGCCAGCCGGAGTACTTGCAGACCCGGCAGCCCTTGCCGTTGCAGAGGATGCAATCAATGTCGGCCTCAATGCTGGGTTCGGTGAAGGGGAAGTAGGAACTGCGAATGCGGATGCGCCGCTCAGCGCCGTAGAAGCGACGAGCGAAGGCGGTCAGCGTGCCGATGAGGTCGGTCATAGTGATACGGCGGCCTACCGCCAAGCCCTCCACCTGGAAGAACTGATGTTCGGAGCGGGCGGTAATCTGTTCGTACCGGTAGCACTTGCCGGGGAGGATGACCCGAATAGGCTCGGGGCACCGCTCCCGCATCACCCGAATCTGTCCGGGGGAGGTGTGGGTGCGCAGGAGGAGTTCGTCGGTGATCCAGAAAGTATCCCACATCTCCCGGGCGGGGTGGTGGGGCGGCATGTTCAGCAGGCCGAAGTTCATCTCGTCGGTCTCCACATCTCGCGCCTCGTAGACCTGGAAGCCCATTTCGGTGAAGATGGCATAAATCTGGCGCAGGGTGCGGGTGGTGATGTGGAGGTGGCCCAGCCCGACCGGGCGGCCTGGCAGAGTGACGTCCAGTTCGCCGGCCTCCAGTTCCCGCGCCAGTTGGGCCTGGCGGACGGCTTCAGTGCGGGCTTCGCAGGCGGTCTTCAGTCGCTGCTTGATTTCGTTGGCGCGCTGACCAACGGCGGGCCGCTCTTCCGGCGACAGATTTCCCAGCGCGCGCAGGATAGTCGTCAGTGCGCCCTTCCGGCCCAGGTAGGTGTGATACCACCGGTCCAGGTCTTCCAGTGTCTGGACCTCCTCCAGATGCCGGAGAGCATCCGTTTCCAGTTGGGCCAGTTGTTCCAGCATAAGGCCTCCTTAGCGTATGGCGTGCTGCGGATTCCCGTCTTCTGAGGTCTGTGGTCTGTTGTCTCAAACAGAAACGCCCTCGCCCCGTTGGGGACGAGAGCGCTGGACTCCCGTGGTACCACCCCGATTGGTTCCTGAAAGAACCCACTCATTGCGCCGACAGCACCGGACGTGCGATCGGCTGCCCCGATAACGCAGGGCCTGCGGAGCGGACTACTGAGGTCGGTAGATGGGTATCTGGTAGATGGGTATCCGGGAAATCGGTTTCGGGTGCCGGTAAGAGACTCGGACTGATCATCCATTACCAGACGACCCACACCCACCTGTTCACCCGTCGGCTCAGGAGCGAACTTCGGCGGGCTTCCTCCGGGCAGGACTCTCAGTCGGGCCGGTGATCGGGCGGCGCTCCGCGGTCGCTTCGTGCCGGACTCCAGATGGCGCCGGTCCTGCCTCCCTGTCGGTCTCCCTCCGCCTACTCCTCTCCGTCGTCGCCTTTGATGGGATCAGTTGTCGCAGCGGCGAGGTTCGCCGTTGGCCCGAATTATGCCGCAGAGTACCGGATTTGTCAAGGGCGGCTTTGCGGGCAACGGGCGTCACAATTCCATCACCGCTGCCAGTTTCCAGAGTTCCAGATTGATCTCTTTGCAGAAAGCGACCGCTTCCTCCAGCGGTGTGGTGATGGCCCGGTCGTGGCACCATCCCACCATCACGCCGCGCTCCCCCCGGATCAGCGCTTCGGCCGCGGCCGCACCCAGCCGGGTCGCCAGCAACCGGTCAAAGGCCGACGGTCGCCCGCCCCGCTGGATGTGTCCCAGGACGGTCAGGCGAATCTCAAACCCCAGTTCTTCCCGGCGGCTGTTCAGATAATCCACCAGAGCGCGGGTACCGGGTTTCCACCCTTCGGCGACGATGATGATGCAATGGGCCTTCCCTCGCACATATGTGTCGCCGATGACCCGCGCCACATCTTCCATCGTGGTTTCCACCTCCGGGATCAGCACCAGTTCGGCACCGCCGGCCACGCCGCTGGCGAGGGCCAGATAGCCGCAGTGGCGCCCCATCGTCTCAATCAAAAAGGCCCGGTTGTGGGAGGAGGCGGTATCTTTGATGCGGTCTACGGCGTCCAGGATGGTATTCAGCGCGGTGTCCACACCGATGGCGATGTCGGTGCCGTTGACGTCGTTATCTATGGTGGCGGGGACGCCGACGACGGGGAAGCCCATACGGTGCAGTTCCAGCGCGCCGGTGAGGGAGCCGTTGCCGCCAATCACCACCAGGCCGTCTATATCCAGCCGGTTGAGGGTGCGCAGTGCTTCCCGGCGCCCCTTCTCCGTCTGGAATTCCGGGCAGCGGGCGGTGCCCAGGAAGGTGCCGCCGTAGCCCATAACTCCTCCGACGGCCCGCCGGTCCAGTTCCACCACTTCGCCGTTGATCAGGCCCAGGTACCCCCGTCGGACCCCGATCACTTCTACCCCCATATGGATGGCCATCCGGGTCACCGCGCGGATGCAGGGGTTTAGCCCCGGCCCGTCGCCGCCGCTGGTCAGCACCGCAATACGCTTCACCTTTCCTCCTGTGCCTTTGGGCCTCTCGCGATAGACGATCTGCGCTGCGCGATTAATACAAGAACATCGGCTTCCCGTGGACGTGCATCACTTTCGGCCGGTATTCATCCACATCATAGAGCGCCCGCACGTCTACATGCTTGGTCCCCAGCGTCGGCGATGCGGCGTCCACATCGGTGTACCGCCCTTCCCGCAGAGCCACCATCCGGCCGAACTTCTTCTCCTGGATCAGGTCCATCGCGGTATTGGCGAAGTTGACGGCCACCATAATGTCCAGCGCGTCCGGCTCCCCGGAGCGCATCAGATAGGCCAGTTCCTGGCACATCGTCCCCTCGCCGGTTATCTGCTCCAGTCGCTTGGCAGTTACGGCGCCGATGCCGCCCAGTTTCTTGTGCCCGTAGGGGTCGGGGACACCGGACTGGATGACCTCCTTCCCGATCTCGCGGGCCCCCTCGGAGATGGTCATAATGGCGTAGCGGCTGGGGTTCTCGTACTTGTCTTTGAGCAGCAGGCGGGCCAGTTTCTCAATATCAAAGGGGACTTCCGAGATGATGGCCCGATCTGCCCCGGCCAGATAGGCAGCGATCAGAGAGGTCTCGCCGGAGTGGCGGCCGAAGAGTTCCACCACGCAGATGCGTTCGTGGGAGCCGGCGGTGGAGCGGAGTTGGTGGATGAAGCGGACGCTACGGGTGACGGCGGTGGAGAAGCCGATGCAGTAGTCGGTGCCGAAGACGTCATTGTCCATCGTCTTGGGGATGCTGACGATGGGGAAGCCCTCACGGTGGATTCGGGCCGCGTATCCCAGAGTGTCTTCGCCGCCGATGGGCACCAGGACGTCTATCTTGAGGTGCTCCAGCACTCGCAGGATGTGGCTGGTGAGGTCCACGTTTCCATTTTTATCCACTGGGAACTGCTCTGGGTTCAGAAACGGTGGCGCTTTATCCGGCGCCACTCGGCTGGGATTGGTGCGGGACGTGTGGAGAAATGTGCCGCCGGTCCGATCAATCGTACGGACGATAACCTTGTCCAGCGGGATTACGTTCTCCGGCTGAGGAGAGGGGTCATCGGGATTATAGTACAGCAGTCCGGCCCATCCCCGGCGGATACCGACCACTTCGTGGCCTTCATCCACAGCCCGATAGACCAGAGCCTTGATGCAGGGATTCAGTCCAGGGACGTCGCCCCCTCCAGTCAGAACTCCGATTCTCATGATTTGCTTCCTCCAAAGATGCTGGTCTAACAGATATTTAGGGGAATTATACCATACCATTGGTGACGTTGCAAAGGCAGACGGTCTCCCTCCTGAGTGTTGCTAAATATGACGCTGCTGGCTCATCGCCGAGTTTGTGCTGGCTCATGATGGGGCCTTCAGCACCCCCTCCCCGCACAGCGCAGCCGTGGGGGGAGAGTGGGACAACACGTTGGATGGTACGTCGGCCTTTACTCCAAGAAAAAGAACCCAGCATTCCCGCGCGCCATGAATATTCAGCAACCCTCTATGGGGAGGATACCCCAAAGTAGGCAGTAGTTCTCAGTCCTCAAAGGGGCTTTGCAATGAAAGCCTGGCTGTGAACTGCCGAGCGGGGGAAGCCCGACAATTTGGGGACACAACCCCTCTCATTTTTCCAACCACTCCAAGGGGTCATCAGCGTGGACCTTCATCTGGCCCGTCGGGTCGGGAAGGTAGGTCAGGGGACCCTGGGGAACAAAACGGTCCACCTGCAGGTGTCCTGCATCCATAAACTCCCAGATGGTCTGGAAGGGCGTCTTTCCCGGCAGCCACTTCTCCGCAATAAATACGCCGTGGCCGGGCAGGATGGTGAACACCACAGCCCGGGGGTCATCGGGATTCCGCAGGCTCTCCGCCCGTCCGAACGCCTCCACGATCCCCTCCGCCTGGGCGCCCGTCCCACAGGAGACAGGATAATACTGGTAGGGATCGGCGATGGGGACGTACTCCACGTAGCGAGGGTTGTAGGCCGCAATTCCCCGATGGCCGTGCAGTTTGGAGCGTGCCACCGGCACCTCCACCATCCCTGCCGATGTCTCCCATCGGACGCGGGGCAATATTTCGTCCATTGCAAACATCTCCACCGCCTCTGAGGAGGGCGAGTCGTTCCGCTTCCCTTCCACGGGCCGGTAGAACGCCCCCCGTCGGTCGGGCCGGACGCCTACAATGGCCGCCAGGTCGTCTTCGGTCACCTGGCGCTTGTCCACGGGGCGGGCGCTCCCGGTCACTGTGGATACCAGCGCGCCCAGATGAGGGTCCCAGGTGGCAAAGCAGCCCTCACTGTATTGCTCCGCCACCGCCTCGGAGACGGCGGGAACATGGACCAGGTCAGCGATCCGAACCATCTCGGTGAAGAAGTCCCGGCGGCTCAGTTGCCGGGCCGCCTCCGTCATTGCGAGGGGCGTGTCCAGAGCCTGCCATGTCACGCGCTCTATCGGCGGTTCCACTGGAAGGTGATGGGTGATCTCCTCTACGCTGACCGCAGTGACCATCCGCAGGACCAGGTCGTCGTAGAAGCGGTCGGATTCTGTGGCCCGGCAACAGGGATAAGCCCCTACCAGGTCAAAGGAGTATGCGACCTGGGGAGTTTCATCCCCCACAAACAGCAAGATGCGCAGACATTTGGCCTGGGCCTGGACCATCCGTTCCAGCGCCAGAAGGGGGCCTCCCCGCCGACCCTGTTCCAACAGTACGCGCCCCGCCTCCGGAGCCAGTCCGGGAAAAGCAAAATCCATCGGATCTGGCTTCGGCCGGGAGAGCGCCTGCCGGAAGTGATCCAGGAAATGGCGGAATTTCTGGACCGTTGCGTGCATCAGCGTGACCACTGTGGGTATTCGGGAGAGGCGAAAACGGCGTCGGGCGGTGAGGAGAAGGGATTGTCGCCAGCCGATCGGTTCGGCAAAAGGGGCGGTGGTCAGCAGAAGGTCGGTCTGGTCGTCGGGAACAGGCTGGACCGCGTCTCCCCGTGCCCGGAAACGGGCCAGCAGCCGCTCCACCACCTTTTCCAGCAGCGCAGTTGTGGCGAGGCCAGGCACAAAAGCGACCCCGATCCCCCGACGCAACCAGGAATGAACAACAGAGCAGGTCTGCGGACTCATCGGACCTCCTGTGCTGTCTGGGCTTCTTCCCATCCTTCCAAATGAAATTGACGGGTAAACCAATCCCCCAGAGAGGGGAAAAGAGCGCTCACGTAGACGAAGAGGCGAACTTGGAGGGGGAGAATGACCTCCGGGGTCCGGCGACGGAGGGCTTGCAAGATGGCTCGCGCCACCGCCTTCGGCGGGATTTTGGCCGAAATCCAGGGTACCCGGAGATGAGCAATCATCGGCGTATCCACGCGTCCGGGGAAAACTGTGGTGACGGCAATGCCGTATGGCCGCAGTTCCTGCCGCAGGATGTCCCCCAGACCGGCGACGGCGAACTTCGCCGCCACGTAGGGGCCGTCCGGCGGGATGCCCTTTTTGCCGTCAGCGGAAGAGACGAGAACGATGTGGCCGCCTCTCTGGCCAACCATGTGCGGGAGGACAGCCTGGACGGCATAGAGGACGCCGTAGAAATTCACGGCCATAGAGCGTTCCACGTCGGCGACGGTCATCTGGAGGACGGGAGCGCGGACATAGGCGCCAGCACAGGCTGCCAGGATGTCCACCCGACCCCAGCGCGCCACGGTCTGAGCCACAGCGCGCTCTACCTCTTCCTGCCGGGTGACGTCAGCGGGAAGGGTCAGCGCCTCCCGTCCCATTCTTTCTATTTCCTGGGCGACCTCCCGAAGCAGCCCTTCGCGCCGGGCAACCAGCGCCAGACGAGCCCCCTCCCGTGCCAGCAGCAGCGCGGTCGCCCGTCCAATGCCGCTGGACGCACCGGTCACCAGGGCCACATGGTCTTGAAGAAAGTCGCGAGCCATTTTTCCTTTCCTTCCTCCCAGGGGTAAGTCTGTAGAATAAGAGTTGGCATTTGGGTTGGCCTGCGATTCCCCCAGTGCAGGTCTTTGCAGGCTATCACCCAATATGGCAGGCCGAAAATCTCGCCCATTATCTGACCACGGCGGAATACGGCGCTACCACCTCAGGGATCATGCATAAAAACAGCGACAGTGCCTAAAAGTTACGCGGCGGCTGCCGTTGCGGCAAACCCTGTCTTCCACCCGCCTCATGCGCGTTGCCGGTCTACAGCCGGTGCACAGCCAGAGCCGCTTGACTTTTCGCTTGATTGTGGTATAGTATTGATATAATCTTCTCCCCATCACACATTCCACCCTCTTTTTCGGTTTGTTCTGTGTACCATTATCTGTTCCCCCACACTATCCGGAGAGAACCATGGCGGAACGACGGTTTGTCGTGGAATGGGGTACCGGAGCGGATCTCCACGGGCAAGATCCTACAAAGGCCGCCTGTCGGGCCGTTCAGGATGCGATTTCCCGAAGTTGCCTCTGTGGACTGGTGGAGATCCTGCATCTTCAGGACTTGAACGATATGCGGGTGGAGGTTCTGGTCGCCGTTCCTATGCCGGAGCAGGTACAGGTAGATGTTGTCCTCTCTGTTATCCCCTTTGGACGAAAAACTCTCCAGGCCGTCTCCGGTGGTATGAGAGCCCCCAGTCTGTACCAGCCTGAACTGGGCGATCAATCCCCTGATATTATTGTGGCCAATGCGGCGGTTACCGTCTGGGTAGACCAAGAGGAACTATAAAATCTATAGGTAGCACATCTCAAGGCGAGGAAGGGGGTGAGCCGGGAAAATACAGCGGTTCCTAATCCTGAAGTGCTGCTCAGGCTGTCTCATCCAGGCAAGGAGGTGCCAAATGTCCACTGATACCGAGAAACTGCTGTGGATGTATACGAATATGCTCAAAATTCGTCGCTTTGAGGAAAAGGTTGGTGAATTCTTCGCTGCGGGCAAAATCCCGGGCTTTGTGCACCTGTACATCGGCGAAGAGGCGGTCGCCACAGGGGTCTGTGCTCACCTGCGAAAGGATGACTATATCACCAGCACCCACCGGGGCCACGGGCATTTAATCTCCAAGGGCGGTGATCTCAAACTGATGATGGCCGAACTCTTCGGGAAGCGCACCGGCTACTGCAAGGGCAAGGGTGGCTCCATGCATATCGCTGATGTGGACCTGGGCATCCTGGGGGCGAACGGCATCGTCGGTGGAGGGCCGCCGATTGCCACCGGCGCGGCACTGGCTGCCAAGTATAGGGGGACCGATGGGGTTGCTGTTTGCTTCCTCGGCGACGGAGCCTCCAACCAGGGGACGTTCCACGAAGGGGTGAACCTGGCCTCTATCTGGAAACTTCCGGCCATCTTCGTTGTGGAAAACAATATGTACGGCATCTCTCTCCCCCAAACCCGTTCCATGCGCGTCCAGGACATCGCCGACCGCGCCGCTGCCTATGACATCCCCGGGTTCGTGGTGGACGGGAACGACGTCATCGCGGTCTACGAGGCTGCGGGCGAGGCTATTCAGCGGGCCCGGGCTGGGGAAGGCCCTGCCCTGATTGAGTGCAAGACCTACCGCTACCGGGGCCACTTTGAGGGGGACCCGATGGTCTATCGGACGCGGGAAGAGGAAGAGATGTGGAGGGCCAAAGACCCTATCTCCCGCTTTGAGACAAAACTCATGGAAATGGGGGTTTTGAACGAGGCTCAGGCCCGGGAGATTAACGAGCGCATCCTCGCCCAGGTAGAGGAGGCGGTACGCTTCGCGGAAGAGAGCCCCTGGCCAGCCCCAGAGGAAGTTCTGGAGGATGTCTACACGGTCTGAACAGACCGATCTGGTAACCCATGTCTGTCCCGGGGAATGGAGGTGAACCCATGCGAACTTTGACCTTTGCTCAAGCACTCAATGAGGCCCTGAAGCAGGAGATGCGGCGGGACCCCACGATTTATGTGGCCGGGGAGGATGTAGGGGTATACGGCGGCATCTTCGGCGTCACGGCTGGCCTTCTGCAGGAATTCGGGGAGGACCGGGTGCGCGACACTCCCATCACGGAGAGTGCCATCATCGGCTCGGCCGTTGGCGCGGCGGCCGCAGGCCTGCGCCCGGTGGTAGAACTGATGTTCATTGACTTCATCGGCGTCGCGCTGGATCAACTGTACAACCAGGCCGCCAAGATGAAGTACATGTTCGGTGGCAAGGCCCGATTGCCTATTGTCATGCGGACCACCTGCGGTGCCGGGATGTGCGCCGCCGCTCAACACTCCCAGTCGCTGGAGGCCTGGATGATGCACATCCCGGGTCTCAAGGTGGTGGTCCCCTCCACCCCTTACGATGCCAAAGGACTTCTCATCACAGCCATCCGGGACGATAACCCGGTCGTGTTCATTGAACACAAGATGCTCTATGGCATAGAGGGGGAAGTCCCGGAGGAGCCCTACACAATCCCCTTCGGCCAGGCGGACGTGAAGAGGGAGGGGACGGATGTGACCGTTGTCGCCACGATGGCGATGGCCCATAAGGCCCTCACTGCTGCCGAGGAACTGGCCAAAGACGGGATCTCGGTGGAAGTGGTAGATCCCCGCACGCTGACACCGCTGGATGTAGAGACCATCGTCAACTCGGTGAAAAAGACTCACCGGCTGGTGGTTGTCCACGAGGCGGTGAAACACGGCGGGGCAGGGGGCGAAATCGTTGCATCGGTGGTGGAGGAGGCCCTTGACTATCTGGATGCCCCACCGAAACGGGTGGCGGCTCCCTTCACGCCGGTGCCCTTCAGCCCGGTGCTGGAACAGGTTTTCATCCCCAGCGTGGAGAAGATTGTCGCCGCCGTAAAGGAGGTTGTAACCTAAAGGTCCAATGGGGGCAGCACGCAGAGTTTCTGCTGCCCCCTTTGGACTTGCTTCCATGCGGGCCTGCCATAAACAACGATTGAGTAGGATAATCCTACAAGAGGCGCAACAAAGGAGGAACCCAAAATGGACCTGGGATTGAAGGAGCGGGTGGCCCTGATCACCGGGGCTGGGTCGGGGATTGGCAGGGCCTGCACTCTTGTGCTGGCTGATGAAGGTTGCAATGTGGCTATCTGCGACATTAACCTGCAGACGCTTCAGCAGACTGCTGAGGAGGCCCGGACGAAGGGCGTGGAGGCCTTGACCGTGCAGGCCGATGTCACCAGAAAAGAAGAAACCGACGGTTTTGTGGCCCGGGCTGCCGAACGATTCGGGCGTATTGACATTCTGGTCAACAACGCGGGCACGGCCCGGTTGAGCGACCTGATGACCTTGCCGGAGGAAGAGTTCCGGTATAACATGGACCTAATGCTCTATGGCCTGATCCGTTTGAGCAAGGCGGTGGTTCCGTACATGCGCCGGCAGAAATGGGGCCGCATCATCAACATCTCTTCCATCTTCGGCAAGCAGCCGGGCGGATTGCTGGACTACGATACCATCAAAGCGGCCGTTATTATGGTGACCAAAGATTTCGCCAACTACCTGGCGAAAGATGGCATTCTGGTGAATGCGGTCTGCCCTGGGCCAATCCGGACCCCCCTGTGGGAGGGGCCGGGACAGTTGGGAGAACAGTTGGGGCAAATGGTTGGCAAATCCGCTCAGGAAGCCATCCAGTGGTTTGCCGAGCAAAACATCCCCGTAGGGCGATATGGCTACCCCGAAGAGATTGCCTATATGGTGGCGTTCTTGGCCTCCGAAAAGGCCAGTTTCATCACCGGCCAGGCGATTAATGTGGACGGGGGAATGGTGAAGGCCTGCATCTAACCATTGCCGAATAACGAGGGGCGGGCAGGGCTTCTCTGCCCGCTTTTTAGTGCCCGCCAGCCATCGCATACGGTAAGAGCAGGCGGGAAAACAGAACATTTCCTTACATCTCCGGGGATGGCACTTTTTGCGGGCGTTAAAATTGCCACTTTCTGCCCTCACCTACTCCTGCTCTTTCCTCTTGCCTGCAGCCGGGGGAAACCCTCACCCATCCTCTCCCCTGGCCGCAGGCCAAGGTGAGAGGGGAACCAAAGGGGATGAGGGGCAACGAGGCTGATGAACCATCCCCTACAATACAGCGCTATAAGGGAGGATACGATGAACGCTCAGGAAGTTATCCGTGTCGCAACCTTCACAGGAGGGCTGATCGGGCCCAGCATCCCGATGATCGGCCCGCTGGCACCAGGAGGGACACTGATCGCGGAAACGGCCCCGGGCTGCTGGGGGCCGATGATTACCCCGTCCTTCCAGGGTGGCCATGAGGTCACTACCCCTGTGGCGGTTGCCGGGGCGGAGCCCGGCGATGCTCTGGTGATTCACATTCGCCGTATCCAGGTCACCTCCATCGCCACCGCCTCCGGGGTAATGTCCATCGTTGAGGGACGCTATACGGGTGATCCGTTCGTTGCCCGGTTCTGTCCTAACTGTGGGACTCAGAACCCGCCCACCCAATTGGAAGGCACCGGGCCGGAGGCTGTACGGTGCGCGGTTTGCGGCGTGGAGGTCAGCCCCTTCCGGGTTATCCATGGCTATACCATGGTTCTGGACGGGAAGCAGGGAGTGGGAGTAACGGTCGGTCCCGATGTGGCGGAAACGCTTGCCCGGGACGCGGCCCGTTGGATGGCACTTCCCCAGGCCTCTGCCCAGCATCCCATTGTCGTGATGTGGCCAGTCAATCTACCAGGCGTGATCAGCCGGATGCGGCCGTTTATTGGTAACATTGGGACCACGCCATCCAAAGACATGCCGGACTCCCATAACGCTGGAGACTTCGGGCAGTTTCTGGTCGGTGCGCCGCATCGGTGGGGGCTGACCAAAGAGCAACTGGAGGAGGCCCGCACCGATGGGCATATGGATGTTGATTCAGTCCGAGAAGGTGCCATCCTCCTTTGTCCGGTCAAAGTCCCTGGTGGCGGGGTCTATCTGGGTGACGTTCACGCTATGCAGGGCGACGGGGAAATTGCCGGTCACACTACCGATGTCTCGGCGGAAGTGACGCTCCAGGTTGATCTCCTGAAGGGCCTCCACATTGAGGGACCCATCCTGCTGCCGCCCATGGAGGACCTGCCTCCCCTGGCCCGTCCTCTGCGCCCTGCCGAACGGGAGGCTGCTCGCCGGCTGGCGGAGCAGTTCGGTCAGCACATCCTGGAGGACGCGGCGCCGATCCAGATGGTCGGGTCTGGCGCCAACCTGAACGAGGCCACCGATAACGGCGTCCAGCGGCTGGCCCGGTTGCTGAGTATGTCCCCTGCAGAAGTTCTCAACCGGGTGACCATCTCCGGTGGAGTGGAGATTGGCCGGCTTCCAGGCATAGTGACCGTGACGATGATGGTGCCCCTGGAGAAACTGGCTGCTCTGGGATTGGCCGATCTGGTGCGCCGTCAATACAACCTCTAAAAGGTCTGTTTATGGATACAGCCATCGTCGGTATTATCGCGAACCCGGCCTCCGGCAAGGACATCCGTCGCCTAGTGGCCCAGGGATCGGTCTTTGACAACATTGAGAAAGTCAACATCGTCCGCCGGGTGCTGCTGGGGCTGGAGGCTGTCGGGGTGGAACAGGTGCTCTTTATGCCCGATTACTTTGGCATCGTCCCTAGAGCCCTGGAAAGCATCCGCGTCCGTATAGATGTCCGTCCCCTGGAGATGCGCATTCGGGGGACTCAGGACGATTCCACACTGGCGGCGACCCTGATGGCTGAGGCTGGGGTCGCCTGCATCATCACCCTGGGCGGGGACGGCACCAATCGGGTCGTCGCGAAGGGCACAGTGGACATCCCCTTAATGCCCATCTCCACCGGGACCAACAACGTGTTTCCCGTAATGGTGGAGGGGACCATCGCTGGACTGGCTGCCGGAGTGGTCGCCCGAAGAATGGTGCCTCTGGAAGAGGCCACCCTCCCGACGAACCGTCTGGATGTGGTGATAGACGGTCGGCTGGTGGACCTGGCGCTGGTGGACGTGGCCGTCTACGACGACCTCTTTGTGGCAACCCGCGCCATCTGGGACATCAGCAAGGTGCGGGAGATCTTCCTTGCCCGGGCAGCGGCCAGCAATGTGGGCCTCTCTTCCATTGGTGGAAACCTTTCCTGCGTCCGGATGGATAGCCACCGCGGAGCCTATCTTCGCCTGGCCGAACCGGGGAGCGCGGAAGGGGTAGAACTGACCGCACCCGTTGGGCCCGGTCTGGTGAAGCCGCTGCGCGTCTCTGCCTTCCGCCTCCTGGCGGTCGGCGACGAGGAGCGTGTTCGCTTCCAGCCTTCCATCCTGGCTCTGGACGGCGAGCGGGAGGTGGAAATCCACCGGAATCGGGAAGTGACTATCCGCCTAAGCGACCGGGGGCCGCGAGTGGTGGATGTGGGGCGGACACTGGCGCTGGCGGCCCAGCATCAGTGCTTTTATGCCGTCCGGCACCGCGCTGGCGGCCGGTGTTGGCTGACCGAACTGGGCATCTGTCAGAGTCCGTGCTGAGGGGTGGGGCGGTTCTTGCGGCGTTTCCGCCGCAAAAACCGCCCATCCCACCGACTTTGCCTCGGAGGAACCGATATGGCGACCCAGATTATCATGCCGAAACTGGGTATGGCAATGACAGAGGGGACCGTCGTCAAATGGCTGAAGCAGGACGGCGAGGAGGTCTCCAAAAGTGAGCCCGTCGTGGTGGTGATGAGCAAGAAAATCACCTACACGGTGGAAGCACCCGCAGCGGGCATCCTGCGCATCGTAGCCGGGCCCAAGGAGACCCGCGCGGTCGGGCAGGTCATTGGCTTTATCCTGAGCCCGGGCGAGTCGATGCCAGTGGTGGAAATGGTGCCACCTCCCGCGCCGGAGGCGGTAGCAGTGGAGGTCCGGGAGGCTGCTCCACCACCCCCGCCGCCTCCCCCCGAGGCGCCCCGGGAAATACGCGCCTCCCCGGCCGCCCGCCGGCTGGCTCGGGAGTTGGGCGTGGACCTGACCCGAGTTCGGGGCACGGGTCCGGAGGGCCGCATCACCGAGGCCGACGTTCAGGCTTATTACGACCAACAACAGGTCCGGGCTACCCCGCTGGCCCGCCGCATCGCCGAAGAGGAGGGGCTGGACCTGAGCCAGATTCAGGGCACAGGGCCGGGGGGGCGTATCACCGAAGAGGACGTCCTGCGCGCGCTGGAAGGCCGAAAAGCGCCCACTCCGACCCTCCCGAAGACCATCCCCTTCACTGGCATGCGCCAGGCCATTGCCGAGCGGATGATGGAGAGCCTTCACTCCATGGCCCAACTTACTCTTACCACCCGGGCCGACGTGACCGAACTGATGGGCCTGCGGGAAACTCTCTCTCAGCGGTGGAATGTCCGTCTCTCCTACACCGATTTCATTGTTAAAGCGACGGCACTGGCCCTGAAGGAGCATCTCACCCTGAATAGCAGTCTGGTGGGTGAGGAAATCGTCCTTCATGAAGACGTCCACATTGGTGTGGCGGTGGCCCTGGAGGAAGGTCTCATCGTGCCCGTGATCCGCCAGGCTGACCGGAGGTCTATCCTAGAAATCCACCAGATAGTGCAGGACTTGGCCGAACGGGCCCGGAAAGGGGATCTCTCGGTGGACGAAGTGACCGGGGGCACGTTCACTATCACCAACCTGGGGATGTACGGGATTGACGTCTTCACGCCCATCATCAATCCGCCGGAGGTGGCCATTCTGGGTGTGGGGCGAATCTTTGAGGATCTGGCCCTGGTGAACGGCCAGATCGCTGTCTGCTCTCGCGTGGTGCTGAGTCTGACCATTGACCATCGGATTATAGATGGTGCTCCCGCCGCAGCCTTCCTCCAGACGGTCGTCCACTATCTGGAGCACCCGACGTTAATGTTTGTCCCGTGAGGAGCGCCAATGACGGAGATTCAGGCCCTGGTTGTGATCGGTGGTGGTTCGGGCGGGTTTGCTACCGCTATGCGCGCCGCCCAACTGGGTGGTCGGGTGACTCTGGTGGAGGCAGACCTCTACGGTGGAAACTGCATGAATCGCGCCTGTATCCCCACCGCGTTTCTGATGGCTGCCGCGCGGCAGATGCAATCCGTCCGGAAAGCAGGGCTTTTCGGCATTCGGACTGGGGAGCCGGAGGCGGATTTGCGGGCCCTCCACGAGCGCAAGGACCTGTTGATTGAGGGATTGCGTATGGGCACCGAGCAGTTGTTGACCGAATACGGGGTCACGCTGCTGCGAGGACGGGGTCGGCTGGTCGCCCGGGATGGGGTGGAGGTAGACGGGCAGCGGATCCCAGCCCGCAATATCGTCATTGCTACCGGGTCGGTGGCGGCCCAATTGCCCGTGGAAGGCGCGGACCTCCCCGGCGTGATGGGAACCGAGGAGGCCATCGCGCTGCGGGAGGTCCCGGCCCGGATGGCTGTCATCGGGAGCCAGCCGTGGGACCTGGAACTGGCCCAGTTCTTCCATATCCTGGGTAGTCAGGTCACCCTTATAGAGCCCGGCCCCCAGTTGTTGCCCGAGGCTGACCGGGAGGTTGCCCAGCGGCTGAGCAAGCACCTCTACGATTCCGGCATCGCAATCCGGCGGGGCGTCGCGGTGGAGGCTATCCGCCAGCGGGAAGACGGTGCCCTGGCCGTCTTTTTAGTGAACGGTCAGGAAGTGGTGGCTGACCGGGTTTTAGCGGCCCGCCGCCTGCCTAACTCCATCGGGCTGGGCTTGCAAGAACTGGGGGTCCGGACAGAAAGGGGCGCCATCCTGGTCAATGACCGGATGGAGACCAGTGTCCCGCACATCTACGCGGTGGGCGACGTTGTCGCCGGGCCGATGTGGTCGCACAAGGCCAACGCCGAGGGCATTGTCGCTGCCGAGAACGCGCTGGGACGGGCCAGCCGGATGGACTACCGAGCGCTCCCTCGCTGTGTCTATACCTGGCCGGAGGTGGCCTGGGTGGGTCTGACGGAGGAAGAAGCCCTGGCGCGCGACCTGGAGGTGACGGTTGGCAAGTTCCCTGTCGCCATCAACCCCTATGCGATGATTCTGGAAGAGGGCGCGGGCATGGTCAAGGTCATCGCCGGGCGGTACGGCAAAGTCCTGGGCGTCCACGTGATGGCCCCCGGTGCGGCGGACCTCATCAACACGGCGGCGATGGCGATAATGGCCGAAGCGACAGTAGAGGAACTCATCCATCTGATCCCGGCTCACCCATCCATCGGGGAGGCGCTGGTGGATGCGGCGATGGATGTGGAGAAACGGTCGCTGCATCTACCTAAGTGGGAGTGAGCGGGTTTGGCAGCGGTGGCCTTCGGCCGCCACTGCAAAATCCCATCCCTGTATAGATGCTGGCTATGACGGATATCCTCTCCGTCATCCGTCTGGGGGTAGTGGGCTACGAGGAGGCCTTACGGCTTCAGGAGGAACTCGCGGCCGCCCGTGCACGCGGCTCTATCGGCGACATCCTGGTTCTCCTGGAGCATCCACCAATCATCACCATCGGAAGGAGCGGTGGGGAAGAAGACCTGTTGGTCCCCCGGGAATCCCTCCTTCAGCGGGGCATTCGCGTGGTCCCTACCGACCGGGGCGGACGGGCCACCTATCACGGCCCAGGGCAACTGGTCGCCTATCCCATCCTCAGGCTGCCTGATGGGGACCTGTACCGATACATCTGGCGGCTGGAGGAGGTCGCAATCCGGACGCTGCAAGTCTTCGGCTTGAGGGCCGAACGCCTGGAGGGGCATCCGGGCGTCTGGGTGAACGGCCGGAAAATCGCCGCCATCGGCATCTCCGTGCAGAACGGAGTCACCCGCCATGGATTGGCACTGAACATCGCCCCTCAGATGGCTCACTTTGATCTTTTTATCCCCTGCGGACTGCGGGACCGAGGGGTGACCTCTATGGAGCGAGAACTGGGGTATGTGCCGGACCTGCAGGAGGTCACCGACCGGTTTTTGCGGATGTTTGCCGAAGTGTTCGGTTACCAGGTATGGGAAGAAAGTCCCGCGCGGCTCAAGGAATACTCAGGCGAACAGACCATGCAACCGGTCTGGTTATGGCGAAGCATTTCGGCGGAGCATCAGGATGCTGTGCGCCGGATGGAGGACCTGCTGGATGGCCTGACGCTCCACACCGTCTGCCAGGAAGCCCTTTGTCCCAATCTGCCGGAATGCTTCGGACAGGGCACGGCAACGTTTTTGATTCTGGGGGACGTCTGCACCAGAAATTGCCGCTTCTGCGCGGTGAAGAAAGGGCACCCGCTTCCTCCAGACCCGGAGGAGCCGGAGCGAGTGGCGGAGGCGGCGGCTCAACTGCACCTGCGGCACGTGGTGGTCACCTCGGTGACCCGGGACGACCTGCCTGATGGTGGTGCAGGTCACTTCGCGGCCACTGTACAGGCTATCCGTCGCCGGTTGCCGGGGGTCGGGGTGGAAGTCTTGATCCCCGATTTTCGGGGGTCGCTAGCCGCCCTGGAAACCGTCTTAGATGCAGACCCCGATGTGGTGAACCATAACATGGAAACCGTGCCCCGGTTGTATCCTTTAATTCGTCCCCAGGCCAATTACCAGCGCTCCATCGGCCTCCTATCTTGGATCAAGATCCGCGCTCCTCACGTTGCGACTAAATCCGGGCTCATGCTGGGATTGGGGGAACAGATAGCGGAGGTCCTGCGGGTCTTATACGACCTGCGAGCGGCTGGATGTGATATGCTCACTCTGGGGCAATATCTTCAGCCCACCGAGCACCAGCACCCGGTCGTTCGGTATATTCCCCCAGAAGAGTTTGCTGAATACCGTGAGAAAGCAGAAACCATGGGATTCCGGAGGGTGATCGCAGGTCCGCTGGTCCGGAGTTCGTATCAGGCCGGACGACTGACGAATTTTCCCTGACGGTGGCAATACTTGCGGAGGCCTCCATGCTGTGGTATAATTTAACCAACAACTGAATCCTTCCCAGGGGAGTCCGGGCGAGCCGGGCTGAGAGGGCGTCCATCGGCTAGATGCTGCCGACGCCGACCCTTTGAACCTGATCTGGGTCATACCAGCGGAGGAAGGGGAGCAAAGGGCCCTTTGGGTCCGTGTTGATGTTGAAAAAAGGCCGTCCCACGCTGGTGGGACGGTTTTTTTCTCCCCAGGCTGTCCCCAGCAGGTCAGCTCGTGCCCCCACGGTCTCCCAATCATATGACCCGTTTCAAGGAAGATGTATAAAATTCAAGCACCCCCCGAATGGGGCATAGAGCCGGTCCCGTCATCTCACCGCATTTTGGGATTCCTAGATTACTTCGCCCTCTGGTCCAGCCTGGGGGTGGGACTGCTGGCCTTCCCGCTCACCCTGGTGGATAAGACCGATAACGGCTTCGCCGATATCTACTCTGCGGCTGTCTCCGGTCAGAATCTGGTCCCCCGCGCCACCAGTGGTGGCTGACGGTAGCCGTCGGCGTTATCTGTTTCATCCTGGCGGTGACGGTGCCCATCACCCAATACGAGCACTTTCTGCTCTTGATCGGCTCCGTCTTCGTGCCCCTCTTTGGGATTCTGGCTGCCGATTACTTCCTGCTGCCGGGGCGGCGGTACGACGTGCCCGAATTCTACCGCCCGCAGGGTCGGTACTGGTATCGGGAAGGCCTGAATCCGTGGGGTCTCCTGATCTGGCTTCTGGGCGTACTGACCTACCAGGCCATCGCCCGCTACCTGCCCTGGCTGGGGGCCTCGGTGCCGGCTTTTCTCTTCGCTCTCATCGTCTATTTTGCTCTAGGAAAACTTTTCGTGAAGGAGGACCGAAATGAACTGGAACGAGCGAGTCGCTGAATTGCGGGAGCAGGTTCGCCAGCAACGGCCCTTGCTCCACCACATCACCAACTTCGTCGTGATGAACGACACGGCCAACGTGACGCTCCACATCGGCGGCCTGCCGGTGATGGCCCACGCACGGGAGGAGGTGGCAGAGATGGTCGCCGCTGCCGGAGCGCTGGTTCTCAACCCCGGCACGCTCACCCCCGAATGGGTAGAGTCTACGCTGGTCGCCGGGAAGCGGGCCAACGAATTGGGTATCCCCATCGTTCTGGACCCCGTGGGGGCCGGCGCCACAACGCTCCGCACCGAGAGCAACCGCCGCCTTCTGGAGGAACTGCAGATCGCGGTCGTCCGGGGCAATTCCGGCGAAATCGGCGCACTCACCGGCATGGGCGGCGTGGTCAAGGGCGTGGAGACCGTCGTAGAGGTGGATGATCCGGTGGAGGTCGCCCAGGCGCTGGCTCGCCAGTATGGGGTGACCGTCGCCATCACCGGCCCACGGGATACCGTCACCGGCGGGACACGTGTTTTTGGGGTGGATAATGGGCATCCGATGCTCAAGACCATCACCGGCACCGGCTGTGCGGCCACCACGATGATCGCTGCCTTTGTTGCAGTGGAGCGGGACTATGCGCTGGCCACCGCGGCGGCACTGGCCTGCTTCGGCCTGGCGGCAGAAATAGCGGCCCAGGAGGCCCGCGGCCCGGCCAGTTTCAAGATCGCCCTGTTTGACGCCATCTACAACCTCTCCCGCGACCAGATTCTGGCCGGAGCGAAGGTGGTGGAACTGTAGGAGGCCGCGATGATCGACTGGAGCCTGTATGTCATTACCGATGCGAAACTCTCCCGCGGACGTTCCCATCTGGAGGTTCTTCGCGCTGCCATCGCGGGCGGCGCCACCGTCGTCCAGTATCGGGAAAAGGAGGGAACGACCCGCCAGATGATTGAGGAAGCCCGCGCGCTGCGGGAGTTGACCCGTCAGGCTGGAATCCCCTTTATCGTCAACGACCGGGTGGACATCGCCCTGGCGGTGGACGCCGACGGGGTCCACGTGGGCCAAGACGATATGCCCGCCCCCGTTGCCCGCAGGCTTTTGGGGCCGGGGAAAACCGTCGGCGTTTCGGTGGACAATCTGGAGCAGGCGTTGCAGGCAGAGCAGGACGGGGCCGACTATGTGGGCGCAGGGCCCATCTTCGCCACCTTGACCAAACCGGATGCTGCGCCGCCCATCGGCCCGGAGGGACTGGCCGAAATCTGCCGCCGGGTCTCTATCCCAGTTGTGGCCATCGGGGGCATCAACGAGGAGAACGCGGCCGCGGTCATCGCGGCGGGTGCTGCTGGTGTGGCCGTCGTCTCGGCGGTGGTGGCCGCCCCGGATGTGGAGGCCACTGCCCGCCGGCTGCGAGAGATCATAGAGGCCGCCCGCGCGCGGTAGGGCCTGCGGGCAGACATTCTGGATTCAGGAGGCAAACGTGGTTGAACTGGACGAACGCATCATTACCGAGGCTATCATCCACCGCTTCTTTGAGAAGTTAAGAGCCAACCTGGATGTGGATGTGGCCATTGTGGGCTGTGGGCCCAGTGGCTTGGTAGCAGGCACTTTGCTGGCAGAAGCCGGCAAGCGCGTGGCCATCTTTGAGCGCAAATTGAGCATCGGTGGAGGGATGTGGGGCGGAGGGATGCTCTTTAACGAAATCGTCGTGCAGGAAAGCGCCCTGCATTTGCTTCAGCGTTTTGGCATCCGCTACGTTCCGTACCGCGATCACTACTACGCCGCCGATAGCATTGAGGCCGTCACTTCCCTGGCAAGGGCGGCGGTGCAGGCCGGGGCCACCATCTTCAACACAGTTACCGTGGAGGACGTGGTGATGCGCCCGGACCGGGTCATCGGGCTGGTGATTAACTGGACACCTGTGGAAATGGCCGGTCTGCACGTAGATCCCCTGGCCATCCATGCCCGCTTCGTGGTGGACGCAACGGGCCATGATACGGAGGTCGTCCGGGTCGTGGCGAAAAAAGTCCCCGGAAAACTCAATACGCCTTCGGGGCAGATTGAGGGGGAAAAGTCCATGTGGTCGGAGCGGGCGGAATCGCTGACTCTGGAGAACACCCGCGAAGTCTTCCCGGGCCTATATGTGGCGGGCATGGCCGCCAACGCCACCTACGGCGGGCCGCGCATGGGGCCTATCTTCGGAGGAATGCTCCTCTCCGGGGAAAAGGTCGCCCGGGAACTGATTCAGCGTCTCAGTGATCCCTGATCGAGAGGTGAGTATGCGCGTACGCGACATTGGTGAATTTGGACTGATTGCCCGCATCGCCCGCGCGCTGCCCGCCCCGGGGAAGGGGGTGGTCGTCGGCATCGGCGACGATGTGGCCGTCCTCCGAACCGATGGAACCCGTTACATCCTGGCGACTTGCGACATTCAGGTAGAGTCTGTCCACTTCCTGCGAGATCGCATCACTCCCCACCAACTGGGGCGGAAAGTCGTGGCGATCAACGTCAGCGACATTGCCGCAATGGGTGGATTGCCGCGCTACCTCCTGGTCTCGCTGGTGCTCCCCAAAGAGACCGAGGTGGCTTTCGTAGATGGCCTCTACGAGGGGATGCGGGAAGAATGCGCTCGCTGGGGGGCCGAAATCGTCGGGGGCAATATGGCCCACTCACCGGACGGTATCATCGTGGACCTCTTCCTGCTGGGGGAGGTGGAGCCAGACTGGCTGTTGCGGCGCTCCGGCGCGCGCGTGGGCGATCGAGTGCTGGTGACGGGCACCCCGGGCGATTCCGCTGCCGGGCTGGCGCTGCTGCTCCGTCCAGAGGCGACCTGTCCGGACGTCCACAGGGAGTTGGTTCTCCGCCGCCACCTCACCCCGACCCCGCGCCTCTGGGAGGGGCGGGCCATTGCCCGTTCCGGCCTGGCGACAGCGACAATCGATGTGAGCGACGGGCTGGCCAGCGATATCGGTCACATCTGTGAGATGAGTGGGGTGGGCGTCCGCCTCTGGGCAAGCGCGCTACCCATCTCCGAGGCGGCGCAGGCGGTGGCGGAGGCGACCGGCGCCAACGTGTTGGACTGGGCTCTTTTCGGCGGAGAGGACTATGAGTTGCTCTTCACGGCCCCCGCCGAGTCGGCGGAAGAACTGGCGCGCCAGGTGCGGGAGGAGACCGGCACCCCGGTGGCCATCATCGGAGAGATTACCCCTGCCGAGGAGGGAATGACTCTCGTCCGGGCCGACGGGGTCGCCCTGCCGCTCCAGAAGGGCGGCTGGGACCATTTCGCAAACCGATAGAATGTAAGGAGGTGAAATGAAACCGCTCTTTACCGACGAATTATGGAATACCATCACACCCATTTTTCAGGCGATTCTGGAACATCCCTTCATCCGTGGGTTGACCGACGGGAGTTTGCCTGAACAGAGTTTCCGCTTCTTTGTCATTCAGGATGCGTTATACTTACAGGATTTCGCCCGCAGTCTGGCCCTTGCGGCGGCCAAGTCGCCCGAGGATACCGATTGTCAGATGTTTGCCGAGCACGTGAGGGAAGTACTGATCGCAGAAAGAGCGTTGCACGATAGCTTCTTTCGTGAATGGGGTTTGAGTCCGGAGGAAGTCTACGCGACTCCCCAGATGCCCACCACTCTGGCCTACACCTCGTATCTGCTGCGCGTCGCCTACGGTACGCCCTTCCCCGAACTGGTTGGCGCTCTTCTGCCGTGTTACTGGATTTATTGGGAGGTGGGCAAGGCCTTAGAGGCGCAGGGTTCCCCTTCCCCACTCTATCGGCGCTGGATAGATCTCTATGCCTCGGAGCAGTTCGCCGCAGTTGTGCGGCCGGTAATAGATGTAATGAACTCGGTGGCCGAGGGGTTGCCGGAAAGCCAGCGTGCAGCGGTCCGGAATCATTTTATCACTACCAGCCGATATGAATGGATGTTCTGGGATGCTGCTTGGCGGCTGGAAGGGTGGCCGGTCGGATGAACCGCCCATCCCCCGTAGGGACGTTTGTGGTCAAGCGCGGAGCATGGGATGCCGTCCAAGAGGGCCATTGGGTGCTTACTCCGTCTCTGGAGCGCGTTGCACAAGTCCCAGTGACATCCTTCTGGAGCGATCCGGGAAACGAAGAGGCAAAATGACACGGAGGTGGATATGAATATGAAGCGAGCATTGACCATTGCCGGTTCCGATTCCGGCGGCGGGGCGGGCATTCAGGCAGACCTGAAGACCTTTGCCGCGCTGGGCGTCTACGGGATGAGCGCCCTGACGGCCATCACCGCCCAGAACACCCTGGGCGTCCAGGGGGTACACGAACTCCCCGCCGAATTTGTGGGATTGCAGATTGACTCCGTCGTTACCGACATCGGGGTGGACTCGGTCAAGACGGGGATGCTGGCCAATGCCGACATCATTGCTGTCGTGGCGGCCAAGGTCCGGGAGCACGCGCTGCCCAACCTGGTGGTGGACCCGGTGATGGCGGCCAAGAGCGGCGATCCGCTACTGCGGCCCGAGGCGCGGGACGCGCTGCTCGGCCTGCTCCTGCCGCTGGCCGTTATCGTTACCCCTAACCTGCACGAGGCGCGCGTCCTGACCGGGATGGAGATAGAGACGGTGGGAGATATGGAACGGGCGGCGGTGGCGATCCACCAGATGGGGCCCCGCTCCGTGGTGGTCAAGGGAGGACATTTAACGACGGAGGACAGCGTGGACGTCCTATACGATGGGGAGAGGTTTTACCACTTCCCCTCTCCGCGCGTGGAGACGAAGAACACCCACGGCACGGGGTGTACCTTCGCCTCGGCGATCGCAGCGGGGTTGGCGCAGGGGCTGGATGTGGTGGAGGCGGTGCGGCAGGCCAAGGAGTACATCACCCTGGCCCTGCGTCATGCGCCGAACCTGGGGCAGGGTCACGGCCCCACCCACCACTTCGCTGCGCTCTACGCAAAGATGGGATGGTTGTGATTACAGGCGCCTCTCTGCGGCCAGCACTGCCTGGCGGAATATCTCCAGCCCTTCCTCCACCTGTGCCCGGTGGATGGTCAGCGGCGGGATGAGGCGGATGGTCTGGGTCCAGTGGCCGCAGGGGTAGAGGAGCAGGCCGTCTTCCAGCGCCTGTTGGAGGACGCAGCGGACTGCCCCTCTGGAGAGTAAAAAACACTTCTCTTAGACCGCGAGAGCGACTGGAGGTCTATGCAGGGGGCTCCAGCGCCACAGGCTAAGTTAGGAAAAGGGTAAAGAGCAGAGGGGGCGGACAAAAAATCGTTTCACCATTTTTCCCGATGGCGCATAACGACGCTTTCTACCAGCCCCAGCGCGGTCATATAGGTCACCAGGGCGGTGCCGCCGTAACTAATGAAGGGGAGAGGCAGACCGGTCACGGGCAAAAGCCCGATATTCATCCCCACATTGATCAGAAGCGGGACGTAAAGGATAACTCCTACCCCCACGACTATCAGTCGCCCGAATCGGTCGGGCGCCAGGACAGCCGCCCGCAATAGCCGCCAAGCGATGAGGATAAACAGAAAGAAGACCAGCATCGCCCCGATGAAACCCAGTTCCTCCCCGATAACGGAGAAAATGAAGTCCGTGTGACGGACCCGCAGGAAGTGCAACTGGCTCTGGCTGCCCCCGCCGTAGCCCTGCCCCCATAGCCCGCCGGAGCCGATGCTGATCAGTGCCTGATGAATGTTGTAGAGCGCGCCGGGGTCTCGTTCAGGATTCAGAAAGACCAACAATCGCTGCCGCTGGTATTCTTTCATCATCTGCCAGAAGGGAACCGCACCCGCGAGGGCCAGTAGTCCCGTGCTGATGAGATACAGGAGGCGCACGCCGGAAACGAAAGCCATCACCGCCCAGGCCACGATGTAAATGAACGCCGTGCTCAGATCGGGTTCCCGAAAGACCAGTGCAGCGACAATCAGCGTCAGAAAGCCGGAGAGGACGTAGGGAATGAGCCCCGGCGGCACGTTCTCTGGCACCGCATCTCCTGACCCACGGCGTTTCAGGCGAAACCGGGAATTCAGAACGGCAGCCACAGTGACCACCTGGAGGAGCATCGCTGGGAACGAGGGCTGAAAGCGGAAGGAGCCAATGAAGAACCAGCGCCGCACGTCGCCGATTTCGCTTCGGCCGATGAAGAGCACCAGGACCAGGAGTCCCAGGGCGACCAGGTAACCCAGCCACCAGACCGGACGCCACCACGTATAGGGGGCGGCAGCCACGAGGAGGAAAAGCGCAAAGCCAATAATGGCAAAGTTCGCCTGACGCCGCCACAGATCGGCCAGGTCGGGGGTGTTGGTGGTGGCGCTGCGGATCATCGCCACGCCCAGCGCCACCAGCAGCACCATCACGACCAGGAGGAAAAAATCAAACTGTCGCCAAGGTTGAATCGGACGCATAAAAGACTTGTGCTACCGGCGCGCTCTCCGCTCCGTCCGCAGGGGGATATCGGCCACCAGCCGGTTGACGCGCGGGCCTTCCGTGTAGGTCACCTGCACCCCATCCGGGTCTATGGGCACATGGCGGGAGATGACAGCGATGATTTCGTCCTTCAGGACCTCTAGCAGGCCGGGGGAGATGTTGGCCCGGTCGTGGGCCAGCACCAGGCGCAGGCGTTCGCGGGCGATTTCGCCACTGGGCGGTTCTTGACGGTGGAGTAGACGGTCCAGAAGTTTCATTGTTGTTCCTCCCCCTCGAAGCGCATCCAGCGGAAAAGACGTTCCAGGAAACCCGGTTCCTTGAGCGGAGCGAAGGGGACCTCTTCGCCCATCAGGCGGCGGGCAATCTGATGGAACGCGCGGCCGGCCGGGCTGTTATCGGTAAAGGCGACTGGTCGGCCCGTGTTGGCGGCCACGATCACAGTCTCGTCCTCCGGAATGATGCCGATCAGGTCTATTGCCAGCAGTTCCAGCACGGCCTCCGTGTCCAGCATATCCCCCCGCCGCACCAGTTCTGGCTTCAGCCGGTTGATGATGAGGCGGGCGGGGCCTTTGCCTTCCGCCTCTATCAGGCCGATGACCCGGTCGGCGTCCCGCACCGCTGCCACTTCCGGATTGGTCACGATGAGCACCTCATCGGCAGGGGCGACGGCATTGCGGAATCCTTGCTCAATCCCTGCCGGGGAATCCACCAGCAGGAAGTCAAAGGATTCCCGCAGTTCATTGCAGACGCGGACCATGTCCTCCGCGCGCAGGGCGCTCTTATCACGGGTCTGGGCAGCGGGGAGCAGATACAGTTCCTGCAGTCGCTTATCCCGCACCAACGCCTGACGCAATCGGCATCGTCCCTCCACCACATCCACCAGGTCGTAGACGATGCGGTTCTCCAGACCCAGCATAACGTCCAGGTTGCGCAGGCCGATATCGGCGTCTATGGTCACAACTCGCTGGCCGCGCATGGCCAGCGCAACCCCCAGGTTGGCGGTGATAGTGGTCTTGCCGACCCCGCCTTTACCCGAAGTAATGGTCACCACCCGGGCACTCATTCCACCTCCTTACCGATGGGGCCAGGGAATGGCCTCTATACGCCCTCTGTGGACGCGAGCCATTTCCGGCACGGGCCGACGGCGGCGCTCCTCCGGAGATCGGGCGATGTGGTCGGCGATGCGGAGTTGCGTCGGGGCCAGGTCCAGCGCGCAGACGACCGCGTTTTCGTCCCCCAGGGCCCCAGCATGCACCATGCCCTGCAGTTTTCCCCAGACGATAACGTGACGACCAGCGACAATCTCCGCCCCAGCATGGACGTCGCCGATGATGATGATATCGCCGGGATGTTCAATGCGCTGGCCCGAGCGGACAGTCCGTTCCACCACCAGCCCGCTGGCGGGGGGGACGAGGGTCTCTTCCTGCCCCCGTTGTGGGTCCGCTCTTCCGGCCTCCTCCGGGCGCAGAATGGGGGAGAGACCCAACCGCACTGCTGCCAGTATGGTGGCATCCGCTGTGCTCTGCATAGCCCACAGGTCTATCTCGTATCGGGCCAGCAGATCCCGCACCTGGCGAATCTGGGCCTCATCCAGAGGCCGGGAGCCCACATCCAGAGCGGCGCGCCCGCCCTGGAAGAAGGCGGCTCCCTTCTCCAGCCGCCGGGCCAGGGCGTCTACCTGGGCCTCCCATGGGCCTTCTCCCAGGGTAATCAGCAGCCCCTGACGGGTGCCTTTGATGGCAATGCCGTCCCTCTCCATTACCGCAGTGCATACTTCTCAAATAACGGGCGCAGTTGCCGGTATGTTTCCTCCAGCCACTCCGGGATGGTGCGGGTCTGACCGACGACGCTCATATAGTTGGTGTCTCCGCCCCAGCGAGGCACAACATGGAGATGGACGTGATCCGCCACCCCCGCTCCGGCGGCCGTACCGATGTTCAGCCCCACATTGAACCCCTGGGGGCTGTAGGCCTCCCGCAGCACCCGCAGGCTGGTCTGCGTCAGCACCATCCACTCCGCCAGCGTCGGCCCATCCAGGTCTTCCAGGGAAGGAACATGGACGTAGGGGACAACCATCAGGTGGCCGTTGTTGTACGGGAAGCGGTTAAGGACGACGTAGCACAGACGTCCCCGATAGACGATGTGCGCTTCCTCGTCGGGCTGGCGAGGTTTGACGCAGAAAAGACATTCCTGCGGCAGCGGCTGCTCGCCCCGCAGATAGGCCATGCGCCAGGGAGTCCAGAGAATATCGCTCATATTGGTCCTGAACGATGGGCTATTGATCACCGACCGCAGACGGCGGTCTGCCTTCAAGGCCCGGGAGTCGGCGAGGGCGTCGGTGTGGGCATCGGCGTCGGCACGTACTGAATGGCCCCCGGCCGGATGCAGGAATCGTAGTTCGTCCCCAGAATGACCCGGAAATCCACCTCTCTGCCTGCCCCCGGCTGTTTCTCTACATCCTCCGACTTCAGGTGATAGAGGCGGGTCAGCAACCACAGGGGAGAGCCCTTGGCGGTGGTGGTGAAATCCACCAGCCGGGTGCGAGAGACCGGCTCCGTCGCTGTGATTCTTGTCACCACGAAGCCCTCCCAGCGCAGTCGCTCGGCCGCTACCTCCGCCATTCCCGGACGCCCCGTCCCGTCCCAGACCTCCACCCGGAAGGGGGATTGGCGCGCCCGCCCGGTCGCCGGGGGCTGCAGCGCCTCCGCGACCAGCGGCTCCAGCGCGCCGGGCACCGGCAGGAGCACGTATGCGCCGTTCGGGTCGGTCCAGTGCTCCACGTAGGGCGGGGTGATAAAGCGACTCTTCACATTGGCCCAGTCCAGGCGGGTCCCCAGCCATCCCAGATAAATCATCTCTTTCAGACCCAGGTCTGTCTCCACTGTCTGGCGGAGGGCGTCCCAGAGGTCCGGGATGCGCGTCAGCACTCCACCGCTCAATGCCTGCCGGTAGAGGGCCCGCAGGACCTGTTGCTGCCGCCGGCCGCGGTCAAAGTCGCTGGTAGACCAGCGGGAGCGGACGTACCAAAGGGCCTGCTGACCGTCCAGGTGCTGGATGCCTGGGTAGAGGTCTATATCTACCCCCCGCGTCGGGTCGGCAGGGTCGGGGAAGGTGTCGTGGAACTCGCATTCCACCGGCACGTCCACCCCGCCCAGGGCGTCCACGATGCGGATAAAGCCGGCAAAGTCCACCATCGCGTAGTAGTGGATGGGGATGCCAAAATTGTATTCCACCGTCGCCTTGACCAGTGCCATCCGCCCGCCGGGGTAATCCTTCCCCCGGTTGATGGCGGTGTTGATTTTCCCGAACCCGTACCCGGGAATCCAGGCGTAATAGTCCCGGGGAATGGAGAGCATACTTACCGCCGGAATATCCGGGTGGACGCTGACCACGATCATCACATCTGTCCGCCCGCCGTTCTCCGCATCCAGCCCCAGCAAGAGGATGTTGATCACCCCCTCGGGCAGGGAGACAAGGGGCATCGGCGTGGGGACGGGCAGACTGATCGGCAGCGTGTTGCTGACCGGCAGTTCATAGACCGGCGTCTCGTGGGAGATGGTCGGTGGAGACGGCGGGATCATCGTGGGCGTGGGCGTCGGGGTCGGCGTAGAGGTGGGGGCGAGCGTCGGCGTCGCCGTTGCTGTTGGCGATGAGGAAGGAGACGGCGGATGCGGATTGTTGTGGGGCACCACAATCGTTGCCGTCGGCGCTGCGCTCGTCGGGATAATAGGCACTATCAGCCCCCGCGCGGCGATGGCGGTGGCGACCAGAACGAAAATCAGGATGACAGGCGCAAACACCTTCCTCATTCGCTGGACTTTCCTTGCCTTTAGAGTTCTTTTGGATTATACTACGGAATGTTGAAAATGCCAGTGCAGACTACAGACCATAGACCCCTCATTCTGATAACCAACGATGACGGGATTGATTCGCCCGGGCTGCTGGCCGCGGTCCGGGCAGTCTGGGGATTGGGGGATGTGCTGGTCGTCGCGCCCACCCGTCAGTGGTCGGGGGCGGGCCGCTCGTTCGCACGGGAGACCACCGGCACCATTGCTCCCCGAACGCTGGATGTGGATGGGGAGCGGATACCGGCGTTCGCCGTGGACGGTTCCCCCGCCCAGGTGGTGCTACACGCATTGATGGAATTGGCCTCCCGTCCGCCGGACCTGCTGGTGGTAGGGATCAATTACGGAGAGAACCCTGGAGCCGATGTGACCTGCTCCGGCACGATCGGCGCAGCGCTCCAGGGCGCTTCCTGCGGCATCCCGGCGCTGGCTGTCTCCCGGCAGGCGCCCAAAGAGGTTCACATCAATCTCTCCGACGAGGTGGATTTCACCGTCGCGGCCCATTTCACCCGATTCTTCGCCCACCGGATCTTAGCGGTAGCGCTCCCCTTTGATGTGGACGTCCTCAAAGTGGACGTCCCCGACTGCGCGACCCCCCAAACCCCCTGGCGGCTGACCCGCCAATCCCGTCGGACCTACTTTCGTCCGGTCCCGCCCCAGCGAAATGACCTCTCTCAACCCGGGCGGATGGACTATGAGGCCGCGTGGGACATCCAGGACCTGGAGCCGGATAGCGACATCTACGCGCTGGTGGTGGACCGGGTGGTAGCAGTGACGCCGTTGAGTTTGGACCTGACCTCCCGGGTCCATCTGGCGGAGATCGCCCGAATACTTCAACCTTCGCCCGAGGGTGTGGCAACTTGAAATGACGCCTTTGTCCCTATGAAACTGACCGTTCCGTTCATTCTACTGACCTTTCTGCTGATCCTGGCCCTCCTGAGCGGCGCGGCTCTTGCCGCCGACCACCGCGCCGCCCTGCGCGGCATCCCCCCGGGCCTGCCCGAACCCGTCGCCGATGCCGACGTCCCTCTCCTCTGCGTCAACGCGGCGCTTCATGCTCCCTCGCAGCCCCTCTCCCTGGAGCAGACACTGGACCTCATCGCCGCCGGTGGCTTCCGCTGGGTGCGGCAATCCTTCCCCTGGGCGCTGATAGAACCCGCTCCGTACCAGTACGACTGGGCCCTCTGGGATCACATCGTAGAAGAGACGGCCCTGCGCGACCTGCGACTGATCGCCGTCCTGGAGCGTCCGCCGGATTGGGCCGGGAATCCCCCCATCCCGGTGGACTTCGCCCGCTTCGCCGGAGCCGTTGCGGCCCGCTACGGCGACCGCATAGACTACTATCAGGTCTGGCACAACCCCAACCTGCAGGACGGCTGGGGCACGCAGCCGCATCCGGCCCAGTACGCCGAACTCCTCCGTCAGGCCGCCCAGGCCATCCGCTCCGCTGACCCCGATGCCCGCATCCTTCTGGCAGGCCTGGCCCCCACGGTGGAGCAGGGACCTCAGAACATCTCCGAAGTCCGCTTCCTGGAGGAACTCTACACCGTCGGGGCGGCCCCGTATTTTGACATCGTCACCGCCCAGGCCTACGGTTTTGAGACGGGGCCGGAGGACCGGCGGGTGGGTGAGGGAGTGCTCAACTTCTCCCGCGCCGTCCTGATCCGGGAAGTAATGGAAGCCCACGGGGAGGGCGGGAAATCCCTCTGGGTCTCCCACTTTGGCTGGAACAGCCTCCCGCCGTCCTGGGAGGACGTTCCCTCTATCTGGGGAACCGTTGATGAAGGGACTCAAGTGGCGTACACCGTCGGCGCGCTGGAGCGGGCCCGCCGAGAGTGGCCCTGGGCTGGCGCGATGTGCCTTTCCCACTTCCAACCCGACCTGAGCCTGCCCGCGCCCGGCACAGGCACCCCCGACGCCCGTCGCCACTGGGGCTTTGCCCTGGTCGGGCCCGACGGCACTCCCCGGTCTCTCTACGACGCGGTGGCCGAATGGGCCCACCGTACCCCCACCAATGACCCTGGATACTGGACCCCATCTTCCGGCGTCGCCACCTGGGAGGGTGGGTGGGAACTCTCCGAATTGGGCGCCGACCCGGGGCAGGAGGGGACGTACACGGTGACGATTCCCTTCTGGGGCACCGACTTCGGTTTGCGGGTGCGGCCGGGCAACTACCGGGCCTACCTCTACGTCGCGGTGGATGGAGAGCCGGCCAATATGCTCCCCCAGGATGAGCAGGGCCGGGCCTACGTCATCCTGACCTCCCCGGATTACCGGCCTCAGGAAGTTACGATACCGGTCGCCCGGGGCCTTGCGCCGGGGCGGCATACCGCCGTTGTGGTCGCCGAACGGGGTTGGGATCAGTGGCCGCTGGCAGGGTGGAGTGTGGGGTACCGCCCCGACGACCGTCTCTATCGGCGCGCCCTAACAGGCCTGGGAGCCCTTGTGCTGGGCGCGCTGGCGGGAGCGGTCGTCATCGGGCGGCGGATGGACTGGGGCCGGGTCGGGCGCGCGGTCGCCGATGTATGGGCGCGCTTCTCGGAGGGGGTCCGCTGGGTGCTTACCCTCATCGCCGCTGGCCTCCTCTGGGCGGGGGCCTGGATGACCTGGGGCCTGGAGACGGGCGGGGGCGTCTTCCGCCGCCTGGGAGAGGGCGGCAGTCTCGCAGTGACGCTGGCCACCGCCGGCCTCTTCTACTCCCCCTGGTTCCTGCTGACGGTCCTCGCTGGCCTGGTGCTCTTCGGCATCATCCTTCTGCGGCCCGATTACGGGCTGGCGCTGATCGCCGGACTGGCTCCCTTCTATACCCTTCCCCGCCCGCTCCTGGATAAAGCCTTCTCTATGGCCGAAATCGTCACCCTGATGACGCTGGTGTCGTGGGGGGTGAGAGCCCTCTCTTCTCTTGGCTCTTCCCCTTCTCCCGCTCTGCGGGAGAAGGGAGAGGGTGGCCTAAAGGGCTGGGGGTGGGGTGGGGGCGTCGTCCTGGCCCTCGTCCTGGTCTCTCTGGCCTCCACCCTCCAGGCCGACTTCCAGCGGGTGGCCTGGAGGGAACTGCGGACGACCATCCTGGAGCCGGCCCTGTTCTACCTGATGCTGCGGACGCTGCCGATGAATCGCCAGGGGCAGGCACAAGGCCTCTCCCCGCTGTGGCGCGTGGCCGACTTTTTCGTCCTGGGTGGGGTGGCGGTGGCCGTCATCGGCCTGGTCCAGTACGCGTTGGGGGTCAATCTCATCACCGCCGAGGGAGGATTGCCCCGCCTGCGCTCCGTCTACGGCTCGCCGAACAACGTGGGGCTCTACCTGGGGCGGGTGCTGCCGCTGCTGGTGGCGGTGGCCTTGCTGGCGCGGGACCGGAGGCGGCGGCTGGCCTACGGGCTGGCCGCGCTGCCGGTGGGCGCGGCGCTGCTGCTCAGTTTCTCCAAAGGGGCCCTCCTCCTGGGCGTTCCTGCCGCCCTGGTGACGGTGGGGCTTCTGGCGAATGGGCGCTGGCGCTGGGCCACCCTGGTCCTTATCCTGGTCCTGGCGCTGGCGCTGATCCCGCTCCTGCAACTGCCTCGCTTCGCCTCCCTCTTCACCACCCAGGAGGGCACCACTTTCTTCCGCCTCAAACTCTGGCAGGGGACAGCGGCGATGATTCGGGACCACTTCTGGCTGGGCGTGGGACCGGATAACTTCCTCTACCACTACCGGAGTCGCTACATCCTCCCCTCGGCCTGGCAGGAGCCGGACCTCTCCCATCCCCACAACTTCCTGCTGGACTTCTGGGCCCGGCTGGGGGTCCTGGGGGTGGTGGCAGGTATCGGGCTACAGGTCGCCTTCTGGCGGGCCGCCCTCCCCCTGCGCCGCCACGCCGACCCCGATGCCCGCGCCCTGGCCGTCGGCCTTATGGGCGGCGTCGCCGACATGCTGGCCCACGGCCTGGTGGACCATTCGTTCTTCCTGATAGACCTGGCCTACGCCTTTTTCCTGGCCCTGGCTCTCGCGGAACGAATGAAACAAAACGACAAAGAGACAAAAGGAGCAAATTGAGTTTCCAAACTCCCGACTGGGTCAAAGACGCCGTCTTCTATCAGATTTTCCCCGACCGCTTCGCCAAAAGCGAGCGGGTGCCCAAACCGAACAATCTGGAGCCCTGGGATAGTCCTCCGACCCTCTACGGCTTCAAGGGCGGAGACCTGCGGGGCGTCCTGGAGCATCTGGATTACCTCCAGGACCTGGGCGTGAACGCCATTTATTTCAACCCTATCTTCCAGTCTGCGGCCAACCACCGCTATCACACCCACGACTACTACCGGGTGGACCCCATCCTGGGCGGGGACGAGGCCTTCCGGGAATTGCTGGACGAGGCCCATCGGCGGGGAGTCCGCATCGTCCTGGACGGCGTTTTTAACCACGCCAGCCGGGGCTTCTTCCAGTTCAACCACATCCTGGAGAACGGCCCGGCGTCGCCGTACCTGGACTGGTTCATCGTCAAGGGGTTCCCGCTGTACGCCTATGCGGCGCGTCGGCGGCCCAATTACCAGGCCTGGTGGGGCCTGCGGGCCCTCCCCAAACTGAACACCGATAACCCCCAGGTGCGGGAGTTCATCATGGGCGTCGCCGAACACTGGCTGCGGGAGGGGATAGACGGCTGGCGGCTGGACGTCCCGCTGGAGATCAAGACCCCGGGCTTCTGGGAGGAATTCCGCCGTCGGGTCAAGGCGATCAACCCGGAGGCGTACATCGTCGCCGAAATTTGGGAGGGCGCGGCCCCCTGGCTGCAGGGGGAGCACTTTGACGCGGTGATGAACTACGTCTTCACCCGCGCGGTGTGGGGTTTCTGCGGCGGAGACGCGCTGGATACCTCTTTCCGACCCGGCGGCTTCCGCCTCTGTCCCTTCTCCGGGACGGAGTTCGCCGCTGAAATAGACCGGTTGCTGGCCCTCTATCCCTGGGAGGTGACGCTGGCCCAGTTGAACCTGATAGGGAGCCACGACACCCCGCGCGTCCTGACCCTCTTCCGGGGCGATAAACGGCGGCTGCGGCTGGCGGTCCTTCTACAGATGACCTTCCCCGGCGCGCCCTGCATCTACTACGGGGACGAAATCGGCATAGAGGGCGGGGACGACCCCGATTGTCGCCGGGCCTTTCCGTGGGACAGGTCCCGCTGGGACACCGACCTGCGGGACTGGGTCCGCCGTTGCGTCGGTCTGCGGCACCGCTATCCGGCCCTGCGGCGGGGCTTCTTGCGTCGCCTCTGGGCCGATCGGAGCGTCTATGCGTTCGCCCGCACGCTCCCGCCCGACCCACCGCTGGTGGTGGCAGTGAATGCTGGGGAGACCCTGGCGGAGTTCCAGGTGACCGTCATCGGGGAGGGTGGGGGTCCCTGCCCCGACGGCCCCTGGACCGACCTGCTCTCCGGTCAGACCTTCCCGGCGGCTGCCGGCGTGCTGCATCTCACCCTCCCGCCCCTCTCCGGGGCGGTGCTGGTGTGCGGCACATAGCGGCGGCCGCCGGCGTGCTGCGCCTCACCCTCCCGCCTCTCTCCGGGGCGGTGCTGGCGCGCGGCCCATAGCGCCGGACCTGCGCGGGCTGACACCTGGGCTGTGCCGGGTCAAAGCGGCGCAAGATTTGGCCGTTGAACAAACCTTAGACTCCCTCTGCCCCGAAAAAGAGGCGAGCGTCACTGTCCGCTCTACTCCTCGTCCAGCGGCGCGCCGCTGCCGGATGGTGTGCAACCGGGCGATTCCCGCGGCGCCATCGCTCGCGCCACCTCTCGTCCAGCGGCGCGCCGCCGTTAACCCACCCCCGCCCCTCTTCACATTCCCCCTCCCGTTTCACCCTTCACTCTTCACGCTTTACGATGATGGTAATGAATCATTGCCCCTCGGAATCCCAGCGCGGCCTCCAGGACAGCCTCTGTCAATGTGGGATGGGCATGGGTTGTCCAGGCCAGGTCGTCCGCCGTGGCGCCCGTCTGTACTGCCAGCGCCCCTTCGGCGATCAGTTCGGTGACGTGCGGGCCCATCATATGCACCCCCAGCACCCGTCCGCTGCCCGCCTCGCAGACGATGCGCACCAGCCCCTCCGTCTCCCCCAGAATCTGGGCACGGGGATTGGCGGAGAACGGGAACTGGAGCACCCGGACGTCGGCGCCCTGCTGGCGGGCCTGCTCTTCCGTCAGTCCGACGCCCGCTACCTCTGGCGAAGTGAAGATAGCGCTGGGCACGGAGCGGTAGTCCACCGCCCGCTTCTGACCGGCGATATTCTCCACCGCCACCCGCCCGTCCACCATCGCCTTGTGGGCCAGCATCATCCCGCCCACCGCGTCGCCGATGGCCCAGACGTTGGGGATGTTCGTCTGCAGGTACTCGTCCACTGCGATGGCCCGCCGGTTCATCTGGACGCCGACCTCCTCCAGCCCCAGGTCGGCGGTGTTGGGCCAGCGGCCCGTCGCCAGCAGGACCCGGTCGCCCTCTACGGCCTCTTCGCCCTTCGCCGTGGCAAACCGTACCCGCAGGGTCAAGGCTTGCCCCGCTCCTGCTTCTTCCACAGCCTGGACCGTCGCGCCGGTGCGGATGTCCATTCCCCGCCGCCTCAGCAGGGCTGCCAGCCGCTTGGATATGGCCTCGTCGGCTGCGCCGGGGAGGAGATTCGGCATCATCTCCAGGACGGTGATCCGGCTCCCCAGCGCCTCGTAGATGCAGGCGAACTCCAGCCCGATGACCCCGCCGCCGATGACAATCAGATGGGCCGGGACGGTGGAGACGTCCAGCGCCTCCGTACTGGTCACCACGCCGGGCAGGTCCAGGCCGGGGATGGGCGGGCGGGCCGTCACCGAGCCGGGAGCCAGGATGATATGTCGGGCGGTTACCTCTGTCGTCTGCTCGGCCCCGTCGGCCACGGCGAGGGCATCCGGGCGGACCAGGCGGCCCCGGCCCCGGATCACCGTCACCTTCCGCTCCTTCAGCAACTGCTCCACGCCGCCCACCAGCCGCTCCACGGCGGCCCGCTGGTAGGCCATCATCCTCTCCAGGTCAGGCGCGGCTTCGGGGATATGGACGCCGTACTCTGCGGCGCGGCGGGCCCGGACCAGCAGGTCTGTGGCGGTGACCAGCGCCTTTGTCGGGATGCAGCCGACGTTGAGGCACGTCCCGCCGATGCGCGCCTGCTCCACCAGCGCGACGCGCAGCCCCAACTGGGCAGCCCGCAACGCGGCCACGTACCCACCGGGCCCCGCCCCTAAAACTGCAACATCGTAGACTTCGGTCATTTCATCCTCCTGTATGCCGAAATGATCCCCCGGGTTTCCTGTTCCGAACGTTTGTTCACTCGGTCATTTCCTCACTTCTCTCGTGTTCCATCCGGCAATCCGTCTCCGGGTGAGTCCAGACGGTCAGACCACAGCCGGGGCAGGTGGCCGGCTGGAGACGGCTCTTCCTCTGCTTGCGCGGCCGCACCTCCGGTGTAAGCAGTGAAAGGGGTCCTGGCCGTGAGTGCACGGAACGGGGGGCTTTTGACCCTGGCGCGACTTGGTGATTTCGGTTTACCTCCACCCGGAAGATGGATTCGGAGAGAGGGGTCTCCTGGCAACGGGGACAGGGGCACTGCAGGGCGGGAGCCTCTGCAGTTGCCGGCCCGAGGACTGCCGCCAGCGGCCGTTCCACCTGGGGATCAGCCGGGCGGTAGTAAGCAAAAAGCCCCTCCTGGCGCCGGGAAATCGGGCCGGCCTCCCGCAGCACCCGCAACGGCTGGGAGGCACAGGGTTGGGAAACTCCCAGCGCGGCCGGCAGGTGAGAGACACAGGCTTCCCCGCTCCGCAGAACGTCCAGAATCCGCAGGAGCGCCGGATGGCCCAGGAGGAACAGACGGATTACGGGTTCGTAGTGTTTTTCGTCCCCGGGGGTCACTATGCGATGAAAAATATACCCCCGATTCCGTTTTTGTCAAGATGACGGTCGTCGCCTAAAGGGGATGAAGGGGATGAAACCTGCCGGGCAAGGCACTGTGGGTCGGATTTCCTATAGACCGGGAGCCTGCCCTGCATTCCGCCACAATTCAAGACGGACTTACCGCAGGCGCAAGCGCGAGCGCTGGTTGCTGTTCTTGGCAAAGGTGATATACTTATAAAAGCCATTTCAGTCCGTGAAAGGAGAAGTCGCCATGGATACGACCATTGATGAAATCATCGCCCGAGAGATTCTGGATTCCCGAGGGAATCCCACGGTTGAGGTGGAGGTTGTGCTGGCCGACGGTTCCTGGGGGCGGGCCGCTGTCCCCTCCGGGGCTTCCACTGGCGCCCACGAGGTCCTGGAACTGCGAGACGAGGATCCCCAGCGCTACAGCGGCAAGGGCGTCCTCAAAGCCATCCAGAACGTCAATGACCTGATTGCCGACGAACTGTTTGGCTGGGATGCTACTGACCAGTTGGGGATTGATATGCATCTGCTGGAACTGGACGGCACGCCCAACAAGCAGCGGCTGGGCGCCAACGCTATCCTGGGTGTCTCGCTGGCGGTGGCCCACGCAGCCGCTAACGCGCTGCGGCTGCCCCTCTACCGCTACATCGGCGGCGTCTACGCCCACGTGTTGCCCATACCGCTGATGAACATCCTCAACGGGGGCAAGCACGCGGTGGACGGTCCGGACCTGCAGGAGTTCATGATCGCCCCCGTCGGCGCGCCCACCTTCACCGAGGCGCTGCGGTGGGGAAGCGAGGTCTACTATGCCCTCAAGGCCGTCCTCAAAAAGCGCGGCTATTCCACCGGCGTCGGCGATGAGGGCGGGTTCGCCCCCAGCCTGAAGACCAACGAGGAAGCCATTGAGGTCATCCTGGAAGCGATCGGGAAGGCCGGATACCGGCCCGGTGAGCAAATCTACATCGCCCTGGACCCCGCCGCCAGCGAGTTCTATGAGGACGGCCGCTATGTCCTGAAGAAAGAGGGCCGCACGCTGACCGGCGCTGAGATGGTAGATTTCTACGCCGCATGGGTGGAGAAGTACCCCATCATCAGCATTGAGGACGGCCTGGCGGAGGACGACTGGGAGAGTTGGGCGCTGATGAACCAGCGGCTGGGCGGCCGCATCCAGATTGTCGGCGATGACCTGCTGGTGACCAACGTGGAGCGCATCCGGCGGGCCATCCGGGAGGGCTCCTGCAACGCTCTGCTCTGCAAGGTCAACCAGATTGGCACTCTCACTGAGGCCATTGCGGCCGTTCAGTTGGCCCAGCGGGCCGGGTGGGGCGTCATCGTCTCCCACCGCTCCGGCGAGACCGAAGACGCCACGATCGCCGACCTGGCAGTGGCGCTGAACGTCGGTCAGATCAAGACTGGCGCGCCGTGCCGCTCCGAACGGGTTGCCAAGTACAACCAGTTGCTGCGGATTGAGGAAGAACTGGGCAACCAAGCCCGCTACGCCGGGATGAGCGCGTTCACCCACGTCCCGCGCTGGCGCTGAGGTTCGCTACCGTCATCCCGGTGTTTATCCCGGTGTTGCCGGCAATGGCACCATTCGCCTCTTAACGGTTGGGCTTGAGGAAATCCTTGTGCGCACCAAAATGGTCTGTACCTTAGGGCCGGTCTCGCGGGACCCCGAGGTCATCCGGGGGCTCCTGCGAGCCGGGATGACCGTCGCCCGCATCAACTTCTCCCACGGCGACCTGGAGACCCATGCCCGCACCATCGCCACCGCGCGGCAGGTGGCCCAGGAGGAGGGCCGCCTGCTGGCTATTATGGCCGACCTCCAGGGCCCGAAACTGCGGCTGGGGGAACTGCCCGCCGACGGCGTCGTCCTGCGGGCGGGGGAGGAAATCATCCTCTCCCCGGCACCCTTCGCCCCAGGCCGCCTGCCCGTGCCCCATCCAGAGGTCCTGGCTGACCTGCGGGAAGGCCAGCGAATTCTCTTAGACGATGGCCAACTGGAACTGCGGGTGGAGCAGGCCGATGGCGGAACCGTCCGCTGCCGGGTCGTCTTCGGTGGACGGCTGACTTCCCATAAGGGCCTGAATCTTCCCGGCGCTTCGCTGCGTATCTCCGCGCTCACCGAAAAGGACCGCCGGGATGCCCGCTTCGCGGTGGAGCAGGGTGTGGACCTGATCGCGCTCTCTTTCATCCGTTCCGCGCAGGACGTGCTGGAACTGCGAGGACTGCTACGGGAACGGGGCGCGGCCGATCTGCCCATCGTCGCCAAGATAGAGAAGGTAGAGGCAATGGAGGCATTTGACGAGATTCTGGAGGTCACCGATGCGGTGATGGTGGCGCGCGGCGACCTGGGGGTGGAGACTTCGGCCGAAGAGGTGCCGTTCTACCAGAAGTGTATCATCCGGGCCTGCAACCGGGTCGGTAAGCCCGTCATCACCGCCACCCAGATGCTCCAGACGATGATAGAAAACCCCACTCCCACCCGCGCCGAGGCGTCCGACGTGGCGAACGCTGTCCTGGACGGCACCGACGCGGTGATGCTCTCCGGCGAGACGGCGATCGGAGCCTATCCGGTAGAGGCGGCACGGACGATGGCCCGTATCTGTGCCGGCGCCGAGGCCCACCTTTCCCCTGAGCGCCTTCTACATGAACTGGAATGTCCGAAAGGGTCGGTCACCGGGGCCATCAGCCGGGCGACGGTGGAGATCGCCGCCGAGGTGGGCGCGCAGGCCATTCTTACCGCCACTATGTCCGGCACCACGGCCCGCATGGTCGCTCGCTACCGCCCCTCAGTGCCGATCATCGCTGCCACTCCCAACCTCCGCACCCAGATGCGGCTGGCGCTGGTCTGGGGAGTGACGCCGATGCTGGTCCCGACGTTCACCAACACCGACGAGATGGTCGTCTTGATGATCCAGGCCGCCCTCCAGACCGGCCTGGTCCAGAACGGGGACCGGGTGGTGCTGACCGCCGGCGTCCCCTTCGGCGGTGAAGGCCGCACCAATATGCTGCAGGTCCGCGTTGTGGGAGAATAAACTGACGGGCCAGGCATTTTCAACAGTGCCTGGCCCGTTCGGAGAAATGAAATGGAGCGACTGGAAGCCATCGGCGAGGAGATCCGGGCCGACCTCTCCGCCCGGGACGCGGCGCGGGACGAGGCCCTCCGCCGCTCCCGCGAACTGGTCCGCCTCTGCGCTACCGCCATCCGCGCCGCCCATCGGGAAGAGTGGGATGCCGCCAGGGAGTTGCTGGTTCAGGCCAGCGATGTCGCCGCCGGGATGGTGGAGGCGGTGGCCGCGTACCCGGACCTCCTCTACGCCGGCTACGTCCAGGATAGCCTGAAGGAACTGACGGAGGCCCATCTGGTACTGGCGATGGTAACCGGCGCGCCACTCCCTGAGCCTGCCGCGCTGAGGGTTTCCTCTGCGGTCTACCTCAACGGTCTCTGCGAGGCCGCCTCCGAACTGCGGCGGCGGTGCCTGGACCTGTTGCGGCGGGACCGGCTGCCGGAGGCGGAGCGGTTGCTTTCGGTGATGGAGGCTGTCTACGACCTGCTGATGACCTACGACTTTCCCGATGGGGTGACCGGCGGCCTGCGCCACCGGGTGGACCAGTTGCGGGGGGTGCTGGAGCGGACTCGCGGGGACGTGACTCAGGCTCTCCTGCAGGGCCGATTGCTGGCTGCCCTGCAACGGGGGATGGAACACGGGTAGACACGGATGAGCGCCGATGAACAGGGAAAATTCTACCGTGAAGGGCGTCTTTGTCCTTTAGGGTTTTTCGGATGACCTCTAAAGTCTGTGGAAATCCGTGTTGCCCGCATTCCTCCGGGGCCTTATGACGATGGAAGAGATCACCGACCGGATGATTCGGGCCAGTGAGATCGGGCAGTATCTGTTCTGCGCCCGCGCCTGGTGGCTGGGCTCGGTGGAGGGGGTGCCTTCTGCCCACCGAGAGGAGATGGAGGCCGGGCAGAACCTCCACCGGCGGCACGGACGAGGGGTGCGCGCGGCGGTCATCCTTTTCCGCCTGGCCTGGGCGCTGCTGGCGCTGGCCCTTTTCGTGGGCATCCTGGCCCTCCTGGGCCGCTGACCGGAACGGTTTTTCGTGACTGCGCTGATTCTTCTCCTGTTTCTGGTCGGCCTGGCTCTGCTCTGGCTAGCGCGGCGGCTGCGTACCCGCTCTGGCTTGCCCTCCGGGCGAGTGGTCGCCGCCGATGTGGGGACATGGCGGCGGCTGGACCGGCCCCTCTTCTCCCGTCGTTACGGAGTGACTGGCCGCCCGGACTACATCGTGGCTGACGGCGCAGACCTGATCCCCGTGGAGGTCAAATCCGCCCGCGCGCCAGCCCGCCCCTACACCTCTCATATCCTCCAATTGGCCGCCTACTGCCTCCTGATCGCTGAGACCTCCGGCCGACGCCCTCCTTACGGCATCCTCCGTTACGCCGACCGTACACTCCAGATCCCGTACACGCGGGAACTGGAGGAGCAACTGCTGGATGTTTTGGAGGAGATGCGGAGGGACCTGGCCGCCGGGAATGCGTCGCGCCGTCATCAGGACCCGCGCCGCTGCGCCGCTTGCGGGTACCGGGATGTCTGCGACGAGGCTTTGTGACGCAGAACAACGGCAAGCCCTCGTCCTGCGTCAGAGGGATCGCCACCAGGCAACGATGCGGGGACCGATGGGCCGGAAGCCGAACCGCTTGTAGAGGCGCTGCGAGGTGATGTTGTCCTCTTGGGTGTTCAGGGTCACTTCTTTCGTTCCCCGCTCCCACAATTGCGAAAGCACCGCCCTCAGCAGGAAACTGCCCACTCCCTGCCGCTGGAACGGCGGAGCCACGGCCAGGCGACCAATGTGGGCGCCGTGGTCGGCGGGGCGGGCCTCTATGTAGCCGATGAGGAGACCGTCCCGTTCCGCCACCAGGAAACAGAGGGCTTCCTGCCGGATGCGCTCCAGTGTGGCCGCGCTGAACCACCACGGCGGCGGGAAGGCATCGTGGTCCAGGCGCGCCAGAGCGGGGCTGTCTTCCGCCCTGGCTGGGCGGACGGTACAGGGCACGCTCGGCGGCATCGGAGGCAGGGAGCGGTTGTCCTTCAACAGGGTGACCAGGCGAGTGAGGGGAGCGAACCCCCGGGCGCGCAGGGCCTCACCCATCCAGCCACCCACATCGGTCCAGGCCAGGGCACAAGCACCCAGCGCGCGCAGGGGGGGTTCCAGCGGGGGGAGGGTCGCATCCAGCCAGAGGCCTGCCGGGATTTCGGGGGCCAGTACGCCGAGGCGAACCCAGGCCACCGGGCTATCGTCGGGCAGGGCCAGCAGCGCGCCGACCGGGTGGCCGTCGGTCAGAGTCAGCAGGAATGTCTCCGCGCCCAGGTAGTTTTCCCACCCCCAGGAGCGGACGCACGGGCGGGCACTCCGGGCCAGCAGCCGCCGGATGATGGCCTCATCGGCCGGGACGGCAGGGCGAACTTCCAGATGGCCGCGGACCATAGACTACGAACTCCAGAGAAGGTTGAGTTTTGCGGCAGCGGCCGGAGAACACCGCCGCAAGATTCGCTCTTTATGTCCTGCGCCGGCGGTTCTCCGTCAGCATCCGCCAGACTTCCTGAATGCCGACTTTCGTCAATTCGCCCACGTTAAAGGGCAACCGCCCCACGGGGACATCCAGTTCCGTTTTGTCGCAGACGGTAGAGGTGTTGGCGCGGTCAATCTGCGGCTTCAGGCGCAGCATCTCCTGCTCCACTTCTTCCGGCGAAGCGGTCGCCAGCAGGCGGTCTATGTGGGCCATCAGGGCAGTGGCTTGCCGGATGCGCTCTTCCGTCTCCGCCGCCTTCGCTGGGGAGATGATGCCGTAGCGGGCTTTCAGCGCGTTCAGCCGCCGACCCGCCTCGTAGGTGGTGGCGGCGATCGTATCCCGGTCCATCCAGACCGTCTCGTAGGAGAGGATATGCTTCCAGGTGGGCGCCAGCAGAGCCCGCCGGTGGTCCTCCAGTGTCCGACAGAAGAGGCGGTAGCCGAACTGGTCTGGGTTCTCAAAGGCCGGGCTCCCAGGGTCCAGGAACGGGGCCAGGGGAGCGATGAAGGGGACCAGTCGCCGGTCGCCGTCCAGTTTCCTCAGCAGTTCGTCGCAGTAGTCCGCCGTCTCCAGGGCCGAGGCGGCGGTCTGTTTGGGCAGGCCAATCATAAAGAACAGGTCAAAGCGACGGCAGCCGACATCCAGGCAGTTGCGCACTGTCTCCTCAATCCCTTCGTTGCTGTAGCCCTTGCCCAGGGCCTGGCGGACGATCGGATCGTGGGAGTCGGGGGAGAATTCCACGATAAAGTCGGGCAGCGCCTCAGCCAGTTCTTCGGCATAGTCCCGGGGGACGGGCCAGAAGAACTCCAGCATAAAGGGGCCGGAGACGCCCCGGACGGCGCGCAGGAAACGGCGGGCGTAGTCCATTCCTGCCAGGCGGAGTTCGCCCAGAATGAAGATGGGGCCGCGGCTCAGCCGTCGGGCATCCCGCACGTCTTGGGCCAGTTCCTCCGGATCCCGGAAGGCCGGGCGCTCCCGTCCGGACATACGGAGATGTCCTTCGGCACACCCTCCGCAGACGGAGCAGTGCTGGGTGCAACCGCGCACCGTCAGCGTGGCCATGATGGGGTAATCCAGCCAGTGGGCGAAGGGCGTGCAGGAGATCAGGTCCCGGTCCCGGATGACGGAGCGGACCATCTGCAGGAACCCCGGGCGGATGTGGCTCAGGTCAGTGGGGATGTAGGTCTGGGGGTTGATGTGAATCTGGCCCCGGGCGTCCTTCCAGGTCAGGTTGGGGACGTCGGTCGGCTCGCGGCGGTCGCGCAGACACTCCAGCAACATCCGCAGCGGCTCTTCGGTGGAATCGCCGCGCAGGACGTAATCCACCTGCGGGTAGTTGATGAGTTCTTCGTGGTAGTAGGTGGCGGAGAAGCCGCCGAAGATGATGGGGGTGCCGGGGTGATGCTTCCGGACGATGCGGGCAACCTCCAGCGCGCCCTGGGCATGGGGGAGCCAGTGCAGGTCTATGCCGAAGGCGCCGGATGGGTGGCGGGCGATGAACCGCTCCGCGTCAAAACGGTCGGAGCGGACCATCCGCACCGCGAGGTTGACGATGCGGGTGCGGAAGCCGTGCCGCTCCAGATAGTCGCAGAGGGCGGCGAAGCCGATGGGGTACATGTCGTAGATGGGTGTGGATGGGACGACGTCGGAGATGGGGCCCCAGAGAGTGGCTCGCCGCCGGAAGTCGTAGAGACTGGGAGAGTGAAGGAAGGTGAGATCGGGTATGCTCATTGGGACTCCTGGGTTTGTGAAGAGTGAAACGTGAAGCGTGAGGTGCAGTTATCCCTCCGGGTGGGGGATGACGCAGATGAAGCGCAGGGGGCCGGGGCCGGTGTTGCGGTAGCCGTGGCGCTCGTTCGGGGGGATGTAGAGGGCCATGCCGGGCCGCATAGGGGCTTCACCTTCGGGCCCTTCGGCGATCCCCTCCCCCTCCAGTACAAAGATTTCGTGCTCGTAGGGGTGCTGGTGCGGGGCAAAGACGGCTCCAGGGGCGAATTCTATCACCCGCATAGCGAAGTTGGGCGCGCCCTGCGGCTTCCCAATCACCCAGCGGATGGTGATACTTTCTCCAGCGGCTTCCGCCGGAACGTCGCGGTAATCACGGTAGAGCATGGCTCCTCCTATATCAGCAGAATATGAGTCGTCCGAATGGGGTTGGTTCATTCCGAATGTCGCCGTAATTATACCAGAAGGGGGAATTTTTGGGGATTCGGCTGGGATCCAGGGGCAGGGAGTCCTTTAATTGTGGTCATTTATTAAACAAAACCTGTTCAATACTTGACAACTCCCCTGGCGTGTGGTAAAATAGAGGGCGGAAGCAGCCATGGCTGAAGAGAGAGTGCCGGTCTTCAATCTGAAGGCGGTGGTCCGGGAGACCAGGGTGGCGGCCTCTACGCTACGGGTATGGGAGCGCCGCTATGGACTCCCCCATCCCCAGCGCGCGCCATCTGGGCACCGTCTTTACTCCCGGCGGGATATAGAGACGGTTCGGTGGCTATCCCAGCGCCTGTCCGAGGGGATGACCATCGGGCAGGCCGTCGCTCTCTGGCGTTCCCTGGAGGAGGCCGGGAAGGACCCGCTGTTAGAGTACATTCAAAGGCCGGGCGGGCGGCCCGTGGTGGAGCAGGAAGCACTGGGACACTGGCGGGATGCTTGGGTGGCTGCGTGCCTGGCTTTTGACGAGGCTGCTGCCGACGCGGCCTTTGGGCAGGCCCTGGCCGTATTGCCACCGGAGGTGGCCTGCACAGAAGTCCTGCGGGAAGGGCTGGCCTGGATCGGTGAGGCCTGGTATCGGGGCGAAGCGACGGTCTATCAGGAGCACTTTGCATCGCACCTGGCTGCGCGCCGGGTCCAGACGCTCCTGATGGTGACCGCTCCACCATCTCGGCCCCATCCCGTCCTGATTGTCTGCCCGCCCGGAGAGCAACACGCCTTTGGGTCCCTGCTGCTGACGTATCTGCTCCGGCGGGATGGCTGGAACGTCATCTATCTGGGGGCGGACCTGCCGGTGGAGGAGACGGTAGCCGCTGTGCGCCGGGCCGCTCCCCGCTGGGTCATCGCCAGTGCGTACCATCTGCCCCCCGTCGCCGGTATCCAGGCCCTGGGCCTGCTCCTGCGGGAGATGGAGGTCCCCCTGGCTTTCGGCGGGCGGGTCTTCAACCAGGTCCCGGCGCTCCGTTCCCGGATCACCGGCTACTTTCTGGGCGAGCGGATGGAGGAGACGCCGGCCCGGTTAGAGGAATGGGCCGCCTGGCCATTGTCAATCCCGCCCATCCCCACCATCCCCGAGGAGTATCACCGCGCCCAGACTCTCTATCTGGAGCAGGAATGGCCGATCCGGGCCCGCGTCCTATCCCTGCTATCCGTCCACCCCATCACCCGGAATCTCCCCGGCTGGTTGCCGGAGTACACCTTCTCCCACATTCGCTCCGCGCTGGCGCTGGGGGATATGGCGCTGGCAGACACCTATGTGGACTGGCTGTGGGGTCTGCGGGACGGTTTTTCTCTGCCGGAGGGGTGGGTGGCGCCGTTCCTGGAGGCGTACTGGAAGGGGATAAAGCGGTATCTGGGCGAGGACGGTGCGCCGCTGTTGGAGTGGCTGGACCGACAGATGAATAATGACCGAGGGGCCTGATGTCCCCTCGTCCTTCGCGCCCTCTGCGGCTGAGAGCAGAGGGGACAAGATTAAATGGATGGAGAGGTAATGGAGCGGGTTGTCATTACGGGAGGTACCGGACTGATCGGTCGGGCGCTGGCGGCGGAACTGGCCGCCACCGGGTACGAAGTGGTGGTTTTGAGCCGGAACCCTCAGCGGGCTCGCAGTTTCCCGCTGGGAATCCGGTCTGAGCCGTGGGACGGACGGACTGCCCGGAGTTGGGGGGAGTTGGCCGACGGCGCTTACGCCATTGTCAACCTGGCCGGAGAGAACCTGGCAGGAGGGCGGTGGACGGCGGAACGCAAACACCGCATCCGCCAGAGCCGTCTGGACGCTGGGCAGGCGGTGGTGGAGGCTGTGCGCGCGGCGAAACAGAAGCCCGCCGTAGTTGTTCAGGCCTCCGGCATCGGCTACTACGGCCCGCACGGGGACGAGGGGGTGACCGAGGACTTCCCGCCCGGGGATGATTTCCTGGGACGGCTGGCGGTGGAATGGGAGGCCTCCACTGCGCCGCTGGAGAGCCTGGGTGTGCGTCGGGTGGTCATCCGGACCGGGGTGGTGTTGAGCTGGGAAGGTGGGGCACTCCCCCGGCTGGCGCTGCCCTCCCGGTTTTTCTTGGGCGGGCCGCTGGGCAGCGGTCGCCAGTGGGTTCCATGGATTCACATCGCCGACGAGGTTCGGGCTATCCGGTTCCTGCTGGAGAATGAAGAGGCCCGAGGACCCTACAACCTGGCAGCGCCAAACCCAGTCACCAACCGGGAGTTGGCCCGCGCCCTGGGGCGGGTCCTGCGCCGTCCGGCTTGGCTCCCCGTTCCCGCGCCGGCCCTGCGGCTGCTCCTGGGAGAAATGTCTACTGTCCTGTTAGCCGGCCAGAGAGCCGTACCGAAGCGGTTGCTGGATGAGGGCTTCGGTTTCCAGTTCCCGGATCTGGGAATCGCCTTACAAAACCTTTAGCGAGGTGAACAGATGTCGGATGTAAAAGCCAATCTGGACCAGTTACTCAACCTAATGATGGCTTCCGAAAAGGCGACAGAGCGTTTCTATATGGGCCTGGTGGAGATGTTTCTCCACGAGCCCGTGGCCGCCAGTGTCTGGTGGGATATGGCGGCGGAAGAGGCCCTGCATGTTTGGCTGGTGGAGAAGGCGCAAGAAGCGCTGGAAGCCAGAGGCCTCCTGGATAGTCCCGTGGATCCGGCGATCATGGAAGAGGCCCAGCGGATGACTCGGTTTGCGCCAGAACGTCTATGGGCCCGTATCCAGGACCTGGAGGACGCCTATCAAGCCGCTAACGAAGTGGAAGGGATGGAGTTTGATGCCCTTCTGGAGCCGATTATGCTGGATCACTTTCCCGGCGACATCCGGAACCGTCTGGCCCGCTCTCAGTTGAACCGCCACCAGGAACCGCTGGGGCGCCTGCGGACGACCGAATGGCGTCGCAGCATCCCGGCCCGAAGGCCAGAAAGGTAAAGATGCGCAATGAGATGGATAGATGCTATAGAAGAGAATAGATTGCCCGAAGGAGGGCGGGAAGTGGTGGAAGTGGACGGCATCCCTGTGCTGCTCATTCGGCACAGGGGTGAAGTCTTCGCCGTGGCAGCCCGTTGCCCCCATATGGGCGCGCCGCTGAAAAGCGGCCGGATCACCGAAGATGGCTACCTGGTTTGCCCCTGGCACCGCAGTGCCTTCTCTCTGCGGACGGGCGACGTGGCGCAATGGACACCGTGGCCTCCGGGAGTGGGAAAGGTCTTAGGTGCCTTGCGTCGGGAACACGCCTTGCCTGTCTACCCCGTTCAGGTGGATAAGGGGCGGATATGGATTGGTATGCCGTAGCCAGAAGGCCCGTTTTATCAGGGCAAGGTGAGCAATGCGATCCAGGATTGGGGTAGCCATTTTGGTGATTGGTGTGTCTCTGGCTGTCTCCGCGACGGCCTGGGCCCATCAGCCCTTCTTTGAAGAGGCAGATATCCCGCCCGACCGGCCCTGGCGGATAGATGACCCCTTGGTCTCCACCGCCATCTACGCCACGCTGGAATCTCCGGCGGACGTAGATGTGTTCATCTTTGATGGCCTGGAGGGCCAGCCGGTTTACCTTTCCATCGTCATCCCCCAGATTCCCGGTCAGGAGGACTTTGCCCCGACCGCGGCCCTCATCGGCCCGGGTCTCCCGGAGGGGAGAGAATCTCTGCCGGTGGTTGTATCCCTCGCAGAGGGTGACGGGGTGGAGGTCATCCCGCCCCCGCAGGGCCCGCCGTCCACTTTCTTTGAGCCCTTTACCCGTACCTCTTACTGGGAACGACAGGAGCGGACGGTCACACTTCCCGCCAGTGGTTCCTACCGGGTCGCCGTCTGGCATCCTCGGGGAGCGTTGGGGCGGTATGTCTTCACCGTTGGACGGACGGAGCGGCTGGGGGGCGACCCGGCTTTTATGGCGAAGATGCGGCAATACTGGACCCCAGTGGGGGCTCCTCCACCCGGGCCGCCATTGGGCGCCGTTCTCCTCTGGTCGGCGGTGGGTTTCCTCGCTGGCTCTCTGCCTTTCTCGGTCTGGATGGGGCGGCTGGTGGCCCGCGCGGACGTCCGCCGGTACGGAGACGGCAACCCCGGCGCGACCAACGCCTGGAGGGCTGGCGGCTGGCGGGCCGGGGTCCCGGCCTTGCTTCTGGACTACCTGAAGGGCGCGATGCCGGTGACGCTGGCCCGCTTCGGGGCTGGCATTGACGGCTGGGGACTGGTCCCCGTTGCCCTGGCGCCGGTCCTGGGCCATGCATTCACTCCGTTTCTGCGCTTTCGGGGCGGGAAAGCGGTGGCCGTCACATTTGGCATCTGGACCGGCCTCACCATCTGGGTCGGGCCGACGTTGTTGGGCCTGGCCCTGGGACTGGTGTATGCCCTGAACGCGGTGGATGCCTGGTCGGCGATTCTGGGGACGTTCGCCCTCCTGGCCTATCTGCTCCTCTCCGGCGCTCCGCTGCCGTTTCTGGCTATCTGGGGCGGAAATCTGGCGATCCTCCTCTGGAAACACCGCCGCGACCTGCGGATATCTCCCCGTCCTCGTCCCTGGTTGCGCGCCCTGATTGGGAGATTCCGTTGACCTCTGCCTTCTCCTCTCACCAGACCAGCCTCAACGTCTTTCTGGGCATCCTGCTGCTGATCGCCGTGACCAACTGGCTGGCCCTGCGGCGGCTGGGGCGCTACCCTGCCCCCGCCTCAACCCCGCGCGTCTCCGTTCTGATTCCGGCTCGGAACGAGGCGAAGAACGTAGGCCCGATGCTGGAGTCGCTCCTGGCTCAGGACTATCCCGATTTTGAGGTCGTGGTGCTGGATGACCACTCCACCGATGGGACGGGGGACATATTGGCGGCGATGGCGGCCCAAGAACCCCGCCTGCGGGTGCTGAAGGGGGAGCCCTTGCCGGAGGGGTGGCTGGGCAAGCATTGGGCCTGCTGGCAACTGGCCCAGGCCGCCACCGGAGAACTGCTCCTCTTCACCGACGCCGACACCCGATACCGTCCCGGCACCCTGCGGTCGGCAGTGGCTGCCCTTCTGGCCGAGAAAGCGGACCTGCTGAGCGGCTTTGTCCATCAGGAATTGGTCACCTGGGGCGAGCGGTTGATCGTCCCTGCGGCCTTCTGGTGCATGTACGTCTTCCTGCCCATTGCGCTGGCCCATCGGGTGCGCTGGCCTTGGCTCTCGCTGACCAACGGTCAGTTGATGCTCTTCCGACGGGAGGCCTACCGGGACGTGGGCGGGCATGCGGCCGTCCGCACCCATCCTGTGGACGACATCGCCCTGGGCCAGCGGGTGAAGGCACAAGGTCTGCGCTGGCGCATTGTGGACGCCGGAGAGTACATTCGCTGCCGGATGTACGGCTCGTTTCGGGAGAGTGTGGAAGGGTTCAGCAAGAACCTCTTTGCTGTCTTTGACTTCCGGCTGGCCGAATACCTCTTCGTCTGGCTGTGGATGCTGGTGCTGACGTGGGAGCCCCTGGCGGTGATTCTGGGGAAAAGCATTGGACTTCCGCTCCATTCGTTTGCCCTCTGGCCGGCCGTCCTGGCCGTGGGGGAGATGTTCCTCCTGTGGGGCATTACGATGAAACGGCTCCGTTTCCCCCGCTACCTGGCCTTGTTGTACCCGGTCAGTCTGACGCTTTTTGTGGGCGTGGCGTTCCGTTCCTTGTTAAGGACAGTTTCAGGGCGGACAACCTGGAAGGGCCGCGCGCTCCCACGGCAGAGAGTAAAAATTTTATAGGGACAACTGCTGTCGCAACCGATGCTGAGCCGCAGTCGCCGTTATCTTAACTACAAAGAGGTCCTATGATTCGCAATCAGTGGTACGTTGTTCTGGATTCCCGGGAGGTCAAGAACTGCCCCGTCGGCGTGACGCGGATGGGGGAGAAATTGGTCTTCTGGCGGGACGGAGAGGGCCGCGTGGTCTGCTTCCGGGACCGCTGCGTTCATCGGGGGGTGGCGCTCAGCGCGGGGAAGGTGCTGCCCAATGGCCGCCTGCAGTGCCCTTTCCACGGCTTTGAGTACGACGCCTCGGGCCGGGTGACCGTCATCCCCGCTAACAGCCGCAGCAGTCCTGTCCCGGAACGGTTCCGGGTCCACGCATACCCGACCCACGAGGCCCACGGCTTTATCTGGATTTGGTGGGGAGACGACCCACCGGCTGACCTCCAACCGCCCCGGTTCTTTGATGACCTGGAGGGCTTCCACTGCGCGCAGGCGATAGACCCCTGGGAAGCCCACTATTCCCGGGTGATAGAGAACCAGTTGGACCCCATCCACCTGCCTTTCGTCCACCACAACACCATCGGGCGGGGGAACCGCACCATTGTGGATGGCCCGGTAGTCCGGTGGCTGGACCCCGACCGCTTCCGCGTCTACGTGGTGAGCCGGCAGGACGACGGGCGTCCACCCCTCAAGCCGGAGGAGGTGGACGTCTCGGGGCAGACGTTCTGGCTGGAGTTCATGTTCCCCAACCTCTGGCAGAACCACATCTCAAAGGATGTGCGGGTGGTGGCGGCCTTCGTGCCGGTGGACGAGGAGCACACGCTGCTCTACCTGCGCTTTTATCAGCGGTTCCTGCGGCTTCCCCTCTTCGGCGACCTGGTCGCCCGGCTGGCGATGCCCTTCAACGTCCTGGTGGCCCACCAGGACCGGCGGGTGGTGCAGACCCAACGCCCCAAACCCAGCGCTCTCCGAGGCGATGAACAGTTGGTTCAGGGCGACCGGCCGATCGTGGAATACCGCCGCAGGCGGGAAGAGTTGATGGGGTGAGGCGGGATGCCAGATAGCCGACGGGCATTGACCCTTCTGTTTTTCTTCGTCTTTGTGGATGTCCTGGGCTTCAGCCTGATTTTGCCGCTGCTGCCGTACTACGCGGCCACCTTCGGCGCAACAGCGGAGGAAGTGGGGTTGCTCCTGGGGGCCAACGCGCTGACGCAACTCTTGGGCGCGCCGATCCTGGGCCGCCTCTCGGACCGCTACGGCCGCAAACCGATGTTGCTGTTGAGCCTGGCCGGGACGGTGGTGGGCTTTCTGATGCTGGGGCTGGCCCGCTCGCTGGCGATGCTCTTTGCCAGCCGGATTGTGGATGGCTTCCTGGGAGGCAACATCTCCCTGGCCCAGGCCTATATCAGCGATGTGACCGAGGGAAAAGAGCGGACCAAAAGGTTTGGCTTGATCGGTGCATCCTTCGGTTTGGGCTTCATCTTTGGCCCGGCACTGGGCGGCGCGCTGGCCGGAGGCGGCGACTACGCTCTCCCGGCGCTGGTCGCGGCTGGAGTGGCGACTCTCAATTGGCTGGGCGTGCTCATCTGGCTTCCGGAGTCGTTGCCGCGCGAGGAGCGGGAGCGGCGGGCCCAGGAGCCTCGCGCCGCTTTCTCCCTCCGCGTCCTCTGGGAGTCGCTGGGTCTCCCCTGCGTGGGGCCGCTCCTGCAGACCCAATTTTTCTACAGCCTGGCCTTCGCCCTCTTTGAGACCGTCTTCGCCCTCTTCGCGCGAGAGCGGCTCAGACTGGACGCGCGCACCACCAGTTTCGTCCTCACCTATGTGGGGATTCTGGTGGTGCTGGTCCAGGGGGTGGGTATCCGGCTGCTGGTCCGCCGTTTCACCGATAAGCAAATGGTCTTCGGCGGGAGCGCTCTGCTGGCCCTTTCCTTGCTGGCTTGGGCCCTCACGCCGTCGCTGGGAGTACTGCTGATCGTACTGGCCCCGCTGGCCCTGGCTTCGGGTGTGCTGCGGGTTGCCATCAACACCGCGCTGACCCGCTCGGTCTGGCCGGAGGAGGTCGGCGGGACTCTGGGGCTCTCCGCCGCGCTGGGGAGCCTCACCCGCGTCATCGCCCCGACGGTCGGCGGCTTCCTAATCGGCCGGGTTGGGGCGCCGGCGCCGGGAGTGCTGGGAGCGGTACTGATGGCGTGGCTCGTCTACTACACCTGGAAGAAGGTGCTCTTTGTACCGGATATGGCTTGCCCACTGCCGCGAGGTGCCGGCTGATCGGGATAACGGCCCACGTCGGAGAGCCGCTCCAGTCCGTTGCCGGATATGGTTATCCGGAAGGCCTGTCCTGCGTGAGTTCAAGGGGAAATTGCCCTGTTGCAATGGTTGGAAAAATGTGGCATATATAGCGGTATGGAAAGAGAGCCCTTTCGTATAGGGTAACCAGCACGCCGATCACCGGGATAGTCAGTTTTTGCCAAAATATTTTCATCCCAAGAGCCCGTATACCTTTGAATCTTTCCGGAGGACAACCTACTGATGGAAACCTGGCGTCTACTGGATACTGGTCACCGCTCTGCCGCAGAAAATATGGCGCTGGATGAGGTCATTCTGACCGCCCGAAGCAGGGGCTGGGCGCCCAACACCCTGCGTTTTTTACAGTTTTACCCTCGCTGCACCCTCGTCGGCTATCACCAGGCTGTGGAGCAGGAAATCCGCGTCGCCTATTGCCGCCAGCACGGCATTGAGATTAACCGCCGTCTGACCGGCGGCGGGGCCCTTTTTTGGGACGAAACCCAGATCGGATGGGAGATTTTTGCCTCTCAGCAGGACCCGCGCTTCGCTCTACCTCCGGAAGTGCTCTACGAGCGGCTGTGTCGGGGAGCGATCCGCGGGCTGGAGAAACTGGGCGTCCGCGCGGCTTTCCGTCCCAGGAACGACATAGAGGTCCGGGGACGGAAAATCTCCGGCACTGGAGGCACCAGCCTGGACGGCGCGTTCCTCTTCCAGGGCACCTTGCTGGTGAATTTTGACGTGGACACGATGCTGCGGGCCCTCTGGATTCCCACGGAGAAACTCAAGGACAAAGAGATCGCCTCGGTGCGGGAGCGGGTTACCTGCCTGGCGTGGGAATTGCCCGCCGTCCCGTCGTCCGAGGAAATCAAGGCAGCGCTGGCGGAAGGCTTTGCCGAGGTGCTGGGGGTCCGCTTTGAGCCGGCGCCCCTTTCCCCCTGCGAGGAGGACTTGCTGGCTCAGCGGTTGCCCTTCTTTCAGTCGGACGAATGGGTCTACGGGACGCGCCGCGCCTTAAGCCGTCGGGGAGACCTGCGGGCGCTCTACAAGAGTCCCGGCGGCCTGATTCGCGTCTCCCTGATTGTGGATTACCAGATGCGGTACATCCGGGAGGCGTTTATCACCGGCGACTTTTTCGCCTATCCCCGTCGGGCCATCCTGGACTTGGAAGCCGCGCTGAAAGGAGTGCCGATAGATGCCGGCGCTCTGCAGGCAACGGTGGAGGATTTCTTCACTCGCTGCCAAGCCCACATGCCCGGGGTCTCTCCCGCCGACATCGTGCGCACGCTGCAACAGGCGCTGGAGAAAATCACCTACACCGCCTACGACATCCGCCCGGAAGAGGTCAACAGTGTCTTCTCCGTCGTCAGGCCGTTGCCGGAAATTATGGACATGCCTTCGCCGCAGCCCCCGGCCCTGTTACTGCCTTACTGCGCCAAGATGCTCACCTGTCCTCTACGGTATCAGGCCGGATGCACTTTGTGCGGCGGCTGCGATATCAGCGAGGCGTATCACATAGCGGAGAAGTACGGCCTGCGACCGATCACCATCCAGAACTACGAGATGCTGGAAGAGGTCCTGCGGGAGTTGAAACGGGAGGGCGCGACCTTTTTCATCGGCACCTGCTGTGAGGCCTTCTATGCCAAACATCGGGACGATTTTGAGCGGATCGGCCTGCCGGGCATCCTGGTGGACGTAGATAACACCACCTGCTACGATTTGGGCCGGGAGGAAGATGCCTACCAGGGCCGTTTTGATAAACAGACTTCCCTGAAATTGGACCTTCTGGAACGGGTGGTTGCGCGGATGGGGAAGAATGGCCGAACGGGTTGACCTTCTGGTCGTGGGTGCAGGGCCAGCGGGCGCTACGGCGGCCCGGTTCGCTGCCCAGGAAGGGCTGCGGGTTTTGCTGGTGGAACAGCGGCCCACCATTGGCTGGCCGGTGCAGTGTGCCGAGTATATCCCGGCCCAGATAGGGATGTACGTCCCGGTGCCGGAGCGCTGTATCGCCCAGCGCGTCCGCACGATGCGGACTCACCTGCCCAACGGTGAGATTGCTGAGATATCTGCGCCGGGCTATGTGCTTCATCGCGCCCTCTTTGACCAATCCCTGGCCATCGCCGCTCGTCGGGCCGGCGCGGAAATCTGGACCGCCGCCCGAGCCATTGAGCGTACCGAGCGCGGCGTCCTGGTCCGCCGAGGGGGGAGGACGGTCGTCGTGGAAGCCCAGGTGGTGCTCGGTGCCGACGGTCCCCTCTCCACCGTCGGGCGCTGGATCGGGCAGACCGTTTCGGAAGTGGTGGAGTCCCTGCAGGTAGAGGTGGTCCTGCCCGCGCCCCAGGAGGCTACTTCCGTCTACTTCGCCCCGGCCTATCCGGGCGGATATGCGTGGGTCTTTCCCAAAGGGGAGACGGCTAACGTGGGGGTGGGGGTCCGCCGATCTATGGGGGGCGACCCCCGGCTTGCGCTGGAGCATTTCCTGGACCGGTTGGGCATCGGCTGGGGAGCGGTCGTGGGCCGAACGGGGGGCCTGATTCCCTGTGGGGGCCCCGTCGCCCGAATGGTGGCCGATTCTATCTTGCTGGCCGGAGACGCGGCCGGACAGACCCATCCGATCACCGGTGCGGGCATCTTTGCCGCCGTTGTCGGGGGGATGCTGGCCGGTCAAGCCGCCGCCCGGGCGGTGAAAGCCGGTGACCTTTCTATCCTGCAGACGTATGAGGCGGAGTGGGCCTCTTTTATGGCCGGTCCGCTCCGGCACGCCCTGCAGAAGCGCCGCCAGATGGAAGGCGCCTGGACCGACGATCTGGAGGGCCTCAGCGCGCTGATCCGGCAGACCTGGATCGCATTCCGTGATTATGCCCGTCGGAAGGATTAACGGAACCGTCACCACTCTGTTTGCGGGAGAGAAGAAGCAATGGAAAGCCCCGAATACGTCCAAATCAGCACTGCCGCATCTATGGCGTTGGGCTATCAGCCCGCGATGTTTCGCCGCAATGCCTGCTTGACCGGTCTGAACTTGCTGGTCACGTACCCGGAGGGGTGCGCGGCCCGTTGTGCGTATTGCGGCCTGCACCGCGAGCGCAGGGTCCAGCCGGAGAAGCGCACTTTTATTCGCGTCGGCTGGCCCACTTATCCGCTGGACGACGTCATTGAGCGCCTCAACCGGAACGGCCATTCCCTGCGCCGGGTCTGTGTGGGGATGATTACCCACCGGCGGGCCTTTGAAGACATGAACACCATTATCCGGCGCTTCCGGGAGGAGAGCGACCGTCCGATCAGCGCCCTTATCAGCCCCACGCTGATCCGGGACTTGAGCCGTCTGGCCGAGGTGAAGGAGGCGGGGGCCGATATGGTGGGGATCGCGGTGGACGCAGCCACGCCGGAACTCTTTGCCCGCTTCCGGGGGCCGGAAGTGAATGGGCCGCATCGCTGGGAGCACTACTGGGCGACGGTGGAAGAGGCGGTCCGGCTCTTCGGCCCCTTTAAGGTCGGGGTGCACCTCATCGTCGGTCTGGGGGAGACGGAGCAGGAGATGCTCCAGACCATCCAGAGGGCGCATGATATGGGCGCCCATACGCATCTGTTCTCTTTCTTCCCCGAGGCGGGCTCGCTGATGGAGCATCATCCCCAGCCCCCTTTCGGTCAGTACCGGCGCGTCCAACTGGGCCGCTACATCATCAACAACGGCTACGGCCGGGTGGAGCCGATGACCTTCAACGAGGCCGGACAGGTGGTGGATTTCGGGGTGCCGGTAGAGGACCTGATCCGTTACGGCGAGCCGTTTATGACCTCCGGCTGTCCCGGCCCCGACGGGCGCGTAGCCTGTAACCGGCCCTTCGGCAACGAGCGCGCGGGCGCCCCGATGCGCAACTACCCCTTCCTCCCAGAACCGGAGGATGTGGAACTGATCCGCTATCAGTTGCGGGAGTACTGAGTCCGGAGGGCTGCTGCTATGCCCGCCGACCCACACCTGTGAGAGAGACCGAATGTCCGAAGTTTCACGGCGAGAGATAGAGGCGCTCTTTGCCCGTCCGTGGGAGGAACTGCAACCCGCGGCGTGGGAGGTGCGAAAAACGCACCACCCGGACGTCCTGGCCTTTGGCGTACCGGGGGCAAAGCGGTATGGCACCGAACATTACTGTAACACGCCTCACCGTTTCGCCGCGGTCAGCCTGACGGGGCGGGATTGCCGCCTGAAGTGTGAGCACTGCCGGGGACATCTCCTGGAGACGATGTGGCCGGTCTCCTCCCCTTCGGCGCTGCTCGCCCTGGCGAAGCGGTTGATGGCCCAGGGATGTGCAGGTCTCCTGATCAGCGGCGGCGCGGACGAGAACGGCGCCGTCCCTCTTCAGCCCTACCTTCCGGCGCTGGCCTGGCTGAAGGAGCAGGGGTTGCGCGTCATCGTTCATACCGGTCTCCCGGACCGGAAAACGGTGGAGGGCCTGCGGGCGGCGGGGGTGGACCAGGTGCTGCTGGACGTTGTGGGCGACGAGGAGACGATCCGGCAGGTCCTTCATCTCAACCGCTCACCGGAGGACTATGCGGAGGCGCTGGCGCTTCTGCGGGAGCAGGGGGTCCCCGTGGCGCCTCATATCATCGTTGGCCTCCATTTCGGACAACTGCGGGGAGAGTTCGCCGCCCTGGAGATCGTCCGCAGAGCCGGCGCCGATGTCGTGGTTTTCGTTGTCCTGCGACCACTCCCCGGCACGCCTATGGCCCATCTTCCGCCCGTCGTTCCCGAGATGGTGGGGCGGTTGATTGCCGTCGCCCGTCTGCTCTTTCCTACCGTACCGATCACCCTGGGCTGTGCTCGCCCCTCGGGGCTGGCCAAAGGGGAGATGGAGCGCATGGCGGTCCTGGCGGGTGTCAACAGCGTTGCCTATCCCGACCCGTCCACCGTCCTCCTGGCGGAGAGACTCGGGCTGCGCAGCGCGTTCGCTGAGACCTGCTGCACGCTGGCGGTCTTCTCTGAATTGGACTCCCCATCCGGCCCCTGAGCGGCGAGCGCCCGGCGCGGTGGTGAAAATCGCCCCCGGTGGGCCCGCCTTCGGGCCAGGTCGGGGATATTTTTGCCCGGTTTCAACCTGCTGATTGGGGAGGCCGCTCCCTTCCCCGTCGGCGGGTGCGGCTGATGGGGGGTGGTGGCCCCCTTGCCTTTTGCTATTTTCGTCCGTATCTGGTAAAATGTTCCCAGCGCCGTTCCCGCAGGAGGTGGACATGTCCCCAAAAAGCACCGAAGGCCGATTTCCCATCGGCGCATTGGCGGCCCTCGCCCTGACGGTGACCTTCACCCCGAAGGGATTTGGCAGCCTGCGAACCGGTTGTATAATCGGTGTTAGATGATGGTCCCCGTTGCTTGCAAGGAGGCCGGCTATGTCCGCTGATGCCCCTGGCTCCATCTCCGTCGGTGGCGACGTAGGGAAGTCGGTTCTGGTGACCGGCTCGCAGAACATCATCCTCCAGGCCGAACAGGTGCTGTTCCAGGCTGCCCAGGCTGCGCGGCAGGAAGGCTTGGACCCCGCCCACGCGCTGCGCATCCTGGCTATTCTGGCTGCGCCGGTCTACGACCCCCGCCGGCCGGAGTACCTTCCCCCACCCCTGGATTTGAAGCAGGAATGGCACGAACTGTCCCAGGCGGTTCGGGAGAGCCGTGCTCCCATTCTCTTGGTGCGCGTCGTTCCGCCCACGCTGGACTTTCTGCGCCGCGCCCTCTCGCCGCGGGCCGAGGCCCAGGCCTTCTTTCCCCACATTCTCCACTTCAGCGGTCACGCCTGGTCGGGCGGGCTCCTGCTGGAGGACGAGTTGAACCGGGTCCATCCGGCCACCACGGATGAGGTTCTGGATGCGCTGAAGGGCCTGCCCCGCCCGCTGGACCTGGTGGTCCTCAACGGCTGCGAGAGCGCTGCCGGTGCGCGCTCTGTGGCCCAGGCGCTGGTGGAGAGGGGCCTGGCGCGTGCGGCGGTCGGGCACACCCAGTCCGTCTACGACCCCGAGGCGGTGCGCTTTGCCGCCCGCCTGTATGCCGAACTGAGCGACGGTTTTCCGCTGAAGGAGGCGGTGGAGCGGGCGCAGCGGGCGGTGACTACGCACGAAGTGCTCCTGCTGGGCGATGAGGGCCTGCGTTTTGAGGGCTTCACTGGTGGAGGGCCCTGGATAGACGACCGTCGCCCGCCGGGCAATCTTCCCGCCCGTCCGGGTTTCTTCTTTGGCCGGGGGTCTCGACTGGTGGAAATCGCCAAGGCGCTGGCCCATCCGCCCCGGGTTGTGGTCTTCTCCGGCCCGGCGGCCATCGGCAAGACCTCCCTGGCGCTGGAGGCGGCTCACCGCAACGGTTGGCGTTTCAGCGGCGGCGTCGCCTTCGCCGAAGGGCCGCGCCCGGAGGAGGGCCGTCCCGGCACTGCGGACGACCTCTTCAACCGGCTGGCCGAGGCGCTGGGCATCCGCCCGGAGGTGGGAAGGGTTGCCGAGGCCCTGCGGCTCTACACCGACCGGCGGCCCACCCTCCTGGTGCTGGATAGCCTGGAGGGGCTGCCGCAGTTGGAACTGGATCGGTTGCGGAGGTTTCTATCTCATCTGGGCGGGGAGAGTGCGGCCCTTGTCCTGGCCCGGTCGCCTCTGGGGCTGCTGGAGGCTCTCCCCTCTGCCTGTTTCCTTCCCCTTCACGAAGGCATCGGGAGCGAGGCGGCGGTCCGCTATGCGCTCCGGCTGGCCGAGGAGCGCGGGATTCCCCTGGGGCCGACCAAGGCCGAGGAGATGGTCCGCGCCGTGGACGGCCATCCCCGGCTGGTGGAACTTCTGGTGGCCCAGGCCAGGCAGCGGGACTTGGCCGTGCTGCTACGGGAGGTGCGGGAGCGGCGCGGCGATTTCCGGAGGCAGTTGGAACTGGTCTACGACTGGAGCGTCGGGCTGCTGGAGGAGAGGGGGCAACTGGGGGCCTGGCAGGCGCTGGACCTCTTTCCTGCCGGGCGGGCGCCGGAGGGCCTGCTGCGTGCTGCGGCAGGCGAAGAGGGGGTGGAGGCCCTGCGCGAGGCGGCTCTGGCCGACTTTGACCCGGCGCGGCAATTCTGGCGCTGGCACGCCACGGTGGGGGAGTATGCTCGGATTCACTGGCCGCTGGATGAGGGGGAGCGCTGCGCCCGCCTGGCTGCGCTCCTGCCGGTGTGGACGGAATGGCTGGCGGGCCTGCCGCCGGAAACGCCGGAGAGGGTTTTCCGCATAGAGGCCCAGGAGGCCAACCTGGGCCTGCTTCTTGAGCAGGCGGCACACCTGCCGGGAGAAGCGCTTCGAGCCTGGCTGAGGGGGCTGCAGCGGGTCCTGCCTGAGCCCGACCGCACCCTGTCCCTGCGGGCTTTTGAGGAGCGGCTGTACCGAGTTTGGGCGGAGGGGGCGAGGGAGCAGGAGGAGCGCGCGCAGGTGCTGGGGATGCTGGGCTATGCCCTGGCTGCGCTGGGCCGGCGGGAGGAGGCGCTGGCGGCGGCGCAGGAGGCGGCCGACCTCTACCGGGAACTGGCCCAGGCCCGCCCCGAGGCCTTTCTTCCCGACCTGGCGATGAGCCTCAACAACCTGGGAGCGATGCTTTCCGACCTGGGCCGGCGGGAGGAGGCACTAACGGCCACTGAAGAAGCGGTGAAGATTCGTCGCCAACTGGCCCAGGCCCACCCCGAGGCCTTCCTCCCCGACCTGGCCGGGAGCCTCAACAACCTGGGCAAGATGCTTTCCGAATTGGGCCGGCGGGAGGAGGCACTAACGGCCACCGAAGAGGCGGTGGGGATATACCGCCCACTGGCCCAGGTCCACCCCGAGGCCTTTCTTCCCGACCTGGCGATGAGCCTCAACAACCTGGGCATCTGGCTTTCCGCCCTGGGCCGGCGGGAGGAGGCGCTGACGGCTACTGAAGAGGCGGTGAAGATTCGTCGCCAACTGGCCCAGGCCCACCCTGAGGCCTTCCTCCCCGACCTGGCCAGGAGCCTCAACAACCTGGGCAACATACTTTCCGCCCTGGGCCGGCGGGAGGAGGCGCTGAAGGCTGCGGAAGAGGCGGTGGGGATATACCGCCCACTGGCCCAGGACAACCCCCAGGCCTTTCTCCCCGACCTGGCGATGAGCCTCCACAACCTGGGCAACCGGCTTTCCGCCCTGGGCCGGCGGGAGGAGGCACTAACGGCCACCGAAGAGGCGGTGGGCATCTACCGCCCACTGGCCCAGGTCTATCCCGAGGCCTTTCTCCCCGACCTGGCGATGAGCCTCCACAACCTGGGGGCGATGCTTTACGCCCTGGGCCGGCGGGAGGAGGCACTAACGGCCACCGAAGAGGCGGTGGGCATCTACCGGCAACTGGCCCAGGCCCATCCCCCGGCCTTCCTCCCATACCTGGCCGGGAGCCTCAGCAACCTGGGGGCGATGCTTTCCGCCCTGGGCCGGCGGGAGGAGGCGCTGAAGGCTGCGGAAGAGGCGGTGGGGATATACCGCCCACTGGCCCAGGACAACCCCGAGGCCTTCCTCCCATACCTGGCCTCCAGCCTCAACAACCTGGGCAGTGACCTTTCCGCCCTGGGCCGGCGGGAGGAGGCGCTGGCGGCGGCGCAGGAGGCGGCCGACCTCTACCGGGAACTGGCCCAGGTCCACCCCGAGGCCTTCCTCCCATACCTGGCAGCGAGCCTGGCCAACCTGGGGGCGATGCTTTCCGCCCTGGGCCGGCGGGAGGAGGCACTAACGGCCACTGAAGAAGCGGTGAAGATTCGTCGCCAACTGGCCCAGGCCCACCCAGCGGCCTTCCTCCCCGACCTGGCGATGAGCCTCAACAACCTGGGCAGTGACCTTTCCGCCATGGGCCGGCGGGAGGAGGCACTGGCGGCAGCGCAGGAGGCGGCCGACCTCTACCGGGAACTGGCCCAGGTCCACCCCCAGGCCTTCCTCCCCGACCTGGCGATGAGCCTCCACAACCTGGGCAACCGGCTTTCCGCCCTGGGCCGGCGGGAGGAGGCGCTGACGGCTACTGAAGAGGCGGTGGGGATCTACCGTCCACTGGCCCAGGCCCACCCCGAGGCCTTTCTTCCCGCCCTGGCCAGGAGCCTCCACAACCTGGGGGCGATGCTTGCCGAATTGGGCCGGCGGGAGGAGGCGCTGGCGGCATCGCAGGAGGCGGCCGACCTCTACCGGGAACTGGCCCAGGTCCACCCCGAGGCCTTTCTCCCCGACCTGGCGATGAGCCTCAACAACCTGGGCAATAGGCTCTCCGCCCTGGGACGGCGGGAGGAGGCGCTGAAGGCTGCGGAAGAAGCGGTGAAGATTCGTCGCCGACTGGCCCAGGCCAACCCCGAGGCCTTCCTCCCCGACCTGGCGATGAGCCTCAACAACCTGGGCAGTGACCTTTCCGCCCTGGGCCGGCGGGAGGAGGCGCTAACGGCCTACGAGGAAGGGCTGCGTGCCCTGACCCCCTTCTTCTTGCGTTTTCCCGCCGCTTTTGCCAACTGGATGGACACAATAGTCCGCAATTACCTAAAGGAGTGCGAAGCCCTGGGCCGGGAGCCGGGCGATTGGTATTTTTATCAGCGTGGGCTGGCCTACCGCTTGTCCGGCCGGGAAGAGGAGGCCGGCCAGGACTTCGCCGCCGCTATCGTCCAGGCGGAGGAAACCCATCGGGAAAATCCCGGGGATTGGCGCACCACCTTCAACCTGGCCCTCTACCACATCGCTGCCGGGAACCCGGCGCGGGCCGAGTCCCTGTACCGCCAGGCCGCCGAGGGCGCGCCCCTCGGCCTCATCCGGATGGCCGTTCAGGACCTGGACGATTTCCTATATCTCTTCCCCAACCATCCCCACGCGGCGAAGATGCGGCGGTTTCTGCAGGACGGTCTGGCCCAACGGGAGGGTGGAGCATGAAAAGGGATTTTTCCGCTGGGGCTTTTCCTCGTCCCCGCCTGGTCGTCAGCCGGTGCCTGGGGTTTGACGCTTGCCGCTACGATGGGAGCATCATCCCCGACCCGTTCGTGGCGGCGCTGCGGGAGTTTGTGGAGTTCATCCCCGTCTGCCCGGAGGTGGAGTTGGGCCTGGGCGCGCCCCGCCCGCCGGTGCGGCTGGTGCGCGTCGGCGGGGAGGCCCGCCTCCTGCAGCCCGCCACCGGCCGGGACCTGACGGAGGCGATGCGGGCCTTTGCCGCGTCGTTCCTGGACGGACTCCCGCCGGTGGACGGCTTCCTCCTCAAGAACCGCTCCCCGTCCTGCGGGATCAAGGACGCCAAAGTCTACGCCGCGCCGGAGAAGGCGCCCGCAGTGGGGACCGGGCCGGGGCTGTTCGGAGGGGCCGTCCAGGCCCGCTTCCCCGACCTGCCGGTGGAGGACGAGGGGCGGCTCACCAACCGGGCCATCCGGGAGCACTTCTTCACCGTCATTTTCGCCCTGGCCCGGCTGCGGGAGACGGTGGATAGCGGCCAGATGGGGGCGCTGGTGGATTTTCACGCCCGGAACAAGTTCCTCCTGCTGGCCTACAACCAGGCCCGGATGCGGGAACTGGGGCGGATTGTCGCCAACCTGCAACGGCGGCCCGTCCGGGAGGTGATGGCGGAGTACGTCGCCGGATTCCGGGCCGCGCTGGCCCGCCCGCCCCGCCGCCCCGCCGTTGTCAACGTCCTCATGCACGCCCTGGGCTACATCTCCGAGGGGCTCAATCCGGCAGAGAAGGGGTATTTTCTGGACCTGCTCGCCGCCTACCGGGAAGGGCGCCAACCGCTGAGCACGCCCATAGGGGTCCTGCGGGCCTGGCTCCTCCGCTTTGGAGAACCGTACCTCTCCGCGCAGACGTTCTTCTCCCCTTTCCCGGAGGCCCTCGTCTCCCTGCGGGATTCCGGCCGGGAGGAGCGATGAAGGGGTGGGACGCGGATGGACGCGGATGAACGCGGATGGACGCAGGATGAACGCGGATGGACGCGGAGGATGGGCAAGATCGTCCGCAACGACCGGGAGGTACGTCGGGCCCGGGGCCGAATGCCCGATGAAGAACGGATAAAGCCAGTGATGGAGCGGCTGGAGAAATGATAGAGCCCGAACGCATCCATCCCCTGAACGCCCGGCCCCTGGCCGGAGGCCAGTACATCCTCTACTGGATGCAGGCCGCCCAGCGGGCCTTCTGGAACCCGGCGCTGGAGTTCGCCGTGGACCTGGCGGATGAACGCGGGCTTCCCCTGCTGGTGGCCTTCGGCCTGACCCCTCACTACCCCGAGGCCAATCTCCGCCACTACGCTTGGATGCTGGAGGGCCTGCGGGAGACGGCCCAGGCCCTGCGGGAGCGGGGCATCGGCTTCGTGATGCGGCTGGAATATCCGCCGGACCTGGCCCTGAGCCTGGCCCGGAATGCCGCCGCCGTCGTGACCGACCGGGGGTATCTCCGGCATCTGCGCATCTGGCGGCGGTACCTGGCGGAGCGGGCCCCCTGTCCGGTGATAGAGGTGGAGGGGGATGCCGTGGTGCCGGTGGAGACCGCCTACCCCCGCCAGGCTGTGCGGGCCAGCGTCCTGCGCCGCCGGATTCAGCCCCTCCTCCCCCGCTTCCTTCTGCCCCTCGGAGAGCGGGCGCCCCGGATTCGGGCCGACTTCGCCGAGCCCTCCCTGGACCCATCCCGTCCCGATCAGATTCTCCCTCTCCTGCAGGTGGACCGGACGGTGGGGCCGGTGGACCTCCCCTCCGGGACGGGCGCCGCGCGGGCGCGCCTCCTGCGCTTCCTGGAGGAGGGCCTCCCCCGCTACGCCGACCTCCGCAGTGACCCCCGTCAGGACGTTACCTCCGGCCTCAGCCCGTACCTTCACTTCGGCCAGATTTCCCCGGTGGAGATGGCCCTGGAGGTCTCCCGCGTCGGCGGGCCCGAGGCGGACGCGTTTCTGGAGGAACTGATCGTCCGGCGGGAACTGGCGCTGAACTTTGTGTGGTACACCCCCGATTACGACCGGTGGGAGGGTCTCCCCCGCTGGGCCCGGGAGACCCTACAGGCCCACGCGGCCGATCCCCGTCCCGCCCTCTACTCGCTGGAGGACCTGGAATCGGCCCAGACGGACGACCCGGTCTGGAACGCGGCCCAATCCGCACTGGTTCGGACGGGCCAGATGCACAACTACCTTCGGATGTACTGGGGGAAGCAACTCCTGCTCTGGACGGAGCGGCCAGAGGATGCGTTGCGCATCGGCCTCTACCTGAACAACAAGTACGCGCTGGACGGCCGGGACCCGAACAGTTACGCCGGGGTGGGGTGGTGCCTGGGCCTCCACGACCGCCCGTTTGCCGAGCGGCCCATCTTCGGCAAAGTGCGCCCTATGACCTTAGGGGGTTTCCGGAGGAAATTCGGGGGTTGGCCATAACCGGAGGTCATCCCCGTTGGACCTCCCGCCGACCCGGCCCTGGCGTCGGCGCCGGCCGGCGCCGGGCACTCAACACGTCTTCCGGTTTCCGCTGCGTCCCGTCAATGAGCATATGGCGACGGTGAAACTGACGAAATCCGGGGTCATTCCCTATCCCGAGAAACAGCGCCTCCGGCAGGAGTTCTGCCAGTTGCGGGAATGTCTCCTTGCGGAGGATGTGGAGGCTGCGTCCGAGGCCATCTGCTGTCATCTGGACTCATGGCCGGTGATGCAGACCGCACGAATCGTGATGGCCTATCTGGCTTTTCGCAACGAGCCATCGCTGGAGAGGCTCTTCACAGCGCTCCCTCACATCCAATGGACGGTACCGCGCATAGAAGGCCGGAGGCTGGTTGTCCACCCCTATGACCCGAACCGATTGACCCGGCATCCCTTCGGGATGCTGGAGCCAGCGGCGGACCTGCCGGTCATTGATCCGGCCCTCCTGGATGTCGTGCTGGTGCCCGGGGTGGCTTTTGACCGGCATGGGGGACGATTGGGCTTCGGCGGGGGCTTCTATGACCGCTTCCTTCCCACCACTCCGGCCCTGCGCGTGGGGGTGACATACGATTCCTGCCTGCTGGAGGAGTTGCCCTGTACGGAGGCCGACCAGCGCATGGATTGGGTTGTCACGCCGACGGGCCTCCTGGAGGTCCGGCGAGGAAATGAGAGGACGGACTGCCCTTCCTTGTGATTCCCTGGCAGTTTTCCCAAATGGTGGTAAAATGTAAATAGCAGTTGCGACCACCCATTCCTGAAAGGAGACCTGTGGCAGAACAATACGGTTCCTACACGCCCCCGTCCGCCTACGGATACCCACCCCCCGCGCCTCCGACGAACGGCCTGGCCATCGCGTCGCTGGTTCTCAGCCTGCTGGGGCTGGTCGGCATCCTCCCGCTCCTGGGCACGATCCTGGGCCTCATCTTCGGCTACTCTGCCCGCAATCAAATTGCCCAGAGTCGCGGCACACAGGGCGGTGAGGGGTTGGCGAAGGCCGGCATTATCATCGGCTGGGTGACTCTGGGTATCTGGGCCCTGGGCATCTGCGCCGCCATCATCTTCGGGGTGGCCATACCCGGCGGCCTGGCCGGTTGCAGCCTCTGCGCTGACCTGGAATCCCTGATGCAGGGGTACTGAGTCTATCCTGTCATCCGACCTCCCAAAGGAGCCCATATGAAAGAGCAGCCGGAATTCCCTTTCAATGAGCAGCGGGCCGATCCCGTGGAGACCGCGGTGCCCGGAGAGAAGAAATCCCGCACTGGCCTCATCATCGGCATCGTCGCGGGGGTGGTACTTCTCATCCTTTGCTGCTGTTGCATCATCGGGGTGATTGTGCTTGCCAACTGGGATACGATCTCTCAGGGGTTGGGTCTTTGATTCCCTGATTTTCTGACGTTTCTGATTCTCCTGGGCCTATGGAGGTGCCGGAATCCATTCAGGCTGTCCTCTCCAGCATGCCCGCGCTCCCCGGCGTCTACCTGATGCGGGACGCTGAGGGACGGGTGATCTACGTCGGCAAGGCCGTCAACCTGGCCAGCCGCACCCGTTCCTATTTCACTTCCTCCGCCCAGGAGAATCCCAAGACCCGGCGGCTGGTGGCAGAGGTCGCCTCCCTGGAATTCATCGTTACCGACAGCGAACTGGAAGCGCTCATCCTGGAGGCCAACCTCATCAAGGCCCACCGCCCTCGCTTTAACGTCCGCCTGCGGGATGACAAACGGTACCCCTACATCAAGGTGACCTGGGCGGAGCCTTATCCGCGCGTCCTTATCACTCGCCGCATTGAACGGGACGGCAGCCGTTATTTCGGCCCTTATACCTCCTCGGCCGCCGTCCGCGAGACCCTGGACCTCCTGCGCCGGACGTTCCCCTACTTGACCTGTAGCCGGGAAATCACCGGCAAGGATTCCCGCGCGTGCCTCTACCACGACATGAAACTCTGCCTGGCCCCCTGCATCGGCGCAGTCAGCCAAGAGGAGTACCGCGCGATGATTGCGGGTCTTATCCGTTTCCTGGAGGGACGGAGCGAGGAAGTCCTGGCGGACCTGGAACGGCGGATGCGGGAAGCCGCTGAACGACTGGACTTTGAGCGGGCGGCCCGGCTGAGAGACCAGTTACAGGCTGCCCGACACATCGTAGAGCGCCAGAAAATCGTCGCCGCCACCGGCAGCGACCAGGACGTCATCGCCTTCGCCCGGGATAACGGCAACGCCTGCGTCCAGGTCTTCTTTATCCGGGACGGCAAACTCCTGGGCCGGGAGTACTTCCTGCTGGAAGGCGCAGAGGCGGAGGACGACCGGGAGGTTATGGCTGCGTTCCTGAAGCAGTTCTACGAGGAGGCTGCCTATGTGCCTCCGGAGGTCCTCCTGCCGGAGGAAGTGGACGAGGCGCTGGTCATAGAGGAGTGGCTGCGTTCCAAACGCGGCGCCAAAGTGGTGCTGCGGGTGCCCCGCCGGGGGCGCGGGCGGGACCTGCTGCGCATGGCCGCTGAGAACGCCGCCCAGATGCTGGCGACCTTCCGCGCCAGTTGGGAGGCCGACGCCCACCGCCAGGAGCAGGCGCTGGAAGAACTCCGCCAGGCACTGGGTCTCTCTGCCCGTCCAGCCCGCATGGAATGCTACGACGTCTCCACCACCCAGGGCGCCGAACCGACTGCCAGCATGGTCGTCTTTGAGCAGGGGGTCCCCCGCAAATCCGAATACCGGCGCTTCGCCCTGCGCGCGCTGGAGAAGCCGGACGACTACGCAGGGATGCGGGAAGTACTGACCCGACGCCTGGAGCGCTGGCGAACGGCGACCTCCGGCGAGTTGACCGGCGTGCGGGGGGTCAAGACCTGGGCTCTCCTCCCCGACCTGCTGGTAGTGGACGGCGGGAAGGGCCAGTTGGGGGTGGCGCTGGAGGTCCTGGAGTCCTTCGGCCTGCGGGACCGGATGGCGGTGGCGGCGTTGGCGAAAGAGGAGGAGGCGCTGTTTCTGCCCGGACGGGAGGAGCCGGTGCGGCTGCCGGAGGGCTCCCCGGCCCTGCGACTCCTCCAGCAGATGCGGGATGAGGCCCACCGCTTCGCTATCGCCTACCACCGGCTGCGGCGGGAGCGCGCGGGTCTGGCAACGGAACTGGAGAACATCCCTGGCGTGGGGCCGGCCCGCCGCCGGATTCTGCTGAAGACCTTTGGCTCCCTGGAGCGCATCCGCGCCGCGACGGTAGAGGAACTGGCCGCCGTTCCGGGCATCCCCCGCGCGGTGGCGGAAGCCATCAAGGAATACCTGGGGTGATGCTTGAGGGGCAAGTCTGACCCTTGTGCTGAAGTGGCTGGGAGGGATTTCCACCGATGCGCCTGAGTGAACTGACCGCCTACCTACCGGCTATCTCTCACCGCCTCGGCCCCGACCCCGAGGTGGGCGGCATCGCGGCGGATTCCCGCCAGGTCCGCCCCGGCGACCTCTTCGTCGCCATTCCGGGCGTCAGCCTGGACGGACACGCCTACATCCCCCAGGCGCTGGCGGCGGGCGCGGTCGCTGTTGTCGGTGAGCGCGCGCCGCAGGAGATGCCCGACCTCCCCTGGGGCACCTTCGCCTATCTCCAGGTCCCCGACGCCCGTCAGGCCTGGGGCTGGCTCTGCGCCGCATGGGAGGGCCTCTCGGGTCGCCGGATGACCCTGATCGGCGTCACCGGCACCGACGGCAAAACCACCACCGTCACCCTCATTTACGCCATTCTGCGCGCGGCCGGCCTCAACGCCGGGCTGGTCAGCACGGTCGCCGCCCGCATCGGCGAAGAGGAGGTGGATACCGGTTTCCACACCACCACCCCTGACCCGCCCGACCTCCAACGATATCTGGCCCGTATGGTCCAGACGGGCGCTACCCACGCCGTCCTGGAGGTGACCTCCCACGGGCTGGCCCAGCACCGGGTGGCCGGCTGCGACTTTGACGTCGCCGTCATCACCAACATCACTCACGAGCATCTGGACTTTCATGGCTCGCTGGAGGCGTACCGGCGGGCCAAGGCTATGCTCTTTGAAGGACTGAGCCGCTCTTTCCGCAAACCGGGCGTCCCCAAAATCGCCGTCCTCAACCGGGACGACAGTTCCTACGATCTCCTTCGCCCCATCTCTGCTGATCGCCACCTCACCTATAGCCTCTCCGGCCAGGCAGATGTGACCGTCCGGGAGGTCCGGTATGGGCCCGACGTCACCCGTCTCACCTTGAATCTCCCCGATGGACCGGTGGAAATGACGACCTCGCTGGTCGGCGCGTACAACGTCAGCAACATTCTGGCAGCGACGGCCGCGGCGGTGGCCCTGAACCTCCCAGCGGAAGCCATTGCCCGGGGGATTGCAGCGGTTCGGGGAGTGCCAGGGCGAATGGAGCGGATAGATGAAGGGCAGGACTTCTTGGCGATAGTGGACTTTGCCCACACCCCCAACGCGCTCCAGCAGGCCCTACGGACTGTGCGAGAGATGGCCTCGGGGCGGGTCATCGTCGTCTTCGGCTGCGCCGGACTGCGGGACCGGGAGAAGCGGACGCTGATGGGGCGGATCGCCGGAGAACTGGCGGATGTGGTCATCCTGACCGCCGAGGACCCCCGAACAGAGAACCTGGAGGAGATTATGGCGATCAGCGCGGCGGCGGCGCAGGAGGCCGGGAAGCGGGAAGGGGTGGACCTCTTCCGCGTCCCCGACCGGGGGGAGGCCATTCTGCAGGCCTGTCAGATGGCCCGCGCCGGGGACGTGGTCATCGCCTGCGGCAAAGGGCACGAACTGTCTATGTGCTTCGGGACGATAGAGTACCCCTGGGACGACCGGGAGGCGATGCGGCGGGCCCTCCACGGCCAGACCCTGGATACCCTCCCCACTGCCTGCCGGAGATAGAGAAACGCGCCAGGCACTTCCGGAAGTGCCGGACGCGTTTCACGATTTCACTGAAAACCCTACCGGCGCCAGTTGCTCCCCCAGCCGCCAGTAGTCCCGCCCCGTGTAGAGGAACGGGGCCAGCCGGGCGAAATCCACCCGTCCCCTTTCATCCAGGACCGCTTCGTCCACGTGGACGGCGACCACCTCGCCGACGAAGAGGTCGTGGCTGCCCAGCGGGAGGGTGTGGCGGAGGCGACACTCTATGTTGACGGGGCACTCGGCGATGAGGGGGACCCGTACCTGAACCCCTGCGGCTTGAGTGAACCCACACGCTTCCCACTTATCCACATCTTTCCCGGAGACGCGGCCGCAGTAATCCGCCGCATGTGCCTGGTCGGCGGTGGGCAGATTGACGACGAACTCCCCCACATCCCGGATGAGGTAGTGGGAATGGCGCGAGGGCCGCACCGCGATGCCGATCATCGGCGGCGTAGAGCAGACGGTCCCTACCCAGGAGAGGGCGACAATGTTGGCCTCATCCCCCACTCCGCAACTGACCAGCACCACCGGCAGGGGATACAGATAGATTCCCGGTTCGCGAATTTGCTTGGTCATAAGTTATCTCCTGTTGCATGTCATTCGGCTTTCAGCAATGCGCGCACCCGCCCGGCGGTCACCCCGGCAACTCGCACCACCTTGTGCCGGGAGGTGTGCCCGGAGAGAATCTCCACCGCATCCACCGATACGCCCAGTTGCTGGGCCAGAAAAGACCGCAGGGCCTGGTTGGCCTTCCCCTCGGTCGCTGGAGCGCGCAGGCGCACCCGCAGCGCGTCGCCGTAGAGGCCGACGAGGGCATCCTGGCCGCTCCCCGGCGCGACGTGCACGCCGAACGTGCACCCCTCAGGCCCCTCCTGAACTCTCAGGCGCTCCACAATTCCCTCCAGACCCATCCCGACGCCCGACGTGGTCGGTTGTCTGCGGCCTGCGGGTCAAAACAGTACCCAGATCAGGACCCGCTCCACCAGCCAGAGGAGCAGGATGAGGACCATCGGGCTGAAGTCCACGGGCCCTATATACGGCAGATGGCGGCGAATCGGTGCCAGCAGCGGCTCCGTGATGGTGTAAAGAAAGCGCATCACCGGATGGGCGTAACTGAGGCCGAAGACCGGCAGCAGCGCCCGGGCGATGATGGCTAAGGTATAGAGAGCAAACAGAGTGCGAATCAATCGGTACAGGATGAACGTCATTGTTTCTCCCTCCGGGGTCCGAAGATGGCCCGCCCGATGCGGACCATCGTCGCTCCTTCCTCCACGGCGACCTCAAAGTCGTCGGTCATTCCCATAGAGAGTTCGCGCCATGGCAGGTGCGGGAAGCGCTCCCGCAGTCCGTCCCGCAGCGCGCGCAGGCGGGCAAAGACCGGGCGCACCGCTTCGGGGTCATCGGTCAGCGGCGCGACGGTCATCAGTCCATCTACCCGCAGGCCGGGGAGGGCCAGAATGGTGGCGCAATCGGCGAAAAACGCCTCCCGCTGCGCGGCGTCCTCCTCCCAGCGGTCCACGGCGAAGCCGAATTTCGTCGCCTCGCCGCTGATGTTGCACTCCAGGAGGACGGGTATCTCCCGGCCGGCCTCCACCGCGAGGCGGTTCAGCCGCAAGGCGATTTTGGGCCGGTCCACCGAGTGGACGACGTCGTAGCAATCCACCACCTGGTCGGCCTTGCGGCTCTGGATGTGGCCGACCAAGTGCCAGGTGGGGCGGGGACCGGGGACGGCGGCATTGACGATGGGAATTTTCTCCGCCCCCTCCTCGGGCCGGTTTTCTCCGAAGTGGCGCAGGCCGGCCGCGTACCCCTCCAGAATGACCTCCGGCGGAAAGGTCTTGGTGACGGCGACCAGGGTCACTGCCGCCGGGTCTCGCCCGGCCCGCAGGGCCGCTTCGGCAATCCGTTCCTCCACCCGGCGCAGGTTCTGTTCAATGGATGACGGACTCCCGACCACCCTAACCCCACTTTTTCCCCCTTCCCCTCTCCCGAAACGGGGAGGGTGGGGGCAAGAGCGCCGATTTGTCGGAATCATTGCCAAATTGCTATGCGGCTTTATTATACCATCGGCCTATGCCGGGAGCAATTCCACTGTATGTGGCCCAGCGGGAGGACGTAGCCGCACGGTCGGGTTAGAAAATGAACGCATCAGTTGCATTTTTCCTATTCTGGGGTTTAATATAGCCAGAGTCATATCGGCAACCGGAGGCTGCGGTCGTCTCCTTCCCGAGGGTTGCTGAAAATGTAACGTTGCTGGCTCAGGGGCAAAGTTTGTGTTGGCACGGGATGGGGCCCATTGGTATGCCCGCCCGTATCCAGGAAACGGGACCTGGCCTTCTTGCGCGGCGGTGAAGATTCAGCAACCCTCTATGGGGAGACGACCTGGGCCTCACTCATTAGGAGGGGAAATGGCCACTGTGGGCATTCTGACCGACACCACCGCCAGCATTCCCCGGCCGCTGGCTGAGGAACTGGGGATAGAACTGGTGCCCTACTATGTCCATCGCGGCCTGGAGACGCTGCGGGACGGGGTGGACATAAATACGGAGGAACTGGCTCGGTACCTGGAGAAGGCCGAGACTCTCCCGACCACGTCCAACCCCAGTCCGGGGGATTATCTGAGCGGGCTTCAACGCCTGGCGGAGCGGACGCGCGAAATCGTCGCTCTGACCATGACCTCTAAAGGGAGTGGGGCGTTTCAGTCCTGCCGGGCGGCGGTGGAGATTCTGAAAGAGCGGCTGCCCCGGCTGCAAGTAGAGGTCGTGGACACCTTGCAAGTCGCTATGGCCCACGGCTGGGCGGCGATAGAGGCCGCGCGCACGGCCCTGGCAGGGCAGGGCCTGCGGGACGTCGTGGAGCGGGCCCGGGAGGTGGCCCGCCAGGCAATGATGATTCAGACCGCCGACACGCTCCGGTACCTGCACATGGGTGGCCGCATCGGGCGGGCCCAGCATCTGGTGGGCACCCTTCTGAACATCAAGCCGCTCATCGGTATGGAGGACGGCGTGATCGTGGCCCTAGGGACAGCCCGCAGTCTTTCCAAAGCGTATGCCCGGATGGTGGAATTGATGGAGGAGCGGATAGGGAAGAGGGCCCGCATCAAAGTGGCCTTCACCCATGTGGCGGCGCTGGACCGGATGCGGCAACTCCAGGAGCAAGTGCTGGAACAATTTGAGTGCGTGGAGGTCATCGTGACCAGCCTCTCCCCTGCCCTGGCCGTCCATTCCGGTCCGGGAACGGTGGGCGTCTGCGTCTTCCCTACCGGGAGTCCGGGACGGTGAACGCAGATTCCTCTCCTGTAGGGTAGAAGCCCCTGCTTGCTTCCTGATCAGAGTTCATCTCCCTCCCCCCGCAGCAGGGCCCGGCCCCGCGCCAGAACCTCTTCGGGAGGGGTGTCTCGGCGTGCCACCGACTCGTAGAATGATACATCGTAGGATCGGGTGCGCACCACCACCGGCATCGGCACCGCATGCCCCATAATCAGCGCCTGCTGACGGGTGTCCAGTCGGGCCAGCACTTCCCGCAGCGGCGCCGCCCCGGCCACTCCGGAGAAGACCGCCCGAATGTCCGCCTCGTCGTCCAGAAGGCAGGTCACCCGGGTCCCAATCTGGCTCATCACCTCCGGGTCTATGCCGCTGGGCCGCTGGTCCACGATGAGCAGGGTCACGTTGTACTTGCGCAACTCGCGGGCGATAGTACCAAAAATCGTGTGCCGGGCGACGGCCGGATCCAGGAACTTGTGGGCCTCCTCCACCGTGATGACCAGCGGACGGGGTTCCTCGCCTCGCCCACCCTGTGCCGCCTCCTTGCGGCGGACGTAATGCTCGTGGATGCGGCGGGTGATGTAATTGGCCACCAGAATGTACGCCTCCAGACTGTTCCCGTACCGTCCGAACTCCAGCACCACATTGACCCCCCGATCCAGGTGCTCCAGAATCCGGTGGACGGGGTCCTCCGGCACTTCCGTCCGCAGAAACTCAAACCGCCGGAAGAGGCCCAGTTTGCGCTGGATGGCTCCCAGCGTCCCGCCGTGCAGGGTGCCCTTTTCCAGCGCGTCCTGCAGTTCCTCCAGCGGGTCCTCCTCATCCAGGAGCCGGGCCAGCCAGCGGCTCCCCAGCCGACGGTGCAGGAAATAAAGAGCGCCCACCTGGATGTCGGTGAGGCCCAGCAGGGCGGAGAGACTGTCCACGTCCTCCGGCGCAATCTGGTCGTAGCCGATATAGACTGCCCCGTCGGTCTTGCTCCCCCGCCGGCGGGACGATTCCTCATCCAGCGTGAAGACGGCGACTTCGCCGGTACCAAACAGTTGCCGCAGACCCTTGACCTCCCGCCGGGCCTCATCCTGACTCTTCCAGCCGTACTCGTTGTGCATATCAAAAATCAGGGTGACGGCAACCCGGGCATGGATGATGCCCGCCAGCAGGAGGCGGGTCAGGAACGTTTTGCCGGTGCCCGTCTTGCCAAAGACACCCGCTGACCGCTCCACGAACCGTTCCAGGTTGATGGTGACGGGCACCCCGGCCATATCCAGCGGCTCCCCGATGACGAAGTAGCCGGGCTGCTGCTCCTGCCCGAAGACCAGCGCGACATCCTCCGGCGACGCCTCGTATACCTCGGAGAAGTGCTCCGGGACGGTCTTGACCGGTTTGGGCTCCTCGGCGCCTGGCTCCAGCACCAGCATCGGCGCAACGTGGATGCGTCCGAAGGTGGTGGTGCCCCGAACGACCTGGACGATGAACGGGTCGGAGACGTCCGGCGGTGTCTTCTCTATGAGCGGGTTGGTGGCGTCCAGCGCGACGTCGTTGATGATGGAGAAGAACCGCCGTCCGGTGCGCCCGTGGATGACGACGTACCGCCCCACCGCCAGCCCCTCAATGACCGTCTGAGGGTCCAGTTTCACCTCCAGCCCTTTGGAGAGACTGCCGCCCACCACGATGCCCAGCCGCCGCTGGCGCGCAGACCGGTCGCCTGGGCTCAGCGGGCGAGGGAACCAGCGATCCAGTTCTTCGGCCATATGTCACTCCTCAAGTAGATAAAGGAAACGGCCCTGGGAGCCTTGTATCCTTTCACTGGATTTGCGTACGCTGTTCTACCAGTGCGAGCAATCGGCCCACCGGGTCTACCGCCGGGTCCAGAGAGAGGGTAATGGTCTCCTGCGGACAGGCCGCCGCGCAACGCCCGCAGCCATGGCAGTTCTGGCAGACGGACGCCCGCCCGTTCTCCACCCGAATGGCATCGGCCGGGCAGACCTCCGCGCAGCGCCCGCAGCCCACACAATCCGGCCCCACGCTCACCACCAGACCCGGGAGACGGCGCACCGTCTCCTGAAAAATGGGCGGGCCGTAGCGAAGAGTCTGACGTACGGAGCAGCAACAGTCGCAGCAGAAGCAGACCGCCAGCATGCGGCGGTACGGGATGCCCAGTATCCAGGCGTCAAAAGCGGAGTGGACGATTTGAGGCATCAATCCAGCCTCCAGGGCCTGCCGGATGTGCACCAGCGCCCCGTCTGCATCGGCCAGGTGACCCAGTTCCGGGTGAATCTCTGCCGCCCCGTCGCCCAGAAACAGGCATCCGATATCGCGCGGGCAGGTGGGCTGGTTCTCCGCCCGTCGGCAGAGGCATTCGTTCATAATGAAACGTGCGCTGGCCCTCTCCACCAGTGGTGCCAGCACGACGTATGGCAGGACTGCACTCTCCGTCGCCGGTATCCCCTTTCCAACGGGCAGAACGACGGCCTCATTGTTTTCTGGACGGAAGAAAGGCCGGAGCCAGCCGCTGATAACGGGCCAGCGGCCCATTCGGTTCAACAGTTTGCCCAGGGGCCAGATGCGGATCAGCAGGGAAAGGATGTAGGGCGAACGTCCCATCGCTTCAAAATGGTCTTTGGGCTGTGAAAACCGCCAGGATGCGAAGTGGCGGTAAATTTTTTATACTCATTCATTGGAGTCCTGGTGTCTTCGGGGTTGAATCTGAATAGATGTCCCCAGCATCCGCCGCATCTGGAGGAGACGGCGGAGAGGGCGGAATCCGGCATCTGTAAAGAGCGTCCCCAGATGCATCCGCATCCCCGGCAGTGTGGTGACTGTCTCCCAGAGGGGACGGCGGGCCAGGAAGGCCAGCGCCGCCGCGACCAGCGGCCTGCCCAGTTCGTCCATGTGCTCCGGCCGGACCAGGACTTCCACTTCGTGCCAGCGCCCGGGGCGGTATGAGGTCAGGCGCAGGGCTCCGGAGAGAGAGGCGCCCGGTTCCTTTATCAGCAACCACCAGCCTTCGCTCCGGCCTTCCAACCAGGCCGAGAGCCGGGCCTCCCAGCCGGCCCGGTAGGCGGAGGGTCGGATTTCCAGCACCTCCTGATGGGGCCGGATCAGCCCCTGGCGGGCCAGGTAGTAAAGGTCGCTGCTTTCGGCCGCGCGCGCCCGCCGCAGCGGCAGGGACGGCGGCGGGACGGGGGGCCAGGGCTGGCCCTCCGGACGGACCATTTCCAGCGATGTCCCGACGGTCTCAAAGCCCAGCCGTTCGTAGAGGCGACGGGCGGCCAGATTATCCTCCCGGACCTCCAGCCCCACCCACGCACTGCCTCGCGCGGCGATGTTTTCCAGCGCGGCCTCCATCAGTGCTCGACCGATAGCGCGCCCCCTCCATTGCGGATGGACGGCGACGTTGCCGATCATCCAACCGCCCGCCGTGGCGGCCCTCCGGAAGGAGACGTTGCCTACCACCTGCCCATCCTCCACCCACACAAACCCCGGCGGCTCCTGATCCAGGTCCATGCCCCAGAGCAGGAATCCCAGTGCACCCCAGCGGGCGATGCGCTGCATCCGGTGCAGCGTCTGGCGGGCCCAGGGCCCCAGTTCTCCGGAGAACGCCTGGGTCATCAGGTCCGCCACTGGTCCCAGGTGGCGCAGCGGGTGGAAGGGCACCAGCCCCTGTTCAACCCGGCGGAGGACTGTGGTGCTCATCTCGTATAGCGTGCTCAGTATTTCTTGCCTATTCCGGCGTTTCTGAGGGAGCGGGCGATGTCGGCATCGCCGTTGCCTCCGCGCTGGACTCTACCGGGCGTGGCCGCATCCGCTCCAGGTCGCCGCGGGGGACCTTCACCAGATGGCGGCAGCGGGGACATTCTACACCGTAGTGGCTTTCGCTCTTCTCGGCCAGTCGGTCCAGCGCTGCCACCACCTGGTCCACGGATAGGGAAAACATATGGCCGCATCGCTGACAGCGAACGCCTCGCATGTCATCCTCCTGATGGGTTGGGGGACTCAGATGCAGGTTAGCGCGAAAGAGCGCGGATTTGATCATCAGCGACTCTGATTATAACTGAACTGGGAGGGAAGACAAATGCCCGAGAAAGCAGCATGTCCGGGCATCATTTTGCGGAGAAACAAAAACCGCATAGCCTGCGGAGGGGCCATGCGGTTTCGGGTTTCGTCGGAAGAGGGTAAGGTTTAATAGCGTCGCCGCTCTCGGCGCCGTTCTCCTCGCGGCTCCCGGGCTTCCTGCGGGCGCGCTTCGGCCACCCGGATGGACCGCCCATCCACCATCCGACCATTCAACTGGTTGATGGCATTCTGAGCCGCCTGATAATCGGCCATTTCCACGAAGCCGAAGCCCCGGGATTGCCCGGTCATCCGGTCCGTGACGATACTTACCGAGATAACCTCGCCCACACTCTGGAAAAGAGTGGAGAGCGTGGCTTCGGTCGTGGCGTAACTGAGATTTCCGACATACAGCCTGGTAGACATCTCTCCTCCTGCGGCCTCAGGGCCGCTGAGCGCATCGGCCTAAAGGACGCGCACCTGGGTGGCGTGCAGACCCTTGGGGCCCTTCTCTACGGCGAATTCCACCCGCTGGCCTTCGCGCAGCGTGCGGAACCCATCTCCCTGGATGGCGGTGTAGTGGACGAAAACGTCCTCGCCGTTATCCTGAGAGATAAAGCCGTATCCCTTGGCATCGTTGAACCATTTAACGGTTCCGGTCACTGTACTGCTCACGTTTTCTACCTCCTTCTGATTGTGAAACGGACAGACGCACAGCGAAGAGTCCGGTCTATATAAAAAAGACCACCCGGCCTCCGCAAGCCTGGGTGGTCTTTTCAGACAGAACCAGAACTTACTTCGCCCTGCGCTTTGGAGTATACCACGATTCTCAAAAAAGTCAAAGGCTGTAAGTATCTGGACTATATGATGCTTACCGCCAGATCGGGCGATTTCTGGATGATGGGTATATGCACAAGCGCATCCACCTGCGCTGGGTTATCTGACGCCAGCCGAGTTTGAGGCACAATGGCGAAAGGAGAACATCCGGATTCCCGAAGTTGAACTCCAGATCGCTTAACAAGTGCCCAGTTCATAGGGGTCAGTTCAATCAGTGCCCCGACCCGCGCTGTCGCCTCAGGCCCCAGAATGCCAGCGCCAGCAGCCCGACCAGCCCCGCGCCGGAGCAGAACCCACTGCCAGTAGGGAGAGTCGGAGTGGGCCGGGCTGGCGTCGGACCGACGGTCGGGGTCGGCGTCGCCTCCGGCGCCAGGGTCGGCGGGATGACTATCGGCTCCGTCTCCTCCAACACCACCTCGTAGGCCATCCCCTCCGCCACAAAGACCACCCGCTCCCCCAGCGCCAGGTACGGCCCCCATTCCGGTCGCGCAGCCAGTAGATCAAAGTAGGCGTCGCTCCCGAACTGCACCCGCACCGGCGTCATCCGCTGGGGGTCAAACTCCGCGTCCGTCCAGACCCCCTCCCGCAGGAAGAAGGTCTTGCTCCCAGCCTGCCGCACGACCTGCACCGCCTCCTGGGGCATCGGCACACCGCCCGCCCCGCCCATATCCCGCAGTTCGGCCTGCTCTTGGGCCAGGTCCACTGCGTTGCCGCCCACAGCCGGAGGAACCGGCATAGCCCTCAACTGCTCCGCTGCCTCCTCCCGCCCGGCTTCGGTGAAAACGTCCTCCTGAATCAGGAAAGACGTATACGGCGTGATGATGCCGTAGCGGACGCTCAGGTCAATCACCGCGTCCACCCACTCCTTCTGCTCGCCGTAGAGCCGGATCTGGGTGAGCAGATAGCCGATCTTTCTGGCCGCCCACAGGCGCGGGATGAACGCGTCGCCGCCCCGGGCCCGGAACATCCCCTCGTAGATGAACTCTCGCTTCTTCCCCTCCGTCTCTCCAACCAGCCGGATGGGGACGGGGCCGCTTCCCCGGTACCGGCCCACCAGGATCAACTGGGTTCCTGCAAAGAGGTCCGGCAGCGAGCGCGGGTAAACATCCTCCACGATGACGTTGCCGAAGTCCAGGGAGATGTCGGTGAGGACGGGGGCCTGGACTTTTGCATAAAAGGCGGCGACAGCCTCGTCTATCCGCTCACCTGGGCGGACATAGGCCGGAGCGCCCCGGTGCTCCTGGGCCAGCGAGTCCAGCAGAACGGTGTTGACATCGTCGCCGACGCCGAAGGGGAAGAGGCGGACGTTTTTCGGCGCAGTCTCCCGCACTGCCTTCAGAATCTGGTCTATCTCCACCACGCCCTCAGTGGGCTGGCCGTCGGTGAGGAAGATGAGGACGGTGGGCCGTTCCCGGTCGGCCTGGGCCAGCGCTTCTAACAGCGCGCTGTGGATGTCGGTGCCGCCAGTCGCTTCCAGCCGCTCTACCCACTGCCGGGCCTCCCTCGCCTCCGATGCCGGCCGCAGACCGCGCGCCCAGGAGCGGACCCCCGTGGAGAAGGCGATCACGTTGAACCGGTCCTCCGGGTTCAGGTGCTCCAGGACGTAGACCAGCGCGTCCTTCGCCTGCGCAATCTTCTCCCCCTGCATAGAGCCGGAGATGTCCAGGACCAGCAGGACATCTTTGGACTGGACCCGTTCCGCCTTCAGCGGGGGTGCGACCAGGAGCAGGAAGAAGCCGTCGTCAGGCGGTTCGCGGTAGGTCAGGAGCGTCAGTCCCACTTCCTCCTCCCCAACGGTGTAGACCAGTTGAAAGTCCCGGTCGGGCCGCACGTTCGTCTCCTCGTAGGAGACGGTGGCCCGGTATTCCTCCCGGTCAATGTAGACCTGATCCTGGTGGGTGGGGGAGTAGACAGCCTTCAGGGAGACAGACGAGCGGATATCCACGCGGATGGCGACCTCCTCCAGCGGGCGGGCGGAGAAGCGCTCGGTGTTAAGGGGGTAGACGTAGCGGACCATACCGCCTTCCAGCGGAAGGACCTGGGTGTACTCCAGTTGGATGCGGCGCTCGCCACCGGGCGGGATGGGGAAGATGCGGGCCTGGACGACGTCCCGCCCAACGTACTCCAGCAGGGCCGGGTCGCGTCGGCGGCGGACGATGTCCTCATAGATAGCGCGAGCCTCTTCTGCAGGGAGAATTTCCGCCTCTATGGGCTCCCCGTCCACCCACATCGTGAACCGGCTGACCGTCGCGCCGGGCGGGAGAGGGAAAATGTAGGTCCCTTCGGCCTCCCAATCGTGCTCGTTGAGGAAGACCTGATCCACGCGGGTGGTGGCGACCTGATTCTCTATGGTGACGGTGACCCGATGATAGCGGATGGTGAGCCAGAGGGGTTCCGGGGCGGGGCCGGGGGGCCAGGGTGGCTCCGGGATGATGATACCGTCGGCCCAGGCGGGGGTAGCCGTTACCAGCAGAAGTCCAATGCTCAGCAATGCCAACAGCCAGTGATGTCCCTTCATAGTGCCTCCTTGCTTTTGCGAATGCCCCTATTTATGCAGAGCGCATCGCTCCTGAATTCAAGACGGCCGCAGGAGCAGGAGAGTTCCGGTTGACGTTCTGCTACAAACGGGTAAAATATCCCCGATGCCCATTATTACCCTACTGACTGACTTCGGTACCGAGGATGAGTACGTCGGCGTGATGAAGGGGGTCATCCTCTCTATTGCGCCGGACGTCCACCTGGTGGACCTCTCTCACCGGATACCGCCCCAGGCTGTCCGCCGGGCCGCGTTTCTTCTGAGCAGCGCCGTCCCCTACTTCCCGCCGGATACCGTCCACCTGGCTGTGGTGGACCCAGGGGTGGGGACGGAGCGGCGGGCTCTGGCGGTCCGCACTCCGGCGGGGACGTTCGTCGGCCCGGATAATGGCCTCTTCTCGTGGGTGCTGGCGGAAGTCCCGGAGTGGGTGGCAGTGGAGATTCGGGAGCCGGCCTATCGGTTGCCGCGCGTCAGTTCTACCTTCCACGGACGGGACATCTTCGCGCCGGCGGCAGCCCACCTGGTGGCAGGGGTTCCTCTGGAGAGACTGGGGCCCCGGGTGACGGACCCGGTCATGCTCCCCGTGCCCCGTCTGGAAATCGGCGCGGGGGTTCTGGAGGGGGAAGTCCTCTATGCCGACCGGTTCGGCAATCTGGTCACTAGCATCGGGCGGTTCCAGTGGGACGGGGACCGCCTGATACTGGCGCCGGCCTTCCGACCGGCGTCCGGCGAGATGGCTCTCAGCCCGAAGGGCGCGCGAGTGGTGCTGGCGGACGTGGAACTTCGGGGCATCCGGCGGACCTACGGCGACGTCGCGGTGGGGGAGCCGGTGGCGCTGGTCGGGAGCAGTGGGTTTCTGGAAATCGCGATTCGTCAAGGGAGCGCCGCGATGGCTCTGGGCGTCGTTGCCGGCGCTCCGGTGAGGATTTTACTGTAGCGCCACTCCTGCGGAATTGGCTAAGGAGGCGGATGTGGACGAACTGGTGATAGAAGGCGGCGTCCCCCTGCGGGGGATTCTGACTCCCAGCGGCAACAAAAACGCCGCGCTCCCTGCGCTGGCGGCCTGCCTGCTGACCGATGAACCGGTCACCCTGCACAACCTGCCCGATATTCAGGACGTCCACACGATGCTGGAACTGCTGGCCGACATCGGCGTGCAGGTGGAGCGTCTGGACACCCGTTCCTGGCGGTTGCACGCCCGGGAGATTCGTCTGCCCCCGCTGGCGCGGGAGAAGTTCCGCCGCATCCGGGGCTCTATCCTGCTGGCGGGGCCGCTGCTGGCCCGCCTGGGCTGGGTGGAGATTCCGCCCCCGGGCGGCGACGTCATCGGCCGGCGGCGGGTGGATACCCACTTCCTGGCCTTTCAGGAACTGGGCGCCGAGGTGGATGTGAACGATCTCTTCCGGCTCAACAGCCGGGGGCTGCGCGGGGCGGACATCCTGCTGGACGAAGCGTCCGTCACCGGCACGGAGAACGCGATTATGGCGGCAGTGCTGGCGAAGGGGACGACCGTCCTGCGCAACGCGGCCTCGGAGCCCCACGTCCAGGACCTCTGCCATATGCTCAACCGACTGGGTGCCCAGATTGAGGGCATCGGCTCCAACGTCCTGACTATCCACGGCGTGGACCGGCTGGGGGGCGGGGAGTTCACCATCGGCCCCGACCACATAGAGGTGGGGAGTTACATCGCGCTGGCGGCGATGACGCGCGGGGAACTGCGCATCCGCAATGCCGCCCCCCATCACCTGCGGATGATCCGTCACGTCTTCTCTCGGCTGGGGGTGGAGATTCAGGTGGACGGCGAGGACGTGATAGTGTCCGAGGATCAGCCCCTGGAGGTGGTACCGGATATCGGCGGGGCGATCCCCACCGTCGCCGATGCCCCGTGGCCGGCGTTCCCCGCTGACCTGATGAGTATTGCCATCGTCCTGGCGACGCAGGTGAAGGGGACTGTCCTCTTCCACGAAAAGATGTTTGAGAGCCGGCTCTATTTTGTGGACAAGTTGATTTTTATGGGCGCGCGCATCGTCCTCTGCGACCCCCATCGGTGCGTCGTGCAGGGGCCCTCTCGCCTCCAGGGGGACATCCTGGTGAGCCCCGACATCCGGGCCGGTATGGCATTGGTCGGGGCGGCCCTCTGTGCCCAGGGGCAGAGCATCATCCGCAACGTGGAGCAGATTGACCGGGGGTACGAGCGGGTAGAGGAGAAACTGCGTTCTCTGGGAGCGCGAATAGAACGGGTGAAAAGGTAACCCACGGGCCCGGCCTTTTTCCGACATGCCTGGCCTGTTCAAAGTCTGTGGGCCCGGCAGGATTCGAACCTGCAACCGACCGGTTATGAGCCGGTTGCTCTGCCGTTGAGCTACGGGCCCGGAAGGAGGTCTTCGCGGTGAGTTTTAGAGCGGGCGGCGGGAATCGAACCCGCAACAGCAGCTTGGAAGGCTGCGGCAATACCATTTTGCAACGCCCGCGGGATAGACGTTACTTCGTTACGTGGTCGCTTGTTGATTTTTTAAGACCTGGTCGTTGGCGACCGCAGCGGCGGTCAACCAGTCGGGGCGGCCGGACTTGAACCGGCGACCCCTGCGTCCCAAACGCAGTGCGCTTCCGTCTGCGCCACGCCCCGGGTCCCCTTTTAATAGTATACTGCCTTTTCCTCTTTCCGTCAAGGTCGCACAACAGCGGACGCCCCCGGCACTGCCGAAGTTCCTGGAGTGCCTGGCACGTAGGACTACGGGGCCCAGGAGAGCCGCTGGTTCTGCCAGTTGGGCATCTCGGCCCCCAGGCTGATCAGCGGGCGGAGGTTCCCGCCGTCCGGCTGCATCAGGTAGATGCCCCAGAGGTTATCCCGGTAGGAGAGGAAGGCGATCGTGGAGCCGTCCGGCGACCAGGCGGGCAACCCCTCAATGGCCGGGGTGCTGAGCAGCACCTGAACCCCTCCGCCGACCCCCAGGAGGTAGAGATCCCAATTGCCGGTGTGGTCGGACATATAAAGGAGTTGACCGCCACCGGGGGCCCAGTGCAGGCCGGTGTCATTGGCGTTGCCGGTCAGACGGACCGGTGGCTGAGTGTCGTCGGGGTTATCCACGTAGATGCCGCAGGCGGAACCACCGGCCTCGCAGCCGGTCCAGGCCAGCAGGCCTGTCGGCCCCCAGAAAGGCGCCCAGCCCGGCGCCACCACCCTGGGCGCTTCCGCGCCGTCGGTGCGGGCGATGTAGATGTGCCAGACTCCGTTCCCGTCGGGCGCGGCGTAGGCATAGCGGCTACCGTCGGGGGAGAGGGTCGGCCAGGCGGCATCGGCGCCGGCCCGCAACAGGAACCGGGAGCCGTCCGGCTGGAGGAGCGCAATGCCCGGCGCCAGCCGGTCCCGGAAAATCAACTGCCCCTCGCCCCAGCGCCAGCAGGGCTGGTCGGCACCCGTCGCCACCCGGCTCAGGTAGCCGTTCGCTCCATCGGAGACCAGGGTGTAGATGTCGTACAGGCCTGTTTCTGAGTTGTAGGCAGCGTAGGCCAGCCGTCCATTGGTGAATCCCGGCACCGTGACGGCGCCCGGCAGGGTGCCAGTGACCGGCGCGATGGGGGTCGGCGTGGCGACTGCACACACTTCGGCGGCCTGGTCTCGTTTCTGGGCCAGGGCGCCGCTGTTCATCAGCCGGAGGGCCTGGGCGTACTGTTCGGCCGCCGGACACATTTCCCCCTTTTCGGCCCAGAGGTCAGCATACGCGATGTGAGCCTGGTAGAGCCGCTGGAACACGTCCCGGTAGTTGGGTGCCAGCGCGTAGAGGGCTTCCAGTTGCTGGATGCAAATCTCCCAGTCCACCCCCCAGTAGCCCAGAGCCTTGAGATAGCGACGGGCCAGTTCCAGTTCCCGCAGCGCGTCCGCATCCAATGTCCGGATTCGCGCGGCCTGGTCCAGGAAGAAAATCCCCTCTTCCAGCGAGTCCTCCGCCAGGGCGGCCATGCCTGCGTTGTAGAGGCTGGTGAAGAGCATCTCCTCCACCGCTTCCGGCTCGTAGTCCGGGGCAAACGCGCGGAGTTGGTTCAGGAGACGGGCGGCCGTGGCCCAGTCCTCCTGCTCATAGGCCGCTTTGGCCTGGGCGTAGAGTTCCTGAGCGACCTCCTCTGTGGCCTGGGAGGTGGGGGTGGGGCGGGATGCCAGACGGGCGCGCGCTTCGGCCAGGCCCTGTTTCGCCAGTGGGTGCTCGGGGACCAGTTGCAGGGCGTACTCAAATTCGGCGATAGCCAGTTCGTACTCACCGGCATCCAGGCGGGCCAGTCCCCGGCGGTAATGCTCATCGGCCAGGGCGACGCGCCGCTCCACGCTGGCCTGCCGCCCGGCCTGTATGCCGAGGTAGCCGGAGGTCGCCAGGGTCACCGTCAGCAGGCACAGGAAAGCCATCAGAGCCAGCAGGACCACCCGGACCCGTTGCCAAAGAGTGGGGCCGGCAGGGGCTTTTTCCTCCTCTGCACCGATGATGAGGGGAATGGTGTCCTCCTGGGCCTTCACCCAGGGGAGGGTCCGCACCGGGCGCGAGCGCCGGCCCTTTATCGGCTGGGTCTCCTCCACGTGGGCCCCACAGCGGGGGCACAGGAGGAGTGGTTCAGGGACGTTGTATCCGCATTCTGGACAACGCATAGCTCTTGTGGAGGGATTATATCCAGTTTTGGATTCTTGTCCAGCGAGGAACGGAGAGAGTGTTCAGACCACTCGGAAGAAACTGGCGGCCAGCGCGATGAGGAGTTGTCCGCCATAATACAGCGCCAGGCTCCAGCGGTGGTATCTCCAGGGTTTCCAGAAACGGTTGGCCGCCAGGATGACGTCCGAAAAGTAGAAAAGCAGCGCGCCAAAGGCAGTCATCAGCGCTTGTCCGGGGGTGAAGGCGGGGCTAGCAAAGGTGGAGAAAGCGCGGTGGACCATCACGGAGATGACCACCATATATCCGATGACAGGCCATTTCAGCGGTCCCAGGCCGGAGCGGATGAGGCGGTAGAATCCCATCCCCGCTGCGAGCAGCAAGAGGGCGGAAAGGACGTCCCAGGGGGAGAAGCGCCCCAGTGCCGTGAAGACGACGATGTAGGCGATATGGGTGATCAGGAACAGCACCAGCCCCACCAGAAACGCTTTCGGCTTTTCCGGGAACATCAGCGCGACGTCGCCGCCCAGGGAGAAGAGCAGTCCCACCAGCACACCGGTCGTATAGAGGGGATTCCGCGTCGGCTCCAGGTGGGATAGCAGCGCCACGAGAATCACCAGTAAGGTGGATAACGGCTTGGCAATGTAGACCTGTCTCCGCCATCCCCGAAACCCTGCCCAGATCAGCCAGAGTACCGTGATAGCCAGGACCGGAATCGGGTAAAGTGCTGGTTTCATTTCGCGTCCCCAGTGCTCACACCAGTCCGCGAATCGGTTCCTGTACCACTGCCAGCATCTGGTCGTGGATGAGGCCGTTGGAGGCGAGGATGGTCGTGCCGGAGAGGGGGGAAGAGACGCCGTTAAAGGCGGTGACGCGGCCGCCCGCTTCTCGCACCAGGAGGATACCCGCTGCCACGTCCCAGGGCGCCAACCGGATTTCCCAGAAGCCGTCAAACCGCCCACAGGCGACGTAGGCCAGGTCCAGGGTGGCCGCCCCTGCCCGCCGGACCCCTACCGCGCGCCGCACGAACCGCGCCATGCGCTCGGTGTTGTTGTCCGGCGCGGTCCGCCGGTCGTAGGGGAAGCCCGTTGCCAGGAACGCGTCCTCCAGCCGGGAAACGGTGGAGACGCGAATGGGCTCTCCGTTCAGTGTCGCGCCGCCGCCTGCCACCGCCGCGAAAGTCTCATCCCGCAGGGGGTCGTAGATGACCCCGAGGATGGGCTCGCCCTCCGCCATCAGTGCCAGCGATATGCCCACATGCGGGAAGCCGTGGGCGAAGTTGTTGGTCCCGTCCAGCGGGTCCACCAGCCAGATGGGGGGGCCGGGGGCCTGCCAGGAGTCCCCGCCGCTCTCTTCGGCCAGGATGCGGTGGTCGGGGAAGGCGGCGCACAGCCGGTCCATAATGTTTCGCTCCGCCGCGATGTCCACCTCAGAGACGGGGTTGACGTCTCCCTTAAAACGGATGGCCGTGAGCGCAGTGCGGGGGAATGCTCGCCGGACTATTTCCCCGGCCTCGTGGGCAATCTCAATGGCAACCTGAAGCATTTCCACCATCGCCTCTCCAACCGCCGGGCAAATTCTGCAGGGTCCAAAATCCGGATTCCCCTGTACTCCAGGTATTATATATCAGTTTTTGTGTCGGTCAATTTCGGGGGAATCCATCGGGGTGCTCTCTAGTACTTGACCACTCTGGTTTTTGGTGGTATCCTTTCTTCCGAAACATTCTTGCGGAGGGAAGGAGACCATGCCAA
>JADBJJ010000014.1 GCA_014874475.1 Chloroflexota bacterium
CGGCTGGCGAAGGGGCTTTCCACGCAGGCGGCGCGGCGGGTGATGCTGGCCGTTAGGCGGCCAAACGTCCATAGTCCATAGGAGTGTCGGATGCAAGCGTACAGTAGGGGCTTTGCCCGAGTATACAACATGCGATGGTCTGGCTTCGCCAGGCAAGTTGCTCCTATTATTCTTGATTTCTATGCTACCACGCCGATTGGCCAAAAGAACAAATCTGTTCTTGATCTCTGCTGTGGCACTGGCCATCTGGCAGTCTACTTTTTAGAGAAGGGATATCAGGTTATTGGTCTAGACCTTTCAGAGGAGATGCTCAGTTACGCTCGAGAAAATGCTCGACAGTACATTGAATCTGGTCAAGCCAGATTCATACAAGGTGATGCAAGCGACTTCACATTGGACGAGCGCTTTGGGTTAGTCGTTTCTACGTATGATGCGCTCAATCATCTTGAAAACGAACAAGCGTTGCATAGATGTTTTCAATGCGTCTATGCGGTCAGCGATGGGTACTTTATCTTTGACTTGAATACGCGGCGCGGGTTGCGATATTGGAACAGTATCCAGGTAGATGACGGCGATGAAGACGTGCTCATCATCAATCGTGGTATGTATGACGGACAAAGTGATAAAGCCTGGAGAAAAATCAGCGGGTTTCTCCGATTGCCCAATGGGCTCTATGAGCGATTTGACGAAACGGTCTTCAACACCGTATTTGAAATGGAGAAGGTACGAGATGCGTTGTTTGATGTTGGTTGGAAGGATGTCCACTTTGCTCGGATTCAAGACTTGAAGACGCCGTTAGATGAACCCGAAAATGAAGGGCGGGTGTTTATCGTTGCGAGCAAAATGTAACATCCTCTGATCTCATCGGCCTTGCTGGTTTTAATCCCGATTGCTACCACTTGCCACCACTTTCTTCACCGCTCCGGTCTACCCAGCGCAGCCGGCATCCGGGCCGCTCTCTACCGCCATCACCGTCCGCGTCTCCCTGCCCGAGGAAGGGATCGAAGCAGACGCCGAATCCCGCTTCCCCTCCGTCTCCGCCGATGGACGCTACGTCGCCTTCCAGTCCTACGCCCAGAATATGATCCGCAGCGACACCAACGAGGCGCGGGACGCCTTTTTGCGCGACGAGGGCAGCGGCGGCAGCCAGGTGGACCTGCTCATTGAGTCGGTCACGCCCATTCAGGCGCTGGCCGGGCAGCCGCTGCTGCAGGGCAAGGCGATGGCGGTGCGGGTGGTGGTGGGCAAGACCGGCAACACCGCCGTGGAGAACGTCTCTCTGCGGCTCACCTATAACGGACTGAACTGGCCCATCTTTTACGTGGCCGACCCGGCCAACCTGGACTCCGCCTACACGCTCGTCCACAGCAACGTGGGCTACCCGCTGAGTTTCGCCGCCTCGGAGACGGTCAAGACGGTCTACTTTTTCGGCGACGGCCTGACGCCCCAGGCCGGCCCCTACGTGGTCACCGCCACGGTGGACTATACTGGTGCCATCGTGGAGTTTGATGAGACGAACAACGACGCCTGGGGGACGTTCAACGTCGTGGGGACGGGCTGGCCGCCGGGGAGTTCGCCGGGGCTGAGCATCGTCTACGTCAAAGCAGACTGGGGCGCGACGCCGGAATCGGCCTTTACCACCTACTTTGGCAACAGCAGCGCGACGTTTCCGATGGCTTTCTCACCGTCATCGGCCACACGTATCTTCCGGTCGTCCTCAAGAATGACTGACCGAGCGGCGTTTGCCGACACCGTTTGGCAAGAAGGGGGTGTACCCGTGAAGGATGCCGCCTAACCACTCGCTCCAGCCGGCTGCTCCCTCATAACTTCTGCCCGGCATCTGTCAACAGGCGAGCCAGGAAGTCCCGGGCCAGGCCCCGGCGCAGGCCATCGTGGCAGAACTGGTTGGAGTAGTTGCGCAGGCACTGGTAGCAACTGGTCTCCTCACCGCACTCGCAGCGGGCGACCCGCTGCCAGGCGGCCCGGAAGACGGGAACGGGGTCCTCCAGAATCCGCTGGACCAGGGCAGCGCCGCCGGGGACGTCGTCAAAGAGAACCAGCGCGGGGCTGAGGCCACCGGGGTAGGGGTGGAGAGTGCCGTTGAGGTCCTCGCGCGGGATGTCCAGCGTCTCGCTGGCCCCCTCCATCAGGGCGTAGAGAACGGAGAGCCAGAGACTCCGGCTTTCCTCCTCTCCCAACGGCCCCTGGAAGCGGAGTTCCAGGATGTCGGTGACGAATTCGTGGCCCAGGTGGTAGGTCTGAATAGAACCGCGACAGGAGCGGCCAGTGCGCGGGTCGCTGTGGGCTGTTTCTCTTTTCTGGCTGGCTGACCGGCGGGCCTCTGTGGAAGACGGGGCTGGCTCGGCCCACCCGCATTCGGTGCAGACGCGAAAGCCCCGGTCTCCGACGCCGCTGTTGATCAGGACCAGTTTGCCGTAGCGGGAGTATCGGGCAAGGGTCCGCACAGAGGGGCCGGAAAGGGGGTCTACAGGGACAAGAGGGGCCGGCTCCTGCTCGTACTCGTCAAAGTAGGGGCGGGTGGTGTAGAAGCGCTCCGGTCGGTCCTCCCCGGACTCATCGGTCTCCCGGGCGGCTATGAAGCCGAACTCGGGGATCAGGAACTGACCGAAGAGCCGCCGCCGACCGCTGAAGAGGTGGGCCCCGCAGACGGAGCAGGTCTTCTGGAGGAGCCGCTCCGATGCGCTGTGGTAGCGCTCACACTCCGTGCAGACGGCGTACTCCTTGACCTGCCAGTTTCGCCCGGGCAACCGGTAGATTCCCGCGCTCGTCCAGACCCGCTTGGCGGCCACCACCCGGCCGCCTGGAGCATACTCCGCAATGGCGATCCGCCGGTCCCGCTGAAGTTCCACCCGGATGGCCTCCCGGTCGGGCACGTGGGCAACGCGCAGTTCCACCACATCGGTGGGGAAGCCGTATTTGGGCAGGACGTTGCGGGAGCCCAGAAATCCCAGCAGTTCCCGCCCGCGAACGGTACGGGCGACCTCGGCGTACCGTTCGGCCTCCTGATACTTCCTCTGTGCGGCCGCCTCCCGCTCCAGTTGCCGGTAGAGGTCTAGGTCGCCCACCACTTCTCGTTTGGCCAGGTCCAGAATGCCGTCCCCCTGGTCGTTGGTCAGATGGGAGAGCCAGGCCCAGTTCTGCAGTCCCAGGACAGCGTGAAGCGGGGAGGGGACGATCCGGTAGAGGGCCTCCTCCACTTCCGGCGGCCGCCGGGCAACGTAGGCCCGCAGGAGGTCGGGGCCGCTGGGCCCGTTCTCTGGGGCGAAGAAATCTCCTGCGGTGCGGAAGAGGCGGCCCGACTCCTCCCGGACCCGGCGGGAGAAGGCGGCCAGGAGGACGGAGTGGACGTGACGGCGGACGATTTTCTCGTTCTCTACGGTGACCACGGGCGGGCGGATGTGGCCCGCCACCAGGCAGGTGGGGTCGCTGTAGTGGCTGAGGTCGTGGGAGCGGCGCTGGGCGAAGGTGAACGCGATCGCGACGGTGTCGGTTCGCCGGCCGGCCCGGCCGGCCCGCTGGAGGTAGTTGGACGCAGAGGGGGGAACGTTGCGCATCAGGACGATCTGGAGGCTACCCAGGTCTACGCCCAGTTCAAAGGTGGTGGAGCAACTGAGCAGGTTGACCTCGCCCCGGACGAAGCGGTCCTGGACTTTTCCCGCCTCTTCGGGCCGCCACTGGGCCGTATGCTCCTCGGCCTGAAGGGGGATGGGGACCAGGTGGAGATAGAGGTGACGATAGTGGTTTTCCCGCCAGACTGGGGCGTCCGGGCCCACCGGCTCCAGCGTGCCATCGCAGCGGTAGGTGGGGCAAACGCCGCGCAGGTCCACCGGGGAGACGGCCTGGCAGCGGTTGCAGCGGTAGAGGACGGCCGCGCCGTCGGGCGAGGGAACCCACTCCCAGAGACGGTAGTTGAGCCGGTAGACGATGCCGACTCTGGAACGGTTCTCGGCAAGGAGATGCATTTTCCAGGGGCTATCCGGCGCGGTGAGGTATCGCCAAATGCCCTGCAGGGTCTCCTGAGCAGCCCGCCACCGTTCCGTATCTTCCAGGTCGGCCGATCGCTCCAGGAGGCGGATCAGAAGGTCCAGCCGCCGGTTGCTCCCCCGGGAGGGGAGCCAGCCGAAGATGCCGGCCCGAGGGTCTCCTTCTTTCTCCCGGACGAAGAACTCCTTCGCGCGCGGGGCAAAAGCAGGGTCGCGGGGATCCACCCCCTCCGGGTAGGTTATTGCTCCCCGGTGCCGGAGCGTATCCAGGAGAAGCCAGAGCAGGCCCCACACTTCTTCGGGCGAGAGATTCCAGGGCGGTTGCAGGAGTTGGGGCGGGGGTGTCCACTGGGGCGGTTGGACGGGGCGGAAGACGAGCAGGCCCAGTCCCTCCAGGCCGATGCGGTAATCCAGCGCAATCAGTTCCTGCATAAGCCAGGTGCGGACGGTGCGCTGACGCTCGTCGTAGCCCTGCTCCAGGGTGAAGAGTGTAGCCTCCTCGGCGTGGCGGAGAACCCGACTCACCAGGTCGTCCAGGCGCAATCGGCCCGAACGACCTCCCTCGTCCTCCAGCAGGGCCTTTATGATGAGACGGCGATGGAGGATACGGCCGTATGTGCGTTCCATGTACGGGGCGAAGAAGGCCGCATCCTGGCGGTTATCGGAGAAGGTGAGGAGTTTACGACCAGCGCCGGGACGGTCCCGGGCGGGTCCTTCCTCCGGAGGGAGCAACTGGTAAAGGGTGGTTGCCAGGACGCTGACGGGTGCGTCGCGGCCGGTGAGGAAACGGTAAACGACGCCGGAGAGGTTGCGGGCGCCGCAAGCGGGGCAGTAGGTAAGGGTCTGCGTGCCGGGACGCCGCTGGATCCGATAGACGCGCGCGACGGGTGTCCCCGGAGAACAGGAGCACGGGGAGCCTCTCGGTGACTCCGGAGCCAGCGCACCGCATCCCAGGCAGAGGATGTACGGCTCGGCCCCTTCCTCCTCCAGGGCCTCGGGGCCCTGTCCGGCGGCCACGACCTCGTCCTCATCAGGCGGCGGAATGCCTTCGGTGAGGATGAAGTAGGAGAGCCAGGGACTCATCTCGTCCTGGAGAGTGGGCTGGTGGAGGAGTCCTCCGGACGTGCGCCCGACCAGGTAGGCGGTGCCACAGCGAGAGCAGGTGGCCATTTCAAAGACACGGGCGCCGCAGTGGGGACATTCTTCCTGGCGGTTGAGGAAAAGGAAGGGCTTTCCAGCGTCCCCACCGCTGGGTCGGTGGGCCGCTTCGTTCAGGCAGATAAAGGCCCCCTCCAGCGCGCGGGCGAAAAGGTGATACCGGGTGGGGAGCAGGGGGGCTCCCTCTGGACTGGGCCGGGCCCGTACTGCCAGGTTCACCAGCCGAATGAGAAGTTCGGTAGCATAGTCATCATCGGGAAAGAGGACGAGTGCCAGTTCGGCCAGGCTACGGGGTCGGAGAAGTTCCTCCCGCAGGCGGTGCAGCCGACCGTCGCCGCGCAGAAGGAAGTACAGGAAGCGGGAGGAGGCCTCTTCGGGCGCGCTCTGGGCTTCCCGGCGGGCTTCTTCCACCACCGTCGCTGGGACCCCTGCTTCCAGGGAGCGGCGGGCTATAGCCTCCACAGGGCTTTTCTTCTCCAGGGCATCGGTCAGGGCGGCGTAGAGGGCGGATGTACCCTCCCCCCAGCGTGCTCCCAGCGCGGCGGCCGACTCTCGCTCTGCTTCAATCACATCCTGTCGGGCAGGGTCGTCGTCCACCCATTCAAAGCGTTCTCCGAAAATCTCGGCGGCGAAACGGGCGATGGCGGGGAAGTCCTGCCGGCCGCGTCCCAGGGTGGCGCTGGTGGCGATGCAGCGAAGCCGCCCAGGCTCGCTGCGGACGATGCGGTCTCTCAGGCGGCGGAGCAGCATCGCAATCTCAATCCCTTCCGCGCCGCTGTAGATATGGGCCTCGTCCAGAACGATGAAGCGCCAGTATCTTCCTGTCTCTCCGTCAAAGAAGACGCAGTCCTGGGGCCGGAGGAGGAGGTACTCCAGCATAGCGTAGTTGGTGAGCAGGATGTGGGGAGGGCGGGCCCACATCCGGCGTCGGCTGAGCAGTTCATTCGGAATGCGCGGATCGTCGGGGAACTGGTCCCGAAACCGGGCTTCCGCCCGGCTGTCTTCTTCCTCCGTCTCGCCAGTGTAGCGGCCGAAGGTGATGGCGGGAAAGTGCTCCAGGACCCGCCGCAACCGCCGCAACTGGTCGTTGGCCAGTGCGTTCATCGGGTAGAGGAGCAGGGCCCGGATGCCCGGCTGGTCCAGTGTGCCGGCCTCCTGCTCCCGAAGGAGGTGATCCAGGATGGGGATCAAGAAAGCCTCGGTCTTACCGCTTCCTGTCCCGGTGGCCACTACCACATTCCGCCCCCCGGCGACAATTTTCTCAACGGCCCGGTCCTGATGGAGATAGAGGGGGCGGGTCAGGGGGAGCGCGTCGGAGCAGAGGGTCCGGAAGCCTGGGTGCAGGATGCCATCACCGATCATCTGTTCTACAGAGCGGCCCAGGCGGAAAGGCGCGGCGGCCTCCAGGATGGGCCCTCGGGTCAGGAAGTCGGGGGCCGAGAGGGCCTCCCGAAACTGGCGGCGCAGGGAAGGGTCGCGGAAGAAATAGATGGTCTGCAGGTAGCGGATATAGTTTTTTCGGATTTGGTCAGCCGTTTCCAGTGGATGCAGGCGCATAGTACCTCCGTCGCAAGGTTGCCCGTTGCAGGGCACGGCATGCCGGGCTTACTCCCAGGGCTGATGGGGTGGAGAAGCCCGGAACTTCAGTGGGGTCGGCTGCGAGAGGAGCGGTTCGACGATCCGGAAGGAAGGGCCGAGTCCTCCGTGAGCCACCCGGTTGTGCTCTTCGGTAATGAGCGTCTGGTACTGGGAGGAAAATTGGCCGCATTTGGAGCAGGTGTATACCTGTTTTGCGCCTGAAAAGGCCAGAGTCTTCTCGTCCAGCGAGATAACCACCTTTTCTGACCGCTTCGGGTCATGGGCCCGCAGGAGGACGTGGAGGCGGAGACCTGGCTGAGGACAGCGAGAAAGGAACTCCTCCAGACGGGCGCCCCCGCTGGTCTCTATGCGCTCCAGTTGCCCCCAACCGGCCACACATCGCACCCAGTGCCCCGGACGGACTCTGATGACGGGAACCTGGTCTGGGTATTGTTGCGCCATGTTCTCCAGCATGCGGATGGCAGCAGGGTCAGGTAGTGCCTTTTCCAACTCTTGGGTGACCCAGGGCAGGTTCTGCTTTGCCAGGGTCAGAGCATCCTCATCGGAAATCCGTCCTTCCTGGAGCCACCGGACAAGGCTCAGGATGCCACTGGGCTGTTCCAGTTCTATCAGTCGCTGGATGGCCTGAAAGCGTCTGCTCTCATCGTCCACATCCAGCAGGATTTCACAGGTTTCGGCTGACCAGCGGGAGGAATGTGGCAACTGGTCCAGATATTCCTGGTACAGAGTTTCCGGGAGGAGGCCCTGTCGGAAGTCATTCAGTACCCGTCGGAGCCGTCGCGCGGCGGCCATTTTTATCTGTAGTGGCTGGTACAGGTCAGGATTTTCGGCGACGGCGCAGGTCAGGGCCAGGATGTGGACTACATCCGCCTCGTCCAGATGTTCAAAACACCACTGGAAGGCTTCCTGCGCCAGTGCTTCCTGACCGACATCCCGCCGGATGCAGGCGGTTTCCAGGGCCACAGGGAAGGATGGTCCGCTGTCAGCAGCCTGCTGGCGCAGTTCCTGCAATCGCACGGCTACGGCGTTGGCTGGAATCAGGACCGACATTAAGTCATCGGCGTCCGGACGGGTCAGCCGCTCGGCATCGGTCGCCCAGGGGTTCCGGGCGGTTATCTCCAGGAGGTATTTCCCCGGCACCAGTTGGTCTTTCGGGAACGGATGGCGGTGTTCGTCCTGTTCAGAATCCGGGATAGGGATTTCCAGCGGCGGCTCCCACGGCCGCCAGAGGGGCCACAACCGGGCCAGGCGATGGCGGACTTGAACGGGCGCCTCCCAGCGGAGGCGCAGGTACAGCGTGTCCCCGATTTGAACGCTTTCCACGCCTGTCAACTGAGCGACGAAGCGACGGGAGACCTGAAGGACGGGATATGAAACCTCACCCCGGCCAGGTAATCCAGTCAAATTCAGAACGAAGGTGGCCAGCAGAGCACCGAGGTGCCGAAGGGTATCCAGAAAAGCGGCCAGGTCAAACCGAAGGTACGGTTGACCGGCTCGCCAGCGCCCCTCTTGCTCCTGGAGCGGAGTGTCATCCTCGTCCCGGAGAGAGAGGGTTACTTTCAAGCCCTCGTCAGCCCCGCCGAAGACGTCTACCAGCAGGAGGGGTTCCCGGGCTTGCTCCAGGGCCTCCAACGGGAGCCGGATCGGCGCAGTGTGCCACTGGCGGTCCAGCGACGGCTGGCCCGTCAGGATCATCCAGCGGAGACGGCGGATGGGCACGGAGAGAGGAACGTAGACCCAATCGCCCTGAGGGGTCCGGCGGGCGAAGCGGAGGGGGAAGTCGGCGCGCGCGATGTCGGCGGTGACCTCATAGAGCCGCCGTCTGTCGTTTTCTTCCTGAAGGACGGCCTGCACGCCGGTCGCGCCGGGCTGGAGGGCCAGTTCGGTATGGACGTCCGTTTCCACCAGAAGACGGGCCTCTCTGGCCTGCTCCGGCAGGTAGAGGACCTCGTATCCGACCATCTCCAGCATGGGCAGGATGCGGAAGGCCAGGTCGGCCTTGCGCCCCAGCGGGCCTCGGACCTTCACATTGTACGTCCCCATCAGCGTGCCTTTCAGCCAGGCCTGAAGGTCCAGGACGGCTTCCCTTTCCCGTACCTCTGGCCGGAGGTCCTTCAGAGTGCCCGAAGAATAAATCTCCGGCAAAGCCGGCCCTTCATTCCATATCTCCACGTGCCAGCAGTGGAGAGGAACGTTGGCGGGAAGCGGGATGCGGAGGGAAGGGGGCCTGCCCACGTAGAGGGGTGGCCGATTGTCCTCTATCGGCAAGCGGTTGCTCCCTTCCAGTGAGGGCTGGTCCTGAAGTTCACTCAGGACGAAGTATTTCAGAGATCGGTTTCCCCAGCGCGCCCTCAAGGTTTGGGCCCGGGTGAGGTCTATCTCTTCGCCGATGAAGTCGCTCCACTCCCACGGCGGGCGCGGAAACTGTTCCGAGACTTGCAGGCTGCCCTGCGGGTCTGCCTCCAGAACGACATCGGGGCGGCGGAGGACCCACAGGCGGCCTCCCGGGAGGGTATCCTCTCGGGGGGAAATCTGTCTGCCATCTTTTGGGTCAAACCAGAGGATCGGGCACTTCTCTGCGACTCCTGGAATTTCCCATTCCCGAACTATCTCTATCTGGCATCCATCTTCCTCCGCATAAATGCATATCAGAGAAACCCGGTATTCCGGGGCCGGTGCGGTGAGAGGCACTGGCTCCCACTCTACTTTCTCCCGATGGGGTTGGACGGGGATGAGGGGGATGTCGCCGGGGTAAACCAGCCAGTACATCTTCGGATCAGGGTTCGGACAGCCGATGGCGGATACTGGCTGGGAAGGCAGACGCAATACTACTCCCAATCCCCAGGGGTCCAGGGAGAGCACCGGGCTCCGGAGGGTGGAGCGTTTCCGGAGGGAAGGACGGGCCCGGCCCTCCAGCCAGGCCTGATATTCCTGCACGACCCGGGGGGGAAGCCCCACCGCCTCTGGTGAGGGGATTTCTCCGCGTTCGGCAAACTGGAGAGCCATCTCCTGGCACCGTTCCAGGAAGTCCACCGCCAGCGGGCCTCCGTGTTCCAGAAAGCGCAGGACCGGCTTATCTGCGACGTAAGAGATGCTGGCCTGGAGGAGGCGCTGCTGGATGAACTCTTCGGTGGAGAGGGAAGCGAATTCCGGGCGAGTGAGGAGAGGTTGGAGAAAATGTTCAAAGAAATCCGCCAGGCAGTAATTGGGAATGCCGCTGTGGGCCAGGATGGGGCCGATGTACCGGCGGCCGTATGAAAATGAGAACTGGGCCACGGGCAGGTTCCGCACGATTTCCTCAAAGAGTTGTCCCCACCAGAGGGTTTGTACAGGTGAGATGGGGAGGCCGGTAACATCCCGGACGGCGTGCCAGAATGCTCCCTGCTCGTAGTGATAGGCCCCTGTGGCGACCAGGAAGACGGCGTACGCGCAGGGGTATTGGTTCCGCAGCCGTTGAGATGCTCTCCCCCAACCCTCGCGGCGCACCAGGTCGCCGATCTGCTGACCCAGGGAGCGAACCTCCTCCTCGGAAAGCACCACTTCCCCCAGCAGGTCCACGTCGGCCACTTGAGGGCGCAGCCGTTCTTCCCACTCGTCCAGTGAATCGGACCGCATTCTACCTTACTACCCGTCTATCATAACCCGGACCCGTTCCGAGTCTTTCCCACCGAGCCGTTCCTGAAGGCGGTGTTCAAATTCCTGGAGGGTCTCCTGGACTGTCCGGCCCGGCGTATCGGTGGTTGGACGGAAGGGGCAGTGGGGGCAGAGGGGTTCCCGTTCCGGGCCGGAGGATATCAACCGCCCGCCGGAGATCACTGCCCCCAGACGGGCTTCCGGGACTTGCAGTTGTCCTCTGGGCCGGATCGGTATCGCTTCGGCCCGGAGGCGTACTGGTTTCAGACGGAGGGCCTGCAGCAGCCGTTTCCTGCGCCGATCCCCTTCGCTATCCAGCCGTACCTGACCTTGACGGCGGGCGGGCGGTATGCAACAATCCCCGTCGTCGGGACGCCCGACCCGCGTCCTGGCTGCACCTCGGGCTACCCCCCAGCCGCGAGGCGATGTTTGTTTCTCCGCTACTGATAAGTATAATCCATTTTCTGGGATCCGACAACAGCAGGATGGGCCGTTGACGGAACTTCTTGTCCGGACTGGAGGTTGAGGATACCCCAGGCCCTATGTTCCGCACTTGCTTCCGTGCTTCAGGTCGCCAGAACTTGACAAATCGGGGGATCTGGGATATACTGTAAGCAGTTATCTTTCCAATAAAAATGCCCTTCGCGGTGGATTCCACGCCGACCGGGGGGCTGGTCTCCACGCCGGTGCAGGTGGCTCGGAGGTCGCCGATAGTGTATCCCAAAAGGCGACTTCCGTCCAGTTCCGGGGGGGACTGCTTCTGTTTTCTGTTCGCTCTTTGGAGTTCCGGAAAGGAGCGGCGATGGACTCCATCGGCCCGGAGAATTCAGGGCATCTCCACAACCATTTTGCTTTCTTCCCCTTCTACTTGGGTATCCCTTCGCTCATCTCCTCAATTTCCTCCCGCTTCCCCCAGACGGATTCCCTCTGTCGCTCTTCGCTTTCACAGATCCAGCGGAGAATGGATGGCCAGTCTCCCCTGTTGTAGGACAGGGGTGCCGGTCATCGTCGTCCGCGCGTCCTCGTGGCCCGGTAACTCCTGGGCGGTACGGATGTCGTATCCGGCCTGGAGGTAGGCCTCGCCCCAACCGGCGGGCGAGTCCTTCTCGTGGAGCGGGCGCCCTTTCTATCTGGCGGCGGGTTGGGGGATGACCGTCTTTGCGGTGGGATGCAATCCTTCTCGCCCTTGCCATCCCATGGGGTAGTGGTGCGGTCCTCAGAGGCCACTGAAAGGGGGTGGTGGTATAGCCAAAATTTTGCTATTTAGGTGGACAATGTCATAATTTTGGCGCGTTTGCGGCAAAGGTCCAATTTTTGCTGTTTAGGTGGACAGTTGCCAGATATAAAGCCGTTGGGCGGCTTTGCATAGCGGCAGGAGGTAGCAAAATGGAAGAGAAACGGTTAGTGATGGTCGGAGCCGTCTTGATCTCGGCAGTCGGGTTGGCCGTTCTGCTCCTCTTGACAGTCCAAGGTAGCGCCGACGTTTTCGGTTCGGCATCGGTGAGTGCCGCGCCCGCAGCCGCTCCAACAGTGACGGCCGTTGATCCGCCCTCCGCCCCTAACGACCTGGACACCGCCATCGTCATCACCGGCACCAACTTTGAAGCCGGAGCCGGCGTACAGTTGGGTGGTACGCCGCTCCCTGAGGTGAACTGGGTCAGCGATACGAGGTTGGAAGCCACCGTGCCCTGGGGCCTGGACCCCGGCGTCTACACTGTAACCGTGGTCAACCCCGGCGGGGAGTCGGGCAGCCTGTCCAACGCCTTCACAGTGACGCAAGCCATCGGCGCGTGGGCCACGGGTGGACCGTACGGAGGCAACGTCAACCAGATCGCCATCCACGCCATCACGCCGACGACGGTCTATGCCGCCGCGCCGGCCGCGGGTATCTTTCGCAGCCGCGATGGCGCCGACAACTGGGAGGTGATCTTTGCCGGGGCCGTGGACGAGACGGCGATGAGTGCGCTGGCCGTAGCTCCCGATGCGGACGTCCTCTACGTCCAGTCCATTCAGGGAGTCCTCCGCTCCGACGATGGCGGCGACACCTGGACTAGCATCACTCGGCCCGGCAGCGGCGGGCTACGCCTATACCCACACCCCATCCTTTCCAATACAGTGTATGCGACTGTCGGAATGTGGCATCCGGAGGACGGCGGCGTCTTCCGGTCGGACGACCGTGGGCAAACCTGGATCACCCTGACCAACGGGCTGACCGATACCCAGGCCAGCGCCCTGGCCTTTCACCCCACAGACCCGCTGACCATGGTCGTGGGCACCTGGAACGGCAACATCTTCCGCTCGACCGACGGCGGAGCATCGTGGACCTTTGCCTCGCGGCCGCTGGGGAATATCTGGCGGCTGGTGCCCAACCCCTATGGCGGGCACGAGGTGTGGGCCGCCGTGGACGGCCGCTGGGGCGACCCGTGCGCCACGCTCAAGAGCGCCAACGCGGAATTGACTGCCTGGACCCAGGTTTCAGATAAGTGCTCCTGGAGCATTCGCTTCGCGCCGCCCGGTTGGGGGCAGACCTACTCACAGACCGTGTTCCTGGCGGCGTGGGGGGAAATCCTCAGGACCGACGATGGTGGCGATTCGTGGACGAGTGTGACGCCGATCAATTACAACGACGTCGCGCTTCATCCGACGAACCCGGCGGTGATGATGGCGGTCGGTGACGGTCTTGGCGTCCAGAGGAGTCTGGACGGCGGCGCGACCTGGGCCGCAGCCGTCGAGGGCCTGACGGCCATCGTTCCCCCGGACCTGGCCGTCGATCCGGAGCGTATCGAGACCCTATACGCGCTGGGCTCGGCCCCAGGCACGATCCTCAAGTCCGATAGCGGCGGCGAGACCTGGCAAACCCTGATGGTTGCGGAGAACGCAGAGGGCGCTGGCAGTGTGTTGGTTGATCCGTTCCAGCCCTCGCGAGTCTATGTAGGCGGAGACCCGATCTACATCAGCACCGACGGTGGGTTAACTTGGCCCGTGACGGCAACCCTGCCGGCGCCAGATCAATACGCCCACTGCCCTGGCGGCGGCCGTCCTACCGGCGCGTTGATGATCGCTGACCCTGCCACGCCCGGGGTTCTGTTGGGAGGCGTGCAGATCTTTTGCGGTGATTGGAGTCACACGTATGGCGGGTTGTACCGCAGCGCCGACTATGGCGAGCACTGGGCGTGGGTGGATCTCGGATGGGAGTTCAGCGGGGTGATAGACCTGACCTATGACCCCGGCAATCCCTCACTGGTCTATGTTGCCACTCAGCACGATGGCATCCTGCGCAGCACAGATGGCGGTCTGACCTGGGCGCCCAGCAATGCAGGGCTGGGAGGGGACGATATTTTCATCTCCAGTGTCGCCGTGGAACCTAGCCCTCCTCATCGCGTCTTTGCTGCTCGTGACGGGGAGGTCTTCTTGTCGGCCAACGAGGGGATTTCCTGGACCCAGGTGCAGGGTCCGCCATACGGTCTTGCGTGGCGCGGACTTGTCTTCGCACCGGGAGATCCGCCAGTGCTGTACGCCGCAACAAACGGTGGTCTGTACCGGGAAGTGGGCGGAACGCTGGACTCGCTGCGGTGGCAGGCGGCGGCCGGCAGCCTGGGACGGGTCAACGTGGCTTCGCTGGCCGTGGGGACGGACGGCGAGCGGGTCGTCCTGTACGCGGGGACGTCCGGCGCCACGGCCGGTGGCACGATGGTGGCCCAAAGCCTGACAGCCGACGGTGCGTCGGTCAGCGCTGGAGTGTACCGCTACACGCTCCCCCCGCTGCCGAGTTGGGAACAGGTGAACACCAATGGTTTCGGCGATCCAGCGAACTTCTTGATCGGCACGCTGGATACTTTTGGTGGCTGGCTGTACGCTGGAACCTGGAGAAATGACGAGCGCGGCGCCCAGGTGTGGCGCACCGCCGATGGCCGAACCTGGTCCCAGTTCACACCTTCCTGGTCGCCCTCCAACACCGTCGTCTACGATGCCCAGGTCTTTGGCTCGCGTCTGTACTTCGGCACGGGCCACGACTATGGCGGAGCCGGTGAAATCTGGCGCACGAACGGCACGATCTGGGAGCAGGTGGTGCCCGCCGGTTTTGGCGACGAAAACAACATCGGCGTCAACGCCCTGGCTGTGTTCGGCAACGCCCTCTACGCGGCTACGACCAACTACGCTACCGGCCTGGAGGTCTGGCGCAGTCCCAGTGGTGACGCGGGATCCTGGTCGCAGGTCAACAGTGATGGGTTTGGCAGTGCGGGCACTGCTCAAGACGTCACGATGGAGGTGTACGGTGGTCATCTCTACGTAGGGCTGAGTCGTGATGGCGTGGCCGAGCTGTGGCGCAGCGATGGCACCGGTTGGACGGCGGTGTTTACCGATGGCTTGGCTGCTGGCAACACTCACGTCTCGGCGATGGCTGAGTTCGGCGGCGAGTTCTATATTGCCCTGCGCAACGTGACCACAGGCGGCGAGGTCTGGCGCTCCGAAGACGGCCTGGCCTGGGCGCCGGTATTCACCAGGGGTCTGGGCAACCCCGATAACCTGCGGCCCTATGGATTGTCTGTGGTGGGCGACGACCTGTACCTGGCCTTCACCAACCTGGCCACCGGCGCCGAGGTGTGGCGCACGGCCAGCGGTGGGGCGTGGTGGCCGGCCAACGAGAGCGGTTGGGGCGACTCTCTCAACCGTGGTGCCAGCCACTTTGACAAAGGGATGACGGTGTTCCGGTTCGACTTATACGTTGCCACATCCCACAGCGATGGAGGGGAGGTATGGCGGCTACCTCTGGCCCACCACACCTATCTGCCGCTGGTGTTGAGAGGTTACGCCCCGTAGCAGATGCGTGGTAGCAGAGGTAGAGCGGGCGGCCCAACCCTGTGTGGAGCCGACGCCCACCCTTGCGCTTTCTTGTGGCGGGTCACGCCTACGGTGGTGCTGGTGCTTCAGGCAGATCATGCCGGAGACGGCGGGTGGGCGCGGCTCACACCAACCGTTATGCGGCTTGGCGATACTGAGCAAAATACCGTGGAGGAAGAAATGACCATAGAAAAAGTACGTGACAACACAACGTTTGCCAAGAATAACATCCTTTGGCAACTTTTCTTAATCATCGCTCCCTGGTTGGTTTTCTGGGTACAAAACGAGTTTTATCCTCACTTGCTGAGGGCCATTGACCCCGCGATCCGGGTCCCTGTTTTCATCAGTCTAGCACCACTTGAGATTTTCCTAATTGTTGGGATTCTCATCGCCTGGAAGCGCCGCTTTCCGCTGTGGAGTTACACTTGGATTGGGATCCTGTACTTCTTCAGCTACCGGGCGATATTTGATGTCGTGATTGACTTATCCAGGGATATGCCAGAGAATCTGGGGGTAGTTATTCAAGGCGTATTCTACGGGCTCATCAATCCACTGGGGCTTGCCTTGGTGTTGGCCTTGATTGCTCGTCGAGATTGGTTGCTAGTACTTGACCACAATGATTATTGACGGTATAGGCGCTTCAGCCAGTCCCGCGCCTCCGCAGAAGTAAAGCGCCATTCC
>JADBJJ010000004.1 GCA_014874475.1 Chloroflexota bacterium
TTGGCGCTTTACCACTGCTGATGCGCGCATCAAATTGAAACATCTGTATCCAAAGATTCAGACTTGACAGAGTACTAGGCAGTACGTAGGAAGATATTATGACCAGAGAATCAGAAATGCCCTCAATTCACCATCGGAGGTTCTCTGGCCTCTTCATCTGGATGACCCTGGCCATCGGCCTGCTCCTGCGAGTCGCCTGGCCGACCCTGGCAGAGTTCAAACTGGATGAAGCCACGGTGGTCCGCGAGGCGATGGCAATCGCCTGGAGAGGCGAATTCCCCGTTGTGGGAATGGGCTCCTCCATCGGAATGGCCAACCTGCCGCTCACTTTCTACCTGACCGCCATCCCTCTCCGGATATGGAGCGATCCGGTGGCCGCCGTGGTCTTCCTCGGTCTGCTGAATGGGCTGGCGGTCATCGCCTGTTACGGCCTAGGGAAGCGCTACTTTAACCACTCCGTAGGCACGGTCGCGGCTTTCCTGTTCGCCACCAATCCCTGGGCAATCCTCCTGGCCCGCAAAATCTGGGCGAAAACCCTCCCCCTGTTCACTATCGCCTTCTTTGCGGCTCTTCTGGCCACCTTCGTCCGGCGACGCCAATGGGCTCTGGTCGGTGCGTTCGCTGCGCTGGCCGTGCTAGTTGGCCTACAACTAGAGGGGATCGCGTTCTTCCCCGTACTGGTGCTCTGCCTGTTGGCCTTCTGGAAAGAGGTTCCCATCCGCCCTCTCCTGGTCGGCACCGCTATCCTTGTCCTGGTCCTTGCCCCGTATGGGATTCACGATGCGCTGCACGGCTGGCCCAACCTCCAGTACTTTTGGAACTTCGCCCGCTCCGAAGAGAGTTTCTTCTCATGGGATGCCCTCCGCTATGCGTTCATCCTGACCGGAAGTGCCGAAATCCACACCATGGCAGGCGCCCGCTATGAGGAGTATCTCAGAGGCCTTCCGCGCCTGTGGTGGCTCAACAGCGGGATGATGGGGCTCCTCGCCCTGGCGTTAATTTACGCCGTCATCCAGACCATCGGGGGCACGCAAGAACGACGCCGAACGTTTCTGGTTCTCATACTCTGGTTCGCTATTCCGGTCATTCTGCGCAGCCGGGCGGTGGAACCCATTCCGCTGCATTACCTGATTCTGGTCTACCCTGGCATTTTCCTCCTGATCGCCGCGCTGATAGATGAGGGATACAGAGCCCTCCCTCTGCGCTATCAGCCTGCGGCCCGGACCGCTGGTTACCTGATGGCCCTTCTCTGGGGAATCTGGCAACTGGCCGTCCTGGGCCGACTCTTATGGTTTATGGACCGGTATCCCACCACCGGTGGCTATGGCATCCCCCTGAAGTACCCCCGGCAAGCCGTACTGGAAGCCCGCCGCCTGGCGGAGGGGGCCGAGGTGGTCGTCCTGAGCGACGGGGCGGAGCCCGCCTTTGAGGAACGACCTGCCGTCTTTGATGCCCTTCTCTTCCGCTATCCTCACCGCATTGTGGACGGCCGGATGTCCCTGCTGGTGCCCGATGCTCCCCGCACCGTCTACATCGTCGGACCAGTGTCCCCTGAAGGGAATACCTTCCACCCTGTAGAGAGCCGGCTGCACGGCATGGCCGGGATTCAGGTTGAAAAAGCCATCTCTATGCCAGACGGATGGCAGTACCGCCTGTACTTGCGAGAAAGAAGCGACCGGGAAGATGTGCTGGAGGGCCTTCTCCAGCCCTCCGAACCGCCTCGATTCGCCAATGGTGTTGTTCTTCTGGGCTACGACCTGCCTCAGGCCGTCGCTCCGGGGGATATCATGGAGGTATGGTTGGCCTGGTGGGTGCAGATCGGGCCGCCACCGGGGAACGATTACCACTTCTTCGTCCATCTCTTGGACATGGAGGAGCACCTGCGCAGCCAGCATGATAGCGCGCCGTTTCCCACCTCTTCTTGGCGCGCAGGCGATCTGGTTTTGAGCCGCTTTACCATCCCCATCCCGCCAGACCTTCCGGCGGGGATCTACCAGGTACGAGCCGGCCTGTATACGTACCCCGAAATTCAGGGAGTGCCCATCGTGGATGTCCTGGGTAACCCTGTGGAAAGCGCCACCCTGCTGGGAACGGTTACGGTTTGGTAGTATCAGCGAACGGGGGTATAATATTCCCACCATTCCATTGAGGAGGTCACCCATGGATTTCCTCACCCGCCTGACATCCGGTCCCCCCATCGTGGCCGATGGAGCGATGGGGACGATGCTGCAAGCCGCCGGCCTGTCGCCGGGCAAGACCGGGGAATTCTGGGTCCTGGAGCGCCCGGATGCTGTTGCGGCCGTCCACCGCGCCTATGTGGAGGCCGGCGCTGACCTGATTCTCACCTGTACCTTCGGCGGCACGCGCCCCCGCCTGGAACGGAGCGGGCTGGCCAACCGGGTCGCCGAGGTCAATCGCCGGGCGGTGGAGATCGCCCGCCAGGCTGCTGCCGGCCGAGCCCTCGTCGCCGGAGACATCGGGCCCCTGGGAGAGTTGCTGGCCCCGCTGGGGAAACGATCCTACGAAGAGGCGGTGGACCTGTTCGCCGAGCAGGCCGTCGCCCTGGCAGAGGCCGGTGTGGACGTTCTCTACATTGAGACGATGTCCTCCCTGGAGGAGGCCCGGGCCGCCGTGGAGGGAGCCCGACGGGCCGCCTCCCATCTCCCCATTACGCTGACCTTCTCTTTCGACACGCATGGGCGGACCAATATGGGGGTCCGCCCGGAACAGGCCGCAAAAGCGGCCCTGGAGTGGGGAGTGACCGCCCTTGGCGCCAACTGCGGTTATACGCTGGAGATGACCCAGGAAGCACTAGAAAAGATGCGGGCGGTGGCATCCGATGCCGTTCTTATTGCCAAGCCGAACGCAGGCCTGCCACGAATGGTGGAGGGCAAACCCGTCTACGACGCGACGCCGGAGATGATGGCCGATTTCGCGGTCCGCGCCGTCGCCCTGGGCGCGCGGATTGTCGGCGGATGCTGCGGCTCCACCCCGGCCCACATCCAGGCCATTGCCCAGCGCCTGAATATGCCGAGCACTTCTTGAAGTGCCCGGCACGTCCCAAAGCGAAAATGAATCCTCCCTCCCCCTACGACCTCTCTCTTCCCGAACTTCAGGCCCTGCTGGAGGGATGGGGCGAGCCGCCGTTCCGGGCCCGCCAGGTCTGGGAATGGCTCTACGTCCATCTGGCAGAAGACTGGGACCAGATGACCAGTCTGCCCCGCTCTCTGCGGGAACGCCTCGCCGCCCATCTCCCCCTGGTCTTGCCGCGCGTCCTGGCCACCCAGGTTTCCTCGGACGGCCTGACCCGCAAAGACCTTCTACAACTGGCCGACGGGGAAACCATAGAGACCGTCCTGATGCGCTACGAGCGGCGCCGTACCGCCTGCATCTCTACTCAAGTGGGCTGCCCCATCGGCTGCCTCTTCTGCGCTACCGGACAGGCGGGCTTCCGCCGCAACCTCTCCGCCGGAGAGATTGTCGCCCAGGCGCTCCACTTCGCCCGCATCCTGCGGGCCGAGGGGAGCGTCCCCGCCGACCGCCCTCTCTCTAACGTCGTGCTGATGGGGATGGGAGAGCCCCTGCTGAACTATCCGGCCACTCTGGAAGCCATCCACCGCCTGAGTGACCCGCAGGGCTTTCGCCTGGGCCAGCGCCACATCACCCTTTCCACTGTCGGCATCGTGCCGGAGATAGACCGTCTGGCAGGGGAGAAGTCCCCCAGCAGGGGGCCGTTGCAAATCACCCTGGCCATCTCCCTGCACGCTGCCACCGATGAACTGCGCAACCGCCTGGTACCCATCAACCGCCGCTATGGGCTGGATGCCCTCTTCGCCGCATGCCGACGGTACATTAGCCGCACGGGTCGCCGGATCAGTTTTGAGTGGGTGCTGATTGCCGGCGTGAACGATTCCCCCGCCCAGGCCGAAGCCCTCGCCGACCGACTGCAGGGGTTGACCGCCCACGTCAATCTGATTCCCCTGAACCCGACCCCGGCCTACGAAGGGAAACCGCCATCTCGCCAGGCCATCGCCGCTTTCACAGAAGTCCTGGAACGGCGCGGGATTCCGTTCACCGTCCGTCTGCGGAGAGGGATTGAGATTCAGGCTGGGTGCGGGCAACTGAGGGGAGTAAAACGTGAGAAGTGAAAAGTGAGGGGAAATGGGACAGGTTATTCGGGCGCGGGCGCAACAGGTAGACGGTCTGCGTTCTCTGGTGACGGTGGAGAACCACGCCGTGGCCGTGGATCCACCTCCGGAGGAAGGGGGAACCGGTACGGGGATGAGCGCTCCCCAATTGTTTGCGGCGGCAATGGCCGGCTGCATTGTTGGCTTCATCGCCAACTCGTGCCGCCTCCGCCATATCCCGCTGACCCGGCTGGAGGTGGAGTTGACTGCGCCCATCCAGAGCGGCCCGCGCCGCGTGGGAGATATGGAGGCCGTGATCCGCATAGAGCCCGAACCACCGGAGGAGGTCCGCCAGCATCTGCTGAAGGTGGCGGAACGGGCCACCCTGCTCAACACGCTGGCCCACCCGCCTCGGGTCACCCTCCGGTTTGAGTAGCCGGCAACTCCGCCAGTGTCCCGCGCTCCAGCCGCCGCCGGACCTCTGGCGTAACCGCCCACCCGACGGCGTCCATCGCCAGCAGCACCCCGCCGATGGCCGGGGAAACTTCCAGCCGGACCAGCCGGACGCCGGATGCAACGGCCCGGACGGTCTCGCTCAAGGTCTCCAGCAGGAGCGGGGTGGCAGAGCGGAAGAGGCCCCCGGCCAGCACCAGGTCAAACTCCTCATCTTCCATGCTCAGGCGACGGATGACGGTGATAGCGCCTCCCCCCAGTTCGCGGCCAGCCCGCCGGACAATCTCATGGGCAGCGACATCGCCCCCTTCGGCCTCCTCTATCAGCGCCTGCACCACATCGGCGACCAGGGGGAAGAGATCGTAGCGCCAGCGGCTGACCCCCTCCAGCAGATCAGCCACATCGGCCGCGCCGACCACGCGGACCAACCGGTCGGAGAGCGTGGTAGCAGGCCCCCGCCCAGTGTAGGCCCGGGCGACGGCATGGAGCGCCGCCTCAGCCAGGTCGGGGGCACTGCCCCAGTCGTCAAAGGGGTAGCCCAAGCCCAGAGTACGAGCCATCTCTCCTCGGCGGTTTCGTCCGGCGACGGTGGTGCCGGTCCCGGCGACAATCACCACCCCCCAGGGCTCCCGCGCCCCAGCCCGCAGGGCGACAAAGGTGTCGTTGACCAGGACCGCCGGCCCGGAGAGGCCCAGGCCCTCCACCAGCGGGCGCAGCCGGGCTTCGTCGGAGGGCCAGTCCAGGCCAGCCAGGCCATAGGCAGCAGCAGTGACGTCCTGCGGCGAAGTCTGGGCCGCCGTCAATGCTTCCCCTATCGCCTGCCGGAGCGCCGCCTGGGCGCCCTCCAGGCCCACCCCCTCCCAGTTCCCCGGCCCCGCCCGCCCGACGCCCAGCACCTCCCCGGACTCATCCGCGACCAGGGCATGGGTCTTTGTTCCTCCAGCATCTACTCCGACAAACCGCATATTTCCCTCCAGGAATTATCAGCAATTTTCTGCATTCTTTGCGGTCTATTTGATTACGGCCAGGCAGCCTGCCAGTCCGACCAGAGCGATCACTCCGCAGGTCTGGGGGATACCCAGAAGGGGAATGAAAACAGCCCCGCCCAGGAGCGCCCCCAGGCACCCTCCGGCCAGGTCGGCCCCGTAGAGACGACCGGCAGCCCGTCCCACGTCCCCTCGCTCGGCCCGCAAAGCCAGCGGAAAAACCGCCCCACCCCACCCACCAGCCAGCAGGGCCAGCAACGGGAAGAGGAGAGCGGGGAGAGACCGTTGTAGAAGGAACGGGAGAATGGCCGCCCCCACGACCAGCACGCCCATCAGGGCCAGGAGCCCCCGGCGGGCTGCTGGCGATTCCCACCGGCGGGAAGCCCCCCACTGGCTCCCCAGCACCATCCCGACCATGTAAGCGGCGACGATCAGGCTGATCTGTGCGTAGAGGGAGCCGTGGCGCACCTGGAAGGCCAGCAGAATTATCACCTCCAGCATCATTCCCGCCAGTCCCGCTCCGCCGACGGCCACAGGGAGGGCCCACTGCCGTCGCAGGCGCGTCAGCCCCACCGGCAAGGCCAGCGCCAGAGCAACCCAACCCAGCCGCAAGACATCCGTCCGTTCAAAGAAGCCCCGCAGGCGGGGGGTAAACCGGGAGAGCCACAGGGCCAGGTCGTAGTAGTAACAAATGGGCATCAGGTCCCGGTTGAGGCGGACCCCCGCCGTCCTCTCCAGTGCTTCCCGTACCTGAGCGAAGCGGTCGGTAGTAAAGAGGTATCGGATGTACGCGGCCGTCACCCAGCGAGTGGCGATCCCCCGTTCGGCCAGCCGCTCCCCCCACCGGTCCGGGTCGGCCTCCAGAGAGTCGGCGGCCGCCAGGAAGTAGATGGTATCGCCCGGCAGCGCCAGCACGTGGGGAAAGACGGCGCGCAGAGTATGGTAGACGCTGCCGTTCCGGCGGGCCAGTTCCGGACTCCAGTAGTTCTCCGCCGCCGGAAGCCCCAGCGCCAGAATGCCGCCCGGGCTCAGGATGGCCCGAACTTCCCGGAAGAACTCCTCCGTATAAAACCGGTTCAGCGCGCCGGTGGACGGCTCCGGCAAGTCCAGAATGACCACGTCAAAAGTCCGGGGGGTCGTCTGGACAAACTGCCGCCCGTCGGCCAGGACGACGGTCACCTGGGGGTGGTCCAGCACGGCGGCCTCGTCGGGCGGGAGATGGAGACGGGCGGCCCGCAAGAGCAGCGGATCAGGCTCCACGACGGTGACATGGGCGACCGGGTGGCGCAGGGCCTCCCGCAGGTTGCCCGCCGCCGCGCCGCCGATGAGGAGAACTTCGCGGGGGGCCGGGTGGGCCAGGAGCGGCAGGTGAACAACCTCTTCGGGCCTTGTCCCTTGCGTCTCAAACATCAGGATGCCATTCTCGTAGAAGATGCGCTGGCTCTCTCGGGCCTGGATGACGATGCGTCCGTAGGGAGAATCGGCGGCAAAGGCCAGGTCCGACCACTGCCAGCGGAGGGTGGCGCGGTGGATGTGAGGGGCCGTCAACAAGAAGCCAAGAGCGGTTAGCAGAAGGCAGATCGCCGAAAGCCGGAAACCGAAAGCCGGTAGCCGGAAGCCGAGGAGAAGGGCCGCGACCAGGTCAACAGCCAGAACCAGCGCGGCGGTCTGGAAGGGGTCCAGGTAGCGGATAAAGACGAAACTAAAGAGAACGCCGCCGGTAGCGGCCCCGGCGCACTCCCAGAGATAGGCCTGCCCGGCAGGGTGGCCCGCTTCGGCCAGGCGCCGGGTCAGCAGCGGGAAGAGGGCTCCCGCCAGCCAACAGACCGGCGCAACGGCCAGCACCACCGTCCCCACCATTGGCCCGAACTCCACCAGGGCGCCGGGCGGGACCCGTAGCAGCCCCCGCGCGGCGCGCACCAGGAGCATCTGGAGAGTCGGCAGCAGGCCAAGAGCGGCCAGTCCTCCGGCGATGATGCGGCTTCGGGCCTGATGACTCCACGAAGCCAGACGGCCCGCCATCCCGGCACCCAGCGCTCCCCAGGCCAGCCAGGCCGCCAGAATCAGGCCCAGGACCAGTTCATTGCCGTAGAAGACGGCGACCAGTTCCCGCACCAGCAGGACCTGGGCAACGGTGGTGGTGAAGCCGAGGGCCAGAAGGGAAATCCGCATACCACTCCAGGAATCCGCTGCCGTTGCCCTGCGGAGGCTACGCCGCTACCCGGCCCACCGTCACCAGATAGAGGACGGCTTCCTCCTCCCCGTCCACCCCCAGCAAGTCGTTGATCGGGTCGTCCAGAAAAGCGCCCACCGCGCAGGCGCCCAGGCCCAGTCCTGTCGCCGCCAAGTAGATGTTCTGCCCGATGTGGCCGGCCTCCAGCAAGATATAGCGATAAGTCCGCTCCCGGTAGCGCCAGCGAGTGCGCTGAAAGAGAGCCGTCAGAAGAAAACAGACCTGGGCCAGCCCGAGCATCTCCTGCCCGATGCCGGCAACGACCAGCGACGCCCGCAGATCGCCCATCCGCACCAGTTCCAGGGCATGGTCGGCGACCGCATAATGGTACAGGCCCGGCTCCAAACCCGCCACGTCGTGGACGGCTACGTAGGTCTCTATCGGGTACAGGGCGCCGGCGGAGGGCGCGGCCCGGAATCCCCACCGAGGCTCCGTGATCCCCTGGGCCGCGTAGAGAAGGGCGGAGAGGTCTTCCAGCGGGAGAGGGCCGGAGAGGTACTCCCGCCGGGAGCGGCGGGCGGCGATGACATCCCACACATCCGCCCGGGGCAGGCGTGGCGCAGGCAAGGAGATGCGGGGAGCCTGAGGGTACGCTTTGACCGCAGGCGGGCGCAGTCCCCAATCCAGGCGCAGACCGGCAAGCCCGGAGCCGCCCGGCATGCTCCAGCGGTGGTACTGCAGGCCCAGGTCCCCTTCGGCGGGAGGCCGGGAAGCCGGAAAGAAGCGCCCCAGCAGAAAACCGCTCAGTCCGGCCAGTGCCCCGATCAGAAATCCCCGCCGGCTCAAGCCGGAGCGGGGCTGGGAGGCGGGAGAGGCCGGAGGTGTGGCGGCTCTGGTGGGCCGTCGCCGCAGAGCCAGCAGATAACTCCGGATGCGCCTCCAGTTCAGGAAGAGATGGAAGATGACCAGTGCGGCGCAGGCATAGCCAGCCCAGTGGTGGAGGAGGAACTGGGGGAAGCCGAAGAGATGGGCCAGCAGGCCGCTGAGCAGGACGTATCCGCCGGTCAGCATCATCCCGGCGATCACTACGTACTCCAGATGCCGTCGCTGCATCGCTCCGAGTCTCCGCTATCCGGCCCCATATACGGGGATCGCCGCCCCGTGGACGGCGCGCGCAGCGTCGGAGGCCAGAAAGAGAATCACGTCGGCGATCGCTTCCGGCTTCACCCAGCGCGCCGGGTCCGCCTTGGGCATCGCGGCCCGATTTTGGGGTGTGTCTATGGTGGAAGGGAGCACGCAGTTGACCATCACACCCGTCCCCCGCAGTTCTGCCGCCAGGCTCTCCGTTATGCGAAGCAGCGCGCTTTTGGCCGCGCTGTAGGCGGCGGTGTTTTTCCCGCCCTCCAGAGCCGCTTTCGCCGCCACATAAATGATCCGCCCGACCCCCCGGGCCATCATCACCGGCACCACCGCGTGCGTTACCGTCAGCGCGGTGCGGACGTTGAGGTCAAAGAGCACCTGCCAGGTCTCCAACGGCGTCTCGTGGACCGGTTGACCGCCCCGGTAGCCGCCCACCGTATGCACCAGGACGTCTATCCGCCCCAGCCGCTGCAGGGCTTCCTGCACCGTCTCCCTCGTAGCATCGGCGTCGGTCAAGTCCACAGAGGTCGCCAGGTAGTGCTCAGGGGAATCGGCCAGGTCGGGGAAAAGGATCGGCAGCCGGTCCGGCGCGCGGTCCACCAGAATCAGACGGGCACCGGCAGCCTGGAAGGCACGGGTGACAGCGGCGCCCAGGTTTCCCGCCGCGCCCGTCACCATCACCACGCGGTCCGAGAAATCCCACATCGCCCCTCCTTTGGAAATGACTGCGGATTCCACCGGATAGGGTGAGCAGTTGCTTCGCACTTATTATACCCGAAACCCTCCGCTCTGCCACATCGTCTCCAACCTTCGGGCTACCGCCTTTAAGCCCTCTACCCCCTATTGACAACTCCGGCATTTGGCGCGAAACTGGACGGGCGATGGTTTCGGAAGAACTATTGTTAGTGGCAGCAGACGCGCGGGCCCGCGCCCTGCTACTGGCGGAACTCCAGGAAGCAGGCTACAATGTGGTCGCGCTGCCGTCGCTGGATGTTGCGCTGGCGGCCCTGGCCGCCGGGCGGGTGTACCCTGCCCTGGTCGTGCTGGATGTCCAGGGCGACCCGCGCGCCGACCTGCGCGGCATCGGCCAGTTGCTGAACTTTCTGGAGGAAGACGTCCCACTGGTGCTGGTGGTGGGAGTCTACGACGCCGGCGCGCTGGCCCCGCTGCGGGCACGCGTCGCTGCCTGGCTCTCTCGTCCCCTGCGGGTGGAGGACATCATCGCCGCTATCCAGCACACCCTGGCGGGGCGCGGATGAACGAGGATGTTTTTGTCTCACAACTCCCTACTCCACACTCCGAGAGGTGAAAATGGACAATCCACTGCTTTTACTCCTGCGGGGTATCCGGACGGTTGGGTTAGGGCCGACGTGGAACGGCGTTGCCCATGCGATTCGCACCCGCTGGGTAGAGGCGAAGTTCGCCGACCCTGAACGCCCTCTCCGGGGACTCGCTTTGCTGGCCGCCTTTCTGCGCCGCCTACCGGTTCCACCGGGCGCATTCCCGCCTCCGGGCCCTATTGTCGTGACCCCTGGCCCCCTCCTCTCCGTCCGCAAAGAAGAGGATGCCCTCCACTGTCAGTTTGCCCATGCCTCGCTGACAGTGCAGGCCCTTGCGCCGGATCGGATTCGGGTGAAGTGGGCTCTTACCCCCTCCTCCCAGTCCCTCCCTCTCCCGCTGACGGGCGAGGGGGAAGGAGCGCCGCCGGAGGCGGCAGGGGAAGAGATAAGGGCGACACTCCGCACCGAACATCTCCTCTGCCAGGTCTCTGCTGATGGCCGCATCATTATCCTGGATGCCGATGGCGCAGTGGTGGCAGAGGAGGCCGCGCCGGTGGGCTGGACTGGCAGTAGTCAGCCAAGAAGCGAAGCGAAGTGGCGCTCATCCCGCGTCCTTCTCCGCTGGCGCGTTCCCCCCGATGCCCACTTCTACGGCCTGGGGGAGCGGGCCGCCCCACTGGACCTGCGCGGCAGCGTCTACGTCAACTGGAACACCGACCCCCGCACTTACGACCCCGGCGACGACCCTCTCTACCTCTGCGTCCCCTTCCTGCTGGCGCTCCACCCCGACGGACGGCGGGCCTTCGGCCTGTTGCTGGAAAACCCCACCCGCAGCCGGCTGGACCTGGGACAGGCCGATCCGGAGACCGTCACCATAGAAGTGGATGACGCGATGGTGGAGTATTCCTTCTTTTATGCCCCCACCATCGCCCAACTCGTGGAGCGCTTCACCGAAGAGACAGGCCGCCATCCTCTCTTCCCCCGTTGGGCCCTGGGCTATCACCAGTGTCGCTGGTCCTACTACCCCGAAGAACGGGTGCGCCGCCTGGCTCTCCATTTCCGGGAGACCTACCGCGTCCCCTGCGACGGCATCCATCTGGACATCCACTACATGGACGGCTACCGGGTCTTCACCTGGGACCTCCGTCGGTTTCCCGACCCGGCGGGGCTGATCGCCGAACTGCACGCCCAGGGCTTCAAAATCGTCACCATCATTGACCCCGGCGTCAAGGCCGACCGGAACTTTCCCGTCTTTCAGGACGGCCTGCGGAAGGGGATGTTCTGCCGTTATCCCGACGGCCGCGTCTTCATTGGACCGGTCTGGCCGGGGAACTGCGCCTTTCCGGACTTCACCGATCCGCGCGTCCGAGAGTGGTGGGGTGACCTGCACCGGGACCTGTTAGAGGCCGGAGTAGACGGCATCTGGGACGATATGAACGAGCCGGCCCTCTTCGGAGAGGACGATGCGACCATTCCGGGCCCCGTCTGCCACAGCCTGGACGGCGTGGGGGGTGACCACCGTCGGGCCCACAATCTCTACGGGCTGAATATGGCCCGCGCCACGGCAGAGGGATTGGCGCGGCTTGCTCCGGACCGTCGTCCCTTCGTCATCACCCGCTCTGGCTGGACGGGGGTGCAGCGGTACGCCGCGCACTGGACCGCCGACAACCGCTCCGATTGGGCCTCCCTCCGGCAGACGCTGCCCATGGTGCTCAATCTAGGGCTTTCAGGCATCGCCTTCACCGGCTCCGATATCGGTGGCTTTGAGGGCTTCGCCACGGGCGAACTTTTCACTCGCTGGCTCCAGATGAGCGTCTTCTTCCCCTTCTGCCGCGCCCACACCTACCTGGCCAGCCCTGACCAGGAGCCCTGGTCCTGGGGGGAGCCGTACCTGAGCATCAACCGGGAATTCATCCGCCTGCGCTACCGGATGCTCCTTTACCTCTACACGGCCCTCTGGCAGTGCACGCGGACGGGGATGCCCATCGTCCGCCCGCTCCTGCTGGCCTTTCAGGACGACCCGACGACCCACGTGCTGGACGATGAGTTCCTCTGCGGGGACGCGCTGCTGGTGGCGCCGGTGCTGGAGGAGGGGGCGACCCGGCGACGGGTCTATCTCCCCGCCGGGCGCTGGTACGACTTCTGGACGGACGCCCTCTTTGAGGGACCAGCGTGGGTGGAGGCAGAGGCGCCGCTGGAGCGGATACCCGTCTTCGTGCGGGCAGGGGCCGTTGTGCCGACCGGGCCGGAGATGGACTACGTGGGCCAGCGCCCCACCGACCCGCTGACTTTGCATCTCTACCCCCCAGCGGAAGGGCAGGAAATGGTCAGTTTCCTCTACGAGGACGACGGGGAAACACCGGCCCATCAGCGGGGGGAGTATCTGCTGCACCGGTTCGCCCTCTCCGCCGGAAGCCTGGAATGGACGAGGGAGGGAGCCTATGACCCTGGCCCCCGGCGAGTGGAGGCCGTCGTCCACCGGGGCGCGGGCCGGGAGCCGGTGCGGATGGAGCATCTGATGCCGGGACGGATTCCTTTAGCCATAGAAAGCGCAGAGGACGCGGAGAGATGAACTTCCCCCTCTGCCATTTGACAGGAAGCCGGGTCGGGGTATACTTGGGGGCAAACAAAAAACCGCAGGCCGAAGCCTGCGGTTCAGGTCGCGGGGGCAGGATTCGAACCTGCGACCTTCAGGTTATGAGCCTGACGAGCTGCCACTGCTCTACCCCGCAACGCATTTATATTATACCGCGTTTGCCCCGATTCGTCAAGGGCGATCGCGGCCTCTTATCCCAAATCTTATCCCAAGCCCAACTTGGGATATTTTCAATGTACCCTAACCCACACCTCAGGAGGAGCACCCGATGGACTTGCGACTCAGCGATGAACACCGCATGATCCGGGACATGGCCCGGGACTTCGCCCAGAAAGAAATCGCGCCCATCGCCAGCCACTACGACGAAACGGGGGAATTCCCCTATGAGACGGTGCGCAAAATGGGCGCCATGGGCTTCATGGGCATTGAGGTGCCGGAAGAGTACGGCGGGCAGGGCCTGGACACTTTGGCCTACGTCCTGGCGCTGGAGGAAATCTCCAAAGTGGACGCTTCCCACGGCGTCATCATGTCTGTCTGCAACTCTCTCTATTGCTACGGCATCCTCCACTACGGCACCGAAGCGCAGAAGCAGACCTTCCTGCGGGCCGTTGCCAGCGGGGAGGTCATCGGCGCCTACGCGCTGACGGAACCCCAATCCGGCTCCGATGCCGGCAACATCCGCGTCAGTGCCGTCCGCTCCCCCGACGGCTCCTACTACATCATCAACGGGACCAAGTCCTGGATCACCAGCGCGCCGGTAGCGAAGTACATTGTCCTCTTCGCCCAGACCGACCCCGACGCCCAGCCCCGCTACCGGGGCGTGACCGCCTTCATTGTTGACACCGACCTGCCCGGCTTCCACCGGGGCAAGACAGAGCCGAAACTGGGCATCCGCGCCTCGGCCACCAGCGAGATTCACTTTGAGGACTACCGCTGTCCGGCGGAGAACCGGCTGGGGGAGGAGGGCGAGGGATTCAAGATCGCGATGGCCGTGCTGGATGCCGGACGTATCGGCATTGCTGCGCAGGCCCTGGGCATCGCCGAAGCAGCCTACGAGGCATCGGTCCAGTACGCGCGGGAGCGGTACGCCTTCGGCCAGCCTATCGGCCAGTTTGAGATGATCCAGCAGAAGATTGCTGATATGAAGTGCCGCATTGAGGCCAGTCGGTTGCTCATCTACCAGGCCGCACTGGCGAAGGAAGAGTTCAAAAAGACCGGCCGCCGCTACACGCTGGAGGCCTCTATGGCCAAACTCTTCGCCTCCGAGACGGCGACCTGGGTGACCAAAGAGGCCATCCAGATTCACGGCGGCATGGGCTACAGCAAAGAACTGCCCATTGAGCGGTACTTCCGGGATGCCAAAGTGACAGAGATTTACGAAGGGACCAGCGAGATTCAGCGGCTGGTCATCGCCCGCCTGGAGACCGGGCTCCGATAAATGAACGTGCCAGGCACTTTTCGGAAGTGCCTGGCACGTCCCGTTCCCCGCCGTTACTCATACCGCAACGCCTCTATGGGATTGAGCCGGGAAGCCCGCCAGGCCGGATAGAGCCCGGAGGCCAGCCCCACTACTACTGAAACCGAGGTCGCCAGCAGCATCGCCTGCAGAGTCACTGCTGTGCGGATATCCGCCAGCGCGGCGACGGCCTGCGCCCCCAGCGCACCGAACCCGATCCCCAGCAGTCCCCCGGCAAACGCCATCACCACGGCCTCCATCAGGAATTGCACCAGGATGTCCCGCCGCCGGGCCCCAATGGCTTTCCGCAGGCCAATCTCCCGCGTTCGTTCCGTCACCGAGACCAGCATGATGTTCATAATCCCGATGCCTCCCACCAGCAGACTGATGCCCGCAATAGCGCCCAGGAAGGTTGTCAGGATGCCCGTGATGCTGCTGAAACTCTGGATCAGGTCGGACTGACTGAGGATATTGAAATCGTCATCATCTTCCGAAGACAGGCGATGCCGCTCCCGCAGGACGGCGCGAATTTCCTCCTTCGCCGCGTCCATCCGGTCCTCGCTCACTGCCTGAATTGAGATAGAAGAGAGGGAATACTCTCCACTGGGGGACCGGACAGAGAAGAGGCGGCTCTGGGCCGTCGTCAGTGGGATGAAGACAGCGTTATCCTGATTGGATAGCGACCCGCCTTTCTCAGCCATCACTCCAATGACCTGGAACGGAGTCCCGTTGATCCGCACCGTCTCTCCAACGGGGATGGGGTTATCCGGGAAGAGGGTTTCCACCACCACCTGCCCCAGGACAGCAACCTTTGTGCGCCGCTCCAGGTCCTCCTCCGTGAAGAACTCCCCGGCTGCCAACCGCCAGTTGCGGACGGTCAGGTACTCCGGAGTGACGCCGAGAACCTGACTGGTTGCCTCTTCGGTGCCTGCCACCACTGTCGCCTGCTGGCTCAGTTCCGGCGCGACCAACGCCACGTCGGGCAACCACTCTGGGTCAGAGAGCGCCTCTGCGTCCCCCATGGTCAAAGAGCGGAAAGAGTCGCCGGCGCCGGGCCGCCCCGCGTAGATGACCAGCAGGTTGGTTCCCATTCCGCGCAGTTGCTCTGTCACCGAAGCCTGGACGCCTTGCCCGGCGGCAACCAGTGCAATGACCGCCGCGACGCCGATGACAATTCCCAGCATCGTCAGCGCCGAGCGCAACTTGTTTGCCCCCAGCGCCCGTAACGCCACCCGAAGACTCTCTGCCAGATTCATCCCAACCTCCATACCCAACGGAGTACGGATTACTTGCGTATTCCGTACCGTAGTCCGTTATCCTGCCGCGACCAGCGGAGTGGAGACGGTCTCCTCCCCCTCCACCAGACCATCCTGCAGGTAGATGATCCGCCCTGTGTGCCGGGCAATGGTGGGGTCGTGGGTCACCAGTACCACTGTAATCCCCTGCTCCCAGTTCAGCCGCTGGAGAATGGCCATCACCTCCCGCCCGGCCTTGCTATCCAGGTTCCCCGTCGGCTCGTCCGCCAGGATGAG
>JADBJJ010000003.1 GCA_014874475.1 Chloroflexota bacterium
CGCGCGACCTGGCGGCCTACCGGGCTGCGGAGGAGGCGCTGGAGGCCCAGCGCCGGGCGCTCTGGGATGAGTGGGGGCTGGACCCCGTGCCGGATGAGCCAATTCCGACGCCCTGTGGGGCGGTTGACCGCCCTCCGGCGTACGGCATATCCACCTGGGGCGACCTGTTCAATCCCCGCCAGAAGTTGGCGCTCATCACCTTTGCCCAGAAGGTGCGGCAGGCGCACGCGCAGATGCTTGCCGCCGGCGCCGACCCCGAGTTCGCCAAGGCGGTGACAACGTATCTGGCGCTGGCAGTGAGCCGTCTTACAGACTATATGAGCAATTTGTGCGTCCATGCTAATACTCAGGAAAGGACAGCTCACGTTTTTGGACGCCAGGCTTTACCTATGGTATGGGATTATTCTGAATTAAATCCCTTGAGCGAGGCGGTAGGTTCATGGGTCAGTATGCTGGATCGCCGTGCACTCACGGCACTAAACAATCTCTTGCATGTAAGTTTTGAGCCTGGAAAGGTTCACCACGGCTCGGCCACACATCTGCCCTGGCCGGATAACTACTTTGACGCCGTGCTCACCGACCCGCCCTACTACGATAACGTCAACTATTCGGCGCTTTCCGATTTCTTCTACGTCTGGCTCAAGCGCACGGTGGGCGACCTCTACCCCGACCTCTTCGCCACGCCGCTTGCGCCTAAGTCCGATGAAATCGTGGCCGACCCGAACCGCCAGGGCGGACGCGAAGAGTCCCGGCGGTTCTTTGAGGAAAGGCTCACCCAGGCCTTTCGGGAAATCGCCCGTGTGCTGCGGCCCGATGGCATTGCCGTCATCGTCTTTGCCCATAAGACCACCGCCGCCTGGGAGGCGGTCATCCAGGCGCTGCTGGACGCCGGCCTCTATATGACCGCCTCCTGGCCGGTGTATACCGAGATGCAGGCGCGCCTCAACGCGCAGGAGACGGCTTCGCTGGCCTCCAGCATCTACATGGTCTGCCGCAAGCGCACCAGCCAGGCGGTGGGGGATTTCGGCCAGGTGCGCCGGGAGATTGAGGCGCGCGTGGGGCAGAAACTGGCCCAGTTCTGGGATGAGGGTATCCGGGGTGCGGATTTCTTTATGAGCGCCATCGGGCCGGCGGTGGAGGCCTTTGGCCAGTATGCGTGGGTGGAGCGGCTCTCTGGGGAGCGGGTGACGGTGGCGGAACTGTTGGAATACGTGCGCAAGGTGGTGAGCGAGTTTGCCCTGCAGCGGATTTTGCAGGGCGCCCAGTTGGGCGGGGTGGATGCGCCGACGCGCTTTTATCTGCTGTGGCGCTGGACTTATAACCACGCCCGGGTGCCCTTTGACGAGGCGCGCAAACTGGCCACCAGTGTGGGGGTGGAGTTGGAGGAGGCGTGGGGGGCTGGGGGGCTGGTGGAGAAGCAGAAGGAGTATGTGCTGGTGCCCACGCCGCAGGTGCGGGCCAGAGACCCCCGCTTTGCCAAGCAGAGCCGGTTCACGACGATGATAGATGCGCTGCACCGGGCGGTGGCGCTGTGGGAGAGGAACCGTCAGCAGGAGTTGCAGGAGCATCTGGCGATGACCTACGGGGGCAATGAGGTGTTCTGGCAGGTGGTGCAGGCCATCAGCGAGGTGCTGCCGGAGGGGGATAAGGAGAAGCAGGTGCTGCAGGGGCTTTTATACGGACGCAGGACCTCTCTTCGCCAGGCCCAACAGAGGCTATTTCCAGGAGGTGATGAATGAAACCATGGCATCAGGTGATTCTTCCGCACGAGGACATTCGCAAAGGTCGGTTTGATGAAGCAGTGTTTGCCGCCGACCTCTCGGACGTGTTGGCCGACCGCGGCCCGCTGGAATACCGCGACCCGGTCACCTTTTTCCGCAAGACCTACCCCACGCGCGGGTTGGTGGACCTGCTGGCGAGGATGCTATCGCGGCTGGGGGGGATGGGCGACGGGGAGGCGGTCATCCAGATTCAGACTCCCTTCGGCGGCGGCAAGACCCACAGCCTGATTGCGCTCTACCACCTTTTCCGGCACAGTGGGGAACTGGCGTCGTCGGAGGCCGTGGCCGAGATTCTCCAGATGGCCGGGGTTGACTCTGTGCCCCCGGTGCGGGTGGCCGCCTTCGTCGGCACCGCCGCCGACCCCATCCACGGCAAGACGCCCTGGGGTGAGATCGCCGACCAACTGGGGAAGTACGCCCAGGTGCAGGAGCACGACCGAAGTCGGCGCTCCCCCGGCAAGGACCGGTTGCACGCCCTGCTGGCCGACCAGCCGACCCTCATCCTGATGGACGAAATCGCCGAGTATGCGGTCAAAGCCAGGGACTACCGCGACCAGGTCGTGGCCTTTTTCCAGGAACTGACCGAGACGGTCAAGGTGTTGCCGCAATGTGCCCTGGTGGTCACTCTGCCCTCCAGCGCGCCCTATGGCGAAGAGGGCGAACGCGCGCTGCACCAGTTGCAGCAGGTGTTCAAGCGGGTGGAAACGATCAAGACGCCGGTGGAAGGGGAGGAGATATACGAGGTTATCCGCCGCCGATTGTTTGAAAGCGCGCCCGACCTGCAGGAGGTGCGGCGGGTGGATGAGACCTATTGGAAGATGTACCAGGACCTGGGCGACGACGTGCCCAAGGAAGTCCGCGAGCCGGCGTATCGGGATCGGATATGCCGGGCGTACCCGTTCCACCCCGAACTGCTGGACGTGCTGTTTGAGCGGTGGAGCACCTTCCCCGATTTCCAGCGCACGCGCGGCGTGCTGCGGCTGCTGGCGCAGATGGTGGCCGAGTTATACAACCAGCGACACCCAGACCTGCTCATCCAGCCATGCCACATCAACCTGGCGAATTCGGCGGTGCGCGGGGAGTTCCTGCGGCACATCGGGAGGGAGTACGAAGGGGTGATCGCCTCCGACATCGCCGGGACGAACGCCAAGGCCGAAAAGATTGACCGCGAGATGGGTTCGGAGTACGCCCGCTTCGGCATCGCTGCCGGTCTGGCCCGGGCCATCTTCTTTGAGTCGTTCAGCGGCAGCGAAAAGCGGGGCGTCAGCATCCAGCGTCTGCGGGTGGCGGTGCTGCGCGAGGGGATTCAACCGGCCATTGTCGCCGATGCCCTCAAGCGGATGGAGGAGGAACTGTGGTATCTGCACCTGGAGAGCGGCCTCTATTCCTTCTCCAGCCAGCCCAACCTGAACCGCATCATCGTGGAGAGGGAGGAGGCGGTGCAGGAGGAACAGATTGCCGATGAAATCCGGTCGCGGCTGGAAAAAATGGCGGGGTCGGAGATGGCGGTGACCCTCTGGCCCAGGGAGCCCCAGGACGTGCCGGATACCAAGCCTCTCAAACTGGCCGTGCTGAGCCCCGAGTATACCCGGCAGGCTGGCCCCACCGCTGCCTTTGTGAAGGAACTATTGGACAAATGCGGCCAGACATTCCGCGTCTATCGGAACACGCTGCTGGTCCTGGCTGCGGATGGGAGCGAATATGCCGCGCTGCGGCAGCGGGTCAAACGGTATCTGGCCCTGCGCGCCATCCGCGACGACAAGATGCTGGTGCGGCAGTTGACGGACGAGAACAAGAGGGCGCTGGAGGAGAAACTCAAAGACGCCGAGGGTGGCATCTCCTTTCAGGTCCTATCCTGCTATCGCCACCTGGCCAGGGTGGGTACGGACGGCGTGGAGTGGTCCGATTTGGGCTTGCCGACCGTCGGCGAGAAAGGGAGTCTGGCCCGCCGCGTGCAGGCCTATCTGCAAAGCGCCGACCTCTTGGTGAGCGGACTCTCTCCCAGGCGCCTGCTGGAGCAGGCCCTGCGCGCCGACGAGGCGGAAAAGCCGATTGCGGAGATCGTCGAAGCGTTCTGGAAGTACCCCCACCTGCCGATGCTGGAAAATCGGCAAGTTGTTTATGACTCCATCGTTCAGGGCGTGCGCGACGGCCTCTTTGGGGTCCGAATCGGCGAACAGGTGTATTTCAAAGAGTCAATATCGGCTTCTCTTCTGGAAACCGACGCTGTTTTGGTGCGGGAGCCGGAGGTGCCGGCCCCGGAGGCGCCGGTGATGGCGCCGGCGGGGGAGGCGCCGACTGTCCAGGAGGGACTCCTTCCCGGTTTCGGGCCTGTGCCTGCGCCCCAGGCGGCCGTGCAGACCTACACCCTCCGGGTGAAAGTTCCGTGGGACAAACTCTCCGATTTCCTGCGCGGGGTGGTAATACCGCTGCGCAGGGAGGGCGCCGAACTGGAGATTGAGGTCTCCCTGCGAGCGCGCGCTCAGTCCGGCGAGTTCAAACAGACCACCCTGGAGCAACAGGTAGGGGAGACGCTCAAACAGATTGAGGCAGAGGTTCTGGAGGAGAATCTGAGATAGCCCGGCGCCGAACGCTCGCCGAGGGCAGAGTAGCCCCAGAGGTGGACGGGCCGGATGGGCGCAGGCTGCGCGCCGGATGCGCTTCCGCAAGAACACGGATAGAATTTTTAAATCCGTGTCCATCTGTGGTTCATCTGTGTCCATCCGTGTTCTGTCCAAATTCCAAATGAAGGAGGGATGCGATGGCTGTGATTGAACGCTCTTTCACCGTTGCCGCGCCGCCGGAGAAGGTCTTTGCCTTTCTGGCCGACCATGCTAACGACCCGCAGTGGCTCCCCGGGCTGGTGGATAGCCGCAACTTCACCGGCGAAGGGACCGATTACCGCTGGGAGTGGACGTACCGCATGGCCGGCATCTCCTTTGACGGCACCGGCCACGTCGTGGAGCATGACCCGCCCCGCCGCCACGTCGTCCAGACGCGCGGCGGCGCTCTCAGCACCTGGGCCTGGACGCTGGAGCCGGAGGGGACCGGCACCCGTATCCACCTCCGCCTGGAGTACACCGTACCGGTGGCCGTTCTGGGGAAACTGGCCGAAAAACTGCTCCTGGCCCAGAACGAAAAGGCCGCCGATGAGGGAATGGCCAACCTCCGGCGCCTATTCGGGTAGGGCAACTCAGGGGAGGGTCTGCGAGGGCTTATGGAGACGAAAGAACTGATCGCCTACCTGGACGAGTACCTGCGGGTGCGGGAGATAGAAGACACCTCCCAGAACGGCCTGCAGGTGGAGGGGGTGGCGGAGGTGCGCCGGGTGGCCTTTGCCGTGGACGCATGCCAGGCTGCCGCTGACGGCGCCGTGGCCGGGAAGGCCCAGTTGCTCATTGTCCATCATGGCCTCTTCTGGGAGAAGCCCCGACGGCTGGTCGGGCCGCTCTTCCGGCAGGTCCGGACGCTGATGCTGGGCGGCTGCGGCCTCTACGCGGCCCATCTGCCGCTGGATGCCCATCCGGAGGTCGGCAACAACGCCGAACTGGCGCGGAAACTGGGCCTGCGGGACCTCCGCCCGTTCGGCCGGTACCACGGAGTGGATATCGGCGTGGCGGGCACGCTGGACCCCCCCCTTCCGATTTCCACCCTGATCGGCCGGCTGATTCAGACTCTGCACGTGCCGCCCGTGCGCGTCCTGGCCCAGGGGACTCCGGAGGCCCGCCGCGTCGCTGTCATCTCCGGTGATGCCGTCTCCATGCTGGAGGAAGTGGTGCAAGCCGGTCTGGATACGTTCATCACGGGCGAGACCCGCCACTGGGCCTTCCACCCCGTGGCCGAACTGGGGGTGAATGTCCTCTTTGCGGGGCACTACGCCACGGAGGCGGTGGGCCTTAAGGCGCTGGCCCGTCATCTGGAGGAGAAATTTGGCCTGGAGACGCTCTTCCTGGACCTGCCGACGGGGATGTAGCCCGGAAAGTTAGGAGGCCGCTTCCCGCTCAGGTTCTCCAGGCGGAGAATGACCGGCTGCGGCGGTTTTTGACGGGCGCCGCCCTGCCCGGCCGTTGCCGGCCCATCACGGTGAAAAAACTACTGGATGGGGACGCGGATTTCCACCCCAGCGGGGTTTCCGGCCTCGTCCAGCACGGAAAGGTACTCCCCGGTCTGAGGGTTCCAGAGGCCGAAGAGGATTTCGTCCCGACCCGGCTGGGGATGGCCGATGCCGGGCACGATGTGGTCGTCGTTGAGGATGTCGCCGGGCTGCCAGAGGGTGGTGGGGTAGCGGCCCATAGCCGGAGGCCCATCCCCCTGGGCGATGGTCTGCCCGTCCCGCCGATAGTGCAGGAAGACGGTGTACTCTCCGGCCAGCGGGGCGGTGGCCCGCCAGCGCAGCCGTACCCGCGCGGCGCCGTCTTCCAGAGGAGTCACCGTTGCCCCCAGCCACTCCACGCCGCCCGAGAGGCGGGCCTGCGGCGGAGGGACGGGTCCGGGACGGGTTGCCAGAAAGGCCAGGTAGGTGATGTACGGTTCGGTATCCCGGTCGTGCTGGGAGAGGGGGCCTTCCAGCACGGTGACCTCGGCAGGGTGGGGGAGGAGAGGCCAGGCGCGAGTCCAGTCGCCGTAGGGCCAGAGGAAGACGGCGGTGGGATGCTCTCCTGAGAGTCCCGTCGCTGCGCTGGGGGACTCGCTCCGGACGTCCAGCCCCACCGTCACCCGCTCCGGCGCGGCGATCAGGAAGCGGACCTGGGGCCACTCTTTCCAGAGCAGCGGGTCCAGATAAACGTGCCCTTCCGGCCCAGCGGTAGGAGTGAGGGGGGATGCCTCGCCCACCCAGCCGACGCCCAGAAAGCGGTTGATATCTGCTCCCAGTGCCACCGCGCCCCGCTCAAACCAGTAGGCGGTCATCGGGTTGCGGGCGTAGGAGCCGAAGTAGGGGCGCGCGCCGCTGACCAGTTCCAGCCCGATGGCCACCACGCTGACCGCCACGCCAATGGTGCTGAGACCATCCAGCCGCCTGGACGCGAAGGATGAGTTTTTGTTCTTCGCCATAAACGGCTCCAACCCGAGGGCAGGGAGGAAGGCCAGGATGGGGAGCATCCCCACGGCGCGCAGGAAGTGGGGGGCGTCCTCGGCCAGGATAGTGGGGAGGGCCATGATGGCCGTCCAGAGGAGGGGGAAGGCCTCTGCCTTCACCTTCATCCCCGCCGCCGTTGGTGGCTTCCCTTTACCCCTTTCCCCTTTTGCGGGAGAGAGGAGGGAGGAAAGGGCCGCCGCTACTCCCAGCAGAAAGGCCGCTCCCAGCAGAGGAGCGAAGACGGGCCGCCAGGGGATATTGTGCCGCCAGATGCGGTCGCCCTGGACAAAGAACATCCCCAGCGTCCGCAGGACCTGACGGCCCAGCAGTCCCCAGGGGTCGCCGCCGCTGATGGCGGGGTTCCAGAGGGAGACCTGATCGGGGCGGCCCAGCACCACGTCCGGGTAAGAGGCCGCGTAGGTGGCCAGGGGAACCAGGACCACCGCCGCGGCCAGGACTGCCAGGATGAGCCCACGCGCGTGGGGCCGGAAGGCACGGGGTCCGGCCACGGCCAGGACGTAGAGGCCAAACGCGGCCAGCGCGAAGGGAGTGAAGCGGGCGGCGGTGTAGGTGTAAAAGGAGAGGCCATAGAGGGCGCCGGTCGCCAACCAGAAGCGGAGCCGGCCCGTCCGCACAGCCCGGGCCCCCTGCCAGACCGTCAGCGCCAGTATGAGAGGGAGAGTGACGGCCCGGAAGCCGACCCGGCTGAGGTGAACGTGCCAGAGGGTGACGGCGAGGACTGCCGCCGCCAGCAGGCCGACGCGGCGGGAGAAAATGGCCCGTCCCGCCGCCGCCGTCGCCGCGACGGTGAGCAGGCCGACGAAGGCGGAGGTCAGCCGGAGAGCAAAGGGGCTCTGCCCCAGCAGCCCGATCATCCCAGCAGCCAGGTAGATGAAGAGCGGCTCCCGGCCGTTGTTGGCGGGGAAGTAGACCTGCAGGTGGCCCTGCAGGACGTCCACGGCGTCCAGGCCGTAGTAGGCCTCGTCGTGGTAGAGGCCGGGGGGGACCTGGCCGATGGCCGGAAGCCGCAGCGCGGCGGCGACCAGCAGGATCAGGGTGCCGATAAAAACAGTCCTCTGGGGCCTCACCCGCATCTCCTCATCCCGGTTGACCTCTGGGGCGCGGGATTCTGCAGCGGAGCATTGACATCTTGCCGCTTAGATATAGTTGAGTTCCTTCGCCGCCCGGGTCAGTTCGTCCCGGAAATCGGGGTGGCTGATGCGGATAAGCGCCTGCGCCCGCTGCCGGATGGTCTTGCCGTAGAGGTCCGCCACCCCGTATTCGGTGACCACGTAGTGGACATGGTAGCGGGTGGTGACGACCCCCGCGCCGGGTTTGAGCATGGGCACGATGCGGCTCACCAGCGTGCCGTCCTTCAGCGTCGCCGTGCTGGGCAAAGCGATGATGGGCACCCCGCCCTCGGAGCGGGACGCGCCGTAGATGAAATCCAATTGCCCGCCAACGCCGCTATACAGTTTGGGGCCGATGGAGTCCGCACATACTTGCCCCGTCAGGTCCACCTCTATGGCCGAGTTGATGGCCACCTGCCGGTAGTTCTGAGCGATGACGAAGGGGTCGTTGATGTATTCGGTGCGGCGTAACTCAATGATGGGGTTATCGTTCGCCCACGCATAGAGCCGCTTCGTCCCGAGCATAAAGCCCGCGATAATCTTGCCCGGATGCAGGGTTTTGCGGGCGTTGGTGATGACTCCGGCCTCCACCAGGTCGATGACGCCGTCGGAGAAGAGTTCGGTGTGGACGCCCAGGTCTTTCTTGTTTCGGAGAAACCGCAGCACCGCGTTCGGAATCTCGCCGATGCCCATCTGCATCGTCGCGCCATCGGGGACCAATTCGGCGATGTACTGGGCGATGCGGAGGATCGTCTCCGAGGGCTCATCGCTGCTCATCGGCAGTTCCAGCAGCGGGTAGTCCACCGGCACGATGTAATCAATCCGACTCACGTGGATGAAACTATCCCCCAGGCAGCGGGGCATATTGGGGTTGACTTCGGCGATGATGATCCGCGCCGATTCGGCGGGCGTCTTGGTCAGGCCAGTCTCAATGCCGTAGGAACAGAAGCCGTGCTCGTCGGGCGGGGAGAGATGGACGAAGGCAACGTCTACGGGCAGGATGCCCCTATGGAACAGGAGGGGGAATTCGGAGAGGAGGACGGGGGTGAAATCGGCCCGTCCTTCATGCACCGCCTGACGGACGTTGGGCCCGATGAAGAGCGCGTTGGCGCGGATATGTCCTGCCATCTCCGGGGCGACGTAGTCGCTGGCCCCGATGGTGAGCGCATGACAGATTTCCACATTCTCCAGTTCGCGGGCTCGCGCGACCAGCGCTTTCATCAGAACCTGGGGGACGCTGCAGTTGCCGGTCAGAAAAATGCGGTCACCGTGTTTGATGACCCGAACGGCCTCCTCGGCGGTCGTCACCTTGCTTTCGTAAATCCGACTCCATCCTGTGGGCATAGGGTACTCCTTCTCACTGAGGCTTGGAAGCGTTGAAGGCGGCGGCTAGGGCCTCGTTGACGATCTGGCCCTCCCGCAGCGCCAGCCCCTGGGCCAGCGCGGGCATATCTGCGATGGCCTGATCCAGCCCCACGTCGGCCAGGTGGCGGATATAGGGCCATGCGGCGTTGTTGAAGGCGTGGGTGGAGGTGCGGGGGAGCACGCCCGGGGCGTTGGGGACGCAGAAGTGGACCACCCCCTCTTCTATGAAGACGGGATCTCGCAGAGTGGTGGGCCGGCTGGTCTCCACGCAGCCACCCTGGTCTATACTGAAATCCAGGATGACGGCGCCCTTCTTCATAGAGCGGACCATCTCCCGGGTGACCAGGATGGGCGCCCGCGCGCCGGGTACCAGGACGGCGACGACCAGGACCTCCACGAAGCGGACGACGCGGGCGATGTTGAAAGGATAGGCCACCATAGTGGTGACGCGACCCTCAAACATTTCGTCCATACGGCGGAGTTTTTCCTGGTTCTGGTCCAGGATGTAGAGAGTGGCGCCCAGGCCGTAGAAGGCGCGGGCGGCGTTGGTCCCCAGGACGCCCGCGCCCAGGATGGCGACCCGGGCGGCTGGGACACCGGGGACGCCGCTCAGCAGCACGCCCCGCCCGCCCCAGTTGCTCTGCAGGAAGGTAGCGGCCAGTTGCGGCGCCATCCGCCCGGCCACTTCGCTCATCGTCCGCAGCACCGGGAGCGTGCCGTCCTCTTCCTCAATGGTCTCGTAGGCGATCGCAGCGACGCCCCGATCCAGCATCATCTGCACGGTCTCCCGACGGGCCGCCGCCAGGTGGAGAAAGCCGCAGATAATCTGCCCTTCGTGGGTCCATTCCAGTTCCTCGCGGGTGGGGCGGACTGCCTTGAGCACCATGTCGGCGCGCCGGTAGACCTCTTCGGTGGAGTAGACGATGCGACCGCCGGCCCGCTCGTAATCGTAGTCGGAAAAGCCTGCGCCCTCACCGGCCCCTTTCTCCACATAGCAGACATGCCCGGCGCGAGTGAGCAGGTTGACGCCGTAGGGGGTCAGCCCGACCCGCATCTCCAGTTCTCGTCGTTCTTTGGGAATACCGACAATCATGCGAGACTCCTTTCTGGAGTGAAAGTCGTAAGGAGATTAGGCGAACTCAGCGCCTTTGCGCAGCGCCTCCTTGTTCAACGAGAGCCATTTCCGGTGGCGTTCCGCCAGGTGGCGATCCAGCGCTTGCTCCAGTGCCTCCAGCGGCAGGATGCCCAGCGCCTGGACCAGCGCACCCAGGCAGACCATGTTGGCGACCCGCATGTTGCCCATATCTGTTGCCAGTTCTGTCGCCGGGACGTAGAGGGCGCGGATATCCTCTCGCTGGCTCCGGTGGGGGACGAGGGACTGGTTGACCACCAGGACGCCCCCGGGTTTCACCATCGGCTCAAATGTCTCAAAGGAGGGGATGTTCATCACAATCGCCGCACTGGGGCGGCGGACCAGCGGCGAACCGATTTCCTGGTCCGAGATGATGACGGTGCAGCGGGCCTTCCCGCCCCGCATCTCCGGGCCGTAGGAGGGAATCCAGGTGACGTGAAAATCGGCATCCATCGCCGCGTAGGCCAGCACCTGTCCGGCGAAGAGAGTTCCCTGACCGCCAAAGCCTGAGATGATGATTTCTTCCATGGGTTGCCTCCCTCAATGCAGAACGCAGACCTGGCGGCCTGCGTTACGGTTTCGCCATCAACGCGCGCACCTCGTCGACCACTTTGGTATCGCCCAGGGGGTAGTAGGGCAGCATGTTCTGCTTTGCCCAATCCAGCGCTTCCAGGGGCGACACCCCCCAGTTGGTGCTGCAGGTGGAGAGGATTTCCACCATGGAAAAGCCCAGACCGGCCAGTTGGACCTGAAAGGCTAGTTTGATGGCCTTTTTCGTCCGCCGGATGCCGGGCACATCCAGCACTGCCTGCCGGGTGACATAGGCTGCGCCGGAGAGCATCCCGATCAGTTCGGCCATCTTCATCGGCCACCCTGCGGTCTCCACATCCCGCCCGCGCGGGGAAGAGGTGGTGACCTGACCGGGCAGGGTGGTGGGGGCCATCTGCCCGCCCGTCATCCCATAGATGGCGTTGTTGACGAAGATGGTGGTGATGAGTTCCCCCCGGTTGGCAGTGTGGATGATCTCCGAAGTGCCGATGGCGGCCAGATCGCCGTCCCCCTGATAGGTGAAGACCACCTTGTCCGGGCTGACCCGTTTGATGCCCGTGGCCATCGCCGGGGCTCGCCCGTGGGCCGCCTCGCAGAAGTCCATGTTGAAATAGTCATACGCCAGCACCGCGCACCCTACCGGCGCCACGCCGATGGTCCGCTCCCGGACGCCCAGTTCGTCTATCACTTCGGCGATGAGCCGGTGGATAACCCCGTGGGTACAGCCGGGGCAGTAGTGGGTAACCCGAGGCGTCAGACTCTCCGGATACTTGAAGACCAGTTCCATATCCGCAATCATCTCAACGGCCATGATGCCTCCTTGCTGCCCTTTTCAACGCAGTCATTGCAGGGCACATAGGACTTTATGATCGCGTCGCCGCGTCCAGTTCCTCCAGTTGGGGCAGAATCTCGTCCGGCAGGGGGATGATGCCGCCCATGCGGCCGTAGAAGTGGACGGGGCGACGGCCTTCCACCGCCAGCCGGACGTCTTCCAGCATCTGCCCGGCGTTCATCTCCACCACCAGGATGCCCCGCACCCGCCCGGCCAGTTCAGCGATGCGGGCCGACGGGAAGGGCCAGAGGGTGATGGGGCGCAGGAGTCCCGCCTTCAGTCCCTTCGCCCGCGCCTCCCGTACCACCGTCTGGCAGACCCGCCCGACGGTCCCAAAGGCTACCATCAGCAGGTCGGCGTCCTCGGTGGAATACTCCTTCCAGCGGACCTCGTTGGCGGCTATCTCGCGCAGTTTGGCCTGCAGGCGCAGGTTGACCTTTTCCAGTTCCTCCTCTACCAGGTAGAGGGAGGTGATGATGTTGGGCTTGCGGCCCTTTGCGCCCGTGAGCGCCCAGGCGGCCCGCTCCTCCGGTGGGCGGACGGGGCGCAGCGGCGGCATCTCGGCTGGCTCCATCATCTGGCCCAGGGAGCCGTCGGCGGCGATCATAGCGAGGGTGCGGTACTTATCCGCCAGGTCAAAGGCCAGGACGGTCAGGTCAATGGCCTCTTGGATGTTCCCCGGGGCCAGGACGATAGGGTGAAAGTCGCCGTGACCGGCCATCTTCACGGCCTGGAAATAGTCCCCCTGGGAGGGGGCGACGTTCCCCAGGCCGGGCCCGCCCCGCATCACGTTGATGATGACGGCCGGCACCTCAGAGCAGGCGATGTACGAAAACCCCTCCTGCATCAGGCTGATGCCGGGGCTGGAAGAGGACGTCATCACCCGGGCGCCCGCGCAGGCGGCACCGTAGACCATATTAATAGAGGCGATTTCGCTCTCTGCTTGCAGGAAGACCCGTCCCAGTTCGGGCAGGCGGTGGGAGAGGTGTTCCAGAATCTCGGTCTGAGGGGTGATGGGGTAGCCAAAGAACGCTTCCAACCCTGCCCGGATGGCGGCTTCCGCAATAGCGGCATTGCCTTCCCACAGTTCCTTTGCCATAGATGTTACCTCCGGAATCCCTCAGTGACGCAAACGTTCACGTCGTGGGCCAGATGGGCCCGTCCTACCAGCGGATCGTGTGCGATTTCGCGTTGACCGGCTCGGCGGTGGAGGGCTCTCGGCGCATCTTTCGGCGATAGACGGTGAAAACCACGTCGGGGCAGATGGTGGCGCACATCGCACAGCCTGTGCATGCTTCAGGGTCTATCACCTCTACGGGCCGGTAGCCCCGGATGTTGAACCGGCCGTCGGCCAGTTTCAGAATGTGTACCGGACAAACGGAAACGCAGAGCCCGCATCCTTTGCAGCGGTTCTCGTCTATGATGACCATACCTTTTGCGGCCATATTTCCTCCAAGGGGTTTTTATGGCAGCAGCGAAGCCGACACCCCTCAAACCCCCTTCGCTCCCTTCTCTCTTCCCTTCACCTTCGGCCAGCGGGAGAGGGAGGGGATGCCGGGGGTGGGGGCGGGCGCTGAAACCAGGTTCCACATCGCGTATTACAACAGTCCTACCTGACTGTAGTCCCCCAGATTCATCTTAAAGGCTTTGGGCTTCATTGGGGACCGCGTCAGTACCGCGTTGCGCCCGATCAGACTGTCCTGAAGGCGGGCCGGAAGGTCGCGGATGACGCTGTGCTCCAGGACGATGGAGCGCTCAATCTCGCTGTTCTCCACCACCACGTCGTGGTAGATAGAGGTGAACGGACCGATGTAGGAGTTAACGATGCGGGAGCGCTCGCCAATGATGGTCGGCCCCCGTACCACGCTGTTGATGATCTCCGCGCCCTTCTCCACCGTCACCCGACAGTCTACCTCGGAGTCCCGGTCTATAAACCCCTCTATGATGGGGGTCAGTTCCTGCAGCACCATACTGTTGGCTTCCAGCATATCGCCGGGTTTTCCGGTGTCGATCCACCAGCCGCGATGGATGTACGGGAAGACCTTGTAGTCGTGCTCCACCAGCCACTGGATGGCGTCGGTGATTTCCAGTTCACCCCGCCAGGAGGGCTTGATTTCGTCCACGGCCTGGTGGATGTGGTGATCAAACATGTAGATGCCCACCAGGGCCAGGTCAGAGGGGGGGTCTTTCGGTTTTTCTATCAGCCGTACCACCCGGCCCTCTCCGTTCAGCATAGCGACACCGTACTGTTCCGGGTGCTCCACGCGGGTCAGCACGATCTGAGCGTTCCAGTCCGATTTCCGGAACTGGTGGACCAATTCGGTGATGCCGCCCTGGATGACGTTATCCCCCAGGAACATCACGAAGGGGTCATCGCCCAGGTAGTCCCGGCTCACCTTGACCGCGTGGGCCAGGCCCAATGGCTGGGGCTGATGGATGTAGGTGATTTTGATCCCCCAGCGGTTGCCCCGCCCGACGGTTGCCTTAATCTCCTCGGCGGTGTCACCGACGACGATGCCGATGTCGGTGATGCCGGCCTCCCGAATGGCCTCAATGACGCGGAAGAGGATGGGTTTATTGGCTACCGGAATCAGTTGCTTGGCGCGAGTATAGGTCAGCGGATAGAGACGAGTACCCTTACCTCCGCTCAAGATCAGTCCCTTCAAGGTCACCTCCCTATAAGGAGTGACAGTCACCCTGGGGTGACTGTCACCGGATTGTTATTATGCCTGACCCCGGGCGCCGCCTAAAAGGCCAGCCAGCCGCCGGACGTGGGCCTTCTCTTCGCGGATAATTTCGTTGACGATGGGGCGGTCGGCCTCGCGCATCATCTCCCGCAGGTCGTAGTAGAACAGCAGGGTGTCCTTCTCAAACCCCAGCGCCATATGCAGCGCCTCCTTCGGGTCGGCGACGGATTCCGCCAGCGCCAGTGCCTTATCCGGTCCGGCGAAGATGGCGTTATCCACGGCCACCTGGAGGTACTGCACGTATTCCTCCCACTCCTGCGGGGAATGGGATGGCGGTTCGGCAACGTACCCGCTCAGTTTCATGAACGCGTGGTAATGCCGCCGCTCCTGAGTGGCCAGGTCTTCCATCACCGCTTTCACAGCGGGGTCCTGCACTTTCCCGGCGACGGTCTTATAAAAGGCCTCGCCTGTCTCCTCAATCCGCAACGCCATATTGATGGCTTCCGCTGCTGTGAATACTGCCATTTCTCTCCTTTACGTCCGGATTTCACTTTTCACGCTTCAGTTTCACTTTTCAATCTATCCGCACGAACCTCTCCCGCTTCGCCCCACAGACGGGACACTCATCGGGCGGTTCCCCTTCGGCCGCATAGCCGCAGACGTCACAGACGTAGTAGGTGCAAGGTTCCTCCCGGAGCATACAACTGATAGCCCGCTTGTACAGGGCCGCGTGGGCTTCTTCCACGTCCCGCGCCCGGCTGAAGACCAGAGCGGCTCGCCGGTCGCCCTCTTCCTCCGCCTCCTGGATGAAGCGGGGGTAGGCGATGCCGCTGGCGAACCGTTCTCGCTCAAAGGAGGATTGGAGATTCTCCTCGGTGGAGCGGACGACGGCCTCACCCATAAGTCGCAGGGCCATATCGGCATGGATCCCCTCCGCGTAGGCGATCGCGCGGAAGAGCCGCGCCACGTCTGGGAATCCTTCCTCTTCGGCTTTACGGGCGAAAGCCAGCAGCCGCCGATGGGCTTTGGCCTCGCCGACGAAGGCTTCGTAGAGGTTGCGCTGGGTTTTTTCTCCCATTGGCCTCTCCGTTCAGTGACCCTCACCGAATCCGATTCCAGTCTGGGTTTTCCTCCATCAGGAGGTCAGCCCAGGCGGAGACATCGGTACCGCTTTCCATCAGTTGCCGGATGGGGGAGATGTGCTCTCGCTCGTTGAGAAGGATAGCGCCGACGATGCGGCCATCCCGCAGGGCCAGTTTGCGGTAGCGGCCGTTCTGGAGATCGGCGCGCCGGAGTTGCAACAGGTCATCCCCCTCTGCTACACACTCGCCCAGGGAGGTCAACTCCGCGCCGACGACCTTGAGGGTGGTGACCGGGAGGGTGCCGGAATAGGTGATGCTTCCCGGCGTCACCATATTTGTTGCCGCCGCGCGCGCCTGCTCTATGGCGGCGGGGACGATGCCGTAGACGATGCCGCCAGCCTCCGCCACATCCCCGGCAGCGTAGACGTCTGGGGCGCTGGTCTGGAGGTGTTCATCCACCACCACTCCCCGGGCCACGGTCAGGCCGGCCTGGCGGGCCAGCGTCACCTCGGAGCGGATACCGGTGGAGCAGACCACCAGGTCAGCCGGGAACTCCCGCCCGTCTTTCAGTCGCACGGCCCGCACCGATCCGTCTCCCAGAATCGCCTCACTTACTGCACCGGTCACCGCCTGGATGCCCATCTGCCTCAGAAGCCCTTCCAGCACTGCCGCCCCTTCCCGGTCCAACTGGCGGGGCATCAGATAGGGGGCGAACTCCAGGACGGTCACTTCCAGATTCAGAGCGCGCAGCGCTCGCGCGGTCTCCAATCCCAGGAGGCCGCCGCCGATGACCACCCCCTGGCGGACAAACTGGGCGAACTGGCGGATAGCACGGGCGTCGTCCAGCGTGCGCAGGGTGAAGACGCCCCGCTGGTCAGCCCCCTCTATGGGCGGCACCCAAGCCAGGCCGCCTGTGGCCAGCAGGAGTCGGTCGTAGGGGACTGAGGTGCCGCCGGCCAGCCGCAGGCGGTAAGCGGAGGGGTCCAGTTCCACCACCGGGGCGTTCAGGTGGACGTGGATGCCCTGTTGCTCGTACCACTCCGGGGGACGGTAGAAAATAGCGGCTTCGGCGACGATTCCGGCAATGTAATCGGGCAGTTGGGGGCGGCGGTAGTAGGGGTACGGCTCCGCCGCATAGATGTGGAGGTCAGCCCCTGGCTGAGCGCGCACAATGGACTGGGCCGCCGTAACTCCAGCGACGCCGTTGCCGATAATGACGTATCGGTTCATGAAGTGCCGGTCCGTCTACACTTTCTCAAACATGTCCTTCGTCGCGCCGCAATCAGGGCAGGTCCAGTCCTCCGGCAAATCTTCAAAAGGGGTCCCGGGAGGAATTCCACGAGAGGGGTCGCCTTGGGCGGGGTCGTAAATATAACCACAAACCATGCATTCCCATTTTTCCATGATATCGCCTCCTTTGAGCGGAGAAAAGTGCCAGGGTTACGGAAAGTATAACCGATGCCAGAGAAATTGTCAACCAGTGAAGTCGTGGTATAATGAACGCAAGCCCTCATTTTCGCCACGAGCATGCGGGGAAGGAGAGAGATGATTGAGGTCAAGATTGCCGGAATCCAGGTCAGTCTGATGTCCCAGCATCGGGTAGTCCTCTTGAAAGAACTGGGCTCGGAGCGGTATCTCCCCATCTGGATCGGGCCGTACGAGGCGGAGGCTCTCAGCATAGAACTCCAGCAGGTGGCCGTTGCCCGCCCGTTGACCCATGATTTGCTCCGAAACGTTATTGAGGCGATGGGGGGGGTGGTGGAGTACATCGTGGTCTCCGAACTGCGGAACGACACTTTCTATGCCCGTATCGTCATCAGCATCAACGGTCGGACAGTAGAGGTGGATTCCCGTCCTTCCGACGCAATGAACCTGGCTGTGCGCACCCGTGCTCCTATTTACGTCGCCGAGGAGGTGATGGAGGCGGCCGGCGTGGTGCCCGAGCAAGACCTGGGCGAGGAAGGGGAGGGAGAGGGATCCGCCTTTGACGAGTTCCTGCGTGGCCTGAATCTGGACGACCTGCCCATCCACTGAGCAATATGGTGGCCGGGGTCGTTCGTTGATAGCGCCACCGGCTACTCGCTACCGGCTATGATTGCGCCTGAGAAGACTATCCCCCATGATGTAGAGGCGGAAGAGGCTGTCCTGGGCTCTCTTCTGATTGACCCGGATGCCCTCTATCGGGTCGCGTCGTTTCTCCGCCCCGAGGATTTTTACATCCAGAAGAACGGCTGGATTTATGAAGCCATCCTGGCCCTCCACGACCGCCGGGAGCCGGTGGACTTCGTGACCCTGCGCAATGAACTGGAAGCGCGGGGAATTCTGGAGGAAGTGGGGGGTGTGGCCTATCTGGCTCGTCTGATAGATACCGTCCCCACTGCCATTCACGTGGAGGCCTACGGGCGCATTGTGGAAGAGGCTGCCGTCCGCCGCCGTCTCATCAGCGCGGCCAGCGATATCGCCCAATTGGCCTATCGGGAAGGGCAGGAAATTGGCGAGGTCCTGGATCAGGCGGAACAGGCCCTGTTCGCCATCTCCCAGCGGCGCATCACCCGGGACCTGGTGCCGATTCAGGAAGTTGTCCGACCCTTCTACGACCGGATTGAGTATCTCTACAGCCACCAGGGAGAGCCACTGGGGGTACCCACTGGCTTCATAGACCTGGATAAGTTGCTGGGAGGCCTGCAGAAGTCGGACCTGATTATTGTCGCTGCCCGGCCCGGTGTGGGCAAGACGTCTTTCTGTCTCTCCATCGCCCGCAATGCGGCCCGGCTGAGCAAGCATGTGGCGATTTTCAGCCTGGAAATGTCCGCCGAGCAGGTGGTGCAGCGGCTGATCTCCGCCGAGACAGGGATTGACGCCCAGCGGCTTCGCCTGGGACAACTGCGGGAGGAGGAATGGCCCCTCCTGGTTCAGGCGACCGGCGTCCTCTCCGAACTCCCTATTTTCATTGACGACACGCCCGCTATCTCCGCCCTGCAACTGCGCACCAAAGCGCGGCGGATTCATGCCGAGTATGGCCTGGACCTGATCGTGGTGGACTATCTCCAACTGATGACCAGCGATGTGCGGGTGGAGAACCGGGTCCAGGAGGTCTCCTACATTTCCCGGATGCTCAAGAGCCTGGCGCGAGAACTGGACGTGCCGGTCCTGGCGATCTCCCAACTCTCCCGCGCGGTGGAGCAACGGACGGATAAGCGGCCCGTGCTGGCGGATTTGCGCGAGAGCGGATGCCTGACAGGCGACACCTTGGTCCAGTTGGCAGATGGCCGGCGGATACCGATCCGGCTTCTGGCCCAGAACGGCGCGTCCGTGACGGTGATCGCCCTCAACGAGGAGACCTGGAAACTGGAGCCTATTCAGGCCCGCAAGGCATGGCGGGTCGGAACGGCGCCCGTTTTCCGACTGTGTACCCGTCTGGGGCGGGAAATTCGGGCGACCGCCAATCACCGGTTTCGCGCCATAGAGGGATGGAAGCGATTGGACCAGTTAAAACCGGGGGACCCCATTGCCCTGCCGCACTCAGAGGCGATGTGGGGTGGTCAGACGCCGGCGCTTCGGGAAGAGGGGTTGATCCGTCTGAGCCAGGGCGATGTGTGTTGGGACCCGATCGCTTCCATTGAAAGGGCGGGTGAGGAAGAGGTGTTTGATCTGGAAGTGCCCCGGCATCACAACTTTGTAGCCGGAGATATAGTGGTCCACAATAGCCTTGAGCAGGACGCCGATGTGGTTATGTTCATTTACCGCGAAGAGATGTACAAACCAGAGACGGAGAAACAGCACATTGCGGATATTATTGTCGCCAAGCATCGGCACGGTCCCACCAAAACGGTGCAACTCTTCTTCCGCGAGCAACTGGCCCAGTTCCTGGATGCCGAGACCCGCATCCGACCGGTGGATTTTGCGTAGTAAAAGGAGATGCTGATGAGCAACGAACAGTCTCCCGTCTCTCCGCTCTCCCCTTCCGATGAGCGCACATGGGCGATGTTGGCCCACCTGAGCATCCTCTTGAACCTGGTTACCGGGATGTTAGGACCGGTGGCCGCGCTGGTGATCTACCTGGTTTTTAAGGACCGGTCTCGCTATGTGGCGTACCAGTCCCTTCAATCCCTCATCTTCCAGTTGATTACCTGGGTAGGTGGGGGAGTTCTGGTCGGGGTGACGGCGGCGATCGCGGGAGTTCTCACCATGATGATGGTCGGTATCTGCCTGTTTCCCCTCGTTGCCCTGCTGGCCCTTATCCCGCTGGCGGGCCTGGTCTACGGGGTCATCGGTGGTATCCAGTGCAGCCAGGGGCAGGATTTCCGCTACTGGTTGGTTGGCGACTGGGTGCGGGGAACGCTGGCGGGGGCGTGATTCGTGAGTAGAGGGGTTGCGGCCGTGTCCCAGGATATCGCTTCTTCTATGAGGCTGCAGCGCCGTCCGGAGTGGCTTCGGGTGCCGCAACGAGAGGGGCCGGAGTACCATCGCCTCAAGCGGCTGATGCGGACCCAGCGCCTCCATACGGTCTGCGAAGAGGCGAATTGTCCCAACATCGGTCGGTGCTGGGAGGAGCGAACCGCGACCTTTCTCATCCTGGGGGATATCTGCACCCGGGCCTGTCGGTTCTGTAACGTCCGCAGCGGGCGCCCTGCTCCCCCCGACCCCGATGAGCCCCGGCGGGTAGCGGAGACGGTCGCTGCGATGGGCCTCTCCCATGCGGTCATCACCTCGGTTACTCGGGACGACCTCCCCGATGGCGGTGCCTCGGTGTTTGCCGCCGTGATCCGGGAGATCCGCGCCCGCATTCCGGAGTGCACAGTAGAAGTATTGATCTCCGATTTTCAGGGCCACCCGGAGCCCCTGCGGGTGGTGATGGAGGCCCGGCCCGACGTCCTCAACCACAATGTGGAGACGGTTCCCCGCCTCTTCCCCCGCGTCCAGCCCCGCAATCGGTATGAGTGGTCGCTGGTGGTGCTGGAGAACGCCCACCGGATGGCCCCCGACGTGTTGACCAAGAGCGGCCTGATGGTGGGGTTGGGGGAGAGCGCCGACGAGGTGCTGGCGGTGATGGCCGACCTGCGCGGGGTGGGGGTGGACATCCTGACCGTTGGTCAGTACCTTCAACCGACCCGCCGTCATCTGCCCATTGAGCGCTACTACACCCCGGAAGAGTTTGAGGAGTTTCGGCGGCGCGGTTTGGAGATGGGGTTCCGCTGGGTGGAGAGTGGTCCGCTGGTGCGCAGTTCGTTCCACGCGGCTCATCAGGTGGAGACATTGAGAGCATCTCTTGCGGAGGGCGCACGCCCGCAGTTTGGAAATGGGGGCGGAGAGAAGAGGGGATGAGGGGGTAAAATCATCCTCCAATCTATTGCCGGAAGCGGCGTCTTGCGCTCCAAGTTTCTGGGCAGAGGAGAGTTGATAATGGGTTTCTTCACCGTCCACGAACTGCCTGCGACCGAAGTGATGCCCGGTGTCCTGCGCCGGGCAGTCTATCTGGATCACGCGATGGTCACCTTTTTTGAGTTCGCCCCTGGTAGCGTGCTCCCCCAACATGCGCATCCCCACGAGCAGATTACCTACGTTGTTCGGGGCGCGATAGAGTTCACGCTGGGGGAAGAAACCCGCGTCCTCCGTGCTGGGGACGGGGTCTGTGTCCCCTCCGGCGTGCCCCACAAGGCCGTGGTTCTGGACGAACCGACGTTCGTTCTGGATGCCTGGCATCCCCAGCGGGAGGATTATCGCTAAGCGAATAGTCCGGATAGCGGTTTAGACTTTCCTATCCCCTTTATTTCTCTTCCTCCCCTCTCTCCTCTTTCCCGCCAGCAAGGAGAGGAAGAGAGTCAGGGGGGCATTGCTGGCATCACCTGCCCTGCTTTTGGAAAACCTGCGCTTATTGGCGTCTCATAACGATGGCTTGCTGCCGGTGTCCCTTTGGACGCGCCGGACTTCCTGTCCAGCATGCTGGCCTGCAGGTTGTTTGTCTAGGGGGGAAGACGCCGTATAATAGAAAGTTAGCCCGCCTTGAGCCAGGAGAGATGGATGCTTCAGGCACCAACCATACAAGACATTGAAGCAGCGCGGAAAGCTTTTGAGGCGAATGAGCCGCGAGATCTCTTTTATCGTGCTGCGACGGAATTGGTATCACTCGCATTGGAGGGCAGGACATCATTGAGTGTAGCAGAAGCATTGGCTGTGCTCCTTCAGACCTGGAACAAGATGTTCTATCAATACAGGCGATTTGATCACCAACACTTTACCGACATAGAGCGGCTCATCAGTGATCACTATCCGCTACTGATCACTTTCAGACAACGGTCCATAGAAAGCTTCGGCCAAGAGGACGAGAGCAAAGTCAAGCAGGTTTTCAAGGCTTTTGAGGAGATTCTTGGCCCTGTAGGTGCTGCAAAGTGTTTGCATCTTCTGGCACCGCATTTCTTTCCCCTTTGGGACCGCGCCATAGCGGAAGCTTACGACCTTCCGCTAGGGGAAAGGGGCAGAAATGCCGACAGATACTGTCGTTTTATGGGAATTGTACAGGAGCAGATTCAAAGCCTTGGTGGAGAGCAAACCATTGGCCGAAATCCATTGAAAGCGATAGACGAATACAACTACTGCAAGCATACCAAAGGATGGATATAAGGTGATAGCTGTGCGGCGGGCTAACATCTCGCTCCAGCCGACGCCGCCTTCGGCGGCGCGGCTGAGCTCGGTGCCGTTAACCGCACTTCACTGTATTGTCTCTTTGCCTATGGAGGAATAAGATGAGCCGCCAAATGGAAGAAGGTCATCTAAAAGGTTTTCTAATCTTCGCGGGGAAGGTGGCACTTGTGCACACCTTGACCTATTTCGTGTTCGGTCTTATCATGTCCAACCTGTTTGACTATGGAAGGCTCTTTCAGCAGGAAGTAATCCGGGACTTCATGCGCCCTATTGATTCCTCTTCCGTATTCCTTGGGCCTCTGGTGCAACCCATAAGGGGGCTTCTATTTGCTCTTGGGTTATGGTCTATCCGCAGAACCATCGTGGAGAGCAAGCATGGGTGGCTCATTTTGTGGGGCATATTTGTTACGTTCGGCATTCTGGGCACTCCTGCTGCGGCCCCCTCTTCGCTGGAAGGTGTTATTTACTCCAAGTTGCCACTCTGGTATCACCTGATCGGACTGCCAGAAATCTTGTTGCAGACACTGACCTTCTCTCTCATACTGGTCTGGTGGGAGAGAAGGCGATATCGGCCAAGTCAGCCTCTCGGCAAAAGCAAAAGCGCGCTATGGGCTGACATCCTGAAGGGCGTGATGATAGCGTGCTTCGCCTACATGGGATACGCTGTTGGGAGCATTCTGAGCGCCATTATTGTGAGAGCGAACATTGACATGCAGAGTGCTGCTTCCGACTGGAAGACGCAAATGATGTTTGTCGTGGCGTTTGTTGTCAATGCTGTTCTCATATTACCTGTATCTAAGAGATGGATTGCCCATAGAATCGCGTGGTGGCAAGTTTTTCTTCTCTTTTGGCTCGTTGATACAGTGGTGCCGTTGGTCTATCAATGGATTTTCCTATCACCAATGCCGTTACCCCTTGCCATCCTGATAGGTTTCTTTCCCGCGCTGGTGATTACGATAGGCATACGTATTGGTTACAGGAAAACTACGGCTACCAGTTAATGTGCGGCTAACCCGCGCTTCGTGCGACCCGTTTACCCGAAACCGTGGTGACACGGGGGCTGGGTAGCGAAGGGAAGAGCGACCGGCACGCTCAGAACTTTGACAACGGTATGCCCATTCAGGTGCGGGGAGACCTCCCCAACTCCTGACCTCCAGGCGGAGGAGTGACTGCATCGCCCTACGTGGTGCGCCTGGTGAACGCACGGCGGAGTGCAAGGGTGAAAAGGGGATGTGATTGTTCCTACTGTGGTAAAATAGGGGGAGATTCTGTAGAGGGGATGGAAAGTGTCCAGTTCATGGGGGTCAGTTCACCTTTTTGATGCTGCTCCGCTGCGCTTCGCGGCGCAGGTGAGGCGCCGGCCGTTAGCGTGCCGAACGCAATGTCAGTAATTAGGAGATGAACAATGAAGAGATGGTTGGCCTTTGTACTTGCAGCTTTAGTGTTACTCATTGTCCACGAAGGAACGCATGCGTTGATGGCGATGCTTTATGGCGAATATGACGCGCTTCACCTAAGACCTATAGGTGTTGAAGTCACCTACAGGACGGCCGTTGACGAGAGAAGTGGTATTCAGTGGGCTTTCATTTCCGGCGCCAGCAATCTGGTGACGGTATTGATGGGGTACTTGCTCCTGATGTTCGGCGAAAGGTTGGCTCGCTTACACAGTGTATTCTTGAGGGCTATCATCTTTTTCTTGACGATGCTCTCGCTTATTTGGGACCCTTTTAACTTATCTGTTGGGCCATTTATCTACGGTGGAGATGCCAATGGGATTGCGGTGGGGCTGGGCATCAACCGATACATAATCCAGGCCATCTCGTTGGTGGTGTTACTTGTCAACCGCGAGATTGTAGCACAGAAGTTGTTCCCGATGTACGATGTCCAGGTGAAACATATCCTGTTTCGACCTCTGATACGCTGGGCACATAGAACCCGGGTAGCAGGACAGTAGCATGTCATACCACATCTTTGAGACGGCGCGCTAACCCGCGCTTCCACCTGACAGCGCCTTCGGCGCTGCAGGTGAAGCGCATCCCGTTCACATTCATCCGCATCCTGATCTATCTGGAGGCCTTATATGCCTGTTGGCGCATTCACTTTTGTCCTTCACAGCCATCTGCCTTATTGCCGGATGGCAGGCCGCTGGCCCCACGGCGAGGAGTGGATCCACGAGGCTATGGCCGAAACCTACATCCCCCTCCTGAATGCCCTCACTGATCTCCACGAGGAGGGGTTACCAGTCCACCTCACCCTGGGGCTGACGCCCATCCTCTGCGAACAACTGGCGGACCCGCTGGTGAAAGACCACTTTGAGACCTACGTGGAAGAGCGCATCCGGGCCGCCGAAGCGGACATCCCCCGCTTCCAGGAAGAGGGCAATCCCCATGCGGCGTACCTGGCCTCTTTCTACCGAGACTGGTACTCGGGCCTCCTGGAGTCCTTCCGCTACCGGTATGGGCGGGACCTCCTGGGCGGCTTCCGACACCTGCAGGACTTGGGCGTCATAGAAATCATCACCTCCGCTGCCACCCACGGCTATCTCCCCCTCCTAGGTACCGACGCGGCGATTCGGGGACAACTGAAGGCCGGGATCGCCTCCTACCGCCGTCACTTCGGGCGGGCCCCCCGCGCCATCTGGCTCCCCGAATGCGCCTACCGTCCTGCCTACATCGCCCCAGACGGCACCCTCCGCGCCGGGATAGAGACGATGCTGGCCGGCGAGGGGCTGGGCTGCTTCTTTGTGGAGACCCATGCCATTGAAGGCGGGCGTCCGGTGGGGAAGGCAGCAGGGGAGGCTATCGGCCCCTACGGTGCGATCGTCCGCCGCTATGTCCTCCCGCTGGAAAAACTGGCCGTGCCGGAGAAGCCCCGCAGCACCTACCGGCCCTACTATGTGGTCAACACCACCCCCGGGGTGGTGAGCGAGCACTCCGGCGTCGCTGCCATCGGCCGCAACAACCGCACCGGTATGCAGGTCTGGTCTGCCGACTGGGGCTATCCCGGCGACTTTGACTACCGGGAGTTCCACAAAAAAGACCACCGCTCCGGCCTCCAGTACTGGCGGGTCACCGGCGCACGGGTGGATCTAGCCTTTAAGGACTGGTATCATCCCGACTGGGCGCAGTACAAAGTGGGGGAACATGCCCGTCACTTCGCCTGGCTGGTGACCGATTTGCTGGAGCAATATCATGCCGAGGCCGGTAGTTTCGGCCTCATCGCCTCCAACTACGATACCGAACTCTTCGGCCACTGGTGGTTTGAGGGGGTAGATTGGATTCGGGAGGTATTGCGGCTCCTGGCCTGCTCCGACCGGGTGGCGCTGACGACAGCGAGCCAGTACCTGGAAGCCCATCCGCCGGAGGAGGTGTTGGCCATTCCAGAGAGTTCCTGGGGACTGGGCGGCGGCCACTGGACTTGGGACAACCCGGAGACGCACTGGATGTGGGCTCCCATCCACGAATGTGAGACGCGGATGAGCCGGATCGCGCGCCAGAAAGCCGGGGATGCCACTGCCGATGAGGCCTTTGTCCTCAACCAGGCGGCGCGGGAACTGCTGCTTCTGGAGGCCTCCGACTGGCCCTTCCTGGTCACCACCGGGCAGGCGCGCGAGTATGCCATCCAGCGTTTCACCGCCCATATAGAGCGGTTTGAGAAGTTGGCCTCCAGTGTGGAGTTGGGCCGCCCCGACCGTGCCCTGGCGGAAGAATTGTGGGAACTGGACAAAGTCTTCCCGGATGTGGATTTCCGGTGGTGGGGGTAGCGCCAGGGTGCACCGACGAACACCTGTGGTCGTCCGCTGGTAGCAGCCGAATGTCTCATTGCCTTTGCCCGGAAACTGGGCCTGGCCTGGAGACGCCGAGACGAGGCGGAACGGATAGAAGTTTGGCGTTGCAGGGCAAAAATCCAGGAGGATGTTGAGCAAGAGCGCTGAGAAAGACATCCAGCAGTGGATGGAAGCGTTTGCTGAACGGCTGGAAGCATCTTCATTTTTGGAGACCAACTATGAGCGACAAAGGACTGAAAGTTCTCTTCTTGGCGGCTGAAGCCGTACCGTTCGCCAAAGTAGGCGGTTTGGCCGATGTGGCTGGCGCGCTCCCCAAAGCGCTCCGCGCCCTGGGCCACGATGTCCGCCTGATGATTCCCCGCTACGGCTCCATCCGTTCCGACCAATTCCATTTTGAACGGATGGGCAAACCGTTCCCCGTGCCCGTTGGCCCGCGTGAGGAGATGGTCCATATGGTCACCACCACGGTGGACGGTTTGCCCGTCTACCTGTTGTGGGACGAGAAATTCTTCTCACAGCGCGACCGCATCTATGGCTTTGATGACGACCCGCAGCGGTTCGTCTTCTTCAGCCGGGCTGTCGTCGCCTCCCTGCCAGTTTTGGGCTGGATTCCGGATATTATCCATGCCAACGACTGGCATGCAGCGCCCGTCCCCACCTGGCTGGCCTACGAGGGCCGCTACCAGCGAGAGTACCGCTCCATCGCGTCCGTCTTCACCATTCACAACATTGCCTACCAGGGGGCCTGCGGACGGCTCATCCTGACCTTCGCTCGGATGGATTACGTCAAACACCTGGATGTGGAGCCGGCCGGACAGGTCAACTGGATGGCTCAGGGCATCGCCAACGCCGACATCGTTACCACCGTCAGCCCTCAATACGCGCGGGACATTCTGGAGACAGAGGCAGGGGCCGGCCTCTCGCCGCTCCTCCGGCGGCGGCAGGACCGCCTTTTTGGCATCCTTAACGGCATTGATACTGACTACTGGAATCCCGCCAGCGACTCTTATCTGCGGCAGTCCTACGACTTGAGTCGCCTGCGGATGCGGGCCGTCAACAAGGCTGCCCTTCAGCAGGAGGCCCGCCTGCCAGTCCGTCCGGAGACCCCGCTGATCGGGATGGTCACCCGTCTGGATGCCATCAAGGGCATAGACTTGCTGGGGCCGGTCCTGGAGCAACTCCTCCAGGGGGATATGCAGTTCGTCCTCCTGGGCACGGGAGAGCCGGAGTACCACCAGATGATGGAGTCCCTTCAGGCTCGCTTCCCGGATAAAGTCCGGGTCTTTCTGCGGTTTGATGAGCCGCTGGCCCACCGCATCTACGCCGGATGTGACATTTTCCTGATGCCCTCTCGCTTTGAGCCCTGCGGCCTGGGCCAGATGATCGCCATGCGCTACGGCGCGGTGCCGGTTGTCCACCGGACGGGCGGTCTGGCGGACACCGTCCTGGATTACCACGAGCATCCCGACCGGGCCACCGGTTTCGTCTTTGATGCCTACACTCCGGAGGCCTGCGCGGAGGCGCTGGAGCGTGCGCTGCGGGTCCACCGGGACCGCGAGGCCTGGGCCGCCATCCAGACCCGGGGGATGAAGGCCGATTTCTCCTGGAAAGGGTCGGCACAGAAATACGTGGACGTCTATCTGCGAGCGCGCGAGGTTCGTTCGGTATGACGCTGAATCTTTCCCTGGTCATCCATAACCACCAGCCGGTAGGAAATTTTGACTTCGTCTTCGCCAGGGCGACGGAGCGAGCCTATGACCCTATCCTGAGCCTCCTGGAGCGCCATCCGGCGATCCGTCTCTCCCTCCACTACACCGGTCCCCTCTGGGACTGGTTGCTGGCCTACCGTCCGGACCACGTAGACCGGGTGCGCGCACTGGTAGAGCGGGGCCAGGTGGAACTTCTCACCGGTGCCTACTACGAGCCGATCCTGGTCTCCATTCCCGACGGGGACAAAATCGGTCAGATTCGCCGGATGACCGACTTTCTCCGCCGGACCTTCGGTGTGGAGCCCACAGGTATGTGGTTGGCGGAGCGGGTCTGGGAGCCGCACCTCCCGAAACCCTTGGCCGAGGCGGGAGTCCGCTACACCTTGCTGGACGACACCCCCTTCAAGATGGCCGGCCTCACCGACGACGACCTCTTTGGGCCCTACGTCACCGAAGAGCAGGGGTATACGGTGACTCTCTTCGGCAACGTGATGTACCTCCGTTACGCCATTCCCTGGCACCCGGTGGAGGAAGTGATGGACTGGCTGCGGACCCAGGCGGCAGCCCATCCCGGCGGCGTCGCCGTGATGGGGGACGATGGGGAGAAATTCGGCCTCTGGCCGGGCACCTGGGACCTCTGCTGGGGGCCGGAGGCGTGGATGGACCGTTTCTTCGCCGCGCTGGAGGCCAGCGCAGACTGGCTCCAAACCCGCCCACTGGGCGAAATCGCCGCTGAACTCCCCCCACTGGGGCGGGTCTATCTCCCCGGTGCGTCCTACGAGGAGATGATGAGGTGGGCCCTGTTGCCTCAGGATTTTGCCGCGCTGCGGCGCATCCGGCGGGAACTGCGGGAGGCGGGACGGGCCGACGTTCTCCGCTTTCTCCGGGGTGGCCTCTGGCGCGGCTTCATTGCCCGCTACGACGAGGTCAACCAGATGCACAAAAAGGGCCTCTGGGTCAGCCGCAAGATCCACGCGCTGCCGGAGGGGAAGGAGAAGGCCCGCGCGCTGGATCACCTCTGGGCGGCCCAGTGCAACTGCGGTTACTGGCATGGCCTCTTTGGCGGTATCTACCTCTTCCATATCCGGGCAGCCAACTATGCAAACCTCATCGCTGCCGAGGTCATCGCTGATGCTACACGCGCCGGGCGGGACTCCTGGGCTTGGGCGGAGCGGGGCGACCTGGACGCCGACGGGCGCGAAGAAATCATTCTGAATACTGACCGGCAGGTGTTGACCTTCAAGCCCTCCTACGGCGGCGCGCTGGTAGAGTGGGATTGGCGCCCCGGCGGCTACAACCTCACCAACACGATGACCCGCCGCCGGGAGGGATACCACGAGGAATTGCTGCGGGCGGCGGAGGAAGGCCGCCTCATCCTTCCCGACCAGCCCGATCGTCCTGATGGTGTTCGGGTCAAGGAGCCAGACGTCCACACTCGCCTGTTTCGCGACTGGTACCGCCGGATGTCGTTCCTGGACCATTTCCTGCACCCGGATACGACCCTGGATGCCTTCTACCGGGCCCAGTATGGGGAACAGGGAGACTTTGTTAACCAGCCATACGGAGCGCAGGTTAAGGAGGATGTGGCCGGCCTCACTCTTATTCTGACGCGCGATGGGACTATCTGGGTGGGAGACCAGCCCTTACCGGTGCGGGTAGAGAAACGGGTTGTGGTCACTCCTGGCAATGACCTTCTCACCGTCCACTATCGCCTGACGGGGAGTGCAAGATGCATCTTGCGCTTCGGCGTAGAAATGAACTGGGGCATCTTGGGCGGAGGGAGTGAGCGGGCCTCGCTGCGGATTCTGCGAGGCCGCGAGAAGGTCGTCCACCGCCCCACCGACACCGGCGAAATCTGGGACGTGGCTGGCTTCGTTTTCAACCTTCCTTACCTCGCCCTGGGTCGGCCACAGAGCGAAGCAGAGAGGCACCCGGAGGTCGCCCTTACCCTGAGTGCTCCCGCCGTCCTCTGGCGCTTCCCGCTGGAGGCGGTCTCCAACTCCGAGGCCGGCTACGAGCGGGTTTACCAGGGCACCTGTACCCTGGTCTGGTGGGACCTGGCCCTGGAGCCGGGTTGGCCCTGGGAGGTCACCCTGCAGGTGGCATTGGGATGAATAGGGCTGGGGTTTTGGCGGCAATGGGCCGGAGGGCCGCCGCCGCAACAGCCCGATCCCCATACGAGGAGGAAATATGGACATCCGCCGCATCGCTATCGTCGGCGCAGGCACGATGGGCAGCGGTATTGCCCAGGTTTGCGCCACCTATGGCTACACCGTCGCTCTGATAGATGTCGTCTCGGAGCAACTGGAGCGGGCGCAGGCCAGCATTCGCCAGTCCGTGGAGAAACTCCACGCCAAGGGCCGCATCACCGATGCCCAGCGGGACTCCGCCCTGAGTGGCATCCGGACTTCTGTGCAGATAGAAGACGCTGCCGATGCCGACCTGGTTGTGGAGGCGGTGGTGGAGCGGCTGGAGATTAAGCGGGAGGTCTTTGCCCAACTGGACTGCCTGACCCGGCCGGAGGCCATCTTGGCGAGCAACACATCCTCTATCTCCATCACTCAACTGGGTGCCGCGACCCGTCGGCCTGAGAAAGTCATTGGCATGCACTTTATGAATCCGGTCCCGCTGATGAAACTGGTGGAGGTCATCCGGGGTTTGGCCACTTCTGATGAGACGACGGCAACCGTTGTCGCGCTGGCGAAGGCGCTGGATAAGGTGCCGGTGGAGGCGCAGGATTACCCCGGCTTTATCTCCAACCGCATTCTCTGTCCGATGATCAACGAGGCCATTTACGCGCTGATGGAGGGAGTGGGTACCGTAGAGGCGATAGACACAGTGATGAAACTGGGGATGAACCACCCGATGGGACCGCTGGAACTGGCGGACCTCATCGGCCTGGATGTGGTGCTCAACATCATGGAAGTTCTTCACCGGGAATTGGGGGACGACAAATATCGGCCCTGTCCGCTTCTGAAGCGTATGGTGGCTGCCGGACATTTGGGCCGCAAGACCGGGCGCGGGTTCTATACATACTCGTAACACGGAGCACGAAATACGGGATACGCGATCTGCATATGGAAACCTGGCTCTATATCTCTGGAATCGGCATCGCTATCGGGCTGGTCCATCTCATCCTGTTTCTGATTCTCCTGTTCCGGCGGAGGAAAGAGGGGAGAGAGAAACTGGCCCTGGTATATACGTTGTTCAGCCTGTTCTGGATCGCTGCCGTTGCGCTGGCGAATCTGGAGGCCGTTTTCTTGCCGGTCGTCACGGAGAGCGCGGGCGCGCTGATCCCGGTTCTGGCCCTGGCGCTGGCTGTGGGATACCTGACCTGTGTGGCATTGTTGCTGGAGTACCCTTTCTGGCCCATTGTTGCCACTGCCGGGTACACATGGACGGCGATCCTGTTGGGGGCAACGGTCTATTTCCTTTTTGCCCCACCCTCTCGGCTCCCGCTGGAACAAATCGGCATGGGCAGTTGGGCCGTCTTTACTCTGGGGACTCTTGTTTTGTTGACGGTGGGCCTCTTCCGCAGCCGGATGGCCTTTCACCGGAACCGCGCCCTGTACTGGTTGCTGACGGCGGACGCGCTCGCTCTGGGACAGGCCCTGACGCTCTTCCCGCTGGGCCCGCTGCGGATGGTTGGGCCGCTGGTCCATACCCTGGGGGCCATTGCTCTGCTCCGGGGCGTCTTGGGTTTCTGGTTGCCCAACGTTAAGGCGGTACTCCGTTCTATCTTCGGTTTTCTGTTTCTGTTTACCGCGACCGCTCTTCTGCTGACTGGTGTGGTCCTGGCAGTGGAGCGTCTGATGACCATCTCGGTGATGCCTTCCACTTCGCTGGCTATTCTCCTGGCGGTGGGCCTGGCTCTGGTGTACCTTCCTCTTTACCAGGCCCTGGCGCGGTTGGTGGACCGGTTGCTGGTGGGGATAGGGTTTGACCCTGCCCAGGCCTTGCGAGATTACAGCCAGACCATCAGCACGGTGCTGGACCTGGAGCAACTGGCACAGACGGCTGTGCAGACCGTCTCGCAGGTCCTGGACATCCAGCGGGGAGCCTTGCTGATCTCCAGCGAGACGGAGCGGGGAGGCTTGCTGTTACGTCCCGTCCCTGGGCTGGGAGAGGTCTCCACCGACCCGATAGAACTGGAGCCCATCAGTCCTCTCCTGGTTCGCCTGAAGGAGCAACATACCCCTCTCTTCCAGTACGAAGTAGAGCATCACCCCGTTCTTAGAGAAGCGTTGCCGAGGGAACGGGAGGGGTTGCGAGCGTTGGAGATGGAGATTTATCTGCCCATCTGGGCGGAGGGGGAACTGGCGGGATTGCTGGCATTGGGCCCTCAGCGGACCGGAGAACCCTACGCTCCTCGCATTGTGGAGTTTCTATCCACCCTGGCCCATCAGACGGGAGTGGCTTTGCAGAACGCTCGGCTGTTTGCTGGTCTGCAGGAGTTGAATGCCCAGATTATGCAACTCAACGAGAGCCTCCGTGCGGCCTATGATCGGCTGGAGCGGTTGGACCGGGCCAAGAGCGATTTCCTGAGCATTGCGTCCCATGAATTGCGGACGCCGCTCACCCAGATTCGGGGATATACCGATGTCCTGAACGAACTGGTGCGCTCCGATGCCCTCACGCGGGATCAGATTGCCCGCATTACCGAGAACATCTCCCGTCCGGTCCGCCGGCTGGAGCGGATCATCAACGCTATGCTGGATGCTTCCCAGTTGGAAACCGGTATGAATTTCCACTTCGCTCCCACGGCCCTGGTTGGGGTGATGCGGATGGCGATAGAGCCCTTTCAGGAAGCACTCCAAGAGCGGAACTTAACCCTGACAACTTATGGTCTGGAGGACATTGGGCCGATTCGCGCCGATATGGACCGGCTTGTTCAGGCATTCGGTAACCTGATCTCCAATGCCATCAAATTTACCCCTGATGGGGGACGAATCACCATAGAGGCACATCCGCTGGACAAGGAACATTTTGAGGTCACCATCACCGACACGGGCATTGGCATCAGCAAGGTAGACCAGGATTTGATCTTTGAAAAGTTCTACCGGGTCGGGAGTATAGATCTTCATTCCTCCGGCGAGTACAAGTTCAAGGGCGGGGGACCGGGGCTGGGGTTATCCATTGCCCGGGGGGTGATTGAGGGCCACGGCGGTTGCATATGGGTGGAAAGCGAGGGGTACGACGAGGAACGATACCCGGGGAGCACATTCCACGTCGTTCTTCCCTACCATGCCCATCGGGGGCCCTGTCGCTGGAAGCGATCTGAGCAGGGTGGGTGAAGTGAGGGGGGCGGCAGCACCGCTGCTGCTCCCTGATTTTTTTATGCCCCGCGAATCAGGCAAATATTCCCCTCCTCATCGCGGAAGGAACGGGCGGCAAACACCGACTCATCCGGCTTCCTCTCCAGGGTCCATTCCAAGATCACCGGTACATCCTCCACCACATCCAGAGTGCCAATCTGATTGCGGGGTATCCAGACCGGTTGTCCCTCTGCGGATGCTTGCACATCTCGGGAGAGTGCCTGTGCGGTGAGGACGAGGAGGAGTACGCCTGGCCCATCCCCTTCCGGCGCCACAGAGATGACACCGCGAAGATGCAGTTCCATGATCGGAATACCTGCTTCTTCCTGAATCTCCCGCCGCGCGGCAGAATAGATGTCTTCGCCGGGCTCCAGATGTCCGCCGATGCCGTTATAGCGGTTGGCCCAGAGTCGCTTGTCGGGCGCGCCGCGCAGAAGCAGAACGTCGTCCCCGTGGGTGATAAAGCAGAGAACGCGGGGGATGACCAGCATATTGGGGGTTATCCTTTTCGCGGATGCCCCACGGGTAGCAGGTAGAGCGGTTCTTCTTCGGGGGGCAGGGCCAACACCCGGGCGACGGCCGCGTCGTCAAACGCGCCGACGGGCACGCTGGCCAGTCCCAGGGCTGTGGCTTGTAGCAACAGATTCTGGGCCGCATGGCCGACGTCCATCGGTACGTAGCGAAACCGCCCGCGTTCTCCGTACCGACGAGTGGTGCGGGGGAAGACCGCGCTGATGGCGAAGACCACCGGCGCCTGGGCAAGAAAGCGCTGATTCCAGGCCGCCTCTGCCAGTTGGGCCCGCACATCCTCCGGACGATGGCGCACCAGTTGATGCCCCTGGGGGCGGTACCGCCAGACCCCCTCTTTCCAGCAGGCGTAGAATTCTAGGGGACAGCATGCGCCCGCAGACGGCGCGGCTCGCAGATACTCTTTGGGGCCGGTGATACCCTGTGCTGCCCAGAGCAACTGACTCATCTCTTCCAGAGTCAACTCCTGCGAGGTGAACGAGCGCACCGACCGGCGGGCCGCAATCACGGCTTCCAGTGAGCGCGTCCCGTCCAGACGGGGGGATGGGAGTCGCAATTCATCGCTCATGGTGTTCTCCTTCTCCATACATTTGCAACAATTTCTCCCGACTGATCCAGTAAAAGCGGCGGCTCAACACTTCCAGCCCGCGGCCCTCCACGCTGACCGGATTGAACGTACGGCGCATCAGCCAGGTCCATATACGGCCCAATAGTTCCTCCAGCTGGTCCCGCAGGCTCCGGGGCGGAAGTTCGTAAATTTCCAATCCCAACCGTTCCAGAAAGCGGAGAATGGCCGGAGAAAAATGCAGCACACCGGCCCCGCCGAATCCCCGGATGGTCTGGAGGCGAGGGTCTTCCCGCGTGGCTTGGGCCAGCAATTGCAGGGACCGGATCAACCGTCGGCGCAGTTCCCGCGCCCAGGCCATATCAGCTCCGATTGGGGGTATCGGCGGTATCCGCTCGTTCCAGGCGTGGATCATCCCGATAACTTCTCCTCGCCGGACGATCGTTCCATCGCTCAGCGTTATCTCCCAGCGAGAGCGGATCAGTGCGACCCGGAGAATACAATCGGGATCGTCACTGAATTCCCATATACAGAGCCGCCGACGCATATACCGGTCCACAGCAATGACCAGGCGGCTCAAGAAGTCCGGAGGTCGTTGCTGACTGTCCACGATAGAAGATTTTAGCACACCTGGCTACGTCGTCAAGAACACACGTTTCTTGACTTTTCTCCCCTCTCGGAGTATGCTATAGGTGATGACCTCTTGTTGTGTGGAGGATTCCGGTGTCCCGTCCCTTCTATCTGGCCATTGAAGGCGTGATAGGTGTCGGTAAGACGGCCCTGGCCCGGTTGTTGCAGCCCCGTTTCCAGGCCGATCTTTTACTGGAGGTTTTTGAGGAGAACCCATTTCTCTCCGATTTCTACGCTGACCGTCAACGGTACGCTTTCCAGACTCAGATTTTCTTTCTGCTCAGCCGGTATCGTCAGCAGCAGGAAATCCGGCGCAACGACCGTCCGCTCATTACCGACTACACCTTTGCCAAGGACCGCCTCTTCGCCCATCTGAATCTCAAAGGGGACGAACTGGCGACCTACGAGCGGCTCCACCAGGCGCTGGCGGAGAAGGTGATCCTTCCCGATCTGGTCGTTTATCTCCAAGCCAGTCTGGATGTTTTGATGGCGCGCATCGCTACTCGCGATCGTCCCTACGAACGGGGGATGGACCCTGCCTACATTGAGAGTCTGCGCCAGGCATATGAGCGCCATTTCGCTGTTTATGATACGACTCCCCTGCTGGTCATCAATACGGACGGGCTGGATTTCGTCCGTCATCCTCAGGACCTGGCCTACATAGAAGGGCGGATTCGGACCGCGCTGAGCGCAGCGGAGGTCCGGGGACGTCTGGCGGAGACGCCTATGGAAGCCTCCACGGAACCGCGCTCAATGTCTCATCGCTCCCTGGTGATGGAGTTTCTGGCTCTGACTGAAGCGGTTGGTGCTCTGGGGGCTGCCCTCGCGGCGGACTCAACGGGGACTTCTCTGGATTTCCGTCGGGCGCTGGTCCTCTCTCGCGATTGCCTGGAGCGAATGGAATCGGCATCCGGCGCGGCAGAGCTAATGTCAGAGGGGGCGTAAATTGACGATAGAGAGTCCAGGTGTTGGTGTTGCTGATCTCGGCCCGGAAATTGTTCGGCGTCTCCTGGCCGGTGCCCCTTTAGAAGACGTGCTGCATCTGATTCTGGACAGCGGGCTGCAGGACGTTGGCGCCGATCGGGCGGCCATTTACATCTACGACCATCAGCGCGACCGTATGACGATCGGATGTGCCCGAAGGCTCTCCGAAGAGTACCTCTCATTCCTGACTGATGCTTTCCGTCAGGTCCCTGGCTCCCGACTCCTCCAGGAGCCAGGCCCCATCCTCATTGAGGATGCCTGGCAAGATCCGGCAGCCCGCGCGCTCTGGGAGGCAGCGCGGCGGGAAGGGTTCCGCTCTTACATCGTCCTTGCCCTTTCGCATCTCCAGCGACTCCTGGGCGCGATGGTTTTCTACTGGAATCAGCCCCGGTCATGGCGTCCGGAAGAGGTGCAGAGATACCAATTCTTTGCCGACCTGGCTGCCATTGCTATTGCCCAGGAGGAATTATCCCGGCGGGCTCACCGCTGGTCGGATATGCTGGCGGCGTTCCAGGAGATTGACCGCCAGATTCTCGTTTCTCAGGACCTGGAGGCTGTTCTTGAGTCCATCGCTGGAGCGCTGCAGCGCATCCTGAGCGTCTCCGTGCTGTATATTGGCCTCTACGACTCCTTGCTGGGTGAGGTCGCCATTCCGATCCTGATAGATCGGGGGGAGCGAAAGCCACCCCTGCGCCTGAAACTCTCCGAAGAGGCCGGATTGACTGGCTGGGTGATTCGTACTGCTCAGCCTTTGTGGATCAATGACACATGGAAGGAACCGTTGCCAGTACCGGCGATTCAGGTCGGAGACCCCACGCGCTCTCTGGCGCTCCTCCCTCTCAGGGTGCGAGGGCGGACAGTCGGGGTTCTCTCTACCCAATCTTATATTCCCTATGCTTTTGATGCAGAAGACCAGCAATTGTTGGAAGAGGTGGCGACCCAGGCGGCTATCGCGATTGAGAACGTTCGCCTGCTGAAAGAAAGCCAGCAGCGGATGGCCCAACTGGAAATGGCCGCTGAGGTCGCCCGCGCAGCCGCGTCCATCCTGGATATCCAGCAATTGCTCTCCAGGACCGCCGAACTGGTACGGGAGCGATTTAACCTCTATTATGTTGGCATCTTCCTGGTGGACGAGACCGGGCGCTGGGCGGTCCTGCGGGCCGGCACCGGCGAGGCGGGCCGGAAGATGCTGGAGATGGGCCACAAACTGGAGGTCGGCGGCTCCTCTATGATTGGCTGGTGCACGGCCTATGGCAAACCCCGCATCGCGCTGGATGTGGGCAAGGAGGCGATCCGGTTTGATAACCCCTTTCTGCCCCAAACCCGTTCGGAGATGGCTTTGCCCCTTGTGAGCCGGGAACGGGTCATTGGTGCGATGACCGTTCAATCAGACCGCCCGGCCGCGTTTACCCCCGAGGACGTTACGGTCTTACAAATTGTTGCCAACCAACTGGCAACCGCGATAGAGAACGCTAGCCTCTACCAGGAAACCCTGCACCGTCAGGCCCAGGCCTGGGTATTGCGGGAGGTGATGCTGGCAGCGGCGTCTACCCTGGACTTTGATCAGGTATTGCAGCGCACCATTCAGACCCTGCGGTCTGCACTGCAGGTGGAATTTCTTGCTATCGTTTTGCCGGACGAATCTGGCGAGTTTTTGCGAATCCACCCCTCCCAGATTGGTTACAGCATTCCAGTGGAGGAAATTCGTTTGCCCCTGGATGGGAGTGTTAGCGGGTTGGTCTTTCAATCCGGGAGGGGGATGCTGATTCCGGATGTCCGGAAGGTCCCATTTTACTATCCGGGGCATCCGGAAGTTCGCTCGGAATTGTGCGTACCGCTCCGGTTAGGTGACGAGGTCATCGGAGTGCTCAATGTGGAAAGCCGGCAGTTGAACGCATTTCACGAAGAAGACCTGGCATTCTTCACAGCCATTGCGGGGGAACTGGCAATCGCTCTGGAGAATGCCCGTCTCTATCATCAGGAACAGCGTCAACGGGAGGAGGCGGAGAGCCTTTATCGTGCGGCCCAGGCGATGACGACCACGCTGGACCTTTCAGAGGTCCTGGAACGAATTCTGACCGAGTTGCAGAACGTGGTTCCCTACGACAGCGCTTCGGTGCAGTTGCTTCGGGAGGGGAAACTGGAAATCATCGCCGGACGGGGTTTCCCGGACCTGGAGAAAATTCTGGAGATAACCATAGACCTGATGAGTAGCAGGAGTCCCAACGCTCAGGTCATTCGGACTCGCGCGCCGGTGATTCTGGAGGATGCCCCCGCCCTCTACGAGGAGTTCCGACGGGAGCCTCATGCGCAGGCGGGCATTCGGGCCTGGATGGGGATTCCGTTCCTCTACGGGGACCGGGTCATCGGGATGTTGACACTGGATAAGAAAGAGCCGGGATTCTACAACCGGGACTATGCCCGGGTCGCGCTCGCCTTTGCTGGGCAGGCGGCTATTGCGATGGAAAACGCACGCCTGTACGAGCAACTGGAGACACAGTCGGCCCAACTGGCGGCGGCCCTCCAGCGGTTGCAGAACCTGGATCGGTTGCGAGAGCAGATGATTCAGAACGTCGGCCACGAACTCCGTACGCCCCTCGCACTGATCCAGGGATATGCTGAACTTCTGCTGAGTGGCGATCTGGGACCTGTCCAGCCCTTACAGCGTTCTGCCATTCAGATTATCTATGAACGGACTCAGATGCTGGCTCGTATGATCAGCAACCTCACCGCCCTGCGGACGGTTCGGCCTGAGACCCTGGTTATGGCTCCTGTTTCCCTCCCGGAAGCGGTGAAATGGGTGGTGGAGTATTATCGCCATCGGGCCGAAGATGCTGGCATTACCCTTATGGGCGAAGTCCCCGAGGATGTACCCACCGTCCTGGCTGATCGGGAGCATCTGCTTCTGGCCATTTCGCAGTTGGTAGATAACGCCATCAAATTCAGCCCTCAGGGGGGAACAGTGCGGATCCGGATATGGTCGGAAGGAGATTGGGTGAACCTGGCTGTCCAGGACGAAGGGATTGGCATTCCTCAGGAGCATCTCCCGCACATCTTTGAGCGCTTCTATCAGGTGGATGGTTCCACCACGCGTCGCTTTGGGGGGATGGGGGTTGGCCTGGCACTGGTATGGGAAATTATGGAAGCCCACCACGGTTTTGTCAGAGTAGAGAGCGAGATGGGGAAAGGGAGTACCTTCATCCTCTCCTTCCCTCGGGCCGGAGGGGGGGCATGAAGAAATGGTTCGTCGCTGTTGCCGGGAATATCGGCGTCGGCAAATCCAGCCTGACCGGGATGCTGGGGGAGCGATTGGGTTGGAAGCCCTTTTTTGAGGCCGTCTCCGATAATCCCTACCTGGCCGACTTTTATCAGGACATGGCCCGCTGGAGTTTCCATTCCCAGGTCTTTTTCCTCTCCCGACGGCTTCGCCATCATCATCAGTTGCTGCAATGGCCCAACTCGGTGGTGCAGGACCGGACGGTCTACGAGGATGCGGAAGTTTTTGCCCGCAATTTGTATCGCCAGGGACTGATGAGTGAGCGAGATTACTGCAGTTATCGGGAGTTATATGACGTGTTGAGCGCGCTGCTGCCCCCGCCCGACCTGGTGATCTACCTGCGGGCCTCGGTGCACACGTTGATGGCTCGCATTGCCCAGCGCGGGCGCTCTTTTGAGCGAAGTATCACGCCCGAATACCTGGAGCAGTTGAACGGTTTGTACGAGGAGTGGATTGGTCAGTTCAACCTCTGCCCGGTTCTGACCGTGCCCTCAGACCGGCTGGATTTCGTGGCGAATTCTCATCATCTGGACCTCATTGTGGAAAAGGTGCTGGAGAAACTGCAAGGGCGAGAGGTGGTGGAGTTTGGCGAATGAACAGAGTGGCCCGCTTTGCATGGGTGGGAGTACGATGGAAAAACAGGAGCGTGCATTCCAGATGAAGCGGCGCAAACGAAACCGGGTGAAAGAGTATGACTGGCTGATGGAGGTCGTCCGGGAACTGGCAACCGGGCTGGATCTGGATGGCGTAGCACGGCGGGTACTGGCGCTCAGCCTTCAGGCGGTGGATGCGGACCTGGGCAGCCTGATGCTTTTGAATGAATCGGGACGACCGGTCGTGGTTCTTCTGCTTCACGAGGGGCGGTTTCGCCGGGGCAGCCTATCTCTGGCGCAGCGGGTGCTGGAGGAAGGGTTGAGCGGCTGGGTCCTGCAGAACCGTCAGGCGGTCCGTCTGGACGATGCGGAAAAGGATCCCCGCTGGCTTAAGTTGCCGGAATCCGATGTCACCGCGAATGCCCGCTCTGTGCTCTGCGCGCCGTTGATCTCTCCCCGTCGGGTGATAGGCGTTCTGACCTGCGCTCACTTCCAGCCTGGGCGCTTTGATGATATGGACCTCCGGGCGCTCCAGTTTGTCGCTGATCAGGCGACAGTTGCGCTGGAAAATGCATGGCTGTTTGCTGCCGAGGAGCAGCGTCGCCACCTGGCGGATACCCTGCGGGATATTGCCCGGGCCCTGACGGCCACGCTGGACCTGGATGAGGTGTTATCCCTTATCCTGGAATCCCTGAGCCGGGTTGTTACCCACGACAGCGCGTCCATTTTTCTCGTAGAAGGTCGGCAACTGAAGATCCGGGCCTGGAGAGGTTTTGAGCGCTCAGAGGCCGTGCAAAACATAACCCTTCCCCTGGATGGAAACCACATTATGGCCCGTGTGGTGGCTCGCCGTGAGCCCCTGGTCTGTGCGGATGTCCAGGAGGAAGAGGGGTGGCAGAATATTCCGGGCATCCCTCTCATCCGCGGATGGGTTGGTGCTCCGCTGGTAGCCCGGGGGAAAGTCGTTGGTGTGCTTACAGTAGATAACTTGCAGCCGGATAAGTATAGCGAGGGAGACGCGCTCATCGTTGCTGCCTTTGCCGACCATGCTGCTATTGCCATTGCCAATGCCCAATTGGTACAGCAGACTCAGCGGCAACTGGAGGAAGTGGCCTTTCTCTATCGCACGGGCCAGGCGCTGGCCGCTTCTTTAGAGATGGAAGATGTCCTGCAGTCACTGATAGATAGCGTACGGGATCACTTTAGAGTGGAGGCAGCCTCTGTTGCCCTGGTGGATGAGCAAACCGGCGATCTGGTCTTTCGGGTAGCCACCGGTGGCGCGGCCGATCAGGTGGTTGGGGTGCGCCTGAAACCGGGACAAGGTATCGCTGGCTGGGTGGCTCAGTCGGGTCTCCCCATTGTGGTTCCCTCGGTGGACCAGGACCCCCGCTGGTACCCGGGAGTGGATCAACAGACCGGCTTCCGCACAAGGATGGTTGTCGCCGTTCCCATTCATCTGGGGGGAGAGGTCCTGGGGGTCATGGAGGCGATTAATCCCAGGGAAGGGATCCTGGATGAAGGGGGGATGAAACTGCTGTTGAACGTCGCCGCATTAGCCGCCAGCGCGATCCAGAATGCCCGGCAGTTTAACCGCGCCCGCGATGCTGAAGAACGGTACTCCAACCTCTTTGAGAACAGCGCCGATCCGATTCTTATTACCGACGCGCAGGGGCGGATTACGGATGTGAACCGCAAATTTTGTCAGATGCTGGGATATGATCGCGAAGAGATCCGGCTTCGGGAAGCATTTGCTCTGACGGCCCACCCACAGCGGCTGCGCGATTGGCTGGCTCTCGTCCTCCAGGGGACGGACATCCTGGGCAATCTGGAGATGATCACCCGAGAGGGGCGAACCCTCCCCTTTGAAGTGCGGGCGACTCTGATCTTCCACGGTTCCAGGCCCTTTGTCCAGTGGGTTTTTCATGACATCACGGAGCGGCTGCGGTTGGAGCAGGTCCGGGAAGACCTGACCCATATGATTGTGCACGATCTCCGCAACCCGCTTTCCTCTATCATGAGCAGTCTGGAATTGATCCGGGCATGCTTGCAGGACCCGACCATAGATATTCTCCCGGAGCAATTGTTTGCTGTAGCACAGCGGAGCGGCGAGCGCCTGTTCGGATTGATTGATTCTATTCTGGATGTCGCCCGCCTGGAATCTGGAAAGGCGGAACTGAATTATCAGGTGATAGACGTCGGAGATATGGTCGGAGAAGCCGTGGAGCAGGTAAGGCCGGTGGCGGTGGGACGAGAGATTCACCTGAGTTTCTATGTTCCTGCAGGTCTTCCGCTGATAGAGGGAGACCGGAATCTCCTGCTGCGGACTCTGATCAATCTGCTGGATAATGCGATCAAGTTTACCCCTTCCGGTGGAGAGGCTCGGGTAACGGTAGACCATCCGTTGGTGGATGCTCTCCAGTTCGCGGTCTCCGATACAGGCCCGGGTATCCCTCTGGAGTATCAGGAGCGGATTTTTGACCGGTTCGCCCGGCTTCCCAATGAAAGAGCACGAGGCACTGGAATCGGGTTGGCCTTCTGTAAACTGGCTGTGGAGGCCCATGGGGGCCGTATTTGGGTGGAAAGCCAGCCTGGTCAGGGGTCAACATTCAAGTTCATAATCCCGATACATCCAGCCCGCTGAATTCAGTCCGTTGGGGGCCAATTAGGGAGCAGAATTCAATGACCGACCGTCTCTACTACATAGATTCCTACCTCACTCATTTCACTGCCCGGGTGGTAGAACGGTTGTCCTGGGACGACCATCCGGCAGTGATTCTGGACCGTACCGCTTTCTATCCGACCTCCGGCGGTCAGCCCTCCGACCGGGGCCGACTCGGCGGGGTCCCCGTCATTGGAGTAGAGGTGCGGGAGCCCAACGGGGCCATTGTGCACATTCTGGAGGCCCCCTTCCCCGGCGATGAGGTGACCGGCGAGATAGATTGGTCCCGCCGCTTTGACCATATGCAGCAACATACTGGTCAGCATCTCCTCTCCGCCGCCTGCGAGCAATTGCTGGATGCAGATACCGTCTCTTTCTATCTGGGAGCGGAGGTTAGCACCATAGACCTGAACATCCCGCGTCTTGCACGCGAGGCGCTGGAGGAGGTAGAGGATTGGGTCAACCGGGTCATCTGGGAGAACCGACCCGTGCGGACGTATTTTGTGCGCCCGGAAGAGGTAGCGACCCTTCCACTGCGGCGCCCCCCGCCAGTGGAGGGACCTATCCGCCTGGTGGAGGTGGCGGGGGATGAGGGGGACCGTCCCTTTGACCTGAATCCGTGCGGGGGAACGCATGTCGCCCGGACCGGCGAAATCGGTTTACTGAAAGTGCTCCGCCTGGATTACCGGGGACAGGAGACACGGGTGGAGTTTGTTTGCGGTGGGCGCGCACTGAGGGATTACCGGCTGAAGAACGGTGTGCTGTTAAACCTAACAGCGATGTTAACGGTGGGGTATTGGGAGTTGCCGGAGGCAATAAGCCGTCTACAGGATGAAATAAAGGAGGCCCGGCGAGACGTGCGCTCGCTGCGAGAGCGGCTGGTGGAAGTAGAGGCGGCGCGGCTGGTAGAGACTGCCGTAGTTGTCGGCTCACTGCGGGTAGCCCGGGCGGTGGAGGAGAACTGGGACCCCGCCGACCTGCGAGCGCTGGCCCAGAAAGTCGCGGCCCATCCAGGTGTGGTCGCGCTGGTGGCTTCCGTTGGCGGTGAACGGGTCCATCTCTGCGTGGCCTGCGCGGAGGGGACTCCCGCCGATGCGACAGCCCTCCTGCGGGCGATCGCCGAACCGCTGGGGGGCAAGGGAGGCGGGCAGGCCCGTTTCGCCCAGGGGAGTGCTCCCGCTGTCCCGCGTCAGCGAGTGGAGGATGTGCTGGAGGCCGTCAGGGTGATCCACGAAATGTGAGGGAAGAAGTTGATGGACGAAATCGCCCCCGGTGTCTATGTCGCTTCTTTCTATCCCGGCATTAATGTGGGTCTGGTGGTGACCGGGCGGTGGGTGATCGCGGTGGATGTGCCGCCGCTCCCCTCCGATCATCAAGTCTGGCGGAAAGCGGCGCGCGCTATCGGGCGCCCTATCCGCTATCTCATTTTGACCGACGACCACCCATACCGGCTGCTGGGGGCGCTCTGGGTGGGGGTGCCCCTCATCTCCGGGCGCGGGACCTGGCAGAAAATTCGGGAGCGGGGAGAAAGTCTGTTACCGGTACTTGTGGAGGATTGGAACCGCCGTCATTCCCTGCAGGGGAAGGTGATTTCCCTTCCGGAATTGGAATCCGTTCCGCTTCCGGAACTTGTTGTGGATGGTCGGATAATGCTGGCAGACGAGATTACCGTTAGCGTGGAGTCGGCTCCTGGCCCGTCGGCGGGCAGTGTATGGGTCTGGCTCCCCCGACAGGCGGTACTCTTTACCGGCGATGGGGTCGTTCATAGCCACCCATCTCTTTCAGAGTCCCCTTCCCCGACCCGGTGGCTGGAGGCATTGGCCCGCTTGGAAGAGGGGACTCCGCCGGCTCAAGTCGTGGTGCCAGGCCAGGGGCCGGTGGGCGGGCTGGGGGTCGTCCAACCGCTGGCCGGCTATCTCCGACATGCCTATCAGCGGCTGCAGACAGTTCTGTCCAGGGGAAAATCTCCCGACCTGACGCCGGTGGCGGAGGAACTGCTACAACTTTTCCCCTCACAGGACGAGGAAAAGGAACGGTTGTTGCCGCAGATTCGGGCCGGATTGGAGTACTGGCTGGAAGAAATGAAAACAAAGAATTAACAACTTTCTGCAGGTTTCAGAGCCTGCGGGAAGATCGCGTAATCTTCCTCGGAGTGTTGCTGAAAATATAGCGCTGTTGGCTCGGGGGCAGAGTTGTGCTGGCACGGAGAGGGGCTTTTAGCGCCCCCTCATCCCCGGGGAAGGGCCAATCCCCCCTCCCCACGCAGCGCCGCCGTGGGGGGCAGGGGGTGGGGCCGATATGCTGGATGGTACGCTCGCCCTTAGCCAGGAAACGGACCCCGGCCTTCTGGCGCTGCGGTGAACATTCAGCGACACTCTATGAGAAGATTACCGGAAGATCAAGCCTCATGCGAAATGGGGGAAGAAATGGATGAGATTGCTCGCATTCGGGCGGTCAAGTTGGCGCATGAGGCGGAGTTGATGCGCAAAGCGAACGTCGTCGGGGTCGGCATCGGCCTCCGCCAGCGGGACGGGCAGTATACCGGCGAACTGGCCCTCATCGTCTCGGTGACCCACAAAGTGCCGCTGAATGAACTGGACCCGCAGGACGTCATTCCCGAAGAAATAGACGGGATTCCAGTGGATGTACAGGCTGTGGGGACGTTGAGGGCACTGGCGGCTCCGGGTTCATAACAGAACGTGCCCGGCGCTTTCAGTAGGGCCTGGCACGTTTGCGATGCAAGCCCTTATCGTTTCCCCAGTGCCCTCAACACCAACTCCGGCGTGATGGGAAGTTCGCGAATGGGTTTCCCGATAGCGTCCACTACCGCGTTCGCCACTGCCGGCGCCACTGGCGTGAGCGCGGGCTCACCGATACCCTTTGCCCCAAATGGCCCCACGCCTGTCCCCGACTCCAGCAGGATGACCTGTGTCGTCGGATAATCTACCGACGTCGGAATCAGGTACTCTGAAAGCGATGGGGTCCTAATCTCTCCGTTCTCCACGATGAGGTTCTCCATCAGCGCGTATCCCAGCCCCTGATGGCTTCCCCCCTGGATCTGCCCGATGACGGCAGCGGGGTTGATGGCCCGACCCACATCGTGGCAGGCTGCGCTCTTCAGGACCTCTATCTGTCCTGTCTCCGTATCCACCGCCACTTCCACCGCGAAGGCCCCAAAGGTGAAATCCGGGAAGACATCGCCCTGTCCAGTCTCCGGGTCTATGGGGTCGCGGAAGGGGGCCTTGAAGAGGGCCAAGTGGGCCAGTGGCAACCCTTCCGCCGCGCAGATGCGCACCAGGTCCGGCAGCGGCATGGAGCGATCTGGATCACGTTTGATGAAGACCCGTCCGTCTGCCAGGTCCAGGTCGTCCGGGTCCTCCTCAAAGTATTTGGACGCCCGTTCCAACAGGGTCTTCCGGATGGATGTGGCGGCCTGCAGGACAGCGTTGCCGGACATATAGAGTTGGCGGGTGGCGGTGGTGGTCCCCGCCAGCGGGGTCAGCGCTGTGTCTGGCGTGTAGGCGACGACGTTCTCCAGCGGGACGCCCAGGACCTCGCTGGCGATCTGGCAGAGACTGGAGAGTTGCCCGCCGCCGGGGTCCGGTGCGCCGCAGCGGATGACCACCGTCCCGTCCAGTTCCAGGCCCACCCAGGCCTGCGAAGTATCGTGGAGCCACATCAGGCGGCCGTAACTCTGGAAGTACGAGGCGAACCCGCGCCCAACCTGAATCGGTCCGTGGTCCGGGGTCCGTTCGCCCAGCGCTTCCAGCGCCCGTCGCGCCGACTCCTCCAGGAGAACTGCGCTTTGAATGACCTGGCCCGTGGCCGTGGTGTCCCCAGTGCGCAGATAGTTGATCTGCCGCACTTCCAGCGGGTCCATTCCCAGCGCGCGGGCGATGTCGTCCATCTGGCGCTCGTAGGCGAAACAGGGCTGGGGGCCGCCGAAGCCGCGAAACGCGCTGGTGAACGGGTTGTTCGTCGCCACCGCGACGGTATCTACCCAGACATTGTCTATCCGGTATGGCCCTGTTGCCATAACCGTTGCGTAGAGGGAGACATAGGGGCTCAGGTACGGGTACGCGCCCGAATCCGCGATCAGGTCCGCCTGGAGCGCGGTGATGCGTCCGTTCCGTTTGACGCCGATCCGGTAGCGCATAATGAACGGGTGGCGCTTGGAGTGGGCCAGGATGGACTCCTCGCGGGTGTAGGCCAGGCGAACGGGGCGGCGGGTGTGCAGGGCCAGCAGGGCCAGGAAGACCTCCACGGTGATATCTTCCTTGCCGCCAAAGCCGCCCCCCGCGAAGGCGCCCTGGATGCGCACCCGGTTCTGGGGAATCCCCAGGGTCCGGGCGACAGTACGGAAGTGCTCCATAACCTGGGTAGAGACGCGGATGTTGATAACGCCGCGCTCGTCCACCCAGGCGACGCCGGCTTCGGGCTCCAAGTAAGCGTGCTCCACGAAGGGAACCCGGTAGGTGTTCTCTATGATGAGGTCGGCGGCGGCGAAGCCGGCCTCAATGTCGCCCTTGCGGATGCGCCATCGGGCGACGATGTTATCCGGCTCAAAGACGATCGGCGCTCCCGGCTTCATCGCTTCCAGGGGGTCAAAGACGCCGGGCAGGGGTTCGTACTCCACGTCAATCAGTTCCAGGGCCCGCTCGGCGATCTCCTCCGTCTCCGCCGCGACGAGGGCCACTGCCTCGCCCTTATAGCGGACCCGGTCCCAGGCCAGGACAGGGGTCTCGGATTGGGGCCGCTCCCGCTGGCCGGTCTGGCCGGGGATGTCGGCGACCATTTTGGCGTAGCCGATGTCGGCAGCAGTGAGCACGCAGACGACGCCGGGGAGAGCCCGGGCCCGGCGGGGGTCTATGCGGACGATGCGGGCGGAAGGGTAGGGGCTGCGCAGGACCTTGCCGTGGAGCATTCCCGGCATTTTGTAGTCATCCGCGTAGATGGTGGCACCGACGGCCTTGCTGAGAGCGTCAAACCGGCGGATGGGACGGCCGATGACTTTGAAGTTGGCCATAGTTCCTCCTGAAATGGAGAATGAAGAGAACCGGGAGAACCGGAATCAGTGAATCGGAAGGTTGACGAAAGGCATTAGCGGGACGTCCTGGTATGGGATGGACGCCGAGATCGTTGATGTCGCTGTTCGGTGACGATGAGGGCGATGACTTCATCATCGTAGGTCACAGGACTCCTTCCTATGATTCCCTTGATTCTGCAACTCTCCTGATCCCCTCCACAATGAGCGCATAGCCAGTGCAGCGGCACAAGTTGCCGGAGATAGCCTCCCGGATTTCCTCCTCGGTGGGATGGGGGTTCCGGTCCAGCAGTGCTTTTGCCGCAATGACAATGCCCGGGATGCAGAAGCCGCACTGGACGCCGCCGCTATCTGCCAGCGCCTCCTGAATGGGGTGGGGGTGGTCCACGGTGCCCAACCCGGCGGCGGTGACAATCTCGGCGCCGTCCGCCTGCCAGGCCAGCACCAGGCAACTGTTGACGGCCCGACCGTTCAGCAAGACGGCACAGGCGCCGCAATCTCCCTTCTCGCAACCGTTCTTGACATCCGTATAACCCAGGTCCCGCAGGGCGCGCAGCAGCGTGACGTTGGACTTCAGCGCGACCTGATGGCTTCGGCCGTTAATGTTCAGGGTGATGAGTCTGGGCTCCATAGTTCCTCCTAATAGGGACAAGCCGACATGCCTTCTGCCACGCATCCAACGGCTGGAAACTCTCAGTTTTCTCCTTCCCCATACGCTATTTCTCCCAATGTCCTCCGTACCATCACCTCCGTCACCATTCTCCGGTAGGCGGCGGAGCCTCGGATGTCATCAATAGTGCGAGTGGCTTCGCCGGCCAGGCGCGCGGCCTCGGCGATGTCTTTCGGCGTGAGGGGTTGGCTCTCCAGCACGTGCTCCGCTTCGTAGGCCCGAAGGGGTGTCGGAGCGACGGCGCCCAGGGCGATCCGGGCCGCCTGGCAGCGGCCATTCTCCGTCAGGTCCACCCGCACTGTGCCGTTGACGACCGCGATCGCGTCTGCTTTACGCAGGGCGACCTTGAAGAAGCGGGCACGGGAGCCGGGCGGGGGCAAGGGAAAGCGGATAGCCGTGACCAGTTCTTGGGGCTGGCGGACCGTCTGTCGGACGTGCACGAAGAAGTCCTTCAGCGGAACCCGTCGGATGCTTTCCCGGCTGGCCAGTTCCACCTCCGCGTCCAGTGCCAGAAGCGGCGGGGCCATATCGGCCGCAGGGGACGCGTTGGCCAGGTTTCCGGCGACGGTGGCCCGGTTGCGGACAAGGGGACTGGCCAGCATCTTCGCGGCCTCCTGGAGCACCGGGGCGAACTGAGCGACTATCGGGTCCTCCAGGACCTCAGCCATCGTCACGCTGCCGCCGATGACCAGGAAGCCGTCTTCCTGGCGGATACCGCGCAACTCCGGCAGACTGGCGACGTTAACCAGACATGCCGGTCGGTAGCGCCCCCCCCGCAGGTCTGGAATGACATTAGTCCCTCCGGCGATGGGCATCACATCCGGCGCTCGCTGGGCCAACATCTCCAGCGCTTCCGGAAGCGTCCGGGGCATCAAGAGTTCAAATTCCGGCAGCACAAGCGCCTCCTGTAGAATGCAGATAAATGCAATTCACTTTTCACGCTTCACGTTTCACGCTTCACTTTTCACCCCCCACCCCCATCACCGCCCGCACGATCGCCGCATAGCCCGTGCAGCGGCAGAGGTTGCCCTTCAAGTAGTCCCGCACGTCCTCCTCGGTGGGATGGGGGATTTCCTCCAGCAGGCTCTTCGCGGTCATCAGCATGCCGGCGGTGCAGTAGCCGCACTGGAAGGCTGCATACCGGATGAAGGCTTCCTGCAGGGGGTGGAGTTCCCCGTCCCGACTTGCCAACCCCTCCACCGTAACGATTTCGCTCCCGTCCACGGCTACCGCCAGGACCAGACAGGAGAGGGCCAGGCGACCGTCCACGTGGACGGTGCAGGCACTGCACTCGCCGATGCCGCAACCGTACTTGGTGCCGGTCAGATGGAGTCTTTCCCGCAGGACGTTGAGGAGCAGTTCATTGGGGGCGACCCAAACCCGCCGCTGCTCGCCGTTCACCGTCAGGTGGACCTCCACCTCCTGGTCGGCGCGGATATGGCGGAGCGGGCGGGACAGGGAGACGGCGGGGGGCGAGGCGACAGACGCGGTCGGAAACTGCTCCGCGGGCTGGCTTGCCCGCTCCCAGGTCCGGTAGAGGCCATCGTAGGCCAGCACGCGAGTCAGTTCCCGCCGGTACCAGGCGGTAGATCTGACGTCGTCTATGGGACTGACCTCCTCCGAGGCGACCTGTGCGGCTTCGGTAACGACCTCCTCGCTGAATTGCTGGCCGACGAGGACCGCCTCCGCCTTGCGGGTTCGCAGCGGTGTCGGCGCGACGGCCCCGAAGACCAGCCGCGCATCGGCGATGCGGTCGCCCTCCCGGATCACTACCACTGCCGCGTTAACCTTTGCCAGATCGGCTGCGACGCGGCCCACTTTCAGGAACGCGCCGCCAGTTCCTGGCCGCGGGGGCGGCAATTCCACCGCAACCAGCAGTTCCCCTGGCTCCATCACCGACCGGCCTGGTCCGACGAAGAACTCCTCCACCGGCACACGGCGGGTTCCCTCCGGGCCCCGGATGATGGCCTCCGCGCCGTACGCGATGAGAGCGGGCGCTGTATCGGACGCAGGGGATGCATTGCCAAGATTCCCGCCAAGGGTGCCCCTGACCTGAACCTGCGTCGTGCTGAAGGACGCACAGGCCTCCGCCAGGACCGGATAACGGCTCCGAATCCACGGGTCATTCCGCAGGGTTCGGATGGACGTCCGCGCGCCGATGTGGGTGTTGCCGTCCTGAACGGCTATCCCCTCCATACCGGGGACGCGGCCAATGGAGACCAGGTACCGCGGGGCCAGCCGCTCCATCTTCATCTGAACAATGAGGTCCGTTCCCCCCGCCAGCACGCGCGCCTCCGGGCCATAGTGGGTCAGCAAACCGATAGCCTCTTCTACCGATGCCGGCTCCAAATAATCAAACTCGTGAAACAGAATGTGCGTATTCGTCCCATGCATAATCGCCTTCCCCGATTCTTCTAACTCTTCTTTTTATGATTCGTCTGATTCAACGATTCTCCAACCCTCTCCGGCGTAATAGGAAGTTCGTAGAACCGGACGCCGATGGCGTTATAGATAGCGTTGGCGCAGGCCGCGGCGATAGGGTTGGACGCCGCTTCGCCGATGCCCTTGGCTCCCAGCGGGCCTGTTGGCTCGTAGGTGTGAGCAAAGTGGGTGATGAGGTTCTCTATCGTGGGGCTCTCCAAGACGCCGGGAATTTTGGCGTCCACCATATAGCCCCGCGAGAGCGCCCGGCCTTCCCGGTCCCACTGGTTATCCTCGTACAGAGCGAACCCGGCGCCGATGTGCAGCCCGCCCTCCAACTGGCCCGCCGCCAGGTCCGGGTTGATCACCGTCCCACAATCGCTGCCCAGAACGACCCGCACCGTCCGGACGATTCCGGTCCACGTATCCACCTCCACCTCCACGAAGGCGGTCATATAGGCGGGCGGGCAACTGGTGGGCCGGTAACTCTCCACCGCTGCAATTGTCTTCCAACTCTCTGTCCAGCAGCGGGTGGCGATTTCGGCGATGGTCATCCGCCGCTCCAGGATGGATGGGGCGTAGACCACGCCCTGGCCCAGAGATTCATCCAGAGTGAGAGTGAGTGCGTCGGGCATCACATTCAGATAGCGCGCTGCTGTCTCCAGGAGTTCCTGGCGGACTTTCTGGGCAGCCTTGACGGCGGCACCGCCGCCCGCGTAGACCCCGCGCGTGGCGTGGGTGACCACGTCGTAGACCGTTGTTGTGGTCCCGGCGGCGGCGATATTGACCTTCTCCAGCGGGACGCAGAGCGCCTCTGCCACCAGTTTGGCGATTGCTTCCAGCGTTCCGCCGCCGTGGTCTATCACGGCCGTAATGACATCCACCGACCCATCCTGGTTGACCTTGACCATTGCGCCGGAGTAGTCAATGACGTCGCCGGGCTGGGGCGCGCCCGCGCTGGACGTGTGGAACCCCCGCGCCATACCGATACCCCGGCGGTAGCGGCCCGTCTTGGCTTCTGGCGGCTGACGGCGGTCCCAACCGATCAGCCGTTTCCCCTCTTCCAGCAGTTCCGGCACCCCGTCGCTCTGGACGACGGAGCGGACCAGCGGCCCCTGCCCCCAGAATGTGTCGCCCAGACCGACGTAGTTCTTCCGCCGGAGTTCTACCGGGTCCATCCCCAGCCGCACGGCCAGTTCGTCCATCAGCGACTCCGCTGCGAAGGTAATCTGCGGGTTACCGAATCCGCGCATCGCGCAGGACGGCGTCTTATTCGTGTAGACCGCGATCCCCTTGTAGCGGACATTGGGGAGCCGGTACAACGAGACCAGCCAGCCGATGCAGACGCCCAGGAAGGAATAAGGCTGAATGATGTGGGCGCCGATGTCGGTGATCAGTTCCATTTCGGCTCCCAGGAGAGTTCCGTCTCGCCGCGCGGCCAGTTTCAGGTGGACCTGGACGGGGTACTTGGTGTGCTCGTAGAAATCCTCCTCGCGGGTCAGGGTCAGTTTCACGGGACGGCCGGCCTTGAGGGCCAGCGCCGCGCAGATGGGGATAGGGGTATTCATCTGGATGCTGGAGCCGAAAGCCCCACCGACCGGGATGCGGATGACGTTGATTTTGCTTAAGGGGATGCCGAAAATCTGCCCCAGCAGGATGCGGACGTTGTGGATGGACTGGGTGGTAGCCCAAACGGTGAGGCCGCCATCCGGCTCCGGGCGACAGACAGCGGTCTTAGGCTCCAGTTGCATATGATAGATTTTGTGGGTGCGGAAGGTTCCCTCCACCACCACGTCGGCCTCTGCGAAGGCCCGGTCCACGTCTCCCTCCTCAATCTGGCGCATACAGGCGATGTTGTTCTCAACCTTCAATTCTTTGTCGCCGAAGAGGACGGTCTCGTGGATGGGAACGGCACCGGGCTGCATAGCCTCTATAGGGTCGGTGAGGACGGGAAGGGGCTCGTACTCCACCCGGACGGCGCGCGCCGCCTTCTCCGCCATCGCCTCCGTCTCGGCGGCGACAGCGGCGACGGGCTCCCACAGGCGGCGGACCTTGTCGGCCAGGACAGTGGTATCTTTGTGAAGGGCAGCGGGAACGGTCACAATGCGCTGGTTGAAGCGGACGTGAGGGACGTCGTCCCAGGTGATGACGATGGCGCCCAGGGCCTCCGCCTCGCGGGCATCTATCCCTCTAATATGGGCGTGGGCGTAGGGACTGGCGACAATGCGCCCGTAGAGCATCCGGGGAAGGATGATGTCTACCGAATAAAGTTCCCGTCCGGTGACCCGAGCGACGGCATCCTTTCTGGGGGTGATTTTGCCGACAATGTGAAATTGATCCCTCATTTCAACACTCCACAGTTATATCCATATCCCCTCTCCGATCCTCCCCAGAACCAGCGCCAGAAGCGCCATACGGACGTAGACGCCGTTGCGGGCCTGGCGGAAATAGGCGGCGTTGGGGAGAGGGTCCACGTCCGGGGCGATCTCGTCTACCCGGGGGAGGGGATGCATCACCGTCACATTGGGGTTGACCCGCTCTATCATCTCCCGGGTGAGGATGTAACTCCCCTTGAGCCGTTCGTACTCCGCGGGGTCGGCAAAGCGCTCTTTCTGGATGCGGGTCATATATAGGACATCGGCATCGGCCAGCGCGGCTTCCAGGTCCGTCGTCTCCTCTACCTGCATCCCCTGGGCTCGCAGCGCGGCGACCATCTCTGCGGGCATCCGCAACGCTTCGGGGCTCACCAGGATGAGGCGGCAGTCATAGTGGCGGTAGATCCAGACCCCGGAGTGGACGGTGCGGCCGTATTTCAGGTCACCGCAGAGGGCAATGGTCAGCCCATCTACCTGACCCCGCTCCGCGCGGATGGTATACAGGTCCAGCAGGGCCTGGGTGGGGTGTTGCCCGGCCCCGTCGCCACCGTTGATGACGGGGTGCTCCGCGGCGTCCGCCGCCACTTTCGCCGAACCGATCTGCGGGTGGCGGATAACGATGACATCGGCATATTGGTCCACCGTCCGAACTGTGTCCACCAACGTCTCCCCCTTTGCCACGGAAGTGGATTCGGCGGAGGAGAAGCCGACGACACTCCCGCCCAGCCGGTGCATGGCCGTCTCAAACGAAAGGCGGGTGCGGGTGCTGGGCTCAAAGAAGAGCGTCGCCATCACGTAGCCGCTCAGGAGGTCCAGGGAGGGGGTTCGCTGCAGGCGGGCCTGGAACTCCGCGGCGACATCCATAATCCGTTCCAGTTCCTCGCGGGTGAATTGAGCGCCGTCCAGGATATCTTTGCCTCTCAGGGTCATAGCGGTTCTCCTCAAAGGGGTGCAGGATGCAAGATGCAGGATGCTATCTGCGTTCCTCTTCGGCTGCGGGAAGGGTGAAGGCGAAGCAACTTCCCCGTCCGGGTTCGCTTTCCACGCTTACCTCTCCGCCCAATTTGTTCACGATGCGTTTCACGATAGAAAGCCCCAGCCCATGTCCCATACCAGAGGGAGAGGGGCTAATGAGCGGAGTAAACAGGCGGCTCTGCTCTTCCGGCATAAGGCCGGGGCCGTTATCCCGCACCCAGAAGCGGATCATCCCGGGAGAGTCCGGCGGGAAATCGGCACCCAGTTCCACGCGCGGCGGCTGGCCGCCGTACTTGAGGGCGTTGCTGATGTAGTTGAACCACACCTCTTCCACCCAGGGGGCATAGCCTAACGCAACGGGCCATACTGGCGGGAGGACGATTTCTGCGCCAGATTCTGAAATCATATCGGTCAGACGGGAGAGGGTATCGTCCACAATCTTCGCCATGTCCAGGGGCTGAATCTCCACATCCTGAAGGCGCACCGTGGCGAGTTTCAGAAGAGCGTCAATGATACTGCTCATTTTGTATCCGCTACGGGCGATACCCTGGAGATATTCCCGCAATGCCTCATGGGAGGAGGCCGGTAGATTCCACTCCAGCATCTCCGCGTAGCCGACGATAAGGGCCACCTGATGTCGCAGGTCGTGGGCTACGGTATGAGCGAAGGCGTCCAGTTCTTCGTTGCGGGCCTCCAGTTGGAGGGCATACTGGCGCAGTTGCTCTTCTGCCTGTTTGCGACGAAGGATTTCCTTTTGGGCCAGCATCAGCGCTTGAGACTTGGCGATGGCTAGCGCGATCTGGGCGGCCGCAAATTCGGCCCGTGCAATCTCTTCAGAGGTGAAACGATGTGGTTTCTCGTAGGAAATCAGCGCGGCCCCCAGTTTCTGCTGACCCACCATCAGCGGGAGGGCGAGCAAAGAGCGGGTGGAGAATTGCGCCGCGATGCGAGGGCTGAGATAGGGGGTGTTAAAGACATCCTCAATCGCCAGTACACGCCCCAGGCGGAGGGCGGATGCCGTTGCCGTCGTCTCGCCGGGCTGGACCTGAAGGGTGAGGTAGGTTTCTCGCATCGGCCTGGAGGCAGCGACGGGGATGGGCACGCCGCGCTCTTCATCCCAGAGGGTGACGTAGCAACCGTCGGCTCTGAAGAGTTCCTCCAACCGGTCCGTCAGGGCCTGCAACATGTTCTGGAAATCGGTGGTGCCGATGGCGATGCGGATAATTTCGTTCAGCGTGGCCAGATAGCGAGTCTGCTCCTCCAGCGAGCGATGGCTGCGGGAGCGCTGGATAGCCGCTCCGATCAGGTTGGCTGCCGTCAGAAGGACGCTGATCTCCCTTTCTGTCCACTCCCGCTCTGTACGGCACTCGTCAAAGCCGATAAATCCCCACCAATCCTGCCCTACGAAGATAGGCACAGCAGCGATGGAAAGGATGTCCTGAGCGGCCAGGATATCCCGCTCGCTTTCAAGGAGGTCGCGCACCCGGCCGTAAACTGGTTCGCCTCGGCTCATTCGCTCCAGCCAGCGACCGAACCCCGCCTGAATGTAGGAGAAATTTTGCAGGTCCGGGTTATCTATCTGCGGAGTGGCATCCGGGGCGGCCCACTCGTACCGCTGGCTGGTGAGCAGTTCGCCGTCGGTCCCCAGGTGATTTTCAAAGACGTAGACCCGGCTGACATCAGCGGCCCGGCCCAGGTCGGCCAGGACGGCAGGCATCTCTCGCTGCCAATCCAGTTCTCGCAGCAGCCGGTCGGCAGCGGCAGCGACGGCTACCAGGATGGCATCCCGGCGGCGGAGCGTTTCCTCGGCCCGCTTCAGCGCAGTCGTCTCGCGTAGAACCGCTACTCGTCCGCTGATCCGCCCGTGTCGGTCGTAGAGAGGGGAGATGCGCAGGTTATAGATGCGCTGTTCCGGGCCTTCCCCCACGCTGATTTCCGCCTGGGCCTGAAATACGTGGCCAAACTGTTCCAGCAGGTCTACTCGCCGGGTCACGACCTGCTGAATCGGACGGCCGATCAATTCTCTGGCGGGGCGGCGGAAAATGCCTTCGGCGGCTGGATTCAGGTCCACAATCCGGCTCTGTACGTCCAGTACGATGACGCCATCGGCCATCCCATCCACAACAGTGTGGCGCGCAATGGGGACGATATCCAGTAACCGGGATCGGGAGATCGCCCAGAGCATCGCTGGGCCCGCCAGGATGAAAGCGATGGGGGTCAGGTCTACGGGCTGAAAGGGATTCAGGTCAAGGATATAGAGCGCGTTCGCCAGCCAGGGCAACAAGGCGCCGGATAGCAGGGCGAGGATTTGTCTCCGGTAGAGGGGCAAGGAATGGGGGAACTCCTTCAGGAGCAGAACAGTGCCCAGGATGAGCAAAGAGTAAGAATACACGAAATGGCCCCACCACCAGGCCCCGTGGGTGACGCTGACCAGCGCGTACGGCCCCTGAGCCACCATCTCAAACCGGCTCCAGAGGAGGCCGTGGTGGTTGTTGGTCAGGGCGACCAGCCAGGTGAGCGCCGGCTCTACCGTCAACAGGAGCCAGCGGTAACTCCTCAGCCAGTTTTCCCGACCGGTGTACTGCAGCACCAGGGCCAGCCAGGCCCCCGGTATTGTGACGATGCCCAGATACTCCATCTGGGCACAGAAGAGGGCGAAGGAGCGGTCCCGGCTGGCCATTTCCAGCGCATAGAATCCGGACCAGTCTGCTGCTGCCAGCATGAGGAGGGTCAGCGGCAGGGCCCCAGGGGCAGGTCGTCGTCGCCAGGCAACAAGAGCCAGGGCGAGAACCAGTATCCCTGCTCCGGCCACTGGCCAGATATAGGGCGGGAACTGCCAGGATGCAGGCATCGTAACAGAATTATTGAAACCGAGTCGGGTTCCCTACCCGGAGTCTTTCCGTCCCAACTTTGCGGCCCATATCGGGCGATCGCTCATCACTCTTCCGCAACCTCTGCACTCATTGAGAGCAAAGGAATGCTTGCCAGTCGCCGGATTCCTTCACGGATTTCTTCCGGGGTCAACGCACAGAAGGGAAGGCGGATAAAGCCATCGCCACCGCCGTTAGCGAAGAACCCCCGACCATCGGTCAGGCGGATGCCGACCTCCGAGGCTTGTCGGAGCAGGTCCTCCGCCCGGACTGAACCGTTAAGGTACAGTCCCACAAAGAAACCTCCGTCCGGACGTTGCCATGTTGCTTGATTCACGAAGTGCTCCTCCAATGCGTCCAGCATCGCCTCCAGTCGGGGGCGGTAGAGAGTTCTGAGATATTCCAGGTGGGGCTCTAACCATCCCCGCCGGATAAACTCGTAAACGACGGCCTGGTTGAGGTAACTGGCGTTGATGTACGTGTCCTCGGCCATTTTCGCCAGCGGGCCTGCCAGATCAAACGGCAGGACGGCGTAGCCGACGCGCAGCCCAGGGCTGATGAGTTTGCTGTAGGAGGACATCTGGACGACGCGCTCGGGGGCGAAATCCCGCAGGGTAGGGAGATCGGTACCCCGGTAGCGGAGGCGGCGGTAGGGGAGGTCTTCCACCGCCCAGAACTGGTACTCCCGGGCCAGTTCGGCGACCCGCTGTCGTTTCCAGGCCGCCATCACCGACCCGCTGGGGTTCTGGAAATCCGGGACCAGGTAGAAGAGGACGGGGCGCTCACCGTTCTGCAGCCGTTCCTCCACGACCTGCATATCCGGCCCATCATCCTGGAGCGGGATACCGACCACCCGCGCCCCAGCCCGTCGCAGGACGGTGATGGCCCGGTCGTAGGACGGCTCTTCGGTATAGGCTACGTCGCCGGGGCGGATCATCATCCGCGCCAGCAGGTCCAGCAACTGGAGGGAGCCCTGTCCAACGATGACCTGGTCCTCGTGGGCGCCGGCCTCTGCGGCGATATGGGCGCGCAGGGGACGAAAGCCCTGGGCTGCAGCGTACTGCAGCACTTCGTCTCCATATTCCATCAGCACAGCAGTGGCGCATTCGGCCAGTTTCGCTTTCGGGAAAGATTCGGCAGGGGGAACCCCGCGGGTAAAGGGGATGATGGACAGACTGGTCATAGTCTCTCTCTGCTCCTCACAAGCCTAAATAATGTTGTCGGATGTGGGAATTCTGGGAGAGTTCGGCGCACGTCCCCTCCAGGACGATGCGCCCGTTTTCCAGGACGTATCCCCGGTCGGCCAGCGACAGGGCGTGGTGGATGTTCTGCTCACGGCCCACTGTTGGTCTGTCAAGTCCATTGCCCACCTCGATCATCAAGGTGAGCATAGTATACACCAATCTGAGAGGATTTACGAGATAAATTCATTATATCACGGGATATATCCTTGTCAAGTACCCAAGTTATGATATAATCCCCCCGAATTATCCTACCCTGAAGGGAGGTAAACCATGCGACGTCTTCTCCTCTTTCTGCTGCTGGCGGCAGCACTGGCGACAGGCTGCACGCCCCGCTCCGAGGGTCGGATTGTCTACGGCCTAACGCTGAACCCCACTGGGATCGACCCTCACATCAACGCCTCATCGGAACTGGGGATCCCCCTCACCTCCGTCTACGACACACTGGTCTACCAGGACCCGCAGACGGGGGGGTTCGTGCCCGGCCTGGCCGAACGATGGGAGGTCTCCGCCGACGGACAGGTCTATACGTTCTACCTGCGGCGAGGGGTCAAGTTCCACGACGGCACCCCCTTCAACGCCGAGGCGGTGCGCTTCAATCTGGAGCGCATCACCAATCCCGACCTCGCTTCTCAAAAAGCCCGTTTTATGTTGGGGCCGTTTGAGCGGGCGGAGGTCGTGGACGAGTATACCATCCGTATTGTGATGAGCGAGCCCTATGCTCCTCTACTGGATTCCCTCAGCCAGGTCTATCTGGCCATGGCCTCCCCCGCGGCTATCCAGAAATGGGGCCTGGAGTACCAGTTACACCAGACGGGAACCGGGCCGTTCATTTTTGCAGAATTTGTGCCCGGCGACCATCTGACCCTGCGGCCGAATCCTGATTACGCCTGGGGACCGCGGGTCTATCAGCATAAAACGGCCCAACTGGCGGAGATAGAGTTCCGCTTTTTCACCGACGCGGCCACTCGCGCCCCGGCCCTGGAGTCGGGAGAAGCGGACGTAATGGGGGAGGTACCGCCTCTGGACGCCGTCCGGCTGCAAAAGAACCCCAACTTCCGCATCCAGCCGGTTCCGATTCCGGGCCTCTCGCTGGTGTACTTTATGAACGTCACCCGCCCACCGCTGGATGACCTGCGGGTGCGGCAAGCGCTCATCTACGGCACAGACCGCCAGGTCATCGTTTCCACCGTCTTCCAAGGCACTTCTCCGGTAGCCTGCGGTCCGCTGACGGCCGTGACTTTTGGCTACGACCCCGCCGTCTGCCAGTTCTATCCCTACGACCCGTCCCGCGCAGCGACGCTCCTGGAAGAGGCGGGCTGGAAGGATACGGACGGGGACGGTATCCGGGACCGGAACGGTCAGCCGCTGACCCTGGACCTCTACCTGATGGGCTGGGGCTACCTGCCGGATATTGTCCAGTTGATGGCCTCGCAGTGGGCCCAATTGGGGATCAACGTCAACATGCAGAAGGTGACCTATCCGGAAGCCCTGCAGATTGCCAAGGATGGGACACATCATCTGCTTCCCTTCAGTTCATCCGGGACTGACCCGCACATTCTGCGGACGTTCTTCTACTCCCAGGCCCGGTTCAACTGGTCCAAAGTCAACGACCCGGAACTGGATGGCTGGCTGGACGAAGCGGCCCGCCTGTTTGACCGAAACCAGCGGGCGGCCCTCTACAGCCGAATCCAGAACCGGATTATGGAGCAGGCACTGGTCATCCCCATCCGCGACTACGTGAATCTGAACGGGGTAAACAACCGGGTTCAAGGGCTGCGCTTTGATGCCCAGGGCTGGTTCCCCTGGCTGATTGACGTCACCGTCCAGCAATGAGGCATCCCCAGGCACGGAGTGCCTGGGGGCATGCTTGCGGGGGAACCCATGTTGGGGTATGTCGGACGGAGGCTGCTGGAGGCGGCACTGGTCCTCTGGCTGGCCATCACCCTCGCTTTTGTGGCCATGCAACTGACGCCGGGCGACCCGGCGGAGACCCTGCTGGCCGCTTCCGGAGCCTCTCCCGAAGAGATTGACCGCCTCCGGGCCGACATGGGCCTGGATGACCCGGTCCCGGTTCAGTACATCCGCTACCTGACCGGCTTGTTCCGAGGTGACCTGGGGATTTCCTGGCTTCAGCGCCGTCCGGTCCTTTCAATGATTCTGGAACAATTGCCGGCGACGGCCGAACTGGCCGTCGCCGGTATATGGATGGGTACCCTGCTGGGTATCTTTCTGGGCCTGTTGGCTGCCATCTACCGGGGGACGTGGGTGGATAGCCTGGCGACGACCCTCTCCGTCCTGGGCTTATCCACCCCTGTCTTCTGGTCGGGTATACTGATGATCCTCCTCTTCTCCGTGCATCTGCGCTGGTTTCCCTCCTCTGGGCGCGGCGATCTGCGTCACCTGGTCCTCCCGGCGCTTACCCTGGGCTTCTCCCTTTCCGGCTCCATCGCCCGGCTAGTACGGACACAGGTCGTAGAAGTGTTCCGGATGCCGTATATCCTGGCGGCCCAGGCGCGCGGCATCCCCCTTTGGCGCGTCCTGCTGATGCATGTCCTGCGCCCGGCCGCCGGGCCGATTGTGGCCCTCATCGCGCTCCAGTTCGGCTTCCTCCTGGGTGGCGCCGTCGTGACCGAGTCGGTCTTCGCCCGGCAGGGGCTGGGCCGACTGGCTGTCCAGGCTATCCTCTGGCGGGATTTGCCCCTCATCCGTGGAATCGTCATCACCGGGGCGATCATCTACCTACTGGTCAGCCTGCTGGCCGACTTTCTCCATGCCTGGCTGGACCCCCGGTTGCGGGAACGTCCAGCAGGGCAGTGAACGGAAGGCCGATGAGGGTATACTTTGCGGACGCGAAACGATATCTGGAGCGCCAGGGTCAAGAGCAGCCGACCCTGATGCGCACCATGCGGATTCTGGAAATTCCACAGTTACAGGCAAGGCCGCTCCCCCGTCCTCTGCTGCGCCAGCCGGTGGCCGTGTTGGCCATTCTGTGGCTGACCGGTGTGATCGTCGGAGCCGCCGTGATCCCCTACCTGGCACCGGAAGGCCCCCAGGCTATGGACCTCTCTCGGGCGATGCTTCCGCCGGGGCGAGGTGGGCTTCTGGGAACCGATTTTATGGGGCGTGATATCTTTGTCCGGCTTCTCTGGGGCGGACGCCTGACGTTATGGATGGGCATTCGGGCGCTGGCGCTGGCGGTCGGGCTTGGCCTCCCGCTGGGTCTGGCAGCGGGGAGTTTGGGCGGTCGGGTGGATGCCATCGTGATGCGGTTGATAGATGCCTGGCTGGCGTTCCCCAGCCTGTTGCTGGCCTTGACCGTGCTGGCGATTTTAGGACGGGGCCTATCGTCGGTGGCCATTGCGGTCGGTCTGGCGGCGGCGGCCCCTTATGCCCGGATCGTCCGCGCAACGGCGCGGGAAATTCGGGCACAGCCGTACATTGAGGCTGCCATTGCTGTCGGTGCCAGCCCTCTGCGGATTGCCCTGCGGCATATATTGCCCAACGCGGCCCCCGCACTGGCCACCTTTGCCGCGATCCAGTTGGGGTGGGTTCTCCTCCACGGCGCTGGACTCAACTACATGGGGCTGGGTGCGCCACCGGGAACTCCGGAATGGGGGGCAATGCTGGCCGAGGGGCGGGATTACCTGCGAGCGGCTCCCTGGGTCGCCGCCGTCCCTGGCCTGGCCCTCACCTTCACCGTCCTGGCTGCCAACATCCTGGGCGACCGATTGGGACGGGAATAAACTCACCCTGGACGGCCCAACCTCATCCTTGTTGACACCCTGCCTTGAGTATGCTATAGTTATACCGACAAAAATCTCCTGGGCCGCGCCGTTCGTTCGGAGTCAACAAGGCGATGAACCGCTGGGCTCGGTGACGAATCCTTCTTAAAGGGGCTGAGAATTCTTGCCAGTGGCTCACCTGAGCCCTTTGGAGCCTCGCAAGCCTGAAGAAAGATATTTTGGGGACGGTTCTGCTACCGGCACGACCCATGGGTTTCGCACTCGGACACACCCAGGCGGAGCGGCGTTTTGGTACCTGGAGTGTTGACGGAAAGGACTGGTCATGGGTTCTTTGAAACTTTTTACAATTAAGGGTATTCCTGTTCGGGTCCACATTACTTTCCCCCTGATTCTTATCTGGGCCGCTATCCAGTTCGGACGTGGGCAGAGCAGCGTGTGGCAGGGAGCGCTATTCGGAGTGGTGGTGACCCTGCTCCTTTTCTTCTGTGTGGTTCTCCATGAACTGGCTCACAGCCTGTTTGCCATCCGGTTCGGCAGCCGCGTCAACGAAATCACCCTGCTCCCGCTGGGCGGCGTGGCCCAGATGGAGCGGATTCCCGATCGTCCCTATCAGGAACTTCTGATGGCACTGGCTGGACCGGTGACCAGTGGGGTCATCGGCGTTGGCCTGGCGCTTCTCATCCTTCTCCTGTTCCCCCTGCGGATATGGACCGACTTTGTGCGTGCCATCTCGTCCGGTGGAACTCTCTCCTGGTCCTATTTGCTCCCCTATCTGGCGGTGACCAACCTGTTTCTGGCAGGCTTTAATCTCCTTCCCGCCTTCCCGCTGGACGGTGGACGGGTATTGCGGGCGGTTCTGGCGATAATGATGCCCTACGACCGCGCGACCACTCTCGCTGTCCGCATCGGGCAAGTACTGGCGTGGGCGCTGGGGCTGCTGGGTCTATTGGGTGGGGACGTCTTGCTCATCCTGGTAGCTCTTTTCGTTTACGTCGGCGCCTCTCAGGAGGAGCGTCTGGTACAACTCAAGGCAGCGCTGGCCGGGCTGCGGGTCCGTAAAGCCTACTCCCATTCCCCCCAGGCTGTCCATCCGGAAGACCCGCTCAGCTATGCCGTGGATATGATGCTGGAAGGCTTTCAATCCGATTTCCCCGTCTTTGACGAGGGCCGGCTGGTGGGGATGCTGACCCGCAACGGCGTCCTGCGCGGGCTGAAGGAGTTCGGCCCGCAGATCCCCATCCGCGTGGTGATGCTGAGGGAGTTCCCGATCGTTAGCCCGGAAGACGACCTCTTTGAGATCCAGCAGCGGATGAGTGAAACAGGGGCTGAAGTGGTGCCGGTGGTGGATGAAGGCCGATTTCTGGGCCTCCTCACCCGACAGGACCTGGAAGAGGCCTACCGTCTGGTGACGGTCTACCCGGCCCTGCTCTCCCGAAGGCGCTAATCCCAGAGAGCAGGGAACAGCGGCAGCCGAAGATTACCGCCGTAAGACCCATTCTGATCGTTCCATAGTAGGGAAATGGACACCGAACAACGACGGCCGTGGGGAGCAAAAGAGAAACCGGTCCGCGCCCTGGTGCTCTCCGGTGGGGGCGGGCGGGGGGCCTACCAGTGTGGCGTCTACAAGTATATGGAAGAAGCGGGGTTGATACCCGACATCCTGGTCGGCACCTCCATCGGCGCTATCAACGCGGCGGCCATTGCCTCCGGGAAGACGGCGCGGGACTTGGAGGTGGCCTGGCTCTCCACTCGTACCCGCGACATCCAGCGCTTCTGGCGGTTGCGCCCCTGGCAAGCCATCTACGATACCTCTCCCTGGATCCGCACGATCCACCGGTTCATAGATTTTGACGCTTTGGCCCGTACCGATAAGCGATTACTCATCACCGCGACGGAAGTAGAAAAGGGCGAACTGCGCATCTTTGATAATCGGGAGACGGAAATTACGCCCACCCATATCTTGGCCAGTTGTTCCATCCCCCTGGTCTATCCCTGGACCCGCATTGGGGACTATCACTACTGGGACGGGGCGGTGATGGCCAACACCCCGCTGTCGGCGGCCATTGACGCTGGAGCCGACGAGATTTACGTGGTCCTGCTCTCCTCGGTGGGGGAGCGGTACATCCCCCCGCCCCGCTGGCCCTGGCATGCTTTTGCGGTGATGCTGGACCTGGCCCTCAGCGCCACGTTTGAGAATGACATCAAGCAACTGGAATGGATTAACCAATTGGTTGCCCAGGAGATGGACGAGAAACACCGTTACATTCGCTGTCGGGTGATTGTGCCCACCAGGGAGATTGGTCTCGTGCAGATTCTCCGCTACAATCCCCAGACCAGCCGGGAACTGATTGATCTGGGATACCAGGATGCCCGAGGGGCACTGGGGGCCGAAGGGTGAGGGGCTTTTGCTGATGAAACGGGACGACGTCCCCCGTTCGCACGGTGGGCTGGTGGGAAGGTTCAGCGAACTGGAAACGTTGTCGCCGGTTACCTGATCGCTATCCGTGGCCTGTGATTTGAGATGGACTGGCTGGAAATCAGCGTGGAGACAACGGGGGAAGGGGCGGAGGCGGTGGCGGAGGTCCTGAGCCGCTTTGCCCCCCGCGGGGTAGCACTGGAGGCCGGCCCGGAGGGCTTCGGGAGCGGCCTGGTTGTCGTCCGCGCCTACGTTCCAGCCGATGACCAACTATCTCAGACCCGCCGCCGGGTGGAGGAAGCGCTCTGGCATCTGGGCCAGATTCTCCCCCTGCCACCGCCGTTCTTCCGCATCGTCGCCGAGACTGATTGGGCGGAGGCGTGGAAACAGCGTCTGGCAGTTCTCCATGTGGGTCGTCGATTGGTGATTCGTCCGTCGTGGCTGCCGTACACTCCGGCGGAGGGGGAGGTGTTGGTGGAATTGGACCCGGGGATGGCCTTCGGCACCGGCACCCATCCGACTACCCAGATGTGCTTGCTGGCGCTGGAGGACTTTGTACGTCCTGGCGCGCGAGTGCTGGACCTGGGGACCGGGTCAGGGATTTTGGCCATCGCCGCCGCCAAACTGGGAGCGGGACGGGTGCTGGCACTGGATACCGACCCTCAGGCCGTCTCGGTGGCCCGGGAGAATGTCTATCGCAACGGTGTTGCCGACCGGGTGCGTGTGGCCGAGGGTTCTCTGGCCCAGACGGTCGGGAGATTTGATGTGGTGGTCGTCAACATCCTGGCCCGGGTGCTGGTAGAGATGGCGGAACAGGGGCTATCCCGGCGCCTGAAGCCGGAGGGGCGGCTGGTTGTTGCGGGGTTGCTGAAGGGACAGGAGGAGGAGGTCTGGGATGCTTTCCAGCGGGCTGGCCTGACTATCGCCGGACGGCGAGAGGTGGAGGATTGGGTGGCCCTGGAATTTGTGCGAAAATCAGCCAATGAGGACAGTGGCCTGGGAAGATGATAACCATCCGATATGCACTTGACCGTTCGGACGGGTATGGTGGAATAACGGCACTCCATTCGCTGGGTATCTTTTTCCAAAGAAGAGGGCAGTCAGAATGAGAGAAAACGTAGAGCCGCCATCTACCGAGGCCGCCGCTTTCTTTGACGAGATGGCCGATAAGTATGATGAGATTTGGGAGTTACCCTGGTATGCGTGGCTGTTTGCCCGGTTGCACACGCTGATCTTTCAAAACATTATACGCCCATACGCGCCGCAAACCGTCCTGGATGTGGGGTGCGGGACAGGATTCCAGTCGTTCCTGTACGCTGCCTTTAGGGCCCGCGTGGTGGGAATAGACGCATCTCCCCAGATGGTTCGGATTGCGCAGGAAAAAGCGGCGCAGTTTCCGGCGGAGCGAGGGAGACTTCTCACCATCCCGGCGCTCTTTCCCTTCATCCGTCCTTATAACCGCTGGATTCAGGAGCATATAGATAGCGGGAGGCCAGAGGAATACTTCTCCCCTGTATTTGCAGTGGCGGATGCTCGGCGGCTTCCCTTTCTGGATGAGACCTTTGACCATGTGAACTGTTGCGGGAGCATTCTCAGCCTGGTTCCTGAGTACCCTCTGGTTCTGGCAGAGATCGCTCGGGTACTGAAGCCAGGGGGTACGCTGTTTCTGGAGGCCGAAGGGCGCTGGAACGGCGACCTGCTCTGGACCCTGGCGGACGCACTGGCAGGTGGTCGCCAGTACGGGATGCCCTGGGAGCAGGCCCGGGCGATGGTCCGTCCGTCCTTTTCGGCACCGGTGACTGTGGATTACCCCTTTGAACACGCTTCTCTGAGGTTGACTCTCTTCACCCGGCGGGGGCTCTGGCGAGATCTGCAACGGGTGGGCCTGAAGGTGTTGAGGAACTGGACGATTCATTCGCTGACCAACGTCATCCCTAGCCCTTTGCTTCATCGGAAGGATGTTCCGGGAGGAATCCTGTGGCTGTTTCGGGTGTTGGCCTGGGCCGAGAAACGTATCCCTTTGCCCCTGCCCGGATGCAGCCTGGCCTTTGTCGCACAGAAAGCGTCCGCCCTTGATGAGGGCAACTCGGGAAAGGCTTCGCAGTAGCTTTCTACGGCCGCAATATCCGGCCTTTTTCCCCTTCTTCTGGGGAGATGTCAGAAAGGAGCAAGGTGACCGGGAGAACCGGCGGAGTGCAGCGGTGGCTGATTCTGGGAGCCATTCTGGTTGTTCTGGTGGTGGCCGGGCTGACCGGTCGCGGAGTCTGGAGGCAAATCGCCCATCTGCGCCATCTGCTGGCCACCGAAGCGGAACTGCGGGCCCAGATTCAGCACGAGCAGAACCGACGGCAACAACTGGAGCAAGAACTTCGCCACGTCTCCTCTCCGGGTTATCTGGAGGAGTGGGCGCGGCGGTATGGCGGCATGGTGCTGCCAGGGGAGGTGCTTCTGGTGGTGCCCGATTCGGCAAGCCCGACCCCCGATCAACCGTAGACCCCTGGAGAGCAAGGCTTTCCTCTACCCCGAAAAAGTGACTGGGCAACCGCAAATGGTTGCCCCTATTTGCTGAATATGGGTTGTGTGGTAGAATGACTCCTGCCTCTCCAGCGTGGGAGGATGGGCTTGGAGCGGCGAACCGATTTTGTGACGGCCCGAGGTCGCCGCAACATCCGCCCCGTGTGCCCAATATCCTGAAACTTGTTTGAGGTGAATTATGGGTTGGTTTCGCGGCTGGGAATGGATTATCATCTTGGTCATTGTGCTCCTGCTCTTCGGAGTAGGGCGGCTGGGGAAACTGGGCGCCGACTTAGGGAAGGGGATTCGCAACTTCCGGGAGGCGCTCTCGGGCAAGCAGGAAGCAGCGGAAGAACCACCTAAAGAAGAACCGAAAGCCTGAAAGGATTGGCATCCCGTCTCCCGCTTCCGGCCCTGAACAGGGAGGGGCATGGATTTTCTGAACCTCGGCTCGGGGGAGTTTGTTTTTTTAATCCTGCTGGCCATCTTGCTGGTGGGGCCCAAGCGGGCGGTGGAATGGGTTCAGCAGGTCAGCCGCTTTTTCGCCCGTATCCGGCAGGAATGGCTTGCTGTTCAGCGGGATGTGATGCAAGAGGTCCAGGCCCTGAGTCGGGAGACCGCCGATGCTCTTCAGCCCGCGCTCCAGGAGGCCACCCGGGAAGGGCAAACGGTATGGCGGGAGGTCAGGGAGACCGTCCAATCTATCCAGGAGGTCAGGCAGGAGGTTGCTGTTCTACGGAAACAAGGGGCCGCGCGGGAACCTTCGTCCCCGCCGGATGTTCCGGAACCCACCGATGACCTTGCCGGATGAAAAAGCGGGGCGACGAGACCAAATCGTTGCTGGAGCATGTTGAGGAACTCCGCCGACGGCTGATAAAGGCGCTGCTGGCCCTGGCTGTCGGCTTTGTCATTAGTGCTCTGTTTACCAACCGACTGCTGGAATGGCTGGCCCAACCGGTGGGAGGGCTGGGGCAACTGGAAGCGATTGAGGTTACTGAGAACCTCGGTGTCTTTATGCAGGTTACTCTCCTGGGGGGAGTCCTTCTAGCGATGCCAGTTATCGTCTATCAGGTCTGGCAATTCGTTACCCCCGGCCTTTATCCTCACGAAAAGCGGTATATCTATATGCTGGCTCCGGCGGCAACCCTTCTCTTTATCGCTGGCGCTGCTTTTGCTTATTTCGTGATGCTCCCCGCAGCGATTCCTGCCCTCTTGGGCTTTGCTCCGATCCCTACCCGCCCTCGTCCAGCCAACTATATCTCCTTTGTGACCAATTTGATGTTCTGGGTGGGCATCAGTTTTGAGATGCCCCTGTTCGTATTCTTCCTGGCGAAGGTGCGCCTGGTTGGCCCGCGCGACCTTTTGCGCAACTGGCGGGTGGCCGTCTTCTTGATCGCTTTGCTGGCAGCCCTGGTGACGCCCACTGGCGACCCCATCAATATGGGACTGGTGATGATCCCCCTGGTTATCCTCTACGTTTTGAGCATCCTGCTGGCACGCATAGCGTATCGGGAGTCCGAGTAAGATAAAGGGCTGAGAGGCGGGCCTGGACGCGAACGTCTGGGCTTAAAACGCCAAGCCCTTGTTATTGCGAATCCGTGGTTTCCCGTGTCCCTTTCCTGAGGAGGAGAGATGCGCGCTCGGTGGATGTTCACTATGGCTCTCGCCCTGGTGGTCGCCGCATTGCCCCCGACGGCCGCCGGGGACGCCAGGCCGGTCACCCCGCTCCCGCCGGTGACCGACACCGACGGCTTCGCTGGCACCTGCTATTCCTTCTACCCCGATCCCTTCGGCCAGGTGCCGGGCCGCCCCTTTCTCCCTCTTATGCTCCAGGCCGGCTCCCGCTGGGACCGCTTTGACTTCTCCTGGCTCCAACTGGAGCCCCGGGAAGGGCAGTGGAACTTCTCGGATCAGGACGAACTGGTGAGCGACCTGCGAGGGGCCGGGATGAACATCCTGGGGATTCTCCTTTGGACGCCTAACTGGGCCGCGACGGGGGATTGTATCCCCACCCCCGAATCGCTCCGGCTGGACCTGCGGCCCTCTCTGCGGCACGCGCCGGTTTCTCGCCCGACGGTCGCCCCGATGAGCGGTGCCCCTCCATGTATGACCACCCCGCCCCGGGGCATCTTTGAGGAATGGAACGACTGGACTACTGCTGACGGCGACCCTCTCAATACCTGGGGCCGCTTCGTCTACACCGTTGCCTATCGCTATCGGGATTCAGTCAAATACTGGGAGGTCTGGAATGAACCGGACCTCTCAATGTTCTGGAGCGGCACATCCGCCGATTACGCCCGGCTTCTTCAGGTGGCGTATCTGGCGGTGAAATCTGCCTGCCCGGATTGCCAGGTTCTCTTCGGCGGGATCGCCTATTATGAGAAACCCAACTTCTACCGCTGGGTACTGAACCACTTAAAGGACGCCCCCGACGCCTTAACCCACAACTACTATTTTGACGCGATGGCCATTCACCTTTACCATCGTTCCTCCAGCATCTACGACGTCACCCAGGTCATCCGCAGCGGCATGCGGGAGTTTGTCTCCGAACAGCCGATCTGGCTCACAGAGACCGGTTCGCCGGTTTGGGACGATTCGTCGGTCATCAGCCCCACCGTCCCCTACATCTGGTCCGCCACAATGGATGAGGCGGCGGCTTATGTCATCCAGTCCTACGCCAACGCGCGGGCGGCCGGGATTGAGCGCTACTTCTTCTTCCGCGCCCACGACGACTATTGCGATAAGAACCGGGACGGCGATTGCAGCGATCCGGAGGACTACGGTATGGGCGAACTTTTCGGTCTGGTGCGGAACGACCGCACCCTCCGCCCGGCCTACGTTGCCTTCCAGGTGGCGACGACGTACCTGGTTTCACCGACGATGGTGACCAGCGTCAACCACTCTATCGGAGTGCGGCGGGTGACCTTCTGGGGCACGCCCCGGGGGAAAGTCAGCGTCCTCTGGAACACCGTTCCCACGGCGACGGTCTTCTCCTACCCGGCGACGCTCCCCACCGCCATACTGGTGGACCGATGGGGTGTCACCCGCACCATCACGGCGACGAATGGGGCCTACTCTCTCTTTCTCCCCGGCGCGACGGCCAACAACGGTACTTCGCCCTCCGACTACATCATCGGCGGGGAGCCGTATCTGGTCATAGAGACGGATATCGTCCCGCCCACTGCCACGGTCCGCTCGGTGACGGTCTCCCTGCCCCCCACGGTCACGGTCTCCTGGGAGGGGGCCGACGATGCTGCTGGAATCTGGGGCTACGATGTGCAGGTTCGGGAAGGGACGGCGGCCTGGGTGACCTGGCTGACGCTCACCCCCACGACCAGCAGCGCGTACATGGTTCCCCGGACGGGTACCTGGTGCTTCCGCGCGCGGGCCTGGGACCGGGCGGGGAATCGGGGGGGATGGTCGCCGGAGGTCTGCGCGGCGGTTACCCCGACGCGCACCCTCCACCTGACGGTGGATGCGGTCTTCGGGGATGAGAACCGGGACGGGGAGCCGGGCCCGGATGAGCCGACCCTGACCGCGACGCTGCGATTGCTGGACCCGACGGGGGCGGATGCCGTTGCGCCCACGGTGGGGACGTCCTGGGAGTTCACGGCGACGTTACCGGTGGCGGTGTACACGCTGGAGGTGACGCCGGAGGGCTGGCCTTCCCCGCCGCCGGGGTGGCTACCCCACCGGATGCCGGTAGCGGTCCATTCAGGGGTGGATGTTCAGGAGGTCCGCCTGGTGGTTGCCCTACAGCCCCACCGGGCCAGCCTGTATCTGCCGGTGACATTCAAGGGGGCTGCGCCATAGTCGCGCTGGTTTGGGGTACGGATCAACCACGGATCAACCACGGATGAACGCAGATGAACACGGGTGGACGCAGATGGACGCGGATGGACGCGGATAAGCCCCTATTCTGTCCGTTCAATTTATCCGTGTTAATCTGTGTTATTCCGCGGTTTCCTGTCAATTTATCCGTGTCAATCCGTGTTAACCCGTGGTTTTCTGTCAATTTATCCGTGTCAATCCGTGTTAATCCGTGGTTTCCTGTCAATTTATCCGTGTCAATCCGTGTTAATCCGTGGTTTCCTGTCAATTTATCCGTGTCAATCCGTGTTAATCCGTGGTTTCCTGTCAATTTATCCGTGTCAATCCGTGTTAATCCGTGGTTTCCTGTCAATTTATCCGTGTCAATCCGTGTTAATCCGTGGTTTCCTGTCAATTTATCCGTGTCAATCCGTGTTAATCCGTGGTTTCCTGTCAATTTATCCGTGTCAATCCGTGTTAATCCGTGGTTTTCTGTTCAATTACCCCCAGCCGACGGTTCCGCTCCCAGGGTGGGATCCGCTCCTCTTTCTCTGCCAGCAATTGTCGCAACTCAAAGATGCGGTCCCGCAGTATGGCCGCCTTTTCAAATTCCAGTTCCTCCGCCGCTTTCCGCATCTCCTTCTCCAGTTCCCGGATCAGCCGCGCCAGGTCGTTTTTGGACATCATCGTAACGGGCGCTTCCGGTTGACGGGCCGTCTGTGCGCGCACCCGGTCGGTCAGGTCGCGGATTTCTTTGACGATGGTGGCGGGGGTGATGCCGTGCTCCTGGTTGTACTTCATCTGGATGGCCCGGCGACGTTCTGTCTCTTCTATTGCCCGCCTCATAGAGTCGGTGATGCGGTCGGCGTAGAGGACGGCGGTGCCGTGGACATGACGGGCCGCCCGCCCGATGGTCTGGATGAGCGCCGTATCCGAGCGCAGGAAGCCCTCTTTATCCGCGTCCAGAATCGCCACCAGGCTCACCTCCGGCAAGTCCAGCCCCTCCCGCAGCAGGTTGATGCCCACGACAACGTCGTAGACGCCCATACGCAGGTCCCGCAGAATCTCCACCCGCTCTATGGTCTGCACCTCGCTGTGGAGATAGTGGACCTTAATGCCCAGTTCCCGCAGATAGTCCGCCAGGTCCTCCGCCATACGTTTGGTGAGAGTGGTGACCAGCACCCGCTCCCCGCGCGCTACCCGCTCCCGGATACGCCCGATGAGGTCATCTACCTGCCCCTTCGCTGGCCGGACGATAATTTCGGGGTCCACGATGCCGGTGGGCCGGATGATCTGCTGTACCACTTGCTGGCTCTTCTCCAGTTCATAGGGGCCGGGGGTGGCGGAGGTATAGATGACCTGGTTGACCCGGGCCTCAAACTCCTCAAAGGTCAGGGGACGGTTATCCAGCGCGGAGGGGAGCCGGAAACCGTATTCCACCAGCGTCTCCTTCCGGCTCCGGTCGCCGTTGTACATCCCCCGAATCTGCGGGATGGTCATATGGGACTCGTCCACGATGAGCAAATAGTCGGCGGGGAAGTAGTCCATCAGCGTCCAAGGGGGAGAGCCTGGTGGTCGCTGCTGGAGGTGGCGGGAATAGTTCTCGATCCCTGCGCAGTAGCCGACCTCGCGGATCATCTCCATGTCATAGCGGGTGCGCTGCTCCAACCGCTGGGCCTCTAAGAGTTTCCCCAGAGCGCGCAATTCCTTCAGCCGTTCCTCCAGTTCCGCTTCTATGTCGGCCAGCGCTCTCTCTCGTTTCTCGTCTGGAGTGATGAAGGCTTTGGCAGGGAAAATGTGGATCTCTTCCCGTTCAGCCAGCACCTCGCCGGTGAGAGGATGAATCTCGGTGATGCGCTCAATCTCGTCCCCCCAGAAACCGATGCGGTAGGCGGTTTCGCTGTAGGCGGGCGCAATTTCCAGCGTGTCGCCGCGCACACGGAAGCGACCCCGGACCAGTTCCAGGTCATTGCGTTCGTAGTAGATGCTCACCAGATGGCGGAGGACAGTCTCCCGGCGGTGCCGTTCGCCCTGGGCCAGCCGCAGCGTCACCCGTCCCCACTCATCCGGGTCGCCGATGGCGTAGATGCAAGAGACGGAGGCGACGATGATGACGTCCCGGCGGGAGAAGACGGCCGACATCGCCGCCAGCCGGAGGCGGTCAATCTCTTCGTTAGTGGCCGCGTCTTTCTCTATGTAGAGGTCGTACTGGGGGAGGTAGGCCTCGGGCTGGTAGTAATCGTAATAGGAGACGAAGTACTCCACCGCGTTGGAGGGGAAGAACTGGCGGAACTCGGCGTAGAGTTGGGCGGCCAGGGTCTTATTGTGGGAAATGACCAGGGTGGGCTTCTGAACGGCCTCTATAACTTTGGCCATTACGTATGTCTTCCCGGTTCCTGTCGCTCCCAGTAGCGTTTGGTGCTTGTAGCCGCAACGGAGTCCCTCCGCCAGCGCGGTGATGGCCTCCGGCTGGTCGCCTGTGGGTTGAAATTCGGAGACTAACTGGAATCGGGGCATAGGAAATCGGCGAATTGCAGAATGATGGGACTTAGCCAGCGGAAGGTTCGGCGGCCTGGCGGGCCAGGGCGATGGCGCCCAGGACGCCGGCTTGCGCTCCCAGCGCCGGCGGGATGATGTACGCCTGCCGCTGCTCTTCGTCCAGGATTGGAGGGGCCTGGATGTAGCCGTTCAGCAGTTGGGTCACTTCGGCCCGGATGCGGGGAAAGAGATGCAGTTGCTTCATCACCCCGCCGCCCAGGATGATGCGCTGGGGGGAGAGGGTGCAGATGAAATTGGCCAGGGCCAGGGCCAGGTAGTGAGCCTCCAACGCCCACGCCGGATGATCGGGGGGCAGGTCCTCCGGCGGCGCGCCCCAGCGCGCCGCGATGGCGGGGCCGCAGGCCAGTCCCTCCAGACAGTCGCCGTGGTACGGGCAACAGCCCTCAAAAGGGTCGGCCTGCCAGTTATGGGGGATGCGAATGTGCCCCATTTCCGGATGGAGCAGGCCGTGAATCAGGCGCCCACTGACCATTCCTCCGCCCCCGATGCCGGTTCCGACGGTCAGGTAGATGAACGTATCCAGCCCCCGAGCAGCGCCCCAGAGCCCCTCCGCCAGGGCCGCGCCGTTGACGTCGGTATCAAACCCGACGGGCAGGTTCAGGCCCCGCCGAATCTCGCCCGCCAGGTCCACATTCTGCCAGCCGGGCTTAGGGGTAGATGTGATGTAGCCGAAAGTCGGCGAGGCGGGGTTCAGGTCCACCGGACCGAAAGAGGCAATGCCGATGGCGCAGAGAGCGCCTCCCAGCCGATCCCGCTGTTCCCGAAAGAAATCCAGTGCCCGGTGGATGGTCTCCTGGGGAGTGGTGGTCGGGAAGCGAGCCACGGCGCGAAGGTCATCGGGCCCCGTGCCGACTGCGCAGACGAATTTGGTGCCACCGGCCTCAAGGCCCCCGTAGAGGGGCGGATTTCGTAGGGTCGTTCCGGTTGGATGCCCCAAAAGTGTGTGCTGATTCTTGCCCTCATCCTCCTCACCGGCTCCCTCCCCCTTCTCGCTTGCCTGCGGCGACGGGAGAGGGGAGTGGAGGGTGGAAACGGAAGAACGGCGGGGCCTCTCGGGGCTCTGAACCGACATGGCTTTGTGAGACTCAACAAAGAGGCTGGCCATTCCTACTTTCAGACTCTGCATAGGTGAATGTGGTGCATATCAACGGTAGTCATTGTACTGCGCGCCGGAGCGTTTGTCAACAGGATCGTGGCTGGCTTGACCCTTTCTCTATCTGCGGTATACTGGGGCGAAAGGTGAGGTCTCTATGGGTACCGTTCCGTTAGCCAAACGAGTAGCCGGAAAGCCCGCACCGCAACAGGGGATCACCACCCAGGTACTCAGTCTGGCATGGCCTGTCGTCGTGGAGCAGATGCTGGGGACGGCGGTGGGGCTGGTAAATACTTACATCGTGGGTCACCTGGGCGCGGCGGCGCTGGCGGCGGTGGGCCTGGGTTCGCAACTGGTGATGCTGCTGAGCGCGTTCTTCAGCGCGGCCGGGGTGGGCGGGACAGCCTTGGTTGCCCGTGCCGTCGGTGCCGGGGACCAGCAGGAGGCGGAAGCGTTCGCCGGGCAATCTTTGCTCCTGGCGCTGGCCATCGGGGTCCTGACGGCGGTCCCCTGCCTGGTGGGGGGCGGCTGGATGCTGAGGGCCCTGGGCGGCGAGCCGGATGTGGTGGCTTCGGGCCGGCTCTATCTGCTGGCGGTGGGCACGACCATGCCGTTGATGGCTCTGCTCTACGTGGGCAACGCGACCATCCGGGGAGCGGGGGATACCCGGACCCCGATGGTCATTATGGCGGTGGTCAACGTGGTGAACGCGGCCCTCTCGTGGAGCCTGGTCTACGGCATTGGCCCGCTGCCGGCCCTGGGAGTCCTGGGGGCTGGCATCGGCGCAGCGGCGGGGTCCGCCGTTGGCGGTATACTGGTTGTGCGGTCCCTCTTGAGGGGACGGGCTGCTGGCGGACTGCGGGTCTCCCGGGCCGGATTGCGGCTGGACGTGGCGCGCGCCTGGCGGCTGCTGCGTATCGGGCTTCCCAGCGGGGCTGAGCAGGGGCTGATGCGGCTGGCGCAGGTGGTGATGGCTTCCGTGGTGACCGTTCTGGGCACCGCGGCCTATGCCGGGCACCAACTGGGCATCCAGTTGCTCTCGGTGGCTTTTACCCCGGGGTTTGCCTTCTCTGTCGCTGCGACGACGCTGGTGGGGCAGGAATTGGGACGTCAGTCCCCTCAGAGGGCGGCGGCCTGCACGATGACCGCATCATGGCTGGCGCTGGCGGTGATGTGCAGCGGAGGGGTTGCCGCTTTTTTCCTAGCCGAGCCGCTGGTCCGCTTCTTCACCTCCGACCCAGGGGTGATCGCCCAGGGGGCCATAGCCGTTCGGGGTTGTGCCTTTATCCAGCCCTCGCTGGCCTGGTACTTTGTCCTCTCCGGCGCGCTGCGCGGCGCTGGAGATACCGGCTACGTCCTGCTGGCCCAGGCCCTGCCCATCTGGCTGGTCCGCCTGCCCCTTTCCTGGCTCCTGGGGATCGTAGCCGGTCTGTCCCTTCCTGGTATCTGGGCGGCGATGATTCTGGATATGAGCGTCCGCGCCCTGATGCTGGGGCTTCGCTTCCGCAACGGCGCCTGGAAACGGATCCGCGTGTAGGAATTGTTCTCACTTTAGGAGACACGACGGGAGTGGCCTATGCGCATTGAGCGGATAGAGATTCGCTACGTTTGCCTGCCCTTGAAGCGGCATTTTGAGACCAGTTTCCGCCGCACTCAAGAGCGTCACACCATTCTGGTCACCGTCTGGGCCGACGGGGTGGAAGGGTGGGGGGAGTCCCCTGTAGAAGATGGCCCCTGGTTCTCGGCGGAGACGGTGGAGACAGCCTGGCACGTCCTGCGGGATTTCCTGATCCCGATGATGCTGGGTCAGGAGATAGAGCGCGCGGCCGATGTCTTCGCCCGGATGGGGCGGGTGCGCGGCCATCCGATGGCCAAAACCGGGTTAGAGGAGGCGCTCTGGGATGTGGAGGCCCGAGAGAAGGGAGTCCCCCTGGCGCGGCTCCTGGGAGGCGTGCGAGACCGCATCATAAGTGGTGTCAGCGTGGGCATCCAGGATACCCTTCCCGAACTTCTGGAACAGGTGGAGGGGTACCTGGCCCAGGGATATCGGCGGGTCAAAGTGAAAATCAAGCCCGGGTGGGACCTGGACGTGGTGCGGGAACTGCGGAGTCGCTGGCCGACGGTGCCGCTGATGGTGGATGCCAATTCTGCCTATACCCTCGCGGATACGGGCCATCTGGCCGCGCTGGACGAATGGGGACTGCTGATGATAGAGCAACCGCTGGCTCACGACGACCTATACGAGCACAGCCTGCTTCAGCGTCGGCTACGGACGCCGATCTGCCTGGACGAATCCATTCCCACCCCGTCCCACGCGCAGGCGGCGCTGCAACTGGGGAGTTGCCGCATTATCAACATCAAACCGGGTCGGGTGGGGGGCCTGGCCCAGGCCCGCCGCATCCACGACCTCTGTCAGGATTGGCGACTGCCGGTCTGGTGCGGCGGATTGCTGGAGACCGGTGTCGGACGGGCGCACAATATCGCCATCGCCAGTCTGCCCAACTATACCCTTCCCGGCGACATCTCCGCCAGCGACCGCTACTACGAACGGGATATCGTCATCCCGCCTTTCCGCCTCAACCCTGACGGCACCATAGACGTTCCCCAGGGGCCGGGCATCGGCGTGGAGATAGACCGGGGGTTCCTGGAGACGGTCACCGTCCGGCGGGAGACGTTCTCTCTATGAAAATGAAGCGGCATCCAATTGTAACTTTCCTGCCACAATGCCAGAATTGACGGATTGGCCATTTGTGCTATACTTGTGGCAGGGAGGACGGGGATGAACCAGCCGGTGCTGGTGCTGAACGGCAACTACGAGCCTCTGCACGTCTGTACGACGAAGCGGGCTATGGGACTGATTCTCTCCGGAAAAGCCGTGGTGGTGGAGAACGGTCGCGGGTTCATCCGCACCGTCTCCGCTGTCTATGAGCGGCCGTCGGTGATTCGCCTGGTCTTTGTCGTGCGTCGGCCTATGCCGCGCGTCCGCCTGACCAAGCGGGAGATTCTGCGGCGGGATGAGTACCGCTGCCAGTATTGCGGCCGGGAGATCGCCAATCTGACGATAGACCACGTCATCCCGCGCCATCGGGGGGGCGAGCACTGCTGGGAGAATCTGGTGGCTGCCTGCCCCCAGTGCAACCGTCGCAAGGGGAGCCGCACGCTGGAAGAGGCCCGGATGACGCTCCTGCGGCCTCCCTTTGAACCTCGCCCTACTGCTCGGTACCTCTTTAGTACTTATCTGCGGGAAAATCAGGAGTGGGCCAAGTACATTGACGGGTGGTGATTCCCTCCGTCTGGGTGTCCTGGGCGGCACATTTGACCCTCCGCACTACGGTCATCTGGCCCTGGCGGAGACGGCGCGCGTCCAGTTGGGATTGGCCCGGGTGCTTTTCGTCCCCGCTGGTCATCCGCCCCACAAACCCGGCTATCCCCTCAGTCCGGCCATCCATCGGGCGGCGATGGTGCGGGCTGCTATCGCAGATAACCCGGCTTTCGTCCTTTCCCGCGTGGATCTGGACCGACCGGGGCCGCACTATACGGTAGATATGCTCACTATGCTGAACAGGATGTTCAGAGGGGCCGACTTTTACTTCTTGATGGGAAGTGACAGCCTGGCCGAATTTCTGACCTGGCGCGACCCGGTGGGGATTATCCGCCAGGTGACCCTGGCCGTGATGGAACGACCTGGCTGGACCGCTGACCTGGATGCCCTGGAGCGGGAAATCCCTGGCATCCGGGAGCGGATGGTCTGGCTGGATGCGCCCCTTCTGGACCTCTCCGCCACCGATCTGCGGCGACGGGTGCGGGAAGGGTTGCCGATCCGCTATCTGGTCCCTCCGGCAGTGGAGTCGTACATTCGGGAGCATCGGCTCTATCTGCCGTCGTCAGAGATTGCTTGAGCCGTCGCCGTAAAACCTCAAATTGTCGGAAAGAGTAGCCAGGGCGGTTATTAAGGAGTCCTGCTATGCCTGGGAAAATTCTGATTGTAGAAGACGACCTGGAGAGCCTGAAACTGATCGGGCTGATGCTCCAGAGTCGGGGGTATCAGATTGTTGCCGCGCAAAGTGGACTCCAGGCTCTCAACAAAGCGGTCAGCGAATCTCCCGACCTGGTGCTCCTGGATGTGATGATGCCCGGCATGGACGGCTATGAGGTCGCCCGACGGCTACGGGCCGACGAGCGCACGGCCGCCATCCCCATCATTATGCTCACCGCTCGCGGGCAGATTACAGACAAGGTGGCCGGTTTTGAGGCCGGCGCCGATGAATATCTGGTCAAACCAGTCCATCCAGCGGAACTGGTCACCCGGATAGAGGCCTTGATATCTCGCACGACCCGTCTGGGGCCACCCACGCGCCTCCCGCGCGGCAAAAGTGTGGGCTTTCTGGGGTGTAAAGGCGGCGTGGGAACGACCACGCTGGCGATCAATCTCTCCGTCACCCTGATCCGGGGGCCCGCCCTGGGGAAGCGGGTCGTATTGCTGGATGCCCGTACGGGCTCCTCTCCTCTCGCCTTGCAGATGGGTTTGCGCCCCCAGCAGGGCCTGCAGGTCCTGGCCGGGCGGGACCCCCAGGGGCTGAACGCGGATACCATTCTGACCTATGCCGATCGCCATGTGTCCGGTGTGCTGGTCCTGGGGGGCTTGCCTGATCCCCAGGGAACCGTCCAGTCCTTTACGCCCGCCCACATTGAGGCAATCGTCCGCTCTCTGGCCGACACGGTAGACTACGTGCTGGTGGATATGGGGGTCGGACTGGACGCGGTCAATCAGGCCCTGTTGCGCACCCTGGATTACGTGATGATCGTGGTAGAACCCCATCGGATCAGCTTGCTGCTGACTCAGGCGTTGCTGGCCGCGCTGGATGCTCTGGAGATCGGTCGGCACCGCCAGGGGATTGTGCTGGTCAACCGGGCACCCACTTCCACTACCCCAGGTAGAGATGCAGTGGAAGAGTTCCTTCAGCGGGAGATTGTCGTGGTTATCCCGCCGGCGCCAGAACTGGCCTTTCGGGCCGCAGAGCAGGGAACCCCGATGGTGGTAATGCAGCCGGAGAGTTTAGTGGCCGTTCAGTTTCATCAACTGGCCCAACACATTGCCTCCCGATAACGATGGCTCTGTTGCCCCATTTCATCCATCCCTGGGACGTTTCTCCCGCCGAAGCCCGCGCGCTTCAGGAGCGGCTGCGGGCGCAGGTGCGGGTGGTTCCCCTGGCGTTGCCTCCCCGCTGGGTGGCTGGAGTGGATGTGAGCATCCGGGACGAGGTCGCCCAGGCGGCCGTTGTTCTCTTATCCTTTCCTGACCTTTCTCCCGTGGAAGCCTCCACTGCCCAGATGCCGGTCTCGTTTCCCTATATTCCTGGCCTTCTGGCCTTTCGGGAAGGGCCGGCAGTACTGGCGGCGCTGGATCGGCTGAAGGGCCAGCCCGACGTGCTCATTTTTGACGCGCAGGGACTGGCCCATCCCCGCCGGATGGGGCTGGCGACCCATCTGGGTGTTCTGCTGGACTGGCCCAGCATTGGCTGCGCCAAATCCCGCCTCTGGGGGGAACACGAGGAGCCTCCGTCGCAGCGGGGCAGTTGGGTGCCTCTCTGGGACGGCGAGGAGGTTATCGGTGCCGTCCTCCGCACCCAGACGGGCGTCCAGCCAGTCTACGTCTCCGTTGGCCATCGGGTGGACCTGGAGACGGCTGTGGAACTGGTGCTGGCCTGTGCGCCGACACACCGGTTGCCGGAGCCCCTTCGCTGGGCTCATCGGGTGGCTGGTGGAGAGACTCTGCCCGTTGCCCGCCAGCCGACGCTGTTCTGAACAGAAATCTGAAAGGGGCTCGGTGCTGACTGAACTTTCTGGAAAAGGTGTACGAGAACGCGCACCACAGAACTGCTGAGCACAGAAAATCCGTGTAGATCTGTGTTCCGCCGTGTTCCCTCCCTGGAGAGATAGGTATGTTGCATGTCCGAGAGGTGAGAAGTCTGCTGAAAGGATTGGGTATCCTTCTGCTGACCGTAACAGCGGCCATAGGCGGGGGATACCTGCTGGCCGAGTTCGGGCCGCTCATAGCGGCGGCGGGCCTGGTCGCGCTCGTACTGGCCCTGTGGATGTTGCAGAACATAGAGATCGCCTACTGGGCCGTCATCGGCATCATCTGCCTGCTCCCCTTTGCCTCTTTTCCCTTTGAAATTGTCTTCCGCCCCACTTTCCTGGATGCGGCTCTGGGGATGCTCTTTGTGGTCTGGGCGCTTCGCTGGATGACCGATAGCGAGCGCTCCTTTACCGCGACCGGGCTGGGGGGGCCAGTCCTGCTGTTCCTGCTCCTGGCGCTGACCGCCTTTGTCCTCGGGCTGGGCCATGCTCCGCTAACATCTTACGTCGTCCGCCGCTTTGCCGAGATTCTCCTTAGTGTCTTGCTTTTCTTCCTGGTGGTTAACACCGTGCAGGATACGGGACGGCTGGAGCGATTGGTGCGGGCTCTGATCCTCTGCGCGTTCGCCGAGGCGACCCTGGGCATTCTCCTCTATGCGATCCCGGACGACTGGGCTATCCGCGCCCTTTCGGCCCTGCGAATCCTGGGCTATCCCTCGGGGCCCGGCGTCCTGCGGTATATCCTGGATGACCCCACTCTCCCTCAGCGGGCTACCGCTACCTCGGTGGACCCCAACATCCTGGGCAGCCTGATGAATCTCTCCCTGGCCTTGGCCGTCCCCCAAATTTTTGCCCGCCGTCCTCTGATTCGGCGGCGTTACCTGATACCCATCCTGGGTGCTCTGGCTCTCTGCTTGGGGCTGACTATCTCCCGGGGCTCCATGGTTGGCGCCGGGGTGGCTCTCATCGTGGTGGCGACGCTCCGGTATCGGAAACTGTGGTGGTTACTGCTGGTGGCCGGGGTCCTCCTCCTGTTGCTTCCCCAGACTCAAACGCTCGTAGTGCACTTCATCGCTGGCATTCGGGGAGAGGACCTGGCGACGCAGATGCGCTTTGGGGAGTACAAGGATGCCATCACCCTGATTATGCGCTACCCGGTGTTGGGCGTGGGCTTTGCTGGCTCCCCCGATGTGGATACGTATATCGGGGTCTCCAACCTCTACCTGATGATCGCCGAGCAGACTGGACTGGTCGGACTGACGGCCTTCCTGGCGGTGATAGCAATCTTCCTGGTCCGCTTCTGGCGTACCCGCGCTCGCTTCCGGCGCGGAGCGGGTGATGCCCAGGAAGAGGAGATGGTGGCGACCTTAGAACCTCTGTGGTGGGGGCTCCACGCGGCCGTCATCGGCGCGCTGGTGGGGGGAATGTTTGATCATTATTTCTTCAATCTGGACTTTCACCATTCAGCGACGCTCTTCTGGCTCATTATCGGGCTGGCGACAGCCGCTACCGAACTGGCCCACAAGGTAGGGGGTAATGAAACCGTCGGGGGATACGCGGAAGGCATCCGGTCGGGTTCCCCCGCAGGTTTCCCGAATTCATCTATGACCTGGAGGAAGCCATGACTAATCATGCACGCGAACCTGTGATTGTATCCGCAGCCCGTACGCCCATTGGACGATTCCAGGGGACGCTGGCCTCCCTTTCTGCGCCCGAACTGGGAGCCGTGGCCATCCGTGCCGCCGTGGAACGGGCCGGTATAGACCCCGCGATGGTTGAGGAAGTGCTGATGGGGAACGTGGTCCAGGCCGGGTTGGGGCAGGCCCCGGCCCGGCAGGCGGCCGTCAAGGCCGGCCTTCCCCCTGCTGTTGGCGCGACGACCGTCAATAAAATCTGCGGGTCTGGCCTCAAGGCGGCCATGATGGCAGCGGCCATGATCGCAGCCGGTGATGGCGACGTCTTCGTGGCCGGCGGTATGGAGAGCATGAACAACGGCCCGTATATGCTCAAGCAGGCCCGCTTTGGCTACCGCCTGGGCGATGGCAAACTGGTGGACGCGACGGTCCACGATGGCCTGTGGTGTTCGTTCCAGGACTGGCATATGGGCAACGCGGCCGAGTGGATTGCCCGCGAGTACGGCCTGACCCGCCAAGAACTGGACGAATATGCCTACTGGAGCCACATGAAGGCCATCGCGGCCATAGATGAGGGGCGCTTCAAGGAGGAGATTGTCCCGGTGCAGGTGCCTCAGCCGAAGGGGGGGCCGATCCTCTTTGATGCCGATGAGTGCCCCCGGCGGGATACCTCGCTGGAGGCGTTGGCTCGCCTGAAGCCAGCCTTTCAGCCCGATGGGATTGTGACGGCAGGCAACTCTCCGGGCATCACCGACGGTGCGGCGGCGCTGGTGGTGATGAGTCGGGGGAAGGCGGAGGAGTTGGGCCTGCGGCCGCTGGCTCGTATTGTTGCCTACGCACAGGCGGCGGTGGAGCCACTGAAAATCTTCACGGCGCCCATCTTCGCTGTCCGCAAACTCTGGGCGAAGACGGGGACTTCGGTAGATGATTACGACCTCTACGAGGTCAACGAGGCGTTTGCGGCTCAGGTTGTTGCTGACGGCAAAGACCTGGGCCTTCCCTGGGAGCGGGTGAATGTGAATGGTGGGGCAATTGCCCTGGGACATCCCATTGGCTGCTCCGGCGCGCGGGTGTTGGTGACCCTTATCTATGCCCTCCGGCAACGAGGGCTCCGGCGGGGTCTGGCGACTCTTTGCCTGGGCGGCGGCGAGGCAGTGGCAATGGCCGTTGAGTTGGAGGAATAGGATTTTGCGGCGGCGGCTCCTGTGGGCTGCCGCCGCAAAATTCCCCTGGAGGAATTCGCAGCGACGGCCCCTCTATCCCGGCAGGTCCTCTAAGCCGTTCCCCTCCCGGTTCAGTTCCCCCAGTTCCCCGGTGACGGTGAAAATCACCCGTTCGCAGATGTTGGTCACCCGGTCGGCGGCGCGCTCCAGGTTGTGGGCGGCCCAGAGGAGATAGTTGGCCTGGTCTATGTTCTTCGGGTCTGATAGGATGTAGGTCACCAGTTCCCGGTACACCTGGTTGTAGAGAGCGTCCACCTCGTCGTCCTCGGCCGGGATAGCGCGGGCTAGTGCCACATCCCGGCGGGCAAAGGCATCCAGAGCCCGATGGAGCATGCTGCATGCCCGTTCCGCCATTCGGGGGATGTCAATCAGGGGCTTCATCAGCGGCTGATCGCCGATCATCAGATTGATGCGGGCGATCCCTTTGGCATAGTCCCCCATCCGCTCCAGTTCGGAGGCCAGGTCCAGGATGGCGGCCAGGGTGCGCAGGTCGCTGGCCATCGGCTGCTGAGTGGCAATCAGCACCAGCACGTCGGACTCAATGGCAAACCGCCGGGTGTTGATGTCCCGGTCCTGCGCGATGATACGCTGAGAGGCCTCAAAATCTCGCCGTTTCAGCGCGTCCACCGATTCGGCGATCGCACTCTCTACCATGCTCCCCAGGATCAGCAGTTCGTCCTGCAGGCGCTGCAGTTCCCGATCAAATGTTTCTCGGGGCATTGCTTTCTCCTTCCTGCCTGTTATGTACCCCTAACCTGCCCGTCCAGTGATGTAATCTTCGGTGAGTTGATGGGCCGGATGGGTAAATATGACCTCAGTGGGGCCGAATTCCACCAGTTCCCCCAGCCAGAAGAAGCCGGTCCACTCCGATACCCGCGCTGCTTGCTGCATATTGTGCGTTACAATGACGATGCAGTAGTTCTGCCGTAGGCTCCGCATCAGTTCCTCTATCTCCAGCGTGGCGATGGGGTCCAGCGCCGAGCAGGGCTCGTCCATCAGAATCACTTCCGGCTGGACGGCGATGACGCGCGCCAGGCAGAGGCGCTGTTGCTGGCCCAGGGAGAGGTTGAGCGCGTTTTGTCGGAGGTTGTCTTTGACTTCATCCCAGAGGCCCACATCCCGCAAACTCCGCTCAACGATTTCATCCAGGTTCTGCTGACGGTGAAGGCCCAGGACCCGGGGACCAAAGGCGACGTTATCATAGACAGATTGGGGAAACGGGTTGGGCCGCTGGAAGACCATGCCTACCCGTCGGCGCAGTTCCACTACGTCGGTGCCCGGCGCATAGATGTCCACTCCGTCCAGAAGCACCTTTCCTTCCACTCGCGTGCGCGGAATGGTGTCGTTCATCCGGTTCAGACAGCGCAGGAAGGTGGACTTGCCACATCCCGACGGGCCGATGAGGGCCGTGATTTGCCGATCCGGGATGACCATGGAGATATCGGAAAGGGCAATTTTGTTGCCGTAGTAGAAGTTCAAATGTTCTACCCGGATTTTCGTCTCGTTCATCAGTGGGCTCGTGAGGTGCGTGATGCAATCGGTGGGTGGTGGGTGTGCCAGTCGGTGGCTTGCTCGTAGGCGTAGGCCACCCGCAGGATGGTCATCTCCCCCAGGGCCGGCCCCATAATTTGCATACCGATGGGTAGCCCCTGCGCGTCAAAGCCGCAAGGGACGTTGATGCCGCAGATGCCTGCCAGGTTGACGGAGAGGGTGAAGATGTCAGAGAGGTACATCTGGATGGGGTCCTCCGTCTTCTCGCCAATGCGGAAGGCCGTGGTGGGGCTGGTGGGGGCCACGATAACATCCACCTGCTCAAAGGCGCGGTCAAAATCCCCCTTGATGAGCGTGCGCACCTTCTGCGCTTTCAGGTAGTACGCATCGTAGTAACCGGCGCTGAGAGCGTAGGTGCCCAGCATAATGCGCCGCTTGACCTCGGGGCCGAAGCCCTGGCCGCGTGTCTGCTTATAGGTCTCCTCCAGAGAGGTGCCGACAATGCGGAGGCCGTAGCGGACGCTGTCGTAGCGGGCCAGGTTGGCGCTGGCCTCCGCCGGAGCGATCAGGTAGTAGACGGGCAGGGCATAGTCGGTGTGGGGCAGGCTGACCTCTATGATCTCGGCCCCCAGGTCGGCCAGTTTCTGTAGGGCGGCGCGCACGGCCGCTTCCACCTCCGGCTGCATGCCGGAGACGAAGTACTCCCGGGGGACGCCGACCCGCATCCCTCGGATGTCGCCAGTCAGCGCAGCGGTGTAGTCAGGCACAGGTGCGTCCAGTGAGGTGGAATCCAGCGGGTCGTGCCCGGCGATGACGCCCAGGAGAATGGCCGCATCGGTTACGTCGCGGGTCAGCACTCCCACCTGGTCCAGCGAAGAAGCGAAGGCAATGAGACCATAGCGGCTCACTCGCCCGTAGGTCGGCTTCAGGCCGACGATGCCGCAGAGGGCGGCGGGCTGGCGGACGGAGCCGCCAGTGTCGGTGCCCAGGGCACCCAGGCACTCCCCGGCGGCGACAGCGGCCGCGCTCCCCCCGCTGGACCCGCCCGGGACGCGCTCCAGGTCCCAGGGGTTGCGGGTGGGGAAGAAGGCGGAGTTCTCGGTGGAGGAGCCCATAGCAAATTCGTCGGTGTTGGTCTTGCCCAGGATGACGGCGCCGGCAGCCTTCAATCGGGCGACGACGGTGGCGTCGTAGGGCGGGATGAAATTCTCCAGGATACGGGAGCCACAGGTGGTGGGAATGCCCGCAGTGCAGATGATGTCTTTGACCGCGATGGGGATGCCCTGGAGAGGCCCCGCTCCTGCCCGAACGGCGTCGGCCGCGCGGGCCTGCTCCAACGCCACTTCCGGCGTCAGCGTGATGTAGGCCCGGACGTCGTTATCCACCGCCAGAATGCGGTCTATCACCGCCTGGGTCAACTCCACAGCGGAAATTTCCCCCGCGCCCAGGAGAGAGCGGGCTTCGTGGATGGTCAAGTTGTAGAGATGCACTCCATCCTCCTCGCCAGCAGAGTTTCTATGACCTGGATGAACTCCCTGTGCCGAAAACCGCGCTCCGTTACTCCCAGATGGCCGGTACTTTGAAGCAGGCTTCCTCCGCCTCTGGGGCGTTGGCCAGAATGTCCTCGCGAGGGGCCAGGGGGCGCGGTTCATCAGGCCGCATCACGTTGCGCAGCGGCAGGACGGTCGCGGTGGGGGGGATGGCTTCGGTATCCAGTTCCTGCAGACGCGCAGCATATTCCAGCACCGCCGAGAGTTGCTGGCGGAAGCGCTCTTTCTCCTCATCGGTCAGGGCCAGCCGGGCCAGGTCGGCAATGTGTTCCACTTCCTCTCGGGTCAGAACCACAGTTCACCTCCGCGCATCTTGCCCATATTATAACATGCTTGGGCACAGAGGCAATGGGGACTGAAGAGAAGAGAGAGTTGGGGGCAGTGGCTTCTGGCTGCTGCCCTCAAACCTCCGTCTCATTGTTGCGAAACTACAGGGACTGGTATACCTTCACCGTCTGGGCGGCGATATGGGCATGGGTGTAGTGGGCCAGGACCCGCTCCCGGCCCCGGCGGGCCAGTTCCGCCCGGAGGGATGCATCGGTGCGGAGACGTTCCAGACAGGCCCGCAGGGCCTCAGCGTCCCCCTCCGGGAAGGTGAGCCCCGCATCGCCGATGACGTGGGGGATTTCGCCGCAGGTGGAGCCGACCACGGGCACCCCGCAGGCCATCGCCTCCACCAGGACCCGGCCGAATTGTTCTATCCAGTTCGGGCGGGAACGGGAGGGGAGGACCAGAGCGTCCAGCCGGTGGTAAAACCGGGGCATCTGGGGGGAGGGGAGAGTGCCCAGAAAAGTCACCCGTCCGGAAAGCCCCGTTGCGGAAGATTGCTTCTCCAGGACGGCACGCATCGGCCCGCTGCCCAGAATCTCTACCCGTACCCCTGGCATCTCCGCGACGGCGTTCAGCAGGAGGTCAACTCCCTTCTCCTCCACCAGTCGTCCGGCGAAGCCAACGGTGAAGGGCCGGTCCGTCTCCCGGTGGGGTGGGGGGGTGAAGTGGTCCGGGTCCACGCCGAACTGGGGGATGACGGCCAGCGGGCCGGTGTACCCTTTGGCCCGCCAGACTTGCGCGGCGGTCTCGCTGCCGGTGATGGCGGCGTCCGCGTGGCGCAGACAGTAGCGCTCAAAGAGAGAGAAGGGGGGTGGGTAGCGACGCAGCAGGTTCTGCCAACTGAACCAGAGGGTCCGGCAGCCAGCCCGCCGGGCCAGGACCATTCCGTGAAAGGTTGCGAAGTTGTACGGCTCCTCGTCCAGGTGGACGATGTCCGGGCGGAACGACCGAATCTGGCGGGCCAGGCGCGGGTAGAAATGGAGATGGAAGTGGCCATTGAGGGCCATTGGCTCTACGACCAGTTCGTAGCCCTCCGTGTGGGCCCGTTCCAGGGGGAGGACGCCCCGCTCGTCCTTCCAGTACGGAGGGACGACGGCCCGCAACTCTATCCCCCGCCGCGCGATTTCCTCCAGTTTTCGTTGGTAGATGCCGACGATACAGGCTTTGGAGACCAGGAGGACGCGCATGAGCGTGTTGTGTACTCCGTGGCCTGTGGTTTATTCCCCCCGCACCATCTGCCGGGCGATGGCATTGTGGCGCTCCACGACAGGGCCCAGGTCCACCGTCCGCAAATGGCCCTCCTCCACCACGATGCGCCCGTTGATGACGGAGAGGTCCACCCGCTGGGGGGTGCAGAAGACCAGCGCGGCGACCGGGTCGTGGAGCGCGCCGGCATAGTCCAGCCGGTCCAGGCGGAAGGCGATGAAGTCGGCGGCACAGCCTGGGGCCAGTTGTCCGATATCGTCCCGGCCCAGGACGGCTGCGCCGCCGCGCGTGGCCAGCCAGAGCGCCTCGCGAGCGGTCAGCCGGCGCGGATCGCCCATGACCCGCTGCAGAAGCATGGCCATCCGGGCCTCAGCCAGGAGGTGGGAGGAGTCGTTGCTGGCGGAGCCGTCCACGCCCAGGCCGACGGGCACTCCAGCATCCAGATATGCCCGCACTGGCGCGATGCCAGAGGCCAGCCGCATGTTGGAACTGGGGCAATGGCAGACGCCAGTGCGGGTGTGGGCCAGCAGGCCGATCTCCTCGCCGTTCACGTGGACCCCATGGGCGTACCAGACGTCGTGGCCCACCCAGCCCAGGTCCTCGGCGTAACCCACTGGTCGGCGACCGAACTGTTCCAGGCAGAACTGCTCCTCGTCCAGCGTCTCCGCCAGGTGTGTGTGGAGCCGGACACCGTACGCGCGGGCCAGCGCCGCCGCCTCCCGCATCAAGTCCGGGGTTACGGAGAAGGGAGAGCAGGGAGCCAGGACGATGCGGAGCATAGCGTACCGGTCGGGATCGTGGTAGGTCTCCACAGCCCGCTGCATATCCTTCAGGATGAAGTCCTCATCCTCCACAACCCGGTCCGGCGGAAGGCCGCCTTTGCTTTCGCCCAGGCTCATCGCGCCCCGGCTGGCGTGGAAGCGGATGCCGATTTCCTGCGCGGCGCGGATTTCGTCATCAATCCGGCATCCGTTGGGGTAGATGTAGAGGTGGTCGGAGGCGGTGGTGCAGCCGGAGAGCATCAGTTCCGCCAGCCCGACCAGCGCGCTCACGTAGACTGCCTCCGGCGTCAGGCGGGCCCAGATGGGGTAGAGGGTCTTGAGCCACTCAAAGAGGGAGGCATCCTGCGCGGCCGGGACGGCGCGGGTGAGCGTCTGGTAGAGGTGGTGGTGGGTGTTGACCAGGCCGGGCAGGACCATCATCCCGCGCGCGTCGATGACGTGGTCAGCAGTGGGAGGAAGTTTCGCTGTCGGCCCCACTTGCTGGATGACGCCATCGCGGGCAAAGAGGCCGCCATCGGGGATCTCCTGCCCAGCGTCGTCCATCGTGACCAGAAGGTCGGCGTGCTGAAGAAGGAGGGTGGGCATCAGAAAACCTCCGTTTGTGCTGTAGCGCTGGGGCACTCGTCTATAGCGCCAGCAGAGAAATTTTGCGCTACAGGCCCGAATCCAGCCAGACCACTTCTCCGCTCTCCAGGTCGTACCGCGCGCCGACGACGCGGAGATGGCCGGAACGGGCCCGCTCGGCCAGAGCCGGGGAGGTGGCGACCAGGGATTCCATCGTCAGCCGGATATGGGCGTCTATGGCATGGGCGACCGGGTCGCCGGGGAGGTCGGCGGTCTGGTAGACAGCAGGGAGGATCGCTTCTATGATGTGGCGGATGGGGTCGTGGTGGGATCCGCCCTGCGCAGACGCGCTCTGTACCGCAGCGGTCACTGCGCCGCAGCGGGTGTGGCCCAGGACCACCACCAGGGGGGCGCCCAAATGCTCCACGGCATACTCCACGCTCCCCGCAACGGCGCGATCCGCCACATGCCCGGCAGTGCGGATGACGAACAGGTCACCCAAACCCTGGTCAAAGATGATTTCCGGCGGGACGCGAGAGTCGGAGCATCCCAGGATGACGGCGAGAGGTTGCTGCCGAGGGATGGTCTCCCGCCGGCGCGCCGCGTTCTGGCGAGGGTGCTGAGCCTGACCCGTCACATATCGCCGGTTGCCCTCCTTCAGGGCCTGGAGCGAGGTTTCAGCGGCAAGCACGGGCGTCCTCGGAGGGAGTTACTGCTGGCGTCCGCCCTTCAGCCGCTCCTGAAGGAGGGCCAGTTCCTCCCAGCGGCCCTCGGCGGCCAGTTGGGCTTGCTCTATCCACCCCGCTGGGTCCATATACGGCCAGCCCGCCTCCACCAGTGCCTGTTTGACCCGACTGTAGTCGGCGGTTGCCAGGGCCTGGAAGGTGGTGATGCCGATGGAAGCCAGGACCTGTGCCGTTTTTGGCCCGATGCCTTCCAGGCGGGTCAGGTCATCGGCGACAGCCTCTACCGCTGCTGCAGGAGCGGCGGGCGACGGGGGGGCCGCCTCAGCGGGGGCCGCAGCGGGCTGGGCGGTCTCCGTAGGGAGGATGGGAGAGGGCTGGGCGGCTTCGGCGCGGCTGACCCTCTCTTCCTTCCGCCGTTTGCGGGTGAAGAACCAGATCAAGTAAAGGATGAGCAGGATGAGCAGGATGGTGATGACCAGCCATAGAACCGTCGTCCAGAAGTTGCTGGCGAGAACCGGTGCTCTCATCGTTTGCCTCCTTGCATGCAGATGGATTTCGTGTAGTCATTAACTGGCACCATAAAACGGGGGGGATTTTGCGGCAGATTTGCTACCGCAAAATCCCCTCTCCGAGAAGCGCGGGGGCCTACCCGACCGGTCGGAAGTAGCGGATGTCGGTGATGCTGCCCCTTCGCTCCGCCGGGTCCTTAAAGACCGCCTCCACGCACATCCCGATACAGACCTCCTCCGGGTCCACCTCCCCGAGGTCGTGGATCAGCCCGCCGTCGGTGCCGTCTATCTGGATAAAGGCGATAATCCGGGGCTCCGGCAGGGGGTTGCCGTCCAGGTCCAGGTGGACGACGGTAAAGGTGTGCACCCGGCCGGTGGTCGGCACTTCCACCCACTCCTCCAGGTGGGCAAAGCAGCGCTCGCAGTAGAGGCGGGGCGGGATGTAGACCAGGTCGCAGTGGGGGCAGCGGGTGCCCCAGAGACGACCGTTATCCTTGATTTCGCGGAAAAACCGTTCCCCGGTAATGCCGACGGTATAACGGCTCTGGATGGGAATTTCGCCGTACCAGACCTTTGCCTGGTTGGGGTGAGCGATCCGTTCTAAAAGGGACATGGTACCTCCTCACTCCAGGGGCTTGAAGTAGCGGATGTCGGTGATGGCTCCTTCTCGCTCCTCCGGGGGCTTCCAGACGGCCTGCACCCGCATGCCGATCCGGACGGCCTTCGGGTCCACCTCCCCCAGCAGATGGAGAATGCCCATGCCCGGCGACGCGCCGTCTATGGCGATGACGGCGGGGATGAGGGGATGCTCCAGCCGGACCATATCCCAGCGGATATGGCAGATGGAGAAGGTGATGACAGTGCCGGTGTCCTGCAGGGGGACGAAACCATCGGTGGAGACGAAGCAATCCTGGCAGAACATGCGCGGGGGCACCAGAATCCGTCCGCAACTGGGGCAGTGGACACCGACCAGCCGCCCGGCCTTCAATTCGGCCAGGTAGCGGCCAATGGCGATCCCCGCATCCCAGGCATAGCGGGCTTGGGGCACCCACGTCTCAAAGAGCACTTGCTCGGTTTCAAAGTCCTCCTCGCTGAGGTAGGTGCAGTCGTAAACGTGTTCTTTCATTTCACACCCCCAGAACGATGACGGTTCCCACCTGCATCAGGTCGCCCCAGGCCTGGGCGACACCTCGCTTGGGTTGACCGGGCACCTGGCGGGCGCCCGCCTCCTCGCGCAGTTGCCAGAAGAGTTCTGCCACCTTCATCAGTGCGGCGGCAGAGATGGGGTTGCCCACGCCCAGTAACCCCCCGCTGGGGCAAACGGGCAGGTCGCCGTCCCGCTGGGTGATGCCCAGCGCCGTTGCTTCCGACGCCTTGCCCTTATCAAATAGCAACAGCCCTTCCAGGTGGTGCAGTTCTTTGTAGTCAAAGGGATCGTAGGGTTCAGCGATGTGGATTTGCTTGCGCGGCTCGGTGATGCCGGCCATCTTATAGGCCATCCGCGCCGCTTCCTCCACGTAGGTGGGGTAGGAGAGATCGCGGTTGGTCCAATAGGCCGTATCCAGATTCCAACCCACTCCCTCCACCCAGACCGGCTTGTTGGTGACCCGGCGGGCGACGTGTTCGGCAGCCATCACTATCGCCACTGCCCCGTCGCTTATCGGGGAGACATCCAGCCGTTGGACGGGCCAGGCCAGCACCTCGGAGTTTAGGACATCTTCTACCGTGATGTTGGGGTCGCCCAGGAGCGCGGCCGGGTGGTCGGCGGCGTTGCGTTTGTTTTTCACCGCAACCAGCGCAATATCCCGTTTGGAGAGGCCATAGCGGGTCATATATGCGTTCATCTCCAGGGCGAAAATCCAAAGGAGGTTCGGCCCCAGGGCGCGCTCCGTAATGTTATCAAAGATGGTGATAAACGCTCCCTGGGGGTGGGGCTGGCAGGAGGACATTTTCTCCTCGCAGACGACTAGGACGGTGTCAAAGAGGCCACTGGCGATGTGGTACCATCCCTGGATGGCAGAGAAGACCCCCGTCCCGCCGCCCACGAAGCCCCGGATGATCGGCTTGCCCCATCCGCCACATCCATCGGAAAGGTATTCACTCTTCATATGGACGCCGTCGAAGGCCTCCGGTGCGCTGCCGATGACGACGGCGTCAATATCGGCCAAGGTCATTTCGCAGGATTCCAGCGCTTTGCTGGCGGCCTCCCATGCCAGTTCTTTGGCCGTTTCCTGGGCGCGGCGGACAAATTTGGTCATCCCCGCGCCGACAATAGCGACTCGGTTTCGGGCCATTGCTGACCTCCTTCCCTCAGTTACTCAATATGACGGCCGCGCCGCTGGTGGTGGGAACACCCCGCCAGGCGAAGGCCATGCCCACTTCGGCGTCCTTCACCTGGTGCCGTCCAGCCTCGCCGCGCAACTGGAATATCACCTCCAGCACTCGTGCCAGCCCGGAGCCATCCAGCAGGTGTCCCATCCCCAGGCTGCCGCCGGAGGGGTTGACGGGGAACTCGCCGTTGATTTCGGTCCCGCCCTCCAGTGTCCACAGACCGGCCTCGCCGGGTCGACAGAATCCCAGCGCCTCCAGGTGCTGCAGTTCCTTGTAGGCAAAGGTGTCGTCAATTTCGGCGAAGTCTATCTCGGCCCGGGGGCTCTTGATCCCGGCGGTGCGGTAGGCCATCTGGGCGGCCAGGTACGCGTACGATGCCTCTCCCCATGGGCGGCTCTCCAGGGTATGGGTGTCGTTGGCCCAGCCGATGCCCCGAATCCAGATTGGCCGATCGGTGAGGGCGCGGGCGGTGGCGCCGTCGGCCACCACCAGGACAATTGCCCCGTCGGCGTGGTCGGCGCACTGGAGGCGGGTGAGCGGTTCGGCCACCATATCCGATCCCAGTACGGCCTCCACGCTTATGTTGGCGCCGTGGGCGGCCAGGGGGTTGAAGAGGGCGTTGGCTCGGTTTTTCACCACCACGCGGGCACACGCTTCCAGTGGGGTCGCCGTCTCTGCCAGGTACCGCCGCATCTCCATCCCGGCGATCGCGTAGGGGTGAAATGCCAGCGGGCGGTTGTAGACGGGGTCCATAGCGTAGGCCAGGATGTGGGGGAAGGTGAGGACGTTAGAGGCTTTGCTGTGGGCTTCCACGACCACGAGATCAAACTGGCCGGTGAGAATCTGCATTACCGCTGCTGCCAGGCCGTGGATGCCGTCACCGGTGATGGTGTGGTTGGGCCGCAGCGCGCCGCCCAACTGGTCGGGGGTGTACTCGTCAAAGATACTGGTCCCCTCCATGAAGTCCTCCGCCACGGTGACGAAACTATCCACGTCCCGGCGGGGGTCAATGCCGGCGTCCTCGTAGGCCCGCACGGCGGCTTCGTACATCATCTCCTTGTAGGAGAGGTCGGGGGAGATGGACCGGAACCCGCTCCATCCGGCCCCCACAATGGCGACTTCGCGAAGCATAGGCACCTCCTGGGGTAAGGATACAAGGGCAAGGATGCGACTTACCGCTCTGTGGCCGGGATAAAGATACGGAACGGAAGCGGCTCAAAGGCCAGGGTCAGGCTGAGATAGTCGTCGCTGTAGCCGCCGACAGCGTAGATGGCCAGGTTCACCAGCGCCACGCCTGCGCCCTGCCAGCCGCCCAGCAACGGGGTCTCCACCGGCATCCAGAGGGCCTGGGCCGGATCGTACCGTTCGTTAAAGCCCAGATACCCTCCCCAGCCTCCTCCGCCGACGGCGTAGAGTTGCCCGCCGAATGGGATCAATCCCAGACCGCCCCGGGGCAAGGTGAGGGAGGGGCATGCCGACCAGGTGTTCCGCTCCGGGTTGTAAACGGCGCAGGTTGTCTGCTCCTGGCCGGCGCGGTATCCGCCGACCACGTAGATGTTGTCCCCCAATGGGGCCGCCGCCGCCAGCGCCTGCGCGACGGGCATCGCCGACTGCTCCTCCCAGCGGTTGGTCTGAGGGTCATAGATGTACACTGTATCCAGATACCGCTGGCCGTCGGTGCCGCCGAAGAGGTAGAGGCGATCGCCGTGGACGGCCAGCGCGTAGCCGCAGAGAGGGTGGGGGAGCGGCGCGGCCGTCGTCCAGGTATCGGCGGCGGGATTGTAGACCTCCAGGACGGAGAGGGCTGTGCCATCGGCCGTGCATCCGCCAGGGACGAAGACCTGTCCTCCCAGGACGGCGGCGCCGATATAGGCGGCCGGGGTCGGTTTGGGCGCGCCGCGCGTCCAGGAGTCCGTGTTGGGGTCGTAGATTTCCACGGCGTCTGTAACCCCTTCCGGTGTCTCTCCGCCGATGGCCAGCAGGCGTCGCTCCCAGGGGGTCGCCGCCAGCCAGGCCCGGCGGGTGGGCATCTGGGCCCGCTCCACCCAGCGGGATTCGGCGCTGCGGCCCGCGATGGTGGCTGCTGCCTCGCTCCGGGAGGGGAGCAATCCGGCGGCGGGCGGGGCGGAGGGGGTCGGGCGGGGCCAGGCGAGGGCAGCCGCTATGACTGCGATGAACGCCCCCGCGACCAGGACGACCCGCCGGTACCAGGGCAGGGGCGGTTCGGGTGCCGGAATGGCTGCGGCAGCCGTCGGAGCCGGCCGTGCCTCTGGGACTATCTCCTCTGCCCCTTCGTTGACGGTGCGCACCTCCGGTACGGCGACCCACCCTTGGCGTACAGCCACCATCGTCGCCTCGGTTCGGGAGACCACCTCCAGTTTGGTGAAGATGTTGCGCAGATGGACCTTGACGGTGTTGGTGCTGATATGCAGCCGGTGGGCGATCTCCTTGTTGGAGGCGCCGGTGGCCACATAACGGAGAATCTCCAGTTCCCGTTCGGTCAGTGGTTCGCCGGGTTCGGCCATAGAGAAAAGGAGAGAATCAGCGAATAGAGTTAGGAGCGGGTGGCGACGGCGATGCCGGTCAGGACCAGCGCGCCACCGAGCAGCGTGATAATGCCCGGGACTTCGCCCAGGATGATCCATGCCAGGATGCTGGAGCCAATGGGCTCGCCGAGGACGGCCAGCGTTACATAGGTCGCTGGGAGGTGGCGGAGAGCCCAGTTTAGGGAGGAGTGGCCGGTAATCTGCGGGCCCAGCGCCAGCAGGAGCAGCCAAAGCCAGTGGATCGGTGGGTATCCCCCCAGCGGGATGCGCGCTAGCACAGCGACCGCCATCAGGACGACAGCAGCGGTGGAGTAGACGGGAAACACGTAGGCCAGCAGGGAGAGGCGGGCCCGTAACCGTCGCCCAATCAGGAAATAGCCAGCCACCGAGAGCGCGCCCGCTAGTGCCAGCAGGTCCCCGGTCAGCCGGTGAGTGCCTTGCCCCCAGTCGTCCATGCCGATGATGACGGAGCCGAGGGTGGCAATCGCCAGCCCAATCACCAGCGGGCGGCTCATCCGCTCCCGCAGAATCAGAAATGACCCCAAGCCCACAAAGAGCGGGCTGGTGCTGACCAGGACCACCGAGGCGGCGACGGAGGTGTAGGCCAGGGAGGAAATCCAGGTGGCGAAATGGACCGCCAGCATAGCGCCGGAGCCCAGCATCAGCAGCCAATCTCGCCGGGCCAGGCTGCGCAGTTCCTCCCGTCGGGTCGCCAGGGTGATCGGGGCCAGAATGAGGGAGGCCAGAGTGAGCCGCCAGGCGGCAATAGCCAGGGAATTCACCTCCGCCTGGGCCAGCCGGATCATCGGCGAGGCAGTGGAGGCAGCCAGAACGCCGACCACCAGCGCCAGGTGGGGCGGGAAATGGGACGCGAACGGGCGCGGATAGGCGCGAGTTTTATCTGCTTGCATCGGCGCGATGCCCTTCTATCGGTTCAGCCATGACCAGGGGATAATGGGATTCACAATGTCCATCGTGATGATGACCAGCGAGATGGCAATCAGGATGACCATTCCGGCCATATGGATTTTCGCCTCGGTCTCCGGGGAGATGCGGCGGCCCCGGATAGCCTCTATGATGACGAAAAGGGCCCGCCCGCCGTCCAGCGCGGGCAGCGGGAGCAGGTTGGTCATCCCCACAGCCAGGCTAATCAGAGCGGTGACCTGTAGCGCCAGGAAGGGAATGCCCGTCTCTATGCTCTCCTTGAGAGCATAGCCCAGGAATCCCAGGATGCCCGGGATGCCCACCGGTCGGACGGCCTCCGTCACAGAGACCTCTCCGCTGGAAACCAGGCGCGGAAGGTTGAGGATACTAAGGATAACGGCGGCCATGTCTCTCGCAGCAGCAACGGTTGCCTGGGGGAGGGAGTAGCGCTTCGCCGACTCTGAGTCGGGCCAACTCTGGAGACCAACGCCCAGAAAGCCATAGTCGTCGGTCAGGACGGGGGTGGCGATGATGGTGAGAGACGTCTTTTCCCGGATAACGGTCAATTCCAGTGGCTTCCCTGGGGAGGAGCGAATCCAATCCCGCAATTCGGTGCTCCCATCCTCCAGTCGGTCCCCGTTGACGGCGGTCACGATGTCCCCTGGGAGAAGGCCGGCCTTCTCAGCGGGGCTATCGGGGAGCACTTCCTGAATCTGGACGAAGGCGCGAGTGGGGACGCCCGCCGCATAAGCCGCGACCATCAGGAGGAAAGCGGTGAGGATGTTGAGCAGCGCGCCGGAGAGGAGCACCGTCAGCCGCCATCGTTTCGGCCGCGCCGCCAGGCTCTGCGGATGAGAGGGATCCTCCTCGCCGAGGATACGGACGAATCCCCCCAGCGGGAGCAGGTTGAGAGAGTAGATGGTGCCCGGCTCCAGCGCGGTAATCTGGCCGCGCAGTCGGAGGTCCTGGGACGCCGGCTCCGGCCCGGTGGAAGCCCCAGCCGGCCGAATCTCCGCAACACGCGGGGGGCCCTCCGGAGTGGGCTGGAGACGGATCTCCACCTGCTGGCCTGGCGCCAGGTTGGAGGGCAGACGGACCGATCCAGGCAAGAGCATCCGTTGGCCATCCACCTCTATGGTGCCGCTCTCACGAAACAGGGTGAGCAGGCGGGGCGGAAAGCCCAGGCCAAATTCCAGGACGCGCGCACCGGCCCGTCGGGCCGTCAGGAAATGTCCCAACTCGTGAATCAGAATCATCGGCCCCAGCATCAGGACCAGGGCTAGAGCGAGCCACAGAAAGAGTTCCATATTAGATTACAGTGATCGTTCGTAGATGCGGTGGGCCTTGTAGAAGTTCACTCCCAGTGCCTCCATCTCCCGCATCATTTTGAAGTTCTGCTCGTTGACTTGGACGATTTCAGCGTGGCGGAAACCCCGCTCATGGACGGTTTTTTCCAGTTCGGTGAACAGAATGGCGTCCACGCCCAGGCCCTGGTACTTGGGCAGGATGCCGCCGCCGTTGAAGTCTATCCGGTCGGTATGATTGAACTCCCAGAGCAGCATGGTCCAGCCGAAGGGATAGAGGCGCCCCCCGCACCGCTGCAGGGCCCGGTTGATGTTGGGGAAACCCAGAATGAAGCCGACAATCTCCTCTCCTTTGACGACGACTTTGGAGAGGTCGGGCCGGGTCAGGTTAATGAGCCGGTCAATGATGCGCTGGGCGTCCTCCCCGGTGATCGGGACGAATTCCCGGTTTTCGGCAAAGGCGGCGTTGTATGCATCCACGACCCGGGGGGCAAGCGCCCGCATCTCCGCTTTGGTGCGGAAGGTCAGCACCTGGAAACCACGCCGGGCTTTCACCCGTTCGGCGATCTCGCGAATCCGCTCCGGCAATTGGGTGCTCCCCGGTAGGTAGCCGGAGAAGTAGTCGGTCTGTTTTCGGAAGCCGGCCTCCTGAATGAGGCGGTCGTAGTAGGGATAGTTGTAAGTGATGCCCAGCGCGGGCAGGTGATCAAACCCTTGTACTAACACTCCCAGGGAGTCCCCGGCGGAGAAGCCCTCGGGCCCGCTGATGGTCTCCAATCCCCGCCTCCGGGCCCATTCAAAGGCAGCATCAAAGAGCGCGCGGGCTACTTCTCCATCGTCCACCAAATCAAAGAGGGCAAAGAAGGCTCCCTTCTGGCTCCGGTAGGCGTTGCGCTTGCGGGGATCCAGGACGGCGATCCGTCCCACCACCTCCTTCCCGACCGTCGCCAGGAAGAAATCGGCGTCGGAATGGCGGTAGTAGGGATAGCGCTCCCGATTCAGTTGTTTGCGCGCGCTGGAGACCAGCGGGGGCACCCAGTACAGACATCCCCGATAGAGACGGAAAGGGAAACGAACAAAACGCTCCACGTCCTGAGGGTTATCGGTCTGGACTTTGTGAATATGTACCATAAAAAGGCTCCGGCAGAAGTAGCATAGGATTCGTCTTGTGCGGTGTTACTTGATGAAGTAACTGACGGCCAGTACCCCTGGCCCGGCGTGGGTGACGATGGCGGGGGGCAGTTCGTAGATAGGGATGTCGTTTAGGTCCAGTTGGGCAGCGAAATCGGCCGCCAGTTCTCGGGCCGTGGCTTCGGCATCCGCGTGCATGACTGATATGTAGGACTCAGAAGTAGGAGGGCATTCCGCCAGCACCAGTTCCCGCAGCCGCTCCAGCGCCCGCCGCTGCGTCCGTTGCTTCTCAAACGGCTCTACCCGCCCGTCCCGCAGGGTGAGGATGGGTTTGACCTGCAGAAGCCCACCCAGCAGAGCCTGGGCGCCGCCGATGCGGCCCCCCCGATGGAGGTATTCCAGCGTGTCCACCACAAAATAGACCCGCTGGCGGGCCAACAGGGCCTGGACCCGGGTGATGATGGTGTCAGCGTCCACTCCTTCCTGCGCCCAGCGGGCCGCCAGAAGGACTACGGTCGCCAGGGGCGCGGCAACGGTGCGGGTATCCACCACCCGGATATCCGCTCCAGGGAAGTCCTGAGCCGCTGTCAGCGCGCTGCGGACCGTGCCGCTTAACTCCGAGGACGGGTGCAGGCAGATGATGGTCCGGTACCCTTCCGCCAGCAGCCGCTCAAAGATGGGGTTGTAGAGGGCCGGGGGCGGCGCGGCTGTTTTGGGCAGTGTCGGCGAGGAGCGCAATTTCTGCAGGAACATCTGGGTGTTTATCTCCGTGTCGTCCCGGTAGGACTCCTCGCCGAAGATGATAATCTGCGGAAGGACTGGGATGTCGTGAGCCCGGGCCAGTTCCAGCGGCAGACCCGAGGTAGTATCGGTAATAATTTTGATCATAATGGCTCCTTTCCTGGACTGATTTGATTATACAAGACAATTGGGAGGAAGCAAATCGCCCCGGGCGGCCTCGCCGACTTCTGTCCAGCGGACTCCCTCCATCGCCATAAATATCAGCCCCAGCAGGGTGACCGGTATCAGCAGGATGGCGTGAAGGACCAGGATGTAACTCCCCGCTGCTGCAGCGGGTGCTCCCATCCCCTGCAGGATTTTGATGCCGACTTCAAAGGTGCCGATGTAGCCCGGCAGGGAGGGGAGCGCCGTCAGTAGGTTGACGGCTCCGCCCATCACCATCACGCCGATGTATCCCATATGCAAGTCAAAGGCGAAACTGACCAGCCAGTACTTGAGGGCTTCCAGCAACCAGACCCAGACGGTGATGCCGAAGAGGATCAGGACGTCTTGAGTGCTACGCAATCCCTCCAGACCGGCGATGACCCCTTCCAGGAAATTGAGGAGCGATGGGCGGATGCGGGAGGGGACGAGTCGGTCCAGGGCCCATCGGGCGATCTGCCGCAAGCGGTCCGGATGGGCGGCCAGGGCCAGGAAAATCACCAGCGCGCCGAAGAAGACCCCGCTGGCAACCGTGGCCAGCCGTCCCAGAAACTCAGAGAGGGGCAGGAATAACAGGCCGAAGAGGACGAAGCAGACCAGTGTCAGGCCGTCAAAAAGTCGCTCCAGGATCGCGGTGGTCAGGGTAGTGCCGATGTGGACGCCTTCCTTCCGCCAGAGGACATAGGCCCGCAGGACTTCTCCCAGCCGGAAAGGCAGAATGTTGTTGCCCATATAGCCGATGACGACGACGGGGAAGAGGCGGGCAGTGGGGAGTGATTTGCTCCCCCGCAGGAGGAACTTCCATCGCCAGGAACGAAACCAGACGGAGATGAAGTAGACGGTGATGCCGGGGATGAGCCAGATGTACTGGGCTGTCTTCAGCGCATCCCAGACCTCCCCCAGGTGGAGGTCCCGGAAGGCGAACCACAGGAAGAAGAGGCTCAGGATGAAGCCGATGAGGAGAATGGGCCAGCGCTGTTTGATCATATCGGGTACCGGAATGTCCAGGTGTCTGAGGTGTACTTTTCCTGCTGCAATCGCTGCGCGATGTCCATTTCCCAGGGAGTCAGTTCTCCTTTCTCCAGTTGGATGTTCAGCGCGCGGGCGAAGCCCTCGGCAACGGCCTGCGCGGCCTCATCCCAGGGAACTTCCCGACCCAGCACTTCGGCCAATGTGGTCGCCCGGGCGCGCACTCGGGCCGGGTCGGCAGGCGGGTTCAGGAAAGGGCAGATCCGGGCGATGTCGCCGGTCAGGGGGAGCGCACCGTGTTGCAGGAGTGTCCCACGCCCCCGCATCTGAGCGCTGCCGATGAGTTTCCGCCCCTCCACGATAATCTCAAACTCCCCCGGCGTCTCAAAGCAGACGGGCCCGACGGCTGCCGGAAGTTTCTGTTGATGGATGGTTGCTCCCGTTACTCCCAGAAGGGCCAGCGCGGCCAGCAATCCCTGGCTGATGCGCTGACAACTGGTCAGGATGTCCCCGCGCACGTGCGGATCGGTGAGCGGCGCAACGACGGAGTAGGTCAGTTCGTCTGTGTGGAGGATGGCGCGCCCACCGGTGGGGCGGCGGACCAGGCCGTATCCGGCGGCGGCCAGCGCCTCCTGGTTGACCGCATCGGCCGATTGGTGGCGGCCCAGGGAGAGGCAGGGCGGCTCCCAGGCGTAGAGCCGGAGCGTGGGCAGTACTCGCCCTTCCGCCACTCCTTGCCAGATGGCTTCGTCTATTGCCATCTGGGTCGGCCCATCAGCGGACGCCGAAAAAATCAGCCTCCAGACCGGGGAACGGTTACCCATCCGGTGAAGTTTCACGCGTCAACGCCGTCTTGAGCGCTTCCAGGGCCACCCGCGCGCAGGCCCGGCGCGCAGGTCGCAAGTCCATCCCCAGCCATTGGACCACGTCCGTTTCCCTGAGCCGGCGCACGTCTTCCAGGGACTGTCCCTGGATATACTCCATCAGCATAGACGCGGCCGCCAGAGCAATAACGCATCCCTCGCCGGTGAAGGCCGCCTCTACAATGGTTCCTATCCCATTCAGGCGCAATTCTACCCGCACCCAGTCGCTGCACAGGGGGTTTTCGGCCTCGCCGACCCGGTCCGGCGCCGTCAGGTGGCCCCGGTGGCGAGGGTTCTGGAAGTGGTCCAGAATGCGTTCGCGGTAGGGGGTGGACATTCAACCTCCAGCGGCGCGGCGGTACGCGGCCAAACCCGCGCGCAGGGCGATCAGCGGGGAAAGGGCACAGCGGCGACGGTTCGGCGGGATGGGCGCATCCAGCCAGCCCAGCACTTCCTCTTCGGTGAGCCCTTCTAAGTCTGCTATCCGTTTCCCCTGCAGGTGCTCGGTGAAGAGGGAGGCCGAGGCCATGCTGATCATACATCCCTCTCCCTCAAAGGCGACCTGGGCGACCCGGCCGTCGGGACCCAGGGCGATCTCCAGATGAACCTGGTCGCCGCAGGACGGGTCGTCGTTATCAGCGACGATATCCGGCGAAGGAAGCCGCCCCCAGTTGCGGGGGTGGGCATAGTGATCCAGGATGGTCTCGGAATAAAAGGTACTCATTCTATCGCCCCAGTGTCTCTCCCACCCGCTCCAGTGTCTGAGCCAGGCGATCCACCTCTTCGGCAGTGTTGTAGAGGTAGAAACTGGCGCGGACGGTGGCCGTCAGCCCCAGGCGACGGTGGAGTGGTTGGGCACAGTGGTGTCCGGCCCGGACCGCAATGCCTTCCATATCCAGCATATGGGCGATGTCGTGGGGATGAATCCCCCGGAAAGTGAAGGCCACCACGCCGCCCCGCTGATGGGCCGGAGGGCCGATGACGGAGAGGCCCGGCAGAACAGAGAGCCGCTCCATCGCGTATGCCGTCAACCCCCGCTCGTGGGCCGCGATGGCCTCCATTCCAATGCCACTCAGATAATCCACCGCCGCCCCCAGGCCAATACCCTCTACAAAGGCCGGGGTCCCGGCCTCAAACTTCCAGGGAAGTCGGTTCCATGTGGCAGACTCCCATTCCACTTTGCGAATCATATCCCCGCCGCCCAAAAACGGCGGCATGGCCTCCAGCAGTGCCTCTTTCCCGTAGAGGACGCCGATGCCGGTGGGCCCGCACATTTTGTGGCCCGAAAAGGCCAGAAAGTCGCAATCCGGGTCCTGAACGTCCACCGGCATATGGGGCACTGCCTGCGCAGCATCCACCAGCACCACCGCACCGGCCCCGTGGGCTTTCTGGACAATCTCCCGGACGGGGTTGATCGTCCCCAGCACGTTGGACATCATCGTCACCGCAACCAGTTTGACCTGTCCATCCAGCAGGGAGTCCAGCAGGTCCATCCGCAGGAAGCCGTCGTCGGTGATGGGGAGGTAGACCAGTTGAGCCCCTTTCTCCTGTGCCAGGAGTTGCCAGGGGACTATGTTGGAGTGATGCTCCATCTCGGTCAAAAGAATACGGTCGCCGGGCCGGATGTTCGCCCGTCCCCAGGTGTAGGCGACCAGATTGATAGCCTCGGTAGTGTTGCGGGTGAAGACGATCTCTTCCCGCCCCCGAGCGTTGATAAAAGAAGCCACCCGGTCCCGTGCGTTCTCGTAGGCCAGAGTGGCTTCCTCGCTGAAGGCGTAGATGCCCCGGTGGACGTTGGCATAATACTCCCGGTACACCCGCTCCATCGCCTCCAGGACCGGTAGCGGCTTCTGGGAACTGGCCGCGCTGTCCAGGAAGACCAGCGGATGGCTGTGAACCGTGCAGGAAAGGGCGGGAAAATCGGCCCGAATTCGCGCTGTATCCATATTCCACCTCGTCGGGCAGTTTAGGTGGAAGTAGTATACCATAATCGTTTTCCTCTGCAACTGCGCCCACCCGTTTTCAGCGATATTTCTCTGCTTTTTTGACAGCGCGGGGTGTTGTGGTATAATGGTAAACAAATTAAGGACTTTGAACGTTGAGGAGTTTGGTTATGAACGAGAATCCACAACCCCTTTCCGAGCAGGAAATCGCCCGCATCCAGGAGGCGTTGCGGGAAGTGTACGATCCCGAAATCGGCATCAGTGTGGTGGACCTGGGGCTGGTGCGGAAGATTGAGGAAGTGGAAGGCGAGGTCCAGATTACAATGATTCTCACTGCTCCCTTCTGCCCGCTGGCCGGGATGATTCTGGAGGAGGCCCGGCGTGCTGCTCAGGCCGTCACTGAGCGACCGGTGAAGGTGGTTATGGGAACGGAGCGCTGGAACCCCTCTATGATGTCCGGTGAGGCACACCGGCGCCTGGGCTTCGGGTTCTGATAGAGGGAATCTTGGGGGTGGCTTTGCTGCCCCAAAGCATTTGTTCTGAGAGATGTTCGGGGAAGTCCTGATTGTCCCCATCGGGGAGGTAGAGCCCGACCTGATGGTTGGGCTGGCGGGGGAATTGAGGGCGGCCCTGGGATGCTTGGTGACGGTTGGGGAGATGGTCGCTATCCCGAAGGGCGGATACGACCCGCATCGCCGCCAGTACCGGGGAGAGTTTATGCTGGCGGTGCTGCGCGCCATCTCTGCACCGGCCGGGCGGGTTCTGGGCCTGGTGGATGTAGATTGCTACGCCCCCGGGCTGAACTTTATCTTTGGGCAGGCGACCCTGGAGGGTCGGGAAGCCTTCGTCGCGCTGCCCCGCCTGCGCTCCTCTTTCTACGGTCTCCCCGATGACCCTTCTCTTTTCCGCCAACGGGTGCTCAAAGAGGCAGTCCACGAACTGGGCCATACCTGGGGGCTGGGCCACTGTTCAGACCCTCGTTGTGTGATGTACTTCTCCAACACGCTTCACGATACGGATATCAAGGGGGCAACTTTCTGCCATCGTTGTCAGCAGGCGATTCCATCGTGGATGTCAATATCCGCTCCGAACTGCAGCGTCTGACCCGGATGCCTCCCTGGGGACGAGTCCAGCACGACGATTGGGATCGGCCCAGTCGGTTTATTTATCACATCCGCTCGCTGGAAGAATTGCGTCAGGAGACTCGTCGGGTCGCTGCCGCGCGGGGGTTTCCCCTTCAGCCGTTTGCTGCGTATGTGGTCCGGCGCTGGTATAACTTTCACACTCACCAGGTTGTTCTGGAGATGTGCTATTCCCACCCACGCGTGACCCCCGAGTCGGACCCCTGTCATCCGTCGGTGGATTTCTATCTGGACGGCATCCCCTTTGACCTGAAACTGACCGCTTTTCCGCGCCACGGTCCCCTTCCCCTGGAGGAAGCCCGTGCCCGGCCTGAGGACCTGGTCAATTGGCTGTATCGGAACCAGTCCCGGGAGGGGCGCTATCATACGGCCAACCGTCTTTTCGTTGTCTTTTATCACGCCCTGGCTCCGGAACGGACCTGGGAAGTGCGCCGGATGTTTGACTGGATAGAGCCGCTGGTGAAAGCGTATCTGGACCGTCCATTGCTGGTCCAGGCCCGATGTGTGGGGCCGGATAACGCTGTTCACCACCCTCATGCTGGGGTGATTTTCTGCATCTACGAGGGGTGACGTTCAGGATACCCCCGTTTTCCTCATCTCTGCCTCATCCGATGACCTCGCCCGTTCTGCTCCTCCCTCCGCGGGCAGCGCGTGACTCCTGTTCGTCAAAACTGGAAGTCTTCACATATCTTCTGTAAATTCTTCACAATTTCTTCAACAGTTAACTTTACTATGCAGCCAGGCGCGAATCAGGAGAGAGGCGTGGCTGATCAATCCCTTCCCTATCCCTCTTTTCTTTCCAGGACACGGCTACCTGGTGTGACCGTCGCGAGGGTGCTGGTGCTGGTGTTGATGGCTTTTTCGCTGGGGCTTCATCTCTACCACATCGGTTCCATCGGCGACGCCAACTCCTATTATACCGCGGCGGTCCAGTCTATGCTTCAGTCGTGGCGCAACTTCTTTTTCGTCGCCGCAGAGCCGGGCGGGTCTGTCACGGTGGACAAGCCCCCGTTGGGGTTCTGGATTGAAACCGCCTTCGCGGCCGTGCTGGGCGTGAGCGGCCTCAGTACGTCTCTGCCGAATATCCTGGCAGGGGTCTTCGCCATCCCGGTGCTCTATGCCATCGTCCGCAGGCACGCGGGGGAGGAAGCGGGCTTGGTCGCCGCGCTGGTGATGACGCTGACCCCGGTCTTCGTCGCCACGAACCGCAACAACACTATAGACGGGATGCTGGTTTTCTGCTTGCTGCTGGCCGTCTGGGCGTTCGTAAAGGCGACAGAGTCCGGTCGGCTGCGCTGGCTTTTCCTGGGCGCGTTTCTGGTTGGCCTGGGCTTCAATATCAAGATGCTCCAGGCCTATCTGCCACTGCCGGCGTTCTATGCCTTCTACTTTTTCGGCTCCCGAGAGAGATGGGGCCGCAAACTGCTCCACCTGGCCCTGGCGACAGTCCTGCTCCTGGTGGTCTCTTTCGCCTGGGCCATTGCGGTGGACTTGACACCGCCAGACCAGAGGCCGTATATCGGCTCATCGGGCGACAACACCGCGATGAGCCTGATTTTCGGATACAACGGCCTTTTGCGGGTGTTCAACCGTGGGATGGGAGATGGGGCGCAGGCCCCGCAGGGAACATCTGCCCCGCGCTCTCCGGTCGCTCCGGGGGCTTTCCCACCTATCCAGGCCGAGCCGAGACCTGACGCTCTCGGCTTCAGTCAACCGGCTACCGATGCCTGCGCGGGCCAGACCGAGGGTGCAACGTGCTCATTCCGTGTGGTGGACCGTACCGTGACCGGAACGTGCGTTCGTTCTCCCGGTGCAGACCGACTGGCGTGTATGCCGCAAGGCGAGCCCGCTCCAATCTTTCAGCGAGGAACTCCACTTGCGGGCATGCCCCCGCAGGCCAGCCGGGGCAACGTACCCTTCAGCAATGAGACGGGGAACCCGGGCATATTCCGCTTCTTCGCAGCCCCTCTCTCCAAACAGATGTCCTGGCTGCTGCCCTTTGCGCTGGTCAGCCTGGTCCTTTTGCCCTTCAGCCGCCGGGTCCGGTTACCGCTGGAATGGGGAGTGCACCAGGCGCTGGTTCTCTGGGGCGGATGGCTGATCACCTGCCTGGTCTTCTTCAGCCTGGTCTCCGGAATTTTCCACGCCTACTATACCATCATGCTGGCTCCGGCGCTGGGGGCAGTGGTCGGGATGGGCGCGGCTCAATTCTGGGATTGGACGCGCAGGCATTCCTGGACGGGCATTCTCCTGATCGCGGCTGCCGTAGGGACGCTGGCATACCAGGCCTTCGCGTTCTGGCAGTATAGTGAGTCCCTGGGTGTACTGGCCTTCTCTGGACTTCTGCTTCTGGTCGGGAGCCTGCTTCTGATCCCCGCGCGGACGCGGCGGGTGGCAGTCGCACTGATCTTGGCGGCCATGCTGGTCGCCCCTGCGTACTGGACAGGGATGACCGTCTCCGCAGGCGCGGACCAGAGCCTCCCCTCCGCGTATCCGGGAGCCCAGCAATTCCGGCCTGGACTGGAAGGCCGCGCAGATGTTGCCCGTCAGCCGGGAGCCAACAGGGCTGACGCGGACCTGGTGGCTTATCTGCAGGAGAACACGCAGGACGTGGAGTATCTGGTCGCCGTGCCTTCTGCTCAGACCGGCGCGCCCCTGGTGCTGGCGACAGGCCGTCCGGTCCTCTATATGGGCGGTTTCGGTGGACAGGATCGGGTGGTGACGGCGGAGGATTTGCAGGAGATGGTTGCCAGCGGCTGCCTGCGGTACATCCTTTACGGCGGGATGGGCGGCCAGTCGGACATCGCGGCCTGGCTCCAGGCTTCCTGTACGGTGGTCCCGGAGTTCGGCGCTTCCGGAGGCGAAGGCTGGGGAGGCCCAGCCGACCGGGGTACCGTACTGTATCAGTGCGGAGATGAAACCAACTAAAAACTGCAAACTGTAGGGAGGAGACATGCTCAAACGTCGCTGGATATGGATAATGATTGCCGTTGTCGTCGTGCTGGCGGGAGTGGGAGGGTTTCTCCTGTGGCGGCAAACTCGCGCCGCCACCGCTACAGTTGCCACACGCGCGGTCTCTGTGCGCAAGGGCACGCTCCAGGTCACCGTGGGTGCCAGTGGCTCGCTGGAGCCAGTCCGGCAGGTGGACCTCAGTTTTGAGGTCTCCGGCAAAGTTGCTGAGGTGCTGGCGGACATCGGGGATACGGTGAAAGCCGGACAGGTGTTGGCCCGGCTGGATACCACTGATCTGGAGATGAGCGTGCGCCAGGCGGAGTTAAGCCTGAAGTCCGCCCAGGCGCAACTGGATAGCCTGAAATCCCCCGCTACTACCGAAGAGATCAAGGCGGCCGAAGCCGCCTACTACAGTGCCCTGGCTCAGTACCAGCAACTGAAAAACACCCCTTCTGAACAGACCGTATTGGCGGCTAAACTGGAACTGGAAAAGGCCAAGATTGCCCTGGACAAGGCACAGGGGGATTACAACCGGGTCTCCTGGCGGCCCGATATCGGTGCGTTGCCCCAATCGCAGGCGTTGCAAGAGGCGACCTATAATTATCAGATCGCCCTGGCTAACTACGAGGAGGCGATCAAGGGCCCGTCTCAGGACGAATTGGCTGCCGCCTGGCGCAACGTGGAAAGCGCCAAGGCCAAATTGGATTCCTTGCGCAATGGTCCAACGGAAGAGGACCTGGCCGCGGCAGAAGTAGCAGTGGAGCAGGCCAAACTCTCCCTGGAGATTGCCCAGCGCAACCTGGCCGGCGCCGAGTTGAAGGCTCCCTTTGAGGGCATCATTGCGGCGATGAACTTGGTGGTCGGAGAGCCGGCCGTCTCTCCTGCCATCACGTTGATAGACTTATCCCAATTCCGCATCACTGTTCAGGTGGACGAAATGGACGTGGGCCAGTTAGCGGTGGGGATGCCTGCGGTGGTGACGGTGGATGCCCTGCCCGATGTAACGCTGACCGGTAAGGTGGAGCGCATCGGCGTGGCGGCCTCCTCCACCGGCGGCGCCGTCTATTACCCCGTCGTCATTGCCCTGGACCCGACCGACGCGCTGCTGCGAGCCGGGATGTCTGCTAATGTCACCATTCAGGTGCAGGAACTGACCGACCAGTTACTTATTCCCACCTGGGCCATTCTCACCGATGAAATGACCGGCCGGCCCTATGTCCTCCGTCAGACGGCCAGCGGCGTGGAGAGAGTGAACGTCCAACTGGGAGTGCGATATTCGGGCTACGCTCAAGTCCTTTCTGGTCTTTCCGAGGGAGACGTACTGGTTGCCACCAACCAGACGGGCTCTTCCGGTACCTTTGAGCCTGGCACAATGCGGTTCATTTTCGGCGGAGCAGGTGGGCCGCCGTCCGGAGAGCGGCCGTCCCAACAGCCCTCGTCACAGCAACAGCAACAACCGTAGGAGCCGGCCATGGAGCCGACAGTGATTCGTCTTGAAGACATCGTCAAAATCTACCGGATGGGGATGGTGGAGGTGCCTGCTCTGCGCGGCGTCTCCCTCACCGTTCGCCCTGGCGAGATGGTCGCCATTATGGGCCCCTCCGGCTCCGGCAAGTCCACCCTGATGAACATCATCGGCTGCCTGGACCAGCCCACTTCCGGCACC
>JADBJJ010000007.1 GCA_014874475.1 Chloroflexota bacterium
GGCTTGAGCGACCATCAATGGAGTTGGGAAGAATTTTTGACCTGGAATCCTTATCAATACTCAAGGGAGTGACCACCTGATAACCCACCCGTTAATAAAAACACCGCCTCGCCCCCCAAGTCACGAGAAATCTCATCCCACCTGCAGCAATACCTTCAACGCCCCCGGCTCCGCCGCGCGGGCGAAGGCTTCCACGCCCCGGGTCAGGGGGTAGACCGCGCCGATCAGCGGCCGGACGTCCACCATGCCGCGCTGGAGCAGGCGGAGCGCGGGCGGGAACGGCCCGCAGCGGGAGCCCACCAGGGTGATTTCGTCCACCACCAACCCCGTCAGGTCCGCCTCCACTTGGCCGTGATAGGTGCTCTTCAGGACCAGCGTACCTCGGGGCCGCAGGATGCGCCTTGCAGCAGCGAACCCCTCTGGCCTGCCAGTACACTCCACAACCACGTCCGCCGACATCCCCTCTGCCTCGGATTCCAGCGCGGTCGGGATACCCCGCCGGGCCAGGATGTCCAATTTCTCCCGATGGCGGCCCACCACGGCCAGGTCGCTGCCCACGAGGGCCAGCACCTGGGCCACCAGCAGGCCCAGTTTGCCGTCCCCCAGAACGACGACCCTGTCGGTGGGACGGAGATGGACCTGCTCCAGAATCTCCAGTGCCGCCGCCAGCGGTTCTGTGAAGACGGCGACCTCGTCCGGGACGTCGTCGGGCACGAGATGGAGATTGCGGAGCGGCAGAGTCAGGTATTCGGCGAAGGCACCGTCGCGCCCCCAGATGCCCAGGGTGGTGCGGTTGGGGCAGTGGGTGATCCGCCCGGCTCTACAGGTGGGACACTCGCCGCAGTAGGCATTGATTTCCCCGACCACCCGCTGCCCGATCAGACGGCTCTCCACTGCGCTTCGTGCCTCATTACCAACAGAGCATTCCTCCACCGTCCCAACGAACTCATGCCCCAGTACGCCCCGGAATCCCATATAGCCGCGCGCGATTTCCAGGTCTGTGTTGCAGATACCCGCCAGCCGGACGCGCACCAGCGCCTCCCCCGACGGCGGGACGGGCCGGGGATAGTCGTCCCGCAAAAACAGCGATTTGCCGTCGTAGACCAGTGCCCGCATACTTCCTCCACGTGGCGCAAGATTTGAGGAACTGGAAGCGCTCTTGCCCTCATCCCTCCCTCTACCCCTTCTCCCTCCCGTTTCGGGGGAGAAGGGGGGCAAGAGGAGATGAAGGGGGTCAGAACCACATCCCACGAACTATTGCCGAAAATACTTTGTTAAACTGCAACATCTTGCGCCACTGCTTTGCGGGCCTGCTCCAGTGCTTGCTTTTCCTCGTCGGTGAGCGGATAAGAGGAGGTCCAGGCCGTCAGCGGTTTGCCGTAGAAGCGGGTTCCCTCCCGCAGGTAGAGAGCGGAGAGGACGACGCCGTTGCCCTCGCCATCCACCAGTGCCAGGGAGAAACTTTGGTCGCCGCCAACGTCGGGCAGGGCCCGGAATCGCACCATCCCAACCCCCTGGACCGCGTGCCCCAGAGTGGTTTGAGACTGCCGGGCGAGGGCCTCCAGTTTCTCCACCCGGTCCCGCACCGAGCCGATCTGGGCCAGCAAGGTCCCCACGCCGACTTGGGGGCCCGTCTCCTCCACGCTTGCTCCGGAGAGGCGGCGGTACCGCTCCTCCAGCCGCTTCAGGCGGGTCTGCAGGTCCAGTTGCCAGACGATGTTCAGCAACGCCAGCAGGGTGACGGCGACGATCCAGATCAGTTGTGGAATCTCCATGTTTCCCCCATTTATGGTGATGGCCGGCGGCCCAGAGTGACTTCTATCTCCAGTTCATCCCCATCCCGCTCCACCGTCAGGGTCACCTGGTCACCGGGGCGGTAGCGGGAGAGGAGTTCGGCCAGGGGGCGGACGGTGCTCACGCGCTGACCGTCCACCTCCCGAATCAGGTCTCCCACCTGCAGGCCAGCCTCCTCGGCGGGGCTATCGGGGATGACCTCCTGTATCTCCGCCCCGCTTGGGCGCATAATATACCGGACGCCCAGATATGGCCGCTCTCCTGGGATAGGGGTGAGCATTGGCGGCAGGCCCTCGGGGGTCGGGACAGGTCGCGGGACGATCGGCCATTCTGGGATGAGTGCTGGACGTACAGAGGCCCGGCCCAGGCTGAACCCGGCCACACCGCCGGCCAACAAACCCAGAGAGCAACAGGAAACGACCAGTACCAGCAGGCCCACTGCAACCGCGGCCATCTGCCACCATTTGAATGGCACTCGTTCGTCGTCCATCGCTCCTTTTACTCCTTGTCTCTTGTTTCCTGTCGTTACTGTTCCGCCTGTTGCCAAACCCGACTGTACTCGCCCAGGAAGGCATGAGCGACTTCGGCGCTGTGGATGATGAGCAGGTTTTCGTCGTTGTCCTTTTCCGCGTTGCCGGTGAAGTTGTACGAACCCAGGACAACGATCTCCTCGTCCACAATAAAGACTTTGTGATGCAGGAGATAGGGGTTTCCGTCTTGCCGGACCGGGATTCCGGCCTTACTGAGCCGGGTATACTGAGCATAGGGGGTGTCCGACCCCCGCGCCTCCACCACCCCCTCCACGGAGACTCCTCGGCGGGCCAGGCCGATCAGGGTATCGGCGATGTCCTCGCCGGTAAAGGAGAAGGCCATAAAACGCACACTGTGGCGGGCCCCAGAGAGGACGGGGATCAAATGGGTGGCGACCTTGTCCTCTGGAGCAAAGTACACCTCTATCGGAACCCGGAGCGATTTCTCCGGCACCTCTATCACCAGCATCGGGTAGGGAGTGTTCTTTGGGGAAGTGGGGCCGAATTGCCCGCTGAACAGTTCCTCAAATTCCGTCGCGTAGTCCTCAGCCAGATGTCGGGAGGCAATCAGGACGGCGTTGTTGTTGTTCCGGTAGGTACAGTTCTTGGTGAGGTTCCAGGACCCCGTCCAGACCCAGGTGTCGTCCACGACGACGAATTTGTTGTGCATAATTCCGCCGCCCTTGGGGCGGACGGTGACGGGGACCCCCGCGCGGCGCAGGTGGCCGACCATCTCTTCGTCTTCATACTCACCGTCGGTGACCAGGCGGACCTGGACGCCGCGCCGATGGGCGCGCAGAAGGGCATCGGTGACGGTGGGGAGGTTCAACTGGTAGGCAGCCATGTCCACCCGTTTCTGGGCCGCATCTATCAGGTCTACCAGGCGGAGGTCCACGTCTCCCGTATGAAGGGCGGGGTCATCAGGGTAGCGCGGGGTGGTGAAGTAGACGGCAATCCAGTCACCGGCAACGGTGTCGGTAACCTCCTCTCCTCCCAGAAGGTCAATTCCGGCGAATTCTCGCAGCAGCCAGGTCACCAGGAGAAACACGATCAAAAGGACGATCGTTCTCCAGGTCCATCTCGGTCGGGTTGATCGCTTGCCCATAGTGCCTCCTATACCTCGTTCGGGGTACTGCCCACCGCTGCCGGACCGGGGTCTTTTCCCAGCAGTCTCTGCAGAGCGGAGGTCTGCTCATCAGGCGATAATTGCCCCACCTGGCGGGCGATGGCCCGCATCTGCTGACGCAGCGCGGCCAGACGGGTCTGGGCCTCTTCGGAGGCCGCGCCGGCCTCCCGCAATACCGTGGTTACCTGCGCAATCCCCCAATCCAAAAGGAGACGGGCCGCCGCGTCCACCAGGTCGGCAGTCAGGGCCTCATCCTCCAGAAGCCGCTCCACCGCCCTCTGGATGGCCTCATCCCCATCTGGAAGCCCGACCGGGGCCGAACCGACAGGCGGGGGGGATACCCGCCGTCTCCGAAAGAAACGGGCCACTTTCTGCCAGAATCGGTCCAGGGACAATGACGCCTCCTTGTTTCCCGCTACCCCAGATAATCCCGCAGTTTGCGGCTGCGGACGGGGTGGCGCAACTTGCGCAGCGCCTTGGCCTCAATCTGACGGATGCGTTCCCGGGTGACCCCCAGTTCCCGTCCGACCTCTTCCAGGGTGTGGGACCTCCCGTCCCGCAGGCCGTAGCGCAGTTCCAGGACAGCCCGCTCCCGTTCGTTCAGGACATCCAGCGCGCTGCGAATCTGCTCCTCCAGCAGATGTCGGGATGTAGCGTCGTCGGGGGGAGGGATGCTTTCGTCCTCAATGAACTCGCCCAGATTCCCGCTCTCTTCCTCCCCAACCGGTGTCTCCAGAGAGACTGGCTCCTGAGAGAGACGGAGGATAGCGCGGATTTTGGCTGTGGCCTGACGGAGGTGATGCTGGACATCCGGCGGTAGAGGCTCGCCCGTCTCCATCGCCTGGCGGACAGTATAGGCATCCTCCTCTTCCAGCAATCCCATCTCCAGGGCCAGTTCCTCCGGTGTAGGCGCCCGACCGTACTGCTGGGTCAACTGCTGCTGCAGTCGAGCCATCCGGCTCATCGTCTCCACCATATGGACGGGAATGCGGACGGTGCGGGATTGGTCGGCAATGGCGCGGCTGATGGCCTGACGGATCCACCAAGTGGCGTAGGTGGAGAACTTGAAGCCTTTGGTGTGGTCAAACTTACGGATGGCCCGCAGGAGGCCCAGATTGCCTTCCTGGATGAGGTCCAGGAAGGCGATGCCCCGACCGATGAATTTCTTGGCGATGCTGACGACGAGCCGGAGGTTAGCCTGGATGAGATTCTGCTGAGCCTCAGCAGCCCGTCCATCTACGTCGGCCCAGGCCAGGGCCAGGGTCTCTTCAGGAGGGGCAAACCGACGCATCCGGCGCGCGCTGGGCAGGCGGCCTTCCCGGACCCAGTGGTCTTGCAGCAGGTCCAGCGTCGCCTCTGGAAGAAGCAGGAGACGGATCAGCAACTCCATCATCAGACGGGTCAGGTCGCCGCCTTGCCCCTCCTTCACGGAGGCGTCCGTCGCTTCCAGGAACTCATAGGTGTACGACGGGATGGGCGGCAGTAATTGATAATGGAGGACGCGCGCTTCCTGGATAATGCTGGCGAGGTCCGGCGGGGAGATGCCGGCCGCCTGGCACGCCTGGACGACGTCGTCCCACAGGGACAATCCGTCGCGGACCAGTTGTTCCCATATGTCCCGGTGGGTTAGGGGGCGGCGCAGGCGTTTCCGGGCCCGCTCCCGGGCGTCTGCCAGGAACGCCGCGGCCTCCCGGACGGTGGAGAGCCACATCTCCTGGTGGGGCTCCAGGAGGGCCACCTGACCGATGTCCCGCAGGTAGGCCCGGACAGGGTCCGCCGCCGGTTCCTCCGCTTCCAGCGCCGTTTCCAGTTGGTCCAGGTCTTCCAGTTCTTCTACTGTTGGCTCCTCTTCTTCCAGGGCCAACTCGTCCAGAACCGGCTCGTCGGACAGAAAAAATTGCTCATCTTGCCTACTTTTTGAAGATGGGGCCCGATTTATGGGAGCCATCGGGATTCTCCTTCAGAGGGCATCTCCACCCAGGTGGATGAAAGGGCCCAGCAGCGATTATGCAGGGCCTGTTGAACCCGAAGAAGGGCACGGGCGTTCTCTTCCAGCGCCTGACCGTATCGGTCCACCTCCAGCGGCGGGGCCTCTTCGGTCAGTGTCCGCAGTTCCGCCTTGCGACGCCGAAGGTTCCGCTCCCGGAGTCGCAGGGCGGCCTGGATGCCCTCCCGCAGCCACTGTTCGTCGGAGAGGTCGGACGGCGGCTCGGGGAGACTGTCCAGCCGGAGCACAACTGCCTCTGGCAACCGCTCCCGCAAGAGGGACAAATCGGCAACGCCTTCTGCCAGCATCTCCTCCCAGGCCTCCAGCGCGGCCCGGCAGGCGGGGTCGTTGAAATCGCCGGGCCGAAGAGGGGGGATGTCCCAGTCCGCCAGGGTGCGATTGACTGCATCCAGCAGCCAGGGCTGGTACAGGAACGTCGCCAGGCAGTAGCCCTCCAGGTCGGCGATGGTGCCACCTCGTTGCCCCTCGCGGCTCACCACTAACGGGGTGCGCTGAGCCGCCTGACGTTCCGCCTCGTAGAGGCGGGCCAGCACCGTCCGGGCATCCAACCGCAGCGCGCGGGCCACTTTCTGGGCATACGCTTCCCGCTCCACTGGGTCGCCCACGTCCCGCAAGAGGGGAAGCATCGCCTCCACCACCCGGGCCCGTCCTTTGGCGTCCTCCAGGTCGGTCTGGCGGAGGAGTTGTCCTAGGACGAATTCCACCACCGGCAGGGATTCCCGGATCAGGATGGGCCACCGGTCCGGGTTCTGACGGATCAGGTCGTCGGGGTCGTGACCGGCGGGGAGAGTGAGGACGCGGATTTCCGCGCCCAGCCGTCGCTCAAAGCCTACCAGTCCCCGGGGATTGAAGATGGGGGTCAGTTCCCGGTCCATTGCCTCCCGCGCCACTTCCAGGCCGCGCAGGGTGGCCTGGACGCCCGCCGCGTCCGGGTCCAGCGCCAGGATGAGGCGACGGGTGTACCGTTTCAGGAGCCGGGCCTGGGTCTCAGTGAGCGCGGTGCCCATCTGGGCGACGACGTTCCCGAAGCCGGCCTGATGGGCCTGCATCACATCCATGTACCCTTCCACGACGACGACGCACTCCTCCCGACGGATGGCGTCCCGGGCCATATCCAGGCCAAAGAGCAACCGTCCCTTATCAAAGAGAGGGGTCTGGGGCGAGTTGATGTACTTGGGGACGCCGTCCGCCTCCAGCGTGCGGGCGCCAAAGCCGACTGTCTCACCGTGGGGGTCGCGGATGGGAATCATCAGCCGATCGCGGAAGCGGTCGTAGGTGGAGCCATCTTCCCGTTCGGCCAACAGGCCGGCGCGGACCAGTTCGGCGGGGGTGAAGCCGCGTCCGGTCAGGTAGGCCCGCAGCGCGTCCCATGCTGGCAGGCTGTAGCCCAGTTGGAAGCGGAGGATGGTCTCCGAGGAGAGGCCGCGGCGGGCCAGATACTCCCGTGCCCGGCTGGCTTCCGGGGCGTGGAGAAGGAGGTGGTGGTAATACTGGGCGGCCTCGGCGACGGCGGCCCGCAGGCGGGCGTTCTCCTCATCCAGCCGGGCCTGCTCCGGGGTGCGCGGCCGCAGGATCACTCCGGCGCGGCGGGCCAGTTCCTCCAGGGCGGTGGCAAAGTCCCAGCCCTCCCGCTTCATCACAAAGGTAAAGATATCTCCACCCTCGCCGCAGGCGCCGAAGCAGTGCCAGTGCTGGGAGTCGGGGAAGACATAAAAGGAAGGGGTCTTTTCCGCGTGGAAGGGGCAGAGGGCGCGGTAGTATCGCCCCACCCGCTGGAGGGGAACATAGGCGCTGATGACGTCCACAATGTCCAGCCGCTCCTTGATTTCGTCCACCACGCTCATCGTCTCCCCCTGCCGCCTGTATTCTACCTGATAGCGGCAAAGGAGGCAAGTGGAGGGGTCCTGGGTGCTCTTGACATCCGCTGAGAAACAGCGATAATGCAGGATGGAAATATGACCTTACCGCACGACCAGTTGCAGGAGGCAAACAGCGATGAAACGCGCGGTCAGCATCAGTCTGGGAAGTTCTTCCCGCGATAAGCGGGTGGTTGTCACCTTTCGGGGCGAGCCGGTTTCCATAGAGCGGATCGGTACGGACGGTGACGTGGAGAAAGCCCGCCGCCTCTTTGCCGAACTGGACGGCCAAGTGGACGCGTTCGGTATCGGTGGAGTGGACCTCTATATCCGCATAGACGAACGGGAGTATCCCCTCCGAGCCGCCTTCTATCTGATCCAGGATGTCCGTCGGACGCCGGTGGTGGACGGTCGGGGGCTGAAGCACACGCTGGAGCGGCGCGTCTTTGAGCGGGCCCGGCCCTTCCTGGGAGAGATGCCCCGTTTCCGGCGCGCGTTCGTTCCGGTCGCTGTGGACCGCATCGGGCTGGCCCAGGCCGTCAGCGAGGTCGCCGATGAGGTCATCTTCGGCGATCTGATGATCGCTCTGGGCATCCCTATTCCCATTTACGGCCTGCGCAATTACAAGCGAGTCGCGCGGGGGCTGATGCCCTTCGTCAGCCGCTTCCCGATGAGCATGCTCTTCTACGGCAGTGAGGGGACGGAGAAAGAGCACGAGCCGAAGTATCGTCGCTTCTGGGAGCAATCGGACCTGCTGGCCGGGGATTTTATGTTTATGAAGAAGTACTTACCTGGGAATCTGGAGGGGAAGTGGGTGGTGACCAATACCACCACGGCCGACAACGTGGAGATGTTGCGGGCACTCGGCGTCCGTCTGATCATCACGACAACGCCCCGGTATGAGGGGCGGTCCTTCGGCACCAACGCGCTGGAGGCGGCCCTGACCGCCTACGCGGGCCAGGGACGACCGCTGACCGAGGAGGAACTGAACGGTCTGATTGACGAGTTGGATCTGCGGCCAACGGTGGAGTGGCTGAACCGCTGAGAATGGGGGTTTGCGACAAGCGGTTTCACCGCCCTTTTTCCTTGCCAACTTCCCTGTTTTCTGCTACTATATGGGAAAAGCCCAGCATCTTGCTCTGCGCTATCGGCTGCCGGCTAACGACTGAACGGAGGTCTGATGACACCCATCTGGACTTTGCGTCATATCGCCCTGCGGCGACAGCAGCGCCGTCGCATCCGCGCCCGCACTGGCACCGGCGCCCTGCTTCGGGTCGTCGGGGTGCTGCTGGTGGCCATCTTTATCCTCAACCTGACCGTCGCTTCCGGCATCGTCGGCGGCGCGGCCGCCGTCTACTCCTCCATCGCCCGCGAGTTGCCCGAACCGGAACAGATCGAATTTGTGGAGCAGGAATTTGAGACCACCCAAATCTACGACCGGACCGGAGAGGTCCTCCTCTGGGAAATCATTGACCCCCACGCGGGCGACCGGGTCTGGGTGCCGCTGGAGGATGTGCCCGAGCATCTCATCTGTGCCACCGTCGCCATAGAGGATCGGACGTTCTGGGAGAACCCCGGGATCAACCCGCGCGGCATTCTCCGGGCCTTTTGGGCCAACATCCGGGGCCAGCAGATTCAGGGTGGTTCCTCCATCACCCAGCAACTGATTAAAAACGTCCTCATCCCGCCTGAGGAGCGGGTCGTCAGCGCGGAAGGGCCGAAGTGGCGGGACTATGCCCGGAAGATAAAAGAGGTTCTGCTGGCCCTGGAAATCACCCGCCGCTACGACAAAGGGAAAATCCTGGAATGGTACCTGAACACCAACTTCTACGGGAACCTGGCCTACGGAATTGAGGCCGCTGCCCAGGTCTACTTCGGCAAACATGCCCACGAACTCAACCTGGCAGAGGCGGCGACGCTGGCCGCGATCCCCCAGTTCCCCCAACTGAACCCCTTTGACGCGCCCATTGATGCCCGCAAGCGGCAGAACCTGGTCCTGGACGCGATGGTCCGGCAGGGATGTATCACCGAGGCACAGGCCGCAAAGGCCAAAGTGGAGCCCTGGCGCCTGGCCTCCCCCACCGAGCAGTTTAACTTCAAGGCCCCCCACTTCTCCGTCTACGTCCGCAACGAACTGGAGAAGATGTTCGGCACAGATATGGTCTACCGGGGCGGCCTGCGGGTCTACACCACGCTGGACCCTACCCTCCAGCAGCAGGCGGAGTGCGTCGCGCGGACCCAGATTCGCCGCCTTTCCGGAGAGGATGAGCGGAAGGTCATAGAAGAGGCGCTGGCTGCCGGCTGCGAGGCTGCCCAGTATCTCCCGCCCCTGCGGGCCGCCAGCCGGGGCAAAGACCACCACGTCACCAACGCCGCCGTCGTCGTCCTGCGGCCCGGGACAGCGGAGATTCTGGCTATGGTCGGTAGCCTGGACTACTGGAACGAGGCCATCGCCGGACGGTATAACGCTGCGCTGGGCCTGCGCCAGCCCGGCTCCTCGTTCAAGCCGTTCACGTATGTGACCCTGCTCTCCCAGGGATACACCGCCGCACACCTCTTCTGGGATGTCCGAACGGCCTTTCCGCAACCGGGCCAGCCCCCCTATGTCCCTGAGAACTACGACCGGAAGTATCACGGCCCCCAGCGGCTGCGGCTGGCCCTGGCCCGATCCTATAACATCCCTGCTGTCGCCGCGCTGCAACTGGCGGGCGTGGATAATGTCATCCGCACCGCTCACCGGATGGGCATCAACAGCCTGGACCGGGGGACTGAGTACTACGGTCTGAGCCTCACCCTGGGCGGCGGCGAGGTGAGCCTGCTGGATATCTCCTATGGCTTCTCCGTCTTCGCCAACTACGGGAAGATGATCGGCCACCCCACGACCCCTAAGGGGCCTGGGTATCGGGACCTGGACCCGGTCGCCATCCTGCGGGTGGAAGACCGGAACGGGCGGATACTCTATGAGTACAAGCCCCAGGAGCGGCAGATTCTCTCCCCGCAACTGGCCTATCTGATGATCAGCATCCTTTCCGACCGGCAGGCCCGCTGGGCCGCCTTCGGCTATCCCAACTCGCTAGAACTCTCAGGTGACCGTCCGGCGGCGGCCAAAACCGGCACGACCAACGACTTCCGGGACAACTGGTGCATCGGCTTCACGCCGCAGATTCTCACTGGCGTCTGGATCGGCAATTCCGACAACTCCGAAATGGCCAACCTCCCCGGCTCCGAAGGCGCGGCGCCCATCTGGCACGCCGTGATGGAGTACGCCCACAAAGACCTGGAAGTTCTCCCCTTCCCTCGCCCGGAAGGTCTGGTGGAGCGGGAAATCTGCGCCACCAGCGGCGAAATCCCCACTGAAGATTGCCCCTGCCCCCGGACGAAGGAACTTTTCATCCCGGGGACGGAGCCCGAGCCCAGTTGCAACTTCTACCAGAAACTGCGGGTCAATCGGGAGACGGGGCGTCTCTGCACCGTCTTCACCCCTCCGGAACTCTGTGAGGAGCGGGTGTACGAGGTCTATCCGCCGGAGGCCGCCGACTGGCTGGCCAGCCTCCCCGAGGATCAGCGCCCGCCCCTCCCGCCCACCGAGTACGATACCATCTACGGCCCTGTCCTGGCGCATGCGGATGTCATCATCACCGAGCCGCAGCCGTACTCCTACGTCGGTGGCGAGGTCATCACCATCACCGGAAGCGCCAAAGGCGGCGACTTCGCCTTCTACCGCATCGCCGTCGGCAAGGGGTTGAACCCCACCGAGTGGATTCAGATCGGCCCCGACCACTACAACCAGGTGGACCACAACGTCCTGGAGTACTGGTACACAGCGGGCTTTGAGGGCCTCTACACCATCCAGTTGACGGTGGTGGACCACAGCCAGGCCGTCCGCCAGTACGCCATCCAGGTGACAGTGGACCACACCCCGCCAACGGTGAAACTGACCAACCCGGAGCCGGGCAAAGAGTACGTCTTTGGCAAGGACGAGTGGGTCAACATCAACGCCGACGTCCAGGACAATTATGCCATCGCGCGGGTGGAGTTCTACCGCAATGATGCGACCGAACCCTTCTCCGTCCGGACCATCCCGCCTTACAACGTCAACTGGTGGATCAATGAAGTGGGCGAGCAGCGCTTCCGCGCCGTCGTCTACGATGCAGCAGGAAACCGGGCAGAATCCGAGGTAGTGACAGTTCAGGTGAAGCCGAAAGAGTGAGGGGAGATGAGTTGGCGTTATCCGGACTGGCCGGCTCAGGTGGGGCGAGACGGGGCGGCCTATCCGGGCCGGATATTCCGAAGGGGCCGCTTTCCAAGCCCAGGAAGGGGCAGAAAAGGCCCTTGAGGCGTTGCTCCGGCATCCCAGCAGTTCTGCGCCGGGCATCCGGCTGGGCTCCACGATCCCGGGACGGTTCAGCAGGCCCTGGATGGACGGAGCCCCTCGGTTTCCGACGTCCTGTGGCATGATATCTCCCAGCAAAGACAACGTCTAGGATGCACGCCTCACGGCTGGAGGTGGGGCTGAATTCTCTCTGGAGGTTCCGATGCCAACAATACCCCCGGTCATTCTCAAAAAACTCTACGTCAAAGGCTCCCTGCGGGCTGAAGGGGATGGTTTTGTCTTCTCCTTGCAGAACAACATTGCCCCCGGCGTCATCCAGGGCTTCAAGGGACTGACGCTGGACGGGAAGGCGGTGTCCCTGGAGCAGGTGAGCATCGTCCAGCCGGACGGCGCTATTGTGCCCGCCGGGAGCATCTCGGAGCAGTCTCCGCTTCTCTTCCCCGTCGGCGCGATCGTGACCCTGCGGGTGAGCGGACTCCCGCTGGGCCCTGGCAGCCACCAGGTGGGCATCCGCGTGGTGGTGAGGGACGTGGGCCCCCTGGAGATTCCTATCGCCGATACGGTATAGACTCTGTTCTCGGACAATCGTCCTCTGATGGAGATGCAGAACGGGCGACGGCCGGCGTCGCCCGTTCTCGTTGCCTGTACCTTACTCCGGCACCACCGTATCCGCGCGCACAAACCGCCCTGGCGCAGGGTCGCGATAGCGGGCCTGCGCAGAGACCGCCCCTGGTCGGGGCGCCCCCGCTGCCCTGTGAAGCCGGCTTCTTGCCCTCGCCTGCAGTCAACCCCTTGAGGTTCCCTTCCCCCTGAGCACGGGAGCAGATTGAACTTAGCCCGGATGGACCCGACGGCGACACCGCATGGGCTGCGGCACACCGGTTGACTGTCCGGAGAATTGGCCTATACTATCATCAGCAAAAAGGACCGCTTCGCGCTGGCCCGAGGTGCCGGCCTGGACGGTGGGAAGTCCTGGCGAGGGGAATCGCATCCCATAGCCCACCACCATCAAGGCCGAAACGGGTATGGCGGGCCGTTGGTCTGCCTCTCCGTGCCGGAATTGGACTCCACCAACCTCGTGAAAGAAGGACGCAATAGGATGATCCGCTATCGCCTCTATATTGACGAATCCGGGGACCACACCTACGGCGAACTGGAGGACCCGGCCAAACGGTATCTGGGGCTGACCGGCTGTGTGGTAGAAAGCGAAGTGTACCGAACCCGCTTTCATCCGGCTCTGGAAGCGTTGAAGCAAACCCACTTTCCCCATAGCCCGGACGAGCCCATCATCCTGCACCGGAACGACCTGATCAACCGTCGCGGGCCCTTCTGGAGGCTGCGTGACCCGGAAAATGAACGCCGGTTTAATGAGGACCTGTTACGCTTCCTGGATGAGCAAGACTATCTGCTCATTACCGTGGTCATAGACAAGAAGAGTCACATTGAGCGCTATGGTAACGCGGCTTATCATCCCTATCACTACTGTCTGGCTGTTCTGTTGGAGCGATACTGCGGTTTTCTGAACCTGTTCAATGCCCAGGGAGACGTTATGGCCGAGAGCCGGGGCGGCACGGAGGATAAGCGCCTTAAAGAGGCTTACCAGCAGCTATACGAGCACGGAACCTACTTCCGCAACGCAACGTTCTTCCAGAGAGTGCTGAATAGTAAAGAAATCAAACTCAAACCCAAATCAGCCAACATTGCCGGATTGCAGATCGCCGATTTGCTGGCTTATCCCTGCAAACAAGAAGTGTTGATCCAGAATGGCAGAATAAACGAAATCTCGGACGCCGCGTTCGGCAGAGCAATTCGCCGGTGCATTTTGCCTAAATACAACCGGCGTCTCTCCGATGGCCGGATCCAGGGGTACGGTCAGGTGTTTCTGGGCTAAAAATGGAAAAGCCGGGCATTGCCCGACTTCTCCACGCTGACCCCTCACGGGTCATCCACCTCCAGTACTCTGGATTACTTATATTATAAGCCACACATAACTACGTGTCAAGTCCTACAATTTAGTTTTAACGCGATTGAGGGCGAGGGATCAACAAGATGTGCCCTCCACCCCCCGCCTCCACTGACCCGGAAGCCCTCATCCATCGGCGGAGCGCCGGAAGTCGCCCAGGGTATCCAGGCCGCCGGCACACAGGCTTCCGGCGAGGATACCCAGATGGCCGGTGGGTGTATGCATCCCCCGGTCGTGGCGCTGCCCACCCTGCTTGCCGCCGGCCGGCGATCCTCTCCCGGCGGGCGCATTGGGCCGCCGCAGCCGGCGACTCAGCGCAAATCCAGGCGATAGAAGCAGAAATAGACGGCCCGGCCGCCCCCCTGGAGGGCTGACGGCAGAAGAAGGAAACCCAGAGGAATCTGAAAGAACTGGAACGATCGGCGGAGGGCGTCGGCGGCCCAGCAACGCCCGGCGCCCGGCATCCCAATAGCCCGGATTCAATTGAGGGCTCTACCGGAAAGGAGCACAGCATGCCTCACTCCGTATCCCACTCCGCAACCCTCCGCGGCCCGCGCTGCGGGCGGGACCTGGAGGCCGAAATCTGGCTCATCGTGGACGGGGCCGAGCGG
>JADBJJ010000023.1:0-187500 GCA_014874475.1 Chloroflexota bacterium
CTCCCCGCCCGCCAACAAGGGCAACATCACGTTGGACGCCGAAAGATCGCAGTGCGCCAGGCCGCGCTGCTCCATCGTCATCAGCACCGCCACCAGCGACCGCACCAGGTCCAGGCTCTGTTGCGGGGTCAAAGCTCGCTTTTCCAGCATCACCTCCATCCAGGTGAGGCCTTCCACCCAGGGCATCAGCACGGCGTAGGTCAGGTCGGGATGCTGCCGCAGCAGGTCGGCGTGCCGCTGCGGGGTCAGCACGCTGCGCCGGCAGACCTGCAGGCCCGGCATGCTGGCAAAGGCGGCCAACTTGTCCGCCAGCCCCACCAGAACCGGTAGCCGATAGCGCGGCTTGAAGACTTTGAGCGCACGCTTGCGGCCGTCTGGGGCGGCTAATTGGTACACGACAGCGGCGCGCCCCTCCTGGCCATAGGGCATCCCCGGCGCAGCCGGGTGCTCAGCAATGCGGTAGGTTACACCGTCAATGGTCAGTTCCAGGTTGACCGCGGGCTGGAAGGGCATACTATTCTGCTCCTCTGATCAAACCGCGCCAGCGCCCATTTGGATCCGGTACACTCTGGGTCAGCCAGTTGGCAATCCGAGTATCCAGGAATGGGATCGGGATCAGGGCCTTTATAGCTGTGCGAGCAATCTCCTGGTTTGTAAGTTCACCAGCGAAGTATCTTTTGAAATCCCCAAGGGTGTACAGATCACTTGCTACGGACACGGTTTTAGCAGTTCCGGTCAAAACGTCTCCCATCTCCATCAAGAGTTTGATGTGTCCTCGTTTTCCTGTCAAAGCGTTCAGAAGGCGTCCCAATTCCCTAAGAATAGTGCGAAACTTTTTTGCAGCACCAGCGTGGTCGGTTACCCAATCAATTGGCTTCAACAAGTCGTCGAGCCGCTCAACTACCTGCCGTATGGTATCCGGTGCACTTTCCATCCCACCTGGTTCTGGTACAGGTGTTGGAGCAGGCACCGGAATTGGATAACGGCGAATGATGTCATCGAGATCAATTACTCCTTGCTGGTCCGCTTCTTCAAAAGCCTGTGCTTTTGTCGCCAGGTAGCGGGCCATCGCTTCGGCCTGGCCGGCCAGGGCATTGGCACGGCTCCGGGCATCGTTAGCCTGTCCCTCCACACCGGCCTTCTGGCGTACTTCCCAATCCAGACCGCCGATAACGTTGCCAATGTAACCTCCTATGCCCTGCAGGTCGTCTGCTATTTGCTGCAATTGGGCACTCAAGGCACGCAATTGTGCCGGATCTACTTTGATCCGCGGCATCGTACACCTCCTGCAAAAGATCGGCGCAACTGCTCACCGCAGAGGGTGCAAAGACTTTTGGGGCCACTGGCGTGTTGCGTGTTATAAAATCCGTGTAATTCGCGCAATCCGTAAAAAACGGCTGAACTCTTTCCAGGAATCGGTGTGTTGATTGCCTCTACACCGCCGATCGCTGGCGAATTCTCTCTATCCATGCCACCATTGTCAGATCGCCGCTATGGCAGGTCGCAGCCCTGATTTTGCGATAACGTCCGCGCCGGGAGTAATAGCCATCGCCCGGTGTCACTGGCTTACCAACCTCGCCCATCGGCAGGCTGATATTGAGTATCTGCAGGTCACTATGTTCGTTACTGCCCAGGAGGAAACCGGTCTGCAACTCTTTGACCACCTTGACCACTCCCTCAATGCTGAACCCCAAATCAGCGGAGGAACCGGCCAGCAAGAGGTGGAAGCCCAGCCCACGCCCGTGGCGCGCGATTTGCTCCAAACGCTCTTTAGTGCCTACTTGTGCCCCGTCGCGGAAGGCATCAAAATCGTCTATCACTATCACAATGGCCGGATACCTAGCAAGCCATATCCGCTGATCCAAAGTGTTGCCACTTGCTTGCCTGGCTTCGTCCCATGCTCGCCGACGTTCCAAGAGAGACTGTGCTATCTCTGCCAGGGCTGCCCCCAACCCGTTGTCGTCCTCAAGATAGCCGCGCACGTGGGGTAGCTGCGCCAGCGGCCATAACCCGGCCCGCCGGAAGTCCAGCAGATACAGATGCAGGCGCTGGGGCGGAAACTGCTCAGCCAGCGCCAGCAGCCAGGTTTGCAGGAAAGTCGTTTTGCCGCTCTGCGCCGGCCCGGTAATCAGAAAGTGGGGTCCATCGTTTAGATCTACAGTGAACGGCTCCAATTCCACCACATCCAGCCCCACCGGCACGGCCAGGGAGCCGTCGGCAGGGGGTGCCGGCCAGACATCCCGTGCTGGGAACAACCCGAACGCCGGGATCACGTCCGGCAGTTTCGGTATCGGCCGCGCACGAGGACGGTCACCCCAGGCGTGAGCCATTTGTTCCATCAGCGCCTTGAGCGCCGCTGTACGCGCCGCCTCGGTATCGCCATCGAGCGGCAGCGCTGCCTGGAACTCAAGTGGAGGATTGCCTTTCACCAGCCCCCGTCCGGGCAACGCCCCTGGCTCCAATCCCCCTGTCCGCCCAACAGCGATGCTGTATTCACTGCGGTCGGCCAGCGACAACGCCACGGCCAGCGTGATGTTGCTACTGATGTTGTACTTGATCATTGATGGACTGTTGGCTGTGATAACCAGATGAATACCGAGAGTGCCGCCCTCGCGGGCGATCTGCGCCAGAGAACTTTCGGCATCAGGATAGGTGTTGGCGAAGCCGGTATAGTTATCCAGCAGGACCACAATTGCCGGCAGGGATTCTTTTGTAGCCTGGCGGTAAGAGACCAGCGTATTCACTCCAGCGCGGGCGAACCGTTCCTTGCGGGTTTCCATTTCCCGCAGAAGATAACGCAACAACCGATTCAGGCGTTCTGCTTCGTCTGCCAAAATAACCCCACCTACATGCGGCAGAGACCTGAACAGGGTAAGAAGACGCCCGCCGAAATCCAGTAGGTACAGGTGCACGTCCTGAGGAGAATGGGTCAGTGCCAGCGATATCGCTAACGTCTGCAGCAGTGTTGTCTTGCCGGTACCCGGCGCGCCATAGATTGCCAGATGGCCTTCCTTACCCAGGTTCAATGCGAGGGGCCCCTGATACTGAGAGGCCGGATTGTCTAGCAGCCCCACTACCGGCTCCAACCATGTCTGCACCGGCTGCCACTTCTGGCCGTCCCATCCGCCTCCGGGCCGAATTGCATCCAGTATCACTCGCTCCGGCAAAGGCTCCAGCCACGGGCCCGGTAGGCGGACGATGTTCGCCTTTGCCGCCACGTCGCGCAGGTGCCGGATCAGCGCCTGCAATTGAGTGCCGTCCGTCGGGGGCGCCGCCGGCTTGGCCGAAGAACCAAGAGGACGCCGACTGCCGTCCAGGGCAATCTCTACGATTTCGTGAGGATCACTGGCGGCGTGACCGCCTGGGACATACGGTGCTCCGCCCCAGGCAGCCTGGAAAACGTCAAAGATTTCGTTATTGCCAACCTGGAAATAGGCCCGGCCGGGTTGTGTCAGATTAGCCGCATCGGGGCGCTTGAGAACTTCCTGACTGTCCTCCGGCCGTTCTACCCGCAGGCAGATGTGGAAGCGTGAGTTTGCCCAAATCTGCTCGTCCACTACTCCGGCTGGCTTCTGAGTCGCCAGAATCAAGTGCACCCCCAGGCTACGGCCTACTCGCACAGCGCTGATCAACTCTTTCATAAAATCCGGTTGCTCGGCTTTTAACTCGGCGAACTCGTCGGCAATGAGAATCAAGTGCGGCAAAGGCTCCTTGACCAGCCCTTTACGGTAGAGCTCCTGATAGCGGTCAATATGGTTGACCCCAACCTGGTCGAAGAGCCGTTGTCGCCGTTGCAACTCAGCCTTCAGGGAGGCCAGTGCCCGTGCTGCCAGGTTCCCCTGCAGGTTGGTAATCGTCCCCACCAGATGGGGAAGTTCCCGAAAGGCGTTCGCCATCCCGCCCCCCTTGTAGTCAATCAACACAAAAGCGACATCGTGGGGATGAAAATGGAGAGCCAATGAGGCAACCAGGGACTGCAGCAATTCGCTCTTACCGGATCCTGTCGCCCCGGCCAGCAGACCATGGGGGCCATGGCTGCGCTCATGCAAATCCAGGCAAAGCGACTCCCCGCCCGTGCGCCTGCCGATTGGAACAGCAAGAGAGCGGTACGGCTCACTGGTCCGCCAGCGGGAGAGAACATCCAGGTCCTCCACAGCCTGCACGCGGAACAGATCCAGTAGGGACACTACATTCGGTATCTCGGTGGGGCCTGTCACACGTTGCAGGCGAATGGGTGCCATCGTTCGCGCCAGATGGTCCGCCGACTTCACCGATGCTTCATCTGGATAGAAAGAGACCTGGCCAGATACCGGTGCCGTCTGAATCAGCCGCCCCTGTCTGCTCCGGCTCCCCATTATTGGACGAAAGGGAACCTGGCCAGACACTGGCGCAGTTTCTCCCCCAACCTCAATGATCGCCCGGCAACCCTTCGGCAATGCCTTGCTGCGATCAGCGAGGAAGACAGATAGCGCTCCGAGGGCTGCCCCTTGAGTGAGAAGTAAGTACAAAATAGGCTCATTTTCCGCCAAGCGCGGATCGGCCAAGAAAAAGACAAAATATGGCAGAGGTGACGCAACAGGGTCTTTGGTTGCTGCCATCTGTAACGCGCGGCGGTTGAGCAAATCGTACAGGTTTAGAAGGAGTTGGTGCGCCGTGTTCTTCTCACAAGCCAGCAAGCGATGCCTACCGTCATCTGTCCAGGTATGCGGCAGCCAGCGCAACCAGCCCCAATCATCCATTTCCCTCTCAGGGAAGATCGCGACAATCTTGACCTCATCCGGTGAATGGTGGGTAGCGACCTGTATCGCCAGGGCACGAGATGTATTCAACACGGCTTCACGAGGACCGACCAAGCCCGCAGACCCGACCTCGCGCAGCGGCAGGCATATAGGGACATTAGGCACCCACTCAAATTCCCTGGCAAGATTCTGAGCCGTCTCCACAAGAGGGTCAGGTTCCAGCACCGTCTGCTCTTTGGGTGGCTTGATGGTGACGGTCGAGGGCTGCGCACCCAGTCCCAAACGTAATGAGAGAAAATCAGCATCCTGGGGCGAGCGCTCCCACAAGCGACGGTCAAGGCGCTTAACTCTTGAGAGGCATTCCTGCGGTTCGGGATCGTTCTGGCGCAGGACGGACTGCTGCTGAGCATGCAACGCCGTGAGTTCCTGCCGTCGCGCCTTCAAAATCCTTTCATATCCGTCTTTGCGCTTCTCTACATCTTTCTTAAACTTATTCTGCTGCACCACATAGTTGATAAAAGTGGCCAGGTAGGTCGCTGCCATCATCGGGATGGAGATTGCCATTGAGAGAATCAGGTTCGCTCCTCCGGCCGTAGCTCCAAAGGCAATCATAATCACCAATCCCAGAACTGTGCCCCCTGCTGGCAGTAATATGGTCAGCAGTGATACGGATGGCTTATGCGGCATCGGAGGGGGCGGAGGTATCTCTACCTCACCTTTGGGAAGCGATTGTGGTATGCGCGTGGTCCGTTGAAAGGTAAGATGGGGCGGCATAAACAGCAACCTCCTGTAGGGGGATGCCCGGTGGCGAACACTCCCCACCGGGACATCCCTGTTGGCATTGATGATAGTTACCCTCGGTCGACAGCAGCGAACCTCTCGGCGATGGCGTCCAACTGCTGGCCGATGCTCTGGAGCAGTTGGATAAACTGATTCATTGAGGTGCGCCACTGTTCGTACTCGCCGTAGAAGCGCTGCTGGGTTATGCCTTCCCAATCGGGCTGCAGGTTGTTCATCGTGGCCTGGAGCCGATTGACAATTTCCTGGCTCTGCTGGCTGGCCTGCTTGAACTGGTTGGCCACCTGGCGGACCTGCTCTGGTGTTATCTTAATCCTCTGGGCCATGTTTCACCTCGCTTAGAAAGATTTAATGAATAAACGGAAATATTTGAGGAACGGAATTCTGAAGCCGTTTATCACCCCCTTCCTGATGCAGATTGTTCCAGTGTGTCAAGGCTACCTAAAGATATGGAGCGCTTTCCGAATCTGCAACAGTTGGGATAGTGCAGGTTGACCAGGATCTGCACCTCACGCTGGAACTGGGCGATGGCAGCGGCCCGCTCGGAGGTGTCGGGGAAATACTCCAGCAATTCCTTCGCTGCCCAGTACTTGCCGTACAGCGTCAGGTCTTCGACCAGGTAGACGGCGCCCATGCCGCCTTTTCCCAGCACCCGCGCGACACGGTACCGCCCGTGCAGCACAGTACCCTCGGAGAGCAGCGCGCGGCGACTCAGCGCTGGCCACAGCGGGCGCAGAAATGAGCCGTATCCCGGTTGGCGTCGAAGCCGCATTGTTCACACGTGCGCATCGCCTCTCACCCCACATTGCGTCGTTTCAGGATAATGAGCGTGCCGGCTCCAAAGGTCAGGCTCTGCGCCAGCAGCACCGTCCAGACCCGCAACAGATGCCCAGTCGTGCGGGTATAGTCAACCTGGAAGTCGCGCTCGACGGGAATGTCCGCTGGTTCTGGCAAGATCGTCTCTGTCTTTGAAACCGTTTCGGTCACCGTAAGCATCTCGTTGGCCTTGACGACGGGTACAGAGATTGGTGATTTTTGTCCGAATAAATCCTGTCCAGACTATGGTAAACTCCAATCCGATCAACAGCGCAACATCCAACGAGCCGGCAAGACTCAGCGCGGGCGTCAGCGATTCCAGTGCAAGACGTGCCAGGACCTCTACCGAGACCAAGGGGACGCTCTTCTATCGGCGGCGGACTCCTGAAGGGGTTCTGTCCGTGGCCAGCCAGCCCGGCTGCTGCGCCCACCCGCTGTGCCTTGGACGTCCTATGCGGCTGCTCTCGGCCGAGGGGCAGCCAATCGCGCCCCCTAATCGTTATTACAACTGATACCCGCCAGAAGCGGGGATGATCTTCTGCTGATAGTCGGTTACAAACTCCAGAAGCCGCTCCTTCAGCCTCAACCAGCGCTCGGAGGCCAGGATCCGGCGGGCGGTGCTCAAGTCCTCTGCAATCACTCCGGTGAGAATCTGGGGCCCTTCTCCGTACGCGGTATACCACATATCCGTTGCTTGAAAGCCCAATTCCTCCAGCGCTGGCCCAAATTCCTTTGTGAAAAACTCAAAGTACTCGTTCTCCAGTCCTGGAATGAGATTCCAGCCCATCAGCAATTTGACCACGTTGACTCCTTATCTCTCCAGATGCTCCGGGTTCTCCTTCTGCTTGCGCCGACGAGCCCGCCGGGCAGCCAGGGCCGCCGCCGCCATCCCGAACCCGACCCCGATAGCCGTCAGCCCGTAGCCGGTGACCGGCAACAAGGAAGGGCCAGTAGAAGGGAGAGTCTGCGGGGGGGAAACAGTCTCAGGGGGCTGGGAGACAGGCGGGGATTCCCCGCCAGGCATTGGGGTAGAGGTCGGTGCAATCGCCGGTGTTGGGGTCAGCGTCGGGCGGGGTTGCTGGGCAACGGAGGAGGGGGGGGCAGCGAACGCGCTGAGCACGACGAGCAAAACGCCGACGGCACCCCCCAGAAACAGGGAGCCCTGAATCCGGTTCATCAGACAACCTCCGGGTTGAGGTGACCAGTACCAGTACACTTATAGTTTACTCCAAATTTCTGTTTATGGCAAGTCGAGAAGAAAAATTGCCGCTATCTGCGGCTGGACATTTCGCACAAAACCGATATACTTTTACTTGAGACCCCCAAATACCCAAAGATGTGGGAGGAGGCCTTTTATGCTTCGCCGTCTTCTTTTGATCCTGCTGGTGTTTTCCCTGGTCGCTTGTAGCACCCCGCGCGGGGCCGTCGATCCCCTTCGCACCGCCCGCCAGCACATAGAGGCCAGCCGCTGCGAAGGGGTGAACCGCTACCCCCAGGCCGTCGCCGAACTGGAGGCGGCGCTCTCCGCCGACCCCGGTCTGGTAGAGGCCTATTACTGGCTCTTCCTCGTCCGGCGCGCCATGGGGGATGAGACCGCCGCCGGGCAGGCCCAGGCCGCGCTGGAGGAAGCCGTCGCGGCGGGGCGGGGCGGCCCCGCCGGACGATACTGGCTCCTCCGGATCTATCAGGAACAGGGAAACCCAGAGGCCATCACCCGCACCCTCTCGGTGATGGAATCCGTCACGCAGGCCACCCCATCGGACGCAGAGGCCCATTACTGGCTGGGCCGCGCCTACTACGAGACCCGTCGGACCGACCAGGCTGTTCAATCCCTCCAGCGCACGCTGACGCTCCGCCCCGACCACGGGCTGGCCCATTTCTGGCTGGGGCAAATCTACGTAGAGCAGGGCCGATTAGAGGAGGCCCGGCAGGAACTGGACGCTGCGCTCCCGCACCTTGTGGAAAAGGCCGCTGCTTACCATAACCGGGGCGCCGTCGCTTATCAGTTGGGAGACCTGGAGGGGGCGACCTCCGACCTGCAGGCTGCCATCCAGGAAGACCCGGAAGACCCTCGCTCCCACTATCAGTTGGGCGCGGTCTACCTGGCCCGGGCCATCCCTGCCAGCCCCTTCGCCCCATCCGACAGCGCGCTGCTGGAGAAAGCCCGGGAGGAATTCGCCCGCGCCCTGGAACTCTGCCCCGGCATGCCAGAGGCCCTCATCGGTATGGGGAACCTGCACCTCCTTCAGGGGGACGCGCAGAAGGCCCTGGAGGTGCTGAACCAGGTCCTGGAGCGCCATCCCGATTCAGCCCAGGCCTGGTACGCCCTTGCCCAGGCCCACGCCGCGCTGGGCAACGCACCTGATGCCTGCCACGCGCTGGACCGGTTCCTCTCCCTCTCCCCGCCTACCGAATGGGCCGAGCAGGCGGGGAAGGTGAAGGAACAATTGGGGTGTCCTTAAAGTTGCCACTAACGCTTTTTTGTAGTAAACTATAAGGTAAAGATAAACCGAGCGCGTGATGGGTGGATCCAGGCACAGGCTGACCTCCGCTATGCCCGATATGCCTTATGTGGGAAGCACTACGAGTGGACCTGTTTCGCGGCCAGCAGGCCGCCGAGAAAGGTATCAAGCCCTCTTTGAGCACCGAGGGGCCAGAATCACCGGTCGTGTCCTCACCCGGATGCTTCAGGCCCTTCTGGATGCAGGCCTGGAAGTTGAACCAACCTTCCTCAACGCAGCCCGATTGCTGGATAAGTTCTATATCCCAGCCCGCTACCCCAATGGCCTGATGGAGGGTGCTCCTACGGAGTTCTACACTCGCGAGGAGGCCGAACATGCGCTCCGTTACGGACGAGTCCTCTGGCAGCGCACGGGCTTTTGCCGGAGTTTTTCACCTGCGTAAATTTGCAGGCTAACCGATAGCACGACCATCTGCGTGAATCGGCGTTCTATTTCTGGGGGCAGGCGGGGGCCCCTCACAAAGGAGGTGTGGCATGACCCATCGCTGGCCTGGCATCCTTTTGATCGCCGCGTTGCTGCTGCAGAGTATCTTCCCTGCGCTGGCTGCGCCGGTGCCTACCCACGCAGCCCCCTCCGCAGCCCTCTTCCCACCCTGGTATTCCCCTCTGCCTGCGCGGCCGGCGGACCCCTCGGTGATAGCCGTCACCGTTGTCGGCACCGGCGCGCCGGTGGAAATCACCCAATCCACCCCGCCCGGCACCGTCCTGGAGCGGACCGTGGTGCTGGAAGATGGCGGTGCCGCCTGGTTCGTCGGAGGGCTCTCCCCCGGCCAGGCCGGCTCGGTCCTCTGGCTCTCCGGTGACCGGGTCGGGCTGGGGCCCGGACTGGCCCCAGGCCGCACTGCGCGCCTGGCCCTCATCGTCCGGCCCGCCAAAGGTGGGCCATCCCCCGCAGAAGCCCTCACCGCCGCAGGAGCGCCCGGTCTCACCGACATTGGCCCTATGCAGTCCGGCTCCACTACTCTCGCCATCGCCAAATCTGATAGCCCCGACCCCGTGGATCAGGGAGCCCTGCTGACCTACGTGATCACCGTGACCAACCAGACGACGGAGACGGCCTCCCAGGTGGTCGTGACCGATACCACGCCGACAGGCACGGTCTTCGCCGGCGCCAACGTCCTCCAGGGCGGCGGCGCCACCTGGTTCCATGGCGGCCTCTCCCCCGGCCAGACCGGCCCCTACTTCTGGTTCACCGGCGACCGGATCGGGATTGGCAGCGGATTAAATACAACCGCCGTCCTCCAGTTCATCGTCCGGCCTGTGCCCCCTCTGCCCGACCAATCCGTGCTCTCCAACGACAACTACCGGGCCAGCGCCGCCAACGCGCCCGAGGTCCAGGGAGCGGTGGTCACCACCACCGTCAACGCCCCCGCCTTTGCCCTGAACAAGATAGAGTCCAGCGACTCCATCACCGCCGGCGCGCGCCTGACCTACACCATCCTCCTGACCAACACCGGCCATCTGACCACTTCGCTCCCCTACACCATCGTCGAGACCCTGCCCGCCTACACCACCTACGCCGACTCCGTCCCGCCCGCCCAGGTGGGGGGAAACGTGCTAACCTGGACGCTGACCGCCCCGCTGGCCCCCGGCCAGGCCGCGCAGGTCACCTTTGCTGTCACCGTCACTGCGCCGCTGACCGACGGCCTGACTCTGGTCAACAGTGACTACCGCGCCTTCTCCGTCGAGGTGACCCCCACCGTCTCCGGCCCGCCGGTAACGACGACGGTGCGCTCCTGGCCCACGCTCTCCATTGACAAGACCGACAGCCCGGACCCGGTACCCGCTGGTGAACTGGTCACCTATACTCTCACCGTCACCAACGCGACCGACGCCATCGGCCCTGCGCTGGGCACATTCGTCACCGACACCCTGCCGGGCGATGTGATGTTCCAGAGTTGCAGTCCATCCTGCCAGCCAGGTCAGACCGTCACCTGGACGCTGGGGACACTGCAACCGGGCGAGGCGCGCACCCTCACCCTCGTCGGGCGGGTCTACAGCCCGCTGCCCAACGGCACCGTGCTCACCAACACGGCCGCCGTCAGCGCCACCAACGCGCTGGCGACGGTGGAGACCTCCGAGACCACGACGGTCGCCTCCGCCCCCGCCTTCACCCTCATCAAGAGCGTCTACCCCAGCGCGGTGGTCGCCGGGTCCACCGTCACCTACACCATCATCGTCACTAACACCGGCAACGAGACGGCTGGTAGCGCCACCGTCACCGACACCCTGCCGTCGGCCTTCGCCTTCGGCGGTATGGTGCAGGGGCCCGCGCCTACGCAAAGCGGGAGCGACCTCATCTGGACCAATCAGGTCATCACCGGCGTTATTTGGCCGACGGGGTGGATCACCCCACCTGGCCCGCTGACGCTGGTCTTCACCGCCACGGCGGGCGGAAGCGGCATGCAGTATAACGCCGTCACCGTCACCCAGGACGCGGTCGGCGCGGCCACCGGCCCCACCGCCCCGGTATACGTTAGCCTGCCCGACCTGCGCATCTCCAAAACCGATAACCCCGACCCCGCCACGCCGGGCCAGCCGCTGGCCTACACCATCGTCTACTCCAACGCCAGCGCCGTCCCGGCGACCGGCGTCGTCATCACCGACACACTCCCGGATTTCATCACCGGCGGCTACGCCAGCCCGTCGCCCAGCGGAACCATCGCCGCCGGAGAGACCATCACCTGGGCCATCGGCCCGCTGGCGGGCAACAGCGGCAACCTGACCATCCTTCTGGTCGTCACGCTGACGGTGCCCATCGCCGACGGGACGGTGCTCACCAACACAGCGGGCGTCTTTTGCAACGAGGGCGTTTCCGCCCACACCGGCCCCGTCACCACGACCGTCCGCAGTGCCCCCGCCTTCCAGGTGACCAAGACCGCCTCCCATACCCCCGTCCGTCCGGGCGACCGGGTGACCTACACCGTGGCAGTCACCAACACCGGCACGGAAGACGCCACCGGCGTGGTCATCACCGACGTCCTCCCGGCCCACACCACCTTCGCCGACGCCACCCCGCCCTACAGCGGGCCTGCGGGCGGCGTCCTCACCTGGACCGTCGGGACGCTCAACGTGGGCGCGTCCGCCCTCTACACCCTGGCGGTGACGGTGGACGTTCCGCTCACCAACGGCCTGCAACTGGTCAACCGGGCCTATGTCTCCTCCGCCCAGGGCGTGACCGGCACCGCCTCCGCCGTCGTCACCGTCCAGAGTAGCCCTATCCTGCATCTGGTCAAGTCGGACGCCCCCGACCCCGTCCCGGCGCTGGGGACGCTGGTCTACACCCTGGTCTTCTCCAACACCGGCGACGCGGTCGCCACCGGCGTCTGGGTGACCGATACGCTTCCGACCGGTGTCACACTGGTCGCCGCCAGCCCGCCCACAACAACTCAGGTCGGGAACGTGGTGGCCTGGTACTGGGGGACGCTTTCCCCGCTGGACGGCCCGCAGACCATCGCCCTGACGGTCACCGTGGGCCTTCTGCCCGACGGGACGGTGCTGACGAACGAGGCGCTGCTGGACAGCGACCAGACCGAGCCCATCACGGACGTGGAGACAACCACCGTCCAGACCGCCGACCTGGTCGTGGGCAAGTGGACGGTGGGGCCGCCGGTCATCGGCCCGACCGGCCTGGTGACCTTCTCGGTACGGGTCACCAACACCGGCTCGCTGACGGCAACCGGCACCCGCATCACCGACACGCTCCCGGCGGGCTTTACCGCCGTCTACTCCGAAGCGGTCAACGCGACGTGGGACTCGGGCACCGTCTGGACGGCGAACCTGGCGCCCGGCGCGTGGGCGGCCATCACCCTCAGCGCACAGTCGCCCGCCACATCCTGGGGACCGATTACTCGGACGGAGTTCAACACCGCCACGGCTACCACTGCATCCCCAGAGCACGACCTGACCGATAATCAGGCCACCTCGTCGGTGGACGTCATCCCCGGCCCGCCATACACGGTGACGCTGGTGGCGGTGCCGGACGCGCTGCCGGTGGGGACCCTCTCCACCCTCACGGCGACGGTAACCGACCAATGGGGCAACCCGGTGCTGAACGGGACACCAGTGATCTTTGCGACCACGCTGGGCGCGCTCATCCCGCCCTCCGGCTGGACGACGACGAACGGGGCCGCCACGGCGCAACTCACCTCCACGGTCGCCGGCACGGCCCTGGTCACCGCCACGGCGGACTCCGTCTTTGATACCGCCCTGGTCACCTTCACCGCGGGGGCCGTCTACCGCTTCGCCTTCGGCCCCATCGCCGACCAGGTGGCGGGGGTGGACTTTACGATTACCATCACCGCCTACGACGCCTTTGACAACATCGCCAGCGGCTTCAACGGGACGGTCGTTCTCTCCGACGTGACCGGGTCGCTCCAGCCGACGACCACGGCGAATTTTGTGGACGGTGTCCTGGCCGCCCAAACGGTCAGCATCACCGTGGCGCGTGTCAACCAGCCCATCTGGGCCATCTCCGGCACGATTCAGAACGCCAGCAACCCCTTCACCGTGACGCACAACCTGGCGGTTGCGCTGGACCTCTCGCCGAAAAACGCGACGGTGATGGCCGGGAACACGCTGACCTACTCCGCCGTCGCCACCGACGCCTACGGTAACTCCTGGACGGCCACGTCCGAGGTCACCTTCACCACCTCCGGCGGGAACACGTTCCTGGGGGCGTCGCCGGGCAACGGTGTCTTCTCGGCGACGGTGGCCGGGGTGAATTTCCCGATCACCGGCACGATTGCCGGCGCCGGTGGGCCAGTCGTCGCCACGACGGGCGTCACGGTGACTCACGGCCCGGCAGTCAGCCTGACCATCTCACCGCGCGACGCCACGGCCACCGCGGGCGATTGGGTCACCTACACCGCCATCGCCACCGACGCCTACGGCAACTTTTGGACGGCCACGTCCGAGGTCACCTTCACCACTTCCGGCGGAAACGCGTTCCTGGGGACGCCGCCGGGCAACAACGTCTTCTCGGCGACAGTGGCGGGCACCTGGCCGGTCACCGGCACGCTGGGGAGTGCGGTGGACGCCACCACCATCACCATCCACCCCGGCCCGGTGGCGCGGCTGGCGATGGCGCCCGTCGCCGACCCGCAGACGGCGGGGGTGGCCTTCGCCCTGGCTATCACCGCCACCGACGCCTTCAACAACCGGGCCACCAACTTCACCGGCGCCCTTTCTCTGACGGACACCACCGGCACGCTGAACCCGACGACGGCCACTCTGGTGGGCGGCGTCGCCAATCCGTCGGTCACCGTCTTCCGCGCCTGGGTGGCCGACCGCATCACGGCGACGCTGGCCGCCACGCCGACCATTTTCGTCGTCAGCAACCCCTTCACCGTCGTCGCCAACGTCCCGTACACGGTGACCTACGTGGTGCCGTCCAGCCTGCGGGTGTGTGAGACCGCGCCCGTCACCGCCACCGTGACCGACGCCTGGAACAACCCGGTGGCCGATGGGACGGTCGTGAGTTTCACCGCCAGCATCGGCTTGCTCTTCGCCGAGAGCGGTGGCCAGATGTACTACACGATGACGGTGGGCGGCATCGCGCGGGCGACGCTACGGGCCGGCACGGTGAGCGGTCTGGCTTCCACAGAGGCCCGGGCAGGCGCGGCTTCGTCGGGCATCCACTGGGTGCAGGTCATCACCCCTGGCCTGCCGGCGACCGTCACCTTGATCGCTGCGCCGTCTACAATAGCGGTCGGTGGGAACACCGGCATACTGACGGTCACGGTGCGGGACTGCGCGGCCAACCCCGTCGCCGACGGTACGTCGGTGGACTTTGGCATTGCGCCTCCGTTGGCCACCATCGGCCCGGACCCGGCCACCACCACAGGCGGCGTCGCCACGGCCATCTTTACATCCGGGATGACAACGGGCGCCGCAGTGGTCACCGCAACGGTTAACAGCCTCGTGGCGACGACCACACTGACCTTTACCGCTGGCCCGCCGTACACCGTCACCCTGGTCGCCAACCCGACCACCCTGGTCGCCAACGGCACCAGCACCGCCGCGCTCACCGCCACCGTCACCGACCAGTGGGGCAACCCGGTGGCAAACGGCACGCCGGTGGACTTTAGCCTGGCTCCGGCGTTGGGCACAATCGCGCCCGATCCGGCCACGACGAGCGGCGGCATCGCGCAGGCCATCTTCACCGCCGGGACGGTGACCGGAACGGTGATCCTGACGGCCACGGCAGGAAGCGCGGTGGCGACGGCGACCATTACTCTGGTCCCCACCCCAACTCACTACATCTACCTGCCGCTGGTCCTGCGCAACCACGGGCCCAACCTGGTGGTGGAGAGCATCACCTGGAGTCCCATCACGCCGACGGCGGGGGAGTCGGTGGTGGTGACGGTGACAGTCCGTAACATCGGTTCGGCGCCCGCGGGGACATTCTGGGTGGACCTCTATCTGGACCCCAGCCAGCCGCCCGCGCCGGGCGTCCCCTGGAACGAAGTCTCATCGGAGGGGGTGGCCTGGCAGGTAACGGGCCTGGCGCCAGGTGAGGCGCGAGCCCTACGCTCGGACCAGGGCGAAACGGGCTACACTTTCTGGCGGGGGTATTTCGCCGCCACGCCCAACCCGCACATCCTCTATGCGGTGGTGGACTCCTGGCCCTACGACCCGGCGGAGACAGTCCCGGAGACGAATGAAGCCGATAACCGCATAGGGCCGATTCAGGTACATATGCGCTGAAAAGACGTGCCAGGCACCTGCGGAAGTGCCTGGCACGGTCGGTTTGCGGCGGGCGGCTTCGCCGCCCGCCGCAACGTTTATCTCCCCTATCTCCACCCCAACCGCGCCCGCCAGGATAGGAAACGGATCATCCGTCCGGCCCGGCGGGCCGTCGGGTCGTCTGCCGGGCCCCGCCCATAGACGGCGGCCTGGTAGCCCGTCAGCAGTTGCTCCACCCAGGGCGCCGCCTGCGGAACCCGCGCCAGCAGACGGGCGCCTCGCTCGGCGGGCGTCTCCGCCGGCGAGGGCGGAATGCCCAGCCAGATCAGGGCGCGGTTGATTTCCAGGTAGGCCTGAACCACTGGCGGGAGCAACGAGTAGGCGGCCCACCGCCGCACGGCCGGCGGCGGTTCTACCCCCATCCGCTCCATCCCCCGCTCCAGGAGGACGGGCAGCGGTGCTCGCAGATGCTGGCGGGCCCTCCAGATGCTATAGACCAGCAACGCTGCAGCGCCCGAGAGCACTACCCAGAGCAGAATGCGGGTGTAGGCGACCGGTGGGATTGCCTCTGAAGACTTCTCTCCTCCCAGCCCCTCCGGCAGGGTCTCTACGTCCTCCTCCCGTTCCCACTCGCGCAGTCCCCGAAGACCCGCCTGGTCTTCCCGACCCTCCTGTTCCCCGACCTCCTCACCCGACGGCCGCAGAATCGGCGGCTGAGAGGCCGTCGGTTCAAACTCCACCCAGCCGAATCCGGGGAAGTAGACCTCCGGCCAGGCGTGGGCGTCCTTATCCCGAACGAGATATTGGCCCCTTTCCCATTGGCCGGAAGCAAATCCCACGGCCAGACGGGCCGGGATGCCCAGGGAACGCAGCAGGACCACCTCGGCGGAGGCGTAGTAGTTGCAGAAGCCCCGGCGCAGGTCAAAGAGGAACCAATCCAGCGGCTCCCGGCCACGCGGGACCGGTGGCACCGTCTTGCTGTAGCGGATGTTGGCGCGCAGGTATTCGGTGACGGCGACAGCGATGTCGTAGGGGTTATCTTTCCCGGCAGCAATCTGGAGGGCCAGATCGCGGGTGCGCGGGGTGATGGTGTCTGGCAGTTGGAGGTAGCGCTCGGTAACCCATAAAGGATAGTCGGTGCCAGCGGCGCGCAGTTGGGCGACGGTCGCCGCGCTGAGAGCCGAACGAGCATGGTAGGTCGTCCCAGCGGAAAGCGACGGCGCGGCCTTCAGGGCGGCCAGGTCCAGTGTCCCATCGGGGGATTCCGCCATATCGGCCTGAACGGACACGTCCACCCACATCGGCTGGGGGGCCAGGTAGAGAAGTGAAACAGGGAACTCCGTGGTATAGGTAAAGACGGCACTCCAGCGCCCGTCCCACTCCGGGAGATGATTGTCCCGGCCCGGGAAGGAAAGGGAATCGTTTTCCAGGGTGACGGGCTGATCGGCGGTGAAGGTCGCCTGCCACAACCCATCAGCGTAGCGGTCGTAGACGCGGGCGCGCCAGTAGAAGCGGATGCCAACTGGATAGTCGGAGGGGGCCCGCACAGTCAGGAGGACGGTATCCGAGCGCTCGCCACCCTGCCCCAGGGGGAGTTGGGGGCCGTAGAGTTCAGTCACGACGGCCGTGCCGCCCCGGAGGGGGGCAAAGAGAGGCTCCAGCCGTTCCCGTAGCGCAGTCCAGGGACGGGAGAGGCGTTCCCAGGCGCGCCGGGCGGTGGGGAGCAGGTCTGCCGGGGCGGGGAAAATCCAGGCGACGACCACCAGTCCCAGAGCAACGTAGAAGGCAGCGCGGGTCATCTCCAGCCCCAGAAAGGGGGCCAGTGGGGTGCGGGTGGCCTGCCATCTGGCGCGCCGGCGCAGGTAGGTCGTCCGGGCCCAGAGGAGAAGGACAAAGAAAAGGTAAAGGGCGATAATCCCGGCGCGCGAGCGCGGGTAAGGGTCATAGGCCTGGACCACCAGGGCGGCGATCCCCGCAGGCAGGACGGCTCGCCAGGAGTCCCCCCGCCGGGTCAAGACGTAGCCACCCCACGCCCCCAGCCCCCAGAAGAGGACATACATCAGCGAGAGGAACAGTAAAGGGTCCTCCACTTCCTGTCGCGCGGCCAGTTGGGCCAGCGCGACCTGCAGGCGGTCGGAGAGCATCGTCAGCCGGTCTGTCCAGGTCAGGTCCAGGTTGCCCGTTATCGTCTGCCCCAACTGCTGGGGGACGAAAAAGAGGCCGTAGGCCAGGGCAAATAGCAGGGCAACGGCAGGGCGGAACCGGCTCTGACCCAGGGCCAGGCCTGCCAGCGCGCCCAGAAAGACCAGCGTCTGAGTCTGGAGCAGGTGGTCGGTCCAGTCGGTGGCGACCAGGCGACCGGAGGCAGTCAGGAGGGCCAGCAGGAGAAGGAAAACCGCCGGGCCGTCCCACCAGCGCATATCCGTCCTCACCGAACCGTCGGCAGGGACGGAACCGGGGTTCCCGGAACGGGGAAAGTGGCCTACCGCTGTCGGGAGTTGTTCACTCATCGCTCTCTCCCACCGTAATGACGCTGCCTCCGGCGGCTCGCATCAGCCGGTCCCGGACCGCCAATCCCAGCCCTTGAGCGCCGAAATCGCGGGCGATGATCAGGGAGAGCCCTCGGGCATCCAGTTTCCGCAGCCCTTCATAGAGTCGCCGAGCAACCGTCTCCAGGTCTTCCTCCGGACCCAGGACGGCAATCTCCACCGGGAGGTTCGCCATCTCCGCCCGGTCCTCCTCGGCGATGAGCAGGCCGATGCGGTGGCCCTGGGCCGCGTAGCGCGTGACCAGTTCCCGTAGGGCCGCGCGCATCTGCGGTGGCGGACCCACGACAAGAATCATCGGCGTCTGGGGCGCATAGTGTTTGGGCAGAAGGCCCGGCGACGGCTGGGGGCCCTCGGCCATCTGGGTCCAGATGGCCACAGGGCCCAGGACGGCCTCCAGGGCCTCCCGGGGAAGTCCGCCCGGGCGCAGGATGGTCGGCACCGGACGGCTGAGGTCCAGGACGGTGGACTCCACACCGATGGGAGTCGGTCCCGCGTCCAGAATCAGGTCTATCCGGTCCCCCAGGTCGTCCTGGACGTGCTGGGCAGTGGTGGGGCTGGTGCGGGCGAAGCGATTAGCGCTGGGAGCGGCGATGGGGGTCTGGGCGGCGCGGATGAGGGCCAGGGCAACGGGATGGGCGGGCATCCGCACGGCTACCGTCGGCAGGCCTGCGGTGACGATGTCCGGCACGACCGGGCGTTTGGGAAGCACCAGCGTCAGCGGGCCGGGCCAGAAGCGGTGGGCCAGTTCCAGAGCGAGCGGAGGCATCTCCAGAACCAGTGCGGGAAGGGCCTGCGGGTCGGCGATGTGGAGGATCAGGGGGTCAGTGAACGGGCGCCCCTTGGCCTCAAAAATGCGGGCGACAGCAGCGGGGTTGAGGCCGTCTGCGCCCAGGCCATACACCGTCTCAGTAGGAAACGCCACCAGCCCCCCGGCCCGGATGATGGCCGCTGTTTCGGCAATGAGATGGGGGTCAGGGTTGCGCGCATCCACCAGGCGGATATGGGCCATCGTCGGTCCCCTGATAAAACCAGTTTGCATCGGGGACTTTGCCGCCGATGCAAACTGGTCTGGCCTTCCCGTCTACCGCACCGGCGCGGGACTTGGGGGCATCTCCAGCGCCCGCCCCCGTCGGGACGGGGAGGGCTTCTCCGCCTTCTCTCGGGTTGCCGGGGAGGGTGTGCCCCGGTCCCCTTTCTCGGGCAGAGGGCGTCCCTCCAGAACGGCGACAAATTCCTCCGCCTCCAGCGTTTCCACTTCCAGCAGCCGTTGAGCGACGGCGTCCAATTGCTCCCGGTGCTCCTCCAGTACCTGCCGGGCCCGCCGGTAGGCCGTGTGGATGATCTGCCGTACCTCTTCGTCTATCTGCTGGGCGACGGCCTCGCTGTAATCCCGTTGCTCCCCGATCTCCTTGCCCAGGAAGACCAGTTCTTCTTTCTGACCGAAGGTCATCGGGCCCAGTTTCTCGCTCATCCCGTAGCGGGTGACCATTGCGCGAGCCAGTTCTGTCACCTGCTCCAGGTCGTTGGCGGCGCCAGTGGTAGCCTCGCCGAAGACCAGTTCTTCCGCCGCGCGGCCCCCCAGGGCAAAGGCCAATTGGTCCTCAAACTTGGAGCGGCTGACGACGGTACGGTCCTCCTCGGGCAGAGAAATCGTATAACCCGCCGCCATCCCCCGGGCGACGATGGAGACCTTCTGCACCGGGTCGCACTTGGGCAGATAATGGGCCACCAGCGCGTGACCGGCCTCGTGGTAGGCGATGATGCGGCGCTCCTCCTCGGAGAGGAGGCGGCTCTTGCGCTCCGGCCCGGCGATGACCCGCTCTATGGCCTCTTTGAACTCGGCCATTCCGATGGTCCGCTTGTTCCGGCGGGCCGCCAGAATGGCTGCCTCGTTCACCAGGTTGGCCAGGTCCGCACCGACAAAACCCGGCGTGGCTTTGGCCAGCGCGGCTACGTCCACGTCATCCGCCAGCGGTTTGCCTCGGGTGTGGACCTTCAGGATGGCCTCGCGCCCCCGCATATCGGGCCGGTCCAGCACCACCCGGCGGTCAAACCGGCCCGGCCGCAACAGCGCCGGGTCCAAAATGTCCGGGCGGTTGGTGGCCGCCATCACGATGACGTTGGTATCGGTGTCAAACCCGTCCATCTCCACCAGAATCTGGTTCAGGGTCTGCTCCCGCTCATCGTGGGAGCCGCCCAGACCGGCCCCCCGGTGGCGTCCCACTGCGTCAATCTCATCCAGGAAGATGATGCAAGGGGAATGCCGTTTGGCCTGATCAAAGAGGTCCCGCACCCGGCTGGCGCCCACGCCGACGAACATCTCCACGAACTCGGAACCGGACATACTGAAGAAGGGGACCCCCGCTTCTCCAGCCACCGCCTTGGCCAGAAGCGTCTTGCCGGTGCCCGGAGCGCCCATCAGCAGCACCCCTTTGGGGATACGAGCGCCGACCTGGATGAACTTCTGGGGCTCCCGGAGGAACTCCACCACCTCCCGCAGTTCCTCCTTCGCCTCGTCCACTCCGGCGACATCGTCAAAGGTCACAGACGGCTTGTCGCTGGTATAGAGCCGGGCCCGACTTTTCCCAAAGGAGAGGGCCTGGTTGTTCACCCCCTGGAACTGGCGCAGGAAGAAGAAAGCGGCGAGCAGGAAAATGACCATCACCAGGATCGTCCCACCGGTGCTGAAGAGCGCCGTCCAATCCATCGCCTCCGCGACTTCTATCTGCACATTGGCCAGTTGTTCATCGGAGACCCCCAGGGCCTTCAACTGTTCGGGAAGGGTGGACTCGGACTCTTTCAGCGACCGCAGTTGCTGCCCGGTTTCCAGGTCTGCTACCAGACGATCTCCGGTAACGGTAATCCGCAAAACACGGCCGGCCTTTGCCTCCTCCGCAACCCGGCTGATAGGTACCAGGTCCGGTGTGGAGGAGCGGTTGAGAAGGTTGTAGGTCAGGAAGAAGACCGCCGCCAGCAACAGCAAGGTAATGAATGTACTGCCCCGAAACCGCGAATTCACGTTAGCCTCCCATTCAGACGATCCCTGTCAAAGTTATTATACCGCAAATCTCCCAGATTACCAACTGCCAGGCGACTCCACAGAGTGACCTACGGACCCAGATGGGCAAGAATTTCCGCCACCGAAGGGCGGTCGGCGGGGTCTTGGCCCACGTGGGACCAGCGAATGGCTCCGTCCTTTAGCACAAAGACCGCCGGTGCCGCTAACCCGTCTCCGAAAAGATTGTACACCCCGTACATCTCAGCCGCCCGATGGTCCAGGTCTGCCAGCATAGGGAACGGGGCCCCAATGGACGCCCGAACTCCCTCCACGGCCTCCGGCGCTGCCACCGCCAGAGCGACCACTTCCGCCCCTCGGGCCTGGAACTCTGCGTATCGGTCTCGCAACTCCACGAGTTGCGTTCGGTCCGGCCCTCAGCCGCACCGCTGGAAAAAGACCAGGACCACCGGCCCCTGCCTCATCAGGTCGGATAAGGTCAGCGCACCACCCCCTGCCCGCTCCAGAGTGAAATCCGGTGCCTGGACCACCTCGGGTGTGGGAGTAACCGCCGGGGCAGGAAACTGGAACGAGACCCGCATCTGTTCCCGGTAAATGACCACCCGAGCCCGGGACCGCTCCCGAGTCAGCCATTCCGGAATGGACACCCCCTGGGCCTCCAGCGCGGTCTGAGCCCGCTGGACCACCAAGAAGCGGGCAACAGCCCGCTCCAGGGAGTCCCGGCCCAATCCGACCTGGCCCAGCGTGGTGACCACCTGCTCATCGGAGACGCCCCATGCCTGCTCCAGGGCCTCAATCTGCGCCTCCACCTCATCCCGGATCGGCGCCGGCTGGGGCGGCGCCGCGCGCAGGACCAGCACCTCGTTGATGAGCCGGTCCAGTGTCTCTTCCGGAGAGGGGGCCGGGACACCCGCCAGGCGGCTCATTGCCCAATCCAGCAGCACCGCCTCCGCCCAGAAGTTCCGCCCGATGGGCTGGCCATCCACCAGGGCCACCGGCGGGTCCGCAGGGGACGGAGTCGCAGAGGGAACCGGTGGGGCCATCCGGGAAGCGCCCTGCCCCAGTATCCCGATAACCAGAATGAGCATCAGCAGGGCGACCCCTCCGGTCGCCAGAACCGATATCCAGCGCGTTGTACTGATCCTCATCTCCCCCCTTCGGATGAAGGATACCACAATCTGGGCGAGACGTCAATCTTCCGCAAGGTGCGGGTGGGTCCGACATAATCGGCCGTCCTTCAGGTGACCATCATCGGCCTGCCCGTTATGTATTTTGGCGCGCTTGTGCTATACTCTACCTAAGCCCACTCACAACCAGGAGGGAAACGAGCGATGAAACTCCGAGAAGTGCTGCAGTTGATTGAAGGTAAAGTCCTCACCCGCAACACGGACCTGGACCTGGAAGTCCGAATGGGGTGCGGCGCCGATCTGATGAGCGACGTCCTGGCCTTCACCCACGAGGGGACTTTGCTGATGTCCGGCCTGACCAACCCACAGGTGGTACGGACGGCAGAGATGGCCGGCATCCAGGCTATTGTGTTCGTGCGGGGGAAGCTTCCCCCACCGGAGACCATCGCGCTGGCAGAGGAAAAAGGTATCGCCCTGCTGGCCTCCAAGTACACTATGTTTGAAACCTGTGGCCGGCTTTACCGGGCCGGTCTCCCCAGTTGTGGCCTCTTTGAAAGCAGCCTGAAACGTTGGCGGGAATTTTTCGGCGAAGAGTAGGCAGGTTCAGTGGTGAGCACTCCTCTTGCTACCCAACAGAAGCGAGAGATTACCCGGCTCCAGGAACTGGTCTACGAACTGCGGGTGCGGGATGCTATGACCACTCGCGTCATCACGGTCACCCCCCGGACAACTATGGCTGAGTTCCGGGAAGTGCTGCGCGCCAACCGAATCTCTGGCACGCCCGTAGTGGATGAGGGGCGGATGGTCGGCATCATCAGCATAGAAGACCTGATCAAAGCCCTGGCTGCTGGGGAACTGCACGCGACCGTCGGCGAGAAAATGACCCCCCGCCCAATGACCCTTTACGATGACGAACCCCTGGTCCACGCCGTCAGCAAGTTCTCCAGCCTCGGCTACGGTCGCTTCCCGGTTATCAACCGACAGGGAGATTTGGTGGGGATTCTCGTCCAGGGAGACATTGTCCGGGCCCTCCTGCGCCAGTTGGAAGTAGAGTACCACGAAGAAGAGGTCCGCCGATATCGCGCCAGTCATATCTTTGAGGACATCCTGGCCGACCAGGTGACCCTCCGCTTCCGCTACCAGGTGACGGGGGGAGACTTTGAGCGTGCCGGTGAGGCCTCCAGTCGCCTTAAAAAGACCCTCTCCCGCCTGGGCATTCACCCTCGCATCGTCCGCCGAGTCGCCATTGCCGCCTACGAGGCAGAGATGAACATCGTCATCTACACCGACGGCGGGGAACTGATCGCCGAGGTAGACCCGAAAAGAGTGTACATGCTGGCAGTAGACCACGGTCCCGGCATTCTGGACATCCAGAAGGCGATGGAGCCGGGTTTCTCTACCGCCCCGGATTGGGTGCGAGAGATGGGCTTCGGCGCCGGTATGGGTCTCCCTAATATCCAGAACTGCACGGACGAGATGCGTCTGGAGTCCACCGTCGGCGTGGGCACCCGGCTGGAGATGGTCGTATACCTGGATGCATCGGGTCAGTCCTGAGAGCAGGTCTGATGCTACGCAACACAAGATGAATCTCGCTCCAGGATTCGCCTATCAGAACTGAGGGGATGGGGGATCAGACGCCCCTGGGGCGTTCTTTGGACCTGCCCGGATAGCCTCCAAGAACGATGGTGACTCCGATGCTGCAGAGCGTGAATTGGCCGCACCGGTTTTCCCTTTCCCTGGCCTTCCTGCTCCTCTCCCTGCCGGCCTGTCAGACGTCCACCCTCACGACGCCGGTGCCACCGCAACAGTTGCCCGGAACGCCCACCGCGAGGGCTGCGCTCATTGCCTCCTCCCCGGAATGGAAGCCCAGCCCGACAGCCTTTCCCTCCCCTGCTCCTTCCTCACCGACCTCGGTCCTGGCGCAAACATCCTCTCCCTCTCTCCCCCCATCTCCGGCAACGCCGCTCCCCCCTTCACCGACTCCCGCACCGCCATCCCCGACGACTCCTCCCTCCAGCCCGGTCGCCGTCTGGGAGGGAACAGTCACATTGAACACCTACGATTGGGAACGGGCGCTGGTCCCCACCACCCCCGACGACCCCATCTACCCTCACCCCCGGCTGGATTTCGGCGCGGTAGGCGGACCGGCCCCCCGGTCGTACCGCGCCGTCTTCGTCCAGAACGAATACGTCCAGTTGGTCGTGCTCCCTGACCTGGGGGGCCGTATCCTCCGCTGGACCGACCGGACGACCGGGCGGCAACTTTTCTACGCCAATCCGGTGGTCAAGCCCACCCACTGGGGCTACCGGGGGTGGTGGCTGGCGACCGGCGGCATAGAATGGGCCTTTCCCACCGAGGAGCACGGATTGATAGAATACCGCCCGTGGGCGTACCGGCTGATACGGGACGGGGTCTATCTGCGGGGAGTGGATGACCGGACCGGCATGGTGGCAGAGGTGACGGTCCGGCTGGAGCAGGGGACGAGCCGCGTGCTCATCTCCCCACGCATCTCTAATCCCACCACCGAGGCCCGGTCGTTCCAGTTCTGGGCCAACGGGATGCTGACCCTCTCCGACCTCAACGCCCCCTCCGGCGACCTGACCTTCGCGCTGCCCGTCTCCGAAGTCATCGTCCACTCCACGGGAGACGGTTCACTGCCCGGCCCGGGCGGACGGATGACATGGCCGGTTCACAACGGGCGGGACTTTCGCCGCTACGGGGAGTGGCACTCTTATCTGGGGGTCTTTGCGCCCCAGGCAGCGGAGGCCGGCTTTGCTGGCGCGTACGACCTGCAGACCGACCAGGGGATCGTGCGGGTGGCCCCGTCGTCCATCCGGGGGGTGAAAATCTTCTGCCTGGGAGACCTGCCCCCGGACTTGTGGACCGACGACGGGAGCCGGTACTTTGAACTCTGGGGTGGGCTGACCGCTACGTTCTGGGATTTCGCCTCGCTGGGGCCGGGTCAGAGCGTGAGTTGGACCGAGTACTGGTACGCCGTCAGCGGGATGGGGGGATATACCTGGGCGAACGCCGAGGGGGCGGTGCGGGTCACCCCACTGGGGGATGGGGCCGAAGTGGCCGTGGAGACCGTCCAGCCGATGGCTATTACGGTGGTCTTGCAGCGGGGAAGCGAAGAGGCGGCTCGCTGGTCGGCCGAAGTCGGCCCGGGGCGCCCGTTCCGCGCCGTCGGCGGCGGAGGCGGCGGGCCGTGGACAGTGCGGGTTATCGGCCCGAGAGGAGTGCTGATCCAGACCCCATAAAACCCGGGTAGGGATAGGGCTTGCGCCTGCCCTGGGCAACCGTAAAGGTCGCCCCTACAGAAAACGCTCGCGACGGCTCTACCGCCGCGAGCGCTTCTTTTTCTTTCCTCCCCGGCACAGGGAGAGCCTCACCCTTAAGCCCGGATTTCCTGCCGCTGGAAGAGGATGTAACTGATAGCGAACAGCAACACGGTGGCTGCGATCAACCCGGTCAACTGCGGCCAGACCAGCAGCAGACTCTGGCTCAGCGGCAACGGGGCTCCCACAATCACCCCCTCCTGGAATTGCAGCAACACGCCGACCAGCCCGAAGGCCCGCAGAGAGGGATACAGCAGCGCCATCATCACCTCACTGTAGAGGGTGATGGGCGACAGACGGGCCAGGGCCTGCGCGACCTGATCCTGGGCCAGGACCTCCTGCACCAGCCCGTACCGGAGCGGCACCAGTATCTGCGCCAGCCCCTGGGCAATTATGCCCCAGAACACAGTGAAGAAAAGCCAGACAGCAATGGACGCCAGGGCCGCCGTCGCCGGCTGCCGGAATCGGACCGAGAAGAGAAGCGCCAGCGCCAGCCAGACGCCTCCGTAAAAGATGGTCGCCAGCAGGAACAGGAGGCTCCGGGCCACTTCCTCGCCTCCCGGCGGGACGCCCAGCCGCGCCAGCCCCATCCCGAAGACCAGCAGCCAGATCGCCGTCAGCACCAGGGTCAAAGTGAAGAGCCCCGCCAGGAACTTGCCGAAGAGCAGCGCGTCCCGGTAGATGGGTTGGGCCAGCACGCGGGAGAGGGTCCGCCGGTTAAATTCCCCATTGACCGTGTCAAAGGTCAGCGCAATCGCGATCAGCGGCACCAGGAAGGCCAGGAATCCGATGAAAGCGGGCAACGGGTCCCGCTGGACAGTGAACAGCCGCAGGAACAGGAATCGGTCCTGGCCGACGGTCGTGCGCAGGCTCTCCGCTGCCATGAAGACAGTGCCGGCCGCAGTCAGCACAGCCAGCATCTCCAGAATCAACATCCGGATGCCGGTGAGGTAATCGGCCATCTCTTTGGCCACCACCGCCCAAAGCCCGGTCCACGGCGAGCCTTCCCGGGAGATCCGTCCTGGTTCAACCCTCGCGGCCATGCTCCACCTCCTGGAAGTATCGGGCATAGACGTCATCCAGGCTGGGTTCTTCCAACTGGAGGGCGCGCAGGGAGCCTCCGGCCTCCACAACCGCGCGGGCCGCCTCACCTCGCAGGTCTCGACGACCCTCTACCATATACCGCTCCGATCCCATCGCCTCCGCTTTTGTGGCATCCGGTAGACGGCGAAGCGCCTCCAGGATGGCGGCCTGAGGCCCCACTGCCTCCACATATACCCGATAGCCGCCGCCCAGGACCTGCCGGGCCAGTGCCTCCACCGTCCCTTCCAGGACCATCCGCCCGCGATGAAAAAGCCCCACCCGGTCACAGACAGCCTGGACCTGGTGGAGAAGGTGAGAAGCCACCAGAACGGTAATCCCCTGCGCCTTCAGATCGCGGATGGTGTTCAGGAACTCCCGCGCTGCTTCCGGATCCAGCCCCAGCGTCGGCTCATCCATAATGATGAGCGAGGGGCGCTTGATGAGGACCTCCGCCACGCCCAGCCGCTGGCGCATCCCCCGCGAGTAGGTGCCCACCGGACGGTCAGCCACCTCCTTCAGGCCCATTTGCTCCAGCGCCTCATCTATTCGCCGGTACGCTTCCTCCCGAGGGATGCCGTTCAGTTTAGCGATGTAAATGAGGTTCTCCCGGGCCGTCAGGTCGTCATAGAAGCCGACCTGGTCGGGGATATAGCCGACCCGGGATTTGACGCTGAGCGGCTGCCGGGCGGGGTCCAGGCCCATCACCCGCACCGTCCCTGAAGTAGGCTCCGTCAGACCCAGGAGCATCAAGATGGTGGTCGTCTTGCCCGAACCGTTGGGCCCCAGAAGGCCAAAGACCTCGCCCGGCTCCACCACCAGGTTCAGGCGGTCCACGGCGACAAAGTCACCGTATCGCTTGGTCAGTTCCTGTGTCTGGATAACCGGTCCGTCCATAGGCCCTCCTTTCCACCCTATCCCTCCCCCGCCGATGAAGACCGCAGGGGAGGGATAGGAATACCCACTACCGGCGCCCAAAGCGCATCACGGCCCAGGCAACCACCAGGACAGCAACGGCGATGAGCGCAATCCCCCCAACGCCCCAGAGGGTGGAGGTGAGCACAGTGATGCGGAAGTCCGCCGACTCATAGCCGCCGTCCTGCGGCCGGGCCCGGACGGTGAGCATATAGTCGCCCGCCACGGCCTTGTCGGCGGGCTTGACGTGCATGGTAATCTCCACCTGCTGCCCGGCGGGGATCTCCGGAATCCGCTGGGGCTCAAAGCGGACCGACCAGCCGGAGGGCGGACTGGCCGAGAGTTCCACATTCAGGGCCGCGGCGGAGCCGTTGTTTTGAACCAGCAACTGGATGGGCGTCTCCCGTCCAGTGTAGACCTGAGTGGATAGCCGCTCATCGGGCGTCCGGATGGTCAGGTCCGGCTGCCCCGTCACCTCGGCGACGAGGGAAATGATAGCCTGGCTCTCGCCGCCCACGGCGGCCACCTCAATGGGATAGGTACCGGCCGGAATCTGGGTATAGGCTCGGGCCTCAAGGCTGATCCGCTTGGACTCATTGGCCCCCACCGGCAGGCTGGTCACGTCCTGGCCCATATACTTGAAGGAAACCAGGAAGCCCTCCGGTGCAGTGGCCTGCAGGTTGACGGTGGTCTCTTCATCCCCCTCGTTTTTCAGAGTAGCGTCGTAGCGGAAAGCGGTGGTGGCGGCTCCCCGCAAGGTGGGCAGGTCCACCGAGAGGCTGAGGCGGGGCGGGAGTTTGGCCGCCACAGTCAGTTCCAGCGGGAACTCCGCCGATATCTCTCCCCCGCGAGCAGTCACCACCCAGCGGTAGGTGTCGCCAGAGACGTCATCCGGTACCACCACCCGCAGACTAACAGAAGCGTCCTTCTCTGGTTCTACATAGACGGCGCGCACCACATTGCCGCCGCCCCGGAACGAGGCTTCCCAGCCCTCCGGAAGCCCCTCCACGTCCAGATAGACGGTCTGCGGAACAGAAGCCGTGAGCCGGAGGGTGAGATTGTAGGTGACGGTCTCCCCCCGCTCAGCGACCCGGGCGGGATAATCACAGAAGAGAAGTAGGCCCTGCCCCTCCTGAGCACGGGCCGGGAACGGCCCGGCAAGGGCAATCAGGGAAATCAGCAATAAAAGAACCGCCCAGTTTCGTCTCATCTCTTACCTCCATTACAAGATATGTGGGTTCTGCGAGCGAACCAAGCGGTAAAATAGATATTATCTGTTGTGTGTAGCGATAGTAAATTATAGCATCCTGGCCCCAAAAGTCAAGGGCGGTTGCGCTTGCGCCAGGAGATCGTTACCAGGTGATGGAGATGATCTTGACAAGCGGAAGAGGGGAAGGGAATAGGGAGGATTAGGGAAGTCATCCCCGGGGATGAGGGGGCGGGACTCATAAGCCAACCCGGTTCCGACGGTGTCCGAACCTCAGCCGTTGCCTGGGGTTGAGGCATAAGTGGAGGAGATTTGGCGACGGCGGCCCACAGAGCCGCCGCCCCGTTTTCTCTTAAGGAGAAACAGACCAGGCACTTCTCAATGTGCCTGGCCCGTTCGCGGATGGCTAAGGCCGCGCGCTCCGCAGCACCACCGGCAGGTAGACCTGTCGCCAGCCGAACTCCCAGATATACTCCCGCTGCAGCGATACGCCGTCCTCCGCGTCCTTCAGGCCCGTCGTCAGCCGGACTTGGTAGCGGCCATGGGGGTTCAGCGGCACCGTCGGGGTGAAGTAGACAGTCTCCCCGATATACCCCACCGTCCCGGTGACCGCGCCATCGTTCACCCGCACAGTGGCCGTTGTGACCGTAGCAGGATTCAGCGCCCGGTTGAAGGTCGCCGTGATGGGGCCGGCTGGGTTGAAGGACAGGGCGCCAGGAGCCGGGGAGACCGCCACCACCAGCGGGTCGCGCCAGTTGTAGACTGCGTCTGTCACCGTCATCCAGCCTGTGGCGCCCCAGGTGGGGGTGATGACGCGGTTGGCAAAGCCCACGATGGCCCCCCACTTCTCCACCCGGTCCCAACTCCCACGAGTGTACTTGTATTCCCGCCTCCCGTCCTCGGGCATCGCCAGCGTCACCGTCCAGCGATTCGGGCCGACCCGCATCAGGGGCCGGGCAGAGGGATTCCAGGACGCGCCGAAAACGTCCGCCCGGTCTCCGGCGATGTAGACCGTATCCTCCGGCGGGGTGAAGGCTGGAACCGTCACGACGAAGGTCACGGTGACCCAGCGGGCCTCGGCCCGCGCGGAGGCCTCATTGGAGAACCCAGAGCGGTTGAAGGACGTATCCAGCGCGCGGACGGTGTAGGTGTAGAGACAGCCGGTCTGGACGGCGGTGTCGGTGTAGAAGGTTGTCGGGGAGAGGACGCGGGCCAGCATATCTCGCGGGCCCGGCACTTCCGGCAGGGTCGGGCACGCTCCGCGCTGGCGGTACAGGTCGTAGGCGTAGAGGTCCGCCGCAGCGACGGAGTTCCAGGCCAGCGCGATGTGGTCGGCCCCCCAGCGGGTCACCCGCAGGTTCTGAGGCGCTGGTGGCGGTGTCGTATCCGCCGACGGGAGGACGCGGAGGATGGCCGGCTGCTGGGCCACATTGTTCGGGTTGATAACGCCGCTCCGGTCCGCATAGACCCACTCCCGCCCGCCAGTGGTGGAATACCGATAGACCACATGGAAGGTGCCGGTGTACTCCGGCACAAGGCGCGCTTTGAACTCGTCGTTGTTGCCCACGTCGGTGTTGTAGAGAGCGTCCGTCCACCAGGTCCAGGAGACTGGCGGGGTATCCGTGGGGCCAAAGCCGACCTGGGCCAGGAGTCCGGGGGTCGCGCCGGGTTGATGAGTCACGCCGTCTATCCAGACCTGACCGTAGAAGAAGTCGGTGGGGGTGAGGCCAATGGTGTGGGTCATCTCTGGTGGCCACTGGAGATTGGCCCAGCCGATGGTGTAGTGGGGCATCGCCGCCGCCTCGCTGGAGTACCCGCTCTCGTTGCCCGCCGCGTCCAGAGCAGTCACGACGTAGTAATAGGTTGTCCCGTTGACCACGGCGGTGTCGGTGTAGATGGGGTTGGAGACCGTCGCGATGGGGGTGTACCCGCCGCCGGAGAGAAGGGAGCGGTAGACGGTGTAGGAGACAGCGTCCGCCACCGGCTGCCAGGTCAGGACGACCTGGCCGGCCCCTTCGGTCGCGGTCAGTATTGCCGGCGAGGCAGGGGGGATGATGTCGCCGTCGGCATAGACCAGGAGCGCGCCGCTCAGGGGAGCCAGGCTTGCCACGGTGATGCGCCCGTCAGCAGAAACGGTGTACGGCGTGCCGCCGGAGAGGACGTCGGTGAGGACGGTGCCCACACCCAGGTAGCCCGAAACATCCACGACGACGGTCCGGGCCGTGGTGCCCCGGTTCAGGACTACCACACCGGCATCCGCCACCGTGCCTGAGATCCACCGACGTCCGTAGGCATACACGCGGGCCCCATCGTCGGTGAGCAAGGTGTCAAAGGACCCGACGCGCAGAGCCGGGTGGGCGGCACGGGCCCGGCCCAGCAGGGTGTAGTGGCCGAGGATGTCCGACCGCCGGCTGTAATGGCCGGGAGTGTCGTCCCACGGGAAGGGCACCCGGTTGTAGGGGTCGTCCTCGTACTTCCCGCCGTAGAAGCGGCCCGGCGACTCCACCCCGACCTCATCCCCGTAGTAGACGGTGGGCGCGCCCGGCAGGGTGAACTGCAACAGGGCCAGGAGTTTCTGATAGGGGTCGGTCTCCTCAGGCGTGAAGGACTGACCGGTCCCTCTCTGACCGTGGCTGAGGACAAAGCGGACCCGGTTGGTGTCGTGAGAGCCCGCCAGACTGAGCATCACCGCCAGCGCTTCCGGCGGGTAGTCCTCTACGAGGGAGTGAAGCCAAGCGTCCAGTTGGGAGACGGTGATGGGGTCCAGGACGCCGCTGGAGGAGGAGGGGTTATTGTCGTTATCCTCGTAATAGGTCTCCCGGAGGAAGGAGAGGAGGGCGCTGCGGAAGCGGTAGTTCATCACCGCGTCCCACTCCCCGCCCAGGAGCCAGGGGGTCGCATCGCCCCACTCCTCGCCGAGGATGACGGCGTCCGGATCGACCCCTTTCACCCTCTGACGAAACCCTTCCCAGTAGTCGTTGGCGGGGTCCCGGGTGAGACCGGGGTCTACGTCACCGCCCACATCCAGCCGCCAGCCCGCCGTCCCGGAGAGAATCCAGCGGGTGGCGATACTACCTGTCCCATTGTAGAAGTAGGTCCGCACGGCGGGGTTGGACGAGCGCAGGACAGGGAGGGTGTCGTAGCCCCACCAGGAGTGGTAATCATCGGGCCACGCGGAGAAGATGTACCAGTCGTAGTAGGGGCTGGACTGGGACTCGTAGGCGCCGAGGGTCGCATAGCGGGAGTACTTGTCAAATATAGATGCTATCTGACGAAGTGTGATTGAAGACGCCGTCCAGGATGACACGGATGCCGCGCCCTTCGGCGGCGGAGAGGAACGCCGCCAGCGCCTCGTTCCCGCCCAGGTGCGGGTCCACTTCCTCAAAGGTTGTCGTGTCGTATTTGTGGTTGGACGGGGAGAGGAAAACCGGGTTCAGGTAGAGCGCGGTGATGCCCAGGCTCCGGAGGTAATCCAGTTTTGCCGTAATCCCCTGCAGGTCGCCGCCGTAGAAGTCCTCGCCCCAGCGGTTGTGGTAGGGGCTGGCGGGGTCGCGGGGGTCTATGACGGGCGCGTTCCAGGTCGTGTAGGTGATGCCGCCGGCGGCGTTGCCGTAGAAGAAATGAGTGCCGGAGACCACGTTATTGGAGGGGTCACCGTCCCGGAAGCGGTCGGGGAAAATCTGGTAGACGACGCCGTTCTTCAGCCAGTCGGGGGTTCGGAAGGCCGGGTCGTAGACGGTCAACTGGAAGGAGAGGTCGGAGGACTCGTCGTAGACGCGACCCGCTCCGCCCTCGTTGTAGCCGCGGTAGACGTTGTTCACGACGTGGTCGTCCTCGTAGTAGTCGGTGTCGGTGCCATCCCGAACGATGAAGCGGTACCAGAGGACGGTGGGCTGGGTCGGGGTGATGGCGACGGCCCAGTAGTCATAGGCAGGGTCGGAGGCGACGATGCGCATTGGGAGGACAGTCGCCGTGTCAGTCCGGTCATCGTAGAGCCGAAGGGAGACGGCGGTGAGGTCGTCCCTGTAGGCCCGCAGCCGAAGGGTGACCGGCGTTCCGGCGGGGACAGGACCAACGGGAGTACGGTAGGCAGGGTCCCGGGAGTTATGGAGCAATCCGTCCCAGAAGATGTCGTTATCCTGGGTGGCGCCGAAGGTGACGTGGCGGACGACGGTGGCGGTGTCGGTTGCGCTGGTGGCGGTGACGGTGAGGGTATTGGCCCCGCGCGCCAGGGTGACAGGCTGGGTGAAGCGTCCACCGGCGTCCACGGTGGGGGTATAGAGGGCCGCACTGTTCAGGTTCACCGTGACGGTGACGACGACGGCGGGGGAGACGGAGCCGGTTACGGTGATGTCCGGCGCAGCGAAGAACGCGCCCTCCGGCGGATGGGTCACGTCCAGCGTGAGCGCGGGGGCCAGGATGTAGGTCGCCAGGAAGCGCTGAGTAGTGGGGTCGTCCCAGCCGGTAGACTGGTCGTCGGAGGGGACGGTATCAAAGGCACCTTTCGAGTTCGCGGTCTGGGTCCCGTAGAACTGAAGGTGGATGGGGAGACCGGGAACATAGGAGACCCCCAGGTCGGCGAAGGGGATGGCGAACTCCACGCCGACGCCGTCAGCGAAGGCGACGCGAGTGCCGATCATCCCACCGCCGGAGATGCCACCCCAGTTGGTGCCTGCGCCGGTGCTGTAATCGGTGCCGTTCCAGCGGCGCAGTTCCGTCCAGCCGTTGTCGTCGCCGCTTACGCCGACGATGTTGCCCCGAACCACAACGTCAGGGATAATGCGGTAGGGGAGGACAACGGGGGTCTGGCCAACGTTGGCGTGGGTGGCGGTGTAGGCGAAGGTGATGGCATTCATCCAGGGGTCGCCCGGTGGGGAGCCACCGGTAGCGGTGTAGCGGCCCGTAGCGATGACCAGGCCGAAGGAGCCGGAGGAGGTGGTGCGGGTGTAGGCGTAGAGGGGGACGAAGACGTAGAGATTCTGGCCATCGTTGGTCACGTAGAGGCTGATGACATCAGTCCAGTGGGTGCCGACCCACTCCCGGGGCCCCGGGGAGGCCAGGTCGCCCCGAAGGTCAGCGGCGAGGGCCGGCCCGTAGGCCGGGTCGGGAAGCCCGTCCAGAATGACGGTTGCGCCCCGGACGGGGGGCGAATAGGAGAAGAGAATCAGAGTCAGCACAAGGGCACCAGTAGCGACACTCAGAGCCAGAAACGGGCGAAATCGGGACATGCTGCCTCCCTTTCCGAACAGACCAGGCACTTTGAGAAGTGTCTGGCCCGTCACTTTTCTCCAAACTAATCCTCCACCGTCCGCCAGACCTGGGCCTCCAGCGCCCGCCCCCGGAAGCGGGTGAGCACCGTCGCCGTTACCGGCAGGACGGCCCGGTCGGCGGCTGTCGCTTCCTCCAGGGACTTTCCACCCAGCGGGAAGACGGCGATCTCCGTTCCCGGCACGTTATACTGCTTCTTCACAATCGCCATTCCCACCAGGTAGCCCTCTCCGTCAATGGAGCAACTGGTGACGGAGCCAATCAGTTGCCCTTTGCGGTTAACCACCGGGTCGCCGGTTTGCAAGCGGCGAACCCCCTTCTCGGCGACGCGGAAGCGGATCACTTCCCGGTCCCGCCCCTTCTCCCGGGCCAGCAAAGCGTCCCGCCCGATGAAGAAGGGCTTGTGGTACTTGACGTAACCGGCGAAGCCCGCCTCTATGGGCGAGATGTTGAAGGGGCCCGCCAGTTCGTGGCCGTAAAGGGGAAGGCCCGCCTCAGTGCGGGTGGAATCGCGCGCGCCCAGCCCCGCCGGCCGGACGCCATACCGCTCCCCGGCCTCCAAAATTTTATCCCACAGGACGAGCGCCTGGTCCGGATGGACGAAGATTTCGTAGCCCCACTCCTCACCGGTGTAGCCGGTACGAGCGATGACGACAGGGATACCCGCCAGCGAGCCCTCCAGCAGGTCCGTCCGGCGCAGGCGGGCCAGTTCAATCCGGAACCGCTCCCCATCGGCCAGGGCCAGCAGAGTCGGCAGCGACGCGGGGCCCTGTAGGGCGATATCCCGCTTCTCCCGTTCGCCGGACGTCGGGTCCTTCAGGTTGCGCAGCGTCGCCGGGGCTTCCACCCGCACCCAGGGACGGGCGCGGTCTATCATCACCCGTCGCTCATTCACCGCGTTCAGCCAGTCCCAGTCCTTCTCCTCGTTGGCCGCGTTCACTACCATCAGGTAGAGGTCGGCCCGGCGGCGGTAAATCATCACATCGTCTATCACATTGCCGTCGGGGTCTAGGAGATAGCCGTAGAGGGATTGCCCGTCCTCCAGCCAGGCAACGTAGTTGGAGCAGACGGTATCCAGGAAGGCAGTGGCGTGCGGCCCGGCAATCTCAAAGACGCCCATGTGGGCCACATCAAAGAGGCCCGCCGTCTCCCGCACCGCGCGATGCTCCTCCCCCACCGATGTGTACCAGACGGGCATCTCCCATCCGGCAAAGGAGACCATCTTGGCCCCCATCCGCCTGTGGGTCTCGTAGAGGGGCGTGCGTCGGAGAGGGGTTTCCCGCCCTTCCCAGTGCCATTCGGGGTATAGCGTGTTGGGCGCTCCGGATTCGGCAAGGGAAGATTGGCCAATGAAGTAGGGCTTGGTAAGGTCTATCTCTGCATCTCCGCCGATAGAGGCAACGGAAGCAGTGGGGGCTTCCTCCACCACCACCGGCCCCTCCACTTTGCGGTAGATGTCGGTCTCGTCAAAGAGGACATAACCGTCGGAGAGGGCCCGGAGCCAGGCCGCCACGCGGCTCCCGTTGGCCGTGGGGACGATGAGGTAGCGATCCCGGCCCCATTCGTCTGGCTCCTCCCGCCCGACAATCACCTCGGCGATGAGGCTACCGTGGCGGTCCAGCATGCGGGCCTTTCTGGCCTGGCCTGGGGCCAGGTCGGCGATGTTGGCGGTGACCACCTGCTGGACGAACGGTCGGGCCCGCCAGCCGGAGACCCGCAGGGCCGTATTTTTCCCGTCGGACCCGAAAGAGTAGAAATGGGGGTAGCCGGTGGGGGTGTACTCAACGTCAATCCCGGCCTTCTCCGTCAGTTTCGCCACCCCTGCCCGGACCTCCTCCAGGACGTCCAGGTCCACCTTCCCGCGCGGGAGCGTGCCGACCAGGCCGTTGTAGGCAAAGGGCTGAATGGCAAAGAGGAGCCGGGCGATGAGGTCGGCCAGGGTGTCCATATCCTCCTCGGTGAGTCCCCGCTGGGTGACCCACGGGGTGCCCATACGGATGCCCGTCGCCAGTGCGGTCAGGGTATCCCCGGGGATGGTGTTTTTGTTGACGACGATCCCGGCCAGGTCCAGGATGCGGGCCGCAGGCTCTCCCCAGACGGGGTAACCGGTGCGGGTGGGAATGGATTTCAGGTCTGCCACCAGGAGGTGGGTATTGGTGCCGCCGTAGGCCAGGCGGAGTCCCCGCTTCTGGAGCGCGTCCGCCAGGGCGCGGGCGTTGGCGACAATCTGGTGCTGGAGACAGCGGAACTGCTCCGTCCGGGCCAGTCCGAAGGCAACAGCCATCGCCGCGAACTTGTTGACGTGAGGGCCGCCCTGCTCGCCGGGGAAGATGGCCATATCTATCGCCTGGGCCAGCGCCTCGTCGGTGGTGAGGATGACCGCGCCGCGCGGCCCACAGATGGTCTTGTGGGTGGTGAAGACGGTGACGTGGGCGATGCCGACGGGGTTGGGGTAAGCGCCGACGGCAGCCATCCCGGCAGTGTGGGCGATGTCGGCGACCAGATAGGCCCCGACCTCGTCGGCAATGGACCGGAAGGCATGCCAGTCCGGCGCCCAGGGGTAGGAAGTGTATCCGGCAACTATCACGCGCGGGCGGTGCTGGCGGGCCAGTTCCCGGATGGCGTCGTAGTCCAGCCGCTCCGTCTTCGGGTCAACGCCATAAGAAACCCGCCGGTACCACTTCCCGGAGATATTGAACTCGGAGCCGTGGGTCAAGTGGCCGCCCTGGAAGAGATCCATGCCCATCAGGACCTCCCCCGGCTTCATCAGGGCCTGGTAGATGGCCAGGTTCGCAGCGGCGCCGGAGAGGGGCTGGACGTTGACGAAGATATGCTCGGGGCGGACGTCGTCGTGGGCGAAGAGTTCAGCACAGCGGCGCTGGGCCAGGCACTCCACCAGGTGGACGTAGTCCACGCCCTTGTAGAAGCGGCGGTCAGCGTAGCGGCGGTAGAAGGCCAGTTGCCAGGTCACATCCCGCAGCCGTTCCTCTGGCTCGCGGGTCATGCGCAGGGGTGGATAACCCTCGGCATATACGTTCTGGAAGACGGAACCCTCAGCCTCCCGGACGGCCCTCGGAGCATAGGACTCGGAAGGGATGAGGATGAGTTTTCGGGCCTGACGTTCCTGCTCCCAACGAATCAGGTCCGCCATAAAGGGATCCAGTTCCTCCAGGTCGGCGCGAAAGAGAAAATCGTTGGGCATAGTTCCTCCTGAACCGCAAAACGGGAAGCGTGAAACGTGAGATGTGGAATGTGAATTCAGGGGTTATCCGAACACTCTATCCCCGACACCATTTTTGCACTTGGCCGGGAGCGCACCGCAAGCAGGACACGGATCAACCCAGATGCTCACGGATACACCCAGAAAGATTTTATCCAATCTGTGCCTTTCCGTATTTCGTCCGGTTCATCCGTGGTTCATCATCAGTTCATCCGTGTTCATCCGTGGTTCATCATCAGTTCATCCGTGTTCATCCGTGTTCATCCGTGGTTCATCCGTCACAATGACCGCGCAAACACCAGTGGCAGGGCCAGCAAGAGCAGGAGGCTCCAGGCCGCGTAGACCGGCATCGCCTGGGCAAAGGTCCGGTGGGCGGCGGAGACCCATCCCTCGTCCCCACCCTTCCGCTCCCGTATCAGCAGGATGCCCAAAAGCGCGATGTTAATGAGGTTCCACCCGATGACAGTGATACGATTGGGGGTGAAACCATCCCACCAGGTGCGGAAGAGAATGGCCGCCAGGGCGTAGAGGCTGATGACTTCGGCAAGCGCCGCCAGGACCAGCCGACCCCGATGCAGCCACCGCCCCACCCGGGGAGAGAGTTGCCCTTCCTCCACCGGGGTTGTCCAGAGCAGGAGCGCGACCACTGCGAAGAGCATCCCGTTGTAGGCAATCAGCGCCCCCCGATTGTAGAAAGGTTCCATGAAGTGGAAGGGTATAAGGACGACGTAGGTCAGAAGAATCAGGATGGATGGCAACAGGAAAATGCGCAGGAGCAAGGTGGTGATCCGGAAGAGAGCGGCGAAGGTCTGCTCCCGCAGGCGGCGAAGAGGTTCGTACACTGCAGCAACCGCAAGCACAGGGATGCAGCCAGCCCCGCCAAACACCAGCACCCGGAGGAGTTGCTCGGTAAACATATAGTGCAGGTTCAACGTGGAAAACAGGGCGAGGGTTACCCCCGTAAAGATGCCCAGGACGGCTCCAGAGAGGCCGCCCAGGATCACGGCTTCCAGGGATTTGGCCAGAAAGGCCACGCGACTCCGCCCATCGGCCTGCCCTTTCAGGACGTAGAGGGCAACCGATGCCCATGCCATTGGAATCAGGTGGATAGATCCCAGCACGAGATACTGCTTCCAGAAAACCTCCTGCTGGATGAGGAAATCGGCGAAATAGGTGTAAGCGCCGACCAGGACCAGCGCACCCAACAGAACCGACAGCCGGCGGGGAAACTGGCTACCGGTCAGAAACAGGAAGAGCAGGATGCAGGTGGCCGCAATCGGGGCCCAATAGAGGACCAGGAAAGAGATATACTGCCGGGCCAGCCAGGCGGGCTCAGAAAAATTGGAGAGCCACCAGAAGGCCAGGCCGTTGAGAAGGGCGAAGACCACGGCCCAGGGCCAGTGTCTAGGGAGACGGCCCGCCATTGGAGGAAGGGTTGCCACCTCTTCCGCCAGCCGGTAGTGCCATGCGGCCAGAAGCAGGTTTTGGGGGTACTGAGCAAAGAGACTTTCCAGGGCTTCCCGGAAGGGTTTCTCTTCCCCTCTTTGAAGCGCCCGACGGTAGATTCTCTCCAGGGCTTCGGGGTTTTGGAGATGCTCCAGCAACTCGTCGGTATAACCCATCATTATGCTCCTTCCGCCCCGAGGGGTCTCTACGACTCCCCCGTGCATGCAAAGTATATCCCCAGAGGCACGGAAATGCAACCCCTCGGGCGGGTCGCGAGAGCATTCCGGGTCTCTCAGGACACCATCTGCTGCTCATTCCCACCGAGCAGCCTGTTCCAGACCAGCCGCCATTGCCCGCAAATTCATCTCCGCCGTCCCGCGCGGCGCCCGGGCGCGGATGGCTGCTTCCAGCGATTCCCGTGAGACCACGCCCGTCAATCCCACCAGCAGCCCCAGAGCCACGATGTTGGCCGTAATCTCCCGCCCGGTAGCCTGACGGGCCAGTTCGGTGATGGGCACCTGTACCGCTCGGAGCAGCGGCACCCGATAGACATGGACCGTATCCAGGATAAGCATGCCGCCTTTCCTCAGTTTCCCGGCATACCGATCGCACGCCTCCTGGCTCATACAGAGCAGGATGTCCGCCTCCAGGACTTTGGGGTAGTCAATATCATCGTCGGAGATAATGACCTCCGACCGGCTGGCCCCACCCCGCGCCTCCGGGCCGTAGGACTGGGTCTGGACGACCTTTCTGCCATCCCGCACGGCCGCGTCGGCCAGGAGGATGCCCGCCAGGATCACTCCTTGACCACCCGTACCGGCAATTCGGATTTCGGTTCGCTCCATTGAATCTCCTCCAGGGCTTGCCTGACGACCTCTTCCTGATACCGACGGGTATACTCTATCAAGTCGTCCCGGTCGGCCAGAATCCCCCGGATGATCTTCCCAGCCCGTTCCTCTGGCCCCATCCGCTCAGCCTGATTCAGGGTGATGCTGTCCTCCTTCAGACGGCGCATCATCTCCGGTGCAGTCCCCCAGCGATTGATCCGGCCGATGGTGGTATGGCAATAACTGATCGCCTCCACCAGCGAGAAGCCCTCTTTCTGCAACGCGCGGGCGATATACTCCTGCAACTCGCTCACGTGGTAGACGGTGCTACGGGCAACAAACGCCGCCCCCGCACACTGGGCCAGTTCGGCGATCTGAAAGGGGGGCTCGATATGGCCGTAGGGCGCTGTGGTACTCAGTGCTCCCGGAGGCGTCGTCGGCGAATACTGACCTCCGGTCATCCCGTACGTCGCGTTGTTGACGACGATGGTCGTCAGGCCGATATTGCGCCGAGCGGCATGGATGAAATGGTTGCCTCCGATGGCCAGCGCGTCCCCGTCTCCCATAACTACGATGACTTTCATATCAGGACGCACCAGTTTGAGGCCGGTGGCGAAGGCCAATGCCCGTCCATGGGTGGTGTGGAGGGTGTTGAAATCCACATAGACCGGCATGCGGCCCGTGCACCCGATACCGGAGACCATCGCGATGTCGTTCTTATCCAGTCCCAGATCATCCACTGCGCGGATGATGGCCCCCAGGACGATGCCGATGCCGCATCCGGCACACCAGATGTTGGGGAATTTTTTGGTATGACGGAGATACTGTTCGTGGATGCGTGATTCACTCTGGGTTTTCATAGGTTCCTCCCGGCAGTGGGGCGGGTGGGATTTGAACCCACACGTCCTCAACGGACAGAGGATTTTAAGTCCCCCGCGGCTGCCGTTTCGCCACCGCCCCAGACAGAAACGGGCAGTCCTGCGGACTGCCCGTCTTGTTCAACGTCCAACCAGGAGGCGGCGGTCGGATTTGAACCGACGTATGAGGGTTTTGCAGACCCTTGCCTTACCACTTGGCTACGCCGCCACAACATCTTCACTGAGCGGGCGACGGGACTCGAACCCGTGGCCTTCTCCTTGGCAAGGAGACGTTCTACCAACTGAACCACGCCCGCTTTCCGCTGCAGATTATACCACATCTTCCCCAAATTGGCAAGAGGGAAATTTGGAGTATAATACGGAAAAGCCTTTCCAGCGGAGTGCATCCTGTGCGATATCTGATCATCTCCGACATCCACGCCAATCGTGCCGCTCTGGAGGCGGTGCTGCGAGACGCCGCCTCCCTGAACTATGACATGATCTGGTGCCTGGGAGACCTGGTTGGGTACGGTCCAGACCCCAATGAGTGCGTGGCCCGCATTCAGGACTTTGAACACATCTGCACGGCCGGTAACCACGATTGGGCCGCTCTGGGCCACCTGACCCTGGATGACTTCAACACTGATGCCCGTATCGCCCATCTCTGGACCCGGGAGGAACTGACGCCAGTCAGCCAGGAGTATCTCCAGCAACTCCCGCTTCGCGTGGAACAGGGAGACTTCACATTAGTTCACGGCAGCCCTCGCGAGCCCCTGTGGGAGTACATACTGGACCTGGGAGGGGCGATGATCAGTTTCTCCCACTTTTCCACCCCCTTCTGCCTGGTGGGTCACACCCATCTCCCGCTGATATTCGTGCTGGACCAGAATGCGGGCCGTCCCTATGCTATGGTGCCGGAAATCGGAATACCTATCCTTTTGCGAGGACACCGGATGATTCTCAACCCGGGCAGCGTCGGACAACCTCGGGATGGCGACCCCCGCGCCAGTTACGCCATCCTGGACACCAGCGCAATGACCTGGGAACTGCACCGCGTCTCCTATCCGATAGAGATCACCCAGGAGCGTATGCGGGCTCGGGGTCTCCCCCGCCGCCTGATCGCTCGCCTGGAAGTGGGACGATGAAAGGAACAGATGAGCATCCCCCGGCGTCTGATCAATGACCAGTGGTCCAATGACCCGTTGAATCCTGCAATCAGCAAAGGAGAGAGATGAAGAGATATCTTTGGGTTCTCATAGGGGTTGCCGCGCTGACTATCGCTACCGGGGGATGCGCTTACCGACCGGCCGCAACGCCGACCCCGCCGCAAGCGGTTGTTGCCCCTGTCCCGCCCCCTCTTGAGGAGAAGGCAGGCTACTCGCGGGGCGGCGCCGATGCGGCCACTGTTGCCGGCGTCGCCACCGCCGAGCGGATGGTTGTCCGGACAGCCAGCCTGGACCTCATCGTCCCGGACACGGAGAAGGCACTGGACGACATCCAGGCGATGGCCCGCGAACTGGGCGGCTACGTGGTCTCCGTGGAGGCCTACCAGTACCAGGAGGGTCGGCAGGCCACAGTGACGCTCCGAATCCCGGCCGAAAAACTGGATACAGTGCTGGACCGATTGCGCGCGATGGCGACGACCGTCCGTCGGGAATCGGTCTCCGGGCAGGACGTGACGGACCAATACGTGGACCTGCAATCTCGCCTGCGCCACCTGGAGGCGAAGGAGAAACAACTACTGGAGTTCCTGGACAAGGCGGAGGACACCGAGGCCGTCCTGGCCGTCTACGAGCACCTCAGTCAGACCCAGGCGGAGATAGAGCAGGTGAAAGGGCGGATGCAGTATCTGGAAAACCAGGCCGCGCTGGCGACGGTCACCGTCAGCCTGACGCCGGACGTGATGGCCCAGCCGCTGGAGACGGGCGGCTGGAACCTGCCCGCCACCGTCCGCCAAGCGGTGGAGACACTGCTGAGCGTCCTGGAGTTCTTCGTCAAGGCGCTCATCTACATCGTCATCGTCGTCCTGCCCGCCCTCATCCTGGTCGCACTGCCCATCTTCGGGCTTTTCCTGCTGGTGCACTGGCTGGTCCGGCGGCGGCGCAAATAGGCAGCCCTAACTCGCTCATCTTCCGCTAAGGAAGAGAACATGAGCATCACCATCGTCGGATTGGGGCCAGGGGACCCCCGCCACCTGACGCGCGAAGCGTGGGAAGTGCTCTCGGCCAGCCGGGAGGTTTGGTTGCGCACCGCCCGCCATCTCACCGTCGCCCATCTGCCCGCCCATCTGGCCCTCCACTCCTTTGATGACCTCTACGAGTCGGCGGAGGATTTCGCTCAGGTCTACCAGGCCATCGCGGAGCGGGTCCTGGAACTGGGCCGCCGGCCCGAGGGGGTCATTTACGCCGTTCCTGGCCACCCCCTGGTCGGCGAGGCAACCGCCTGGCAGGTCCTGCAGAGGGCGCGGGAGGCTGGCCTGCCGGTGCGCGTCGTGGACGGGGTCAGTTTCGTGGAGGTGGCGCTTACTGCCCTGGGCCTGGATGCCCTGGAGCCCGGTCTCCAGATCTGCGATGGGATAGAAGTCGCCGCCCTCCACCACCCTCCCCTGAACCCCGACCTTCCCGCTCTCATCGGTCAGGTCTACAGCCGCCGGCTGGCCAGCGACCTGAAACTGACGTTGATGAACCAGTACCCCGACGAGCACCCCGTCGCCCTCATCTTCGCCGCCGGGACGGCCGCGCAACGAATCGTCCATCTGCCGCTGTACGAACTGGACCATCAGGAAGTGGACCATCTGACCACGCTGTATGTCCCTCCGCTCTCGCCGGTGAGCAGTTTTGAGGGCTTCCAGGAGACCATTGCCCACCTGCGGGCCCCTGATGGCTGTCCGTGGGACCGCGAACAGACGCACGAGAGTCTGCGGAGCAACCTGCTGGAGGAAGCCTACGAGGTCGTCGCTGCTATAGACGCCGGGGATATGGAGAGTCTACGGGAGGAACTGGGCGACCTGCTCCTGCAGATTGTGCTGCATGCGCAGATGGCCACCGAGGCCGGGGAGTTCCGCATGGCCGACGTCATCGCGTCCATAGACCGGAAACTGAAACGGCGTCATCCCCACGTATGGGGCGGCCAGAAAGTGGAGAGCGCTCAGCAGGTACTGGCCCGCTGGGAGCACCTCAAGCAGGAGGAGCGGGCCGGGAAGGGGTCCCCCCTGGACGGCGTCCCGCAGGCGGTTCCAGCGCTTCTGCAAGCCCACATCTACGGGAAGCGGGCGGCCCAGGTGGGCTTTGACTGGGCCCGACCGGAGGAGGTGGCCCAGAAGGTGCGGGAAGAGATAGCGGAAGTAGAGGCAGCCCGCACGCCGGAGGAGGTGGAGGCCGAAGTGGGCGACCTGCTGTTCGCCGTCGCGAACTGGGCCCGTCACCTGGGAGTGGAGCCGGAGGTGGCGCTCCGGAAAGCGAACGCCCGCTTCGCTGCCCGTTTTCGGGCTATGGAGGAACGGGCCCGCCAGCGGGGCCTGGAGATGACCCGAATGGGCATCGCCGAACTGGACCGGCTATGGGAAGAAATCAAAGCAGACGCAGAGGAAGAAGGCGAGAGGGAAGGCGGATAGGCTCTTAACCCACCCTTTGAATCAGAGGGAAGCCAATGGCCTACCTGTTACTCGTTATCCTGGATGATCTCAAAGTACTGCCCGACCTCCTGTATGCCTGGCGGGAGGCCGGAGTGCCGGGGGCGACGATTCTGGAGAGCGTCGGCGCGTACCGGGCCCACACCTGGCTGGAACGGGTGGGCCTGGGCGCGCTGGAGCGGCTTTTTGAGGCCGAAGAAATCCATCGGCGCACCGTGCTGACCGCTATAGACGACGAAGCCCTGCTGGCCCGCGCCGTTGCCGAGGCGGAGCGAGTAGTGGGCGGATTTGAGCGCCCCAACAGTGGCATTCTCCTGGTCATCCCGGTCGCCGAGGTGCGAGGACTTCGGAAAGAGCGCCCGGCCGCCCCCGAAAAGGCCCCACCCCACCCCGTCTGCGCGGGATGGCGGGAGATACGGATTGGAGAAATTGCCCACAAGGCCGGCTTGGAACCCGTCACCGTCCCACCCGACGCGCCGCTGGATGAGGTGGCCCGCGCCCTGGCCGCGCGCCCCGGCGTCCGCGTCGCCTGCGTCGTGACGGAGGAGAGACGTCTCATTGGCCTGCTGAACCTCCATACCATCACCGAGGACCTCCTCTTCTATATCCTGCCGGAAGAACTGTTCCGGGAGATTACGGACCTGGAACGGGTAAGGGAATTCGCAGAAAAAACCCGTATCCGCACTGCCGCCGACGGCATGCAGCGACCAGTCTGGGTCAAAGAGACGGACACCCTCAAGCAGGCGCTGGTGCTGATGCACGAGCATCGTCTCTCCGGCCTGCCAGTTGTGGATGAGATGTACCGAGTCGTGGGATATGTGGACCTTCTGGACCTGCTGATCCACTGCCTGGCCCAGCGGGACGCAGAGAGAAAAGGAGAAGCCCGGTGAGCCAGGTCTGGATTGCCGCCATCATCTTCATCATCACCTACATCCTCATCATCACCGAACGGGTCCATCGGACCGTCGCGGCCATGCTGGGCGGCGTGGCGATGATTCTCCTGCGGGTGGTCACCCAGGAAAATGCGTTCCGCTGCATAGACTGGAACGTCATTTTCCTGCTGGTGGGGATGATGGTCATCGCCAACGTCCTGCGGGAGACGGGACTCTTCCAGTGGCTGGCCGTCCAGGCGGTCCGTCTGGGAAAAGGGCGGCCTGTACGGATTCTGGCCATCCTCTGTGTGGTGACGGCGATCAGTTCGGCCTTCCTGGACAACGTAACCATTGTCGTTCTGGTCGTGCCGGTGACGCTGTTCGTGACAGGGCAACTGGGCCTGAACCCGTTGCCCTTCCTCATCACTGAGATTCTGGCCTGCAACATTGGCGGGACAGCGACGCTCATCGGCGACCCGCCCAACATCCTCATCGGCAGCGCGGCGGGGATAGATTTCACCACGTTTATCGCCCACATGGGGCCTATTAGCCTGCTCATCCTGCTGACGTTCCTGGGGCTGGCCTGGCTGATGTTCCGCAAGGAACTGCGGGCGCGCCCGGTGCGGGTTGAGGACCTTTCCGCGCTGGAGGCGGAGCAGTTAATCACTAACCGCCCGCTCCTGCGCAAGGGCATCATCGTGATGGGAGGAGTGATTCTCGGCTTCCTGCTTCACGGCAGCCTGCACATAGAGTCTGCCACTATCGCGCTGGCCGGGGCGACGATCCTGCTCCTCTGGACCCGGACAGACCCTCACCACGCCATCCGGGAAGTGGAATGGACGACCCTGTTCTTCTTTGTCGGTTTATTCATAGTCGTGGAGGGATTGGTCCAGACGGGCATCATTCGGGCGGTGGCGCAGGCGATCCTGCGCGTCGTGGGCGGAAACTGCAATCTGGCCTCTATGGTGCTTCTGTGGATGTCGGCGGTCATCTCCGGGGTGGTAGATAACATCCCGTACACGGTGACGATGATTCCGCTGGTGGAGAGCCTGGGGCAGGCGATGTCGGTGATGCCGCTGTGGTGGTCGCTGGCGCTGGGAGCCTGCCTGGGTGGCAACACCACCCTGGTGGGGGCATCGGCCAACATAGTGGTGGCTTCGCTGGCGGAGCGGAGCGGTCACCCGATCCGTTTCTGGCATTTCTTCGGCTACGGCGCGCTGACGACGTTCGTCTCCCTCATCCTGGCCACAGCCTACATCTGGTTGCGATATTTGGGATAAATTTACAGATAAGTTTGGGTTACAAGGCTTGACAGAGCGAGCGCATCTGGGCTATAATCAGAACAAGTGTTCTATTATCAGAACTGTACCCCGGAGGAAGCCCGATGCGCCAGATGCTGGAGTATCAGGCCGACCGCATTGAGGCGGTCCTGGCCCACCACAAAATCCCCGCCCGCGTCACCGGCGGCACCGTCACCCCGCGCTGGATTCGCTTCCAGGTCGCCCCGGCCCTGGGCGCCCGCATCGGCGCTATCACCGGCCTGGCGGAGGAACTGGCGGCGGCGCTGGACGCCCCCACGGTCCGCGTCGCCCGGCAGGGCGCGACCGTCGCGGTGGAGGTGCCCCGGGAGGACCCCCATCCGGTGCGGCTGATGCCGCTTCTGCAGGGGCTGCACAACGTCCCCCCGGTCACCGCCGTCCTGGGCATCGCCGACGACGGCGTCCCTCTCCTCATCCGCCTCCCCTCTCCCGATGTGGCCCACATTCTGGTGGCGGGCACCACCGGCAGCGGGAAGACGGCGCTGCTGCGGGCGATGATTCTCTCCCTGGCCTACTTCAACCGGCCCCTGGCTGCCCTCCGCCGGCCTCCGGTGGTCTTTGTGCTGGTGGACCCGAAGGGGAGTGCATTTCGGGACCTGGAGGGGTTACCCCATCTGGCCCGGCCGGTCATCGTCGGGCTGGAGGAGGCGGTGGAGGCGCTGGGGAGTCTGGTGCGGTGGATGGAGGCCAGGAGCCGGCGGGGAAACGGAGGGACAGAGATGCAGGGCGGGGAAGGGGACGTCCTGTCGTCCTGTATCCTTGTCATTGACGAACTGGCCGACCTGCTGATGGTGGCAGGGGCGGAGGCGGAGCGGCCCCTGACGCGGCTGCTGGCGCGGGGGCGGGAAGCGGGGATTCACGTGGTGGCGGCGACGCAGAAGCCGACGGCGGCGGCGATCGGGAGTCTGGTGAAGGCCAACTTTCCGGTGCGGCTGGTGGGGAAGGTAGTGAGCCCCGAGGATGCGCGGGTGGCGACGGGGTGGAAGGGGACGGGGGCGGAGCGGCTGCTGGGTCGGGGGGACTTCATTGCGGTGGCGGAGGGGCAGTTACACCGGTTCCAGGCGGCGTATATCGGGCCGGAGGAGGCGCAAGCGGTGGTTGCGGAGATCCGGAGTCAGCAGGGCCGGGAACCGGAGGGTCGGAGCATCAGGGAGTTATCAGAACAGCCCGCAGGGGGCTGGGCATTGCAGCCGATGAAAGCGGCAGCGAAGGGGCTATCGGGGCGGTAAGGGGCGACGGACAGGGATACAGGATATGGACGGGATGCAGATGCCACCGTATGGGTACGGGGAGTACGGTCCCCGGCCGGTATCGCCGGAGCAGCGGGTGGCGAAGCGGCTGGGGGTGGTGTTGCTGGTCTTCACGGCGGCCTTCGGGCTGACGCTGGCGGTGATGGTGGGGCAGCGGTTGAGCGACCAGGCGCTGGCGGTGCTGGCGGGGTCGGTCTGCGGGGTGGCCGCCAGTATCCCGCCCAGTTTGCTGATTATCTGGGTGACGCGCCGGAAGCAGGAGCAGAAGGGGATGCCCTACGGAGGGCCCTACCCGCCGGTGGTGGTGGTGCAGCCGCCGGCGGCCTACTCACCCGGCGTCGGGGATGGGGGCCGTCGGTATCTCTCGCCGATGTACGCGCCGATGAACGCCGCCCCGGTTCAGCGGGAGTTCGTGGTGGTGGGGGAAGAGTAAAGAAATTCGCCAGTGGGCGAGTGAGCAAGCAGTGAGGAGGCGAGATGATCGGGCTACTCTGGTTTGATGATGACCCGAAACGGGATTTGAAGCAGAAAGTGGGAAACGCTGTGCGGCGCTACACGGAGAAATTCGGGCGTCATCCCACCGTCTGTTACGTCCATCCCTCTATGCTGGACGGCCTGGGCAGTTCCGATAACGGCACCTCCGCCATCTCTCTGGACATCGGCGGTCTCCATCTCCGGGTGATACCTCGCCGGTCGGTGCTCCGGCATCATCTCTGGCTGGGCAACGAGGACGACTTCTCCGCCTGAGACTCAGGGCGGCGCGGGGCGGGCGGCTTTGCTGTCCGCCCCACCTCTTACGTTAGAGTTTCGTTAAAGTTCCCCTGTGCCCCCTTTTTCCCCTTGACAAATCCCCCCGCCAGTGGTATGATATGTGCCGCTTTAGCACTCCGGTATCGTGAGTGCTAATTTCTCCGTGCGTCAACCCAGTACTCCATCACGCCAAAAGGAGGTGGAACGATGTCCATCAATCTCAAACCGTTGGGCGATCGGGTGATTGTGGAGCCCCTGGAGGAAGAGGTCCAGACCTTCGCTGGGGGGCAACTGATCCTCCCCGACACCGCCAAGGAGAAGCCCCAGCAGGGGAAGGTCCTGGCCGTCGGTCCGGGGCGCCGGGATGAGGAAGGCAAGCGTATCCCTATGGAGGTCAAGGTCGGCGACGTGGTTGTCTACGCCAAGTACTCCGGCACGACCTTCAAGACCCGCGACGGCAAGGAACTGCTCATCCTGAAGGAGAGCGACATCCTGGCGATCGTTGAGTAGCCGATTGCAGATTCTAAATCGCAAATTCGCATAATGAGGAGGAACCATGCCGAAACAACTGCTTTTTGGAGAGGAAGCGCGACGAGGTCTGAAGCGCGGCATTGACACCCTGGCGAGAGCGGTCATCACCACCCTGGGCCCCAAGGGCCGCAATGTCGCTCTGGACAAGAAATGGGGCGCCCCCACCATTACCCACGACGGCGTCACCGTGGCCAAAGAGATTGAACTGAAGGACCCCTACGAGAATATGGGCGCCCAGTTGCTGAAAGAAGCGGCCACGAAGACGAACGATATCGCCGGTGACGGGACCACCACTGCCACCCTGCTGGCCTACATCATCATCACCGAGGGCATGAAGAACGTGGCCGCTGGCGCCAACCCCATGCTTCTCAAGCGCGGCATCCTGGAAGGTGCGAAGGCTATCGCGAAGGCAATTGATGAACAGGCCATCCCTGTCACCACTAAAGACGAAATCGCTAATGTGGCGGCCATTTCCGCTCAGGACCGCGAAATCGGCGAACTGATCGCCGAGGTGATGGACAAAGTCGGCAAGGACGGCGTCGTCACCGTGGAGGAGAGCAAGGGGCTGGAGTTTGAGACGGAGTACGTGGAGGGGATGCAGTTTGACCGGGGTTACATCAGCGCTTACTTCATCACGAACCCCGAGACGATGGAGTGCGTTATTGAGGAGCCCTACATCCTCATCCACGACAAGAAAATCTCCGCCGCCGAGGACCTGATGCCCATCCTGGAGAAACTGGTCCAGCAGGGCAAGCGGGAACTGGTGGTGATTGCGGAGGATGTGGACGGGGCCGCTCTGGCGACGCTGGTGGTCAACAAACTGCGCGGTATGCTCAACTGCGTGGCGGTGAAGGCCCCCGGCTTCGGCGACCGGCGCAAGGCCATGCTGCAGGACATCGCCATCCTCACCGGTGGTCGGGTGATTACGGAGGAGGAGGGCCGCAAACTGGATAGTGCCACCATCGCCGACCTGGGCCGGGCCGATAAGGTCATCGTCACCAAAGACGACACCACCATCGTCGGCGGGCGGGGCGATGAGCAGGCCATCAAGGGCCGCATGGAACAGATCAAGGTTGAGATTGAAAAGTCCACCTCCGACTACGACCGGGAGAAACTCCAGGAGCGGCTGGCGAAACTGGCCGGTGGCGTCGCCATCATCCGCGTCGGCGCAGCGACCGAGACCGAACTGAAGGAAAAGAAGCACCGGGTGGAAGACGCTCTCAGCGCGACCCGCGCGGCCATTGAGGAAGGTATCGTCCCCGGTGGCGGCGTGGCGCTGATCAACGCCATCCCGGCGCTGGACAACGTGAAGATGCAGTACAAGGACGAGCAGACCGGCGTGGAGATTCTCCGCACCGCTCTGGAGGCCCCGCTCCAACAGATTGCCGAGAACGCGGGCTACGACGGCGCCGTCATCCTGGATACGGTCCGGCGGCTCCAGAAGGAACAGAGCAACTCGCGCGTCGGCTTTGACGTCCTGGCGGGCGAGTACGTGGATATGGTGGAGCGGGGGATCATTGACCCGGCGAAGGTGACCAAGGGCGCGATTGAGAACGCAGCCTCCATCGCGGCGATGATCCTCTCCACCGAGGCGCTGGTCACCGACATCCCCGAGGAGAAGAAAGAGACGCCGTCTATGCCGGAGTACTAATCTCTCCGGCAGCACCGGTCGTCTCTCCTGGGGGCAGGGACTGCAGGGGCAGGTGTACCTTGCCCGGGCAGCCGTCCTGCCCCCAGTTTTATTTGGTAGACACCGCCTCCTCCCCTCGCTCGTCCCTCAAAGCCGGTCATAGTAACCCATTTCAACCAGGAAACGAACCGTCCCCACATTTTGGCCTCTTCTGTAACCTGTGGTAAAATGAAGCCGCAGGAGGAAAACGGGGTATGTCCAGAAAAGGGAACGACGTCCCAACCTACGAAGCCGCAGATGTCCAGGTTCTGGAAGGGCTGGAGGCCGTCCGCCGACGGCCAGGGATGTACGTCGGCGGGACAGATGTTCGCGGCCTGCACCACCTGGTGTATGAGGTTGTAGATAACTCTATTGACGAAGCACTGGCCGGTGCCTGTGACCAGATAGAGGTCATCATTCACAAAGACCGCAGTGTCACCGTCCGGGATAACGGGCGCGGCATCCCCACCGCGCCCCACCCCGAAAAGAAAATCTCCACCTTGCAACTGGTTATGACCACTCTCCACGCAGGGGCCAAGTTCGGCGGAGGCGGCTACAAGGTCTCCGGCGGCCTCCACGGTGTCGGCGTCTCCGCCGTCAACGCCCTCTCCGAATGGCTGGAGGTCGTGGTGGATAATCCCCGCGACGGCCTTCGCTACCGCCAGCGGTACGAGCGGGGCGTCCCGGTCACCCCGGTGGAAACTCTGGGCAAGACCGACCGGAGAGGTACCACCGTGACCTTCCGCTTTGACCCTACCATCTTCAAGGATGTAGACTACCAGTTTGACATTCTGGCCCAGCGGATGCGGGAAATGGCCTTCGTCACCCGGGGAGTCACCATCCGGCTGATAGACGAACGGCCCAGCGACTTTCCTCGCCGGATGACGTTCTACTTTGAGGGCGGCGTCCTCTCTTTCGTCCGCCACCTGAACCGCAACCGTACCCCCCTTCACCCGCCCGTCTATGTAGAGAAGGAAGTGGACGGCATCGGTGTAGAGGTCGCTATCCAGTACACCGACTCCTATACCGAGTCTGTCTACCCCTTCGCCAACACGATCCATACAGTGGACGGCGGCACTCATCTGACCGGCCTGCGGGCGGCTCTCACCCGTACCATCAACGACTACGCCCGTAAGGCGGGTCTGCTGAAGGAGAAAGACCCTAACTTCTCCGGCGACGACGTCCGGGAAGGGCTGACCGCTGTCGTCAGCGTCAAGCACCCCGACCCCCAGTTTGAGTCCCAGACGAAGGTCAAACTGATGAACGCCGAGGTGAAGGCCATTGTGGAGTCGGTGGTCGCCGAGGCGTTTACGGAGTTTCTGGAACGGGATTCGGCATCGGCCCGGCGGATTGTGGAGAAGTGCCTGACCTCTTCCCGCGCGCGGGCAGCGGCCCGCCAGGCCCGCGACCTGGTCATCCGCAAGTCTGTCCTGGAAAGCACTACCCTGCCGGGGAAACTGGCCGACTGCTCAGAGCGAGACCCGAAGCGGACGGAGTTGTTCATCGTGGAAGGAGATAGCGCCGGTGGGAGCGCCAAGCAGGGCCGCGACCGCCATTTTCAGGCCATCCTCCCCCTGCGGGGCAAAATCCTCAACACCGAACGGGCCAGTATCAACAAAGTCCTCTCCAGCAAGGAAATCCAGGCCCTTATCTCCGCCCTGGGGACGGGGATCGGGGATCAGTTCCATCTGGAAGGGTTACGGTACAGCCGTGTCGTGATTATGACCGACGCCGACGTGGACGGGGCCCACATCCGCACGCTCCTGCTCACCTTCTTCTACCGCTATATGCAGCCTCTCATTGAAGAGGGTCATCTCTATATCGCTCAGCCGCCCCTCTACCGCATCGCCACCTCCAAACAGGTCTTTTACGCATACTCCGAGGAGGAAAAGGAGCAAATCTTGAAGAAACTGGGCAGGGACAAGGTGACCATCCAGCGTTACAAAGGGCTGGGGGAGATGAACCCAGAGCAACTCTGGGAGACGACGATGGACCCGTCCCGGCGGATTCTCCTTCAGGTCACCATAGAGGACGCGGCGGAGGCTGACCGTATCTTCACCATGTTGATGGGCGACGCGGTTCTCCCGCGCCGCCGCTTCATCCAGACCCATGCGAAGGAAGTGCAGAATCTGGATGTATAGCAGGGAGCAGGCCGCCGGCCGCAGAGAGCCTGTTGCGCGGACCTGTCCTGGCTGATCTTATCGTCATAACTTCCCTTTTTCCACGGGAGGCCAGCATGTGGTACTTCGTCTCCCCCCAAGTTGTCTTCGGCGAGGGCGCGCTGGATGTCCTGGACGAACTGGAGGGCCGCCGGGCCCTCGTCGTCACCGATAATACTCTGGTGAAACTGGGCATCGTGGACAAAGTCCTGCTCCACCTGAGAAATGCCGGGCTGGAAGTCCGCGTCTTTGACGAGGTGGAGCCCGACCCCAGCGTGGGAACGGTTATGCGCGGGGTTGAAATCACCCGCGCCTTTGAGCCGGATTGGATTATCGGCCTGGGCGGCGGCTCGCCGATGGACGCGGCCAAAGCCATCTGGATTCTCTACGAGCGGCCCGACCTCCATCCGGCGGAGATCAACCCCTTCATCCGCCTGGGGCTGCGGCAGAAGGCCCGATTCATCACCATCCCCACGACCAGCGGCACCGGGGCGGAGATTACCTGGGCCATCGTCCTCACCGACACCGAGGAACAGCGGAAAATGGGGCTGGGGAACCGGGAGAACGTCGCCGACATAGCCATCGTGGACCCCGCGCTGACGGTCGGTATGCCGCCCCGGCTGACAGCGGATACCGGTATGGACGCGCTGACCCACGCAGTGGAGGGCTACACCTGTACCTGGCACAACGACATCAGCGATGGTCTCTGCATCCAGGCAGCCCGTCTGATCTTCCAGTATTTGCCCCGCGCGGTGGCCGACGGCTCCGATATGGAGGCCCGAGAGCGGATGCACAACGCCGCTACCATCGCCGGTATGGGCTTCGGCAACGCTATGGCCTCTATGGCCCACGCGATGGGCCACACCCTGGGCGCTATGTTCCACATCCCCCACGGGCGCGCAGTGGGCATCTATCTCCCGTACACCATTGAATTCTGCGCCCGGGAAGCGCCGGAGCGATTCGCCGAACTGGCCGCGCTGACGGGTTGCTCCCAGGCCGGAGGTGAAGAGGGCGCGCGCTCTCTGGCCCGCCGTATCCGGGACCTGGCCCGGCAAATTGGCAGCCCGCTCTCCGTCGCCGAGGCTGGCGTGGAGCGGGAAGCCCACGAGGCTCAATTGGATAAGATGGTGGACGACGCCTTCAACGACACCCAGATGGTCACCGCCGTCCGCGCCCCCTCCTACGACGAACTCCGCCGACTCTTCCAGTACGCCTACGAAGGCCGGGAAGTGGACTTTTGAGTGAGGTGATGACGGTAAACATCTTGCCCAACAACAACCCCTCCGGGCAGACCCTGCGGGGCATCGCCGCGTCGGGCGGCATCGCCATCGGCCCAGCCTTTCAGTTTCGCCGAGCCGACCTCCGATTTGACCGTCGCCAGGTGGAGGACTCCGGCGCGGAATGGATGCGATTCCAGAACGCCGTGGAGACCGCCCGTGCCCAACTGGCGGAGGTGGCTCTTCAGACGGAACATGACCTGGGCACCGACGCCGCTGCCATCTTCCAGGCCCAGATGCTTATGCTGGAAGACCCCGAACTGCTGACCCGGGTCCGGGCCGCGCTGGAGGAGCAGGGAGTGAACGCCGAAGCCGCCCTGAGCGATGCCTCCAGTCTCTACGTGCACATGCTGGAGGCAGTGCACAACGAGTACCTCCGGGCGCGCGCGGCGGATGTGCGGGACGTCACCAGCCGCCTCTTGTGCATCCTTCTGGACATCAGCCCGTGCCGCGACGTTCTCCCTTCGGTCCCCTCGGTCATCCTGGCCCACGACCTAATGCCATCGGACATTCTGTCCCTGAACCGCTCCCGAGTCCTGGGCCTCTGCACTGCAGAGGGAGGGGCCACCTCCCATGTAGCCCTGCTGGCCCGGGCGCTGGGCCTGCCCGCCGTCGTCGGTATCGGTCCAGGGGTTCTGCAAATCCCCTCCGGCACGACGGTGGTGCTGGACGGCGGCGCGGGCCTGCTGATAGTGGACCCGGACCCGCAGACCCTGAGTCTCTACCGGGCGCGCGCGGGGCTGCGGGCCGGCGCGGAGCGTCGGCCTGCCGCCTCCGCCGACGGCCCCGCCGTCACTCGCGATGGCCACCGGGTCGTCGTCGCTGCCAACGTGGGGACTCTGGAGGAGGCCCGGCTGGCCCGGGAGGTCGGCGCCGATGGCATCGGCCTGCTCCGCACCGAATTCCTCTACCTGGGCCGCCATGCCCTCCCCGGCGAAGAGGAGCAGTACCACTCCTACCGGGCCATCCTGGAACTCTTTGGCGACCGCCCCGTCGTCCTGCGGACGCTGGATGTGGGTGGCGATAAGCCATTGCCCGGCCTGGAACTGCCCCCCGAACGAAACCCTGCCCTGGGGCTGCGCGCCATCCGCCTCTCCCTGACCCGCCCGGAGATATTTCGCCCTCAGTTGCGGGCTGCCCTGCGGGCCAGCGCGGGCCACAACCTCAAAGTGATGTTCCCTATGGTGACGACGGTCGCAGAAATACGGGCCGCGCGGGCGCTTCTGGAGGAATGTCGCGCGGAACTTCAGGCCGAAGGCCAGCCGGTGGCCGATGTAGCCGTCGGCATTATGGTGGAAGTCCCCTCCGCCGCGCTGATGGCCGACCATCTGGCTGCAGAAGTGGACTTCTTCTCCATCGGCACCAACGACCTGAGCCAGTACGTGATGGCGGCCGACCGAACCCATGCCGCCGTCGCCCCGCTGGCGGACGCGCTCCACCCCGCCGTCCTGCGGCTGGTGCGGGATGTCATCGCTGCCGCCCACGCGCGCGGAAAGTGGGTCTCCCTCTGCGGAGAACTGGCCGGAGACCCCGCTGCCATCCCGGTTCTGCTGGGACTGGGGCTGGATGAATTCAGTATGAACCCGACCGCTATCCCGCAAGCCAAACGGGTGATCTGTTCCCTGACCAGGGAAGAGGCCGACCAGGTTGCCCGGGCAGCGCTCCAGCAGGAGAGCGCCGAGGCTGTGCGGGCGCTGATACGGTAATGCCGTGCCCGCTGCTTGACTTTTCCCACGGCTTCACTACAATGAGAGGCAACCCATAGCGAAGTCCCCGGCGACTTCGCCGTGAGCGCTTTACCACCTACATTTCCACAACCAATGAGGAGGTAAACCTATGTACCCGAAACTCTTTATCCCTGGACCGACCCATGTACGCAAGGAGATTCTGGAAGCGCAGACCGTGCCCATGATCGGCCACCGGGCGCCGGAATACTCCAAACTGCAATTAGAAGTAACCCCCAAACTCCAGCAACTCCTCTACACCCAGCAGCGCGTCTACCTATATGCTTCTTCATCCACCGGCGTCATGGAGGGTTCCGTCCGGCAAGCCTCCACCGGCAAACCCATTCTCTTCACCGTCTGCGGTGCCTTCTCCCAGCGCTGGTATGAGATTGGCCTACAGAATGGCATCCCCTCTGAAAAAGTGGAGGTCCCGCTGGGACAGGGAATCACCCCCGAACTGGTGGACGAAGCGCTCTCCAAAGGGGATTACGACGCCATCACTCTCACGATGAACGAGACCGCTACCGGTGTGATGAGCCCGGTGAAGGAGATCGCTGCTTTGGTCCGCCAGAAGTACCCGGACGTGCTGATCCTGGTGGACGCGGTCAGTTGCATGGCCGGGGTGAAGATTGAGTTTGACGCCTGGGGGCTGGACGTCTGCTTCGCGGGCGTGCAGAAATGCTTCGCCCTGCCGCCGGGCCTGACCGTCTGCGCCGTCAGCGACCGGGCGCGGGAGCGGGCCAAACAGGTCAAGTACCCCGGCCACTACTTCGCCTATGCCCAGATGGACAAGCGGTACGATAAGGGACAGACCCCTGCGACCCCCGCCATCAGCATCATCCAGGCGCTGAACAAGCAAATGGACGACATCCTGGCCGAAGGGCTGGAGAACCGCTGGCAACGCCACCAGGAGATGGCCTCCATTGTGCAGGACTGGGCCCGCAAGTACTTCGCCCTCTTCGCCGACGAGCGCTTCCTCTCCCCCACCGTCACCAACATCACCAACACCCGGGGCATCAGTGTAGAGGGTCTGAATCAGGAACTGCGCAAGCGAGGCGCCATCATCTCCAACGGCTACGGCGACCTGAAGGAGAAGTGCTTCCGTATCGCGCACATGGGCGACCTGACGGTGGAGGACATCCGCTGGTTGCTGGAGCAGATGAACGACATTCTCGGGCTGCAGTAGACCATCGCAGGGCGCATATCGCAGGTCGCCGATTTTTCTGCGGTATGCATCCCTGCGACATGCGACCTGTTCCCTGGAGGTGAAACATGAAAGTTCTGATCTGCGACCCCATAGACCCGGAGGCCGTAGAGACGATGCGCCAGGCCGGGATTGAGGTAGACGTCCGGGATACCATCACGGCGGAGGAACTGGAAGCCGTCGCTGCCGACTACGATGTGATGGTCGTCCGCAGCCGCACCAAGGTCACCGCAGCGGTGATAGATAAGGCCCCCAACCTGAAACTCATCGTCCGGGGCGGCGTGGGCGTGGATAACATTGACGTCAAGCACGCCCAGGCGAAGGGGATTGAGGTGCGCAACACCCCGCTGGCCTCTGCCAACTCCGTAGCCGAACTGACCATCGGCTATCTCTTTGCGCTGGCCCGCCAGATTCCCCAGGCCACCGCCTCTATGAAGGCCGGACAGTGGGAGAAGAAGGCCTTCAGCAAAGGGATAGAACTGGCCGGGAAGACGCTGGGGCTGGTGGGATGCGGCAACATCGGCCAACTGGTGGCCCAGAAAGCCGCCGCGCTGGGGATGACCGTCCTCTTCTACCGCCGCACCCCCACCGAAGTTCCCGGCGCCACCCAGGTCTCGCTGGAGGAGTTACTCGCCCGCTCCGACTTCATCTCTCTCCATATCCCGCTCACGCCCGAAACCCGCCATATCATCGGGCGAGCGGAGTTTGAGAAGATGAAGAAGGGCGTATACATCGTCAACTGCGGGCGCGGGGGGACGCTGGACGAGGCGGCTCTCTACGACGCGATCATCAGCGGGAAGGTGGCAGGCGCTGCACTGGACGTCTTTGAGGACGAGAAAGAGGACCGGGGCCGGCGACTGATGGAACTCCCGCAGGTCATTGGCTCCCCGCATGTCGGCGCGGGCACCGGGGAGGCCACGGAGCGCGTCGGAGCGGAGGTGGCTCAGATTATCATCGCGTTCGCCCGTTCATAAATATCAAAGGTATCAGGGGCGGTCACCCTCAGGGGGTGACCGACCCTCTTATACCGGAGGAGGTCTCCTATGATGCCCCCCGCTGCTGAATGGAGCATGGCTGTTGTCAGCACTATCTACCTGATCGGTACCTGGACGGTGACGGTCCTGATGGCTCTAGCACTGCGGCGCGTTTCCCCCGAAACTCGCCCTGTCCTGAGATGGCCCTTCCTGGCGGTACTGATTCTGGCCCTCGGCGACTCTTTCCATACCATCCCCCGCATCTACCGCACCATCAGCGGCCAAACCCTCCCCACCCTGCTCACCTGGTTCGGCCGCCAGTGGGACTGGATCGCCCTGGGACTGGTCATCAGTTCGGCCACGATGAGCATCTTCTACCTGCTGCTGTTCCAGTACCGGCAGGAACGGCGGGGAGTCCGCTGGGACTTCTGGTCGTGGCTGATGCTGGGCCTGTTGGTCGTCCGGCTGGGCCTGCTCCCTTGCCCGCTGAACGGCTGGGAAGGGGACGCTGCGCCGGGCTGGCGCATCTACCGGAATATCCCCTTCACCCTGATGGGACTGATCGTCATCCTGGCCCTCTTCCGGGACCGGTCGGAAGCCAATGGGCGGCACCGCCGCCTGCTGGAAGCAATTGCCTGGTGCCTGGTCATCTCCTTCATCACCTACTGGGTGACCGTCCTGGGCGCAGAGCAGTACCCGGTCTTGGGCGTAATGATGCTCCCCAAGACTATTGCCTATCTGGTCGCCGTCATCCTACTATATCGGCTGGCCTTCATCCGCCCGGCAGGGGCACAGGCATAGCCGGAGGATTCGGATGGACCTCCCCCGCACTGCGGACGTCGTCATTATCGGCGGTGGAGTGATGGGCGTCAGCACCGCCTATCACCTGGCCCTCAAGGGGTGCCGGAACATCCTGCTCCTTGAGCGCGAGGCTTTCTTCGGCATCCAGGCCACCGGCAAGTGTGCCGGGGGTATCCGCTACCAGTTCGGCACCGAAATCAACGTCCGTCTCTCCCTCCTCAGCCTCCCTATGCTGGACCGTTTTGAAGAGGAACTGGGCCAGCCGATTGGCCTTCGCTACTGCGGGTATCTCTTCCTGCTGACCAATGAGAACGACGTCGCCGCGTTCCGACAGAACGTGGAGATGCAACACCGGCTGGGGGTGATGACCCGCTGGCTGGAAGTGGAAGAGATTGCCCGCATGGTGCCGCTGATCAATCTGGAGGGCGTCCTGGCAGGGACATTTCATGAACGGGACGGCCTGGCGGACCCCAACTCCGTCGTCCAGGGATACGTCTCCGGGGCGCGGCGGCTGGGGGCCCGCCTCCTCAACGATGTGGAGGTCACCGACATAGAGGTCGTCGGAGGTCAGGTGCGGGGCGTGGTGACCAACCGGGGGACGGTCTCCACTCCCATCGTTGTCAACGCAGCGGGGCCCTGGGCTGGCGAGGTAGGACGGATGGCCGGGCTGGATATCCCTATCGTCCCCATCCGCCGCCAGATCGTCGTCACCGGCCCCATCCCTGAGGTACCGCCCGATTTCCCCTTCGTCATTGACTTCGCCCAGTCCCTCTATTTCCATCGTGAGGGGCCGGGCATCCTGACCGGCATGTCCAACCCCAACGAGCCGCCCGGGTTTGACCAGTCCGTAGATGAAGAGTGGGAACTGGTCCACCTGGAGGCGGCGATGAAGCGGATGCCGATTCTGGAGAAGGCTACCCTGGCCAGCCACTGGGCCGGTCTCTACGAGGTCACGCCGGACGCGCATCCGATTTTGGGCCGGGTGCCCGAACTGGAGGGGTTCTACATCATCGGGGGCTTCAGTGGGCACGGTTTTATGCACGGCCCGGCCTGCGGGCTTCTGCTGGCAGAGGAGATTCTGGACGGCCAGGCTCACACCCTGGACATCTCCTCCCTCTCCATCACCCGTTTCCGCGAGGGCCGGCTGATCCGGGAGTACAATGTGGTATAATATGACGTAGAAGTGGCGTTTCGCGGCGGCCAGAGTCGCCGCTGCAGCGGGACAACCCTAATTCAATCAAAGCATCAGGGGGACGGGGCCATCATTTGCCCCGTCCTTTGCTTTTATATCAGCAGGAGGTAGCAAGAAATGGCACGGCGAACTCACATCACCCTGGGGAGCAGTTTCGCTCTTGGCATCCTGCTGGCGCTGGCCTGGACCTGGGCTCTGGCCGCGCCCCTGGAGCCGCCCGTCCACATCGCCCCGCCGATACGCGGGCCCGACGATTACACCTTTACCCCACTTCCCCCTCCCGAACCCCGGATAGCCCCCACCGCCGTCACCCTGAAGGCAGTGGCCATCGTGGGAGATGTCGAAGAGCACACATCCTCTTTCAAGCAAGATATGGATAGGGCTGTCGCAGTCCTCCAGAGCCGCAGCGTCGTCGTGGAAAAGTTCTACTACGGCGACCGTTCTTTCACCTGGCGGGACATCGTCACCGCTGCGACGGGCGCCCATTTTCTGCTTTACATGGGCCACGGAGTCTACTGGAGTGGCAACTGTAACCAGCCCACCCTGGTCGGCGGGTTCTATTTGGGGCTAAATCAATTTGTCCATCCGGACCAGATTCGCTCCGACCTGAACGGCCGAATGGCTCACGGAGCAATCGTTATCCTCAGCCACGTCTGCTTCAGCGCAGGCCAGAGCGCCTGCGACCCCAGTGGCTCTCCGAGCCAGGACGAAGCAGCCCGGCGGGTCCAGATGTACGCCGCCCCTTTCGTGGATATCGGCCTGAAGGCCTACTTCGCCAACAACTACTTCCAATCCGCCGAGAATTATGTGAACCTGATTCTGGCCGATCCGGCGACCCGTAAAACGGTAGGGGACATTTTCAAGAGCGTCTACCCGAACGACTCCAACAAATTCCGGGACCTTTCCTATTCCAAACCCGAATACGATATGTGGCTGAACGGCGAGACCGGCGCCTGGCATCACGCGTTCGTCGGCATCCCCTCTTACCGCTTCATGGCCGACCGCTGCGAACTGGCCCCCCTGCCGAGCGTACTCACGTTCACCTACAACCTGGCGACAGGTGCCCTGCGCCCTCCCGGCCGAACGATCACCCCGACCGCCCTTTATTGTCCGCTGAACTGGACGGTTGCCCGGGACGGCAACTGGTTCACCGTCACCCCCACCTCCGGACGGACCCCGACGGACAGCCTCCAGGTTCAGCCCCTCACGACGACCCTCTCCGGGTACGCCGTCGGACGCTACACAGGCACCATCACCGTCACTGTGACCGACCCGCCGGGAACTATCAACAGCCCCCAGCGGATAACCGTGACGGTGGACGTGGGCCGGCCGCGCCTGGCGGACCTTCCGCCCGTCCTGACGTTCACGTACTTCGTATCCGACAGCACCCTGATCCCCTCCGTACACCTGTTAGACCTGCGCAACGTCGGCTCGGAGGACCCGTTGAGTTGGACGGCGCTGCGAAGCGGGACGTGGTTCACCTTCGCGCCCGCATCCGGCACAACCCCGCAGACTCTCTGGATCACCCCGACGGTGTTCCCCGATACACCAGTCACCCTGACGGGGCGCCTCACGGTGACGGTCATTTCTCCAACGGGTACGCTCAGCCCGGTTCAATCCACTGCCCTGACCCTTCGGGTTGTTCCGCAGGCTTCCTGGTTTGCGTATCTGCCGTGTGTGATGCGGCATTAAAAGAGGACGGCGGCCATAGGCCGCCGCCTCCCTCTCCCACCACAGCGCCGCCGATGGGAAAATGGATGGCCAGTATTCACTTCTCCCCCCGGAGCAGGCGCAAAGCGGCTTCCGCCAGAATCGCCGCCCCCACCGGCAGGCAGCGCTCGTCAATATCAAAGCGCGGGTTGTGAGCGAACCGATCGTCCCCCTCTATCCGGCATCCCAGGTCCAGCATCGCGCCCGGAGCCAGCGCCGAAAAGTATCCGAAATCCTCTGCCCCCATCCCCGGATGGGGCGGTTGGATATGCCCCTCGCCCAGCAGGTCTATAGTGACCTTCTGCAACAGGTCTATGATCTGGGCATCGTTCACCATCGGCGGGTAGCCGATCTCCAGGCGGAGGTCGTAATCGCCGCCCAGCGCGCGGGCGATCTGCAAAGCCCGCTCTATCTCTGCATGAATCTGCCCCTGCACTTCTGGCTTCATATATCGGATGGTCCCTGTCAACTCCACCCGGTCCGGGATGACATTATCGGCCTGGCCTCCATGAATGGAGCCAATGCTGACGACGGCCGGCACCGTCGGATCCAGCCGTCGGGAAACGGTGCTATGCAGGGCCAGAATCACATAACCGGCGATATAAATGGGGTCCACCGCCCTGTGGGGATAGGCCCCATGTCCTCCACGTCCCAGGATGGTGGCGTAGAATGTATCCACCCCTGCCGATGCCGGCCCGGCCTCCAGGACGACGTCTCCCGTTCTCACCTGGGGAGCCACGTGCAGGGAAAGGACAGCATCCACTCCCTCCATTGCGCCGTCCTGAATCATGCGCGGCGCGCCACTGAGGCCCTCCTCGTCCGCTATCTCCTCCGCCGGCTGGAATAGAAGGCGGATGGTGCCGGGGAACGAGTCGTCGGCCAGCAACTTCGCCACCCCCAGAGCGATCGCGGTGTGAGCATCGTGCCCGCAGGCGTGCATAACGCCCGGGACCTGAGAGGCATAGGGAACGTCGTTCGCCTCCTGGATGGGGAGAGCATCCATATCCGCCCGTACGGCAATGATGGGGTGCCCTTCCCCGCGCTCCGCCACGACGCCGGTCCGCCCCACCCCACTCCGAACGCGATAGCCCAGTCCGGTCAGTATTTCCGCCACCCGGGCCGCAGTCCGGGTCTCCCGAAAGCCCAGTTCAGGATAGGCATGGAACTCCCGCCGCCAGGCAACCAGTTGTTCGTAAATATGCTGGGCTTGCTCTATCATACGCAACCTCCTGATGCGAGATTGTACCACACCCGGCTCTCTTGACAATCTCCCCATTCTGCCGTACCATATACACGCCGGGATCGAGGGAGCAAATTGTCGCTGCACCCTGTCATTTTTTGTGGAAGGAGCGGAGCAGAGGGCTCTGCAAAGGGCAAAAGCACCACGACGGTTCGGGGCTTCTGCCAGGTACGGCCTTCGGAGACTCAACGGCGGCAGATTGACCGGGAGGGTTATAATGGAAGAGTTGGTAGAACTTCTGAAACGAACAGACCTCTTCTACGGACTGGCGGAGGAGGACATCCGGCGCCTTATCGCCGTCGGTCGCTGGGTCACCTACAACGCTAACGAGACCATCATCCACGAAGGAGACCCTTCGGATGCACTCTACATCATCCAGAAGGGCATGGTAGAAGTCGTCGTTCCCCACGGCTCCGTCCCAGACATCCCCGGCCCACCCGAAGCGACATCGGTGGTCCGCCTGGGGGAAGGACAGATTTTCGGGGAGATGGGATTGGTAGACGGGGGGAGCCGTTCCGCTACCGTCCGCGCGCTGATGGATGGTACGACCGTTTTTGTCCTCCCGCAAGACGCGTTCTACAGCCTCTGCGACCAGAACCACACCATCGGCTACACTGTCATGCGCAATATCGCCTGCGACCTTTCATTTAAATTGCGCCATCGCAACCTGCGGGTGATGGCTGGGTGGTAGGGAGCGCGATGATCTACAAGGTCAGTTACGTTGTGCTGGGTGGACGCCATCCCGGAGCCATTTTGAATCAGGATACCCCTCCTCGGCTGGGCGAAGTGGTGGTCTTTGGGGAGGACCGGTTTGAAGTGGTAGAAGTGGCCGACCTGATCCCTCCTCACGGGGATTTCGCTTATCTTCACGTGACCCTCCGCCCGCTGACGGGGGAAGGGCGAGAACATTGATGCCCTCTCTGCCCATCTGCGACTATGAGGGCTCCCGGTACCAGACTGAATTCTGGGGGCCCGAGCGAGCATACGAAGACGGCGCCGAGCGGGCCGCGCTGCGCGCACTTTTGCCTCCTGCTGGCCGTCTCCTGATAGAAATCGGCGCCGGCTTCGGCCGTCTGGCCAACCTCTACAGCGGGTACGAGCGGGTAGTGCTCCTGGACTACGCCCGCTCCCAACTCCTGCAGGCCCGGGAGCGCCTGGGTGATGCCGGCCCGGCTGGCCGTCCCCGCTACCTCTACGTCCTGGGCGACTTCTACCGCCTCCCCTTCGCTCCAGGACTTTTTGACACCGTGGTGATGGTGCGAACCCTCCATCATGCCGCCGACGCGCCCGCCGTCCTGCGCAACGTGGCGAACATCCTGGCTCCAGCTGGGACTTTCGTCCTGGAGTTTGCCAATAAACGGCATCTGAAGGCCATTTTCCGCTATCTCTTGCGGCGTCAGCCCTGGTCTCCCTTTGACCTTCAGCCGGTGGAATTTGTCCCCCTGAACTACGATTTTCACCCGGCCTGGGTTCGCCGTCATCTGAAGGAATGCGGACTCCGGATCGCTCAAATCCGCACCGTCTCCCACTTCCGGGTCGGTTTTCTCAAACGGACCGTGCCGACGGGGTGGCTGATCTCTCTGGACCGGTTGTTGCAACCGACGGGCGCGCTCTGGCAACTGAGCCCCAGTGTCTTCGTGCGCGCGGCGGCCCCTGAAGACCGACCCGCCGCACCGCCCGGCGGTCTCTTCCGCTGTATCGCCTGCGGCTCCCTCCTGCTGGCAGACGAAGGGGACCGGTTGCTCTGCACGGATTGCGACACGGCCTTCCCATTCCAGGATGGCCTGTACGATTTTCGGGGAGAAGAACGGTGACCTACGAACCCCTCTTTGCCGGCCTTGTATATAACGAAGAAGGGCAGCCGGTTCAGGCGGCCCAGGTGGGCGCCGATCTCTGCTACGCCATCCCCGACGGTGACTTCCTGCGCCATGTGGACGCCATAGAGGTGGACCGGCAGGTGCTGGCGCAACTGAAAGAACGATTCCTGCCAATAAAGGACGCGCTGGTAGAGGGGGCCATGCAGATGATGGGGGCAGACGACCCCTTCACCCGGGCCGCATTGGAGATGAGTCTGGAGAATATGGACCGGATGGTAGAGACGGGAGCGGTCAATGTAGAGGACTTTCGGCTGGCGCTGTGGATGACGGGTTTCCGCATCATCGTCAACGTCCACGGCGAGGTGGTTCGTCTGGAGATTCCAGGATTAGAGTAACTTCATGCCCATTGAACTGGCCTACCTGCTGGTCTTGGCGATTGCCGCGCTCTCCGCGCTGATCCTCACTCCGCTGACGGCGCGCCTGGGGCACCACTGGGGAATGACGTCCTCTCCGGGGGGACGCCGGAAACATCATGGGACCATCTCCAGAGCCGGCGGGATGGGCATATTCTTCCCTTTTCTGCTGGCGCTGGCGGTCGGGCTGGCGCTCCAAATCCCCACCGCAGACCCCAAAGAGCCCCGCCGTTTGCTGGGGCTGGTCCTCGGCAGCACCTGGATGTTTGTGGTCGGCCTGGTGGACGACCGCAGGGACCTCTCGCCCCGGCTCCAACTGCTGGCCCAACTGGTCGCCGGGGGCATCGCCATCGCCACCCTTATCTTCATTGAACGGGTCAACAACCCGCTGACGAACCAGGTGGTGGTCTTCCCGATGCTGGTGGTGGTAGTGCTGACCCTTTTCTGGATCGCGGGGATGATTAATACCGTCAACTGGCTGGATGGTCTGGACGGGCTGGCGGCAGGGGTCGCGGCGATCCTGTGCGTCGTCCTGGCGGTGCATATGCACCGGGTGGGGCAACCCAGCGTGGCCCTTCTCCCCATCGCCTTGCTGGGCGCCACCCTGGGCTTTCTCCCCTATAACTTCCACCCCGCCCGCGTCTTTATGGGCAGCAACGGCGCTTTTTTCCTCGGCTACGCCCTGGGATGCCTGGGCATTATCGCCGGCGCGCGGGTCGCCACCGTCCTCCTGGTCATGAGCATCCCCATCGCCGACGTCGCCTGGCAGATTGTGGACCGGGTGCGCCGTCGGCGCCCGCCCACCCAGGGCGACCGGGGACATCTCCACTTCCGCCTGCTGGACCTGGGGGTGCCCCAGCCGGTCATCGTGCTGGCCTACTGGGCCTTCTGCGGTGTCTTCGGACTGCTGGCGCTGAGCGTATCGTCCCGCCTCTACAAGTTGCTGGCCCTGCTGGCGCTGGGGGGAGCCGTGATCCTGGTCCTGGCCCTACTGGCCCGTCGCTCGAAATAAAAACCAGAAGGGCGCGGCTGAAAACCCCGCCCTTTCAGTAGCCCCGCTACCCCTGCATCAGCAGATAATGATAAGCGGAGAGGGCCGCCTTGGCCCCTTCGCCGATGTGGACCAGCACCTGCTCGGATACCAGGGTGACGTCGCCCGCTGCGAACACCCCCGGCCAACTGGTGGCGCAGTAGACGTCCACGATGATATGCCCCTGCTCATCGCAGTCCACCCACCCCCGGACCAGTTGCGAGTTGGGGATGCGCGCCAGTTTGACAAAGACCCCCTTCACGGCTATCTCCCGCTCCTCTCCATCCGACACCCGGACCCGCAGGCCCTCCACGTACTGATCCCCCAGGACCTCCTGGACGGTGGCTCCCTCCACGAGGGTGACGTTATCCATCCGGCGGAGTCTGGAAGCCAGCGGCGTGGTCACCAGAGGCTCAGGGGCCAGGAGATAGACGTGGTGCGCCTTGCGGGCCAGGCTGGCAGTGGCCCATTGAGCACGCCGACCATTTCCCACCACCGCCACGTCCTTGCCCAGGAAGAGTCCAGCATGGGTCACCGCCGAGTAACTCAGCCCCCGCCCGGCCAGCCGCTCTTCGCCCGGCACGTTGAGCCGCTGCGGTTTGGCGCCTGTAGCGATAATCAGCGCCCGCGCCTGGAAGTGATCCCCGTCCGCCGTCTCCACGAGAAAAGAGCCCTCCTCCGGCGTCACACGCGTCACCCGGTCAAAGTGACGGACGAATTCCAGATACTCCAACTGACGGCGAAAGGCGTCCAGCAGCGCCTCGCCCGTGATGACCTCCTGTCCTCCCATATCTTCCAGGCGCATCTCATAGGTCATCTGTCCGCCCCACCGCTCGGCGATGATGAGCGTCTCCAGTCGCTGGTTGATGGCAATCGCCGCCGCCGTAATCCCGGCCGGCCCCCCACCGATAACAATCAGGTCGTACATAGGTGCTCCTCCTCAACGGAATACGAAGTGTGGAGTGCGTATTCCGTGTTCCGCAGTATTACGCCCCCCGTTCCGGCATAGGCGGGATGAGGCCCTTCTCCATCAGGAACCGGGTCATCTCCCGCGCGTGGCGGATGGTATCCTCTGCTTTTCGGAGCAACTCGTCGTAGGAGAGCCGCAGACGGGCTACTCCTTGCTCCTGAGCCTTCACCCCAACGGCCGCCGCCTCCCGGGGAAACACCTCCCACTCCTCCATAGAGGGGATGATATAATCCTCGCTGAGCCCTTTCTCCTCCGCACAACGGGCCAGTTCCTCAGCAGCCGCGATCGCCATCTCATCAGTGATGGTGGTAGCCCGGACGTCCAGGACACCCCGGAAGATGGCCGGGAAGCCCAGCGAGTTGTTGATCTGGTTGGGGAAGTCGCTCCGGCCGGTTCCCACAACGCGCGCCCCGGCCTCTTTGGCCTCCCAGGGCCATATCTCCGGGATGGGGTTGGCGCAGGCGAACACGATGGCATCCTCCGCCATCCCCTTCACCCATTCGGGGAGGATGGTCCCCGGGCCCGGCTGGCTGGCCGCGACGCAGACGTCCACGCAGCGCAGGGCCTCAGCGACTCCGCCCTGCCGCCCTTCGGCATTGGATTGCTGACAGATACGCCACTTGTCCACAAACTCTATCTTCCGCTGGGCGATATCCTCCCGCCCCGGATGAAGGATCCCTTTGCTATCGCAGGCGATGATGTTGCCGAAGGGGACCCCAGAGGCCACCAGCAGGCGGATGGTGGCAATATTTGCGGCTCCGGAACCGATCACCGCGACCTTGATCTCCTCCATCCGCTTGCCCACCACCTTCAGAGCGTTGATCAGCCCGGCCAGAATGACCGTCGCTGTCCCCTGCTGGTCGTCGTGCCAGACAGGAATCTGCACCTCAGGGTCGCTGCGGAGCATATCCAGCACCCGGAAGCACTTTGGCTGCTCAATATCTTCCAGGTTGACGCCGCCGAAGGCGGGCTGAATCCACTTGACTGCCAGGATAATCCGGTAGGGGTCCCGGGTGTCCAGGCAGATGGGGACCGCGTCCACGCCGCCCAGGTACTTGAAGAGCAGCGCCTTTCCCTCCATGACGGGAAGACCGGCCAGCGGGCCGATGTCGCCCAGGCCCAGCACCCGCGTGCCATCAGAGACGATGGCGACGGTGTTCCCCTTGTTGGTGTATTCGTAGGCTAAGTCGGGATTCTCGTGGATGGCCCGACAGGGAGCGGCCACACCGGGGGTGTACCAGATGGCAAAGTCATCCAACCCCCGCACGGGGCACTTGGGTGCGGTCTGCACCTTGCCCCGGTAGAAAGGATGCAGCACCATCGCGTCCTCTGCGGGTTTCTTCGCTTTAGCGAGCAATTCCTCTTTGGTGACCTGTGGACTCATCGTGCATCTCTCCCGGACCAATGATGTGGTTTCCCCCCTATCCCAGGCGGGCCTGAAGCCGGCGCAGTTGCTCCCACAGCCGCTGGGGGAGACGGTCGCCAAACTGGGCGAAGTGGTGTTCCATATCCGGCAGTTCCGCCCGCCAAGCGTCCACGTCCACCCGCAGCAGTTCCTGGATGTCCTCCGGCGGTATGTCCAGCCCCTGCAGGTCCAAGTCCTCTGGGCGCGGCAGAAGCCCAATGGGCGTCTCCACCGCCCCGGCCCGCCCGTCCACCCGCGCACACATCCACGCCAGCACGCGGCTGTTCTCCCCGTAGCCGGGCCAGAGCCAGCGGCCGTCGGGCTTCTTGCGGAACCAGTTGACATAGAAAATGCGCGGGGCCTTATCCCTGAGACGGTCGCCCATCTGAAGCCAGTGGGCGAAGTAATCCCCCATGTGGTATCCACAGAAGGGAAGCATGGCGAAGGGGTCCCGGCGGAGTTTGCCCACCTCGCCGATGACTGCCGCCGTCGTCTCCGAGGACTGGGTCGCGCCCAGAAAGACCCCGTGGTCCCAGTCGTAGGCTTCGTAGACCAGCGGAACCATCGTCGCCCGGCGGCCGCCGAAGATGAAGATATCTATGGGTACCCCCTCCGGCTTCTCCCAGTCCGGCGAGATGACCGGACACTGCGCGGTGGGGGCGGTGAAACGAGCATTGGGGTGGGCTGCCGGTTCGCCCCGGTCCGGCGTCCAGTCCTGTCCTTTCCAGTCTATCAGATGGGCCGGCGGCTCAGCCGTCATCCGGTCCCACCACACATCCCCATCGTCGGTCAGCGCGCAGTTGGTGAAGATAACGTTCCCCCAGAGGGTCTCCATCGCCGCCGGGTTGGTCTTGTAGGACGTGCCCGGGGCGACGCCAAAGAAGCCGCTTTCAGGATTGATGGCGTAGAGGCGGCCATCGGGGCCGATCTTCATCCAGGCGATATCGTCGCCCAGGGTTTCTGCCCGCCAGCCGGGGATGGTGGGCTGAATCATGGCCAGGTTGGTCTTGCCACAAGCGGAGGGGAAGGCGGCGGCGATGTGGTACTGGCGGCCCTCCGGGCTGATCAGGCGCAGGATGAGCATGTGCTCCGCCATCCAGCCCTCCCGTCGGGCCATCGCCGAAGCGACGCGCAGAGCGAAGCACTTCTTGCCCAGAAGGGCGTTGCCGCCGTAGCCGGAGCCGTAGGACCAGATCAGATTCTCATCCGGGAAGTGGCTGATGTACTTCTGCTCCATCGGCGCGCAGGGCCAGGGGACGTCCTGCTGGCCCGGAGCCAGCGGCGCACCAACGGAATGGAGACACGGGACAAAGTCCGCCCCTTCTTTCAGGGCCTGCAACACCTTTGTACCGACGCGGGTCATGATATGCATATTGCAGACGACGTAAGGGCTATCGGTAATCTGGACGCCGATTTTGGCCATGGGCGACTCCAGCGGGCCCATAGAGAAGGGGATGACGTACATCGTCCGGCCGCGCATGCAGCCTTCGTAGAGCCTCCACATCGTAGCCTTCAGTTCATCCGGGGCGACCCAGTTGTTGGTGGGGCCGGCGTCATCTTTAGAGGAAGTGCTGATGAACGTCCGGTCCTCCACCCGGGCGACATCGCTGGGGTGGGAGCGGAAGAGGAAACTGTTGGGCCGTTTCTTCAGGGGGATAGCGCTCTCCCGGGCCACCATCTGGGCCATCAACTGGTCGTACTCTTCCTTTGAGCCATCGCACCAATGGATACGGTCGGGTTGACAGTGCTGGGCCACTTCCTGGACCCAGCGGGTCAGTCGGTCGTTAGAGGACATGGAAACCTCCGGTGAGATGAATGGAGAGCGAGATTTATCTTGCTTTTGGAGCGCTTTCTACACACTGTTGCGCAAGATATTGCGGTTCAGCGAGAGGATTGGCCATCCGCATCCCCATAAAGGCTGGGGACAGCGAATGGGCGGAGTTACTTTTCCAGTGACAAAATCTTGCGCTACGGGAGCACCTTCCCCGGATTCATAATATTCAGCGGGTCCAGGGCCTCCTTGATACAGCGCTGGATATCTATGGAAACCGGGCCCATAGCCCGCTCCATATATGGGCGCTTCAGGACTCCCACGCCGTGCTCGCCGGAAAGGGTCCCGCCCAGGTCCAATGCCACGCCGAAGATCTCCCCCGCCATCACCTCCACCTTTTCCCACTGAGCGGGGTCCCGTTTGTCAAAGAGGATATTGGGGTGGAGGTTACCGTCCCCGGCGTGGCCGAAGATGACGATGGGGAGGCCGTGCCGGGCGCTGATTTCCTTGATGCGGCGGATTGCCTCCGGGATGGCGGAACGGGGGACGGTAATGTCCTCCCCCAGTTTATTGGGGGCCTTGCGCGCCAGCGAGGGAGAGACGGACCGGCGGGCCCGCCACAACTGGGCCCGCTCCTTTTCGTCCTGCGCCACCATTACCTTCCGGGCGCCGTTCTCCCGGCAGACCCGCTCCACCACCTCCATCTCTCGCCGGACCGCTTCGTCGTCCGAGCCATCGGTCTCTATGATGAGCATCGCCTCCACGTCCAGCGGCAACCCCAGGTGCATGGCCGCCTCAATGCAGGCGATCGCCGTCTCGTCCATCAGTTCCAGCGTCGCCGGGACGATGCCCGCCGCCAGAACCGAATTGACGGTCCGGGAGGCGTCGTCCAGGGAGGGGAACTCCGCCAGCGCAGTGCGGACGGAGCGGGGTCTGGCGATCAGTTTCAGCAGTGCCTCCGTGATGACCCCCAACGTCCCCTCCGAGCCGATGAAGAGGGAGGTCAGGTCGTAGCCGACGACGTTCTTGATGGCCTTGCCACCGGTCTGGAGGATGCGGCCGTCGGGGAGGACGACGGTAAGGCCCATTACGTAGTCGCCGGTCACCCCGTACTTGAGGCAGCGGGGGCCGCCAGCGTTACAGGCGATGTTGCCGCCGATGGTGGAGTGCTTGTTGCTAGAAGGGTCGGGCGGGTAGAAGAGGTCCCGGGCCTCCACATAGGCCTGGAGGTCGGCAGTGATGACGCCGGCCTCCACCCGAACCGTCCGGTTCACCTCATCCAGTTCCAGGATGCGGTTCATACGGGTGAGGGAGAGGGCAATGCCGCCAGAGAAGGGGACAGAGGCCGCCGCCAAGCCGGAGGCCATCCCCCGGGGAACGACAGGCACCCGGTACTCGGCGGCAATCCGCACGACCGCCGCCACCTCCTCCGTAGATTCCGGCAGGACAGCGACATCGGGCAACTGCTGGGCAAACGTCCCGTCGTAGGAATACGCAATGCGATCCTCTATACTGGTGAGGACTTTGGTAGGGCCCAAGATTTCCCGCAAACGGTCAATCCAAGCACTGTCGGACATGTCGTATCTCCTGCAAAATTCAGGGGCGCGGACGCCAGCGGATCAACGCCGATGAACGTAAAAATCCGCGCTCATCCGCGTTCATCGCGTTCTATCTCCTCATCGCCTCCAGGACGATTTCGGCGATGTCTTTGACTCGCAGGCGGAGGCGTTCGGCGCGGGCGGCGTTGAAAAGGGTGCGCTCGCACTGCTGGCAAGCGGAGACGACCACCTGAGCCCCGGTCTCGGTGGCCTGGCGGATGCGCCGGGCGGCAACCGCCTGGCTGAGTGCAGGATCCATGCTCTCCAGGTTACCCCCGCCACCGCAGCAGTGGGACCCGCCCTGATTCTCCGCCATCTCCACCAAAGTCACCCCCGGGATCGCCCGGAGAATCCGGCGGGGGGCCTCAAAGACGCCGCTCTTGCGGCCCAGGTCGCAGGGGTCGTGGTAGGTGACAATCTGCTGGGGCAGGTCGTCCCGCAGGGAGACGCGGCCGCTCTCCAGGAGGTCCGCCAGGAACTCTGTGGCGTGGCGCACCTCAAAGCCCAGGTCTTCCTCCAGCGCGGCCGGGTAGGAGTGTTTCCAGAAGTGAAAGCAGGAGGGGCAGGTGGTGACCAGCGTCCGCGCGCCGGTGGCCCGGATTGCCTCCAGGTTGTGGCGCATCGCAGCACGGGCAGCCTCCAGGTCGCCGTTGATGGCCAGAGGATAGCCACAGCACCACTCTTCGGCCCCCAGAACGGCATAATCTACCCCGGCCCCCTCCAGAATCTGGACGAAGGACTGGGGGATGCTGTAACTGCGGGGAAAGAGCGCACCCACACAGCCGACGAAATAAACCACCTCGGCCTGTCTCTTGCCGACGCCGGTGGGCATTCCGGGGAGGTTCTGAGCCCAGAAGAGGCGGCTCTCCGGCGGTTCGGCGGAGATGTTGTGGCTCTCGCGGATGCGCTGATTCAGCGCGGCCAGCGGCTGGGGGAGGAGGCCCAGATGAGCCATCTCCCCGCGCGTCAATTCCAGAACCCGGTCCACCGTCACGCCGCTGGGGCAGGTGAAGGTACAGACGCCACAGAGGAGGCAGCGGAAGAACTGCGCCGCCGTCCAGTCGGTAGGCCGTTCCAGCAGCCCCTCCCGAACCGCCCGCAGGAGCGCAACGCGGGCACGGGGGGAATCAGTCTCGTTCAGTGTCAGCCGATAGGTAGGGCAGACAGCGAGGCACTGGCCGCAGCGGATGCAGCGGAGATAGTCGTCCTCGGAGAGGATAGATTGAGGCCCGGTCGTCATCGCTTGTCCTCATGGTCAGAAATTTCTTTATATAGAGAGCAAAGAACGCAGAGCGTTTACTCTGCGCTCTTTGCGTCTTCTGCGGTGAGAAAACCTCACGCCCCGAATTTGGTCAGGCGACCTGCGTGGGCCATCGCCAGGGGCATCAGGTCCACGTGGCGGATGTGTCCGAGCCCCCCTCGCATGCACGCTCGCTCGCCGAACTGAGTGACATCGTCCGGGCAGATGTAGCGGGACCAGAGGAGGACAGGGAGTTCGTGCCAGGAATGGGCCTTCCAGAGGGCCGGCGTGGAGTGGTCGCCAGTAATGATGACTACATCCGGCCCCAGCGCCAGCATCTCCGGCAGGAGCCGGTCCACGTGCTCAATGACCTCCACCTTGCGCGCAAAGTCGCCGTCCTCCCCGGCGCTGTCGGTCTTCTTCACGTGGAAGAAGAAGAAATCGTACTCGGCCCAGTGGGCCTTCAGGGTCTCCACCTCGTCCTCCAGCGTCTCGCCAGTGGGGAGGACGTCCATCCCAGCGAGTTTCGCCACGCCCCGGTACATCGGATAGGTGGCGATGGCCGCGCAGCGCATACGGTAGAGGTCGGGCATTTTCGGTAGGCCGGGGTCCTTGGCCATCCCGCGCAGGTTGCAGCCATTGGCGGGGTACTCATCTGCCAGGAGTTGGCGGGCCTGAGCCATCCACTGGTTGAGCAGTTCCGCCGTCCGGGCCGCCTCGGGGCGAGTGGGATAGACCGGCAGCGGCGGCTTGCCCACCTGCTGGGGGTCGGTCTCCGTGAGACCATCCTCCAGCCCTTCGCCGCGCAGGACCAGGACAAAACGGTATTCCTTGACCGGCTCCACGAAGACTTGCACGCCGGGGAGTTGGATGGTGCGGAGTTTGGCGCAGAGGCGAGCGCTGACCTCAGTGGGGATGCGTCCGGCGCGCCGGTCGGTGATGACGCCCGTCTCGGGGTCCAGGGTGCAGAAGTTGCCGCGCGTGGCGATGTCCTGGGGCTGGAGGTCAAAGCCGATGCCCAGCGCTTCCAGGACACCCCGCCCAATCTCGTAGCGGAAGGGGTCGTAGCCAAAGAGGGCAAGATGGGCCGGACCGCTACCCGGAGCGATGCCCGGGGCAATCGGCATGCTCATCCCACAGATGGAGCGAGCCGCCAACGCGTCCATATTAGGGGTATGAGCCGCCTCCAATTCCGTAGGTCCACCAGGGGTCATCGGCAATCCACCCAGGCCGTCCATGACCAGAAGCAGAATCTTGCTCCGGCTTTCCACCGTCAGTTCACGAATCCATTCTAAGGCATCCATACCTTTCTCCTTCACCCGATCTTCCTCGCTACCGCCTGAGGGGCACTTTTTCAAGCAGCGGTTTTTAATCCTACCCCCAATCCCTATCCCTGTCAAGTGACATTTGGCTGAAATTTGGACGGACGATGGACTTGACGTTTCAATGAAGTTCGGCTAAAATTATAAACGAGCATCATCTTATTCGCCAGCAGAAAGGGGGCAAAATGGACCAGGTGCGGTGTAACCATTGTGGCGATCCCATAGAGGGGGAACCGGTACGGCGAGGGGATCAGGTCTACTGCTCCGAGGCGTGTGCGTTTGAGGCCACCCGCAGCAAGGATTGCAGCGGCAGGAGCGATTCCAACATATCGCCCCGGATTACGGAACCGATGTGGCGGTGAGAAACCGCCCTCAGGAGCATAGGTGCTCCGCTGCAGCAACGGATTGCTCAATTTTTTGTAAAGGAGGGACCCCATGAAATTCGGAGACCGGATTCAATCAGCCGACTGGAAGGCGGAAAAGCACGTCCCTGTTATAGAGGGACCCGACCAGGTGGCCGCCGATCAGCCTTTCCAGGTGACGGTGGTCGTGGGAAAGGAAATCCCCCACCCGAACACCACGGAGCACCACATCCGCTGGATCGCCCTGTACTTCCAGCCAGAGGGGGACAAGTTCATCTACGAAATCGGCCGCTGCGATTTCGCTGCCCACGGTGAGTCGGTGAAGGGCGCCAACCAGGGTCCGGCGTACACCCACCCGGTGGCCCTTTTCTCAGCCCAGGTGAACGCGCCGGGCACCCTGATCGCCGTCTCCTACTGCAATATCCACGGACTGTGGGAGAGCAGCAAGGAGATTACGCTGGCCTGAGCGACCCCTTTCCCGGGCCCCCAGACAGCCGGCGCCTGGGTCATCCAGACGCCGGTTGTCTTTTATGGCTCAAATATCGGCGGCATGCGGCGCTTGTGTTCAGAGTGGTCGATCATCCTGCGCACTTTCTCCACCGCCGCCGGGTCCAGCCCGGAGAGGTCTCCAGCCTCCATCGCAGCCAGGATACGGTCCAGTTCCCGATAGGTGATGCCCATTTCCCCCTCGTCGGTCTGGCCGGGCCAGAGGCCGGCGGTGGGAAGACGGTCAATCACTTCCTGCGGGACGCCCAATTCCCGGGCCAGTTCCCATACCTGAGTCTTGTAGAGGCCGCCCAGGGGGAGCAGGTCCACCCCACCGTCCCCGTACTTTGTATAGTACCCCACCAGAATCTCCGATTTATTCCCCGAACCCAGCACCAGATAGCGGTGCACCTGGGCCAGGTAGTACAGCGTAATCATCCGTAGGCGGGGCTTGATGTTCGCTGGGGCCAGGCTCTCCCCCGCAGGGGGCAAGGCTCCTAAGAGGGCATCGTAGATGGGGGTCAGGTCTACGGTGATGGTAGGGATGCCGAAGGTTTCGGCGACCTGCCGGGCCAGGCGGAGGTCCTCCGGCTGGGAGTGGCAGGGCATGAGCGCGGCCAGCACCCGGTCGGTGCCGACGGCCCGCACGGCTAGCGCGGCGGTGGTGGCGGAATCCACCCCGCCGCTCAGCCCGAAGACGAAGCCCTCAGCACTGGCGGCCTCCAGGTAGTCCCGGAGCCACTGGATAATCCGAGCAGAGAGAGAGGTCATGGGACTCCTTTCGGGAAAAGTGAAACGTGAAGCGTGAAAGGTATCAGGTCAGGCGGGCGACGATTTCTATGCCGTTGAGGGCCATGCTGTAGAGAAAGATGCGGTGGAGCAGGTCGCCATCGTGGGGCAGCGCGCCCAGTTGAAGCGCCGTCTCCACCGGCAGGTCGTAGGTCTGGACCCCATCGGCAGGGACAATGACGCGGAAGTCCTGCAGGCCCAGAACGTTGGCCCGCAACCGCAGGAACATCGCTGCCTGATAGATACATAGGTCAGTGCAGTCCCCAACGACGATGAAGGTGTTGACCGCTGGGTGGCTATCCAGCCAGGGGACCAACTCGGTGCCAATGCTGGAACTGATGGACTTCTTAGGGATGACCACAAACAGGTCAGAGAAGGGAAGGGCCCGCAGTTCATCTACGGTCTCGCTCTCGGGAGTGCCAACGACGCAGTGGGCCGGGAAAGCCCCGAATTCCACCGAGTCGGCATCGTGGGCATCCTGGGTCAGGAGGAAGTGACGGACGCCCAGATCGTAGGCCTGTTCAAATAGCCGCACGACGTTGGGGACAATGCCCGCCACACGCGGGCTGGCCAGAGGCCCAATGGTGCAGAAGCCCTTGATCAGGTCCACCGAGAGGATCGCCGTACGGGCCGGCTCTCGGATGACGGACTCCAGAGGGATCGCGGGCAGTTCGGCTTCCCAACGGGCCAACCAGTCCAGAAAAGCGGTATTCTGTGAGTGCATGGTTCCCTCCATTACTTCGAAAATTGCCAATCTCCGATGTTCCAGAACGGGGCGCCCCGCCAGGGACGCGGGCCGGCAAGGTCCGAGCGGACCAGCCAGAGGTCGTCCCAGCGGCAAAGGGGAACCCACCAGACCTCCCGACGGGCCGCCTCCTGGAGTTCTGTCAAATGGACGGCGCGCTCTTCGGGATCCGTCGCGGCGGCCTGGGCCAGCAGCAATCGGTCCAGCGCCTCATCGCAGACCCCGGCAGGGTTCTGGCCGCCCGGCCGCGCCTCCCCGCAGAGCCAGCGGGCGTCGTCCGGGTCGGGATAGCCGGAGGGCTGGCCCGCCCACTGGACCAGATCCCACGCCGTCGGATCCTCCCACGGGCGATCCCGGACAACGGTCTCCACACCGATGCCCAGGTCCTGCAACGTCTGCGCCACTACCGCCTGGGCGGCCTCTCGCCCCGGCGGGACAGCGTAGCGCAGGGTCAGAGAGATGCCTTTCCGGTCCCGGATGCCGTCTCTATCCGTATCCCGCCAGCCGACCTCGTCCAGCATCCGCGCGGCCTCCCGGACGGAAGGGGAGGCCGCCGGAGCCGGGCTCTCCCAGCAAGTCCCGCTGTAGAGGCTCCCGGCCGGAACTGCCCAACTCATCCCCACCGTCAGCGCCGCGCAGACCGCCCCCCGGTCCAGCGCAGCCGCCAGGCCAGCCCGCACGCGCGTCTCCTGGAGGGCCGGATGGCCATAGCGCGGGTCCAGATTCAATAGCAGAGTCTCCACATAACCGGAGGGGGAAGCGAGCAGAGATGTCCCTTCCGGTGGCTCCCGTCCTGGCAGACCATCCGGCGTCAGAAAAGGGGCCAGGTCGGCATCTCCGAAAGCCATAATCTGCCAGCGGGCCTGGGCATCCGGCTGGGCGAAGACCCGCACCCGCTGGGCAGCGGGCTGGCCTCGCCAGTAGTACGGATTGGCGATAAAGACCAGAGCGCCTCCTTCCTCGCCGAGAAAGACGTACGGTCCGTTGCCCACCCACCCCGCGCGGTCGGGAGCGTGGCGGGGCAGAACGTAAGGAAACAACATCGTCGGCCAGGGCGCGAAGGGGCGGGTGAAAGTTACCTGGACGGTGTGGGCATCCAGTGCGACGACCTCTTCTACAAAGGACTCGTGCGGAAAGAGCCCCTGCGCGGCGGCCCGCTCGTGGGTGAAAACCAGGTCGTCGGCCGTGAGAGGGGACCCGTCCGACCAAAACAGGTTCTCCCGCAGGCGAACTCGCAGCATGCGGCCATCGGCGGAGATGCCCCCATTGGCGCGGGTGGGGAGTTCCACCGCCAGTTCGGGCGAGACCTCCAGCCGGTCATCCACCCGCCACAAGCCAACCAGGAAGAGGTCCCGGAGAGCGCGAGCCGACCAGGAGCGAGCCTGCAATGGGTCCAGCGTCTGGGGCCACTCCGGCAGCAGAATCCGCAATTCGCGGGTGGGCGCCGGGGTAGGGACCGGCGTCAGGCCCAGGAGCGGGTTGCCGACTAGCGGGGTCGGAGTGACGGCCACGCAGGCGGAGAGGAACAGGGCCGCCAGCAGAGCGCAGGTCATATGTCGCAGTTCGCAACTCGCAGGGCGCATAGTACCGGTCACAGAGCGCAGGGGGCGGGGATTTGTCCGTCAGCCGTCGGGCGACGACGCGCCTACACGTTGACGACCTTGACCAGCACCCGGCGGCGACGGGGGCCGTCAAATTCGGCCAGAAACACCCCCTGCCAGGAACCCAGCACCAGCCGCCCCTCGTTCACGAATAGGGTTAACTGGCTGCCGACCAGTGCGGTCTTGACGTGGGCCGGCGCGTTCCCCTCCGCGTGCCGGAAGTCGGGCCGGTCCGGCACCAGCGCGTCCAGCACCAGTCCGATGTCGTGGCGGACGGTGGGGTCCCAGTTCTCGTTGAGCGTCAGGCCAGCGGTGGTGTGGGGGCAGAAGAGATAACAGAGCCCCTCCCGCACGCCGCTGCGTCGGACGACCTCCTGGACCTGCGGGGTGATGTCCCGGAATTCCTGGCGGGATTGGGTGGAGACATCTATGATGTCCATAGTTACCCTTTGATCACCGCCAGAGGGCGCAGGCGGGCAACCTTGCGGGCCAGCCCTGCGCCATGCACCACCTCCACCACCTGACTGACGTCCTTATAGGCCGCCGGGGCCTCCTCCGCCAGTCCTTTCGTGCTCCCGGCCCGGATGACCAGACCCTGCTCCTCCAGTTCCCGTTTCAGGTCAGCGCCCCAGATTTTCTTCAGCGCCTGGGAACGGCTCATCACCCGACCGGCCCCGTGGCAGGTAGAGCCGAAGGCGATCTCCATCGCCCGGCCTGTCCCCACAAGGACGTAGGATTCGGTGCCCATAGAGCCCGGGACCAGTACGGGCTGGCCCACGTCCCGATACGCTTTCGGGACCTCCGGACGGCCCGGGCCGAAAGCGCGCGTGGCCCCTTTACGGTGGACGCAGACCCGCACCCGCTTCCCGTCTATCTCGTGCTCCTCAAACTTGGCGATGTTGTGGGCGACGTCGTAGACCTGATAGAGGTCAAAGTTAGAGACCTTCCCCTGCAGGACGTCCCGGAAGGCCTCCCGGACGCCCATCGCCAGCACCTGGCGGTTGACGAAGGCGTAATTGACCGCGCAGGCCATCGCGCCGTAGTAGGCCCGGCCCTCAGGAGAATCGATCGGCGCGCAAACCAGTTCCCGGTCGGGAATAGTGATGCCGTATTTCTGGATAGCGGTCTGGAGGCTCTTGACGTAGTCGTCGCAAATCTGGTGGCCGAAGCCCCGGGAGCCGCAGTGAATCTGGACGACGATCTGGTTCTCCCGCAGGCCGAAAGCGCGGGCCACCTCGGGGTCGTAGATTTCCTCCACGACGTCAATCTCCAGGAAGTGGTTGCCGGCGCCCAGGGAGCCGATCTGTCCGCCGCCCCGCTCCCGGGCGCGCGCGCTCACCTTGCTGGGGTCAGCGCCGGGGAGGGTGCCCTCTTCCTCGGTGTGGGCCAGGTCCTCCGGGCGCGCCTGCCCCCGCTTGAGCGCCCACTTCACCCCCTCCACCACCAGTTCGTCCAGTTCCCGGCCCGAGATGCGGATGCGTCCCGGCTCGCCCACACCACTGGGGCAGGCCCGGTAGAGAGCATTAGTCAGGTCCCGCAGGTACGGGGCCACCTCCTCTTTCTCCAGATGGGAAGCCAGCAGGCGGACGCCACAGTTGATATCGTAGCCAACCCCTCCGGGGGAAATGACCCCCGTCTTCACGTCCATCGCTGCGACGCCGCCGATGGGGAAGCCGTAACCTTCGTGAAAGTCGGGCATAGCCAGGGCGTACTTGAGGATGCCCGGCAGCGTCGTCGTGTTGACCAGTTGCTCCACCGTTCGGTCGCGGAAGGCAGAATCCAGCATCTCCGGCGTGGCGAAGATGCGGGCCGGGACGCGCATATCCGGACGGGTCTCCTTGGGCAATTCCCAGATGAATTTATCCACACGACGGAAATTTTTCTTCTCCACCATGTTCGCACCTCCTTGCTGCGTCAATTAAAGTTGTCCTCTCCGGGCCTCTGGCCAAAGAAGACAGTACTCGCCGCCCCATCGGGCTGCTGGCCCATCCTCCCAGGCCCAGCAGCCCGCGGCGCCAAAAGGACCTCTTTACCGCCGAGACACAGGGCAGGCAGAGACTCTCTCGTAGAACTCCGGGCTCTCGGTGCCTCTGCGGTGAGTCCTGCACCGTGCCCTTTGTGAATCCTTTACGCCCTTTTGGGTTTACACATCAAACGTGATTGTCGTCTCCAATCCGCGCTCGGTGGCTCGGATGGCCAGGCCGCTGAAGGTGGCGGCTTTGACGAAGTGGCGGACCTCGCCCGCCCGTCCGCCCCGGGCCGTCCCCCGCAGATGGGTCGGTGTGACCTCCTCCAGGTCAAACTCGGTGAAAACGACGCCGTCCCGTTCGTTCAGATAGATAAGTTCTCCCAGCCAAGTAACCAGCAGGGTCTCCACGTCCGGCGCTCTCAGGTCCAGCGCCACTTCCTTTCCGAGGTGGACGGTCTCCGGGTCGGCCATCAGCCAGGCCAGACCGCGCGCAGCGTTGATGAAGAGTTCGGTCAGGTCCTGGCCCCACACCCGCAGCGCGACGTCAGCAGTATGAGGGATTTCCTCAAAGCCCTGAGGGGTCAATGCTTCACCTCACCTCCGGGATATGTGCAGGCACGACGGCCCGCGCTCCAGCCATTGCGCTCACTGGGATGGTTCGTTGGGGGGAAAGGAGAGATGGTGAACACCGAAAGGGCCTCCCATTACGAATCATCCCCCTTATACTTTACCATTTTCAGCGAGAGATGTCAAGAAAATTCCAGCCTGTCCGGCGCTTTTTGAGGGGCCTGGCCCGTTTTATCCCAGTCGGGGCTTAGCGATGATTTCCATCACCCGCAAGTCAAAGAAGGCCTGGGCATTAGCGGGCTTCAGGACCAGGGCGGTATCGGCTCCCCGGCCCGTCCCGGCGATGGCGATGCAGGGCTCCCCCACCCGGACCAGGCCAGCGTCCGCCGCCATCAGGGCGATCTCTATACAGACCTTTGTCCCTTCCCCGAAGTTCCGCAGGGTAAAGGCGATAATCTCGTCGGTCAGGTAGGTATTCAGTTTGCGGCGGACGGCCCGGTTAATGCCGCCGAAGGCGTGCTGGCAGGTGAGGATACGCCCTCCACCCGCTTCTATCGCCGCGCGGCACTCAGGCAGCAATTCCTGATCGTTCGGCGCCCGGAAGCCAGTGGAATGGGTGACCACCACCACATCATAGCTCCGGAACACCTCCACCGTCCTCACGCCGGTTTCTCCGGTGGTGCTGGCGACGAGAACCGTCCGGATGCCCAGTTCGTCGGCCCGCCGGCGGGCCGCCTCCAGTGTCTGATCCGTGTTCTGGGGCCCGGGCTGGTCAAAGTAGAGAGTGGGGACAACAATGGCTGTCATCTGGACCTCCTCAAGAGTTGGCGAGTCAGGGGTTCGTTGATTTTGATGATTTCATCCTTCTGATTTTCTCCAGGCGGCGGAGGATGACCCGTTCGTACCCGTGACCTTTGGGACGAAACCATTGGCCTTCCACTCCATCCGGCAGGTACTGCTGCTCCACCCAGCCCTCGGGGTAGTCGTGAGGATACCGGTAGCCGGTATGCTCGCCCATCGTCTGCCGGTAATGCTCCCGCAAGGGGCCATGGAACAGGTCAGACTTATCTCGCAGGTGGATGGGTACCGGACCGACGCCGTGCTCCTCAATGTGGGCCAGTGCCCGCCAGTACGCGCCGACGGCGTTGGATTTAGGCGCCGTCGCCAGATAGAGAGTCGCCAGGGCCAGGTGGTATTGCCCCTCCGGCAACCCCACCCACTCAAAAGCCTGCGCGCAAGCGTTGACCACCACGACGGCCTGCGGGTCCGCCAGTCCCACATCCTCCGCTGCCAGAATGTAGAGCCGCCGGAGGATGAAATGGGGGTCTTCCCCCGCCGCGACCATTTTCGCCAGCCAGTAAAGCGCCGCGTCCGGGTCCGAGCCCCGTACCGACTTGATGAAGGCGGAGATGGTGTCGTAGTGCTCGTCCCCGGCCCGGTCGTACAGGAGCGCCCGCCGCTGGATGGAATCCTCCGCCACCGCCAGGGTGATGCGGATCACTCCCGTCTCGTCCGGCGGGGTGCTCTCCACAGCCAGTTCCAGGGCATTCAGGGCGGCCCGGGCATCCCCGCCGGCAATACGCACCAGATGGGCCATTGCCTCCGGGTCCACGTGGACGGCGCGGCGCCCATAGCCGCGCTCCGGGTCCGAAAGCGCCCGCTCTATCACCAGCCGGACCTCGTCATCCGTGAGCGGCTTGAATTGAAAGACGCGGGAGCGGGAGAGGAGCGGACCGACGACTTCAAAGTACGGGTTCTCGGTAGTGGAGCCGATGAGGGTGATGGTCCCGTCCTCCACGTGGGGCAGAAGGGCATCCTGCTGGGCGCGATTGAAGCGGTGGATTTCGTCAATCAGGAGGATGGTGCACCGCCCGTACATCCCGCGCCGCTCCTTTGCCTCCTGGACGACGCGCCGGATGTCGGCCACGCCGGCCATGACCGCGCTGAGAGTTTCAAAGTGGGAGCGAGTGGTGTTGGCGATAATCATCGCCAGCGAGGTCTTGCCGGTACCGGGCGGGCCCCAGAAGATGAGGGAAGAGAAGAGGCGGTCGGTCTCAATCGCGCGGCGCAGCAGGCGCCCCTCACCCAGAATGTGCTCCTGCCCGACAAACTCCTCCAGGGTACGCGGGCGCATCCGGGCTGCCAGCGGGGCCTCTTCGCGCGCCCGTTTCTGACCAAAATGCTCAAAGAGGGTCATGGGCCGCCTCCCGAGGGTAATATAACACAGATGCCCCAACCTCACAAGGGGAATATCCTCACCCCACCCCCTCCCTTCTCCTAAACCTGGTTCGGGAGAGCGGGATGCTTGACCTTATCCCCATCCCAGAGGACATCCAGGGCCTGGGGATCAAGAGGCCATTGGCCCGGTTGCCCCACCACGGGTAGCCTTGAGGTTGACAATCTCTCCCCTCCATGCTATTATATAAACGTCCGTTTATTAAGCGTTTGTTTATGTATTTGCCCTGCTCACCGGGTCAGTTGGTCCGACCCCAGTATCCAGGAGGACAGGATGGAAACCAGCAGGGACACAGAAGCACGCCTGCGCCAGTTGGTTTGCTTCTTCTATGCGCTGAAAGACCCGGTGCGGCTGCGCATCCTGATAGCACTGGCGCGGGCCGGGGAGATGACCGTTACCGAGATCGTAGAGGCAGTCCATCTGGCCCAGCCGCTGGTCTCCTGGCATCTGGCTCGCCTGCGCGCCGCCGCGCTGGTGCGGGTGACGCGGGACGGTCGGCTGGCCCGCTACGCGCTGGATGTAGATGCGCTGGAGCGCCAATGGGCTGATTTCCTCTCTATGCTTCAACTATCTCATCAAGGAGGTTGAAACCAATGGGAGAGAGCCGCAAGGTACGCGTAGCCATCATCGGTGTGGGCAACTGCGCCTCGTCTCTTGTACAGGGCGTCTTCTTCTATCGCCACGTCCCCGACGACGGGGTAGTCCCCGGCCTGATGCACCCTGTCCTGGGGGGATACCACATCCGGGATATTGAGTTCTCCGCCGCCTTTGACATTGACGCGGAGAAGGTCGGGAAGGACCTCTCCGAAGCCATCTTCTCCGGCCCCAATAATACCCTCCGCTTCTGTGAAGTTCCCCATTTGGGTGTGCCGGTCAGCCGGGGGATGACCCACGACGGCCTGGGGCAGTATCTCCGCCAGGTCATCCGCAAAGCCCCCGGCCCCACTGCCGATATCGTCCGTATCCTGAAGGACACCGGCACCGATGTGGTGGTCAACTTCCTGCCGGTGGGCAGCGAGATGGCGACCAAGTGGTACATTGAGCAGATTCTGGAGGCCGGGTGCGGCTTTGTCAACGGCATCCCGGTCTTCATCGCCCGGGAGCCGTACTGGCAGAAACGGTTCGCCGAGCGGGGCCTGCCGGTTATCGGCGACGATGTGAAGAGCCAGGTGGGGGCCACCATCGTCCACCGGGTGCTCGCCCGCCTACTGCGAGATCGCGGCGTGCGGATTGACCGGACATACCAGTTGAACTTCGGCGGCAATATGGACTTCTTTAATATGCTGGAGAGGGAGCGGCTGGAATCCAAGAAAATCTCCAAGACCAGCGCGGTCACCAGCCAGTTGGACTATGAACTGCCGCCGGAGAACATCCACGTGGGGCCTTCGGACTATGTGCCCTGGCTGACGGACCGGAAGTGGTGCTACATCCGCATTGAGGGAACGTCCTTCGGCGAGGTGCCGCTGAACATTGAGTTGAAACTGGAGGTCTGGGATAGCCCCAACTCCGCCGGGGTGGTCCTAGACGCTATTCGCTGCTGCAAACTGGCGATGGACCGAGGCCTGAGCGGAACCGTGCTGGCGCCGTCGGCCTACTTTATGAAATCGCCGCCGGTGCAGATGAGCGACGACGTGGCCCGCCAGGCAGTAGAGGCATTCATCGCCGGGGAGGACAACCGGACACTGCAGGGATAACGGAACGATGGGGCAGCAGCCCCCTTCTCTCACACTCGGCACGATGTATTTGGTATGAGAGAGTTAGGGGTTCGCTGTCACTCGTCGGTGGTCAGTGGTCCGATATTAGGAGGGCAAAATGGAAAAGACGCGGAGTCGAAAACCGCCGCAGGTGTCCGAATCGCTGGCGGAGTGGGCGCGAGAGGCCGCGCAGGCATTCACCATCCCGATAGCCCAGGTTCTGGCCCGCTGGAAGGTTCACCCTAACACCCTCACCCTGTTGGGATGTCTGCTGACCATTGGGGTGGGTGGTGTGATTGCCAGCGGACGCCTGGCGTTGGGGGGCTGGTTGGTGGCTATCGTTGCCCCGATAGATGCGCTGGACGGCGCGCTGGCCCGGGTGACCGGCCGCAGCAGCCGCTTCGGCGCATTTCTGGATTCCACCCTGGACCGGGTCTCTGAGGCTGTTCTCTTTCTGTGCCTGGCAGCCCACTATCTCTGGCGCGGAGCCACGACGGAGGTCCTGCTGGCCTTCCTGACGATCATCGGGGCCAATCTGGTCAGTTATACTCGCGCCCGGGCCGAAGCCAACGGCTACTCCTGCAAGGTCGGCCTCTTCACCCGCCTGGAGCGTATGACTGTGCTGGCCGTAGGCCTGATCCTGGGCGCGCCGACCATCGCCCTGTGGGTGCTGGCGATTGGCTCCAACCTGACGACTCTCTGGCGTATTCTCCATGTCTACGCCCAGGCCCGCAAGGATGGCTGACCTGGACGGCCAACCAGTCGGTGTAGAGATGTTGGAAACTTTCCGCGAAGCCATCCGATTCCGCCACAGCACCCGTCGGTACGCCGACCGGTCGGTGCCAGACGACGGACTGGCTCACCTGCTGGAGTTCGCCGCCCAGGCCCCTCACCTGACCGACGTTCCCCCACGGGTGACGTTAATCAGCGGCCGGGAGCAGGTGGGGCAGATTCTGGCCCGGTACATAGGGGTCTATGGGCTGGTTCAGGGAGCGCCGCACCTGCTGGTGGGGTTGATCCCGGAGGATTCGGACCGGGCCCGGCTGGACCTGGGGTACGTCCTGGAACAGGTCGTTCTGGAGGCGACGCGGCGGGATCTTTCCACCTGCTGGATGACCGGCTCCTATCACCCGGAGCGGGCCGCCGATAGGGTGGAGCGGAGGCCGGGTGAGGTCATCGCTGCGACGGTGGCGCTGGGGTACGCCCGCGAAGACCGGCTGGCCCGCCTCCACGATAGCACCATCCGGCGGCTGGTGGCGGCTCATCGCCGCCGTCCGCTGGAGGAAATCGTCTTCGCCGGAAAGTGGGGCGCGCCCTGGTCACCCACGAGAGCCGACCCGGCGCTGGTAGAGGTGCTGGAGTGTGCCCGGCTGGCCCCCTCGGCCGAAAACCGTCAGCCCTGGCGGTTCGTAGTGGAGGGCGGCGCAAAACTGCGCCTTCATCTCTTCCTGACCGGGCCATCTCCGATAGACGCCGGGATTGTGATGGCCCACGTGGCGCTGGCAGGGGCCGAGTTGGGATGGGATGGGCATTGGGTTCTGCACTGGCAGGACCCCGCACTGCTGGAGATGGTCAGCGCTCCGCCGGGCATCATTCCGGTGGGGACATTCTCCTAAATTCACCACCCAAACACGATATCATTTTCGCGTCCCCGCGGTCTATTTCGCGCTCAGGAACCGTTCCTCTATCAGGTCCGCCAGACCGACCACATCGTCCAGACCAAACTGAGGCACGTCCAGATCGTAGGGCTGGTCGGTGGCAATGGCGACCAGTTCCTCGGGTGCGCAGATCAACTCCCGGCCTCTCTCGGCCCGGCTGACCTCAACCTTGGGCGCCGGTCCCCGCTTATACCCCTCCGTCAGCACAATATCCGCGTCGTGAATGGTGACGACAATCTCCGGCAGGGTCAGTTCCCGCTCCAGCCGCTGGATGTGGGCAATCCGGTTGGGAGAGGCGATGACGACGTGGTCGGAGCCGGCCTGCGCGTGCCGCCAGGTGTCTTTGCCGGGCTGGTCTATCTCAAAGCCGTGCACGTCGTGCTTAATGGTTGCCACCCGGTAGCCGCGCCGTTTCAGTTCGGGGATCAATTTCTCCAGCAGGGTGGTCTTGCCCACCCCGGATTTGCCGACGATGGAGATGACGGGAACCATCGGACCTCCCAGAAAGCGAAATGACAGGCCAGGCACCTCGGGAAGTGCCTGGCCCGTTATATGGGAATCGGGACGACTAGACCAGCAAAGGCACTCCCTCCCGAAGGGTCTGAATCCAACGCTGGAAACGGTCCCGGAGGAGGGCAGGCACCCCTGAGGGTTGAGAATTGAGGGGCGGGTGAGACGCGATCTCCCAGAGAATGTCTGCTACCCGCCGGGCAGCCTCCGGCGAGGCCAGACGGCGGGCCTCTTCGGCAGCAAATCGCCGCGCGGCCGGGTTAGCGATGAGGCGAGCCACCGCCGCGGCAGCCCGCTCCGGCCCCGGCGCCCATACCCCCGCCCGCGCCCGGACGACCAGGTGGACGTTCGGGGTCTCCTGAGCGGGGATAGCGCCCCACAGGACCATCGGGACGCCGACGGTGAGGGCTTCCGCAATGGTCGTGGGCCCTGCTTTGGTGAGCAGCACATCGGCGGCCCGCATCCACTCGTGAACGTTCTCCACGAATCCCTCAATCCGCGTCGGCACGGGCCAGGAGATGGCCAAAAGCCGTTCCCGCAGCCATTCGTTCTGCCCGGCGATGACAACCAGTTGAGCCGTCGGCGTGGCGGTAGCAACCGCCCGGGCCACCGCCTCCAGCGGCTCAAAGCCCACTCCCCCGCCCATCAACAAGACGGTCGGCCGGTCAGGCTCCAATCCCAGTCTCCGGCGGACGACGGCCGGGTCTTCAACGGCGATCTGCTGGAACTGGGAGCCGATGGGCAGGCCTGTTACCTCTATCCGCCCCGGCTCCACTCCGTGCCGGAGCAGTTGCTCTCGGGCTGCTTCGGTGGGGACCAGATACCGCCGGACTCTAGGGGCCACCCACGCCGCGTGCATCACCACCAGGTCCGTCCCCACCGCGACGAAGGGCGTGGAGAGCCCGGTCCACTCCAGGGCGCGGGAGATGGTGTACACCGGGACAGGATGGAAGGAGACAATGACGTCGGCAGGATGGTCCCGGAACAGGCGCATAACCCGGGGATAGGTCAGCGGCCAGGCCAGGTGACAGATGGCCCGAACCCGCCGCCATCCATTCAGCAGACGGAACCCCCACCCGTATATGCGCCCGCCACCCCGAAGAGCGATCGGATACCAGTCCGGTGCCCGGGAGAGGGGCCATGGGGCGTATTCGGCCAGGACGTCCACCAGCGTCACCCTGGCTTGTTCGCCGTATCGGGCCGTCAGCGCGTCGGCGACGGTCCGGGTCACCCGCAGATGACCGCCTCCGGTCCGGGAGTGCAGCAGCAGGAATCGGAGCGAGCGCATGTCATGAGCCATCGTTTCCCTCCAAAGACATCGGTCCCAGGATTTTTTTGACTCCTTTCTCAAAACGGGAGCGGGGGAGCATCAATCGCCGCCCGCAGGTCAGGCAGCGGATGCCGATGTCGGACCCCACGCGGGTTACCACCCACTGATACCCGCCGCAGGGGTGGGGCTTCCGCATCTGGATAACATCGCCGATGTGAACTGGTAGCGGTGGTCGCATACCATCCTCACCGCAGGGGCAGGCCCGCCCCAATGTTGGAGGACATCAGGCGGACCCGGGCGACCCGCCGGCCGTCCATCTCCTCCACCCGCAGCCGACACCCGTTCTCCAGAACAACCTCATCTCCGACCATCGGTACCCGGTCCAGCCGCCCCATCACCAGCCCACCGACGGTGGTGTAAAAGGGGTCGCTCAGGGCCAGGTTCAGCGCTTTGTTCGCCTCGTCTATAGTCATCAGCCCGTCCAGCAGGATGCTTCCGTCCGGTAGGTGCTGGACGTGGGGAGCAGAGGTCTCAAACAGGTCACCGATGTCCCCCACAATCTCCTCCAGCAAGTCCTCCAGCGTCACCAGGCCAGCAGTACCGCCGTACTCATCCACCAGGATGGCGATATGCTGGCGGGCGCGCCGGAAATGGGCCAGCAGGTCAGCGACGGAGACCGTCTCCGGCAGGAAGAGCGCTTCCCGCATCAGGGCGCGCGCAGTCAGATCGAAACGGCAGGCCCGGATGGGCCGCAGGAGGTCCTTCAAGTAAACGATGCCGACAATATGGTCCAGGTCGTCCTCAAAGACCGGGAATTTGGTCAGCGCGGTCCGTTCAGCCAGGTCGGCCAGTTCCTCCAGAGTGGCGTCGGTGGAGACACAGACCATCTCGGTACGGGGAACCATCACTTCAGCGGCCCGGCTGGAGCGGAGGTCAAAGACAGCGCGCAGCATCTTCTCTTCTTCGGCTTGCAGGACTCCCTCCTCCTGGCTGGCCTCAATGAGCATCTTCAGTTCCTGGACGGAGTGGACTCGCTCATGCCCGCCGGCCGGGTGGACCCCCAGCAGCCGGAGCAAGCCGTTTCCGGCACCGTGCAGGGCCCAGATGGCAGGCCGGAAAATCTGGAAGATAACCACCATCGGCCGGGCGACGAAGAGGGCGGTCCGCTCCGGATTCTGCAGGGCGATGGACTTGGGGGTCAGTTCGCCCGCGACCACGTGGAGGAAGGTGATGCAGATGAACGCAATGGCGACGGCAATGGAATGGGATGCAGTCCCGATCCAGGACTCGGGGAGGAATTGCAAAAGGGGGACAAAGAGGTGAGCCAAGGCCGGCTCCCCGATCCATCCCAGAGCCAGGCTGGCAATGGTGATACCCAGTTGGGTGGCCGCAATGAAACGGTCTGGGTCATCCAGGGCCCGCTGGACGATCGGAGCGGTGGGATGGCCCTGGGCGGCCAGTTCCGCCACCCGCGTCCGCCGGACGCTCACCAATCCAAATTCAGCCGCAACGAAGAAAGCATTCAGCAAGACAAAGAAGAGAACACCCAGCAACCCGGTGACAATAGAAGGCCAGAAACTGTTCATCTACCGCTGCTTGCTCCGTATTTCGCATTCCGTGATCCGACCAGGACAATGGGAAGCGCCAGGAGGAGGCTCAGGCCCCAGAGAGCCAGCCCGGAGGCGTTATCGGCAATCCACACCATCCATTTCCCCATCCCGCTCAGATCGGCCCGCCAGGCCCGCTCCAGTTGGTCCAGGGTGATGGAGAGGGCTCGTTGAACCCCGGCCTCGCAGTCGGCGCCGTCGGCATAAGCCAGGAGAAGGGCGCGGATGCCGCTATCGCCGTACTGCTGCCGGATATAGCGGACCAGGCTCCCGCTCTCGGCGTAGGCCAGCAGTATCTCCGCTGGATCGGTAGAGAAGGGAGGGCAGAGATTCCGGAGGGGAATCAGGCGTCCTTCGTCCCGGGCCCGATCCAGCAGAGAATCCATATTGGGGTCAGGGCGGATTTCGTTGGCCACAGCCAGCCCTTCGCTCAGCCATGCCGGGACATAGAGGTATCCCTGCGGACCGGTCAGACGGTAGACCAGGAGATGGGTGAGTTCATGGGGAATCTCCCGCTCCATTTGAGCGATGTATCCACCGTCGTGGGGGACTGCGACCAGAACGACCCCGATCTCCGGGCGGGCCTGTCCGCCCATCCACTCCCGACCGGCCATCCGCAGCGCAGCCTGCAGGTCGGCCACCGACGGGTACAGAAAAATGTCCACTTTCTCCGGCGGCGGCACGTTCAGGGAACGGGAAATTCGTTCCAGGCTGGTGGCAGCAATATCCAGCGCGGCCTGTATATACGGGGGGTCATCCACCGGGCTGTAGACGGTGATGGGGCCGGATGTCCGGCTGAACCAGTTCCATCTGTTGTCCTCGTAGCGGAAGGTGGAGACGGGGGTGGTCAGTTGATGGCCCGCCGCGTCCCGTACTTCCCACCACCACCGGACAATGCCAAAGGGAGGAAATGGGAAGAGGCGCAGGTCCCGGGTGAACGTCGCCTGAACCGAAGGTTCGGGGTCCACCAGGACAGGGGTAACTTCTACCCGCTCATAGCCTGCTGCCTGGATGTAGAGGTACAGCGCGGTAATGTCAGACGATGCAGTAGCCTGAATGGAGAAAACCGCCTGCTGACCGAAGGAATACGTGACAGTAGCCGCCTGAACGGTGATGGGCGTTTCCTGGTATGGCGCCGGGCCCGCAATGACCGCGGAGGGCAGGAACAGCAACAAGATAACAAGAAGCAGGATAGCGAGGGTCCAGATGACTCGGATTGGCAAAGCCCCCCGACTGGCTACTCCATACTTCTTACTCCTGATCTTCATCCCAATCCTCGTCCCAGTCCTCCTCGTCTTCATCTTCAAGGAAATCAAACAGGAGGAACGCGCCCAGGTCGCCGTGGAGGAATTCCAGTTCTCGCAGAGCATCGCGGGCGGCGCCGCGGAGGGCTTCGTTATCGGAATGGCGATAGTGGTCCAGGGCTTGACGGGCCTCGTCGCCGCCGATCTGGCCCAGGGCCCAGATGGCGGCTTCCTGCACCTCGGCGTCTACGTCCTCTATCAGTTCCAGCAGGGTGGGCACCGCGTCGCTCAGTTCCAGTTCCCCGCAGGCCCGGGCGGCCTCGTAGCGCATCTGAGGGCTGGGGCTGTGGAGTTCCCGCATCACTTCGGCCGCCCAGCGGTCATCGGCACTGCGGCCCATAGCGAAGACGGCACTGATGCGCATCCGCTCGTCGGGGTGATGGTAGGCCGCGCGGATTAGGTCGACGACGATGCTCTCGCCGGAATAGGCCAGGGATTCCAGCGCCCGCCGTCGGACTTCCAGGTCTTCCTTCTCGTTGGTACAGGCAGTCAGAAGGGCCTGGAAGGCCTGCTGGTAGGGACGGGGGCGGATTTTGCCCAGTTCGCCGGAGAGCATAAAGCGGCCCAGGGAGGAAGCAGCAGCGGCCCGGACCTCCAATGCCGGGTCCTTCAGCAACAAATTGGCCAGTACCGGCACCAAGCGGATGTCCTCATTTTCCCAGAGGCCTTCCACAGCGGCCAGGCGCACCGCGGCATCCGGGTCCTCCAGCACCAGCCGGAACACCTCGTCAAAGTTCACCTCAAAGTCGCTCTCGGCGATTTCCACCATCATCTGGGCCACCTTCCGGCGGGTCACGACGGGCAGTTGGCCCCAGATGACCCAGACCTGCTCAGCCTCACTGCGCTCCAGATTGGAAAGACCGTAGATGGTCCGACGGTTGGTCTGGCCGGATTTCAACGATTCCAGAAACTCAGTCAGAGTGGGCGTCTTACTCTCCGAACGGGATGAACGAGCCACAGCCTCAGATTCCCTCCGAACAAATCGTCCTCACCAGACGCTTGAACCCCAGCGAGCGCATTGCCTGGGGGTTAGCCTCCAGCACCCGCTGGATGGCCTCCTCCGGGGTCAATCCCCGGTAGCAGGCCAGATACGCAGCCAGCACGGCCCCTGTCCGATCGTTGCCTTGGCGGCAATGGACCAGGGTTGGGCACCCGGCGGCGACTTCCTCGGCAATGAAGTCCACGACCGGGCGCATTCGTCGCGCCAATCGGCGCCGCAGGACGGGAAGGAAGGCCAGCGCGCCATCCAGCGGCACATAGAGGTGACGGAACCCCGCGGCCCGGATGGGCTCCCCGTCCACCGACACCAGCGAGACGATGGTCTGGAACCCCATCTCCCGGAGTTCGGCCAGGTCCCACGGGACTATCTGGGGTCCGGGCCGACCGGCCAGGAGGCCGGGCAGAATCCAGTACAGAGTTTTCATACGGAACTTCTTGCCTGTGGCGGTAGAGTTTCCAAATACCAGTCTAACATTACTTGCGGGAGTTGTCAAATAACGCGACTTTCAGCCTCTGCAGGCTCTCTACCGCTGGGCGCGGATCACGTAGTTCAGGTCGGCCGCGATAACAGCAGGGTCGGCCCACAGACGGGCCAGGACCGACTCTTCCTGCCCCACCGGCACTCTCAGACGCCAGACCTGTACGCCGGAGCGGGCCTGGTAGAGCCGATCGCCGCCGAAGGCCAGCCCCCGCGCCCGGAAGAGATTCTCTGCCCGCACCCCAGCCCGTACCGTCACCAACAACTCTCCGGGCACCACCTCCGCTGCTGCTCCGCCCTTCTGCTCCTCAGTCGCTCCGCTCCGCTGCTCCGCTGCGCCCCACCCTCGCGCTCCCAGGCAGACCGGGTAATTTCCCTGTGCGCCGTCCCAAAGGGACTTAAAAGCATCTATCCGCCCGCAGCCGGAGTACATATCCCAGCCAGGACTATCTAGGTCCTTCGCGTTATCCAGAATCGCTGAGGCGACCTGGTCGGGGGTGTAGGAAGGGAAATAGGCGTAGACCATCGCGGCCAGCCCGGCGACAAAGGGCGTGGCCATAGAGGTGCCCTGCATATAGCTGTATCCGCTGCCTGGCAGGGTGCTGTAGATTTCCGTACCCGGCGCGGCCACGCTGACGTGGTCGCCGTAATTGGAAAAGTAGGCCCGCGTATCGGATGACGTCGTCGCGGCCACCCCCAATACATGGTCGCAGTTGGCAGGGAAGACAGTTTGGTTCCCGCCGTCGTTCCCCGCCGCCGCCACCAGCAGGACGCCCCGGCTGTAGGCGTAGTTCACCGCGTCCTGGAGGGTAGAAGGACAAGCAGTGGCACCCCCCAGGCTCATATTGATGACTTTCACGCCCTGGTCCGCGGCGTAGTGAATGGCCGGGATCAGTTGGGCTGTGCTTCCTCTGCCTTTATCGTCCAGCACCTTCAGCGGCAGGATCGTCGCCTCCCAGCCCAGGCCGGCCACCCCCTGGCTGTTATTTGTCGCCGCCGCCGCGATGCCGGAGACGTGGGTGCCGTGGCCGTTGTCATCCATCGCGTTGAAGTCGCCGTTGATGTAGTCATAGTCTATGTCGGTGCGGACTTTGCCGGAGAGATCGGGATGGGCGTAGTCGGTGCCGGTATCCAGAACGGCGATGAGGACCCCCGCGCCCTTGGAGAGAGGCCAGGCTTCCGGCGACCGGATTTGGCTCAGACCCCATTGACGGCTGTAAAAGAGGTCATTGGGATAGACCGGCGGGGGCGGCGGAGCGCGGTAATTGCGCATGACCAGGGGAAGGTAGACGTAGGATTCGCTGGTAGGGTCGGGGTAGAAGTCCACCGGATACCACCGGGCCTGGCCCACAGAACCGCTGGCGGGCAACGGCCCAAAGGCCAGAGGGACGACCAGGAGAAACGTCAGGGCCGCGATGATGCCCACAACAAGTCGGATGACTTCTTTTTTCCGATATATGGGAACACCTCCGAAATGGATTTGTCATTGCCGGGCGATGCGGCTCTGGACGGCCACTGCGCCCCAGGCCACTCCGACCGCCGCCGCAAAGCCCAACACCTGACCAGGAAGCGTAGATGCAAAAAAGTTATCGGCCACACTGATGTAGCGAAACGCGGGCGGAGTGAACAGAAGGTGATGAACCAGCGGGATCAGGAGGTAACTCAGACAAAGTCCGCTGACCAGAAGGTGGGCCACCCGCCAGGTTGCCCCGTACCATCGGGCATAGACGCCCGCCAGGGTCAGGGTCCAGATGGCCCCGATCAGCGTCGCCGCGATGGCCACGCGGGCGTAGAAGACGGCCTTCCCACCCTGGGGAAGCCGCTCCAGCACCCGCAACAAGAGCAGGACTGGCACCAGGCCGGCCCCGGCGCCGATCAGCCAGAAGAATTGGCCGGGTCGCGCGGCGGCCATTCGGGCGGGCACCAGGGCCAGGAACAATCCACCCGCCGCCACCGCTGCGCAGACGGTCGCCAGCGGAAAGGGGAGCACGGGCCAGTTCAGATGAGTTGTCGTCCAGAGGACACCCGGAACGATCAGGGGGAGCGAAAGCAGCCAGACCTTCCAGCCCTCCGGCGGCACCCAGCGGCGCTCCCGGCTCCCCTGAATACGCCCCCAGAGCCCGGTCGCGCCAGTGTAAACGACTAGCACCACCCCGGCGGCCACCAGTCCGGACATCCAGTAGCGGCTGACGGTGCGAGGGTCAAACGGACCGGCCCCAAGGTGTCCATAAAGAAAAACCGTGTAGCGGTCGGCAATACCGAACCAGTAGTAGAAAAGGGCCAGGACGATGGACGAGACAGCCAACGAGTGGACAAGGACTCCTTTCCAGAAAGTAGGGCTCTCTTTCGGCCCGTTCATCCCCCCTGCTCCGTTTCTATCCGGTCCGGCGAATACAGCGACGGCTCCGACTCCGCGACCGCACCGCCGGTTTTCCCCCAGATTTGGTAGCCGATAAGGCCTCCCACGGTGCCCAGCCCGGCTCCCAGCAGGATGTTCATCAGCGCACAGCAGCAGTTGCCGCCCAGCATATATGCCCAATATTGGGCAGGGGAGTAGTCCTCCAGAGGGAGGCCTAACTGTCGCGCCAGTTGAGCAGCCCGTTCCGGCCCCATAACGATACCGTTCAGAATCGCCCCGATCATCTCCCCCACCAGGCCACCAGCCATTGCGATGGCTCCAGCCTGGGCGCCTTTCAGCGCGCCGTCTCCACTGGTGCTGGGGCGCTCCCAGAACGCAGCCAGTATCCCCACGCCCACTCCGATGAGCAGGGCCCCGCAGGGGTTGCAGCAGGGGGTGATAAGGGTCAGGATCAGAGCAACAACGAAACCGACGGCCGCTCCAATTCCTCCGGCCTTCAACATAGATCACCTCCCTAATGTAGAACCTTTCGGTGAAGCATTATAGCACAACCCCTATGGGGGAAAAGAGGGAAACAGGAAGAGTGTCACTTGACCAAACGGCCATTTTGGAGTATCCTTGCATCCTGGCCGGTCGGAAAACTGCGAAATGTCGGGCCAAAGATATTTTTTGTGCCCCTGTGTCATCTTCATGCCCTTTGTGGCAAATTTTTTGAGGAGGTTGGCAGTGTACCGGATTCTGGAAAAACAAGTCCTCAGCGACGTCACCAAACTGATGGTGGTGGAAGCCCCCCATGTGGCGCGAAAGGCGCTGGCCGGACAGTTCGTCATCGTCCGCATTGACGAGCACGGCGAACGCATCCCTCTGACCATCGCCGATTACGACCGGGAGGCCAACACCATTACCCTCATCTTCCAGGAGGTCGGCAAGTCCACCATGCACCTGGGCACCCTGAAGGTGGGCGACGCGCTGGCCACACTGGCAGGCCCCCTGGGCCACCCCACCGAAATCGCCAACTACGGGACGGTCGTCTGCGTGGGCGGCGGCGTGGGGATCGCCCCTATCTTCCCCATCACCCGTGCCCTGAAGGAGGCTGGCAACTATGTGATCTCCATCATCGGCGCCCGCACCCAGAGCCTCCTGTTCTGGGAAGACCGCATGCGCGCCGTCTCGGACGAACTGATCGTCTGCACCGACGACGGCTCCTACGGGCGCAAGGCGCTGGTGACCGAACCCCTGAAGGAACTGCTGGAGGCCCGGGGCAAAGAAATCGCCCGCGTCTGGGCCATCGGCCCCGCCATTATGATGAAATTCGTCTCGCTGACGACGAAGCCCTTCGGCATCCCCACCATCGTCAGCCTGAACACCATTATGATTGACGGGACGGGGATGTGCGGCGGCTGCCGGGTCCTGCTGGAAGAAGGCGCCCAGTTCGTCTGCGTGGACGGCCCCGAGTTTGACGGCCATAAGGTGGACTGGGACAATTTGCTGGCCCGCCTCTCCTTCTACCGGGAGGAGGAACGGCTGGCCGTGGAGCACTGGGAACACGAATGCCGGCTGGAAGGCGTACTGAAGGAACAGGAGACGACCCGATGACTCCTCTTACCCAACGAGAACGAACCAAAATCCCCCGCCAAAAGATGCCTGAACAGGACCCCGTGGTCCGGCGGAGCAACTTCAACGAGGTCGCACTAGGATTCACCGAGGAACTGATGCTGGCGGAGGCGAACCGCTGCCTCCAGTGCGAACGGCCCTATTGCGTGGACGGATGCCCGGTCGGCGTCCTCATCCCCCAGTTCATCCGCGCGCTGCGGGAGGGGGACATCATCGGCGCAGTGGCGGCGATGAAGGTCAAAAACAGCCTCCCCGCCATCTGCGGGCGGGTCTGCCCCCAGGAGACCCAGTGCGAGGTCCGTTGCGTGCTGGCCAAAAAGGGCCAGCCCGTCGCCATCGGGCGGCTGGAGCGGTACGTGGGCGACTACGAACTGGCGATGCGGACTTGCCCGCTGGAGCGCAAACCGCCCACTGGCCATAAAGTCGCCGTCGTCGGCACGGGCCCGGCAGGGCTCACCTGCGCGGTGGACGTGGCCCGCGAGGGGCACAAGGTGGTGATGTTTGAATCGCTGCACGCCCCCGGCGGCGTCCTGGTCTACGGCATCCCCGAGTTCCGTTTGCCCAAAAGCGTCGTCCATGCAGAGATTGACTACGCAGTGGAGTGCCTGGGCATCCAGATTCACACCGACCACGTCATCGGACGCACGCTGACATTGACCGAACTCCTGGCGGAGTACAACGCCGTCTTCCTGGGGACGGGCGCGGGACTCCCCTCGTTTATGCGCATCTCCGGCATCAACTACAACGGCGTCATGAGCGCCAACGAGTTCCTCACGCGCGTCAACCTGATGAAGGGGTACCTCTTCCCAGAGTACGATACGCCGGTGAAGGTGGGGAAGAAGGTGGCAGTCATCGGTGCAGGGAACGTGGCGATGGACGCGGCCCGCTGTGCGCTCCGTCTCCAGACTCTACAGAGGAAGGATGGCGAGGTGCATATCGTCTATCGCCGGTCCCGCGACGAGGTCCCTGCGCGGGCCGAAGAGGTTCACCACGCCGAGGAGGAAGGAGTCATCTTTGATTTCCTGACCAATCCGGTGGAGATTCTGGGCGACGAAAAGGGGAACGTGGTCGGGATGCGCTGCATCCGGATGGAACTGGGCGAGCCAGACGCCTCCGGTCGGCGCTCCCCGGTACCGATTCCCGGTTCGGAGTTTGAGATGGAAGTGGACATGGTCATCTTCGCCCTGGGGACCAGCCCAAACCCGCTAGTCTTCGTGGACGCAGAGGGACTGCACCGGACAAAGCACGGGACAGTGGTGGTGAAGGACGAAGAGACGGGCCGAACGACCATGCCCCGGGTGTGGGCTGGCGGGGATGTGGTGACCGGCGCGGCGACGGTGGTGAGCGCGATGGGCGCGGGCAAGCGGGCCGCCGCCGACATCAACCGTTTCCTGAACGGGGAAGGGACAGATTGGTAGCCGGAGCCGGTGACGGTCATCAGAAAGGATGACCGTTTGCGGAACTCTCGCCGACGCGGCCTCCAACGGCCGCTGCCCGAAACGCCGCAGAAAGACGCGGTCGGGGAGTCCGCATAGGGACTGGAAGAAGCGGGCTTCACAGAGGTGAAAGTTCGGGGAACCAACGGCCTGCCGTTGGAGCCCCTCCCGCAAGGGAGGTCTTCTCCGCCCTGATTAGCGCCCGGAAACCGCAGGGGAAAAATGGGGGCAGGCAGCAGCCCTCCAGGCTGCTGCCCCCCTGATCTCCGCTTATTCTATTCCAGCACACACACCGAGGCCGGCGCTTTGAGATAGAGAGCGATGCTCTCGGAGATGGTGAACTCCAGCCCCTCATCGTCCGGCCCGACGAATCCGACGCTCATGTCCTGACCCAGGACAATGGAAGCAAACTGCCGCCCAACAGCCAGCAGAACGCCGCCCTCTTTCAGGATGGGGACTTTGAAGACGCCCTCAGTGACGAGGGTCCGGACGTGCTCCAGTTCCGTCATCGGGCCCTGGGGGTAGCGTCGGAAGAGAAGATTGTAGCGGGCGGGAGCCAGGCCCAGGGCATAGGGGCCGTGAAAGCCGGCCTCATCCAGCGCAGTGACAGCCCGGATCAGGTCGTCCACCGCCGCTCCGACCTCGCTCCAATCGGAGAGTTTCGCCTTCTGGACGCCGGGGGCGTTCAGCAGGCCGGGAAGCCCAGCCGCGCCGTAGAAGAGCAGTTCGTCCTCCCGACAAGCCAGCGCGAGGGCAGCCTGAGCCACCGGCTGGAGGTTGAGGGCCAGGCCCTCCCGTTCGTAGGCGGCGATATCGCGCAGGGGAATCTCAAACTCCTCTACCAGGAAGACGAGGGGGAGCATTTTGCTCGCAAACACCCCTGAGGCCACCTCTTCCTCCGGCAGGGGGATTGCCTTGAGGCCCAAGCCATAGGGCCCCTCCAGAGGCAGGAGCCTGCGGCCCGCCAGTTGGCTCTTTGCCGCCTCTATCATAGCGGCATCCAGCGCCGCCCACACTTCCTCCCCAAAGGGGGCACCGTCCCGTCCCAGATATTTGTTGGCCATAGAAGCAACCTCCTGATACCGCGTTCCCGTACAGGTGCGGATATGATACGCAGGCCTTCGCCGGTGGCCGCTACCGCAGCGATCCGATGGTTGGCTCCTCGCCTTCTCTTTTCGCCGGGGACGAACCCGTCAGTTCAGCGGCCATCTCGTCCACCTCGGCCTTCCCCTCCGCCAGCCACCTCGCCTCGTCGCCGGTGAGAATTTCCAGAAGCCGCTCAAACTCGCCAATGTGGACCCGCTCCTCGTTGGCGATGTCTATGAGCACCCTCTTCGCCAGAGGATGATCGGTGGCATCGGCGTGGGCCATATAGAGATGGACAGCCTCGTGCTCGGCGGCGATGTTCAGGCGGATGGCCCGGATCAGTTCCTCCAGGGTCAGTTTCCGTTCGGGGACTTTTCCACTAAATGGGTTAACAAACTCGGGCATAGGACACCTCCTGAATAAATTGGGGCTAATTTATTTTACCCGGATCAGCAAGAATGTCAACCGGAATGATGAAGCGCCAGCAACTGCTCAAAGAGAGATTCATACGCAGCCGCTGTCTGCTCAGTGCTCCAGCGCCGGGCAATCTCCTCCCGGGGGCGAACGTACCGCTCCCGTCGGCTCACGACCCGCAGAATCGCCTCCGCCAGCGCGCGGGAATCCCCCACCGGCACAATTTCGCCCATCCCGGTCTGAAGGACTGGCTGGCGAACACCGGGTAGGTCGCTGGCGATAGACGGCGCGCCGCAGAGCATAGCCTCTACCTGGACCAGGCCGAAGGACTCGGTGGAGTTCAGGCTGGGGACGACAATTACGTCCAGATTGGGGTAAAAGGCGGCCATTTCCCGGGGGGAGAGGACGCCCAGAAACGTCCAGCGGTTCCGGTATCGCTCCAGGAGCGGGGCCAGCCGCCGGGCATATGCCTCCTCACCCAGGACGTTCTGGTACTGCCCGGCGAAGAGGACCCGCGCGTTCGGATAGACTTCCAGGACGCGCGGGAGAGCCCCCAGCAGGACCTCCACTCCCTTTTCCGCCGCCAACCGCGCCGCCATACCGATAACCGGACCCCGTCCGTCCAGTCCAATCCGCCGGGCAAACCCGGCCACCTCCTCCGGGCTGACGGCAGGCAATTCCACCGGCGGCGGGATGACCACGGTTTTGTGAGCGAAGCGGGAGAGGAAGGGGGAATGGATGGCGAAATCGTCCGTGTAGGCCACCACTCGATCCGCCAGCAGGCCCGCCAGATGGTTCATCACATCCACAACCCGATTGACAAAACCGTTGAAAGGGCCAGCGGGAAGTTTCAGGTCGCAGTGGTAGGTGAGGGTAGACGGCTTCCCCATCAGGCGAGCGCGCGCGGCCACCCCGGCGGCATCAAATTGGGGCAGGTGGAGGCTGACCACGTCGTGGCGGCGAACCAATTGCGTGGCAACGAAACCGAAAGTGGGCATAATGACTCCCTTGCTGACCCGGAAGACCACTGGAACGCGGACAATGCGGACTCCTTCCTGCTCCTCCGTCAGCGGGAGAGAGCGGTCATAGCGGGAAGTCATCACGGTGACCGTGTGGCCCCGGCGAGCCAGCCCCTTCGCCAGACGCTCCGCGTAGATGGTCAACCCACTGGTGTGGGGGCGGTAGTAGGTCAGGACAATGAGAACGCGAATGGCAACCTCCGAATCAGCAGACTTGCTGTCTATAGGCCCGCGCCTTTTCCACGTAGTGGGCCGCGTCGCGGCGCAGGCGCTGAATCTCCTCCTCCCGCAGTTCCCGCACCACCTTCGCCGGGATGCCCAATGCCAGGGTGCGGGGCGGGATCACTGCGCCCTCCAGCACGATCGCGCCGGCTCCAACGATGGCCTCCGTTCCAACAACGGCCCCATTCAGGACAATCGCGCCGATGCCGATGAGGGCGCCGTCTTCCACTATTGCCCCGTGCAGGACGGCCCGATGGCCCACCGTCACCCCAGCCCCCACCCGACAGGGCCAGTTCACGTCGGTATGGATGACCGTGAGGTCCTGGATGTTAGAGCGAGGGCCGATGTAGATGGGGGCCTCCTCAGCCCGCAGGACACATCCGAACCAGACGCTGGCCTCCTCCTCCACGGTCACGTCGCCGATGATGGTGGCGTTAGGCGCGACGAAGGTGGTGGGGTGAATCCGGGGCCCGTTCATCCCAGCACCTCCATCAGCGCCCGCAACAGCGCCGGTTCCTCCTCCGGTAGGACAGTGCGCGGGTCCAGCACCAGCCGATCTGCCTCTATGCGCGCCACTACGGGCGGGTCGTGGCGGCGCAGGGCCGCCGCCACCCGGTCCGGGGCGGGGATGGAGAGGGCCAGCAGACGGGTGGGCAGAGTCTCTTCGGGGAGGCTCCCACCGCCCACCGTAGACCGTCCGTCCACCACATCAGCCCGGATGCCGGCCCGCCGCAGCGCCCGCCGCCACCGGCGGGCCCGCCGGTCCAGTTCCTCCACCGGTGCCGCAATCATCCGCCAGATGGGAATCTGCTCTGTTGCCTCATCCCGCAGATAGTGCATGATCGTGGCTTGGAGAGCAGCCAGGCAGAGTTTGTCGGCCCGCAGCGCGCGGGCCAGGGGATGGCGCTTCATTGGGTCAACAAATTCCGCCCGGCCCACGATGATGCCAGCCTGCGGCCCACCCAGCAATTTGTCCCCGCTGAAACAGACCACTGCCGCGCCTGCGGCGACGCTCTCCTGCACCATAGGCTCCCGGGCCAGACCGAAGGCAACGGTATCCAGCAGCGCTCCACTCCCCAAGTCGGCCATCACTGGGACCCCGTACGTCCGCCCGATTTCCACCAGTTCTGGCAAGCCGACCTCCGCCGTGAAGCCGACAATGCGGAAGTTGGAGGAGTGAGCGTGCAGAATGAGGGCAATATCTGCCCCTTCCGCCAGCGCGCGCTCGTAATCCCGGCGGTGGGTACGGTTGGTAGTGCCCACCTCCACCAACCGCGCGCCGGATTGGGCCATTACCTCCGGGATGCGGAAGCCTCCTCCGATCTCTATCAGTTGTCCCCGGGAGATGAGCACACCCCGGCCTTGGGCCATAACAGTGAGGGCCAGCAGGACCGCCCCGGCGTTGTTGTTGACGACCAGGGCGGCCTCCGCGCCAGTCAGTTCACAGAGCAACTGCTCCACGTGGACAGTGCGGTGGCCCCGGCGCCCCGTGGGGAGGTCATATTCCAGATTGGAGTACCCCCGGGCGACGGCCTCCATCGCCGCGCGGGCGGCAGCAGAGAGGGGAGCCCGCCCCAGGTTAGTGTGGATGATAACGCCGGTGGCATTGATGACCGGTTTCAGAGTAGGAGCCAGATGTTCCTGAAGGTATGCCGTTACGCGAGCGACCACTTCCTCCGGCGTCGGTGATTCACTGCCGGCCCGTACCTCATCCCGGATGGCGTCCAGGGTCCGGCGAATGGCGGCGACGACCAGCCGGCGCCCGTAGAAAGGCATCAGCGCCTGCACAGCCGGAGCGTTCAGAATCCGGTCCACACTGGGGAGTTGGCGGAGATCAGCAGATACGTTCATCACACCTCCCGCCCTGAATTGTACCGGGTTATGGGGGATATGTCAAACAGACGGAGTCGTCGACTTGCCAAAGGGATAGAATGTGGTAAAATATTTACCGCTCTGGCCCGCTAGCTCAACAGGTAGAGCAGGGGACTCTTAATCCCTTGGCTGCAGGTTCGAGTCCTGCGCGGGTCACCTGTCCTGCTCTCCAGAGGGAGAGAGCACCCCGATACTCCTGAGAGTTTCAGGAGGCCCCGTTCCTGGTGCGGCCGTTGTATGGAAATCACCCCCGGGACTCCAGACGCCCCACCCTACCGAGTGGGGCGTTGTGTTTTCAGCAAAGAGCAGAGGCTTCCTCCCTCCCCCAAAAGCGACGACAAGGGCGACAGAACAGCATGAGAGAGATGCCGCTCCCCGAATCCCTCAATCCGTTGATCCGTCCTCCGCTGCGCCGACACTGGGGACGCCCCATCCCGGCCACGCCACCCGATGAACTGCAGAAATTCCGTCACCGGTGATAGGTCATCCCGGCTCGGGACGGTACAATCTAGTGCGGAGCAACCAGAAAGTCCCGGCGAAGAACGGAACCATTGAGCACGCCTATTTGACATTTTCCTGAACTGCAGTAATATGTTAAATGTATTCCCCTGCTGGGAGTTCCATATGGCCCAAAAGCGCCGTCCGGAAGAGACTGTTGTCCTGATCACCGGTGCCTCTTCAGGTATCGGCAAAGCGTGTGCAGAGCACCTGGCCCGGCGCGGATATCAGGTCTTCGGCACCAGCCGTCGAGCCCCGTTCCCTCCCATCCCACCCCTCCCCGGGCAACCCATCATTTTGCAAATGGACGTCACCCGGGACGAATCCGTCCAGCAAGCCGTGGACTTTATCGTCCGGGAAACTGGCCGACTGGACGTGGCGGTCAACAACGCCGGTTTCGGCATCGCGGGCGCAGTGGAGGATACCTCCATTGAGGAAGCAAAATCCCAGATGGAGACAAACTTTTTTGGCGTCCTGCGCGTCTGCCGGGCCGTGTTGCCGGTGATGCGAGAGCAAAGGGAAGGACTCATCGTCAACATCAGTTCTCTGGGCGGAGTCATCTCGCTCCCCTTTCAGGCCCTCTACAGCGCGTCCAAGTTCGCCGTGGAGGGACTGACTGAGGCTCTGCGGCTGGAGGTTCGCCCCTTCGGTATTCGGGTCACGCTGATTGAACCTGGCGATATGCACACCGGCTTCACCGACCAGCGGGTGCGAGTGGCTGCCTGGGGGGTAGCGTCGGCCTACGCGCCGTTCGCAGAGCGGGTTCTCCAGATCGTGGAGACGGACGAACGGCACGGCGGCGCGCCGGAGACGGTGGCTGTCCTGCTGGAACGGATCCTCCGCTCCCCGAACCCCCTCCCTCGCTATCGGGTCGGGCCGGCCTTTCAGCGCCTGGCTGCCGTCCTGAAGGGCTTCCTGCCAGACCGCCTCTTTGAGTGGGCGCTGGCGAAATATTACCGCATCCCGTAGTCGGTAAGCAAGGAGAAGCATGAATGTACTGAACCGAATCCTGGTCGTCATCGGGCTGCTGCTCGCACTCCCCCTGGGCATCGCGCTGTGCGTTGCTCCAATACCCATTCTGGGAGCCATAGGGCAGGGACTGGATAGTCTGACCTCCTGGTTGGAAACCACCAACGACCTGGTGCGGATCCTCCTGGGCATCCTCTTCGCCTTGGCCTGGATGGTCATTTGTCTCCTCATCCTGGTTCTGGAACTGCGCCGTCCCCCACGCCGGATGGTACGGGTGGAACGGGTAGACGGGGGGATCGTGGAAGTCAACCTGAAGACTATCACAGACCACGTCGCCTACGAACTGGAACAGATGCCTGGCGTGCTGCGCGCCCGTTCCCGGGCCTCCGTCCGGCGCAACGCCGTGGCCGTAGAGGTGGAGGTGGACACTGCCGGAGATATGGCTGTACCGGCTCAGGCTTCGCAAATCGTGGATGCTGTCCGACTTGTGGTGGAAGAGAAGGTCGGCGTACGGCTGGCACAGCCTCCTCAGGTTCGGATGCATGCCGCTCCTGCTCCGGCCGTGGTCCGGCGGCCCGTAGAGGGGCCTCCCTCCATCGGTACGCCATAGCCACCTCCCCACCCCTATGACTGAAGCGCAACATCTGGCCGTACTGGTGGAGTCCCTGCTGTTTGTGGCCGACGAGCCGGTGCCGGTTGGACAGTTGGCAGGAGTGCTGGAAACCACTTCTGATCAAATAGAGGCAGCATTGGGGGAATTGGAGGCAGCGCTTCAGGGACGCGGCCTCCGCCTCCAGCGAATGGGAGACCGGCTGCAGTTAGTGACCGCCCCGGAGGCCGCCCCGTATGTGGAGCGCTTTCTGGGCTTGGGAGAACGGCGCCGTCTCTCCCAGGCCGCCCTGGAGACCCTGGCCATCATCGCCTACCGGCATCCTATCTCCCGCCCGGAGATTGAGGCCATCCGGGGAGTGAATTGCGATAGTGTCCTGCGCACCCTGCTGGCATCGGGTCTGATAGAAGAGGCGGGGCGAGCCCCGGCGCCAGGGCGTCCTATTCTCTACGCTCCCACTTTCGCCTTCCTGCAACACTTTGGCCTGCAACGCCCGGAGGACCTGCCGCCGCTGGAAAATGAATCCGTCAGCCAACCATAAGGAAAGGAGTCCCATGGCGAGAATAGAACAAATTTCTGGAATCGGCCCAGTCTATGGCGAGAGGATGCGCTCAATGGGCATCCGTACCACAGAAGAGTTGCTGCGCGCCGGCGCGACTCCGGAGGGGCGCCAAGAACTGGCTGAGAAAATCGGCGTGAGCGCAGATACCATCCTCCAGTGGGTCAACCGCGCCGACCTGATGCGGATCGTCGGCATCGGCGAACAGTATAGCGACCTCCTGGAAGCCGTAGGAGTGGACACGGCCCTGGAACTGGCCCGACGCAACCCGGATAATCTCTATGAGAAACTGGCGGAAATCAACGCAGAGAAGCGCCTGGTTCGCCGGTTGCCCACCCGGGATATGGTCGCTCGCTGGATAGAACAGGCGAAAGGCCTGGAACGCGCCATCTCCTACTAAAATCAACCTGCTATGGAAGACATCTATCGCCAACTGGCCCGCCGTCTGGACTCGGTCCCCAATGGCTTTCCAGCGACGGAAAGCGGCGTGGAACTCCGGCTCCTGGCCCGACTCTTCACCCCGCAGGAGGCGGCACTGGCCGCCGAGATGCACCTGCTGTATGAGCCAGCGGAGGCCATCGCCGAACGCGCCGGGATGGAGCCCCAGGAAGCGTACCGGACGCTGAAGGATATGGCGCGCAAAGGGCTGATCCGCGCCCGTCGGGGCGAGGGGGGATTGGTTTTTGCCCTGCTGCCCTTCGTGGTTGGTATCTACGAGGAGCAACTGCGCCGGATGGATGCCGAACTGGCCGCGCTGGCGGAGGCGTATTTCCGAGAAATCAGAGGCCGGACGATTCTGGACGCACAGCCTCCCATCCACCGGGTCATCCCCGTCCAGGAAGCCATCCCGACAGACCTGGAAGTCTTTCCCTACGAGCGGGCAGCAGCGATCGTAGAAAGCGCCAGGTCCTGGGGCGTGCGGGACTGCATCTGTCGGACCCAGCAGCGGCTGATCGGCAAGGAGTGTGATGCCCCCCTGGAAGTCTGCCTGATTATGGCACCGGTGGAGGGGGCCTTTGACCGCGACGAATTGACCCGCCCGATCACGAAAGAGGAGGCGCTGCAGGTCCTGCGGGTGGCGGAGGAGGCGGGCCTGGTCCACACAACGGGCAACTTCCGCGACCGGCACTACTACATCTGCAATTGCTGCCCGTGCTGCTGCGCCGTCCTGCGGGGGCTGACAGAGTTCGCCGTCCCCACGGCGGTGGCTCGCTCCGGCTTCCGTTCCGTTGTGGACCCGGAGGTCTGCGTAGGATGTGGGGTTTGCGTGGACCGATGTCCTTTCGGGGCCCTCTCGGTGCCAGAAGACGCGGCAGTAGTAGATAGCGCCCGCTGCCTGGGGTGCGGCGTCTGTACACTGGCATGTCCGGCGGGAGCAATCCATATGGAGCGCCTGCCGGTGGAAGAGGTCCCCCTGCCCCCGGCCAACATCCAGGAATGGATGCTGTTGCGCGCCCAAGCACGTGGGCTCAAGATAGAAGAGATCCTGTAGGGCGATACCGGCACGGGGAGAGATACGCTGCGCAGCGAAGGGATGCGCAGTTCCCTGCGCGATCCGCCTATGCCGCGCGCCCGCAGACGGGACCAGGCCATCTTTGGCGGGTTACTGCATCTATGAGACAAATGGGATGAACGAGGGGATTTCGCAGCAGGTGGCGAAGCCACCTACCGAAAACTCCCCTCTTCTCCGCATCCCTTACGGTCAAGATAAAAAAGGCCGCCCGAACCGAACGGTTCAGGCGGCGATGCCGAAGGTGGGAGTTGAACCCACACGGCCGTACGGCCACTGCGCCCTGAACGCAGCGCGTCTGCCAGTTCCGCCACTTCGGCGAGTGTGTTAATAATTTTACCGCAAGAGCTAAATTTGTCAAGTTCTATGGGAAGGACATGTTCGCAAACCCGTCCTCGCAAAAATATTCCGCCCTCGCGGCCCTGTTCGCTGCCACGTTCATCCTGACATCCTGCCGGACACCCCCAGAGGCCCTTATGAGCGCACATACGAGAGAAACAGCCACACCTATCCGCAAAACAGCCATCACGCCGACCATCGCCGTCATCCCCCGACCTGCTTCGGTTGCCTTCACCGGGGAGACATTCACCCTGACAGCGGATACACAGATATTCGTGGAGCCGGATAGCCCGGAACTCCTGGCCGTCGGGCAGTACCTGGCGGAGCGCCTCCGGCCTGCCACCGCATACCCCCTCCCAATGCAGGCCGCGACGGGCGCGCCGCCCCCCGGATCCATCTATCTGACCACCTCCGGCAGTGACCCTACCTTGGGCGAAGAAGGGTACGAGTTAACGGTCACCCCGCAAGCCGTCATCCTCTCCGCCCCCTATCCGGCCGGGCTATTCTGGGGCATCCAGACTCTCCGCCAACTGCTCCCCCCAGCGGTGGAGTCCCTCACCCCGCAGGCCGGTCCCTGGACCCTCCCGGCAGGGACCATCCGGGATTGGCCCCGCTTCCCCTGGCGAGGAATGATGCTGGACGTTTCTCGCCACTTCTTCGGCCCGGCGGAAGTCCGGCGGTTGATAGACCTGCTGGCCCTTTATAAAATCAACCGTCTCCACCTGCACCTCTCCGACGACCAGGGGTGGCGCATAGAGATTCGCTCCTGGCCCAACCTGGCCTTCCATGGCGGGAGCACCCAGGTCGGCGGCGGTCCGGGCGGGTACTACACCCAGGAGGAGTACGCCGACCTGATCGCCTACGCCCGGAGCCGGTATATCATCATCGTCCCGGAGATAGATATGCCCGGCCACACCAACGCCGCGCTGGCCTCCTATCCGGAACTCAACTGCGATGGGGTGGCTCCTCCCCTCTACACCGGCACCGAGGTCGGCTTCAGTTCCCTCTGCCTGGAGAAAGAGGTCACCTACCGGTTCGTGGACGACGTGGTGAGCGAAATTGCCGCGCTGACGCCCGGGCCGTACTTCCACATCGGCGGCGACGAGGCGATGGCAACACCGCTGCCTCAGTACATCGCCTTCGTGGAACGGGTTCAGCACATCGTCCAGTCCCACGGCAAGCAGATGATCGGCTGGGAGGAAATTGCCCAGGCCTCTCTGCTCTCCACCTCCATCGCCCAGGTCTGGCACGGCGGAATGGGTCGGGAGGCCGTCCGGCAGGGGAACCGAGTCATTATGTCCCCAGCCTTCAAGGCGTACCTGGACATGAAGTACACCCCGGACACCCCCTTGGGACTCCATTGGGCCGGGTACATAGAGGTCCGGGACGCCTACGAATGGGACCCGGCGACGGTGGCAGAGGGCATCGGGGAAGAGCACATCCTGGGTGTGGAGGCCCCGCTCTGGACGGAGACAATCCAGACGATGGCAGATATAGAGTGGATGACCTTCCCCCGGCTGATGGGCTACGCCGAAATTGGCTGGTCTCCGGCCTCGGGCCGGGACTGGGAAGAGTACCGGAGTCGTCTGGGGCGTCACGGGTCGCGCCTGGAGGCACTGGGAGTGAACTTCTACCGCTCCCCGCAGGTGCCATGGGAATAACAGCGCTTGACATGTTGGCCCATTCCGCTATACTTAAAGCAAGTTCGGCTCCCAACGATAAGGAGAAAGAAATATGTCCCCAACTAGCCCCATCTTTGATGCAGTCGTGCGCTTCTTCCGGGAAGACGACTGGCACTTTGAACAGTTGCCGGGGAAACCCATCCTCCGGATGGGCTTTCGGGGGGAGAACGGCACCTGGAACTGCTACGCGCAGGCCCGTGAGTCTCAACAGCAGTTCGTCTTCTACTCCATTCTGGATGTCAACGTTCCCCCCAACCGCCGCCAGGCGATGGCTGAATTCCTCACCCGCGCCAACTACGGCCTGGTCATCGGCAACTTTGAGATGGACTTCGGCGACGGCGAAGTCCGCTACAAGACCAGCATTGACGTGGAAGGTGATCGCCTGACCTCGGCGTTGATCAAGCAGATGGTCTACATCAACGTGCTGATGATGGACCGCTACCTGCCGGGGATTATGAAGGTGGCGTTTGGGAACGCAGACCCCGCCCGGGCCATCGCCGAGATTGAAGGGTGAGACTAGCGCAACCTGCCTGAATGATCACCAGTCTGAAGAATGACCGGGTCCGTCTGGTACGGGCGCTCCAGGAACGGCGGCGGATCCGTCAACGGGAGCGGAGATTTGTCGTGGAGGGTGTCCGTCTCTGCCAGGAAGCGGCACAGGCCGGTGCGCGCCCCCACTTCGTCTTTTATACTGCTCGTATCCGGGAGGACTCCCGAGGACAGGCTCTGCTGATGGCCTGGCAGGAGGCCGGCGTTCTCTGCGAAGAAGTCAGCGAAGAAGTGATGGCAGCCTGCTCCGATACGGAAACTCCGCAAGGGATTCTGGCGGTTATCCCGCTCCCCGCCCTATCCCCACCTGCTCATCCCACGCTGACCCTGATTCTGGACCGCCTGCGCGACCCAGGCAACCTGGGCACCATTCTGCGCACTGCGCTGGCGGCGGGCGCGGAGGGCGTCTTGCTGGCGTCAGGCACAGTAGACGCCACCAATCCTAAGGCGGTGCGGGCCGGGATGGGCGCCCACTTTCGCCTGCCGATGGTCGCCATGGACTGGGATGAGATCGCCCGCGCGGTCGCCGGATGCCGGGTCTACTTGGCGGACGCCCGGGGAGACGCCCTCTACACCAATGTGGACTGGACGGGCCGAGTGGCCCTTATCATAGGCGGAGAGGCCGCCGGGGTGGGAAGTCGGGCCCGCGCGCTGGCCGAGACGACGGTCGCCATTCCCCTGGCAGGAGGGGTGGAATCTCTCAACGTGGCGGCGGCCGCGGCAGTCCTGCTCTTTGAGGCCGCGCGCCAGCGGCGGGCCTTACAATCCGCGCAGGAAACCGCTACCTGAAGGAGGAAAAAAACGGCTTCTACTGAAAGTGGCGATTGACCCTTCCTCATCTTCCAGCCCTTTTCTCCTTGCTGTTTCGGAGAGGAGAAAAGGGAGCAAAGGGAGGGGCCTTCTGAAAACCACGCCAGGGCAATGCTGCCGCCTCCTGAAGACTGAGTCGCATACAGCGTGCCCTGGCAGTTGAGTTGAAAGCAAAACTCACTCTTGGATAGAGCGCGAATTACAAAATGATGAGCAATCTGCGCATCATCCCTCTGGGCGGACTGGGGGAAGTCGGCAAAAATATGATGGCCGTGGAGTACGGCGAGGACATTCTGGTCATAGATGCCGGCTTGATGTTCCCTGAGTCGGATATGTATGGAGTGGACTTCATCATCCCCGACTACAGTTACTTGAGGGATAAGAAAGACCGCGTGCGGGCCATCTTCGTCACCCACGGCCACGAGGACCACATCGGGGCGCTGCCGTTCTTCCTGCGGGAATTCCCCGTCCCCGTCTACGCCACCCGGCTGACCTGCGGCCTCATTGAGGTGAAACTCCGCCAGGCCCACATGCTGCGAGAAACGGAACTGCACACATGTGCGCCGGGCGACGTCCTCTCCATCGGCCCGTTCCGCATAGAACCGTTCCATGTCTGCCATTCCATCCCCGACACGGTGGGATTGGGAGTCACCACCCCGGCCGGCCTCATCATCCATTCCAGCGACTTCAAGTTTGACCACACCCCCGTGGACGGCCGACCGACGGATTTTGCCAAACTGGCCGAATTCGCCGGACGAGGCGTACTGGTTCTGATGGCCGATAGCACCAACGCCACCGAACCCGGCACTACCCCTTCCGAACAGGTAGTCACCCAGGCCCTGGATGATGTGATGCGGAAAGCGCCGGGACGGGTCATCATCGCCACCTTCGCCTCCCTGATTTCTCGCATCCAGCAGGTGATAGACGTGGCCGCCTGCTATGGGCGCCGGGTTGCCATCGCCGGCGCGACGATGGCGGAAAACGTCAAAATGGCTATGCGCCTGGGCTACCTGCGCATCCCGGAGAGGATGATGGTCAGCCTGGGGGAGATGGAATCGCTCCCCCCATCCCGTTGCCTAATTCTGGCCACCGGCGCGCAGGGCGAACCGACGGCCGTACTGAGCCGCCTGGCCCTGGGGCAACACCCCTCCATAAGTGTACAGCCCGGCGATACTGTTGTTCTCTCCTCCCACACCATCCCCGGCAACGAGGAGATGATTCACCGGGTCATCAACCGCCTGTTCCAGAAAGGGGCCGACGTCGTCTACCACCCCCTGGCTCCTGTCCACGTCTCCGGGCACGCCAGCCAGGAAGAGCAGAAACTCCTGCTGAACATCCTCCGCCCGCGCAATTTCGTTCCCATCCACGGCGAACTGCGTCACCTGAAACAGCACGCCAAAATAGCGGCCGAACTGGGTATCCCTCGGGAGCGAGTCGCTGTGGTGGAGAACGGGTACGTGCTATATTTTGAGGATGACTGCATCCGGGTGGGCGAGCGGGTGCCCGGCGGCTATGTCTTTGTGGACGGCTCGTGGGTAGGGGACGCGGTGGGGCCGGCAGTCATCCGGGACCGGGAGTCGCTGGCGATGGCGGGGGTGTGTGTTGTCGTTTTCCGCTACAGCCCTCAGCGCGGCGCGCTGCTGGGCACTCCCCGGCTAACGGTGCGAGGGGTCGCCGCCCGCGACGCCGCGGAGGAGGTGATAGCGGGAGCGACGGAGGTCGTCCGCCGCACTGTCCAGGACATCCGTCCGCGCACGCCTTCCGCCACGGTGGAACGGCAGATTCAGGCCGCCCTCTCCGAATTCTTCTACCAACAGACCAAAAACCGGCCTGAAGTGATTGCAATAGCAGTAGAGGAATGAACAAATCAAATTGGAGGGGCAGGCCTTGCGCCTGCCCAAAGAAAGCAACTGCAAGGGTTGCCCCTCCATACGATCCGTAACGCGAAAATGGACAAAGAACACTCTACCCAGGGAGAAGACCCGCAAAAAACCCGCATTCTGATCGCCTACAAAGAGTTCCCCGCCCCTTCGGTGGGACACGCCGGTGGACAAGGGGTCTTCCGCCTCATCCAGGCCCTCCACCGGCGAGGCCGCTCGGTGATTCTGGTCGCCCGCCTGCGGCCGGAGGAGGCCCCTCTGGTAGAAGAGACCCGCCCCTTCTGCGAGCGCATCGTCACTGTTCCCCACCATCAAGCCCTCACGGGACCGCTCCCCCTTCGCATCCTGCGCAGTTATCTGACCCTGCGGCAGGCCGTGGCGCGCACCCTCCGGGAGACCCGACCCGACCTGATGCTGGTGGAGTTCACTCAGACGGCCCTCATCCTGCTGGGAGTACACCGCCCCTTTACCGCGCTCCGTCCCCACGACGTCAACTGGTTCCTCCTGGAGCAACGGGCGCAGTATCAGCGCGGGCTGCGGCAATGGGGGACGCTGGCTCTGGCGTGGCTCTTTGAGCAACTGGAAACCTGGCTCCTGCGGCGCTACGACCAGATTCTGGCCATTTCCGAGGGCGACCGGCGACTGCTGACACTGCGATGCCGTCCTACCCCTACTCTCCTGCTCCCGCTGGCCCCTGCCCTCTCCACCGAGACTCCGTCCCATCCTGCCGTCCTGCCCGGCGCAAACGTCCTCTTCGTCGGGGCTATGTACCGGGAGCCCAACATAGAGGCAGTGGACTGGTTCTTAAACCAGGTCTGGCCGAAGGTGACGACGGAGGTCCCGGAAGCCCGTTTCTATGCAGTGGGGTATGCGCCGCCGCCACAGATACTGGCCCGCGCCGACGGTGAGCGGGTGTTCATCCCCGGCTACGCGGACGACCTGACCCCGTGGTATCAGGCCGCGACGGTCTTCGTCTCTCCGGTGCGGGTGGCGGGGGGACTGCTGCAGAAAGTGCTAGATGCGCTGGCGATGGGAGTGCCCGTCGTAGCGACGTCGGTAAGCAATCACGGGATCGGAGCCAGCCCGGGCCGTCATCTGCTCATCGCCGACGAACCCCAGGAGTTCGCCGCCGCTGTGGTGCAATTGTTGCGGGACCCGGCGCTGCGGGCGCAATTGGGGCAAGCAGGGCAGGAGTTTGTGCGCGCCCGCTACAATCTGGATGAGGCCCTGGACCACTGGGAAGCAACCTGGTCCGCCCCCAGAGTGTCAGGAAGAGGCAGTTCAGCCTGCGAGCACCCGCCACTGGAGCACAAGATTCATCTTGCGCCGCAGGATTAATCCTGTATCACCGCAACGTACACCGCCTCCACCCGGGCAATCATCCGCTCCTGGGTGAATTCCGTTTCCACGCGCGCCCGCCCTGCCCGACCCATCTCCATCCGGAGGTCGGGGTGGTCCAGCAACTGGCGGATGGCTTCCGCCAGAGCCTGCGGATCGCGGGGCGGCACAACCCGCCCCGTCACACCGTCCTGAACCACCCATGAAGTGCCACTCCCCACCTCCGTCGTGACGCATGGCAGGCCTGAGGCCATCGCTTCCAGGAAAACCGTACCAAAGGCCTCGGCGCGAGCATTGGCTGGCAGAACGAAGATGTGGGCCCGATGGTAAAAGCCGGGCAGGTCGTCGTCGGGGACCTCGCCCCGGAAGCGGACCCGGTCGGATAGACCCAAGCGGGCTGTTAGTGCGGCCCACTCCTCCCTCATCGGCCCCTCCCCCACTATCTCCAGGTAGACGCCCGGCAGTTCGGTCAACGCCTCCAGGAGGGTGTCCACTCCCTTGTAATACCGCAGTCTCCCCACAAAGAGCAACGTCGGCGGACCGTCGTAGGGGGCTGGAGGGAGAACAAACCGATGATGGTCCACACCCAGGGGGACGACGGTGCACTTTTCCCGCACAGGCCACAGCCACCGGGAGGTCTCTATGTAGCGAGGGCTGGTGGCAATAATTCGGTCGGCATGGGCCAGGACACGCCGCAGCAGGGGTCCGTAGAGGCGCAGCCACCCCCGCTGGCGGACCACGTCGGAGTGATGGGTGATGACGGTCGCCGATGCCCGGCCCAGCAGATCGTTCGCCAGTTCGCCCAGCGGATAAGGGGAATGGACGTGGACGATGTCGGGGCGCAGACGGGCCAACCAGAGAGGCTGGCTCAGGCTCAACGGCATAGACGCGGTGGTCATCAGCCGTCCGGCGCGGATGACGGTCACCCCATTCTCCTGCCGGACTGTGGTGCGCGGGCCGGGATTGCAGACCAGGACGGTTACCCGATGGCCTGCCCGCGCCTGAGCCTCCGCCAGGACTTGGATGTGGTTCTCAATCCCGCCCAGGATGGGGGGGTAATCTTTGTAGAGGTGAAGAATGTGCATACGAATTGCAGATGGCAAATGGCAGATTATCGGGCCAGATACCAGCGGAGAAGGGCCAGGGCGGCAGAGGCGGAGGCGGCCTTATTGGCCGACCGGTCGCCGGTCCAGCAGTGGCCCTCTACCCATTCCCCATCGGGGGCGACCAGCGCGATATACGTCAACCCGACGGGTTTGCCGGGAGTTTCGCCGCCCGGCCCAGCAATGCCGGTGACGGAGAGGGCCAGGTCGGCTCCCAGGAGGCGGCGAACCCCCCGGGCCATCATCAGCGCCGTCTCCTGACTGACCGCGCCCCAGGTCTCCAGGACGTCCCGGGGAACCCCCAGCAACCGCTCTTTCACAGCATTGGCATAGGCGGTAACGGAGCCCAGATAGTAGTCCGAACTGCCCGGCACATTGGTGATCCGGTGGCTGAGGAGACCGCCGGTACAGGATTCAGCCGCGGCCAGAATAAAGCCCCGCTCCCGCAGAAGATGCCCCACGACCACCTCCGGCAGCGGGTCCTCCCAGCAGGCAAGAGGTGCCTCCAGAAGTCCCTCCAGGGCCTGCTGGGCCGCTATCCGCTCCTCCAGCGTCAGCGGCAAGCGACCGAACTCCTCCTCGTCTAATAGCGACGTCCGACCGTCCGGGTCCACCCAAAGGTCCAGCGCCAGATCCTCTGCACGAATCTCCCCAGAGATAATCCGGGCAGGACGGGTGATGTTGCAATAGCGGCCCTTCAGCCCTCCGTCCGGCGCGCGAATCTCAAAGACGTTGTACCAGCGGTCGGCGTAGAAGGTTTCCAGCCAGAGGTCCCCGGGCTCCAGGCGCACATTCTCCAGGTCCATCGGCGGCTGCTCCCAGACGGCGCGCATCAGGACGGACTTGGGGGTCTTGAAAAGCAGTTGGGCCGGGTACGAGATGACTTCCTGCCCCAGATGATCCAGTTTTCGGACGATCCACGGGTCGCTGGCGTCCATTCCTGCTGGCATGTCTCTGGCCCATAGATGGAAGACCGGAAGTTCTCCAGCCCTATTCTATCGCGGGCCCTATCGCTGTCAAATTCCCTTGATCCTGTTGAGTATCACAAAGTCGTAGCGTGAAAAGTCCTGAAAAGATGTGCCGCTTCTGATCCCGGCGCTCAACCATCCGAAACCTTAAAATTTTCGCCCACCTATTGACAACCGACCCGTTCTGGTGTATAATGACTATCGGTCAGTATATGACCAATGGTTAGTTGGGGGGATTGCCGCGTTGACCACCCGGGCCCGGCGTGAGCGAGAGAAAGAGGAGCGCCGACAGTCCATCCTCCAGGCCGCGCGAGAGGTCTTCCTGGAAAAGGGCTTTTCCCGCGCCACGATGGACGATGTCGCCGAACGCGCCGAGGTCAGCAAGGGCACGGTGTACCTGTACTTTGAGAGCAAGGAGACCCTCCTTGCTCATTTGCTTTTAGAGGGGCTGGATTCCCTCTACACTTATCTGGAAGAGGCCTTTGCCCCCGACCGTCCCCTGTCAGCCGACGAACGCCTCCGTCGGCTGGGGTGGGCCTACTTCCGATTCTTCCAGGAAGAACCCCACTACTTCCGCTTCCTTATGGCTGTCAACGGCGAACGGTTCCGCGAGACGGTCACCCCCGAAATGTACCAGGAGGTCCTGGAAGCCAGCACGGAAGGGCTGAACCTGGTGGCCCAGGCCATAGAACAGGGAACCCGAGAGGGTTTATTCACCTGCTGCAATGCCCGACAGGCGGCGGCGACCCTCTGGGCCACTTTCAACGGCGTGCTGGAATTGATGAGCCACCCGTTGCGACGGGACATGGTGGGCGTCAGCACCGAAACTTTTTACCAGACCGCGCTGGAGACGGTGGTGCGGGGCCTGCGCGCCCTGTGACCGTGCCGGACTGCGCAGGATGTAGCAACTGGGCAAATTATTCCGACAATTCGGCGCTTTTGCTCTCACTCCATTCCCTGGCTCCTTCCCTCTCCCGTTTGCCTTCGGCGGCGAGAGAGGGGAGTCGGGGGTTTCGGCAGGATAAGGAGGACAAAAGGGGTAAGGGAAGTTGAATCATCCCACAAGATATTGCTGAAATCATTGGTTAAACCGCAAAATTCTGCGCCACGTTGCTCTCAACAAGTGGCTTCCTACGCCAGCGCCCGGAGAGCCGAACTCCTGAACGCAACTCCCTGGCTATCAAACCCGGGAGCAGGAACCGAATGGGAACACAAAATATGCAATATTTAACTTAAAAAGGAGGTGCGCCGTGAAAGATGTGGTTATTGTCAGTCCGTTGCGCACGCCGGTGGGCGCCCATGGGGGTGCGCTTCGCAGCCTGCGGGCTCAGGACCTGGCCTGCATCGTCTTCAAAGCCGTACTGGAGCGAACCGGGATAGACCCCGGCATCCTGGATGAGGTCATCCTGGCCAATATCGGTCAGCCGTCAGATGCTGCGAATATCGGCCGGGTGGCCGCGCTGATGGCCGGAGTCCCCATCCACGTCCCCGCCTTCACGGTTCAGCGCAACTGCGCTTCCGGTATGCAGGCCATCACTTCGGCCTATCAGGCCATCCAGGCCGGCGACGGTGAAATCTATCTGGTAGGCGGGACCGAGAGCATGAGCAACATCCCCTACATCCTCAAGGGCGCCCGCTGGGGGTACAAACTCCGCCATGCCGAACTGACCGATGCCCTCTGGGAGGGCCTCACTGACCCCATCTGCGGGCAGATTATGGGCCGCACCGCCGAGAATCTGGCCGAAAAGTACAATATCTCCCGCCAGGAGCAGGATGAGTACGCGGTCCAGTCCCACAAGAAGGCCTTCATGGCCCAGCGGATGGGTAAGTTCAACGACGAGATTGTCCCCGTGGAGATCGTCAAAAAGGTCGCCGGGCAGGAGGTGGCGAAGGAGAACATCACCCAGGACGAGACCATCAACCCCGGCCTCACCGTCCAGAAGGCGGCCCTCTATCCGGCGGTCTTCAAGGAAGGCGGCACGGTTACTCCGGCCAATGCCTGCCCTATCTCCGATGGTGCGGCGGCAATGATTGTCTGCACCGCGGAGAAGGCGGCCCAACTGGGCCTCAGGCCCACCGCGCGCATCGTCGCCTACGCCTACGCGGGCGTGGACCCGGCCTACATGGGCATCGGACCTGCCTTCGCAATGCCCAAAGCCCTGAAGCGCGCCGGCCTCAAGATGGAGGACATTGACGTCATTGAACTAAACGAGGCGTTCGCCGCGCAGGTTCTGGCCGTCGCCAAAGAGATGCAGGCTCAGGGCTACGAGTGGGACTGGAACAAGGTCAACCCCAACGGCGGCGCCATCGCCCTGGGGCATCCCGTAGGCTGTACAGCCGCCAAACTGGTCGCCACACTCACCAATGAATTGCAGCGCCGCAAGGCCCGCTACGGTATTGACACGATGTGCGTCGGCGGCGGTCAGGGCGGTTGTCTCATTCTGGAGCGGATTCCGATGGATTAGGACGTAATACGTAATACCGTGCAACGTGATACGTGAGGAGGTGAACAATGTACATTTTTAAGGCCGCAGTAGTCGGTGCCGGAACGATGGGCGGCGAGATTGCCCAGGTCATCAGTTTCTCCGGCCTGCCCGTCGTCCTCAAGGACATTGATCAGGCAATGCTGGACCGGGGAATGGCCAAGGCCCGCGAAATCTACCAGCGCCGGGTGGATAAGGGCAAAATGAGCGCGGGCGAGATGCAGGCCAAGATGGACCTCATCACCCCCACCCTCACCTACGAGGGCTTTGAGGACGTGGACATCATCATTGAGGCAGTCCCGGAGCGGATGGACATCAAGAGGCGGGTGTTCCAGGAACTGGATGAAATCTGCCCAGAGCAGACCATCTTCGCCAGCAACACCTCTGCCCTCTCCGTCTCCGAGATGGGCGCCGCCACGAAGCGCCCTCACAAAATGATCGGCATGCACTTCTTCAACCCCGCCAGCGTGATGAAACTGGTGGAGGTCATCCCCGGCCTGGACACCAGCCAGGAAACAGTGGACGACGTGGTGATGTTTGCCGAGAGCCTGCGCAAGATTCCCGTCGTCGTCCAGGAGTGCCCCGGCTTCCTGGTCAACCGTCTGCTCATGCCCTACCTGAACGAGGCGACGAAGGCACTGGAGGAAGGCGCCGCCACCGCTACCGAGATTGACCGGGCTGTGGTGGAGTGGGGCATGCCGATGGGGCCCTTCACGCTGATGGATATGCTGGGCCTGGATGTCTGCGGGCACGTCGGCCAGTACCTCTACAGCGAGTACGGCGACCGAATGGAGCCGGCCCGCCTTTTTGAGAAACTGGTCGCCGCCGGACGCCTGGGCGAGAAGACCGGCGCCGGGTTCTACGACCACCCAGGCGGCGAGTCCGAGGTCGTCTACCAAATGATCAAGGAACTGCAGGAGTCCGGCGCGGTCCGCACGGGGACGAGGTTCTCGGTGGAGCGGCTGATGTACCCGCTCATCAACGAGGCCGCCCTCTGCGTCCAAGAGCACATCGCCAGCGTCAGCGACATTGATATGGCGATGGTCGCCGGTAGCGGCATGACCTACGGCGGCGAGCGCATCGGCCCTCTGGCCATTGCTGACAAAATTGGCCTGGACGTGGTGGTCGCCCAACTGGAGGAACTGGCGAAGGAACTGGGCCCCCGCTTCCTGCCTTCCCGCCCGCTGAAACTGCGCGTCCGCGCCGGGCACCTGGGCGTGAAGACGGGCAAGGGGTTCCACGAGTACGCATAGCCCACTCCTGAACGCCCATCCGTAAACGGAGCACGCAACGGTCACCCGTATTCGCACCTGGGGGCTCTCAATAAGTGTTGTTCCCTATCGCCCCCTCAGCCCCCCTCCCTCCTCGGCCTGCGGCCAGAGGAGAGAGGGGGATTTACAGCAGGCGAGGTGGGGGTCACGGCCGGAAGAGCCTCGCCCCGTGAGAACGATAACTCTATGCCCGCAAAAAGGGGGAGCCAACTTCGGTTGGAGAACCCATTCACTCTCCACACCTTGTAACCCATATCACGAGGAGGAACCATCATGGGCAACTGGCAGTATGTCCGAACCGAAATTGAAGACCGCATCGCCACCCTCACCATTGACCATCCACCGGTCAACTCCTTCAATCGGCAAGTGCTGACCGAATTGGATGAGGCCATTGACGAACTGCTGGCCAACGACGAGGTGAAGGCTATCGTCATCACCGGCGGCGGGACAAACGCTTTTGTAGCCGGGGCAGATATTCCGGAGATCAAAGCGTCGCTGGAGCAGCCAGGTGAGGAATTCTCCGCAGCCCGCGAGTTCCTGGAGAAGGGCCAGCGGCTGTTCCTGAAGATTGAGCGGGCCACCAAGCCCATCATCGCCGCCATCAACGGTTTCGCGCTCGGCGGTGGTCTGGAACTGGCGATGGCCTGCCATATGCGCGTCTGCTCGGACCGGGCCCGCATGGGCCAGCCGGAGATCAACCTGGGCATCATCCCCGGCTGGGGTGGCACCCAGCGGCTGCCCCGCATCGTCGGGAAAGGGAAGGCCATTGAACTGATCCTCACCGGCGATATGATCACCGCCCAGGAAGCCTACCGGCTCAACCTGGTCAACAAGGTCGTCCCGGCGGGCGCCGTCCTCAAAGAAGCGCGCGACCTGGCCCGCAAGATCGTCTCCAAGTCCACATTCCCCATCACCGCTGCGCTGCGCTCCATTGACCAGGGCCTGTCGTTGCCCATTGAGGAGGGCCTGCGGACGGAGGCCGAGCAGTTCGTCGGCCTGGCCGAAACCGAGGATATCCGCGAGGGCATCAGCGCCTTCCTGGAGAAGCGACAACCCCAGTTTAAGGACAAATAGACAAGGGACACATCCTGACCCTCCCGTGGGGTACAAACCCACGGGAGGGTATCCAAATTGGTATCCTGTACCCTTGTCTGCTCTCTATGGAGGTGACGTATGGACTTCGCTCTCAGCGAAGAGCAACGGATGTTCCGCGATATGTTCCGTAACTTCGCCGCCAAAGAAGTCGCTCCCCGGGCCGAGGAGATAGACCATGCGGAGACCCTTCCGAAGGAAATGCTCCGCAAGGCAGCCGACCAGGGATTCCTGGGCGCGACGATCCCGGAGGAGTACTACGGCGCGGCGCTGGATAACATCAGTTACACCCTTCTTCTGGAAAACCTGGCAGCGTCCTGCGCGTCCCTGGCGGTCACCGTAGCAGCCCACGTGAGCCAGGTGGCTATGAGCATCCTGGATTTCGGCACCGATGCCCAGAAAGAGGAATGGCTGCCTGCCCTTGCGGGAGGTGAAGCCATCGGCGCCTTCGCCCTCAGCGAGCCGGATGCCGGGAGCGATATGCTGGCTCTGGAGACGCGCGCCCGCTACGAGGGCGACGAAGTCGTCCTGGACGGCGTCAAGACATGGGTGACCAACGGCGAACTGGCGGGCCTTTTCCTGGTCTTCGCCCGCGGCCCACAGGGCATGGATGCCTACCTGGTCCCGCGCGACACCCCCGGCCTGACCGTCGGCTACCGCGAGCCGACGCTGGGCCTGCGCTCCGCCTACTTCAATACCATCTACCTGGAAGGTTGCCGCGTTCCTCAGAATTACCGCCTGGGCAGCCCGGGAGAGGGAGAGGCGATTGCCAGCCGCGCCGTGGACCGGATGGCCGTCGCGCTGGCCGCTGTCGGGCTGGGCCTGGCCGAATCCTCGGTGGACGTTGCAGCCCAGTACTCCACGGAGCGGGTTCAGTTCGGCGTCCCCATCGGCAAAAAACAGGCGATCCAGAACTACATCGCGAACGCCTACACCGAGACGGAAGCACTCCGTTACCTGGTCTATCGGACAGCCTGGCTGATTGACCAGGGAGAGGACTTCTCGGTAGAAGCGTCGGCTGTCAAAGCGTTCGGTGCCCGCATTGCCCGCAGCGTCACCAACTGGATGCTCCAGGTCCTGGGCGGCTACGGCTATATGGAGGACTACCCCATGGCCCGTAAGTACCGGGACGCCCGTGTCCTGGGCATCATCGGCGGCCCGACAGAAGTCCACACCTTCCGCATCGCGCGGTACATCCTTCTGCAGAAGGATCTGGAAATCGTGCCCCGGCATCAGTAAGCGGAGTACGCAATACGAAGTACGGAGGTCCCTATGGATTTCACCTTTTCGCCCGAACATCAGGCCCTGCGCCGAATGATCCGGGAGTTCGCCGAGACGGAGATAGCCCCCATTGCGGCAGAACTGGACCGGGAGCACAAGGTCCCCCTGGAGATTATGCGGAAACTGGGCGAAATCGGCCTGCTGGGCGTCTGCTTCCCCCAGGAGTACGGCGGAATGGGCGCGGGTGAGACTGGCTACTGCATTCTGATGGAGGAACTGGGTCGCGTCTGCGCCAACACCGCTGTGAACGTCGGCGCCCATATCGGCATCGGCGCGATGTGCATCCACCTGGATGGGACTCCAGAGCAGAAGCGCAAGTACCTGACCCCGCTGGCGCGCGGGGAGAAGATCGCCGCCTTCGGCCTCACCGAGTCCAACGCCGGCTCCGACGCCGCCAACGTCCGCACCCGCGCCGTTCGGGAGGGCGACTCCTGGATTCTGGACGGCGGCAAAGTCTACATCACCAACGGCGGCTACGCCGACATCATCACTGTCATGGCGGTAACCGACCCCGCCTTAGGCGCGCGCGGCGGCATCACAGCCTTCGTCGTGGAGACCGACTCGCCCGGCTTCAAGGTGGCCCGGGAAGAGGACAAAATGGGCATTCGCGGCTCCAGCACCGCTGAACTGGTCTTTGAGGAACTGCGGGTCCCCCACGAGAACGTCCTGGGAAAGGTCGGCGAGGGCTTCGTGACCTTCATGAAGTCTCTGGACATGGGCCGGCTGACCCTGGGCGCGGCCTGTCTGGGCGGCGCGCAACAGTTGCTGGAACAAAGTGTCTACTGGGCCAAGACCCGCAGGCAGTTCGGCGAAGAACTGGCCCACAAGCAGGCCGTCCAGTGGATGATCGCCAATATGGCCACCGAGATTGAGGCGCTGCGCAGTTTGGTCTATCGCGTCGCCTGGCTGGTGGACACCGGTCAGCCTTTCACTCAACTGGCCGCGATGTGCAAACTCTACGGCTCAGAGGTCCTCTCCCGCGCCGTGGATATGGCGATTCAGATTCACGGCGGGCTGGGCCTTTCGCGGGACTTCCCCATTGAGCGGGCCTTCCGCGATGCCCGGATCAACGAAATCTTTGAGGGGACCAACGAGGTCCAGCGCATCGTTATCGCCAGCAACATCTTCCGCGAGTTCGGCGTGCGCATCCGTCCGTAGCCGGTCGCATGTCCGGAGCAGGTCGCAGCAGGAGGCCGAAGGGGCTCCAGGATACGGTCTGAGCACCTCCACCTGGCCCCCCAAACTGAGCGTAGTGTTCTACCACTGCAAGGCCGCTATCCAGAGCCGCGTACAACCCTGCGACCTGCGACTGGCGACCTGAGGCCGAAAGAAAAGAAGGAGGAAAACCTATGCGAATCGTTGTCATTCTGGGACGCATGCTGGACCCTCGCGGGATTGTCGTCAACCCGCGAGCGGGTCGGATCTTTGTCAACCGGGAAGAGTACATCCTTCAGCCCGCCGACCGTTGCGCGCTGGAGGCAGCGCTGCGGATCAAAGAGGCGGTGGGGGCCGAAGTGGTTGCTCTGCCGCGCACCTTCCTGCCCGATGACGACGTCCTGCGGCAAGCCCTGGCGATCGGCGCCGACCGGGCCATCTACATTGCGGGCAAGCCAGTGGCCCTGCCGGACGACGGCCTAATGGCCCGGGTGCTGCTGGCGGCAGTGGAGCGGCTGGGCGAGGTTGACCTCATCCTTACGGGCGCGACGACGATGGACACCGGTCAGGGTCAACTGGGACCGCGCCTGGCCGAAGCGCTCGGATGGCCGCAGATTGTCGGCGCCTGGACTGCCGAGGTGGCTGATGGCAGCGTGCGGGCAGTTCGGCAGGACGGCGGTGGCTATGTGTGGGTGGAGGCATCCCTTCCGGCGGTCGTCACCTTCGTCCCCGGCGCATTGAAACTCCGCTATCCCGATGGCCGGCGTCTCATCAACATCTACAAAGGCGTGGGCGAGATCGCGGCTGCCCTGGAACGCTGGGAAGCGAAGGACCTGGTCGCGCCGGAAGCGCTGACTCCTCTGCTGGAGCGGCGCGGGCAGGACTTCCCGCCGGAGCGGGAGCGCGGCGTCCGCCTGAGCGGCTCCCCTGAGGAAATCGCCCGGGCCGCCGCCGACGCCCTTCGCTCCCGCCTTCCCCGCTAACTCACGTTTCACTCACTTTTCACTCTTCGCGGAGGCACCTATGGACGCATCCTTCCTGGATTTACTAATGGCACAACAGGAGGAAGTCACCGAGGCGGAAGGCGGTGGCGGCATCTGGGTCGTCGCCGACGTGGTGGACGGGGCCGTTGCGCCGGTGACGCTGGAGGCCATTGGCGCGGCCCGCAACCTGGCTGGCGCTCTGGGCGCCTACGTCTACGCCGTCCTGCTGGGCGACGGCGTCTCCGACCTGGCCGCAACCCTCTATCAGGCCGGCGCCGACGGCGTCCGCGTGGCCGACCATCCCGCCCTGGCCTCGTTCGCTGTGGAGCCGTACATGGAAGTGCTGGTCAACCTCTTCCAGGCCGAAGGGCCGGAGGTCATCCTCTTTGGCGCCACCCCCCAGGGCCAGGAACTGGCTCCCCGGGTGGCCCAGCGGCTGGGTGGCGGCCTGATAGAACACGCTACTGCGATGACTCTGGACGAGGCAACCCGCACCGTTCAGGCCGCCGTCCCCATCTACGGGGGCGAGTACTTTGAGATTGTGGCCTGTCCCCAGGCCCGGCCCCAGATCCTGACTGTGGAGCCGGGGGCCTTCCCTGCGCCGTTTATGGACCCATACCGCAAAGGGGAGCCGAAGAGCGTAGAAGTGACGCCGGTGGAGCCCCGGGTGCGGCTGCTGGGCCCGGCGGACAACTTCACCCCACCGCCGGTGCCGCTGGCGCAGGCCCCCGTCATTGTCGCCGCCGGGCGGCAGGCCGGCGGCTTCAGGCTGGTGGAGCAATTAGCTACCGCGCTGGGCGGACAGGTGGCTGGAGACCGCGGCGCGCGGGACGCGGGCTGGATCCGCCCTGAACAGATCATAGACGTCCGGGGCGTCACCGTCGCGCCGAAGGTTTACGTTGCGGTGGGGATCCGGGGCGACACCTTCCACAACGCCGCCTTAGAAAACTCCCGCTTCATCCTCGCCATCCACCCCGACCCCACCGCCCCCATCTTCCGGGTCGCCGACCTCTGCGTGGAGGCGGACCCGCAGGAGGTCCTGCCCGCATTGCTCCAGGCTATGGGAGCATAAAGAGAGAGCCATCTGAGATGCTCAACGTTTGACGGCGGCCAGGCCGCCGTCAAACGTTTTTCGGGAAGGTTGACATCTGGGGCGGTTCGGTGTAAAAAAATATCTGCTCACCTGGCGACCTGACAGTTTTGAGTACTGGGCTGTATCCTGCCGCCTGCGCCCGACGGTAGACCGCTGGGCTCATTCTGCGAAGCCCTTTCGGGGGTTCAGAAGCCCGCGGGGCTTCGCTTTCTGAGCGCGAATATCCTGCAACTTGAAAAAGACTTCGCGGCAATCCACCGCTCAGTCGCAACCCATTCGGGCGGAGATGGCCCAAAGCGTCAGGTAGCCAATCTGCTCATCCCTGTGATTGGAGACGGACAATGAGCACCCGACCTGTTGTCTATGTGACCCGTCGCATCCCCGAAACCGGGTTGGCCCCGCTGCGAGAGGTCTGCCAGGTCCGCCTCTGGGAGGGAGAACTTCCGCCGCCGAAGACAGTGCTCCTGCAAGAGGTGGCCGATTGCGACGGCCTTCTCTGTCTCCTCACCGACCCCATAGACGACGAGGTGATGGCCGCCGGTCCTCGTCTGCGGGTCATCAGCCAGATGGCGGTAGGGGTGGATAACATTGACCTGCGCGCGGCCACCGCCCGGGGCATCCCCGTCGGCCACACCCCCGGCGTTCTCACCGAGGCTACCGCCGACTTCACCTTCGCCCTGCTGATGGCGGCCGCCCGTCGCATTCCCGAAGGAGTGGATTACGTTCGGGCCGGAAGATGGCGGACCTGGGAGCCGATGGGGCTTTTGGGCGTGGACATCTGGGGCGCCACACTGGGCATCGTCGGGCTGGGCCGTATCGGGACGGCGGTGGCCCGCCGGGCGCGCGGATTCGCTATGCACATCCTCTACCACGACTCCACCCGTCGCCCCGACCTGGAGGCAGAACTGGGAGTGGAGTACGCCGAACTGGATGACCTGCTGGCCCGATCCGACTTTGTCTCCCTCCACTGCCCACTGACGTCGGAGACCCACCACCTGATCGGTGAGGCCGCGCTGCGGCGAATGAAGCCGACGGCCATCCTCATCAACGCCGCCCGGGGGCCAGTAGTGGACCCCGACGCGCTGGTGCGGGCGCTCTCCGAGGGCTGGATTCGCGCCGCCGCGCTGGATGTCACTGAACCGGAGCCCATTCCGCCGGACCACCCCCTGGTCTCGCTGCCCAACTGCGTTGTCGTCCCCCACATCGCCAGCGCCACCATCTCCACGCGCGAGCGAATGGCCGCGATGGCCGCGGAGAACCTTCTGGCGGGCCTGCGCGGCGAACGCCTCCCCTACTGCGCCAACCCAGAAGTCTATGCTCGTTTGTAGGAAGAACGGGGTTTGCGGCAGCCTTCGGCCGTCGCAAATCCCTCCTGTACTTCCCCAAGCCCCTCTCTCCCTGCCCTGCGGCTCCCCCAAACCTGGCAGTCAATGGCTGGGCTCAATCTGCGGCGAGCCTATGCTGCCCTACCCGGGAAATTGGTTTGACAAATCGGCGCGTTTGTAGTAGAAATAGAAAATTGGTTGGGGGGATGCTGGGACCCGAAAATGCAATTGCCAGAATCGGTTCGTTACTATATCAAGTGGCTTCTTCCCGGCATCGGCGTCAAGCGGTGGCTGCTGATACTGACGCTGGGGATTGTGCTGGTTGGTCTGGGAGCAGGCCTTCTTATCCGGCAATTCTACCTGCTGGCCAGCATCTACCGCTATCTCTCCCTGGCTTTCCTGCCCCCGTGGGCTCGGGGCTTGCTCCTGATTCTCGTCGGCCTGGGGCTGGTCATCGCCGGACTGATCGGACTGAACCGGGTGCTCCTCTCTCCCTTTGTCCGGGATGGCCACGCAGTAGTGGAGGCGCTGTACCGACACCGGCAGACCAGCCAGGGGCCGAGGGTCGTCGCGATGGGAGGAGGGCATGGGCTGGCGACGCTGCTGCGGGGGCTGAAAGCCTACACATCCAACATCACCGCTATTGTCACCGTTGCCGACGATGGGGGCAGTTCCGGGCGACTGCGTCGAGCCCTGGGGGTGCTTCCCCCCGGCGATTTCCGCAACTGCCTCGCGGCCCTGGCGGACGACGAAGGGCTGATCACCCAACTCTTTCACTACCGTTTTCCTTCGGTCGGTGCGGAAGCCGGTCTGGACGGCCACAGTTTTGGCAACCTCTTCATCACCGCGATGGCCGAAGTGACCGGCTCCTTTGAGCGCGCGATCCTAGAATCCAGCCGTGTACTGACCATACGGGGGGAAGTATTGCCCAGCACTCTGCATAACGTGACCCTGATGGGCGACCTGCGGGAGGAGGCGACGGAAGGCGGGGTGCGGCGGGTGGCGGGAGAATCCACCATCACCCAGACCGTTGGGACGATTGAGCGGGTCTATCTGGAGCCGGACGACGTTCCGGCCTACCCCCGGGCAGTGCGGGCGATTCTGGAGGCCGACCTGGTTGTCGCAGGACCCGGCTCCCTATACACCAGCGTCCTGCCCAACCTGCTGGTGCGGGAAATAGCCCAGGCTGTTGCGGCCACCCGCGCCGTCCGCGTCTATGTCTGCAATGTGGCCACTCAGCGGGGTGAGACGGATGGCTACACCGTCGGCGATCACGTGGCCGCGCTGGAACGACACGTTGGCCCTGGTCTCTTCCCGATTGTCCTGGCCAACGACAATTTCGCCCAGGCCGACCGGCTGCCGGAGGGCGTAGAGCACCCCAGCCTGGAGGTTCCAGCCGGTGCTCCCTACGCCCTCCACACTGCAGACCTAGTAGACCCGGCCCGTCCCTGGCGGCACGACAGCGAGAAACTGGCCCGCGCGCTGATGCGGATATGGGAGCAGCGGCGATGAAAACGAGCACCTGGACACCGGAAGAGATCGCCGCCGCCCGGGAGCATCTCCGACGGCGAGAGGAGGCCGCCCGTCGGGACCGCGAGGAGCGACGGCTGAAGGCGTTATGGGCCCTGCGGGATGCCGCACCCCGGGTCTTCCCGCAGTTTCCCGCTGTCCGTCGGGCCTATCTTTTCGGCTCGGTCACCCGTCCCGGCGAGATGGGGCGCCGGTCCGATGTGGATGTAGCGGTAGAAGGAAAACTGGGAGCGGAAGACTACTTTGCCCTCTGGCGCGCGCTGGAGGAGGCCAGCGGAGAACCCATAGACCTGGTGGAACTCACCGATGACCTTCCCTTCGCCTCTCGGGTGCGGGAGTCCGGCGAGGTCATTTATGAAAGACGAAATTCGGACACTGAAGGCGGAAATTGAGGCGGATTTAGAATCTATCGCGGAAATCTACGCGGCCCTGGACCGGCATCGCAACAGGTTGGACATTGAGGAAGGCCGGATTGCCACGGCTTATTATCTGCACAACCTCTATAACGCCTTTGAGAACATCTTTCGGCGAGTGGCGAAAACTTTCGGAAACGCTAAAACCGATGAGTCCGGCTGGCACGCTGACCTGTTGCGGCGGATGCGGTTGGACATTCCTGGTGTGCGTCCCCGCCTCATCGGCGCAACCGCTCATGACTGCCTGGACGAACTGCGCCGGTTCCGGCACATCTTCCGCAGCGCATATTGGCTGGAACTGGATGCGGACCGTCTGACACTGGTTCTCAAAAAATCTCAGACCCTGCGAGACATCTACCGCGCGGAGATGGAACAGTTCCTCCTTTTTCTGGATGGACTGCTCTCCGCCGACCCGTTGGCATAACTCACATACCCAATTTGACCTGAAAGGAGGTTACTGTGGTGAAAGTCGGTATTAATGGATTCGGCCGTGTTGGACGGCAAGTCTTTAAGGCTATGCGAGACCTGTACGGGGACCTTCTGGAGGTGGTAGCCGTCAACGACATCACCTCCCCCGACGTTCTGGCTCACCTGCTCAAGTACGACTCCAACTACGGCCGCTTTGACGGCACCGTAGAGGTGCAGGGCAGCAGTCTCCTTGTGGACGGGAAGGAGATCAAGGTCTTCGCCGAAAAAGACCCGGCCAATCTCCCCTGGAAAGACCTGGGCGTCCAACTGGTGGTGGAGTCTACTGGCGTCTTCACCGATGCGCAGAAGGCGGCCGCCCACCTGCAGGCCGGTGCCCAGAAGGTCATCATCACCGCGCCGGCGAAGAACGAGGACATCACTATCGTCCTCGGCGTCAACGAGGATAAATACGACCCCCAGAAGCACCACATCGTCTCCAACGCGTCCTGCACTACCAACTCGGTGGCACCGGTGGCGAAGGTCCTCCACGACAACTTCGGCATTGAGTACGGCTTCCTGACCACCGTCCACGCCTACACCAATGACCAGCGCATTCTAGACCTGCCGCACAAGGACCTGCGGCGAGCGCGCGCGGCGGCTCTCTCCATTATCCCCACCACCACCGGCGCCGCCAAAGCCGTTGCGTTGGTCATCCCCGAACTGAAGGGGAAGTTTGACGGCATCGCCTTGCGGGTGCCCACGCCCACCGTCTCCATCTCCGATTTTGTCATCACCCTGCAGAAGCCGGTGACCCGCGATGAGGTGAACGCCGCCTTCAAGGCTGCCGCCGAGGGTCGCCTGAAGGGCATCCTGGGTTACACTGAGGAGCCGCTGGTCTCGGTGGACTTCAAGGGCGATACCCACTCCGGCATCGTGGATGGCTCTCTCACTATGGTCATCGGCGAGCGGACGGTCAAGGTGCTGGTCTGGTACGACAACGAGTGGGGCTACTCGGTCCGCGTGGCGGACCTGGCCGTGCTGATGGCCCGGAAGATGTAACGGTCCGGTGACGGTCGCCCCTGCAGGTGACCGTCACCGAACGAGGAGGCTTGCCCATGAACAAGAAGACTGTCCGGGATGTGGGTGTCTCCGGTCGGCGAGTGCTGATGCGGGTGGATTTCAACGTCCCTATCAAAGAGGGCCGGGTAACCGACGATACCCGCATCCGCGCTTCCCTGCCCACGATTCAGTATCTGCTAGGGCACGGCGCCGCCGTCATCCTGATGTCCCATCTGGGCCGGCCCAAGGGGAAGCCCAACCCCGAATACTCCCTGGGCCCGGTAGCGGTGCGCTTGGCGGAGTTGCTGGGCCGCCCGGTCCGCCAGTTGAACGATTGCGTCGGCCCAGAGGTGGAGGCAGCCTGCGCGGCCCTTCAGCCCGGCGATGTCGTCCTCCTGGAAAATCTCCGCTTTCATCCCGAGGAGGAGGCCAACGACCTGGCTTTCGCCAGCCAACTGGCGGCCCTGGGCGACCTGTACGTCAACGATGCCTTCGGGACAGCCCACCGGGCCCACGCGTCCACGGAGGGAGTGGCGCGCGTCGTCCGGGAGCGGGGCGGCGAAGCGGTGGCGGGCTTCCTGATGGAGAAGGAACTGGAGTTTCTGGGCCGGGCGGTAGAGGAGCCGGAGCGACCCTTTGTCGCCATCCTGGGCGGCGCCAAAATCTCCGATAAAATCGGCGTGATAGAACGGTTGCTGGAGAAATGCGACCGCCTGCTGATTGGTGGCGGGATGGCCAACACCTTCTTCAAGGCCATGGGCTTTGAGATGGGGGACTCGCTGGTGGAGGCAGAGGCGGTGGAGACGGCCCGGTCGCTCCTGGAGCGGGGCAAAAGCCGCCTGGTCCTTCCGGTGGATGTCGTCATCGCCGACGCCTTTGACAACGACGCGCAGACCCGCGTCGTGGCCCCCAATGAGGTGCCGTCCGGTTGGCGAGTGCTGGACGTGGGTCCCAAGACCATCTCCACCTTTGAGTCCGCGCTGGGCGGCGCGCGCACTGTCCTCTGGAACGGGCCGCTGGGCGTCTTTGAGATGCCCCGCTTTGCCCAGGGGACTTTCGCGCTGGCCAGGGTACTGGCCAGCCTGGGGGCCGTCACCATCGTCGGTGGCGGGGACTCCGTTGCGGCGGTGCAGCAGAGCGGTCTGGCCGACCGCTTCAGCCATATCTCCACCGGCGGCGGGGCCAGCCTGGAGTTTCTGGAAGGGCGGACGCTCCCCGGCGTGGCGGTGTTGAGCGACCGTTAGATCAAAGACCTGGGGCGTTGCGGCGAATCCGCCGCAATGCCCCCTGATCTTTGCCATCTCCCTCCAGTTGAGTTATAATTGAAGAGCCTGCCCCTGTAGCTCAGAAGGATAGAGCAGGAACCTCCTAAGTTCTTGGTCGCGCGTTCGAATCGCGCCAGGGGCACCTTCGGGCTGTAGGAACGGCCAGGGCATCACCCGGCCGTTTCTTTGTAGAGCAACTCCTCTACGAGAGAGGGGAAAATGCGCATCTTCATCACCGGGAATCAGGGACAACTGGGGCGAGCATTGAACGAAGCGCTGGCAGGGGAGGCCTGTACCGGATGCGACCTGCCGGAGGTAGATATCACCGACCGGGCCGCCATACGGGCCGCCATCTCGGCCTGTGCACCGGATGTGGTCATCCACGCCGCCGCCTGGACCGATGTGGACGGATGTGCGCGGGACCCGGAGCGGGCCTACCAGGTCAACGCGCTGGGCACCCAAAACGTCGCCCTGGCCTGCGCAGAGGTCGGCGCTGCCCTGGTCTACATCAGCACCAACGAAGTCTTTGACGGCACAGCGACAGAGCCGTATCGGGAATGGGATGCTCCCCACCCCATTAACCCCTACGGGCGCTCCAAAGCGGCAGGCGAATGGCTGGTATCCCATCTCCTGACCCGCTTTTACATCGTCCGGACGGCCTGGCTCTATGCCCCCGGGGGGCGGAACTTCCCCCATCGCATCATCCAGTTGGCCGATGAGCGGGGGGCCCTGCGCGTCGTCGCGGATGAGGTCAGCAACCCTACCTACGCGCCCGACCTGGCAAGGGCACTGGCCGCGCTGATCCGCACGGGCGCCTACGGCGTCTACCACCTGACCAACAGCGGCTACTGCTCCCGCTACGAGTTCGCGCGGGCCATCCTCCGCCATACCGGGCGGGAACACATTCCCGTGGAGCCGATCTCACTGGCCCAGTTCCAGCGGGACTCCACCCCGCCGCGCTTCGCCCCGCTGGCCAACACCGCCGCCGCTGCGCTGGGCATCACCCTGCGGCCTTGGGAGGAGGCGCTGGTAGAATTTCTCGGTTCTCCTGCCCGCCCCTCAGCGAGAGAGAAGGGCACAGGAAGCCCTACTCACGTCTCCCTCTGCCCTCAGTAACTGCAGGTGCAATATGCTGGCAGAAATCGGACTTTGGCTCATCGTCCTTGTTGCAGGCTATCTGTTGGGCTCCATCCCGGTAGGATTCCTGGTAGTCCGACTCTTCCGGGGGGCGGATGTGCGGCAGATAGGGAGCGGGCGGACAGGGGGCACCAACGTCCTGCGGGCCGCTGGATGGGGAGCCGCCATCGTCACAGGTCTGGGAGACGTGTTGAAGGGTGCAGCCGCTGTCTATCTGGCGCGGGCGCTGAACGGGCCGCCGCTGGTGCAAGCGCTGGCGGGTTCCGCCGCTGTAGCGGGCCACAACTACTCCCTTTTCCTCGGACTGCGCGGCGGCGCTGGAACTGCACCCTCTATGGGTGGCGCCATCGCCCTCTGGCCCGTCGGGGGCCTGTTGGCTATCCCTGTCCTGGTGGCGGTTGCCTTTCTCACCCGGTACGCGTCTGTCGCCTCCATCGCTGTGGCGCTTTTCCTCCCCCTGGCTTTCGCAGCCGGAGCCGCCCGGGATGTCATCCCCTGGGCCTATGAGGCTCACGGACTGTTGACCGCCATCTTGATCCTCTGGGCCCTGCGACCCAACATCCGCCGACTCCTGCGCGGCGAGGAGCGGCGAATTCCCTGGTAGGGGTAATCTTTACGGTTGCCCCCCTTTGCGACCTGTTCCCTGCGACATGATCCATATCCTTCCTCCCGAAATTGTCGCTCAGATTGCCGCCGGTGAGGTGGTGGGGCGGCCTGCGTCGGTGATCAAGGAACTGGTGGAGAACAGCATAGATGCGGGCGCGCGAGAAATCCGCATTGAGGTCACCGACGGCGGGAAGAGCATGATGCGCGTTGCCGATGACGGCTGTGGCATCCCCGCCGATGAAGTGGAATTGGCCTTCCGCCGCCACGCCACCAGCAAACTGGCCTCCGTAGAGGACCTGACCCGCATCACCACCCTGGGCTTCCGGGGTGAGGCGCTGGCCTCCATCGCAGCCGTTAGCCGGGTGACTTGTGCCACGCGCGCGGCCGGCGAGGAGACAGGAACCCTCATCCGGCTGGAAGGCGGCGAGGTGGTCAGCCGCCGCCCTATCGGACGCCCGCCAGGAACGATGGTCACTGTGGAGGACATTTTCTACAACGTCCCCGCGCGCCGTAAATTCCTTCGGTCCTCCGCCACCGAACGGCGTCATATAGATGCCTGGGTCACCCGCTACGCGATGGCCTACCCCACCCTTCGCTTCGTTCTGGTTCATGACGGGCGGGAGGTCTTCCGATCGTCTGGGACCGGGCAGATGCGGGATGTGCTGGTGGCCGTCTACGGTGTGGAGGTGGGGAGCGCGCTGCTGGAGGTTCTCCCCGAAGAGGATGCGACGGTTCGGGTGGAAGGGTTTGTCAGTCCGCCGTACCTCCACCGGGCCGATCGAGGAGAAATCACCCTCTTTGTCAACGGGCGCTGGGTGCAGGACGCGCGCCTGACTTACGCCATCATCCAGGCCTATCATACCCTCATCCCCACGGGGCGGTACCCGTTGGCGGTAGTCATGGTGACCCTCCTGCCGGAGGATGTGGACGTGAACGTCCACCCTGCCAAAGCGGAAGTTCGCTTCCGGGACGGGGACGAGGTCTTCCGGGCCGTCCAGCGAGCCGTGCGCCAGGCGGTCACCGAAGAAGGCAGAATCCCGACCATGCAGGCCATCTCCGGCCCGGCTCCCGTTACCCGTCCTCCGGAACTCCGATTTCCGGAGGGGGCGCAAAGGAAACCATTTCAGCCGACTCCGATGCCGCTTATGGCGCCGCCTGTCTCCTCTGGGGCCAAGTTGCCTGTGCTGCGGGTGGTCGGGCAGGTGGCCGCCACATACATCATCGCCGAGGGACCGGACGGCCTCTATCTGATAGACCAGCACGCCGCCCACGAACGGGTGCTCTACGAGCGGCTGATGGCCCAGCGCGCTAGCGGGATACCCGTCCAGCCTCTGCTGGAGCCGGTTGCGGTGGACCTGCCGCCCGAATGGGCCGGGCTGGTAGAAGTCCATCAGGAGACGCTGCGCCGTCTGGGGCTGGAAGTGGAACCTTTTGGGGGAAACACCTTTCTGGTACGAGCGCTACCGGTGGCCCTTACGTCGGCCCATCCCCGGGACGTCCTGACCGAGGTGGCTCAAGGGCTGGCGGAGGAGTGGGAGGGCAAGGGAGCAGGGGGACGGAGGAGCGGAGAAGCGGTAGCAGAGGAAGAAATAGAGCGGGCGATTCTCCGGCGGGTATGCAAGCAGGGGGCTATCAAGGCCGGGCAAATGCTCTCCCGGGAGGAGATGGAAGAACTGCTGCGGGCCCTGGAAAGATGTGAGAGCCCGCGCACCTGCCCGCACGGTCGCCCGACGATGATCCACATCAGTGCCGCCCAACTGGCACGGGAGTTCCAGAGATAGACTCTAGACATTCTGCGCTTTGCGACCTGCGACCGGTGAATGACTATGGCTCCACTATTCTACCCCTCATTTCAGGCCCTGCGCCTGGCGGACGTGATCTTTGAGGAGATCGCCCAGCGCGTGTCCGGTTATGTCGGGCGGCTGGGGGCAGCATGGTACTGGCGGTTGGCAGGCGGAACCCTGGTTACTTTCTGGCTGGATTACACCGTCACCGAGGAGCGGTGGGATGTGATTCGCGCCCAGGCCAGCACCGGCCGGGCCGGGATATTCATCCGGGCGGACTTCCCTTTCTCGGCCTATGGCACTTTGCTCACTTCCCCGCCATACATTCACGACTTGCAGGGAGCGGCGGAGTGGGCCAACCGGCTCTATTTCAACATGGGCCACCTGATCGCGGAGGCTGCCCAATGGTTGCAGATGCTTCAGGCGTCCGCCATTGCTCCCCAGGTCAGCCCGCCCGCTTCTTTCCCGACCCTGAGTCCGCTGGAGCGGGAACTGGTCCGCTACGCGCTGGAGCATATGGAGGGGCGGTTTGACCTGGTCCGCCTGCGGAAAGCCTTCCAGGGGCAGGTCTCTATGCGCCGCCTGCAACGGCTGGCCCAGGAATGGGAGTCCCTGGGATTGCTCACGCCCCGTCCCCGGCGGGTGACTTATGCGCTGCGCGCGCTGATGGAGGCCGAAACAGGAAGCGGTCACCCTGATAGGTGACCGCTTCCTTCAACGGTTATGGGATGGGGCAGCGGCCTGCAGCCGCCGCCCCACCATTTTCATCGGACGAGGGAGCGCTCCAGTTTGCGGAGTGCCGTTGCCACGTCCTCCAACAATTCCTCGCTTCGCAGGACCCCTTTCTGGATCAGGGCCTCAATCCGGTTGTTGAGCACCTGCCGGTCCCGCTCCGTCAACTCTTTGGCCGTAACGACGATGATGGGAATAGAACGGGTGGATTCATCCGCCTTCAGTGCCTCCAGCACAGCGAACCCATCCATCTCCGGCATCATCAGGTCCAAGACAACGATATGCGGGCGTCGCTGCCGGACCAGCAGGATGGCTTCCTGACCGCTACCGGCCTCTATAACCTCGTATCCTTCATAAGACTCAATCATCCGCCGCAGGAGGTTGCGGTCGTCTGACTGGTCGTCCACCACCAGAATCCGATGGCGGCCTTCCTCCCGATCCAGGCGGTCCAGCGCGGCCAGCAGGTCCTGCTCCAGGATGGGCTTGACCAGATAATCGGCCGCGCCCAGGCTCAGCCCCCGCCCCTTTTCGCCGACGATGGTGCACATAATGACGGGGATATCACGGGTTTCGGGATCAGCCTTTAGTTCCTGGATGACCTGCCAGCCGTCTTTGCCGGGCATCATCACATCCAGAGTAATGGCGAAGGGCCGGATTCGCCGGGCCTCCTCCACCACCCGGAACGGGTCGCTCAGGCCCACCACCCGGTACCCCTGTTTATCCAGGTATCGTCGGAAGAGAGTGATCACCCCTTCATCATCATCCACACAGAGGATCACGCGACCAGGCACCTCCGGGGCAGGAGCAATTGCTTCCTGCAATGCGGCCTCCTCTGCCTTCGGCTCAGCCTCCGCTCTGATATGGAGTGGCCCCTGGATGGGCAGGGTGAAAGTGAACGTGCACCCTTTGCCCAGTTCACTCTCCACCCAAATCCTGCCGCCGTGGAGTTCTACAAAGGACTTGGTGATGGTCAGCCCCAGACCAGTGCCACCGTACTTGCGGGAAGGAGAAGCATCCACCTGGGTGAAGGCTTCAAAGATGTGGGGCAGTTTCTCCGGTGGAATGCCGATGCCGCTATCGGAGACGGAGATGGCGACAAAATCGCCATCCACCCGGGCCTCCACCCGGATGAAGCCCTGATCGGTAAACTTGGCCGCGTTGGAGACCAGGTTCAAGAGGACCTGTCGCACCCGGCGGTTATCGGCGGTGATGATGGGCAGGTCAGCCGGGACCGATTGCTGAAGTTCTATGGGCTTATCTTTGACCAGAGCGATAGCCGTGGACATCACGCCCCGGATAATCTCCTGCAGGTCGGTTGGCTCAAAGGTGAGTTCCATCTTGCCAGCCTCAATCTTGGAGATGTCCAGGATGTCGTTGATGAGGCCTAACAGATGCTGGCCGCTGTTGAAGATGGCCTCCAGATCCTGCCGCTGCTGTTCGGTGATGGGCCCGTCAATTCCCTTCAGGATGACGCGGGAAAAGCCGATGATGGAGTTGAGCGGCGTCCGCAGTTCGTGGGACATGTTGGCCAGGAACTGGGACTTGAGCCGGTCCACCTCCCTGAGCCGCTCCGCCGTCTCCACGGCCTCCTGGTAGAGGCGGGCATTCTCCCAGGCCACGCTCAGGTTGGCGGCGACGATGTTCAGGAACTCCGTCTCGTTATCATCAATAGGCGGATGGCCGGCTGGCCGGCCCAGGGCCAGCAGGCCCAGCGGCTGGCCGCGAATGACCATCGGGGCCAGAGCAGCGTCTATCAGCCCCCATTGACGGGCAATACCGACCATCCGGCCAGATGCCAGATGGGGAATATCCCGCAGGACGGTCACGCCGGGGCGAAACAGGGCATCTCCCATCAGCGCGGCTTGCTGCCGGTTCATCCGGGCATCCGGCCGAGGAAGGGGGATTTCGGAGCCATCGGCATTTCGGGCGGCGATCAGTCGCAGAGATTCTATCTCCGGCATCCATTCCATCACGAAAGTGGGCATTTCCAGTTGGCGGGAGATGGCCTCGGCCGACCGGCGGAGCAGTTCGTGGGGAGTCATAGTGGTCGCCGCCACCTGGAGCACCTCGCTGATGAGGGCCCGGCGGCGAGCCTCCGCCTCCATCTCAGCGAAGAGCCGGGCATTCTCCAGAGCAACGCCAGCCTGGCTCGCCAGAGAGGTCATCAGGAGCACGTCGGCCTGAGCAAAGGCATAGGGGCGGTCGCTCTGGACGTCCAGCACGCCGATGATTCGCCCCTTGACCTCTATCGGGACAACCAGTTCCGCGCGGGTGGCCGAAAGTTCCGGTACCGTGATGAAGCGAGGGTCGCTCAGGACATCGTTGACCAGCATCGGTTGCCCCAGGCGCGCGGCGTCGGTGACGATGCCGGGCCGGTCTATATCCAGCGTAACGCTGCGGGGCTGGAGCCGCCGCTCGGTGCTCCCGATGGTACTCCCATCCTCAAAGACCAGGTGGCGGTCTTCCATCAGCAGGACGCCGACAAAGTAGTAGCCAAAACGGGATTTGGTGATATCCACAATCTGCCGCATCACGGCCTGGGGGTCCAGGACCGAACTGATGGTACGGCCGATTTCGTTGATGGCCTCCAGTTCCTGGGCCCGGCGGCGGGTCTCCTCCAGCAAGCGGAGGTTCTCCATCGCGATGGCGGCCTGACCGCAGAGCGTCCACAGGTTGCGGATCAATCTCTCCGGATAGACGTATGGGGTACTCCGCCCCATCAGGAGCATGCCCAGGATTCGCTGACCGATAGAGATGGGCACCAGGGCAAAGGAGCGCAGCCGCAAGACCTCCAAAATCGTCCGGGCCCGATCGTCCACACGGTCGTCCGTGTAGATGTCCTCTACCGTGATGGCTTCGGAAGGCTGGATGAACTGGCGCAGGCCGAAATCCGCCAGGGGGAGACGGGTACCGTACGGATGGACGGGGCGCCCATCTACCGTCCAGTACTCTCCCATGACCACATGGGTTGGCGCATCCGGCGGATCCACCGTCAGAACTCGGGCCAGGTCCAGGCCGGCGCGAGCGACATACCTGATAAGCGCCTGAGCCACTTCAGCAGGAGTCGTCGCGGCTCCGATAGCCTGACCCGTCTCAAAGAGTTCGCGCGTTTCCATCAGGGTCTGGCTGGTTTCGGCAAAGAGGCGGGCGTTCTCAATCGCCGTCGCCAACTGGTCCGCCATAGTTTGCAGAGCGGTGATGTCCTCCTCCACGAAGGCAGCGGGACGGTCGGACTGAATGGTCATCGCACCGATAACCCGTCCCCGGGAGACCAGCGGGAAGGCCATCTCAGAGCGGGTATGGGATAGGAGTGGGTTATCAAACCGGATGGGCTCCGCGCCCACATCCAGCGCGATGCGGGCCTTCACGTTGGCCGTGCACCAGCCGATCATAGATCTGCCGCCCACCTCCAGTTTGTGGCCCATCTCCAGCATCTGGCGCCCGGCCTCGCCAGTCCCAGCCCGCAGCACTGCCCAGCGGCCCGTCTCGTCCAGCAGGAAGATGCCCACATAGTAGAGGTCAAACCGCTGACGGATGAGTTCCACGGCTTGCGGGAGGAGTTCATCCAGGCTCAGAATGGAAGATGCGGCGCCAGAGACCTCCGCGGCAGTGGCCAGTCGGGCCGCCCGGCGAGCGGTCTCCTCCAGCAGGCGGCGGTTCTCCAGTGCTACGGCCATCTGATCGGCAACCGTGCGGATGCGGCGGATGTGTTCCTGGGAAATGCGAGTGACCGGATTCGGGCTGATGAAACTCAGAAAGCCCAGAGCCCGCCCGAAGATGCTCAGCCCAGCAGTGACTATCCCGCGCATCCCCATATTACGGGCCGTCTCCCGCACCTCGTCGGGAATATCCGCGTCGGGGTCCTCCACATCAGCGTAGATCAGAACGAGGTCGGGCTCGTCCAGCACCCGGCGGGCAGCCCTCCGGTCGGCGATGGGGAAGGCCTGCATGGGCGGGAGAGCCATCCAGTCCTCTCCAGCAGCGACCAACGGGTAGATGTCGCCGTGGGTGGGGACGCCGTCCGGGTCGGTCAGGGTGGCAACGGCGAGGGAGCAGGCAGTAAAGCCCAGAAGCCTGGCCACCTCAGCCGCGCCACGCACGATGCCCTCTACAGAGGTTGCCTCGCTGATAGCCCGGGCCGCCTGATAGAGAGCCGCCGTTTCGGCCAGAGTCTGCCGGGTCTGTTCAAAGAGGCGTGCGTTCTGAAGAGCAATCGCCACCTGGCTGGCAATAGCGGTGAAGAGATCCTGGTCATGACGGTCGTAGGCGCGTGGAGTGGTGTAACTCTGCACGGTCATCACGCCAAGAACCTGATCGCCCACCATCAGCGGCACGCCCAGCCAGGATTGGGCCGTCCGGCCGATCTGATCAACCCCCATCTCCTGCAGGCGGGCCGGGAGGTCTTCTTCTATCAGGACCGGCTTCCGGCTCCGGATGATGTACTCCGTCAGACCGTTGGCGAAGGGACGCTCGCGATAGGGACGCCGTTCGTTTTCTTCTATGTCCAGCGGGAAACTCACCATCTCCTGCTGGAGGTCATAAAAAGCGATATAGAAGTTGGTGGTATCCAGTAGACGGCTGGCGCCCCGGTAGGCTTCCTCCAGGACCTGCTGCACATCCAGTTGAGCAGTGAGGGCCTGGCCCAGTTCGTTCAGGACAGCCAGTTCCTCCGCCCGCAGGCGGGCTTCCCTAAAGAGGCTGGCGTTGGCCAGCGCATTGGCGATATAGCCCGCGATGGCTTGGGCCAGGCGGACCTCATCACGCCCGAAGCCGCGGGCGCGATTAACAAAATAGAGTTCACCGATGCTCTGATCTCGCACCCGCAGGGCCACACCGCAGAAGTTGCGGACGCCCAGCCGCTCCATATACGGGAGGTACGCGGGGATTAGATTGGGATCGGATAGGCCCAGGTTAGAATAATAGACCCCACCACGGGCAAATATACTTTGCTCCATCCCCGGCGCGTCCATCGGGATTTCCCAATCCCGGGTTTCGGGAAGGAATTCGCCCTGCAGCAAGGTCAGCTGGACTCGCAGCCGCCGGGCTTCCTCGTCGTAGAGAACCAGCGCAGCGCCTTCGGACTCCACCAGGGGCATCGCCTCCCGCAGCAGGCCCTCCAGCAATGGCTCCAGGTCCAGGGTGGAGACGGCCAGGGCAGCAATGCGGGCCAGCCCCTCCTGCTCCATCGCCCGCTCGCGGGCTTCGGAGTAGAGACGGGCATTCTGAATTGCAATCGCCGTCTGGTCCACCAGCGTGGAGAGCAACCGCAGTTCTTCCTCAGTCACCCGATCCTTGCGGCCCCGATCCCAACTGACCTCCAATACACCGATATTCCGATCCTGGAAACGGATAGGCATAAAGACCCGCAGGTAGCGCTCGTGGCCGTACTTCTCCCAGATTTCCCGATTGAAGCGGTCGTCCCAGCCGGTAAGAATCTCGGTACGGCCCGTCCGATACACGTCGGCGACAATGTCCGGATAGTCCAGGGGATACTGGGCCTGATCTACCCACTCTGGATACAGGTCAAAATTGCCCCCCCAGATGCCATGTCTGAAGCCGATCGTCCCTGCACTCTCATCCACCAGGGAGACGATGGCAAACTCACAGTCCATGAGCCGGTAAACCGTCTCCAGGATCGCCCGTATGACCTGCTCTTCCTCCAGGGTAGCCGAGAGTGCCCGACCTGTCTCATAAAGAGCCTGCATCTGTTTAGCAGTCCGGCGGGCTTCCTCAAAAAGGCGGGCGTTCTGGACAGCGACCGCGGCCTGGGTGGCCACGGCGTTCGCCAGGGCCGCTGTTTCCTCATTGTACATATATGGTTGGTGATGGTCTATCAGCAGGAAACCGATGATTTCCTCTTCCAAGATCATCGGGACGGCCATGGCGGAGCGAGCGCTGCGCCTCTTCCAGCGCGGGTCCACCCGGGTATCGGCGATGACCACGGGCGCGCGGGTCTGGATGACCTCCGCCAGCAGCGGGTCCTGGGAGGCTGGCGGTTGCTTCTCCAGCCACCGCCGCATATTCTCCATGTCCACCCCGCGCCCGCCGACAATTTCCCGCATCTCCCCTTGCAACAGGTGGATGGCAGCCAGGTCAAAGGAAATGAGTTGCTCCAGTTGGTCCAACAGCCGGTCCGTGACCTCCTTCAAGTCCAGGGTGGAGCCGACGACGCGGGCAATCTCCTGCAGCGTGTCGGCGACGAAGCGGCGCCGCTGCTCCATCTGGTAGAGGCGGGCGCTCTCCAGCGCCAGGGCTACCTGCTCGCTGACGGCCTGGACCAAAGCAATCTCGTCCTCCGTCCAGGGGCGGGCTTCATCGGTCTCCTCCAACGTGATGGCGCCGATGACCTGGTCGTGCAAACGGAGAGGCGCGGCGATGACAGACCGACCATTATCCGGCTCGCTGAGGGCGACGACCTCCCCCTGCCACAGCGCCTCTTCCACCGCCGGAACGGGCGGCGGAGTCTCCGTCGGGGTCATCGCCACACCGTCATAGACCAAAGCAGGCGGGAAACCCTCCAATCGTCCCCACGCCTCGCGGACCCGCTCCCCGTAGAGAGTGCGGAGTTCCTCCAGCGCCCGGCGGCTCTCTTCCAGGAGGTGCGCGTTCTCAATGGCCAGCGCGATCTGGTCGGCCATCGTCTGCAGAACCGCCACGTCCTCTTCGCTGAAGGCCGCCGGTTCTTCGGACTGCACATCCAGTACACCGATGATCCGATCCCCCACTTTCAGCGGCAGGGCCATCTCGGAGTGAGTCAGCGGCAGGTCGGGGTTGTCAAAAAAAACGGCATCGGCGCCCACATCCAGCGCAATGCGGGGCTCACCCGTCCCTGCAACATAGCCCACAATTCCCACCTGGCCCACTTTCAACCGATGGCCCCGGGCCAGCATCCGCTGCCCACCCTCGGAGGAGGCGGCCTGCAGGACCGCATACTCTCCGGCCTCATCCACCAGGAAGATGCCCGCGTGGTAGAAGCCGAAGCGGTCGGAGATGAGACGGACGGTCTCGTTCAGCAGGGTATCCAGATCGCGGATTTCTGCGGCGCGGCGGGCGACGATGGCCGCCGCTTCCAGTTGATCCGTCCGGCGGGCCAGGTCGGCAGTGCGTTGAGCGACCCGATTCTCCAGCGTGTCCATCGCCTCCCGGATTCGCTGAGAGGCTTCCAAAAAGGCCCGCGCCAGGACGCCGATTTCGTCTGGCCTGACCAGCGACGATTGCAACTCCCTCCTATCCAAAATTTTGCCTTTCTCTATCTCCGCCGCCCAATCCACAAGGTCCTGCAAGGGGCGAATCCGCCGGTTCACTTCCCGGCTCATCCAAAAGAAACCCGCAAGAGCCAACGAAAAGGCCAGAGCAGTGATTCCTGCCAGAGTAATGACCTGGTTGACCAGCCGGTTTCTATAGTCCCGACGCAGGCTCTCCGCGTACTCCTGCATCTGCACTACGGGGCGAGAGAACTCGTCAATGTATGTAGTCGCGGCAATCATCAGCGTCTGGCCGTGGAAAGGAACCCGGACCGGGGTCATCGTCATGTACTTCTGACGAATAGAGCCATCGGGTTCCAGCCAGTCGTAGTAACCGGAGACCTCCACTCCCGCCAGGCTGGGCTCAAAAATGGCCCACCAGGAAGGAAGCTGGTCCTTCAGAAACTCCATCTTCTGGTCAATCAGCGCCGGGTTAGGGTGAATGCGCATAATGCCGGTACCGGCCTCATAGAGACATGCGTATCCCGTCTCTCCGACTGGCTGCATAGCGATTTTGACAAATGCCGGGTCGGACTGGAGATCGCGCATAGTGGCTTCGGGATGGGCCGCCAGGTATATCTCCACCTGGGTGGCCACGTCCCGGGCGACGGTCTGGATATACTGCTCGCCCAATTGCTGGAGGTGCTTCTCCGCCTGGGTAGTGATTCCCTGGGCCAGTGTATTTAAGATCCACAGCGAATTCTGGGCACCCAAGACTAACGCCCCGATCAGAATCAAGATGGCCAGCAGATAGGGCACAATCGCCAGCCCGTAAAGCGCTCTAAATTGCTGAACTATTGAACGAACACGCGGAACGGATGGCTTCATCTCTCACTCCTCCGGGCCGGTTATGGGTGTTCTGGCCGGGTCGGCGGTTCCCCGTCCCTCGCGGTGCTGGGAGCCAATCCGCACAATCACCCGGTCCACTCCCAGAACGGCGCCCAGTTCTCGCGCCGCCGTGCGCAGGACGGTCTCCGGGTCCATAGAGGCGCGCACCCGGGCCGTGATTTCGGCAATCCGGCGGTCCCGCTCGGCGTGGCGGCGGGTCTCTTCCAGGAGGCGGGCGTTCTCCAGGGCCAGGGCCAGCCGGTCGGCGATGGCCCCCACCATCTGGACCACCTCCGGCGATACCTGCGGAGTCGCAAAGCGGAGGTTCAACACGCCGACCACCTGACCGCGCAGTTTCATCGGGACGGCCAGAAGGGTACCGACCACCCGACCGTCACCCTCTTCGCGAATGGGCTGGAGGACCGAACGGCCCTCCGAAAGGGCCCTGTGGGCCTCTTCCGGTAATTCCTCTACCGGCTCAGGGATCAGGCGGCGGTAGCGGCGGCCCGTCCATCGGCGGACCCGCCGCATGGCCCGCCAGGCCTCCCGGGTATATTCCCCATAGACCCGCTCCAGTTCTTGCATCGTTCGTTGCATCTGCTCCATAGTGCGGCCGTTTTCTATCGCCAGCGCGATCTGGTCGGCCATCGTCTGCAGAACCGCCACGTCCTCTTCGCTGAAGGCCGCCGGTTCTTCGGACTGCACATCCAGTACACCGATGATCCGATCCCCCACTTTCAGCGGCAGGGCCATCTCGGAGTGAGTCAGCGGCAGGTCGGGGTTGTCAAAAAAAACGGCATCGGCGCCCACATCCAGCGCAATGCGGGGCTCACCCGTCCCTGCAACATAGCCCACAATTCCCACCTGGCCCACTTTCAACCGATGGCCCCGGGCCAGCATCCGCTGCCCACCCTCGGAGGAGGCGGCCTGCAGGACCGCATACTCTCCGGCCTCATCCACCAGGAAGATGCCCGTATGGTAGAAACCAAAGCGGTCGGAGATGAGGCGAACGGTCTGGTTCAGCAGGGTATCCATGTCGCGGATTTCTGCGGCGCGGTGGGCGACGATGGCCGCCGCTTCCAGTTGAGCCGTCCGGCGGGCCAGGTCGGCAGTGCGTTGCATTACCTGCTCCTCCAGGCCGGTTTGAAGCATTTGCAGTTGGCTGACCATCTGGTTGAAAGCGAGGGTCAAGCGGCCCGTTTCGTCGGTGGAGATCAGTTCTCCCCGGCGGCTCAGGTCGCCTTTTTCCACTTCGGCCATTGCGAGCGTAAGGCGCTGAATAGGTCGGGCGATGAGACGGGCCAAGAGGAGAGAAAAACCAATACCCAGGAACAGGCTCAGGAGGCTAACTAACAGGATGTGGCCCTGCATGGTTTGCAGGACTAACACGGGGTTGGCTCCGGGAGCCACCGCCTGTTCGCTCTTGCGATAAGCGATCGTCCCAACCATCAGAAGCGCAGATAGGATCAGAGCCGTGTACACAACCAGTATCCGGGTCTGAATCCTCGGACCTACCAGGTACTGCGGACGGAGGGAGGAGGAGTATGAGAATATCTCCTGGCGCACCGGCCAGAGAAGCCACTCGATTATGAAATAGTAATAAAGAGTGATCCAGGTGGTGGCAACGAAACCGGCGATGAAGAAGTAGGGAAGAGAGGACGGTCGGATACCCACCAGCATATAAGACAGAGCGATGCCGGGTATGACTACGATCAGGCTCGTGTTGACGAAAGCAAAGCGGGCAAAGCGCCAGGGGAAGGATGTCGCCTCCCGCCAGACTGCTTCCTCTTCCCCGGCAGGCAGGTGGCCTGGATACCGCAGGGCTTCTCGCATACGGGCAGTGGCTCGCAGGGTATATAGAATCCCGGAGGCATTCGCAATGGTTATAAGGATCATCACCAGGACAACCAGGGAAAGGGTTTGCTCCTGGGTCAGCATCACCGTTGCCAGGACATAGTAGACACCAATGGCGGCGGCTGGCAGGGAGGCAATTTCAGCCAGCGCCATCATGCGCCAGATGTATTGCGCTCTCCAGCGGGAGAGGAATCGGCTTATCAGTAACCAGTCCAGACGGATTCCTTGTTTGCTCATTTCATCCACCTGCTTATCTTCTCCCGGTAACAACGGCAGCCGCGCATATCACCGCCTGCGCCGCCCTGTTGCCGGAGCCAATTCTTCCTGTCCACCCACATACACGGCGACCTCTGCCACCTCCGGCAGCCGGGCCAGTTCCCGGACTGCTGCATCCAGAAGGGCGTCCGTATCCAGGGAGCGGGTCAGACGAGAGGTTATCTCGCTGAGCATCTGCTCTCGGGCGGCCCGACTCTCGGTCTCCGTGATCAGGCGGGCATTCTCCAGCGCCAAGGCAATCTGCTCACCGATTTCCTCCGCCAACCGCTGTTCTTCCGGCGACCATGGGGGCTGCTCCTCTGTGCGCTGCAGCAGAATGGACCCAATGGTCTGTCCCCAGAGGCGGATGGGCACCGCCAGCCGACGACCGTCCTCCTCGCCAGCCAGCACGACCGGCGCTGGGAGCGGTTCCACATCCACTCCAGTGTAACGGTAAACAGCCAGGCGAGAAGATGCCACCATCCTCCATGCCTCCCGCGCCCGCTCTCCATACAGTCGCCCGAGTTCCTCCAGCGCCCGGCGGCTCTCTTCCAGGAGGTGCGCATTCTCAATGGCCAGCGCGATCTGGTCGGCCATCGTCTGCAGAACCGCCACGTCTTCCTGGGTGAAGGCTTCCGGCTCCACCGATTGCACATCCAGCACGCCGATCACTCGCTCTCCCACTTTCAGCGGTACTGCCATCTCCGAACGAGTGAGCGGCAGGTCGGGGTTGTCAAAGAAAACGGCATCGGCGCCCACATCCAGCGCAATACGGGGCTCACCCGTCCCTGCAACATAGCCCACAATTCCCACCCGGCCCACTTTCAACCGATGGCCTCGGGCCAGCATCCGCTGTCCACCCTCGGAGGAGGCGGCCTGCAGAATTGCATACTCTCCGGCCTCATCCACCAGGAAAATGCCCGCATGGTAGAAGCCAAAGCGGTCAGAGATGAGGCGGACGGTCTGGTTCAGCAAGGTATCCATGTCGCGGATTTCTGCGGCGCGGCGGGCGACAGTGGCCGCCGCCTCCAGTTGGGATGTCCGGCGGGATAGGTCGGCAGTGCGCTGGGCCACCAGCCGCTCCAGGCCAGTGTAGAGTCTCTGGAGTTCGGAAGCCATGTCGTTGAAAGTTCGAGCCAGGAAGCGGAACTCCTCCAGGCCCTGGACAGGGACCCGTTCTTCCAAACGGCCTGCCGCCAGCCGCCCGGCGGAATCGGAGAGGATGCGGACTCCGGTGATCACCCCCCTTAGAACCAGAACAGCCGCACCTGCCGCGACCAGAATCACCGCCACTGTCACCAGCGGGACAATGACGAGCACTCGCCAGGCCGCCGTTTGGGCCTCTGCCCGGGCCCGCTCATGCTGCTCCCGGGCTCGTATAACCATCCTTTCCGCTTCCTGATCCAGCAACTGATGGTTGACTGCCAATTCAGCCAGCAGATAGGGGATCCAATCCTGATTACCTGCACTTACATAATAGAGAATCTGGCGAGTGGAATGCATCACATTGGCTATATTGCTGGCTACATAGTTCATACTCTCCCGAAGTTCGCTACCCGGAGGAAGAGACCGGGCCTGCTCCAGCAAGACCCGCTGGTACATCTCCAGCGTGACCAGAAAGGGAGATACGTCACGATGCATCTGTTCGTAGGCCATTCCCCTCATCACATCTTCATGGACGGTCAGAACCAGGCCCGTTACCTGGTTAGCCACCGAGAGGGCCGTCTCCAGATATGTGGTCGTCTCTCCCATTACGATCACGGCCTCGCGGATGCGGAGCAGTTGTATACCTGTAACAACCCCGCCAATAATGGCGATGATCGCCAGGAACAGGGCTAGGCCAGCTAGCCGTCCACCCAGGGTGTTCAGAAACTGCCGGAAGGAAAATCGTTCCATATGAAGATACCTCCATTGGGGCGACCGTCACATTCCGGGGGACGGTCACCTGACCTCACCTCACACCTGCCCGTCCCCTCTGTGCAATTGAATGATCCCCTCCGCTGCCCGAAAGGCCTGCCCCAGTTCCCGGACCGCAGTGCGCATGATGGTTTCTACATCGGTAGAGGCACGAACGCGGGCAGAGATTTCGGCACGGATGCGCTCCCATTCGGCCCGACGCCGGGTCTCCTCAAAGAGGCGCATCCGCTCCAGAGCCAGCGCTGCCTGGTCAGCCAGCGTCCGGTACAGGCGGACTTCCCGGTCCGTGAAGGGATAAGGCCCAGAGAGGGATTCCACCATCAACCATCCCAGTAGCCGCTCGCCGGTCATCAGCGGGATACCCAGGATGGCCCGAACGCCCAGGATGTTCATAAACACATGCCGGGATACTTCGTCCACACCGGGGTATGTGGCCGCGTCCGGAATGACGACCGGTTCAGTGATCCGCCGGGCGATGAAGGGAATCTGGACCGCACTCCAGCGGCGGCCCAGCGAGGGAGACCGTTCCTGCCCGCGATCCCAGGCCGCCACCACGTCCAGCATTAGATTGTCCGGCGGGCTCTGAGGATCTAAAATCGCCAGCACGCAGCGGCCAATCCCCGGCGCCACGACATGATCCACAAAGGCGCGCAGCACCTCGTCAGGGGTACTGGCCGTGCTAATGGCCTGACTGGCCCGGTAGAGGGATTCCATCTCCGCCAGCGTCCGCCGGGTCTCCTGGAAGAGGCGGGCGCTCTCCAGCGCCAGCGCGGCCTGCTCCGCCACCGACTGGGCCAGGGCGACATCCTCACCGGTGGGAGGCCGATCGGGAAGGGCCAGCGCCACTTGCCCGATGGTCTCCCCCGTTGCCAGTTGGAGGGGGATCGTGAGAGCAGGCGAACTCCCTTCGGGAGGAGAAGCCCGTTCCCTGGGTCTCACCTCTACGCCGTCATAAATATAGCCCCAGGTGGGCCGTTCGGAGACCATCTGCCCCCACTCCTGGCGGGCGTACTCCCGGCTCAGAGCCTCCACCTCCCGCAGACGGTCCTGGACCTCCGCCAGCATACGGGCATTCTCAATGGCCAGTGCAATCTGGTCGGCCATTGTCTGCAGAACCACCACATCCTCATCGGTAAACGCGGCGGCCTCCACGGACTGGACGTCCAGAACGCCGATGACCTGCCCACCCACCTTCAGCGGCAGGGCCATCTCGGAGCGGGTGTGGGGGAGGTCGGGGTTGCTGAAGAAGACGGCATCCTCGCCCACATCCAGCGCAATACGGGGCTTCCCCGTACCCGCCACATATCCGACAATCCCCATCTCCCCGACAGCCAGCCGGTGGCCATAGGCCAGCATCCGCTGGCCGCCCTCTGAAGAGGCCGCTCGCAGGACAGCATACTCTCCGGCCTCGTCTATCAGGAAAATACCAGCATGATAGAAGCCAAAGCGCTCCGAGATCAGCCGAACAGTCTCATTCAGCAAAGTGTCCACGTCGCGGATTTCGGCGGCGCGGCGGGCAATGGTGGAGGCCGCCTCCAGTTGGGCCGTCCGGCGGGCCAGGTCGCGGTTGACCTCCTGCAGGCGGAGCGAAGTCTCCGCCAGTTCACGGGTTCGCTCCTCCACCCGTTTCTCCAACTCCTGGGTCAACTCCCTCAAGGGGTTAAAGAGTTGTTGGTTTAGCACCGCGTAGGCCAGAATAATCATCACAAGCAGTGTCGTCAGGCTAAGAGACGGAAAGTTCACCTGGATGATGGAAAAGACCAGAGCGGAGAGCAGCATCAGAATGAACGCCGCCATTAGGTAATATTCCCGGATTCGCCGCCGCTCCTGCCACAGTAGAACGAGACTCAGGATAGGACCGAGCACCTGGGGCAGAGAGAGCACAAAACTGAGCGGCGTGCGGTCCCAGGATACCGTTCCAGAAGGAGTAATATGTACGTTATAGACGATCTGGTGGCGGAAAAGAGGGACGGCTATAAGGCCAATTCCAACCAATCCCAGGAGGCTGCCCCAGTAGGGCCAGCGGGCCTTCGTCTGCGCATAAGCCGCGCTGAAGGCCAGCATCAACGGAGCAATCAGGAGGAATGCCAGTGAAGAGATTTCCATCCAGAACTGCTGGACGGGGCCTGCCTGCCAGACTCGCCAGAGGGAAATGCGCAACAAGACCCCTGTGCCCGCCCACAGAGCGAAAGTCAGCATCAGCAGGATGAAAAGCAGGTTCACCCGCCGACGGACACCGGCACCCAGCACAATCGGGGTTAGCCCGATGGAAATGATCGCCACCGCCCCGTAGACAATCAGGTCAATCCAGAATGCACTCATCTGGACGTTCATCCGACCACCTCCTGAGAGCCCACTCCTTCCTGTGTCGGTCCGGTGACCTCTATCACCGCCCAGCGGGCCCGCAACGCCCGCCCCAGTTCATGGACGGTGGTTTTGAGGACAGTATCGGGGTCCAGGGAAGCCCGCAGCCGGGTGGAGATTTCGGCTATCAGCCGCTCCCGGGCGGCCCTGCGCTGAGCCTCCTCCAGCAAACGAGCATTCTCTACCGCCAGCGCCAGCCGTTCCGCCACCATCTCCGCCGCTGCAATCTCTTCCGGGCGCCATCGGCCCGCCTCCTGCTCCCGATGAAACCCCAGCACACCAATCGCCATACCCCGCAGTTTCACCGGCACGGCCAGCAAGTACCGAGAATTTTCCTGGCCCACCGCGACCGATCCGGAAGCGCGGGCCTGCTCAAAGAGGCCCTGCCAGACCCCCTCCGGGACCTCTTCCGGTCCCGTCCACAGGCGGACGGTCTCCGGCACCTCCCGAACGAATTGCTCCCATGCCTGGGTCGTATATCGACGATAGAGGGATTCCAGTTCCCGCAGGCTGGCCCGGGTCTCGGAAAAGAGACGGGCATTCTCCAGGGCCACTGTCAGTTGACCTGCGATTAACTCCAGGACTGCGACCTCCGTCCCATCCATCCGGATTTCAGTGGGGAAACGAACCACCATCACCCCCAGCGTCCGCTCCTGAAGCCGCAGCGGGAAAGCCACCTCGTACAGTCCGCCCCACCACCCGAGCCGGGTAGAGCCGCTCTGGAAGGCCTCCCGGACCAGCGACGATATGCCAGAGGGTGCGATATGTTCAGGCACAATTCGCCGATTCTCAGCCATCGCCCGGGCAACCAGTTCACCCTCCGGACTCACAGTATAGAATATCACCTCCTCCAGGTCCATCCGTCGGGCCAGTTCCTCGGCCACGCGGGAAAGCAGAATATCCGGCTCTTCCAGCATAACAGCCTCCCGGGCAACGTACGTAGCGGCCTCCAGCCAGCGAGTCCGCCGCTCCAGTTCCCGGGTCTGCTCTTCCAGTAGATGATAGGCAACCGTCCGCTCCTGCGCCGATTGTCGGGTGGCCTGAAGGGCCTGAAGGAGAGAGCGGTTGGAGAGTCCCACAATGGCCATCAAACCAGTCAGCAGCATCAAGAAAACACTCGTGGCTGTGAGCCAGTCGGCCACTCCCATCGGGTTCTCTGCCACCACCACCCATTGGGAGAGCCATCCCTGTTGAGCAAATAAGACGAAAGTCAGATGGATCAGCAAACTGAAAACACCGGACACCAGGCCGACTCGCAGGTCGGAGAGGGTCAGTGCCAGCAGGGGAAGGATCAGCAGAAAGAGACGTCCATCCCCGACCAGTCCGCCGCGCAGAAAGGCGATTATCGCCGCCGAGTAGCCTACGGTCATAAAACCGTAGAGCCGTATCCGATAGGGAATCCGACGAAGAAGGATCAAAAGAATTAAAAAGACGTAAAGGACCACAAACAGCGGCGCCGCCGCACCCCGCTCAGGAAAGCGAATTGCCTCTATTGTTGTAGAGATGACCACCGGGGTTGCTGCAATCGTCAGGATCACCAGCAGGGTATTGAGCGCGCGGGCCTGCCAGGCCTGAAATTCGGTTCTCGCCCTCTCTCTTTGAGTATCCGGCATCCGATCTGCCTCCTTGCACAGGTGGAAGCCCGTGCTACCTTGTTCCCAGTTCCGCGTAGCCGCCGCGAGCGACTAGCACCCGCCCCAGTTCCTGCAGTGTCGTCTGCAAGGCCATCCGCAGGTCAAAAGTGGCCGTAATCTGGTCGGCGATGCTCCGCAGCACCTTCTCTTGCTCCATCCGTTGCCGCGTGTTCTCCAGCAGACGGGCCCGCTCCAGCGCCATAGCGGCCTGATCGCCAACGACCTCATAGAGCCGCAGCGACGCTGGAGAGAAGGGACCTGGCCGGGATCGCAGAATCAAGACCTGACCGATAATCCGGTCTCCCACCTGCAGAGGTACATTCACCAAAGCACCGACCCCTGTAGCGCGGAGGAGATCCCGAGCCTGATCCGGCATCTGGGAATCCCGCTGAGCGTCCTCACTGACCCACATCCGGCTCAGCGCCGACATCGGCAAAGGAGATTCTGTCACCGCCATCCGCATGCCGGGCCGAAAAGTAGGTTCCCGGTCTCGCCGCCAGGTCCCCAGACAGGACAGCATTTCCGGCACCCCATCAGAGGATTCAATCTCCACCACCATACATCCGTCCGCCTCGGTCTCGGAGACGGTTTTGATGATGACATCCGCGACGTCCTCCACGGTGGCCGCGACGCTCAGGCGACGGCTGAAGCGGTAGATGGGACTGGTTACCTCCAGCAGTGCGGCGGTTTCCGAGAGCCGTCGGGCATTCTCTATCGCAATAGCCAACTGGTCGGCCATACTCTGAAGGGCGCGGATGTCGTCCTCATCAAAAGCCGCCTCCTCGGTAGATTGAACATTGAGCACACCCAAGAGACGGCCGCCAACCATCAGCGGGAGGGTCATCTCGGAACGAGTGTAAGGAAGAAGGGGGTTTGCGAAGCGGACGGCATCTTTCCCCACGTCCAGCGCGATGCGGGGCTTGCGATGAAAGGCAGTCCAGCCAACCATGCTAGTCTCTTCCACCCGCAGACGGTGGCCCTGGGCCTTCATCTGGGCACCAGCCTCACCAGTGGCTTCGCGCAACACCGCCCATTCTCCTGTCTCATCTATCAGGAAAATACCCACATGGTAGAAACCGAAGCGGTCATGGATCAGGTCGACGGCCTGCCGCAGTAATTCGTCTATATTAAAGATAGAGATGATGACCCGGCTGACCTCAGCGCTGGTCTCCAGTTGGATGGCCCGCCGCTGGAGGGCGTAGTTGGCTTCCTGGAGAGCGCGAGTCCGCTCCTGCACCCGGTTTTCCAGTTCGTTGTAGAGGGTCTGCAAATGGTCAGCCATCTCATTGAAAGCCTGAGCCAGACGGCCAAACTCATCGGCCCGGTCTATCGCAACGCGCGTCTCCAGGCGACCGGCGGCCAGGCGGGCGGATGCGTCTGCCAGTCGTTCCAGAGGATCGGCGATACTCCGCAGAAGCGCAAAGTTGACCACCAGAATCACCAGCAGCAGCACCGTGCCCCAGGAGATAGCGACCTCCTGCATCATCTGGCGTGCGGCCTCCGTTTCGGCACGGGCCATCGCCTGCCGTTCCTCCGTCAGTCGCTCCACCCGGGCTGTCGCTTCCGTAATCTCTCTCAAGTGATAGGGAATCAGGTACAACTGGGAAGCCCGAATGCTTTCCCAGCGAGCCTCTTGGGCCTGGGCTATCAGAAAGATGGTCCAGGAATCCACCTGGCTAACGGCTGCCCGCAGGCGAGCCAGTTCGGCCCAGAGGGGATCCTGCACGGGCAGCCCCTCTGCGCTCTCCAAAAGGCGATTCTGGGCCTCTTTCAGTCGGTCTCGCGCAGCGGTCACGTCGTTGATAAATCTCTCCGAATCCAGCGACAGAGTCGCCTGACCAATGGCGACGAAGAGGTCCGCCGCCGTCCGGCTGGCAATCAGGGCAGCGTTGACCCGTTGGGTCTCTTCTTCGCTCTGGACCAGCGCCCGGTTCATCCGGGTCATCGCGCTGCCGATCAGAAAAGCAGTCCAGAGGATAGCGATCAGAATAATCAACGCATTTCCCAAAAGTTGCGCGCGAATATTGCGGACATGGGCCCCCATCAGTGGAGTCGGTCGTCCGATCCCCTCAACTCTTTTCTCCTCAGGAGGCGTTACCTCCTCCCGCTGGCGAGGGGCCGGGGTAGACGTCGGCGGCTTCGCCTCCACCGGAGCCGGAGAGACACCTTCGGGGGTCGGAGGGGTAAAATCCGAAAACAGTTCTTCTAGAGATCGTCTGAATGACTCCATCATCCTTCTCCTTGCGCGCAAGAGCAATCTTGCGCCACGATCAGAAAGTACGTTGGAGTGTTAAACCGCGATAGAATGTTCCACGGGCCATGCTCTTTGCGGACCCGTAATCACCGCTGGCGCCGGGGGAAAAGCGGCGATGATCTCCTGGGCAACAGCCCGGTACTGCTCAGCGGCCCGCGTGCGCGGGGCATACTGGGTCACCGGCAGGCCATAGAGCGGGCTTTCCCGCAAGCGGGTATCCACCTGGACCACTGTCTGGAAAGTGGCCCGGGGGAACAGGCGGTGAATTTGCTCCAGAATGAGCCGATGAATGCGGCTCCGCACATCGTACATAGTCACCAGGAGACAGTAGCGAAGGGCCGGGTTGGTCCTCTCCCGGACCACTGTCACCAGTTCCAGCATCGGGCGGAGGGAACGCCAGGCATAGTATTCGCATTGCATCGGGATGATGAGCATATTGGCAGCCGTGAGCGCATTGAGGGTCAGCGTGCCGAAAGAAGGCGGACAGTCCATCAGAATGAAGTCGTAAGCGACCGACATCCGCCCCATGGCCTCCCGCAAGCGATACTCATAGCCAGGGCGGCCATAGAGCGCTTTGTCCAGGACCACCAGTTCGCCGTTGGCGGGAACTAGGTCCAGGCCCACCACCGGGGTCTCCCGGCTGACGGCAACAAGGGATTGCTGCTCCAGCAGCACGTCGGCGACGGTGTGGCGGAGTTCTTCGGGGCGAAGCCCCAGAGAGAGCGTCAGGTGCGCCTGAGAGTCCAGGTCTATCAACAGAACCTGAAGCCCTTGCTCCGCCAGACTACCACCTATGGAGAGACAGGTCGTCGTCTTGGCGACGCCGCCTTTGTGGTTGGCAATGGCAATCACTCCCATCGTCGCCTACCTATTTCCGATGACCATCCCTTTCATCCCGCAAGGGCAGAGTGAAGGTAAAAATAGAGCCTTTCCCAACTTCACTCTCTACCCAGATGCGCCCACCATGCATCTCCACAAATTCTTTGCTCAACGCCAGTCCCAGGCCAGCCCCATCGGGGCGCCGACCGTTCTCCGTTACACCCTGTTCAAACCGTTCAAAAATGCGCTCCAGATACTCAGGAGCAATGCCTATCCCGGTATCGCTGACGCTGATCTGGACCTCCCCATCCACCAACTGCGCCCGGACAGTGATAGTGCCCTGGTCAGTAAACTTGGCTGCATTCGCCAGAATTCGCAACAACACCTGCCGGATGCGCGCGGGGTCGGCCCGCACCCGGGGCAAGTCTGGGGAGATGATCTCCCGCATCACCACCGGCTTCCCCCGCAACAGCGCGCTCGCTGTCGCCATCACACTGCGGATCAGATCACCCAGGTCCACCTCCCGGAACTCCAGTTCCATTAATCCGGCCTCAATCTGGGAGATGTCCAGGAGGTCGTTGATCAGACCCAGGAGATGCTCGCCGTTGTGATAGATAATTTCCAGGTCGTGCCGCTGCTGCTCTGTCAGCGGGCCGTCCACCTCTTTCAAGATCAGGCGGGCGAAGCCAATGATGTTCGTTAAAGGCGTGCGCAGTTCGTGGGACATGTTCGCCAGGAATCGCCGTTTGGAGCGGTCCAGTTCCCGCAGCCGCTCGGCGGCTTCTCGCTGGAGCACGTAGGCCCGAGCGTTCTCCAGCGCGATGGCGACCTGGTTGGCAACATTCTGGAGCACGGAGACATCATCCTGGTCAAAGGCCTCGGGCTGGGTGCTCTGGACGTCCATCACCCCCAGCACCCGGCCCCCCAGGCGAAGAGGAAGCGCCGCCTCGGCTCGGGCATAGGAGAGAGGCGGCCCCACTGGGATGGAGACGGGTCGGCTTTCCAGAACAGCCCGACCCTCCCGAAATGCCTGCCCGACAGCACCGGTAGCCTCTCTTGTTATGCGCGCACTATGAACCGGGTCGGCTTCTCCCGCCGAGGCCCGAAGAACCAACTCCTCACCCGAGTCCTCAGTGGTGTAGACAGCGACGTAGGAGTAATAGAAGCAATCCCGCACCACGCGCACCACGTGTTCCAGCAGCGCGTCCGGGTCCAGGATGGAGGTGACGGCCTGTCCGACCTCCAGACTGGCCTGCAATTGAATGGCGCGGCGCTGAATCTGGTAGTTGGCCTGCTGGAGCAAACGGGTTCGCTCTGCAACTTTAGCCTCCAGGTCGTTGTACAGCGCCTCCAACTCCGTCGCCATCTGGTTGAAAACCCGGGCCAGGATGCCAATCTCGTCCCGGGAGGCAATGTCCACCCGCTGAGAGAGGTCTCCGGCGGCAATTCGCAGAGCAGACTCCGTCAGCCGGACGACGGGCTGGGTGATCTGGCGAGTGACCACCGCAGCGATAGCCGCCGTAGCGATGGCGACACCCAGGGTCGCCGCGATGACCGCCGTGGTCATCGCCTCGTTGCCCGCGAAGGCTTCCTCTTGCGTCTGCTCCACGACCAGAGCCAGACCCAGATCGGGTAGCCACCGATAGACGCCAATGACCGGCTTGCCCGCATAGTTCTCATACAGGCCCTGACCATTTTGCTCGGCGAGGGCCGCCTCAATGGCCAGACTGGCAACCTTCCGATTCTGCGGGCAAGCGAACCCCCGCCGATCCACTACATAGGCTTCTCCGGTATCGCCCAGGCCAGCGCGTTCCTCCAAAATATGAACCAGGCCCTCCCCGGTCAGCCGGGCTGCAATGTAAGGCCACCGAGCCACCCCCAAGGACCGTATGAGGATAACGCCTCCCCGTTCGGAGGGATCCAGAGAGGCCTGAAGCGCAGGGGTATCTGGATTGAGGGGCAGAATGACAGCAGTACCTTCCCAGAAGACGTCCCCGGCCCACTCCACCTGCCCCTGCGGGCCAACCAGGGCCAAGTCCTCAAAGCCGTTCCGTGACGCCAGAGCGCTCAGAAGGGAACGGATTTCTTCGGGGTCTGTTCCAGCAGCACGGAGAACAGCGCTATGCAGTTCCGGATCACCCAGGCCGACGGACTGCTCTTCCAGCCATCGGGTAATCTGCGCCTCTTTCAGGGCAGCGATAGTGACCAGTTTCCCCGTTACTTCTTCCTGGATATTCTGGCGATGACGGTTGGAAGCGTACCAACTGACAACGCTGAGGGGCACAATTGCCAGGATCAGGAAGGCAGTCAGAATGGTCCGTCCCAACCCACCTCGCATCCCCACACCAGGGACTTCCAAACCGGCGGCCCCTTGAAAGGCCTCCATCGTTAGCCTCTAACTATGCAAAAACAAACAACTACATACCCGGATCCCAGACGGGCTCGCCGCGCAGGATGCGCCGGATTTGCTCCGGGAACCGATCCGGGTCTATCGGCTTGCCAATGAAACCGTCAAATCCGGCCTGGCGAGCTCGCTCCATGCTCTCCACACTGGCATCAGCCGTAATCGCAATAACGGGAATATTCTTGAAACGAGAGTCCGACCGCAGCAGGCTCAGTGCCTCATAGCCATCCCGTTCCGGAAGGAAAATATCCATCAGAATCAGGTCTATTTGGGGCAACGTCTCGGCGTATTCCAGCACCTGCCAGCCGGACGCCTTCCACTCGCAACGCCCCACCCCCACGAACGCCAACAGACGGGCTATCAGCAGGAAATTGTTCAGATTGTCCTCAATAACCAGAACGGTGGCATCCTGCGGGTTTACCGGCGGCATCGGTGCCTCCCAATCTCATCTGGCCCGTTTCTTCAGGAATGAGGCCACCTGGACCGGCAGACTATCTACGTCTATTGGCTTCTGGATATAGCCGTCACAGCCAGCAGCAAGAATGCGCTCCCGGTCTCCTTTCAGCGCGTAGGCCGTCAGCGCGATGATGGGAGTAGCCGCCAATCCGGGAATCTGGCGCAATTTCCCCACCAATTCGTATCCGTCCATCTCCGGCAGGTTAATGTCCAAAAGAATCAGGTCAGGGGGAGGAGAGACCGCCGCCGCCTCCAGCCCGGAAGGGCCATCTGGGGCCTCCACCACGGTGTACCCTTCCGCCTGCAGAATCCGCCGGACCAGCAGACGGTTTTCCGGATTATCCTCAATGTACAAAATCGTTGGACCATTCATGTCCAAACCGTCTCCCGCAAAGATACTATAGCAAAAAGGAGAGTCTGTAACGGACCCGCCCGTCACAAAATCCCCTCTCCTTCCCCGCCGGGCAACAAACCATCTACTGAGGTAAAACCGAGTCGCCCCAATTATAACACAATTCTTAAAGTATGCACTTCTCTCACAATTACAAAACAGTTAGGGAAACGTTACTATGCGCTGCTCCCTGCGACCAGCGCCCCGTCAGAACCCCTCCATTTGGCTCAGGTCCACGATGCCTTCAGCAAGCGAGACGATGTGCTGCAGGAGAGCCAGACGGTTCTCCCGCAGAGCCCGGTCCTCCGCCATGACCATCACGCCCGTCTCCCGCGCGAAGAAGCGGTCAATCACATCCACCAGCGGCAGGAAGGCGGCAAAGAAATCATCCACCGAACTGTCGGGCTGGACCCGTGCCCGGGCCTCCCGCCAGGCATCGTACAGTTCCCGCTCTATCGGGTGGACGAAGCGGTTAGGGTCCAGGGTGAACCGTTCGGCAAAGTCACGGGTGATGCGGACACAGCGGGCGTAGTTATCCAGGATGCTCGGCCAGTCCTCCCGTGCGGTCCAGCGGCTCAACCCCTCTACCGTCAGCAGGGCGCGGTACGGGTCGTCGCCCCGGACAGCCAGGACGGCCTCCACCCCGTCGTGGCGGAATCCCTGCTCCCGCAGGTACACCCGCAGCCGCCCAACGATGAAGTCCAGCGCAGCCTCCAGCGCCTCCGGGTCCGCCCTGACGGGCAGGAGACGGGCCGCCGCCGAGAGGCCAGAGCGAATAGAGAAAGGCCGCCGCGCACCGATCAGGGCCTGCACGATCCCCAGCGCGTCCCGCCGCAGGCCGTACGGGTCGGCGGAGCCGGTGGGCACCAGCCCCACGGCGAAGAGGCCCGCCAGACTGTCCAGCCGGTCCGCCAGGCCCAGCGCCAGGCCAGGCAGGCTCTGGGGCAAAGCGTCTCCGGCGAAGCGGGGCAGGTAGTGCTCAAAGATGGCCTGGGCCACCTCCGGCGGCTCCCCGGATTTCAGGGCGTACTCCCGACCCATCGCGCCCTGCAGGCTAGTGAACTCCACCACCATCTGGGTCGCCAGGTCGGCCTTGCAGAGATGCGCCGCGCGCCGGGCGACCGCTATCTCCTCTTCCGTCAGGCCCAGCATACGGGCCACTTCCGGCACCAACGCCTCCAGACGGCGGGCCTTATCCAGCATAGAGCCCAGTTGCTCCTGGAAGGTGAGGGTCCCCAGGCGGGGCAGGAAGGACTCCAGGGGAGAGGCAGTGTCCTCCCGGTAAAAGTAATCGGCGTCGGCGAAGCGGGCCCGCAGGACCTCCTCGTTGCCCCTCCGGACTATATCTAGGTGCTCCTCCCCGCCATTGCGGACGGCGACGAAGTACGACAAGAGCCGCCCGTTGCCATCCAGAACCGGGAAGTAGCGCTGATGCTTTTTCATCACAGCAACCAGGACCTCGGTGGGCAGGCGCAGGTATTCCTCCTCAAACCGTCCCAGGAAGGCGGTGGGTTCCTCCACCAGGTGGGTCACTTCCTCCAGTAGAGCCGGGTCCTCCGGCACCCGTCCGCCCACTTCGGCAGCCCGGGCAGCCACCTGTGCAGCGACGGCCGCGCGGCGCTCGTCGGGGTCGGCCAGAATCCCGTGCACCCGCATCTGGTCCAGGTATTCCTCCGCGCGCGCCAGGGAGAGATCTGGGGAGCCTTCGGGCCGGGAGCCCCGGGTAGTGCGGCCGCTGGAGAGGCCAGCGTACTCAAAGGGGATGACCGCATCGCCCAAGAGGGCCACCAGCCAGCGAATCGGGCGGGAGAAGGCAGCACCGGTCTCGTTCCAGCGCATACTCATCGGGAAGCGCAGACTGGAGACCAGTCGGGGCAGCAAGTCCATCAACACCTCCGGAGCCGGACGGCCCTCCACCCGCCGAACGGCGACGACGTACTGCCCACCGTCCAGTTCCCGGACCTGCAGGTCAGAGACGGCGACGCCCTGACGGCGGGCAAAGCCCTCGGCGGCTGGGGTAGGCCGGCCTTCGGCGTCCAGGGCCGCGCGGGCCGGCGGCCCCTTGACCAGTTCTTCCAGCGGGCGCTGGCGGGGAGCCAGACCCTCCACCAGCAGGGCCAGTCTCCTGGGTGTGCCCAGGACACGCAGGTTCTTGTAATCCAGGCGGGCCTCCGCCAGCAGGGCCGGGGCCTGCTCTCGCAGTTGGGCCAGAGCCAGGGAAAGGTCACCCGCCGGGAGTTCTTCGGTACCGATTTCCAGCAGGAGCGTCGCCGGGCCGGGAGGCGCAGGGGGCGGCGGAGCGCCCTCCGGCTGCGTCGGCCTTCGGGGGGAACGAGCCAGCCAGGGGAACCCGGCCCGCTCCCGCTCCGCAATGTACGCCTGGGCGACCTGGCGGGCCAGTTCTCGCATCCGGCGGAAGAAGGTGGCCCGCTCCGTCACGCCGATAGCGCCGCGCGAATCCAGAAGGTTGAAGGTATGGGAACAGCGAAGGATATAATCGTGGGCCGGGATCACCAGCCCGGCCTCCAGACAGCGACGAGCCTCCGCCTCAAAGAGGTCATACATCCGGCGCAGGGCCTCTATATCTGCATACTCAAAGTCGTAGCGGCAGTGCTCTATCTCCGGGGTCAGCAGGATGTCACCGTAGGTGTGAACGCCGTCCCAGTCAATCTCCCAGACGGAGCGAACCCGCTGGAGGAACATCGTGATTCGCTCCAGGCCATAGGTGATCTCCACGGCGGGCGGTTCCAGAGTCATGCCGCCGGACTGCTGGAAGTAGGTGAACTGGGTGATTTCTAGGCCATCCAGCCAGACCTCCCAACCCAGGCCCCAGGCGCCCAGGGCAGGGCTTTCCCAGTTATCTTCCACAAAGCGGATATCGTGCTCTTCCCGGCGGATGCCCAGGGCCTCCAGGCTCTGAAGGTAAATTTCCTGGGGATTGCCCGGGTCGGGCTTGAGAATGACCTGGAACTGGATGTGCATCTGCATCCGATTGGGGTTCTCTCCGTAGCGGCCGTCATCGGGCCGGTAGGAAGGTTCCACGTAGGCGACATTCCAGGGCTCCGGCCCCAGGACGCGCAGGACAGTGGCGGGATTCATCGTGCCGGCGCCGACTTTTTCGCTATACGGCTGCCAGAGGAGACATCCTCTCTCGGCCCAGAACTGTTGCAGACGGAGGATGACTTCCTGAAAGGTCAGCGGACGCTCCATATGATTGCGGCCTCCAGAATAGACAGGTTGGTTCACAAAGGGATTTCTCATCGGGCGGCTTCGCCGCTCGCTCCGGAATCTCGTTTCCTCATTGTAACACAAGCAGAAAAAAGAGACAACACTCAACATCCTGCCAGTGACGCTCCCTTTCTGCTCTGCGGCCCGCAGTTGCACAACTGCAGGCCGGTGCTATAATCCCCGGTGTGAAAAGCCTTATCATCTATAACCCCGTCGCCGGCCCTCGCGACGTCTGGAAGGAACTGAAACAGGTGCGCCGGGAACTCTCCGCCCGGGGCTGGTCGGTGGAGATAGAAACTACTCATCGGGCAGGGGAGGCAACTGTGCTGGCCCGGGAGGCCGCCGAGGCCGGCATGAAGGCGGTCTGGGTCGCCGGAGGAGACGGGACGGTCAACGAGGCAGTTAACGGCCTGGTCGGTACGGAGACCGCGCTGGGCGTCCTGCCCGTGGGCACCGGCAATGTCTGGGCGCGGCAACTCCATCTGCCCGTGTACACTCTGACTCACCCTTTCCGGCTGCGTGAGGCGGCAATCGCCCAGGCCGAAGGGCACATCCGGACGGTGGACACCGGTCGCCTGAATAACCGCTATTTCCTCCTGTGGGCGGGCATCGGTTTTGACGCCCAGATTACTTCCGACATGGAACCCCGCCCGAGACAGGTCAAGCGGCTGGGCGCATTGCCCTACGTTGTCGCTGGGCTGACACTGGCGCGGGAGTTCTCCGGCGTGCGCACCCATCTGGTGCTGGACGGGCAGGCTCTGCGGAGCCGCGCACTGCTGGTGGTGGTCAGCAACGTCCAGATGTATTCGGTCTTCCACCTAACCCCCCAGGCCCGTATGGATGACAGTCTGCTGGACGTCTTCCTTTTTAAGGGACTGGGAGGATTTCTGTATATGTTGCGTATGGCTGGCCAACTCTTCGTCGGTCGCCATCTCCAGAACCCTCAGGTGGTTCAGCGGACAGCCCGCCAGATCACCGTCTGGACGGAAACACCGATGGCCATCCAGGCCGACGGGGAGCCATTGGGGACCACACCGGTCGGCATCCGGGTGGTTCCCCGCTCGCTGCGGGTTATGGTGCCCGCCCAGGCCCCATCTACTCTATTCAACTCGGAGGAACGATGAAGGCCGTCTACGGCCTGCTGATTCTGGTTCCGGTCGCGTTGCTCTCCCGGTATCTGGGCGGACCGGCAGTCCTGACCTTCAGCGCGGCCGCACTGGGCATTGTCCCTCTGGCTGCGCTGCTGGGCCGGGCGACGGAAGACCTGGCGGAACGGTCCGGGCCTCAAACCAGCGGTCTGATCAACGGCACACTGGGGAACGCGGCCGAACTCATCATCACCTTCTTCGCCATCCGTGCCGGGCTTCTGGAACTGGTCAAGGCCTCCATTACCGGCTCCATTCTGGGCAACTTGCTGCTGGTGATGGGGCTCAGTCTCCTGGTCGGAGGGTTGCGGCATGGCGTCCAGAAGTTTGACCGCACGAAAGCCGGACTGAACGCGACAATGCTGGTACTGGCCGTCATCGCTCTGGGCATCCCCTCCCTCTTCAGCCACGCGATAGAAGTCGGGACCGGCCATATGGCTGTGGAATACCTGACTTTAGGAACAGCCGGAGCAATGATGCTGGTCTATACCCTGAGCCAGTTTTATCTACTCCGAAATGGGATAGAGGACTCCAGGCCCAGCGCGATTCACCATCGGGCATCGGGTAAGCCCGCCTGGCCTCTCTGGAAGACCCTGGGAGGGCTGACTCTCTCCACCCTATTCATCGCCTGGCTGAGTGAGGTCCTGGTGTCCGCCGTAGAACCAGTTCTGGAATATCTGGGATGGACGGAGTTCTTCATCGGGATTGTCATTATCCCCCTGGTGGGAAACGTGGCGGAGCACCTGGTGGCCGTACAGGTGGCCGCCAAAGACGAGATGGACCTGAGTATGGTTATCTCGGTCGGCTCCGGGCTCCAGGTGGCCCTCTTTGTCGCCCCCATCCTGGTTTTCCTGAGCCTGGCGATGGGGAATCCATTGACCCTGGTCTTCAATCCTTTTGAACTGATCGCCGTCGGTGCCGCCAGCATCATCGCCGCGCTGGTCTCCCAGGACGGGGAATCCAACTGGATGGAAGGAGTGCAACTGCTGGTGGTCTACCTCATCCTGGCGCTGGGCTTCTTTTTCCTGCCGACGGGGGGGTAGTCCCAAATTGTCGGGCCTCCGTTGCCCAGCGGTTCACCGCCAGGCTCCGTTGCCAAGCCTCTTCGAGGGCTGAGAGTCCCGCCGGGCGTTTCGTCTTATCCTCTCGGAGCCTCGCAAGCCCAAAGGCGATTTCCGACGAAACGGAGAGACACCCCGCGCACCCCTTGACAAATGCCCTCGGCGGGAATAAAATAGAAGCACAACAACAATATCGGGGGGATGTCCTATGGAACGCAACGAAGGACCAGCAGACCGCATCATTCGGGCCATACTGGCCGTTATCTTCCTAGTAGTAGGGCTGGGCCCGTTGGGGGCCCTGCAGGGAGCCGTCCTGGGGATTATCGTGGCGGTGGTCGGCCTGATTCTGGCCTTCACCGCAGCGACCGGCTTCTGCCTGCTCTACAAACTCCTGGGCATCTCCACCACCGGAACGTGCCAACAGTAGGCTCCCCAAACCTTGCGCTCCCCCGCATCCTGCGGGTGGAGACCTATTGACTGAGGAGGAAAAAATGGACTGGAATACCCCTCTGGGTGTGTTGCGACGCGGCATGAGTCTGGAGCGGGACGGTTACCGCTTCTATATGCTGGCCGCCGAGCGGGCTTCCGACGAGCGGGGACGCCGGATGTTTCGCGACCTGGCCCTGCAGGAAGAGAGCCACCTGCGGCTTCTCCTGGCCGAGTACCGCTCCCTGGAAGCAGGTCAGGGCTGGCTTACCTATGAGACGGCGATGAAGGCCGATTTCCCCCTGGACCCGGCGAACCCGGACCTTCCTGGCGAGGAGCCACCGGACCCATTGCCGGTTTTCACCTCCGACCGTCCCATTTCGCTGGAAGGGGACATCGCCGCGCTGGAGTTCGGGCTGGAGACGGAACGACTCTCACGGGAACTTTATGCCCAGGCAGCAGAAGAGGCCAGCGACCCTCGCGCCGCCGAGGCATACCAGTTCCTCACCCGTCAGGAAGAGGCCCACTACCGGCTCCTCCAAGACACCCACGAATACCTGACTCAGAACAAGACCTGGTGGGACCCCTTCCAGAAGCCGTTCTTCACCGGCTGACAAGCAGGGGCGGGGTTTTGCAGCGGCTTCGCCGCCGAACCCCGCCCTCCATCTATCTGCAAGGGCAACGATGCTCCGAGTCACTGAACACGGTCCAGTCACCCGCCTGCATATGGCCCGGACCGTCTTCGGCCGCGCGCTCTACCCCGTAAGCGCGTACTGGGTGGACGGCCTGCTTATAGATACAGGGTGTCCCGGCACCGCACCCCAGATGCTGGCCTGGTGCCGTACCCGACCCATCCGGCAAGTCGTGAACACCCACCACCACGAAGACCACGCCGGGGGCAATGGGCTGCTACAACGGGCTCTCGGCCTCCCCATCGCCGCCCCGCCCGGCGCCGTCCCCATTCTGGCCCATTTCCCCCGCCTCCAATTCTACCGCCGCCTGGTCTGGGGACAACCAGGGAATGTCACCGTGGAGCCGTTGGGGAACACTGTGGAGACCGACCGGTACCGTTTTGAGGCCATCCCGACCCCAGGTCACTCCCCTGACCACGTCTGCTTCTTTGAACCGCGCCAGGGCTGGCTCTTCAGCGGAGACCTGTTTATCCACGCGCGGGTGCGCTACTTGAGGGCAGATGAGGATATGGGGGCAACCCTCCAGTCACTGCGGCAGGTCCTGAAACTGGCCCCGCGGACGCTCTTCTGCGCTCATGCCGGTATGGTAGAGGACGCCACGGATGCCATCCGGCGTAAAATCGCGTACCTGGAAGAACTGGCCCAGAAAGCCCATGTGCTCCAACGGCAGGGTCTCCCGGTAGAGGAGATCAGCCGCCGCCTCCTCGGCCCTGAGGACCAGATGGCCCGCATCACCGGCGGCCATTTCTCCAAAACCAACCTGATTCGCGCCCTGCTCCTGACCTGAAAGCACACCGTGCCCGGCATCTCCGGAAGTGCCTGGCCCGTTCCCGGCTACGCCTGCGGGCCCCGGGGGATGAACTTCCCCCTCCCCCGCCGACCGACGAACTCCCCCTCCCGGTAGATCATCTGCCCCCGTGAGAAGACCATAGAAACCCGTCCCTGAACTCGCATCCCCTCGTAGGGAGTGTAGCCAGCCACGTGGTGCAGGTCGGCTGCGCGTACCGTTCCCTCCGGACGCGGGTCATAGAGCACAACATCGGCGTCCGAACCGGGGAGCAATGCCCCCTTGCGCGGCCACAGCCCCCAGACCCGAGCCAGGTTGGCGGAAAGCAGCGCCGCCAGTTGAGGAAGCGTCAACCGCCCTGCCGCCACGCCATATGTGTACATCAACGGCAAGAGCGTCTCCATGCCAGGCAATCCGCCCGGGGTACGGGTGAAATCATCCACTGCGGTCTTCTGGGCCCGGGTGTAGTCGCAATGGTCGGTGGCGATAAAGTCCACTATCCCATTAGCCACCCAACTCCACAACCGTTCCGGTTCCTCAGGCGCCCGCAGCGGGGGCTGGAGAATGTAGCGCCAGGGCTCCGGCCCCTCGTACCGGCTGGAATCCAGCAGCAGATACTGAGGACAGGTCTCACAGGTAACGGCCTGCCCTTCCGCCCGCGCCTGCATCACCGCCGCCACCGATTCGGCCACCGAGCAATGGACGATGTGGACCGGCGAGTGAGCCGCCTTCGCCAGAAAGAGGACCCTCCGCACGGCCTCTACCTCCGCCAGCGCGGGGCGGGATTGACCGTGATACCGCCAGGAAGTCTTCCCTGCGCTCACCAGCGCCTGGGTCTGGGCCGTCACCAGCGCGTCGTTCTCGCAGTGAACCAGAGGGAGGATGCCCAGGCGGGCCGCCGTCTCCATCAGGCGCAGAATTGTAGCATCGTCAGCGTAATAATTGGGCCGGTATGTCGTGTAGAGTTTGATGCTGGGAGTCCCCAGTTCCAGCAGGTCGGCCAGTTCCCCTTCCCGTCCCGGCGGCAGGTCGGTGACCATCACGTGAAAGGCATAGTCTATGACTGCATCCCGGGCCTCTTCCCGCCGCGCCTCTACCGCTTGCCGGAGACTCTGGTCCGGGAACTGGGTGGCAAAATCCACCACCGTGGTCACCCCGCCGCAAGCGGCGGCCCGGGTGCCGGTGAACCAGTCATCGGGGGTACGGTAAATCCCCGTATCCAGCGCGATATGGGTATGGCTATCTATGATGCCGGGCAGAACCAGCAACCCCTGCGCCTCTATGACCACCGTATCGGGGGCCAGCGGCAGATTCTGCCCAACCGCCTTGATGCGCTCCCCCTGAATCAGCAGGTCTCCCTCCAGCACCCCGTCCGGGGTTACCAGTCTGCCCCCCTGAATGAGAACTGTCTGCGAAGAATATGGTTTCATTCTTCCCCCACAATCTGCACCACCAGCCGACGGCTGCGCGGCCGGGTGTCAAAATCGCAGAAGACCACCTGCTGCCATGTCCCCAGCGTCAAACGGCCATCCACGAAGGGGATGGTGATGGACGGCCCCACCAGCGCCGCGCGGATATGGGCATGGCCGTTATCGTCCCCCCAGCGCAGGTGGTGGCGGTATGAGCAGTTCGGTGGGACGATTTCATCCAGGACCTGTTGCAGGTCGGCGACGACGCCGTCCTCATACTCTATCGTGGTCAGAGCCCCGGTGGACCCAGGACAGAAGACGGTGACGATGCCAGCCCGCAGACCCGAGTCCCGCACGATGCGGGCCACCTCCGCGGTGATGTCCCGGACGTCACCGTTCCCCTGGGTGGAGAGCGATAGTTCACGCGTAACCACCACCTCAACCTCCCACTTCCATCGGAAGCATAATGAGCCGCACCAAACCCATCAACACCTCTCGCCACGCGGGGGGAAGGGTTGCGGTCAGAAACGCGTAGAGAGCCACGAATACCAGCAGGAGCAGGCCAATAAAGACACTCTCCCGGCCAGGCTGCAGGCGGTGCGCCGTCCGGACTGCCTGGATCACGAGGGCAACTGCGTACAGAAAGAGAGCACCGCTGACCCCTGCCATCGCCCAGGCCCGGGGAATCTGGGGGATCAAAAAAGGAACCGTCCAGCCGACGACGCTGAGAGTACCCGCGATGGGCATCCACCCCGAAATAGCCACAGCGATGAGATAGTAGTGAACCCGCGCCGGGGCCCTTCCGCCCCGAGAACGGGCAATCCCTTCGGTGACCATGCCCAGTCCAATCCAAATGACCAGGGCGCTCGCCAGTAGGTAGATCAGGTCGTTCAGAAACTGGACCGAGAGCCGGCTGACCATAAGGAAAGTCAGCCCTCTGGGCGAAAAGGTAGCCAGCAATAGGGTACCCATCCAGCGGACCAGAGTCAGGGCGGTAGCACCCAGGGCAATGCTCAGAACAGACCGGAGCGGGGAGGCCAAGGCAATCTCGGGAACGAAGGCCAGGTCTGGGTCCAGAATGGCCGCACCCAGCCATGGGCGGGCTATGGACGAAGAAGAGACGCTCCGGATTTCCCGTTGCACCGCCTTCCGAACGTCCACTGGTTGCAGGGCGGCTCCGCAGCGATTGCAAATGTAAGCCCAACCCGGGTTCTTCTGCCGACAGCGGGGACATTGCTGGGAAGGCAATTGGTCCATCCGTGCCCGGTTATCATCCAATCCGGCCATCCAGGGAGCCCGGGCCGCCAGATACTCATACCCTTCCCGCAAATGGGCAAGAAAAGAGAGTCCTGATCGGGCGAACGGATTAGAAGGGTTGATCCGGATAACGTTCTGAAGGCACTCCCGCTGGGATTCAATGCCATCCACCACAGCACTGAGCCAGAGCCAGGCCCGCTCGCTATCGGGGTTCAGCGCAAGGGCCTGGCGAAGCAACTCCTCGGCCTCCTCTTTTCGCTCTGCGCGAGCCGCCGCAATCCCCCGCTCTATCAGTTCGTAGGCATCTTTTTGCCCCTTCGGCTTTTTCATCTTCGCCCCCCGCTGAGAGTGCGCTCATTATACCATCGGAGCAGAGCCTGGGCAAACGTAATGGGTCAGTTTCTCGTTTTGTGGTATAATCTATCCCTGCAGACTTATCGGGACCCGACAATGCTGGTATTTGACCTGGAAACCCAACAAACCTTTGACGAAGTGGGCGGGCGGGCCTACATCCGCCGCCTACAGATATCCGTGGGCGTCACCTATGACCCGGAACAGAACCTGTACCGGGTCTACACCGAGAAAGAGGTAGCCGACCTGATCGCCGCGCTGCAGACCACCGACCAGGTGGTGGGCTACAACCTCTACAACTTTGACTACGAGGTCCTCCAGGGATACAGCCCGCAGTGGCTGACTTTCCCGCCCACGGTGGATATGCTGGTCCATCTGGAGCGTGCCCTGGGCTGGCGGCCCAAACTGGACGACGTGGTCGCCGCGACGCTGGGAGAACGCAAGAGCGGAGACGGCCTGGACGCCGTCCGCTGGTTCCGACGGGGCCGTCTGGACCTGGTGATTGAGTACTGCAAGAAGGACGTCGAGGTGACCTGGAAAGTCTACGATTTCGGCCGTCGCAACCGCTACGTCCGGGTCTTTGACCGCCGGTACGCGCTCCGCAAGGTGCCGGTGGCATGGTAGGGGGATTGACAGGGGTTAGTTGGCAGCATGAAGGAGCCGTCCTTTGAACCAGCCTATCGAGCATTGCTCTCCACCGGCGAACTGCGCCGGCGGGTACAATTCGCCTACGACCGTCTCCACGCCTGCGATTTCTGCGGTCGGAAGTGCAGGGTGGATCGGTATGAGACGGTCGGCGTATGCCGAACCGGGGTGCAGGCCCGGGTCTCCAGTTACGGCCCCCACTTTGGGGAAGAGGACCCGCTGCGGGGGTACCGGGGCTCCGGCACCATCTTCTTTGCCTGGTGCAACCTGAACTGCCAGTACTGCCAGAACTACGACATCAGCCAACTGGGACACGGGCAGGAGGTGGAGCCGGAAGATATCGCCGCGATGATGCTGGCCCTCCAGGCCCAGGGTTGCCACAACATCAACTTCGTCTCGCCGACCCACGTCCTGGCGCCCATCCTGGCGGCGGTCCTGATCGCCGCTGAGGCCGGCCTGCGCCTCCCCCTGGTCTGGAACACCGGCGGCTACGACTCGCTGGAAGCGCTGGCCCTGCTGGACGGAGTCGTGGACATCTACATGCCGGATATGAAGTACGCCGACGCCGAAATCGCCCATCGCTACTCCCGCGTGCGGGACTACCCAGCAGTCAATCAGGCGGCCGTCAAAGAGATGCACAGACAGGTGGGCGACCTGGTGCTGGACAAACGGGGCATCGCCCTGCGCGGGCTCCTGGTCCGTCATCTGGTCCTGCCCGGTGGCCTGGCGGGAACGGCCGAAATCGCCCGCTTCCTGGCCGAAGAGGTCTCGCGGAATACGTACATCAACATTATGGACCAGTACCGGCCCTGCTACCGGGCGCACGAGTACCCGCCGCTGGACCGGCCCATCACCCGCCAGGAGCACGAGGCGGCGGTGGAGGCGGCTCGGGAGGCGGGACTTCACCGGTTTGACCGTCGTGCCCCCCGCCTGCTGTTCTTTTGAGCCAAGAGGTTTGGAGGCGACGGCCAAAGGCGGCTGCCTCCCAACCCCGTTCTTCCCTCCGTCTGGGTTACAGGAGCGAGAAAATGAGTGAGCCGAAACCGACGGATATGGCTCGTCTCCACGCAGTGGTGGCAGGCATCGTCCAGGGAGTGAACTTCCGCTACTACACCGTCCGGCGAGCGCGCGCCCTGGGCCTGACCGGCTGGGTCGCCAACCGCTGGGACGGGACAGTAGAGACCATCGCCGAGGGCCCCCGGGCCGCTCTGCAGGAGTTTCTGGACTTCCTCCACGAAGGACCGCCCGCTGCTCACGTCACCCACGTCGCCGTCCAGTGGGAAGAGCCGACGGGGGAGTTCACCGACTTCCGGATTATTTACCTATGACCCAGAACCGGGAACGACTGGCCTGGATTATCCTGCTGATCTCCTTCCTTCTCTGTGTGAGCATCGCGGTGGGCGTGCCGCTGGGGGTTCGGCAGTTCCTACTGACGGCCACTCGCGCCCAGCCCACCCTGCTGCAGCCCCAGCATGGGACGCCGGGCCTGCAGCGCGGTGGGCGCGGCGACTTCATCGCCCTGCGGGACTCCACCTGGGACGTCCCGGCGGGCAGCGTACTGACCACCGACAGCGCCGCGCAGGCGCTCCTCACCTTCTACGCGCCCGCTTCCGAGTCCGAAGTCGTGGCGACGGTCCAGGTCTACGGTGACACCCTGCTCCGTATCCAATCCGCCCGCTCCCCGCGCTTCGACCTCAGCCCGCTCCCCCACCGCATTGGCCTGCAGGTAGAGTCCGGGCGGGTGCGGATCACCATCTCCCCGACGGACGGACGGGAGACAACGGCCCATCTCCATACCCCCCACCTCACCGCCGTGCTAACGGCGGGCAGTTACGAGGCCCGCGTCTATAAATCCCTCACTGAATTCATCGTCCGTGAGGGCCATGCAGAGGTGACTTCCACCGGAGAGCGCTCCGTCTCCCTGAAAGACGCCCAGCGCACCATCGCCCAGGCCGGTCCGACGTCGCTGGAAGTGCTCCCCGCCGCGCGCAACCTGCTGGTCAACAGCGATTTCCGCCAGCCTCTGGAAGTGGGCTGGGATACCTACGTCATAGAAGCCGGCACCGTCCAGACCACCACCGTCGCGGGTCGTCCGGCAGCCCGTTTCTTCCGGGATGGCGTTGGCCACGCCGAAGTGGGCATCCGGCAGGTGCTGAATTACGACGTGCGGGACTTCACCTCTCTGGTTCTCCACCTCAACGTCATGGTGCAGGGCCAGAGTTTGCCCGGATGTGGCTCGGCTGGCTCCGAATGCCCCATCATCGTCAGAATTGACTACCAGGACATCCACGGGGGAGACCGGGTCTGGTATCACGGCTTCTACTCCATCCCCGCCCAGGACTACCTGTACTGGTGGAGCGACCAGATCCCCCTCCAGACCTGGACGTCCTACGATTCCGAAAACCTGATGCAGAGCGACGCGCCTCCGGCGCTCATTAAGTCAGTCACTATCTACGCCTCGGGCCACTCTTTTGACGCGCTGGTCACCGAGGTAGAGTTACTGGCGCAGGAATGATGGAAAACATCCGCGTCCCTTCGCGTTCATCCGCGTCCGAATTTCGGGCCACCGCTGAGGCCGGCGCCAATATCGCGCTGACCAAGTACTGGGGCAACGCCGACCCCGACCTGCGCATCCCGGCCAACGATTCCATCTCCATCACCCTGGACCGTGTGCGCACGGTCACCACCGTCACTTTCCGGCCTGACCTGCCAGAGGATCAGGTGACGGTGGATGGAAAGCCGCTAAGAGGCCCGGCCTGGGAGCGGGTATCCCGCCATCTGGACCTTCTGCGGGACCGGGCGGGCGTCTCCTGGCGCGCGCGGGTGGTTTCCCGCAACAACTTTCCGGCGGGCGCGGGGATTGCCGCCTCCGCCTCCGGCTTCGCCGCGCTGACCCTGGCGGCAGCCGCCGCTCTGGGCCTGGAACTCTCTCCCCGCGACCTGAGCCTTCTGGCCCGACGGGGCTCGGGCTCCGCCGCCCGCTCCATCTTCGGCGGATTCGTCCTTCTGCACACCGGCGCCCGGGACGAGGACGCCTTCGCCGAGCCCCTCCACAGCCCCGACTGGTGGGACGTCCGGGACCTGATCGCCGTCGTCTCCCAGGCCGAGAAGGCGGTCCCCTCCAGCGAGGGGCACCACCTGGCCCCGACCAGTGCCCTCCACCAGGCCCGGGTGGCCCGCGTGGCCGAATTGAACCGGCAACTGCTGCAAGCGCTGGCCCACCGGGACTTCGCCGCACTGGGCCAGGCCGCCGAAGAGGACGCGCTGCTGATGCACGCGGTCATGATGACCTCCCGCCCATCCCTGCTGTACTGGCTTCCGGAGACCCTTGCCGTCATGCACCGGGTTCAGGCCTGGCGGCGGGAAGGTATAGAAGCCTACTTCACCATAGACGCCGGGCCCAACGTCCACGTCCTGACCCTCCCGCCCTATGCCGACCATCTCCAGGTCAGCCTGCGGGCCCTGCCCGGCGTCCAGAACGTCATCCCCTGCCGCCCCGGCCCGGAAGCCAGAATCACCCCCAACTCTGCGGAGTAACCGATGCGTCTCGCGTCCTGCAACCTGCGACCCGCATCCTATCTCTGGCTTCTTGCGTCCTGCACCCTGCTCCTTCTTCCCGCCTGCACCTCGTCCAATCCTGCCCCGGCGACCGACCGAACGGCCTACGTTCCGCTCCCGCTGGTGCCCTTGGCAACGGCCACTCCCACGCCGACGCCGACTCCGACCCCCACGCCGACGCCGACCCCCACCCCCATACCGACGCCGACGGCCACCCCCACCCCAACTCCCACCCCCACCCCCCCGCCGACGGCGACGCCAACACCCACGCCCACGCCGGTCTGTGCCAACATCACCGGCCGGGTAGAGGTCGGCTCCTATCCCAGCCGGGTCCTGGGCCGTATGGCGACGTACCGGATCTACCTGCCCCCCGGCTACGACTCGTCCTCCGCATCCTACCCAGTGCTCTACCTCCTCCACGGCTACCCGTACGACGAGACCCACTGGGACCGGCTGGGGGTGGACGAATCCGCCGAGGCCGGCATCTGTTCGGGGGCTTACCCGCCCTTCATCATCGTCTTGCCCAACTGCGACCCGGCCCCTGAGGGAATTTTCGTCCGCACCAGTGGTGGAGACAACTCGGTGGAAGGGTTGATCGTCAACGAACTGATCCCATACATTGACCGGACCTACCGCACGTGGGGTACTCGCGAGGGGCGAGCCATCGGCGGCATCTCCCGGGGCGGCGTCTGGTCACTGGAGATCGCCTTCCGCTACCCGGACCTGTTCGCGACGGTGGGCGCGCACAGTCCAGCCCTGACCGTCAACTATCCGTTGCCAGCCTACGACCCGTTCAATCTGGTGGCCCAGCCGGCGGTGGCCTCCCTGCGCATCTGGCTGGACGCCGGGAACGCCGATTGGGCCTGGGTGAGCGCCGACCGGATGCACAAAGCACTGATGGAGCGAGGAATTCCCCACGAGTACGCCGTCGGCGAGGGAAGCCATGCCGATGATTACTGGTCGCGGATGATCCCGACCTATCTGGCCTTCTATACAGCCGCCTGGGCTGGCGGGCCGCCCACGCCGACCCCGACCCATCCGTAGGGCAGGGCTTGCCCCGCCCCTTGGGCAACCGCAAGGGCTACCCATACCAAACCATGAACATTGCTGGAGGACCTGATGACCAATATCCCGCCTTCCCAATCTACCAACCCTGGTTGCCGCCGATTCTTCTTTCGGGGCCCAGTCCTCCACCCCGTCTGGCGGGTCACCATCTACCTGATCGCGTTTCTGATCGCCGGAGTTGCGCTGGATTTGCTCATCGGCATCATCTACGCTCTGGTGTTGTTCCTGACGGGGACCAGCGCTGAGGAGATGACAAACGCCCTGATGACAGGCAGGTTGCCCGGTCTCTTACTGCTCATCGTCGGCCTCTCCCGCCTGCTTCTCGCGCTGGGGCTGGCCCTGCTGATGGGCCGTTTCCTGGACCGGGAGCCGGTGGAGACGATGGGGCTGGAGCCCACCCGTGTTGGGAAGGATACGGCGGTCGGTCTGGTGTTGGGCATGGGGACGATGGCGCTGATTGGCGCCGTCCTGCTGGCCCTGAACCCCCAGTCCCCTTGGCCCGGCAGGGCAGTCTGGTGGGGATTCCTGCTGGACGCCATAGCCCTTTTCCCGATGGCCGCAGCGGAAGAGGTAGCCTTCCGGGGCTACCTCCAGCGCGTCCTCACCACCTGGCGCGGCCCGGTGGTCGGAGTACTGGTCCCTTCCGTCCTGTTCGCGCTGTTCCATGCCCTGAACCCGAACGTCTCCCCGCTGGCGCTGGTGAACATCGCTCTGGCGGGGGTAGTCTTCGCCGTGGCAGTGGAGCGGACCGGCACTCTCTGGCTCCCCATCGCCTACCACTACGCCTGGAACCTCACCCAGGGGCCAGTCCTGGGGCTTCCGGTGAGCGGGATCGTCTGGAACGGCCTGCTGGCCCTGCCGGTCGGCGGCCCCTCCTGGCTGACGGGCGGCGACTTCGGACCAGAGGGAGGGCTCCTCTCCACAGGGGTGCTGCTGCTCAGCCTGCTCCCCCTCTGGGCTTTCACCCGTCACCCGGCCAGCCTGGCCGGGGCAGCTCGCCGTCAGCGCGCGGAGGTGGAGCGGAAGGGCGTCCTCCCCTATCAGCACCACACTCTGACCGTCTCGGCCCCGTTCTTTGACGACTTCCTCCGCTCGCTCCACCACCGGGCCCGCTGGGGAGAGACCGTCCTGCTCCTGCGCCGTCCAGACGGTCACATCCTCCTGCACCACAAGTCCTTCTATCCCGAGAATGTCTTCCGCCTGCTCAGCGGGGGGATCCTCCCCGGTGAGTCGGTACTTGGCGCGGCCCGGCGGGAAATCCAGGAAGAGACCGGGCTGGCCCCCTGGGCCCTTCGCCCGCTGGGACTCCTCAGCATCACCTTCCGGCTGGGGTGGCATCGCCGTTTCTTCCACTCCTGGCTGGTCCTGGCCGACGTGGAGGGAGAGCCCCGGCCTGGAGATGCCGGGGAACAAATCAGTGGTTTCCGCTGGGTGCCGCCGGAAACGTTGGCAGAGATAGCGGGCCATCTGCGAGCCCTTCCGCCGACATGGGCAGATTGGGGCCGCTTCCGCGCCCTGGCCCATGAAGCCGCCCTCCATAGGCTGAAATTGGCCGCAGAAACTGGTGCACCACAGGATTCACCTCGCGCTGCGGAGAGGAGTCAGAGTTGAGATGAGCGAATCAGTTTGGGTATCCACCCCTCGCCAGACTGCGCAGGCCACCTTCCCGGACGGGCGGACGTGGGAAGCCCTCGCGGGAACGCCAGTGGAGGCCTATGTGCGCGCCGCGTACCCCGACTCCTCCGTCCCCATCATCGCCGCGCTGGTGAACGGGGAACTGCGGGAACTGACCTATCCGCTGCAGCGGGACGCTTGCGTAACCCCCATCTTCCTTTCCGATTCAGACGGGGTGCGCATCTACCGGCGCTCCCTTGCCTTCATGCTGGTCACCGCTGTTTCCGAACTCTTCCCGGATGCCCAGGTCGTTATAGACTACTCCGTCCCCTTTGGCGGCTTCTACTGCCGGGTGCTGAACCGCGCGCCCTTCTCGGCGGAGGAACTGGCGACGATTGAGGCCCATATGCGGCGCCTGGTGGAGGAGGACATGCCCATCACCAAAGAGCGAGTGCCCATTGAGGACGCGCTGGCCCTCTTCCAGGCGCGGGGTCAAGAGGACAAAGTCCGGCTCTTTTCCCGCCGTCGGAAGGATTACCTCATCCTCTACCGCTTGCGGGACTATCGGGACTATTTTCACGGGTACATGGTGCCCTCCACAGGCTACCTGAAGTACTTCGCCCTCCACCCATTGCCGTCCGGGTTCATCCTGCAATACCCCCGGCGCCATTGGCCCACCGAACTGCTTCCGTATACGGAGTCCCCCCGGCTCAGCGCCGTCTTCCAGGAATACGGGGAATGGCTGCGGCTGCTGGGCGTGGAGGACGTGGGGAGCCTCAACAACGCCATAGAGCGAGGGCGCATTCGGGAAGTCATCCTGGTCTCCGAAGCGCTGCACGAGGAGCGCATCGCCCAGATCGCCCACGACATCGCCGATCGGCACGACCGGGTTCGGCTGGTGCTCATCGCTGGCCCCTCCGCCTCCGGCAAAACGACCTTCTCCAAGCGGCTCTCCATCCAGTTGCTGGCCCACGGCATCCAGCCGTTCCCCATCGCGCTGGACGATTTCTTTGTAGATCGGGAGAAGACCCCCCGCGATGAGCAGGGCCAGTACGACTTTGAGGCGTTGGGGGCGCTGGACTTGGCCCTCTTCAACCAGCAGTTGCTGGCCCTGATGGACGGTCAGGAAGTCACCCTGCCCCGCTTTGATTTCCATAGCGGGACCCGTCGGGAGGGGCCCACGGTGCGGTTGACGCCCGACCATGTCATCATTGTGGAGGGGATTCACGGCCTGAACCCCAGCCTGGTGCCGATGGTCCCGCCGGAGATGATTTTCCGTATCTACGTCTCTGCGCTCACCCAACTGAACCTGGACCGGCACAATCGGGTGCCGACGACGGACACCCGCCTGATCCGGCGCATCGTGCGGGACGCTATGTTCCGGGGCTACACGGCGGAGGAGACGATGGACCGGTGGGAGAGTGTGCGGCGGGGAGAAAAGCGGCACATCTTCCCCTACCAGGAGAACGCCGACGTGATGTTCAACTCTGCGCTGGTCTACGAACTGGCGGTGCTGAAGCCGCTGGTGGAGCCGCTCTTGCGGCAGGTGGAGCCGCCCAGCCCGCGCCGGGTAGAGGCGAAGCGGCTGCTGGCCTTTCTGGAGTGGTTCATCCCCTGTCCCCCGGACATCGTGCCCGATAACTCCATCCTGCGGGAATTCATCGGTGGCTCCATCCTGCAGGACTACATGCCTATGGGCAGATAAAAAACTGTAGGGCAACCCCTCACGGAGTTGCCCTACCGATTCCCATATTGGAGCAAACGGCCGGATTCTACACCCAGCCGCGCAGTTTGCAGGCCTCCGCCACCCGGCTCACCGCGACGATGTATGCCCCCATCCGGTTGTGCACCCCGTACTGCTGGGCCGTCTTGTGCACCGCGTGGAAGGCCGCAGTCATCTTCTTATCCAGCCGCTCGTGCACTGTCTCCACATCCCAATAATAGTCGTAGGCGTTCTGCACCTGCTCAAAGTAGGAGACAGTCACCCCACCGGCGTTGCACAGGAAGTCCGGGATGACGTAGACGCCGTTCTTGAAGAGAATCTGGTCCGCCTCCGGCGTCGTGGGGCCGTTGGCCAGTTCCGCCACAATACGGGCCTGGATGTTCCCGGCGTTCTGCTCTGTAATCTGGTTCTCCATCGCCGCCGGGATGAGCACGACAACCGGGAGTTCCAGCAATTCCTCGTTGGTGATATTCTTCGCGCCAGGGAAGTTGACGACCGACCCCGTCTTATCCTTATGGGCGATGACGGCCTGCAGGTCCAGCCCGTCGGGGCTGTAGATGCCACCCCTGGAGTCGGAGACAGCGACGACCTTCAGACCCAGCAGTTCCTGCCCCAGGATATGGGCATACTGCCCAGCGTTGCCGTAGCCCTGAACGGCAGCCGTGGCGCCCTTCAGGTCAATCCCCAGCACCTTCGCCGCCTCGCGGATGCAGTACATCCCGCCCCGAGCGGTGGCGTCGCCGCGGCCCTGGGAGCCGCCCAGCGGAATCGGCTTGCCCGTGATGACGCCCGGGACGTTGTACCCGCGCATCACTGAATACTCGTCCATCATCCAGGCCATAATCTGCGGCGTAGTGTAGACGTCAGGCGCAGGGACATCCATCTCCTCGCCCAGGATGCGGCCCACCTGGCGGATGTAGCCCCGGCTGAGCCGCTCCAGTTCGCCCATGGACATATCTTTGGGATTGCAGACAATGCCGCCCTTGCCACCCCCCAGCGGCAGGTCCATCACGGCCGTCTTCCAGGTCATCCAGGCCGCCAGGGCCCGCACCGTATCAATCGTCTCCTCCGGGTGGTAGCGGATGCCGCCCTTCGTCGGCCCCCGGGCATCGTTGTACTGGACGCGAAAGCCGTGGAAGACTTTGACCGTCCCGTCATCCATCCGCACCGGAATGGTGACATGCAGTTCCCGCATCGGCCAGCGGAGCAACTGGTGAATCGCCGGGTCCAGGTTCATAATCTCCGCTGCCTCGTCCAGTTGCTGCTGGGCGATCAGGAACGGATTCCGTTCGCGAGCGATGCCGCTCAGCCCAATCGCATGATGCTCTACGGTCTCCAGCAAGGGTTCTTTCATTCGTTCCTCCTGTGTTCATTTAGAATTTGGGAATTCTCTCGTCCAGCAGACTGCAGAATTATGATAAAGGCACCCCGGCTTCGTGCCAGTGCCGGATGCCATTTTTATCGTATGAGAATGTTCACTCCAACCCTTTGAACCAAGTCTACCATACAACCACTATTTTGCCAACCCCCCAGCCGCTTCCTGCTTCCTGCTACTCAGCGCCTCCGCCAGCAATGCCCGGACCACCTGCGGGTTCGCCTTGCCACCAGTCGCCCGCATCACCTGCCCCATCAGCCAGCCTGCCACCTGTTCCTTACCCGCCAAGTACTGGGCCACCTGATCCGGGTTCTCGTCCAATACCTGCTCCACCACCGCCCGCAGCGCTGCCTCGTCCGAAATCTGGGCCAGTCCCTTCTCCTCCACAATCTGACGGGCCGATTTGCCCGTTGCAGCCATCTCGTCCAGCACTTCCCGCCCCGTATTCAGGTTGACGGTCCCCGCCTCCACCAGCCCGATCAGTTCCACCAGCGCCTGCGAACTCACCGGAAGTTCGGCTATCCCCTTCCCAGTTTCCTTCATCACCCGGAAGAGGTCCACAATAACCCAGTTGGCGACCGTCTTCGGGCTGAGTGTCCCCAGCCGGACCGCCGCCTCGTAGTAATCGGCAACCGCCCGGTCAGCGACCAGAAGGTCGGCCTCGTAGGCACTCAGGCCGTACTCGTGGACGAAGCGGGCCCGGCGGGCCGTGGGGAGTTCCGGTAACCCCCGGCGCAGTTCCTCCAGCCACTCCCGACCGATCTCCAGCGGCGGCAAGTCCGGCTCCGGGAAGTACCGGTAGTCCTCCGCGTACTCCTTGCTGCGCTGGACATGGGTCGCCCCCCGGCTCTCGTCCCAGCCCATCGTCTGCTGGAATACCCGTCCGCCGCTCTCCAGCACCTCTATCTGATGGGCGATCTCGTAGGCGACCGCCCGATAGAGCGCGCGGAAAGAGTTCAGATTTTTGATTTCATGGCGCGGGTTCAGCACGTCCGACCCCTTCGGGCGGACACTGACGCTGGCCTCAAAGCGCATCACCCCCTTCTCCATATCCCCGGAGTTGACGCCCAGGTAGACCAGAATCTCCCGCAGCCGCTCTGCGTACTCCCGGACCTCCTCGGCAGAGCGCATATCCGGCTCAGTGACAATCTCTATCAGCGGCACCCCGGCCCGGTTGAAATCCACCAGTGTGACGTTGCCCACGTGATAGAGTTTGCCCGTATCCTCCTCCAGATGGACGTTGTTGATGCGGACACGTCGGGGGCCGGCCTCCGTCTGGATATCCAGGTACCCGTTGATTCCCAGCGGGAGCCCGTGTTGAGAAATCTGGTAGCCCTTGGGCAGGTCCGGGTAGAAGTAGGACTTGCGGGCGAAGAAAGAGACGGGCGGTATCTCACAGTTGAGGGCTAGCGCGGTCATCAGCGTCAATTCCACCGCGCGACGATTGATGACCGGCAGCGTCCCCGGCATTGCCGTGCAGACCGGGCAGACGTAGGCGTTGGGCGGCAGGTCGCCCGTATCCTCCACCACCGGGCACGCGCAGAACATCTTGGAGCGGGTATGAACCTGCGCATGAACTTCCAGACCGATAACAGCCTCGTACTCCACGCTTCCTCCCATTTAACGAAGATGATGACCCCATCAGGACCCAACCCGCCCGATAGAGAAGCAAATCGGACATCTGGCGGGTCCGGAGAGCCAGTAAATGCCGGGCGCCTTCCAGTGGCCAGGCCGCCTGCCACGCTAATATCTCCCGCTCGGCTTTCATCTTCCAGCAACGCCTGCTCTCGTCATCGGTTTGATCAGCACGCCCCAAATGGCTCGGCCATCTCTGCCAACTCTTCTGGAGTCGCTGGCCCCCGAATCATCCGAACTTCCTTCCTACCTTCCGCTCCTCGGCCTTCCGCCCTACCCGTGCCTCTGCACAAACCGCCGCATCCGCTCCAGCGCTTCCTCAATCTTCTCGTACGCCGTTGCGTAGGAGCAGCGAACATAGCCCTTGCCGCTGGGCCCGAACGCGCTGCCGGGAATCACCGCCACATGCTCCTCCTGGAGCAACTTCTCGGCAAACGTATTCTCGTCCATTCCGGTGATGGCGATGGATGGGAAGGCATAGAAGGCCCCTTTCGGCTCCACACAGGTCAGCCCGATTTCGTTGAGCCCTCCCACAATCAGCCGCCGTCGCCGGTCGTACTCCTGCCGCATCTCCTCCACGAACGGCTCTCCCTCTTTCAGCGCGACCAGCGCGGCGTACTGGGCGACGGTCGGCGCGCACATAATCGTGTACTGATGGACCCGGCGCATCATCTCCATAATCTCTGCTGGCCCAGCGGCCCAGCCGATCCGCCAGCCGGTCATCGCATACGCTTTGGAGAAGCCCATCAGCAGAATCGTCCGGCTGTACATCCCCGGCAGGCTGGGGAAACAGACGTGCCGAGTGTCGTAGACCAGCCGGTCATACAACTCATCGGAGATGACCAGCAGATTATGCCGTTTGACGACGGCGGCAATCTCGTTCAGCCGCTCTCGCGTCATCACTGCGCCCGTCGGGTTGCTGGGATAACCCAGCAAGAGCGCCTTCGTTTTGGGAGTGACTGCCGCCTCAATCGCCTCCGCCGTCACCTGCCATCCGTTCTCTGCCGACGTCGGCACCATCACCGGCACCCCGCCCGCGAAAATGACCTCCGGCGCGTAGGAGACAAAACACGGCTCCGGGATGATGACCTCATCCCCCGGGTCCAGCGTCGCCGCGCAGGCCAGATACAGCGCCTCCGAGACACCCACCGTGATGAGAATCTCGCTGGCCGGATTGTACGTCTGCCCGTAGAGACAGTCCAGATGCTCCGCGATGGCCCGCCGCAGTTCCATCAGCCCGGAATTGGACGTGTAGTGGGTCTCCCCCCGCTTCAGGGCCTCAATCCCGGCCTGCAGAATCGGCTCCGGCGTGGTGAAGTCTGGCTCGCCAATGCCCAGACTGATGACATCCTCCATCGTCGCCGCGATATCAAAGAAGCGGCGGATGCCCGAAGGCGGCACAGAAGCGATCCGCTCTGAGACGAAGTTGCGAACGCGTGGCATCCGTTCTCCTCCGTGAGATGTTTTTGCCATCAATTGCGCAAATCTAAACATAAACCCGGACAACGCGGGGCAGGATGGACGTGGTCACCTCATAGTTGATCGTCTCCGCCCAGGCCGCTACCTCTTCCACGCGCAACTCGGCCTCCCCCTGGCGACCGAACACCACTGCCACATCCCCCTCCTGCACGTGGGGGATATGGCTGACATCCACCACAATCTGGTCCATACTGACTCGCCCCAGGACGGGCGCACGCTGCCCGTGGAGGAGGACGGCGCCCCGATTGGAGAGGATACGATGATAGCCATCGCCATATCCCACTGGCAGCAGGGCTACCCGCATAGGCCGATCCGGGATAAAAGTCCGGCCGTAGCCGATGCCCCAGCCCGCCGGGACTGTCCGCACCCGCACCACCCGGCTCTTCAGCGTCATCGCGGGCCGGAGCGGGAAAACCGGCGGCCATTCCGATGACGGGTCCAGCCCGTAAATGGCGATCCCTGGCCGGACCGCATCCAGATGGGCCTCCGGAAACCGCATGGTTGCCGCGCTGTTGCAGGCATGGCGCAGGGGGACGGAGATTCCGGTCCCGTTCAGCCCTTCCAGCACGTCCACAAATCGCCGGAATTGAAGCCGTAGATAGGATGAGTCGGTGGAGTCGGCAGTACAGAAGTGAGTGAAAAGCCCCTCCAGAGAGAGACCGGGCAGAGCGAAAAGCACTCGGACGAAGGGCAGAACCTCTTCCGGCAGAAGGCCAAAGCGGCCCATGCCGGTATCTACCTTAATGTGGACGGGGACAGTCACCCCGGCGGCGATGGCCCGGGCCGAGAGGGCCTGGGCGAACTCCAGAGTGGTAACCGTCGGCGTCAGCCTCCAGCGGACCACCTCCTCGGCACCGTCGGGGGGGATATAGCCCATCACCAGAATGGGGGCAGAAATACCGGCCTGACGGAGTTCAGCCCCCTCCAGCAGGCGGTGGACGGCCAGTCGCGCCGCTCCGGCCTCCAGAGCCGCCCGGGCAACAGGGGCCGCGCCGTGGCCGTAGGCGTTGGCCTTGACGACGGCGATGACCTGAACGGACGGGCCCACAAACCGGCAGAAAGACCGGATGTTGGCCCTTACCGCCTCCAGGTCAATCTCCGCCCAGGTCACGGTACCGGGAGGAGGGGCAGGTGGCAGATCGCGGGATGGACTCACAAGGCCTTGAGATAATGAACAGTGTAGTATGGGCTAACGGGTCGGCCGGATGCGCCCCATCCTGCCGAAAAATGCCATATGTAGTATACCACTATCTTCCGTTCGGGCAAGAGCGTGGCCTGTGAAGGCGAAGTTCTCTGATGTATCCAGTCGTCACACAACTGTTACTCCTGTGAAACGCTACCGAACCGTTCTGGATTTAAAATGAACATGAAACCGACGTTCGGCAATCGGCGTCTATAAGATACAGAGGGTTTCTTATGAAAGGAGGGACATCATGCGAAAAGGAGTCTGTTTGGTGCTAGGCTTTCTAACGGTCCTGCTGGCGACCTCGGGGGCATCGGCCCAGGGGCCCGGTCCCCAGCACACCGATCCGGTCTGGCAGGCTGCATACTGGAACAACACCGATCTGTCCGGTACCCCGGTCCTCTGGCGGGCCGAGGCGAATCTGGATTACGACTGGGGCCTCGGCTCTCCGGCGCCCGAGGTCAGCGCCGACTACTTCTCCGCCCGCTGGACTCGCTACATAGATGTGCCATCCCCGGCCACCTACCGCTTCACCGCCACCAGTGACGACGGGGTGCGCGTCTGGCTGGACGGCGCGCTCATCATTAACGAATGGCACGACCACCCGGTCCGAACCGTCAGCGTGGACCGGACCCTCAGCGCGGGCCACCATCTCATTATTGTGGAATTCTACGACCGGACCGGCCATGCTGTCATCCGGTTCTCCTGGACTGTGGCCCCGCCGACCATTACCAACTGGCGCGGCGAATACTACAACAACTCCACCCTGTCGGGAAGCCCCGCGCTGGTCCGGGACGATGCCAACATCAACTTTAACTGGGGCCTGAGCGCCCCCGCGCCGGGCATCAATGCCGATGAGTTCTCCGTCCGTTGGACCCGCAACCTGAACCTGCCTGCCGGGATGTACCGCTTTACGATGACGGTGGACGACGGCGGTCGCCTCTGGGTGAACAACCACCTGCTTCTGGATGCCTGGCGGGAGCAGCCGGAAACCACGTATGTGGGAGACATCTACCTGCCGGGCGGGAGCATCCCGGTCAAAATGGAGTACTACGAGCGGGCCGGGCCCGCTGTCGCCAAACTCTCCTGGAAGAAGATAGACGGCGGCACCACGCCGACGCCGCCCACCCCGGTGCCAGGTGCCATCATCGTGGACGACACCGACGCAGGCTTCGTTACTGGCGGCAAAGCCGCCAGTTGGCGGGTGGCCTATACGGGCTACAATGGGCGGATGCTCTGGACCTACAACAACGACCGCATTCGGCCCAACTACAACTGGGCCCGGTGGTACCCTCGCCTGCGGGCTGGCTGGTACGAGGTCTTTGTCTACATCCCCGGCTACAACGCCACCTCCACCCAGGCTCGCTACTGGATTTCCCACGCCGACGGCTTTACCCTCCGGGTGGTGAACCAATTGGCGTACAGCAACCAGTGGGTCTATCTGGGGACCTACCGCTTCCGGGGCACACGGGACGACTACGTTTCTCTGGCAGACGTCACCTTTGAGCCGTACCTTTCCCGGCGCGTCGGCTTTGATGCGGTGAAGTGGGTACCGAAGAGATAAGAAAAAGTGCCGGGCACCGAAAGGTGCTCGGCACTGGTCTCATCTAAAGAAAAGAGCCTCCTGGCAACGACCTACTCTCCCAGAGGGCTGCCCCTCCAGTACCATCGGCGCTGGCGGGCTTAACTGCCGGGTTCGGGATGGGACCGGGTGTTTCCCCGCCGCTCCAGTCACCAGGAGGCGGATATGGGGTAACCCTTTCGGCTACCCCGGACCTTTACAACCGAGTCAGATGAGAGTGAGGCTCCAATTTCTCCGCGTCACGGCAAGCCCTCGACCGTTAGTACGGGTCGGCTCCACGCATTGCTGCGCGTCCACCTCCCGCCTATCAAACCGGTAGTCTCCCGGCGGTCTTACCCGGTTCACCCGGTGGGGGACCTCATCTTGGGGCGCGTTTCCCACTTAGATGCTTTCAGTGGTTATCGCTGCCAGACATGGCTACCCAGCGATGCCCCTGGCGGGACAGCTGGCACACCAGAGGTCTGTCCACCCTGGTCCTCTCGTACTGAGGGCAGCTCCCCTCAAGTCCCCTGCGCCCGCACCGGATAGAGACCGACCTGTCTCACGACGGTCTGAACCCAGCTCACGTATCGCTTTAATGGGCGAACAGCCCAACCCTTGGGACCTTGTCCAGCCCCAGGATGCGACGAGCCGACATCGAGGTGCCGAGCGAGGCCGTCGATGTGAACTCTTGGGCCTCACCAGCCTGTTATCCCCGGGGTAGCTTTTATCCGGTAAGCCACGGCCCTTCCACCCGGTACCGTGGGATCACTAAGCCCGACTTTCGTCCCTGCTCGGCTTGTAGGCCTCACAGTCAAGCCCCCTTATGCCTTTGCACTCTTCGGTGGGTTTCCATTCCACCTGAGGGGACCTTTGGGCGCCTCTGTTACCTTTTAGGAGGCGACCGCCCCAGTCAAACTGCCCACCTGGCACGGTCCCCCTGCCGGATCACGGCCAGGGGTTAGGGCCAAGACTTAGCCAGGGTGGTATTTCAAGGATGGCTCCACCGAAGCTGGCGCCCCGGCTTCTCCGCCTCCCACCTATCCTACACAGACTAAGCCCTAACCCAGTACCAAGCTGCAGTAAAGCTCCACGGGGTCTTTTTGTCCTGGTGCGGGTACACGGCATCTTCACCGCGACTTCAATTTCGCCGGGTCCCTCGTTGAGACAGCGCCCCGCTCGTTACGCCATTCGTGCGGGTCGGAACTTCACCTCATCTCCGTGTTTCCACGGAGGGTAGACTATCCCTTCACCTCACCGAGAACTTTTAGGAGATCCTTTTTCTTGAACCTCCATAAGTCTCTCTGCGAGCCTAATGGCTCGGGTGAGGGCCGGCGTATTGCGCGCCTCAGCGCGCCTCCCCTTTCGGGTCAGTCGTTACAGGGCTTTCCTTCCCTCACGAGAAGGAAGCTTCCCTCGGGGTTACCCCACATCGCCCGCACTGCGATAGGAGGGCTTCCCCGATATGAGCCGGTGTTGCACCATCCCTTGCGGGATGGAGGGGCAAGCCAGTACTTACCCGACAAGGAATTTCGCTCGGTCTATCTCTCCCGTTTCCGAGAGAGCCGGACTTTACCTTGGCCGGCCCCGGTTCATCGTCGCCACGATGCGTCGGATACGCTCAAGTCCCTCTGGAGTAAGGTGCTCACCTCGCTCCATTAGAAGCAGCACCTTGCGGAACTTGAGAAAGTCAACCCGTTTGCGGGTCTTGAGCGGATGCTTCATAAAGAACGGAACGATACGCCCAAGGAGATCCTCCAACTTCCGCACGCGATAGGCCATGCGGTCCTCTCGGTTGCGTCGCACAACGCCGCAACCGAAATACGCCTTGAGCGCGTAGAGCACTTGCACATCCCGCTCGTGCTGAACGACGGTGAACTCGGGTAAAACTTGATAACCCTGGGCCATTTCACGATGCTGGCTGATCCCAACGTGGAAACAGCCTTCACCATCCACAAAACCAACGATCCACTGGGCATCAAGCTTCATGGCCGACCCCGAACGTCAAGTCTCTGAGGGTTCCTGTTCATAGTTCCAGGCCTTCCCTGCGGATTGTCCCCCTGTCCGGTGGATTTTTACTGCCACGCCTTGCGCAGCGAGTACCACTCGGTTTTTGAGGAGTTCCCCGCATATGGTTCGGTTTTACTAAGGCTAGCGTTTCTAACCTTAGGACCGTTCATTGTTGTTACTACCCGCCACAGGCGGGCGGCCAGGTCGTTTCCGCCTGGCTCTCCGTGTCGCCACGGAGATCGGACCATCTCATCATCCGCTGAATCGGCGACGGCTGGTTTATTCAGCGGACGCCTGGCATATGGTCTCTGAGGATTCTCCTTAGAGGAGTCTTTCCTGCTGATTGCCCACACCTCACGGATTGTTACTGCTCCCCGACGGAGCGAGTACCGGAGGATACACTGGGTTTCCCAGCATATAGCCAGGTTTATTAACGTAACTACAGCGGTACTATAGTTACGGCCGCCGTTCACCGGGGCTTCGGTTCAGAGCTTCGCCTTGCGGCTAACCCCTCCCCTTAACCTTCCGGCACTGGGCAGGCGTCAGCCCCTATACATCCTCTTACGAGTTGGCAGAGACCTGTGGTTTTGGTAACCAGTCGGCAGGGCCATTTCACTGCGGCCCCCTCGGGCTCCGGCCGCAAGGGCCTTCACCCTACCGGGGCACCCCTTCTCCCGAAGTTACGGGGCCATTTTGCCTAGTTCCTTAACGAGGGTTCTCCCGTTCGCCTGAGGATACTCACCCAGCCCACCTGTGTCGGTTTGCGGTACGGGCACCCGGGCTTCAACGCTGAGAGGCTTTTCTTGGCCGCATGGCTCAACCACTTCGGCTTGCGCCTCGCCATCACCTCTCGGGCTCCGGGAACGGATTTTCCTATCCCCATCAGCGCCCTACCGGTTTGGCACCTGAATCCAGTAACAGGCTGGCCTACCACACGGCGTCCCCCCTTCGCTCCACCCGGGTGGTTCCGGAATATTAACCGGATGTCCATCGCCTACGCCCTTCGGCCTCGGCTTAGGCCCGACTCACCCGACGCGGACTGCCCTTCCGTCGGAAACCTTGGGCTTTCGGCGAACGCGGTTCTCACGCGTTTCTCGCTACTCATGCCGGCATTCTCGCTTCTGCACGCTCCACCGCTCCTTCCGGTACGGCTTCACCGCCTGCAGAACGCTCCCCTACTGCCCCCGCCGAAGCGGAGACCCGTGGCTTCGGTGCCAGGCTTTAGCCCCGTTATATTTTCCGCGCAGGGCCGCTCGACCAGTGAGCTGTTACGCACTCTTTAAAGGATGGCTGCTTCTAAGCCAACCTCCTGGCTGTCTGAGCAACCCCACATCGTTTCCCACTTAGCCTGGACTTGGGGACCTTAGCCGACGGTCTGGGCTCTTCCCCTCTTGACTACGAAACTCATCTCCCGTAGTCCGACTCCCGCGCTGTGGAGTACCGGCATTCGGAGTTTGGTTGGGTTTGGTAAGCATAAGCCCCCTAGCCCATCCAGTGCTCTACCTCCGGTACTGAACACGCGAGGCTAGCCCGAAAGCTATTTCGGGGAGAACAAGCTATCTCCAGGTTCGTTAGGCATATCACCCCTACCCACAGCTCATCCCACGCCTTTGCAACGGCGAAAGGTTCGGCCCTCCACGGGGGGTTAGCCCCGCTTCAGCCTGGCCATGGGTAGCTCACCTGGTTTCGTGTCTGCTCCCTGCCACCTGTGGGACCGAAATCCCACTGCGCCCTCTTCGGACTCGCTTTCGCTATGGCTCCGGCTGTCACTGCCTTAACCGAGCGACAGAGAGCAACTCGCCGGCTCATTCTCCAAAAGGCACGCCATCAGGCTTTCCCGACCGAAGTCGGGCATAGCCCTCTGACC
>JADBJJ010000023.1:190000-462298 GCA_014874475.1 Chloroflexota bacterium
CGAGGTTATCCCCCTCTTCGGGGCAGGTCACCCACGTGTTACTCACCCGTTCGCCGCTGATGTGCCCCGAAGGGCCTCATCGCTCGACTTGCATGTATTAGGCACGCCGCCAGCGTTCATCCTGAGCCACGATCAAACTCTCCGTCGTGACAAACGGACTACGGTCCGAGGACCGTTCAGGTTTGATGTGGGCCCCGTTCAGCGTTCCCTTACCTGCCACTCTTCAACTGTTAAGGTCCTAAACGTATTGGTAGTATACCACAATCTCTAAACTTTGTCAAGACCCGCAGGCCCTTTTCAGCAACTTCTCCCATCAGGGCGAAACTCTCAGGCCTTGCTGGGACTCATATTATACTCAAGTCCTTTTTTTTGTCAAGAGGGCGCATTATCATTATGACTTGACGCGGCATCTTGCATGAAACGACAACTGGGGTATAATATCTAACCTAACGGTTGTGCAATCAGATGCAATTCGTTGGAAAATGGCCTCAGAATGGCAAGATTTACCTTCAAAAAGTGCCAATTGTCTGATAAGACACTGTGTTTTGAAATCTTGGATGAGCCCCAAAACGCGTAGTCTTTGAAAGTGTGATCGGTATGGGAATGGTTACTGCTTCGCAATCGGATCATCTTGCCGGCGAATACACTCTGCTCGCTGAACGTTAACAACTTACCTCGTGAATCCTGAACGACCTGGGCTGAGACTTGTGTCCCTACTCGCACCTGACGTTTAACGCCCATCCTGCTCACATCCAGACTCTCGGCGACCGGTTCAGCCTGCCTGGACAACCAGGCTGTGGCCCAACGGATAAAGTTGGCCGCGAAAAGAACCATCCGCTCCTGCAAGTAGATCGCCAGCTCAGAACGCACCTTGATGCGATGCAGGTAGAAGACCCCTTTGCCCTCCTTGATGCCCGCCTCAATGGTCTGCCAGCCGTTGTAGTGCCCGAACCAGGCGGTCAGGTTTTCGCCGACCGGGTCATCGCCGAAATGCAGCAAACCGCTGTATTTGAGTTTGTCCCCCGTGTGGAAGCGTTCCAGGCCGACGTCCAGGGGATAGGGACAGCGCCGAAGCTCCAGACCAGACCAAGCCATCATCTCGGCATTGGCCCCAACGCGCTCCCAAGACGCCCCTGTGCCGGCTTTGTCCTTGAGAAAGGTCACCAGGCGATGGTTGTGCGCCTTGGTGTAGACCTCGTACCCCATCTCAATTAACAGGGCGATGTTGTCATAGGTGCCAAAACCGGCATCCAGGCGGAACTCGGCTTCTATCGGGGAAGGATTCGTCTCATTCTCCTGCTCAAAGCGGGCCAGGCGCTCCTGCAGCCTCTTCAATTCCTCTTCTTGGGCGGCTCTTTGTGCCTGGGTCTTGCCCAGGCGCTGCTCTGCGGCCTGCAGAGCTTTCTCCCGGCTGCGACAGCGACGTTCTGCTGCCTCCAGACGCTTTCGCGCCTGGGCCAGACGACCGGTTGGCCGTTCTTCCCGTTGACGCAGCCGCTCCTTCTCGGCGGCCAAAATCGCCTGCCGTTCCAGGAGCTGTTGTTGGGCCTCTGCCAAACGGCAGCGCGCTTTCTGCACCTCCTGCTCTTGCGACACCAGCCGCCGTTGCGTGGTTTCTATCTGGTGCTCAAAGGCCTCAATCCGCTGACGCAACAGCTCGGTGCGCCGTCGGGGACGCAAGCCGGTACGAGCTTCGGCGGCGAGCACCAACGCCTCGGCCTGTGTGCTGGAGACCGTGTCACCGGGATGATGCTCTACCCAGAGCCATAGCCGTCCGTAGGTTGGACTCTCCATGCTCACCACCGCAGCCTGATACCCCAGCCGGATCTCACCGCCCATATGCCCGAAGGCAGCGTCAGGATACGTTCGGCTGCTGTTTGAGACGGGCAGCCCGGTCAGGTCGCCGTCGTAGCACAAGCGCTGCTTCTGTGAACGGAGAATCTCCCGTTCCGCTTGAATCAACGGCTGCTCGACCTGCTCCAACGCTTGAGATAGGGCGCGTGCTTCATCCCAACTCAGCGAACTCAAGGTGCGGCTCACACCGGAATAGTCCGCCCAGGCCGACTGTCCCCACGCCTCGGCCACTGCCTGGTCTTGATCGAGCGGGTGCGCCGATCGGCTGATGTCCTGCAAATGCTCCAGCCCGGCCAAGATGGCCACGAGAAACTCCAGCACCTTCGTCTGTGGCTTGTGCGTATACTGCTTCTGGTGCAAAGGGACAGCCTGTAGCGCCTGGATCAGGCCGATGTGTTCTGCAAACCAGCCCCAAGCGACCAGCAATGCGTGCTGGGTGTTCTGAACCTTTCCTTCATCATTGTCACTCATTGCCATTCCTCTTGTCCTGGAATGGCATCAAGTTTACAACGATTGGATTCACTTGGTAAGGTGCGAAATTGTCATTTCAGGCCGTTTTTCACGATTCGGCCTCTGGTTGCACAAAAGTTAGGCTAAGTCTCATAGATCGGCCACAATGTCTTGGATAAGGGGGCGGGGGCCTGTCCATCGGGCTGACACCAAAGCACAAGGCCCTGTGGGCAGGAGAGGAATGGCCGAAAAAATCCGTTATCCACGTCTCTTTCGGGCTTTTTCCTGGACGTTACTAGCCGTCGGATTGGCCTCGTTGCTGGCATTCACCCGAGCAACCCCTCTGGAGAATTGGCTGCCCCTTGCGGCTTTCATCCCCCTGGTTCTGATCGCCGACCGCTTCGCAATCCGGATGCCGGGGGATATCTACCTCTCTCTGGAAACCACGTTCCATCTGGCCTGTGCGCTGATTTTTGGTCCGGTGGCGGCGGCATGGGTGGCAGGGGTCAGCGCCTTTCTCAGCGAACTCGCTCTCTTCCGCCGGTCACCAGACTTCGCGGCCCGCACCACCGGGATGTACATCGTGATGTGGCTGGTCGGCGGAGTGGTGTACAATGCGATAGGGGGAGCAGTACCCCTCACCCGGCTGGGAGGGCCTGAATTGGGGTACGCCCTGGTTCTCTTCCTGGTCATCACCGCCGTCAATTACGGGATTATGGCAGTAGACAGTGTGCTGCGCAGTACTTCCTTCTCCACATATGCGCTTCAGACCGCCCCGCGCGCCGTGATGTTCAAGACAGCCTTCGCCCCATTTGGAATTGCCGGAGCCGCTACCTACACCGCCCTTGGTCCGATCGGTGGCATCCTGCTCGCCATCGGGTTCCTGACGGCAACTGCAACCGTTTGGAGGCTCCAACAGGTTTCCGAACAACTGCAACAACAGGTAACAACCCTAAACCTGATTAATGAAATTGGGCAGACCATCAGTTCCTCACTGGAACTGGAGCCCCTGCTCAATTTGATCTACGCGGGAACCAGCCGGTTAATGGACACATCCAACTTCTGGATCGCCCTCTACGACCCGGAGCAGAACGAATTGTGCTATGAGATCATCTACGATGAAGGGCAGCGATACCCGCCGGAACGGCTCCCGTATGACCCCACCCGCTTCCTGGCGGCATACACCATAGACAGCCACCGTCCCCTGTTCCTCTCTACGTTGGAAGAGGTCCAAAAGGTCCCCATCTATCTGGAGACTACGGGGTCCGGACGGTCTCCGGAATCACTGATAGCCGTACCTATTCTTTCCCGAGGGCGCGCGATCGGCGCTATCTCGGTACAGAGTTATGAACCCCACGCCTTTCGCCAGGAGGACCTGGAAATTTTGATGATGATTGCCACTCAGGCTGGCGTCGCGCTGGAAAATGCCCATCTGTTCCGGGAAGTGGAGGCCAGTCAGCAATATTTGCGGGCAATCCTGGATAGCGTGGACTACGCCGTTGTAGTGACCGACCTGAACGGACAAGTGCGACTGGCCAATCAGGCCACCGAGAGAATCTTCGGTATTCGGGAGCGGGACATCATCCATCAACCTCTCGCGGAAGTCATCCGTCATCAAAGCCTGATGGAGATCGCCGGTCGGATCGCACAGGGTTTGGTGACCGGTTATGAGAGCACCCAGGTGACCCTGAGTGACGACCGGATTATGGCCACCCATGTCGCCCCGGTCTCCGCCTCTCAGGGAGAACGGGTCGGATATGTTCTGGCTATGGCCGACGTCACCCCTCTGCATCGCCTGAGCCAGTTGAAATCCCAGATCATCCAACTCGCTTCCCATGACTTGCGCAACCCCTTGCAACTGGCCAGCGGATTCTTCCACATCCTCCTGGAAGAGATGCCCCCACGGACGGAGATGCAGGCCGATCTGGCCCGTCGGGTGACCTATCACCTGGAAGCGATGGAGCGACTCATTGACGAGTTGCTGGAACCGGAATGGGTTGAGGTCTCCGGCGAAGGCCCTGAAGAACTTCTCAATATGGGACAACTGGTTCAACAAGCCACAGGAGAGTACCGCTGGCAGGCGGAGATGAAAGGTTTGCGGTTATGGACCGAGGTCATCGGAGAGATCCCTCCGGTCCGGGGCAACCCTCGGACGCTCCTGCGGGCAATCGGCAATCTCCTGGATAACGCGATCAAGTACACTCCTTCAGGGGGGACAATTAACCTCCGTCTCTGGGCAGAGAAGGGGGAAGTGATCCTCACCGTACGGGACACCGGAGTGGGCATTCCCCCGGAAGATCTCCCCCACATCTTTGAGCACTTCTATCGCGCCTGTCAGTCCGGGACAGAGCATATCTCTGGAACAGGCTTGGGCCTGAGCCTCGTGCAGAGCATCGTTCGGGAACACCGTGGACGAGTCTGGGCGGAGAGCGAAGGAATACCCGGAAAGGGCTCGCTCTTCGGCATCGCTCTGCCTGCCGTGCCGGAAGAACCTCCGGCTGACTTGCCAGATCAGCAGAATATGGTACAATAACCCCGCTCTGGGGGCTCGTCTAAGGGTAGGACAGCAGACTCTGGATCTGCGTATGGGGGTTCGAATCCTCCGCCCCCAGCCTGTATGGGCAGGGACGTGCAGAACTTGCGCCTTTACCGGAGAAGCGTCGGGCCGCCTCACTGGTTTGAGGCGGCCCTTTCGTTTCCGACGAACAGAACGTCCCACCCTCAGCGCCCGTCAGTTGCGCGTTCGGGCGAAGGACAGTATCATCACATTGAATTCAGGCCAACCGGGAGGGAACGATGAACATTCTGGTTACAGGAGGCGCCGGTTACATCGGCAGCATCGTCGTGGAAGAACTGATCCGCCGGGGGTATTCTGTCATTGTCCTGGATAACCTCTATACCGGCCATCGGGCCGCTGTCCACCCCCAGGCTACCTTCGTCTACGGGGACCTGGCCGACCGGCGGGCCGTCCACACCGTCTTTGAGACATATCCCATAGATGCGGTCATGCATTTCGCCTCGTACACGCTGGTCGCCGAGTCGATGGAGTTGCCGTTCAAGTATCTGGGGGAGAACGTCACCAACGGGTTAAACCTGCTGCAGGAGGCCGTCGCCCACGGCGTGCGTCGCTTCATCCTCTCCTCCACAGCCAACCTTTTTGACCAGCCGCGACGGATCCCGATAGATGAGGAAGAAGAGATCATCCCGGGGAGCCCCTACGGGGAATCCAAGAATCTGCTGGAGCGGATTCTTTCGTGGCTGGACCGCATCTACGGCTTCCGGTATGCGGCGCTCCGCTACTTCAATGCGGCCGGGGCATCCCCCTCCGGCGAGCGGGGAGAGGATCATGACCCCGAGACTCACCTGATCCCGCTGGTCCTCCGAGTGGCGTTGGGCCTGCAGGACAAGGTCACTATCTTTGGAGATGACTATCCAACCCGCGATGGGACCTGCGTGCGGGATTACATCCACGTCACCGACCTGGCACAGGCGCACATCCTGGCGCTGGAAGCGCTGGAGCGGGGAAGCCGGACCTACAACCTGGGAAACGGACAGGGGTTCACAGTCAAAGAGGTGATAGAGACCTGTCGAGAAGTTACCGGCCATCCTATCCCGGCAGTGGTGGGCCCCCGGCGCCCCGGCGACCCGGCGGTCCTGGTCGCCAGCAGTGAGAAAATTCGTCGCGAGTTAGGGTGGAAGCCCCAGTACCCGGACCTGCGGACAATTGTGGAACACGCCTGGAACTGGCACCGCACCCATCCGCACGGGTATGAGGACTGAGAAAATCCCCCAAAAGCCACAAAGGCTAATCCCTGAGTTCTCTATGTGCCCTTGTGTCCTTTGTGATGACAGGGCGCGTTCGCGCCTTTATGCCGATAGCACCGCCCGCACCGCGCGCAGCGTCGTCTCTACATCCTCGTCGGTGATCCAGTAGTGAGTGACGGCGCGAAAGCGGCCGTCCTCCCGACCCAGCACCAGCACTCCCAGTTCCCGCAGCCGGTAGAGGAACTCCTGGGGGGATAGAGAGACCCCTTCGTCCAGCCAGAAATAGAAGATATTGGTGTAGACGGGGCCCACTGCGATGCCGGGAATCTGGGCCAACCCTTCGGCCAGCCGCTGGGCGCGGGCGTGGTCTTCCGCCAGCCGCCCGGTCATTTGTTCCAGGGCGACAATCCCTGCCGCTGCCAGAATCCCCGCCTGCCGCATGCCGCCGCCCACCACCTTGCGCGCTCGCCGTGCCTCGTAGATGAAATCGGCGCTTCCGCAGAGGACGGACCCCACGGGCGCGCAGAGCCCTTTGGAGAGGCAGAACATCACCGAATCCACCTCCCGCACCAGGTCTCGGACGTCACAGCCCAGAGCCGCTGCCGCGTTGAAGATGCGGGCGCCATCCAGATGCACCCGCAAGCCATGCTGGCGGGCCAGATTGGCGACGGCGGCAGTGTACTCCGCCGTTAGCGGCGCGCCGTCGCAGAGGTTGTGGGTATTCTCCAGGCAGACCAGGCGGGTGCGGGGGAAGTGGACATTCTCCGACCGGATGGCCGCCCGGATGTCCTCCAACCGGAGTGTGCCGTCGGGTTGATTAGGCAGGGGACGGGGGGTGATGCCGCCCAGAGCGGCCATCCCGCCCTGTTCGTAGATGAAGGTGTGGCTGTGGTCGCCCAGGATGACCTCGTCCCCCCGGCCACAGTGGGTCAGCAGGGCTACCAGGTTGCCCATCGTGCCACTGGCGACGAAGAGCGCCGCCTCTTTCCCCATCCGCTCCGCCGCTATCTCCTCCAGCCGCCGGACGGTGGGGTCTTCCCCGAAGACGTCGTCCCCCACCTCCGCCCGGTACATGGCCTCCCGCATCGCGGGAGTCGGGTGAGTGACTGTGTCGCTGCGCAGGTCAATGTACCGCATGCTTCGCCTCCTCCCAATAGCAAAAAAGCAGGCCGGCATAACCAGCCTGCTTCGGGGCCGGATACCCTTCCCCCTTTGGCCTGGAATCCAGAATAAGGAGAGCCCGGCGGATCGCGATCTGGCTCTACGTGCCTAAAGGCACAAATCGGCGCTCGCGGCGCATTTCCTCTATGGCGCTCCAGGGCGCAATCAAGAGCCGCTCGTCCGGGCTCCCCAAGGTGCCGAGGGGCGGATTCGGACCGCCGACTCCCTGATTTTCAGTCAGGTGCTCTACCGGGCTGAGCTACCTCGGCAAGTCGTACCGGCCAATTGAGATTTTACCACATCCTCCCCACTTTTGCAAGCGCGCGGGGCGCTGGCAGGCCCCCGCTGGCTTTCTATCCAGATGATCCCCTGCGATGCCTTCCGATGGTCAGCCATTACTTCCCGGTCGGCGACAGTCAGGCATCCCTCGGTGGACCTGAACGAGAAGTGGCACAGATGGGCGAATTGGGCGCTAGACCGATGGCCTGCCGGTAAAGTGCGATGGCCTGTTCGTACTTTCCTTAAGCGTAACGCGGAGGTAGAATTTGACAAAAAGGCCAGATTGGGGTATACTTACCGGCAGTTGGGACTTGACCCTGTTGATGGATGTGGTATAATTTTTTTAACTGCCGACGTAGCTCAATCGGCAGAGCATCCGCCTTGTAAGCGGAAGTGTGCGGGTTCAAGTCCCGCCGTCGGCTTGATGGGTCGGTGGCCCGAGCGGCAAAGGGGGCGGACTGTAAATCCGCTGGCTCAGCCTTCGCAGGTTCGAGTCCTGCCCGGCCCACTGCGAGCCCACGTAGCTCAATCGGCAGAGCACACCCTTGGTAAGGGTGTGGTTATGGGTTCGATTCCCATCGTGGGCTTCTGTGTCTTCCTAGTGAATCTCAGGCTCTATCAGAGGTTGGTTGAACAGAAGACGGCGCGGTTATCCTGATTTTGATCGGGGATTCTTATGGCAAAAAAGGGAAAGGCGATTCGGTTGACAATTACTCTGGCCTGTACAGAGTGTAAAGAACAGAATTACACTACCGAGAAGAATCGGCGGAACGATCCATCGCGGCTGGAACTGCGGAAGTTCTGCCCGCGCTGCCACAAGCACACGCTCCATCGGGAGACCAAGTAGCCGCAGGCCTCGCGCCTGTCCCAGTTCGGCGGCCACAGGGGGTTAGCTCAATAAGGCAGAGCAGCGGTCTCCAAAACCGCAGGCTGCGGGTTCAAGTCCCGCACCCCCTGCCTGCATTTCAAGACACCGCCTACCCTGGCGGTGTCTTGAAATGTTAGGCAGAAGAAACGCAAGCAGATAGTGCTGGAGGACGGTTCACCGTGAAAAAAGAGAATGCGCTGGTCCGCTACTTCCGAGAGACCCGGGTGGAGGTCAAACGGGTCCGCTGGCCTACCCGGGAGGAGACCTGGCGGCTGACCCGGATTGTCCTGGTGGTCACCCTCAGCATGGCCATTTTCCTCTGGCTAATGGACCTGCTCTTCTCCTGGTGGCTGCGGGGCATCATAGAGAGCGACCCCTGGCGGATCGCGATGGGGCTGGCCGTCCTGGTTGCCGGGATTGTCGTCGGGATCATCCTGGGACGGCAGCAGGAGTAGCGGCAACGAAGAGGTGAGTTGATGGACGAGGAAGACCGCCTGGAAAGGGAAGAGCGCGAAGCGGAGGCACGCGAAGAGTCCCTGGAAAGGGGCGCGCAAACCGGTTCCCGCCCGTCTGTGCCTGCCATAGACCCTTCCGCCCCGGCCGAGGGCGCAGGGAGTTCCGCTACATCGTCCGACCCGACGGCCGAACCGACGGACGAGCGAGCCTGGTATGTAATCCACTGCTACTCCGGCTACGAGAACAAAGTCAAACACAACCTGCAGCAGCGCATTGAGACGATGCGCATGCAGAATAAAATTTTCCAGGTCGTCGTCCCGACTGAGGAAGAGATTGAGGTCAAAGACGGCAAGCGGCGGACTGTAGAGCGCCGAGTGTTTCCGGGGTACGTCCTGGTACAGATGATTCTGGACGATGAGTCCTGGTCGGTGGTCCGCAACACCCCTGGGGTGACCGGTTTCGTGGGGATGGGCAACCGTCCGACGCCGCTGCGCCCGGAAGAGGTGCAGGCGATTATGAAGCGGATGGAGGCCGAGGCGCCCCGGGTCAAAATGACTTACAAGATTGGCCAGAAGGTGCGCATCATTGATGGCCCCTTCCGCGATTTCATCGGTGTGGTGGATACCATTGACGAAGAGCGGACCCGGGTGCGGGTCTTGGTCTCCTTCTTCGGACGAGACACACCAGTGGAACTGGACTTTCTGCAGATAGAGCGAGTGTAGCCGATTGCCGATTGCAAATTTGGTGGGAGAGGATAAATGAAGAAAATTAAAGCCGTAGTGAAATTACAGATTGAGGCCGGGAAGGCAAACCCGGCGCCGCCCGTAGGGCCGGCGCTGGCCCAGCACGGCATCAACCTGATGCAGTTCTGCAAGGAGTATAATGCCCGCACGGCGTCTATGGCGGGCAACATTATCCCGGCGGAAGTCACCATTTATCAGGACGGGTCCTTCACCTTCGTGCTGAAAACGCCGCCCACGCCGGACCTTCTCCGCAAGGCCGCCGGGGTGGATAAAGGCTCCTCGGAGCCGAACCGCAGCAAGGCGGGGCGCATCACTCGCGCGCAGTTGCGGGAGATTGCCCAGATGAAAATGCGGGACCTGAATGCCGTGGACCTGGAGGGCGCAATGCGCCAGATCGAGGGGACGGCGCGCAGTATGGGGATTGAGATTTTGGATTAACCGGCCCGGTGGGAGGGCGATGCCCGTTATTCACCACAAGGAGGGAATATGCCGAAGAGAGGAAAGAAGTATCTGGAAGCACTGAAGAAAGTGGACCGCAACCGCCTGTACTCGCCTCAGGAGGCAGTCCAACTGGTCAAAGAGACCTCTTACACAGACTTTGACGCCTCAGTGGATGTTCACATCCGGCTGGGGGTGGACCCCCGCCACGCCGATCAGCAAGTGCGGGGGGTGGTTCTGCTCCCCCACGGCCTGGGCAAGACGGTGCGGGTGCTGGTCTTCGCAGCCGGCGACGCCGCCCGGATCGCCGAAGCCGCCGGAGCGGATTACGTTATCTCCGACGACGAAGGGATCAAGAAGATTCAGGACGGCTGGACGGATTTTGATGTCGCCATTGCGGTGCCGGATATGATGGGAAAAGTGGGCCGCCTGGGCCGCATCCTGGGCCCGCGCGGTCTGATGCCCAACCCGAAGACTGGCACGGTGGTCCCGCCGGAGGACCTGCCTCGGGTGGTTTCCGAAGCGAAAGCCGGTCGCGCTGAGTTCCGCGTGGATAAGACGGCCAATCTGCATATCCCCATTGGCCGGATCAGTTTCTCCAACCAGGCGCTTTTGGAGAACCTGGCGGCTGCAATGGACGCGGTCAAGAAGGCCCGTCCTACAGCGGCCAAAGGCACCTACATCCGTAAGGTCACCCTGGCGTCCTCTATGGGACCAGGGATCAAGGTAGACCCGGTGGCGGCGCAGGCGCTGGAAGTGGCATAGTAGCAGATTGCAGATTTTCCTGCGTTCAGAAGGGGAATCAGCAGCAGATTTTGCATCAGCATATAGGGCCGAAGACAGCAGGCGCGCCGAAGGGCGCTGAAAGTGGCCTGCCGAGGCTGGAGAGAGTGTCCGTTTCTTCATTGGGCGATGGTTTTCTATGCCCGGTGAAGCAGACTCCCCCGCGTCGGCTGGCGCGGGGGTTTGTTTTTGGTGCGATACGTGAAACGTGAAACGTGATGTGTGAAATGTGAGACGGAAGGAGGTGATGTCGAGTGGCTATCAGCAGAGCAAAGAAAGAGGAACGAGTAGAGCAGTATCTGGAGCACCTGCAGAAGAGCCAGGGGCTTATCCTGACCGACTACCGGGGCCTGCGGGTAGCGGAGGTGGAGGAACTGCGCCGGTCGCTGCGGGGCGCCCAGGCGACGTATCAGGTAGTCAAGAACCGGCTGCTGCTCCTGGCATTGCAACAGATGGGGCTCACGATGCCGCAAGAATGGTTGGAAGGCCCAGTGGCAGTCGCGTTCTGCCATGGCGAGGTGCCGGCAGCAGCGAAGGTGGTCCAGGACTTCGCAAAAGGGCGAGAGAAATTCGCCGTCAAGGGCGGACTGCTGGGCAAAACGCCGATTACGGCTGCACAGGTCAATGCCCTCGCCAATCTCCCGCCACGGGAGGTCATTCTGGCCCAGGTCCTGGGTGCGATGAACGCGCCAGCCTCCCAGGTGGTTGGAGTCGTCGCCAGCGGAATCCGGCAGGTGCTCAACGTGCTGCAGGCGTATGTGGATAAACTGGAGGGGAAGACGGCCCCCCAGGCAGCGTGAAACGCGAAAAGTAAAACGTGAAACGTAAAACGTGAAAGGGAGGTAAAGAATGGCCGATTTGCAGAAACTGGTGGAAGAGATCAGTCAATTGACGCTTCTGGAAGCCGCCGAACTGGTGAAGATGCTGGAGGAGAAACTGGGTGTGACGGCTGCCGCCCCGGTGGCATTTGCCGCAATGCCTGCCGCAGCAGCGGCTGCTCCCGCTGAACCGGTGGAGGAGAAGACAGAGTTCACCGTCGTGCTCAAAGAGGTCGGCGAGAAGAAGATTGAGGTCATTAAGGTGGTGCGGAAACTGACCAACCTGGGCCTCAAGGAAGCCAAGGATCTGGTAGAGAGCGCGCCGGCGACGGTGCTGGAGTCCGTCCCGAAGGAAGCAGCGGAGAGCGCCAAGGCGGAACTGGAAGCAGTCGGCGCCAAAGTGGAAATCAAATAGTCCTGTTTGGCCACCGCAGAAGACGCAGAGAGCGCAGAGAGTCAATCTCTGCGTTCTCTGCGCATCTGTGATGGACGGAAAAATTACCCCCTCGCTGGATACCACTTCTGGAACCACGCGGTGAAGGCGAAGGCCGGGACCAACAGCAGGTTGCGCACCACGGTCCACAGTAGCGCCTGCTCGGGCTGCGCATGCCCCGCCAGCGCCAACACCGCCATCAGCAGATAGACCCATCCCCAAGCCGTGGTGATGATGGCGTTGGTCCGCAGGAAAACGGGGTGCTTCCAGAGGGCTGGTGGATAGGACCATTTGGAGTACTCGGCGGTGAGAGGCCGCTCGGCCGCCAGTGTCCCCAGCCAGATGCCCGCCAGCGCCAGATATCCCAGGACGCCCCCATAGTCGGCGAAGAACCGGTTCCCCAGGAACGTCGCCAGGCCCGCCAGCGCGAAGTACACAGGCGTCCCCGTCTCCATCCAGGTGGGGCGGGCGAAGAGCCGCCGGTACCCCCAGATCAGCGCCCCCAGCAGCAACGGGACCCCCAGGCTGACCCAGAGACCCAGGCCAGGAATGTCCATTGTCGCCCAGTGGACGATCCATGGGATAAACGCCAATGTGAGCCAGGCCATACCGGGGATGCGGATGGGCCCCCGTTGGACCGTCTCCTCTTCCGGTGGTACGGCGACGGGCTCGGACGGCGGGCTCGGCCCTTCCGGCCCGGAGAAGAGGTTTCCAAATCGCAGAAGCAGACTGAAGTCCCCCTCTACCCGATATAGCCCCTTCACATAGGCGGCCTGTCCGCTCAGTTCGTTTCGGGCAATCTTCAGCCAGACGTCCGCCGGAGTGTGAATCGTCATCGTAGGCCGGGAGACGGTGCCCTCGTGGGCTGTGCATCGGCGGTCCCGGATGCGCAGGACATAATTCCCCGGCTCATCTCCGGTGACGACGAACTGGATGTCGGCATAGAGGTCTCCGGCAGCCGCAGGGTTGAAGACCGCCGCCATCCCCAGGATGGCCTCCCGGCAAGTCCGGGGCCCCTGTCCCAGATCCCCGACGGGCAGGGCAATGGGCGGGGAGAGGGAATCCTCAGGCTGTACCCGCACTCCGCTATCGTCTTGTGCCTGGCTACGAGCAGATGGCAGTTTGCCCTCACTCGGCGCCTGAGCGCGAGGCCCGATCTGGCTATCCCACCACAGGTTGGCGATGTTCGCGTAGACTTCCGGCTCCGCCAATGGGGTGTCCAGGATAATCTGAGTCTCCGGCAGGATGTGCCCATAGCGGACCAGTTCCTCTCCGGCCCGGCGAGCGGCATCGGGATACCACTGCAGGCTCTCTCGCAGCGCATCCTGGGCCAGCAACTCGCCCCCGGCGCAGAGGATGGTCGCCGCCAGTTCGGTGTCTGGGTTATCGGTGAACCGGCGGAACGTCTCCACCAGTGCGGAGAAGTGATGTCGCTCCGGAAAGCCGCAGTTGGAAATGAGGACCACCTTCTGGTAGGGCGGGCCATCGTTGTAGCGAGGTAGATGGAGGTAATGTTCCCCCCGCTGGACAATGTGCGGGTCCAGGTTGGGCAAGTGTCGGTCCATAAAGTCCTTCATCAGCCCGCTGACGGTAAAGACGTAGAGAGGCGTGGCATAGACGACGACGTCGGCCTGGCGGATTTTCGGGAGCAGGCCCGTCATATCATCCTTGTGGACGCAGACGCCGGGGGTCTTGGTCCAGCAGGTGAAGCACCCCAGGCAGGGGTTGATCTTCAAATTCGCCAGATAGACGGTCTCCGTCTCTGCGCCAGCGGCCCGTGCGCCCTCTAGAAAAGGCTGGAGGATACGGTCAGTGTTGCTCCGGCGCCCACGCGGGCTTCCGTTGATAGCGAAAACATACATCATAACCTCCTTGCATCTCACTTTTCACTTCTCACGTTTCACTTTTCAGTTTCACTTTTCACGCCGCACGTTTGGTATTGCGCGCCTTGCCTCCTCTGTCCACTCCATTGCGGCGCGGGTGAGCCGGACACCGTAATCCAGCGTGAGCGCCCAGAAAAAGACCTCGCGGGGAGACTGGATCGCCTCAGCGTATTGGGCAGCCTGCTGGGGAATCCGGGCATACTCTTCCAGCCGGGCCCGCAGGCGGGCCTCATATGCTTCCAGCAGTGCGACGGCCTCCTCGTCTGCCAGTTGTCCTGCGAAGAAGACTTTGATCAGCAGAGGGACGCGGGGATCCTCCGGTTCGGTGGGGGTGCACAGCCACCGGCGCAGTTCCTCCCGCCCCGAGTCGGTGATATGGTAGACCTTGCGATTGGGCCTGTCCTCCTGCGGGACAATCTCCACCGTCGCCCAGCCCCGACGCATCAGGTCCCGCAGCGCGCGATAAATCTGGGCCTGATCGGCGGGCCAGAAATGGCAGACAGAAGTGTCAAAGGCCTTTTTCAGATCATAGCCGGTCATCGGGGCATAGTTCAGGAAGCCAAGAATGGCATGGGACAAAGACATCGCACCTCCTGTTTATATTTGACTTGTCTTATATATGACAAGTCATATTATATCCCAGGCCGCGATTTCTGTCAAGGTCTGGGAAAGGGAGTGCTGACGACTGCGAAGGGGATTCCCGGTCGGGGTAGCCAGTCTGTCAGAAGGGGGATAAAAAAGTAGCGTCGTTGAGCGCCAGCAAGGAAGTCCGACCTTTTTCCACCCAAACCCGCGTGAGGGCGCAATGGGTCAGTTCGTACCCCCACCACTGGCTCATCTGGTCCGGAAGCAGATAGGCCAGCATTGCCCGCAGAGTACCGCCGTGCGCCACGATGAGAACAGTACCATGCCAGTGGTGAGAGAGGATGTCATTGCAAGTCGCGACGACGCGGCGGAAAAAGTCGGAGCGGCGCTCGCCCCCGGGCCAGGTGAACTCCATATCCGTCCGGTCCTGCCACCGCTCGTAGAGGTCGGGGTAATGGGTCTTCATCTCCTCCGGGGTCATCCCGTCCATATCGCCAAAGTTAATCTCCCGCAGCCCGTCCAGCGGGATGGGGTCCAGCCCCAGCGCATGTCCTATGATCTCCGCTGTCCGGCGGGCGCGGGGTAATGGGCTGGTGTAGAGGGCAACGGCGTCGATCACTTCGGCCGCTAGGTGACGGGCGACGGCCTCTGCCTGAGCCTCCCCCCGCTCGGTCAGGGGCGTGTCGTTCCAACCCACCCAGCGTTTCTGGACATTGGCGACGGTCTCAGCATGACGGATGAGGATGAGTTGGAGAGCCATGTTATCCCGCCCGTTCCTGGCGATAGAAATCACACTCCTCCCGCAGGGTGCATCGCCCGCATTCCGGGTTACGGGGATGGCAGACGTCCCGTCCCAGCGCGATGAGGTTCAGGTGTAGGGGATAATAGAGTTCGGGTGGGATGAGTTCCTCCAGGAGCCCATGGGCCTGCTCCCGAGTGGCCCGCTCCGGGATCAGCCCCAGCCGCCGGGATACCCGGTGGATGTGGGTGTCTACCGGGAAAGCAGGGCGGCCAAAGGCGAAGAGAAGGACAATAGCCGCCGTCTTGGGGCCGACGCCGGGGATGGAGAGGAGCCAGGCCCGCGCCTCCTTCAGCGGCATATCGGATAGAAAGTCCAGGGAGAACTGGCCCCGTTCAGCCCAGATGCGCCGCAGGGCTTCCTGAATGCGCGGGGCTTTGGTGGGCGCCAGTCCCGCTGGACGAATCGCCGCGGTCAGGTCTTCCAGGGGGGCATCCCGGATGGCCTCCCAGGTGGGGAATCGCTCCCGCAACCGCATGTACGCCCGATCCCGGTTGAGGTCGTTGGTGTTCTGGGAGAGGATGGTGGAGACCAGGACTGCCAGCGGATCGCGCGGCGCCCATCGCGGCTCACCGTACTCCGAAACCAATCGTTGATGAATGCGACGAATCCGGTTGGTCATAGTTGTACCCGACGCGGATGGACCCGGCAGTGCTCCGCTTCCACAATGGATGCGATCTGGGCCACGGTGCGGTCCAGTTCTCCCTCCCGGTTGACCACCACGTAATCAAACTCCTCCATGCGGGTCATCTCCCACTGGATTTTCCCGATGCGCTCGGCCAGTTTCTCTGGCGTCTCGGTTCCCCGCTCCGTCAGTCGGCGGATCAGCACCTCTTCCGACTCGGCGGTCAGGAAGATGAGCACTGCCTCTGGGGCCAGTTTTCGGATAGTTGCTGCGCCCTGCACGTCCACTCGCATGACGACGTCTTTGCCGGAAGCGAAAGCGTCCCGGACCTGCTGTTTGGGTACCCCTTTGTGTTCCCCGTAAACGACGGCGTGCTCCAGAAGTTCTCCCTCCCGTTCCAGGCGGAGGAACTCCTCGGTGGAGAGGAAAAAGTAGTCCACGCCGTGGATCTCGCCGGGGCGAGGGGGCCGGTCAGTGGCGGTGACGACGAAGTGGAAGGGGTAGCCCAGTTCCTTCATCCGCCGCAGGACGGAATCTTTGCCGACCCCGGGCGGTCCGGAGATAACGAGAAGAAGCGGATAGTGAGGGAGTCTCCAGGTCATCTTGCCTTCCCTTTCAGAGGACGGTATAATTTTATCATAACTGCAAGTTTGCAGGAGGGAACAGAGATGCCCGTTTACGAGTATCGCTGTCACGACTGCCGTCGTCGCGTTTCCATTTTCTGGCGGACATTCTCCGAAGCACAAAGCGGGACGCCGGTCTGCCCCCACTGTGGGGGGAGGAACCTGACCCGTCTGATCTCCCGCGTGCGCGTGGTCCGCTCCGAGGGGAGCCGCCTGGAGTCGCTGGCCGACGATTCCTTTCTCTCCGACTTTGATGAGAAAGACCCTCGCTCGCTGGCGCGGATGATGCGCCGAATGGCCGACGAGGTGGGAGAAGACCTGGGGCCGGAGTTTGAGGAGGTCGTTGGGCGGCTGGAGGCGGGGGAGAGCCCCGAGGAGATAGAAAAGGCCATGCCGGAACTGATGGGAGAGGAAAGTGGGGCAGAGGACATCGGCGAGGAACTATAGCGCAGGAGGGATTGGCCCTCCTGTCCAGTGCGCCTTCAGGAGGGCGCGCAAATCCGCCTGTACCGCTTCCACCGGACGGGCGGCATCCACCACGATCCACCGCTGGGGCTCCCGACCGGCCAGTTCCAGGTAACCGGTCCGCACCCGGCGGTGGAAATCCACCGTTTCCCGATCCAGACGGTTCCACTCCCCCCCACCCCTCTGGCGGCGGGCCAATCCCTCTTCGGGTGAAATATCCAGGCAGAAGGTGAGATCGGGGGCCAGGCCGCCAGTCGCCAGATGGAGGATGAGCCGCAGCGCCTCCAGGTCCAGCCCGCGCCCGTAGCCCTGATAGGCCAGGGTGCTATCCGCGTAGCGGTCGCAGAGGACGGCCTGCCCGGCAGCCAGCGCGGGCCGGATGACCTCCGTCACCAGTTGGGCCCGCGCGGCGCAGTACAGGAAGACCTCTGTCCATGGAGACATCCCGCTATGGGCAGGGTCGTGGAGAACATCCCGAATCCGCTCCCCGATGGCCGTCCCCCCCGGTTCCCGGACCAGGATGACCGGATAGCCCTCTTCTTCCAGCCAGCGAGCCAGCAGACGAGACTGAGTCGTCTTGCCGCTTCCGTCGGGTCCCTCAAATGTGATGAACATCGCGCGCAGCCTTTAAGAAACCCTTGAAGTGTAGTTGCTCGCCCCTGTGGTTACCCGAATTGGGGCCGGCACAAGACCTACCCTTACCTCCAGTACACCCAGACCGTTTCCTCCCGGAGGCGTTGGGGCAGGCGCTCCCATTCCTCCGACGAATACACCAGGACGTCCACCGGCACCGGCAGGTCGGTCAGGTCCCACTCCGCCACCCGCCGCTCCGGCGGCATCTCTGTTCTCTCCACCAGGATGACCACATCCAGGTCGCTGCCGACTCCCCAATCCCCCCGACTGTAGGAGCCGCAGTACCCGATGCCCAGCACATCCGGTCGGCGGACGGTCTCTGCCCAGCGCCGCAGCGCTTCCAGAACGGTGGAAGCATCAGGCCATTTGAGCACGGACGAAGTCCATAATCTCACGGGCATACTCAATCGCTTCCTGGCTCTGGAGGGGGCCGTAGTGTTCAAACGGGGCGCCTTCGGCGAAACTGTTGGGATATCGGGGAGGGATATAGAAGCCATCCAGAACGCGAGCCTTCTCTATCAGGGGAGCAGGAACAGCGATCTGGGGTGGGAGTTCCCGGAGGAGTCGGGCCACCACATGCCCCCAGGCCTCCTGCCCATAGTGGAGGTGCAGGGCCTGCACCGCTTTCTCGGCGGCCTGCTGGGCGACAAAACATGCCCATTCGTGTCGCCCGGCGCGCTGGGAGTCCTCTGCCTGCTCCAGGTCCCGCTCTGCCTGTCGGAGCCAGTCCCGCGCCCGGTAGACCATGTCTTATGCCCTCGTAATCCGCACCCGTCGGTTGGGCTCTTCTCCCACCGAATAGGACGAGAGGCCGGCCTCCCGGGCCATTTCGTGCTGCTGGCGGCGGACAAACGCGTTCTGGGGGGAGAGTTCCACCTCGTCGGCATCGCCGTCCAGGATGCGACGGATGGCTTGGTCTGCCTCCCGCAGGGCAGGGGTCAGCGGGCCGGGCAGGTGGTTCTCCGCCGCGATGTCGCTGATGCAGGCCTCCATCTGGGCGACGGTGTTGGCCCGCAGGACGTAGACGGGGATGCCCTTTCGCTCGGCATCGGTAATCAGCCGGGGGCGCTTGCGGAAGAATCCCTTGGTGGTCACAAATGCATCCGCCTGGCCCAGTTCGTCCACTACGTAGACGGGGACCTGCATACGGCGGGCGGCCCGTTCCAGTCGGTTACGGGCGATGCCGTAGGGGAAGATACGCACCGGCTCCTGGATTTTGGGCGTCAGCGGCGTCGGGGAGAGAGGGGGAGCCGTCGGGGACGGGCGCGCGCGGCCCGCTTCCCGCTCCTCCAGCGACGGCGGCTTGGCTCTCTCCACCCGAATCTCCCCCGAGGCGTCCCGGTAGCGGAGTTCGGCTTGCAGGGGACGGCCCCGGAGCAGCGCGTCCACCGATTCAGCCACACTGGGGTGGATGAGCAACCGCTGGCGGTCCTGGATTTCAATGAGGACGTCAAACGTCGGTGGCGCGCGCCGCTCCAGAATGGTCTTTTGCGTGCCTCTCCGGCGCGCCTCCTCGTCGGAGAGAGTCACGCTCTCAATCCCCCCGACCAGGTCGGAGAGGGTAGGGTTCAGCAGCAGGTTATCCAGAGTGTTGCCGTGGGCAGTGGCGATGAGTTGGACACCTCGTTCGGCGATGGTCCGCGCCGCCAGGGCTTCCAGTTCCCTCCCGATTTCGTCAATGACGATGACCTCGGGGTTGTGGTTTTCCACCGCCTCAATCATCACCTCGTGCTGGAGGGAGGGCATCTCCACTTGCATCCGGCGCGCGCGCCCAACGGCAGGGTGAGGGATGTCGCCGTCGCCGCCGATTTCGTTGGACGTGTCCACAATGATGACCCGTTTCGTCTCTGCCAGGACCCGGGCGGCCTCCCGGAGCATCGTCGTCTTGCCGACGCCAGGCCGGCCCAAGAGGAGGATGCTCTTGCCACTCTCAATAATGTCCTGGATGATGGCGATGGTGCCATAGACAGCCCGTCCCACCCGGCAGGTCAGCCCGACGATGTCTCCTTTGCGGTTGCGGATGGCGGCAATGCGGTGGAGGGTGCGGGCAATGCCAGCGCGGTTGTCGGCGTCAAACTCACCCACCCGCTCTACCACGTGCCGGATGTCCTCCCGGGTGACCTCCCGCTCGCTCAAGACTATCTCGCCGTCGGTGTAGCGGGCGGTGGGCACCCGTCCCAGGTCCAGAATGACCTCCAGCAACTCATCTCGCCGGCCAATCTGCTGGACGCTCTCCCGCAGATCGTCCGGCAAGACGTTTAGCAGTGCGTCTAGATCGTCTGTAATGCGATTGTACGTTCCCTTCCCCACAGTCCCAACTCAGTCTTCTTCGCCCTCAGATTCTAAAGACGGGAGCAGCGGGCCGGGCGGCACCCGCTCCCCGCGCCCGGTGATCAGGCCGACGCCGAACCGGTGGGCGGCCGCGTCGCAGCCAGCGTCCACCCGCAGCCCGTAGATGTAGACCAGATAAGGGCCAGGGACTCCATTTTGAGTCAGACGGCGTCGGTAGCCTGCCGACCGCATCCGATTGGCCCAGTCCTCTATCGCTCGTCGGCTCAGGCGGGTCTTCGCCTCCACTACTGCCCATATAACCTGCCCGTCCCGGGCGGCCGGTATCGCCACGTCTATTTCACCATCCATACGGACCTGTACAGGGGCTTCCAGAATCTGATAGCCTTTTTCTTCCAGAAGGTAGCATACCCAGTCTTCGGCCTCCTCTTCCATTGTTGCCCCAATCGTCCGCTGGAGGTTGTTCACTGCTTCGGCGAGATGGTCCACCTTCTGACTCAACTGGTTCACCCTTTCATCAGTCCGCTTTTGGGCCTCAGCCAGCGCTCTGACCGCTTCCTCGGTCCGCAGTTGGGCCTCCTCCAGCCGGCTCAGCCGCTCCTCGGTCCGCAGTTGGGCTTCCTCCAGCCGGCTCAGCCGCTCCTCGGCTCGCTTTTGAGCCTCGGCCAATTCTTGGACAACGGCCTCCAGCCGGCTCAGCCGCTCCTCGGCCCGCTGTTGGGCCTCCTCCAGCCGGCTCAGCCGCTCCTCGCTACGCCGGTGAGATTCCGCCAGAGCCTCTACGTGGTCGCTGAGCCGCCGGAACAGGGCCGGCAGTTCCAGCAGGTCATCGGTGAGCACCACGCTCCGCAGGAGGGCTCGCCATTCCGGGTTTTCCTCTATAAGCCGGAGCAACAAATTGATATCTATGACATCGGTTTGCATATCTTTCTTTTATGCGGTCAGTTGAAGAAAATACCGATGGAATCGAACATCTCCGGTCAACTCTGGATGGAAAGCAGTTGCCAGGAGATGGCCCTGCTGCACGGCGACCGGCGTACCATCTTCCAGAGAGGCCAAAACTTCTGCCTCTGCCCCCACCCGTTCAATGACCGGGGCACGGATGAAGACGGCGTGGAAGGGCGGGTCGCCCAGGACAGGAACCAGCAGGTCGGCTTCAAAACTATCTACCTGCCGACCGAAGGCATTGCGCCGGACAGTGATATCCATCAGACCCAGCAGAGGCTGACCCGGCACGCCGTCCACGACCTCTTTCGCCAGCAGGATCATCCCTGCGCAAGTGCCCCAAACGGGCCGCCCGGAGCGGGCAAACGCCCGCAGCGGCTCCAGCAGTCCCCACTTCTGGGCCAGAAGGCCTATAGTGGTGGATTCTCCGCCAGGGATGATGAGACCATCCAGGTTCTCCAGATGTTCCGGCAGACGGACCTCCACCGATGGCACACCCAAGCGAGTCAGGACGTTTTTGTGCTCCACGAACGCGCCCTGCAGAGCCAGAACACCGACTTTCACGTTTACCACCCCCGCACAGCCAACCGCTCTTCGGCCGGGAGGAGACTGATGTTGATGCCGACCATCGGCTCACCAAGCCCCCGGCTGATTTCGGCCAGAATCTTCGGGTCGTTGTAGTGGGTGACTGCCTGGACGATGGCCCGCGCCCGTTTGACCGGGTCGCCGCTCTTGAAGATGCCGCTACCCACGAAGACGCCGTCCATTCCCAGTTGCATCATCAGGGCAGCATCGGCGGGAGTGGCGACACCACCGGCGGCGAAATTGACCACCGGCAGGCGCCCCAGCCGAGCCGTCTCCACCACCAGTTCGTAGGGCGCCCCAATCTCCTTGGCATAGGCCATCATCTCCTCTTCGGCCATCGTGGTCAAGCGGCGAATTTCTCCCAGGACGGCGCGGGCATGCCGGACCGCCTCTACCACGTTACCGGTGCCAGCCTCCCCCTTGGTGCGAATCATCGCCGCGCCCTCGCCGATACGCCGGAGCGCCTCCCCCAGATTGCGGGCCCCGCAGACAAAGGGAACTTTGAATTTGCGCTTGTCAATGTGGTGTTCCTCATCGGCGGGAGTCAGCACCTCGCTCTCGTCAATGAAATCCACCCCCAGCGCTTCCAGGATCTGCGCTTCCACGAAGTGACCGATGCGGCATTTGGCCATCACCGGGATGGAGACGGCCTCCATAATCTCCAGAATCTTCTCCGGGTCTGCCATACGGGCCACGCCGCCCTGGGCGCGAATATCCGCCGGGACCCGCTCCAGGGCCATCACAGCGCAGGCGCCCGCCTCTTCAGCGATCCGGGCCTGCTCGGCATTGGTCACATCCATTATCACTCCGCCCTTCAGCATCTGCGCCAGACCGCGCTTGACTGTATCTGTTCCGATTTCCCGTTCCATTTTCCAACCTCCTGAATCCAGCGAATGGCTGGAGATTCCCGGTTCAGCAAGTACATTCTACCGCTATTTGGTCAAATCGTCAATTCACCTTAGCAGTTTAGCGCCTTGTTTGACAAAATTCCTATCTGTGGTATGATTTAGCCAACAATTGAATAGCCCCGGCGGCACTCTTATCCAGAGAGGTGGAGGGACCGGCCCTGTGAAGCCTCGGCAACCAGGGTGAAGACTGACCGGCCGATAACCGGCGGTGTCAGTGCTACCCCAGGTGCCAACTCCGGCAGAACGGGATCGTTCTGGAAGATAAGAGGCGGCGCGCCTGTCGTGCCCCTTCTGTCTTTCCAGAGGGGGCTTTTTTTGCCCCTCAGCCCGACCCCAGAGTGCACCGACCGGGAGCCCCTTGAGCAGGAGAGGAGAACATGTCCAAGCGAAATATCGTCGTGACGGAAGCCAGCGGACAGTATATTGAAGACCTCCCAGTGGAGATTGTGGAGCGCAAAGGTATCGGTCATCCCGATAGCCTGTGTGACGGAATCGCCGAGCGGATTTCCGTGGAGTACTGTCGCTGGTGCCTGGAGAACCTGGAAACCCTGCCGCATCACAACTTTGACAAGGTGCAGTTAGTGGCTGGGGAGGTAGAGGTCGGCTTCGGCGGCGGCTATATGATTCGCCCCATCCGCATCCAGATCGCCGGTCGCGGCACCCCAACATACCGGGGCCGGAAGATTCCCCTGGATACCATCGCCATTCAAGCGGCCCGCCAGCACATCCGGGAGACGATGCGCTATCTGGACCCCGACCGCCATATGGTCATAGATTCCTACGTGGGACGGGGGGCTGAGGAACTGGTTCACGTGGTGGAAGAGGTGACGGCCAACGATACCAGTTTCGGCGTCAGCCATTGGCCTCGCTCCGGGCTGGAGCGAGCGGTCTATGAGACCTCTCGCTACATTAACTACCAACTGATTGACCGTTTCCCCATCGGCGAGGACGTGAAGGTGATGGGAGCGCGGCAGGGGGATGAGATGGTGCTGACGGTGGCCCTCCCTTTCATCGCCACCCACATCGGGGACCTGGCCGAGTATCTGGAACTGAAGCACGCAGCCCAGGAGGCTATCCAGTCCTTTGCCAGCCAACTGGACACCCGAAAAGTGGTGGTGGCGGTCAACACCGCCGACGAGGAAGATGCCGGAGCGATCTACCTGACCCTCACCGGCACCTCTGCTGAGATGGGCGACGATGGCGCTGTGGGGCGGGGAAACCGGGTGAATGGCCTGATCACCCCCTTCCGCTCCGCCAGTCTGGAAGCGGCCTGCGGAAAGAATCCTATCTCTCATGTCGGCAAGGTCTACAACGTGCTGGCTATGCTGGCCGCGCGGGACATCGTGGAGCGGATACCGACGGTGCGCGAGGCGACCGTCTACATTCTCTCCCAGATTGGGAAGCCCCTGGACCAGCCTCTGATTGCAACGGTGCAGGTGCGCCCTGTCTCCGGTGGGCTTACTCCCAGCATCCAGGCCGATGCAGAGGCGATTCTGGATGAGCACCTGAGCCAAATCCACCAGGTCCGGGACCGAATTATCCGCCGCGAGTTTCCCCTCTTCTAAGGAGGTCCCGAGAGAGTCCATCTGCAGGACTGCGCAGTTCACTGGTAGGACGGGCGTTGCAGACCATCTGGACATCCCAGGAAGGCCGTCCTGCAGGGTAAATACGTAACTCTTGATCTGGTGAATCGGTTGCAGAATCAGGACGGGTTGTTGCGGCGGTGGCCGACGGCCGCCGCCGCAAAACCTTACCTCAGGCAGGCCCAGGAGAATGAGCCGGAATCTGGCCCAATGTCTGGCTAATGCGGATGCGGTGCGGCTGGAGGTGATCGCTCATCACTGGGGGCTGGAGGACCTGCCCAACCGCCGGCTGGAAGCCATCGCCGCTCTGGAAGCGCGGATGCGGGACGGGGAGCAGGTGGCGGAGATGTGGGCGTCCCTCTCGCCCAATGAGCGGACCGCGTTGGAGTTTCTCCACTCCGTTGGCGGGGCAGTGGCCTGGCCCACTTTCGTCCGCCGCTGGGGGCCAGTGCGGGATATGGGTCCGGGCCGCCTGCGGCAGGAGCGGCCCTGGGAGTCTCCAACATCCGTGGCGGAGTCCCTCTGGTATCGAGGGCTGGTCTTCCGCACCGTCGTGGAAGGCCCCACCGGCCTCTACGAAGTGGCTATGGTCCCGGACGAATTGCGGGCTCTTCTGCCGCTCTCTCCCGTCCCCCTTTTCCATCTGGAGCCCACAGCCCCACCCCCCTCTCCCGCTCCCCCTACTGACGCGCTTCTGGATGATCTCTGTACTCTTCTGGCCTACTTCCAGGTCCACCCGATCCGTCCCACGGCGGGTGGGAGATGGCCGCCCTCCGCTGAAGCCGACCTGAGGCGCTACCTCCGCAACCCCGACCAGGAACGCTGGGCGTTCCTGACTCACCTGGTCCGGCGGCTGGGCTGGCTGCGGACCGACCGCGCCGGGCACCTCCGTCCGGCTCCGGAGCCGGTGATAGAGTGGTTGCGGTCCTCTCCGGCTCCTCAGCGGCTGACCCTGGCCCGAGCCTGGCGGGAAGACCCCACCTGGGACGACCTCCGGCATATCCCGACCCTGCGCCCGGAGGAGACCGGCTCCTGGCGCAACGACCCCATCCTGGCCCGGGAGGCTGTCCTCCGATACCTGGCTGCCTGCTCCTCTGGGGAATGGTACGCGCTGGCGGACTTCATCGCCGCCATCAAAGAGGCTGACCCCGACTTCCAGCGGCCCGATGGTAACTACGATACCTGGTACATCCGGGACGCGGTCAGCGGGGAGTATCTGCGGGGATTTGAGAACTGGGACCGGGTGGAGGGGGCGCTGGTTCGCTACATCATCACAGGGCCGCTGGTATGGCTGGGGATGATGGCAGTGGCGGACGACGAATCGCCCCGGTTCTCCCTCACCCCGACGGGCGCGGCCTTTCTGGGACAGGCGGAATCGCCCCAGGAGTCCGCTCCGCCGCCGATGGTAGTCCGGCCCAACGGCGTCCTGGAGGTTCCGGCGGAGCGGCGATATGAGCGCTTCCAGGTGAGCCGCGTGGCCGAGTGGCTGCGCATCGGCGACCCCTTCCTCTACCGGCTGACGCCGGCCTCGCTGGAGCGGGCTCGCCAGCAACGCATTCCGCCGGAGCGGGTGCTGGGCTTCCTGGAGGAAGCGGCCGGGGGGCCAGTACTTCCAGCCCTCCGCCAGGCGCTGGAGCGCTGGGCCCGCCGGGGACCGGAGGCCCGGCTGGAGTCAGCCGCCCTTCTGCGGGTTCAGGATGAGGCACTGCTGCGGGAATTGGCGGCCGCACCCGCCACCCGCCGATCCATCCGGGAACTCCTCACCCCTACCGTTGCCATAGTCTCTCTGGACGACGTGGAGAAACTGGCACAGGCGCTGATAGAACGGGGTATCTTGCCGGATTTCAGCCCTCTCTCTGGAGCCCATCGGCAGGGAGAGGACTGAGACCTATCGTCCCCTCCATTGCCGTTCCACCTCCGCCAGCCGCGCATCCAGATCCTCCAGCAGTCCCTCCAGCCCCAATGTCCCCAGGTCTACCTGCACCGGTACCTCCATGCTCACCGCCAGCGATGCTTCCAGACGCACTGTTTTGCTGACCGGGACCACCACCTCCACGTAGATCGGCACCTCAGCCTGGATGGGTATGCTGATCCGTCGTTCCCCAAGAAACGGGATGTTCAGGGGCACCTCTACGTCCGTGGAGATGGGCAGGACGGTGTGGATGGGGACGTCAAATGCTTCCCGGATGGGAATCTGGGCGCTGACGGGAACGGTCTCCTGGATGCGGATGGGGACCGTCAGCGTCTGACCGGGGAGGGTAGCCAGGGCAGCGCGGGTCTGAGTGATAGCCTCCAGCATGCCCCGTTGCAGCCGGGTAGCCTTGTAATAGGCGATACCGCTGATGGCCAGGGCTGCCAATGAGATGAGCAGGATGAAAACAGAGAGCAGCGGGCCGAGAATCCGCTTCATTGTATCTCTCCTGTCGTCTGTGGTCGGTCATCTGCGGTCTCTTGTCTATCGTCTGTGGCCATAATCAAGGGGATTTGCACGCCCCGAGGGCCGGTTGCCGGGTCCAGCGCCAGCATCACTGCGAAGGTGCGGCGGTCTACACCCTCCGCAATGAGACGGCGTAGATGGCGGAATTTGACGAACTGCCAGCCGGCCCCCCAGACAGCGCGGACCAGACGGGGGTCCCGCCGGAGTTTCTCTGCCAGCAGTTCCGCCCGACCGCCGGGAAGGACCTGGCAGGGGCGCCCGCCGCGCGGGATGGGCAATCGGCCAGAGACGATGTCCCCCAGCGCGGCAGTGGCGGAGATGCGGAAGAGGTAGACATCCCGTCCCCGTTCCCGCCAGCGCAGGTCCCAACCGCGCCCCCGGGCCGGGCGGTAGCGCAACCGGCGCCCCAATGCCTCTAAGTCCTGCCGCAGCGCATCCAGTTCCTCCGCCCGCCGGGTTGGGTTATCTTCCTCCCGCAGGCGCCAGACCCCACCGTCCTCTACACCGTACGAGCGCATACACAGGAGGACCAGCGACGGCTCCGGAGTGAGTGGCCCGTCCAGGGCCCGGTAGACAGCCAGCAGAAGGTCGTCGGTCGCCCACGGAGAGCCCTCCGTCAGCAACGACCGGACGGTCTCCTCTGTCCGGTCCGCCAGTGGAGGGTCCAGGTGGCTGGCATCCAGGTCGGAGAGCCAGAAGAGGCCCGCTTCCAGCGATTCCAGTTCCAGACTCTCCCACCCTTGCCGGACAGCCTGGGCCACTTCCCCAAAGGGCCCGTTCCACTGACGTTGGGCCAGGTCGGTATGGACGGCGGCGGTCAGGAGGAGACGGGGCGTCGGTTCAGCGCGCGCCTTCAGTGTTTCCCGGACCGTTCTGGCGACCCCGTCGGGGGCAACCGATGGAGAGGCAGGGCTTGCCCCTGTCCTGGAGATTACCCCTTCCCCGGGGAGGCGGCCGAGGTCGCCCCTGGGGGCCCACCGCCAGACCAGACGGCATCCGACTTCTGTGCTGGCCCCCCAGCCGACCAGGTCGTATCCGGCAGCGGAAGCGGCCTGGCAGGCCGAGGCGACCAGATTCTCATCCGGCTCAGCGAAGAGGATGACGAGATGGCCATCGGGGGTCAGCAGCGGGCCGACGGCGGAGAGGGCCGCCTGCAGGGCTTCCTGATGCCAGTCCCATTCCAGACGGCGGCGGCCCAGGAGGGGGCGCAAGGCCTGGGAGGTCGGGGATTCCCAGAGCCAGCCCGCCCAGAGAGCGCAGAGGGCCCAGAAGACCCCATCCGGCCGGGGCGGGTCAGCCAGAATGAGGGAGACGGTACCCGGTGCCAGGCGGCGGGACACCTCGCGAGCGGGGAGCGGGAGGAGCGTGTAGGCCGGATTGGGGCCTGAAAGGAGTTCCTTCAGCCCGGGTGCCCGTTGAACCGGCTCCGAGGCCCATTCCGATGCCCGCGCCACGGCCTCTTCCAGCAGATACCAGACGTTCCGCTCCAGGAAGCGGGTGGGCGGGCGGAGGAGGCGCGGACGGGGCCGTTCCTCGCCGTGGGGGTCCAGGCTGCTGGCGCGGTCCATCGTCTCCAGAAGGGCCCCCTGCAACGCGGCGCGCGCCGGGCGTTCCAGTTCCAGCCCCTCCAGCCGGATCAGAATGTCTACCAGGGCGGAGAGGTTGCGAGGGGTGTAAAGGTCCACTAGTTCCCCTGCGCGGGCGCGGTGAGCGCTCTGGGGGGGCGCGACCCGGTCCAGGGCAAAGTAGTAGGCAAAACCCCGGCGGTCCAGGCGGCGGGCGGCCATCATATCCGACTCGTCCGTCGGGCCCTCCCGGGCGCGCCCGCAGCGGAGGCAGCGGACAGACTTGGCGTAGGGGTAGCGGGTCTCCCGGTCCCAGGCGAACCACTCCGCCGTCCCCTCTGCCCCGCAGACGGGACAGCGGCTACGATAAAGGGAAAGGATGTGGCGATGGAGAGGGATGGAGCGGCGATTGGAGGTCCTCTTGGGCGCGTCGGCCAGGCGGGTAAAGGCGGCATCCAGATTCGCAGGGGCCCCCTCCAGCCCCAATCCGGCAATCAGCAGGCTGACGGGATTCGCGTTGGCGCCAATGGCCCGGCAGCCAGCCCTAACCGCCTCTCTCAGAAAAGTTGGCCCCTGGCAGAACAGGTCCAGCACCAGCGCACCCGGCGACGCCAACTGCCGAATGTAGCCCGCGGCGGCACCGACAGGGGTGGGAGAGCGATAGCGGGCCAGCGGCCCTCCCACCCCTCCTGGCCGACCGGGGATAAACCAGGCCACCTCTCCCATCTCTACTCCCAGGATATAAGGACTGCCCACGGATCAGCCTGGCATTAGTATATCACGGTCTCCCCAACACTCAAGCCTTGACGAAAGAGAAGAATCGGATTAGAATATTCACCGTGGCCAGGCGGGCCTTGCCCGCCTTTTTCATTCAATCGCGGGATTGGGAGGTATGATGACACAACTGGCACTGAACGCTCAAGAGCGTACGCTGGTAGGGAAAAAGGTGCGCCGTCTGCGGAGAGAAGGGTGGCTCCCAGTCATTCTCTACGGTCCGGATGCGAAGAGTCGGCCGTTGCAAATTCCGGCTGCGGAAGCGGAAGCGGTCATCAGTCGTGCCGGCACCAGCCACTTGATCACTCTGTCGATCAGCGGCGAGCCGTCGGCTTTTCAGGTGCTGGTGCGAGGGCTGCAACGGGACCCGATTCGCCGTTCCCTGCTTCATATGGACCTCTACCGGGTGGAAATGGATAAGCCGATTACGATGGAAATCCCCATTGTTCTGGTCGGCTCCTCTCCGCTCTTGGAGCGCCGGGAAGGAATCCTGCTGCAGGGGAAGCAGGCGCTGAAGATTGAATGTCTCCCTCGCGACCTGATAGAGGCAGTGGAAGTGGACCTGAGCAACCTGACCAAGGTAGACCAGCAGATTACTGTGGGGGACCTCACGCTTCCTTTCATTATCCGAGTTCTGGATGACCCGGAGGAGATGGTGGTGCGGGTCGCCCCGCTGGCGGTCGCTGAAGAAGAGATTGAGGGGGCTCCCGCTCCGTCGGAGGCGGAACCCGAACTGATCCGTCGCCGGAGGGTGGCGGAGGAAGAAGAGTAGGGGCAACAGGTTGCCAGGATGTCCTGAAAGACGGATTCTTGGGAAACCAGGTAACGTGCCAGGCACTTTTGCAGCGCCTGGCACGTTGCTACCTGCGGGCAACGGCAAAGGTTGCCCTTACACCCCTCGGTATAATCCCCCGTCCACCAGCAGGCTGACGCCGGTAATGTAGGATGCGGCAGGAGAGGCCAGAAAGGTCACTGCGCGCGCCACCTCCTCCGGCGACGCCATACGGCCCATAGGGATGGCGGCGGTGATTTTCGCCTCTTCTACATCCGCCGTTGTGCCGCTGCGGGCCGCCCGGTCCTCCAGCAATTGCACTACCCGCTCCGTCCGGGTCCAGCCCGGGCAGACGGCATTCACCCGGATACCGTCCGGCGCCAGTTCGTCGGAGAGGGTCTTGACCAGTCCCACCACGGCCATGCGCAGGCTGTTGGAGAGAATCAGGTTGGGCAGTGGTTGCTTCACGCTCACCGAGGTCATCGCGACGATGGCACCGCTCTTCTGGGCCCGCATAGTAGGGACGACGGCGTAGCAGAGGCGGACGACGCTCATCAGGGTCAGTTGGACGGCGGCTTCCCAATCGGCGGAGGTCAGTTCCAGGAAGCGGCCCGGCGGGGGTCCTCCGGCGTTGGTCACCAGGATGTCTATCCTGCCGAAGCGGGTGCGGGCGGCTTCCACTATCCGCTCCACGCCCTGCGGGTCGGCGACGTCGGCGGTGAGGGCGACGACTTCGGCACCGGTGGCTGCGCGAATGGCCTGAGCGGCCGCTTCCAGCGGACCTTCCTGGCGGGCACAGATGACCACCCGCGCCCCTTCCCGCGCCAGTTCGGTCGCCACTGCCCGGCCCAGCCCTCGGCTGGCGGCGGTCACTACGGCGACTTTGTCCTGCAATCCCAGGTCCATCGCTCCCTCTACAGACTACAAACTGGCCGCCGCACCACCCCCTATAGGAGGCCTAACTCTGCCAGTTTCTCCGCCGTCGGGACTCCGTTCTCATCCCAGCCGCGCAGGCGATAATACTCCGGCAACATCCGGTCCAACTCCACCACATGCCCCTTTGCCGGCCCCTCCGGCATCGGCTCATACAGCATCCGGGGCGGAAGCGTGTCGTCGGCCCTGGAGAATCCCGCCCGCACCAGGAACATCCGCTCCAGATTATACACCCGCTCCCCGGCCTTCAGCAGCGTCTCCTCGTCGTACCCGGCGCCAGTGGCGTACTCCATCAGCCGGGAAATCCGCACCGGCTCCACGTTGTACGTCGGCTCAAAGAGATAGCGGATGCTCAGGAAGACGCACAGTCCCGCTGCATCTACAATGGTGAAGATGTCCTCAAAGTACTTCACGAGCCGGGGCTTGTCCTCCCAGGAGAGCGGGTCAACTTTCTTGGGGACGCCGAAGACCTCCATATAGGCCGTATCCCCGGCCATATGGGAGGCGCCGATGTTGGAAGTGGCGTAGAGGAGCCCCATACCCTTCGCCCCGCGCGGGTCGTAGGCGGGGAATTCCTGCTTCTTGGCACTCATGGAGAACTCCGGATGGCCGTAGTGGGAGGCCAGACGGTAACTGCCCTGGGCGATGAGGTCACCGAAGCCCTCCCGCAGGCCGGCGAGGCGGACCATCTCCACGACCGCCTCCGCGTCGCCGAAGCGGAGGGGGCGTCCGATGTCCGATTCCGGGATGAGCCCCAGTTCGTACATCTCCATCGCGCAGGCAATGGTCATCCCGGCGGAGATGGTATCCAGGCCCAGTTCGTTGCAGATATAGTTGGCTTTGGTGATAGCGGCGAGATTATCCACGCCGCAGGCGCTGCCCAGCGCGCCGATGGTTTCATACTCTGGTCCCTCCCCCTCGCCCCCGAAGATCGGGTCCTCTACCCGCGTCAGTCGGCCGCAAGCGATGGGGCAGCCGTAGCAGGCTTTGGCCCGGATTAGGTACTTCTGGCTGAGCGCGCGCCCGGAGATGGCCTCCGCTCCGGCGAAGACACCCGTTCGGAAGTTGTAGGTCGGCAGGATGCCCAACTCATTGGTGACGGGGGGCACATAAGCGGTCCCGTAGATGCGCAGCGTGGATTTCCCCGCCGCCACCGCCTGCTTGACCTCCTCCACCACCTGGTCAGAGAGGGCCTTCAGTTCGTCCGGGTGGGCCAGGGGGATGCGGCGGGTGCCGCGCACGACGACGGCTTTGAGGTTCTTGGAGCCCATGACCGCGCCCACGCCAGAGCGGGCGGCAGCGCGGTGCTTCTCGTTGATGATAGCCGCGATGGGCGCCCGTCGCTCTCCTGCCGGACCGATGCAGGCCACCCGCGCGCGCGGGTCCGTCTCCGCCCGCAGCATATCTTCAGTCTCAAAGACCGTCCGGCCCCAGATGTGGTCAGCGGGGCGAATCTCCACCCGGTCATCGTTCACCCAGAGGTAGACAGGCCGCTCCGCCTTTCCCTCAAAGATAAAGAGGTCAAACCCGGTGCGCTTCATCTCCGTGGGGAAGAAGCCGCCGGAGTTGGAGCAGGAGAGCGCGCCGGTGAGAGGAGACTTGGTAACCACCATATAGCGATTGCCGGTGGGAACCGGGGTGGCGGTGAGGGGCCCGGTAGCAAAGACCAGTTTGTTCTCCGGAGCGAGAGGGTCCACCCGGGGGTCCATCTCGTCGTAGAGGTAACGGATCGCCCACCCCCGCCCGCCGATGAAGTCGCGCGCTACGCGGGGGTCCACCTCTTCTACGCGGGTTTCTCCGGTTGTCAGGTTGACTCTGAGGATTCTGCTGTTCCAGCCGTACATAGGACCTCCATTCAGTGGTTAGGGATTGGCCGGTAGCGGTTAGCCGCCGCCGATGGCCGGGAAGAGACAGAGGACGTCCCCCTCCCGGAGCGTCTGGCCTGGCTGAGGAGTGCGCCCGTTCACCAGAACGACACTCTCCTCAGATGGCACAGGTAGCCCAGCCAGGACCTCCTCCACCCGGACATCCGGGGGGACTTCTACTTCATACGACGAAGAGGAGCAGTCGGGGGGCAGGTACTGTTGATAATGGGCCAGGAGTTTGATGCGGATTTTCATCGCCCGACCTTCGCGTTGGTGGGATTACACAAATCTCCTTGTCCGTGTGTCTCTGGGTGAGAAAATCGTGCTCATCCACATTCTATTGTACTATAGACGGCGATAAGGACAAGCCGCTTGCCGGACGGCAGCCCTCGGGCTCATCCTGTAGCCCCCTTTCGGAGGCCAAACAGTCCAAAGGGCTTTTCTGATCCCGGACGCAAACGCATGAGCGGGATTTTCGGCTCCATCGCTTCCCGTCCGGCGAATTCTGTGATATAATTTGTGCGAACAGATGTTCTCTCACGGCGAATCGTGAGCCTGCCTTTATGGACCCGATAGAGAAACTGCAATTGTTGGGGGCGGCGACCTGCTACGAACCGGCCGAGGAAATCAGTGCGGCAGGACGACCTCTCTCTGCCCCTGCCGGGCTTCCGCCCGATCTCTCCGGATTGATCCACTATGCGGCGGTGCCTGGCGGTCGGCGCATCGCGCTGCTGAAGACTCTCCTCACCTCGGCCTGTGAGCGGGATTGCTTCTACTGCGCGTTCCGCGCCGGGCGAGATGGTCCACGCGCTATCTTTGCGCCCGATGAACTGGCGCGCCTGTTTCTCCAACTCCACCAGCGCGGCATCGCCGAGGGGCTCTTCCTGAGTTCTGCCATTCTGGGTGGGGGACCGCACACACAGGACCGGCTCATCACCACGGCGGAAATTCTCCGCCACCGATACGGCTTTCGGGGCTACATCCACTTGAAGATTATGCCCGGCGCGGAGCGGGCCCAGGTGGCGGCAGCGATGCGCCTGGCGAACCGCGTCTCGGTCAACCTGGAGGCCCCCAGTGACCGCCGTCTGGCTGCGCTGGCTCCCCACAAGCAATTCACCGATGAACTCCTCCGCCGACTCCGCTGGATAGAGGAACTTCGCCGGGAGATGCCCGGACCGACCCCCAGTTCCACTACCCAGTTCGTGGTCGGCGCAGCGGGGGAAAGCGACCTGGAATTGTTACACGTGACGGCGTTCCTGTACCGCCACCTGGGGCTGGCCCGGGCCTATTTCCAGGCATTCCGTCCCGTCCCCGGGACGCCGCTGGAAGCCCACCCACCCCCTTCGCCGCAACGAGAGCACCGCCTCTATCAAGCCTCCTTCCTGCTGCGAGATTACGGCTTCAGCGTAGAGGAACTCCCCTTCCGACCGGACGGCCATCTTCCGCTGGAGACGGACCCGAAACTGGCCTGGGCGCGGGAGCACCTGGCAGAGGCACCGGTAGAGGTGAATCGGGCGGGGCGGGAAACTCTCTTGAGGGTGCCGGGCATTGGCCCTCAGGGCGCCGACCGGCTCATCAGTGCGCGCCGTCGGGGTCGGCTGAAGGACCTGCAGGACCTGCGCGCTCTGGGGATTGCCGCCGACCGGGCCGCGCCGTTTATCCTGCTGGACGGTCACCGTCCGGCCCGCCAACTGGCGCTGTTCTGATCCAACCATAGAGATGCTGGGAACGCAGAAGTTCTATGATCCCCTTTGCGTCTCCGCGGGGAAAACCTCGCCTCCCCGCGCGGCGACGGCTTGCCGGACCGTCTCCACGTCCGGGCGGTAGAGCGTGCCCGAGGGAGCAGGCCGTTCCCCAACGACAATCAGTACCGTCCCCTCCCTGCACGGAATCGCCAGGTCCACCACGTACTCAGTCCCGCCCTCGCGTACGGGATACTCCCGCTCCGGCTGGAATCCTCTCTCCTTCAGAGTGACGAACAGCCCATCGGCTCCCGAGGCAAAGAGGTCGTTGATCTCTCGCGCCGCCACAAAACGATCCCACGTGGTCTCAATAAAGGTGATTCGCCGCCAGCGGAGGCTGGGGATGGGCCGCTCCAGGCGGATCAGCGGACCCAGTTGCAGTTGATAATAGAGGTCATCGGCGCGGGGGTGGTCGGGCTCCTCGGGCAGGAGGTCCCGGCGGCGGGCCAGTTCGTGCCCCCGAATCGGGGCGTACCAGTGGATGGCCCAGCCCTCCTCGCCAAAAGCGCGGGTGAAGTAGAAGGCCAGCGCGACGGCCTCGGTGGTGCTGAGCGGGGCATGCCGCACGGGAATTCGGTACCAGCCCCGGTCGCGGGCAATCTCAAAATCCCGCCACCGGTTCATCACGGCGACTAGAACGCGGTCTTCCGGGTGGAACACTTTCTCGCCTCTACTCAGCCTGCTATCCCTTCCACTTGACCAGGGTCATTATACGGGCTATCAGGGCGCGGGGGCGAGTTTTTCTCCGCTCCAGGCCCCCTACCCCGCCTATCCTTTCTTCCAGCGATGGACCAGGGGGAACAATCTGCCTGGGTTGTAGTGTGTTCACATTTTACTGCGGAAGGCCACAAACAACAAATGAGGAAACTGCGTAAACCGCCCGGCCTGTTTACTTTACCTCAACCCTTGACTTTGTCCCCATCTCAGACCACCTTGTTTTTTCTCCCAGGCCATGTTACAATTCCACCATCCATTACATATCACTTATCACGCATCACATATCAATGAAACGACTCCTAACGAGAGTCTTCCTGCTCCTCCTGATTGCGGGGAACGTGGCACCGGTTGCCGCCCAGCAGCCGACGGATCCGGCGGTCGCCCTGCTTTCCCGCATGCCGCCCGCGGCGCGCGTCGGACAACTCTTCATCGTCACCTTTCCCGGCACCGACACGACGGAGACCTCCGCCATTTACGACCTGATCGTCAACGAACGCATTGGCGGAGTGTTGCTCAGCCCTGAAAACGGCAATATTCTCAACGAGGGGGATACCCCTCTTCAGGTCGCAACCCTGACCAGCCAGTTACAGCATCTGGCTGGGGATGCGGTTCAGATTCCTCTTCCCCTCTCCGAAGGAGAAACGGTTACCAGTCCCTACGTTCCCCTGTTTATCGCCGTCCGACAGGGAGAGGAGACCGGTCTGCCGACCCTTCCGATCAGCGGCACGACTCCGTTGCCGTCCCCAATGGCCCTGGGGGCGACCTGGAATCCGGCCAATGCCGAGGCGATCGGACAAATCGTCGGGGCTGAACTGAACGCGTTGGGGATCAACCTCCTGCTGGGCCCGATGCTGGACGTACTGGATACTCCGCGGCCTGGCAGCGCTGCCGACCTGGGTACCGCCTCTTTCGGCGGCGACCCTTTCTGGGTAGGGCAGATGGGGCGGGCCTACATCCGGGGCGTCCACATGGGCAGCGAAGGCCGGGTGGGGGTCATTCCTGGCCATTTCCCTGGCCTGGGCGCGGCCGATCGACCCCTCTCCGAGGAGGTCTCCACCGTCCAGAAGTCCCTGGAACAACTGAAACAAATTGAACTGGCTCCCTTCCTGGCTGCGACGGGCAGCCGCGAAGCCCTGGAGCGTCCGGATGGCCTTCTGGTCGCCCCGATTCGGTACCGAGGATTCTTAGGCAACCTTTACGCCTCCACCAAGCCGGTGACCTTTGACCCCCAGGCATTGCAATCTCTGCTGGCACTGCCGGAGATCGCCCCCTGGCGGGAATCGGACGGGATCGCCGTAGCCGACGAACTGGGTGTGCGTGCCATCCGTCGCTTCTACGACCCCTCGGAACAGAAATTCAACCACCTGCGAGTTGCTCAGGAAGCGTTCCTGGCCGGCAACGACCTGCTGATTCTCTCCCATTTCGCCGCTGGGGACGACTGGGAGTCCCACATCGCCAACGTAAAGGCAACCCTGGCCTTCTTCCGGGAAAAGTACGCCTCCGACCCCTCTTTCCAGGCACGGGTGGACAAGGCAGCGTTGCGCATCCTCCGGTTGAAATTGCGGCTCTACGGCTCTCGCTTCACCCTCAGCGCCACTCAGCGAGATGCGGACGTCGTGGCCCGCAAGGTCGGCCACTCTGGAGAGACGGTCGCTCCCATCGCTCGCGCGGCCGTCACCCTGCTGTCGCCACCATCACCCGACTTGCTCCCCGACCCACCGATGCCGGAGGAGCGGATTGTCATCTTCACCGATGACCGGCAAACGGTGCCTTGTGCGGGCTGCGCGCCGGTCCCTATCCTCTCCCCCACCGCGCTGGCCGATACAATGGTCCGCCTGTACGGTCCCCAGGCCACAGGGCAGATTTCTCCCCAGCGGGTCTGGAGTTTCACCTTTAGTGAACTGCTGGACATACTCAACCGACCACCGGCTACGCCAACTCCAGAGTCTACCCCGGTTTCATCACCCGTCGCCACCGCGCTGGAGCGGGCGGACTGGGTGATTTTCGCCATACTGGATGCCGGAAACCGCGCGTCCCCTTCGGGAGCAGTACGTCGTTTTCTCTCGGATCGGGCCGACGTCCTGCGGGGTAAGAAAGTTGTCGTCTTTGCCTTCGGTGCGCCCTACTATCTGGATACCACCGAAATTGCCAAACTCTCCGCCTACTTCGGCATCTACAGCCCGGCGCCGCCGTTTGTGGAAGCCGCTGTCCGCGCCCTCTTTGCCGAATTTCCATTCACCGGCGCGCCCCCGGTGACCGTCTCCGGCATCAACTACAACCTCACCCAGCAGACCCAGCCGGACCCCAATCAAATCATCCCGGTCTTCATCGTCACCGAAGAGACGAACGAAACCCCGGAACCACCGATGATCTATCAGGGAGATACTCTCCACCTGCGGACCGGGGTCATTCTGGACCGCAACGGCCATCCGGTGCCGGATGGGACCCTGGTGGAGTTCATCCTCACATACCCGCAGGAAGGGCTGGAGCGAACGGTGCAGGCAACCACCCAGGGCGGGGTGGCCGAGGCAACGGCGACACTGGACCGGACGGGGCAGTTACAGATTTCCGTCCGCGCGGAGCCGGTGCCGCGGGCGGTGCGGCTGGAGATGGACATCCGACCGGGAGAGCCGGCGGTCATCATCCCCATTACGCCGACGCCCAGCCCGGAGCCGCCGACGCCCAGCCCGGCCCCCTCCCCCACGCCGGAGATAGAACCGACCCCCGAGCCGGTGGCACCAGAGCGCCCCCCTGATCGGGCGCGCAGTTCAGACCTGATGCAGAGCTTGCTGATCGCGCTGATCGGGGCGGCAGCCAGTTATGCGAGTCTCTGGAAACGCGGGCAGAGCCTATCCCGGGCCGTGCGAGGGGGGCTTCAGGCATTTACCGGGGGACTGGTGGGCTATCTCTTCTTCCTGGCCCTGGTGGGCATCGGGCAACTCCGGCCCTTCGGGGACCTCGGGGCAGCCATCCTGACCGCTATGGGGACCGCGATCCCGTCGGCGATTCTGCTTCTCCGCAAAACGTAGCGCAAGCCTTTTATAGCACGAGGGTCAGTAGAACCACCAGCAACAGGAGCCCCATCGCCAGCAACACCCACCCCCGATTCGCCTCCAGTGCCTGCCCCCAATCCCGACCGGGAGGCACCCAGACAGCCAGCGCGTCGGAAAAAGAGGTATCGGTCAGCATTTGCTGAAACGCTTCCACGTCGGGGGGGCGGTCATCGGGGTGCATAGCCATTGCTGCCAGAATGGCCCGCTCAGTGGTCGGGGATATGCGCGGGTTCAGGGTTCGGGGTGGAATCAGCGACTCGGGCCGAAGAAACCGCTCCCGGGCATCAGCCGGGAGCTGGCTGGTCAGGAGATGATAGAGCGTTGCCCCCAGCGCGTAGATGTCGGACCGGGGGTCCGTGTGTCCACTATCGCCCCCGTACTGCTCCAGCGGAGTGTAAGCAGCGGTCCCCCTCCCCTCCAAAATCGTAATGGTACGGGCGTCGTCAGCAGTCAACAACTTGACCAGCCCGAAATCCACCAGTTTGATGAACCCCCCTGCCGTCTCTTTGACGTTGGACGGTTTAATATCCCGGTGGAGAATCGGGGGGTCCTGACTGTGGAGATAAGAGAGGGCATCGCACAACTGCATCGCCCATCCCAGAACCCGTTCCTCTTCCAGCATCTGGCCCGCGCGCCGTGTTTCCTCCAGGACCTGCCGGAGGTCCGGCCCGGCGACGTAGTCCATGACCAGATACTCCCGCCCTCCCTCGGTGAAGTAGTCGGAGACTTTGGGCAGGTTAGGGTGATCCAGCCGGGCCAGGATGCTGGCCTCTCGGTAGAACTGTTGCTGAGCCTGGGCCTGCAACTCGGGCGGGAGGTCAGGGTCGGTGAGAATCTCTTTGACCGCGCAGATGCGGCCTTCCAGCCGCAGATCAGCGGCGCGGTAGACAGCCCCCATTCCCCCCTGCCCAATTGGGGCGAGAATGCGGTAGCGCGCGTATAGGACAGTCCCGGGAGCTAGCAACCTCGGCACTCTCTTCCCCTCCGGCAGAGCATGATAAACGAGATTGGGTTTCTGTCAAGCCGCGGTCTCTCCGATGGGCACTGCAAACGGAGATGCCCCAGTCCCACTTCGGCGGTGGAAGAGAGGAGAAATGAGAGATGGCGGAGCAGGCAGCAAAGCCGTCCCCATCCTGCTGGTGGAAAGGCCAAACTTCGGGAAGAGGGGATATAGGGGGCACCAGGGCGGCTGCAGAGGCAGAAAGTGTTAGCAAATTACGAATCATCCCTTTTTCCCGCGAATCTTTTGACCCCTCCCGGTGTTATCACTTCTATGAAGTAACAGTCAGCATATTTACTGGGGGGAGGTATCCGATGAGCAGACAATCTATTGCCGTCGTCACCGATAGCACCACCTATCTGCCTCCGAACGTGCGGGAACGACTGGACATCCCGGTCATTCCCCTCAATGTCCTCTGGGGGGAGGAAGTCCTGAAGGACGGGGTAGATATTGACCCGCCGACTTTTTACCGACGCCTCCAGATGGCCAAAGTGATGCCCACCACCTCCCAGCCGTCGGCTGGCGAATTTGTGGAGTTTTTCCGTCGGGTGGCGGAGGAAAAGGGGACCGATACCATTGTGGGGGCGTACATCTCCTCCCAACTGAGCGGGACTGTCGCCTCTGCGGAAGCGGCGAAGGAATTGCTTCCCGACCTCCGGATAGAGGTGATTGATTCCCGCTCTACGTCTATGGGGCTGGGCTTTCAGGTTATGGCGGCGGCGGAAGCCGCCCGGGCTGGCGGTTCTGTGGAAGACGTCATCGCCGCAGCCGCGCGAGTACGGGAGCGTATGCACATCCTTTTCATGGTGGACACCCTGGAGTTCCTCCATCGGGGCGGGCGCATTGGTGGGGGCAAACGGTTTCTGGGGACAGCCCTCCAGATCAAACCGATCCTGGGACTGGACGGCGTGATTGAGGGCGTGGAGTCAGTCCGGACAAAGAAAAAGGCGCTGGCCCGGATGCTGGAAATCCTACGGGAACGGGCCGGAACCTCTCCGGTCTTCCGGGCTGCCGTTGTTCACGCCAACGCACCCGAGGACGCTAATGCGCTGGCGGAAGACGTGAGAGCCCAACTGGGGCCGGAAGAATTCTATCTGGCGGAGGTTAGCCCGGTGATCGGCACGCATACGGGACCGGGGACGCTGGGGATTTGTATTGTGACCCGGTAAGGGCCTGGACGCTGCACGGGCTTTCCTCGGCAGGCGCCCCTTCTCCTCCAGGGGCGCCTGCTTTTTCTTCGCTTTTCATCCTATCCGAAATCGGGTATACTTTTCCTGCTATCCCATCAAGGAGAATTTCCGTGTCCGTGCTGTTCACTTATGCCGTCTTTGACCTGGATGAAACTCTCTATCCGACCAGCGCCGGGCTGATGCAGGACGTGGCCCTGCGAATCACGGATTGGGTTCAGCGTCACCTGGGCCTGGGGCCCGAGGAGGCCTCGCACCTACGGGAGGCCTACATCCACCGCTACGGCACCACTCTGGCGGGCCTGTTGGCGGAACACCGGGGGAAAGTAGACGTGGAGGACTACCTGGCCTACGTCCACGATGTCCCGGTGGAGGCATACCTCCGGCCCGACCCGGCCCTGCGGGCCATGCTGACGGCTATCCCTCTGCACCGCGTGGTCTTTACCAACTCCTCGTCCGAGCATGCCGCCCGGGTGCTGAACACCCTGGGCATTGCCGACCTCTTTGAGCGGGTGGTAGATATTCGGGCCCTCCATTTCGTCCACAAACCCCGGCGAGAGGCCTACGAGCGATTGCTGGCTATACTGGACGTCTCCGGAACCGCCTGCATTCTGGTGGACGACCGTGTCGTCAACCTGCAGTCCGCCAAAGCCCTGGGCATGACGACGATTCTGGTGAACGGTCTGCCCCAGGATGGGGTGGATTTCGCCGTGAGGAGTGTGCTGGAGGTTGGCCCGTTGATTCAACGTCTCCTGGCGCGGGAGACGGGAACCCGAAACAATACAGACTAACAGCCTGCTTCGCCACCCGTACTACGGCACGGCAGGCCGATAGCCTGGGCTAATAGCGGTCCCCGATTTCTGCTTCCACCCGGATGACTTCTACCCCCGGTGGCGGGAGGGGTACAACGTCCCCCTCCGCTGGACGGCCATCCACCCGCAGGGAGACCCGATTCCCTGGGCCGACCCGCCGTACAGTGATGTGGTACATTGCCCCGCGAAAAACCCGCCGGGCCGTGAAGCCTTCCCAGCCAGCCGGGATGACGGGGGCAATCCGCAGCCCGGAGAAGGTGGGGCAGATGCCCAGAATATGCTGCGTAATCGCAACGTAATTCCAGGCGGCGGTGCCCGTTAGCCAGGAGTTCTTCGCTTCCCCGAAGGTAGGCGCGTCCCGCCCGGCAATCATCTGGGCATAAACATACGGCTCGCAGCGATGGACCTCGCTGATCTCCTCTCGCACCGACGGGTTGATGCGGAGATAGTATTCGTGGGCCTGGTCCCCATGCCCCAACACCGTCTCCGCAATCATCACCCAGGGGTTGGTGTGGCAGAAGACGGCACCGTTCTCCTTGTAGCCGGGCGGGTAAGATGAAATCTCCCCCAGGTGGACGTAGTAGCGGGTATAGGCTGGCTGGTGCAGAAGAATGCCGTGGGGCGTACTCAGCCGCTCCCGGACCGACTCCAAGGCCCGCTGGGCGCGTCCGTCCTCCACGCCAATGCCGGCTATCACGCACATCCCCTGCGGCTCAATGAAGATCTGCCCCTCGGAGCACTCCCGTGAACCGACTTTCCGCCCGAAGGCATCGTAGGCGCGCAGGAACCAATCTCCGTCCCAGCCGTGCTCCAGCACCCGGCGGGCCATCTCCTCCGCCGCCGTTTCATAGCGAAGCGCTTCCTCTTCCCAGCCGCGCCAGCGGGCAATCCCGGTCATCTCCCGCGCCGCCAGCACGAACAGCCCGCCGATGAAGACCGATTCCGCCACCGTCCCATCCTGCTTCAGCGGCGCCGTCTGGAACGATTCCCCCGGCTCCTCCGAGAAGGTGTTCAGGTTCAGACAGTCGTTCCAGTCAGCGCGGCCGATGAGAGGAAGCCCATGCGGCCCCAACCGCTCCAGCGTATAGCGGATGCTTCGCTCCAGATGCCGGTAGAGCGGCTCCTCACTGCCCGGCCGATTGTCATAAGGGACAGGTTCATCCAGAATGCTCCCGTCTCCCGTCTCTTTCAAATACGCCGCTGTGCTCAGCACCAGCCAGAGGGGGTCATCGTTGAACCCGCTGCCGATGGCGTCGTTCCCCCGTTTCGTCAATGGCTGATACTGGTGGTACGCGCCACCCGTCTCCAACTGGGTCGCTGCCAGGTCCAGGATACGCTGCCGGGCCCGCTCCGGGGCCATCGCCACTACGGCCAGCAGGTCCTGATTAGAATCCCGGAACCCGATACCCCGTCCGATGCCGGATTCAAAATACGAGGCCGAACGGGCCAGATTCAACGTGACCATACACTGATACGGATTCCAGATGTTGACCATCCGGTTCGTGTGAGGGTCGGGAGTTTCCACCTGGAACGTGCTTAGCAACCGGTCCCAGTGGGCACGGAGCAACTCAAAGGCCATCTCCACGTATGCGGGTTCCAGATAATCAGCGATAAGGCGGCACACGGTTCGTTTGTTGATCCGCTGGGAATCCGGTGGATCAAACTTCTCCTCTGGAGGGTTCTCGTGGTAGCCCAGCAGGAAGATAACCTGCCGGCTCTCTCCCGGGGCCAGGATGAGGCGGATATGATGGGAGCCCATCGGTGCCCAGCCGTGGGCGATGGAGTTGAAAGACCAGCCCTGTTCTACGGCTATGGGGCGGTCCCAACCCCGGTACGGTCCCAAGAAGGCATCCCGGCTGGTGTCGTAGCCGATCAGCGGTTCGGAGCATGCGAAGAAAGCAAAATGGTTCCGTCGCTCTCGGTATTCCGTCTCGTGGTAGATAACCCCGCCCTCTATCTCCACCTCACCGGTGCTGAAATTGCGCTGAAAATTGGTGGTGTCGTCCTGAGCATCCCACAGACAGAACTCCACCGCCGAGAAGACGGAGAGGGTGAGAGGTCGGTCGCGGTGATTGGTCACCGTCAATTGCCAGATTTCCAGAGGGGCCCCCAGAGGGACGAAGTAGCGAACCTGGGCGGCGACTCCTCGGTAGGAAGAACCGATGACCGTATAGCCCAGGCCGTGCCGACAGAAGTAATTCTCCACCTCGTGCCGGGTCGGCTGCCAGGTGGGGGACCAGAATATGCCGGCCTCATGGTCCCGCAGGTAAATATACCGTCCGCCGAAGTCCATAGGGACATTGTTGTAGCGGTAGCGGGTCAGACGGCGCAGGCGGGGGTCCCGGTAGAAACAGTAGCCGCCGGCGGTGTTGGAGATGATCCCGAAGAAGTCCTCACAGCCCAGATAGTTGATCCAGGGGAGCGGCGTATCCGGGCGGGTGATGACGTACTCCTGACGCTTGTCGTCAAAATAGCCGAACCGCACATCGCCTCCTTACCAATTTGATGCAACCAACTTTGGCCCCTGCCCCTTTCCTCCTCCTTGAATGAGAGCGCTCCCAAACAAAGGCTTTAATTTTGCCGCCCTGATGTGCCAGAGCGGCAAACCCCTTTCCGCCCTTCACACGTCGCTTTTCACTCTTCACGCTTCACTTTTCACAACCGATTCACCCTCACAAAATCCACCACCTCATGCAGATACGCGAAGGCCAGACAAGTGACCGTATCTGCGCCGCCGTAATAGATGGCCATCCGGCCCGTCGGCGGGTCTACCAGCGCCGCGCAGGGGAAAACTACATTGGGCACATCCCCCACACACTCGTAGTACTCCCGGGGGTTCAGCAGATAGGAACGGGTCCGGTAGATGACCTTCCAGGGCTTCTCCAGGTCCAGCAGCGCCGCGCCGAAGCTATAGACGAAGCCGTTGCAGGAAGTCAGAACGCCGTGGTAGATGAGGAGCCAGCCTTCGGGGGTCTCAATCGGCGTGGGGCCAGCGCCGACCTTGGTAGATTGCCAGCCGCCAAACGGGGCCATCACGAATCGGTGGTGGCCCCAGTGAATCATATCCGGGCTTTCGCTGTAGAATATGTCGCCGAAGGGGGTGTGCCCGCGATCGCTGGGGCGGCTCAGCATAGCGTACTTCCCATTGATCCGGCGTGGGAACAGCACCCCGTTGCGATTGTAGGGCAGAAACGCGTTCTCCAACTGGTAGAATGTTCGGAAGTCGTACGTGTAGGCCACGCCGATGGTCGGGCCGTAGTACCCGTTGCACCAGGTGACGTAGTACCGATCCTCTATCCAGCAGACGCGCGGGTCATAACCGTAGACGAATTGCCCGATCTCTGGGTCCTCGCAGACAAACTGGATCCGCTGCGGCTCTATCTGCCAGTGGATGCCGTCGTCGCTGAAACCGGCATGAATCTGCATATCCCGGGCGGTATTGTCGCAGCGGAAGACACCGGCGAAGGCCCCGTTGAAGGGCACCACCGCACTGTTAAAGATACTGTTGGCACCAGGGACAGCGTCCCGGGTAATGATGGGGTTCCTGCTATAGCGCCAGACGACGTCGGAGCACCCCGGAGGGCGGTCCTCCCAGGGGATGTTAGGAAGAGCAGGGCCAATGGCCTGGATCATCCTCAGCACCTCCGCTTGCGTCCGGATCATCGCGCCCAGCAGGCCACGAAGTGACCTGCCTCCGCCTCTCTCAAATCCGGCTCCTCCTGGGTGCAGATGTCCATCGCCTGCGGACAGCGGCTGGCGTATACACACCCGTTTCCCTCAGAGCCTGCCAGTCCCCCCTCCCGCTCCACGCGAATCTCTTTCTCCCACTTCCGGTCCAGCCGGGGCACCGCCTCCATCAACATCTCCGTGTAGGGGTGGAGGGGACGGTTGTAGACCTTATCCGTCGGGCCCATCTCAACGATGCGGCCCCGGTAGAGGATGATGGCCCGCTCACTGATGTAGTAGCCCAGGGAGAGGTCGTGGGTAATGAAGAGGATGGAGAGGCCCCGGGCCTTCAGGTCCGCCAGTAGGTTCAGGACGTCCACGCGGGTGGAGGCGTCCAGCATGCTGATAATCTCGTCGGCGATCAGCAGGTGGATGTCCAGCAGGAGCGCGCGGGCGACCAGGAAGCGCTGCAATTGCCCGCCGCTCAACTGATGAGGGAACTTGTTCAGCACATCCGGAGGGTTCAAGCCTACGGCCCGCAGAGTGGCCTCCACCTTCTCTGTCCACTCCCGGGCGCCCATCTCTGGATAGAACTCGTCGTGGACCATCCGGAAAATCCGGTCGGCCTTGAAAATGGGGTTGAAAGAAGCGAAGGGGTCCTGGAAGACACCCTGAACCCTGCGGTAGTACTCCTTTAGAGACTGGCCGTTCAGCGTGGAGATGTCCGTCCCCTCAAAACAAATCTTTCCAGAGGTAATGGGGATCAGGCGGAGGATGAGTTTCCCGATAGTGCTCTTTCCGCTTCCGCTTTCGCCAATCAGGGAGACGATCTGCCGCTCACCAATTTCAAAACTGACGTCGCGGACAGCGATCAGTTTTTGCAGGCCAAAGGCGCCGAGCCGGTATGTTTTGGTGACTCGTTCCAGACTGAGCATCTCAGTACGCCCTCCAGCAGGCTACAGAGTGTCCGGGGGAAATTTCCAGGAATGGGGGGACTTCCACGCAGCGGTCAAAGGCGACAGGACACCGCTCCCGGAAACGGCATCCCGCCGGAGGGTTGAGCAGTCGGGGAGGGGAGCCGGGAATCCCCAGTAACCGTTCCTCCTGGTGGCGCACACCCACCTTTGGAAGAGAGCCGATGAGCATTTTCGTGTACGGATGGCGGGGGTCCTGGAAAATGGTCTCCGTCGGCGCCTTTTCTGAGAGTTGTCCAGCGTACATCACCAGGATGGAATCGGCGATCTGGTAGAGGATGGAGATATCGTGGGTGATGATGATGGTGCTCTTGACGAAGCCCTGGTCCCGGAATTCCACCAGCATCTCGCAGACCGCTTTTTGAGTGGATACGTCCAGCGCCGAAGTGATTTCGTCCGCAATCAACAAGGAGGGGTTCAGCAACGTGGAGACCACCATCACCGTTCGCTGTTTCATCCCTCCTGATAACTCTATCGGGTACATCTTCAACACATCGTGGGACAACTGGACCAGGTCCAGCCGTCGCTTCAGTTCCGGCAGGACTTCATCAAAATTCACCCCCCGGCTTTCCAGGAGTTCAGCGATCATCTTCCCAATTTTTCGGGTCGGGTTCAGGGCATTCATCGCATACTGAGGGATGAGGGAGATATGCCGGTAGCGGAATTCCTGCATTTGCTCCATATCCCAGACCGGCACTTCCCGTCCGTCCAGGACGACACGGCCCTCTATGTAGTTCATCGGGGGGCGCAGATGGATGAGGCTGTGGCCCAGAGTCGTCTTCCCGCAGCCGGATTCGCCGGCCAGCCCCATAATTTCACCGTCGGCGATGGTGAACGTTGCCTTCTCCAGGGCCTGCACGTATCCCCGGATGGTCTTGTAATAAACGGTGAGGTTTTCCACCTGGAGCATCGGCTTACATCTCCCGCAGTTTGGGGTTGAAAATCTCGTCCAGGCCGACGTTGGTGATGTAGAGGGCCCCGACGATAGCGGCAATGGCTGCGCCGGGCGGTAGCAACCACCACCACTGACCCAGTTGCAGGGCAGCCCAAAGGACAGCGTTGTTCATAATCAGCCCCAGGGACGTCCCCTTTGTCGGACCCAGACCGATGAAGTCCAGCGTGGCCGCGTTAAGAACGGCGCCGCCGAACTGAAGGATGAAGACCAGCAGCAGATAGGACATCATATTGGGTGCGATTTCGGTAAAGACGATGCGCAGGGAACTCCGGCCAGTCATTCGGGCCAGGTCCACGAACTCCCGCACCCGCAGGGAGAAAGTCTGAGCGCGGATGGCCCGCGCCGCCCAGGGCCAGGCCGTCAGCCCAATAAACACACTCTGCATAAAGATACCCCGCACCGAGAGATAGGCGGCAATGATGATCAGGACGGCCAGGGTTGGGATAATAAGGATGATGTTGGTGATCATATTCAGAAACTCATCCACCAGGCCGCCCCGGTAGCCTGCGATGAGGCCCACCAGAATCCCGACCAGGGTCCCGATGCTCCCTCCCAGCAGACCGACCAGGAGCGTGGAGCGAGTGCCGTGGGCAAACTGGCTGAAGACATCCTGGCCGAAGGTGGTGGTCCCGAACCAGTATTCCCGCGAAGGCGGGGCGCCCATCGGGCCCACGTACTCCAGAGGGTCGTGTTTGGCCAGAAATGGCCCGATGATGGAGAAGAGTACAAAGGCCAGCAGAATGCTCACCCCGATCCGGAGTTTGACGTTTCTCCAGGCGAAATAAATGAATTCGCTTCGGACTTTCTTCGGTTGTTCCTGACTCATCGCTATTCACCCGTCATTCCGAGTCGCGTCCGGGGGTCCACAATGATGTAGACCAGGTCAATCAAGAAGTTTGCCAGCAGGACGCCGATGATGATGAACAGAAAGCACCCCTGGAGCAAGAAGTAATCCTGATTCTGGACCGCGTTCAGAATGATGTAACCGATACCCGGATAAGCGAAGACGACCTCCGTAGCAACAGCACCCGCAACGATACCACCTAACTGGAGGGCCAGGCCGGTGATCTGGGGAAGCATTGCGTTGCGGAAGGCGTACTTCCGGATCAGGCTCTGGGGGATACCCAGCGCCTCCAGGTAGCGGGAATAGTCCGATTCCAGTTCGTAGATGATCATATTGCGCATGCCGATGGCCCAGCCGCCAAACATCACCAGGAACAGCGACATGAATGGTAAAAACCAGTGATGGAGCAGGTTCAGGATGAACTGCAGAGAGAGATGGGGACGGATGGCAAAACTATAGGCACCGGCGATAGGGAAAATGCCCGCCACATTGCCCAGAGACCAGGCCAGCACGATGGCCAGCCACATATAGGGGGTGGCGGTCAAGAGGTAGCCCAGGGGGAGGATGGTGTTATCTAGCCAGCGGGCCCGCGCCGCCAGCGCACCCACCTGATTCCCAGCAAACCAACTGAGGAAAATCGCCGGGAGCAGGAGGAAGAGGTCGTAGGGAATGGCCCGCTGGATAATCCGGATAACCGGTTGCGGGTACAGCCAGATGCTGACCCCCAGGTCTCCTTGGAAGAGAGCTTTCCAGAAATTCAGGTATTGTTGCCAGAGGGGGACATCCAGCCCAAAGGCTTTAATGAAGTATCCGCGAAGCACCTCGGCCGCTTCCGGCCGGGTCCCGATGCGGGCAATCATAAGGGAAACCGGGTCGCCCGGCATGAAGCGAGGGATCATCCAGTCTATCGTCACCGCCACGAAAAAGGTGAGTATGTAGATCAAGAGCTTTCGTCTCAGGTATCGTCCCACGGCGACTCCTTCCAGGCCGGAATGGCCGCGCAGATATGGGGAGTGGGTCTCTGCTAATAGTTTATCCCCGAATCCCGCAAATGGCAATTTTTTGCAGGGAACGGCGAGGGCTCCGCCGGGGCCGGCCCGAGGCACCGACCCCCGCAGGCCTTCTCTGGAGCGGGAGAAAAATTGTCTCTGTAGCAGGCCGCCGGGCCTGCTTTTACAGGCGAGCGTCGCAAGTCCTTCTCTGAAGTGGGGAAAAGTCGCCCCTCCCCCCTTCGGGGGAGGGGCGATTAACGGCGACTACTGGGCTGGTTTCAGTTCGGCGAGCATCAGGATGGCGGTCATGTTCCAGTAGCCGTTCCAGGTGCACGGCAGGTACTTGGGCGCCCCCTCCGCAGCGGACGGCCAGTTGGTCCAGTAGGTCTCGTTCCACTGGGCCCACAGACCGTTGTACCACAGCGGCACAGCCGGCATATCCGTCAACTGGATGCGCTGAATCTTGGAGATGACGGATGCCATTTGGTCTTTGGGGGTCCGGTCCAGTTCATCCACCAGCGCAAAGACTTCAGGGTTATCGTACCGGCCGAAGTTGCCGTTGGGCATAGAGGCCTCAATGGGATTGCGGAAGAGCCAGCCATAGAAAGTGTAGGGGGTGTCGCTCATGTTGGAGCCGAAGTTGTTGATGGCCATATCAAAGGTGCCGCCGGTCAACTGGTCCCAGTACCCACCGAAGTCCGGGAAGTCCGGCTGGAGGTTGATCCCCACCGCCTGAGCGCCGGCTGCCACGACCCGGATGGACTCCATCCAGTCCGTCCACCCGAAGGGCACCATAATCTTTAGTTCAATCTTGGAGCCGTCGGGGGCCTCACGCCAGCCATCGCCGTCCACGTCCTTGTAGCCGGCCCCGTCCAGAATCCGTTTGGCCTCGTTGGGGTCGTAGGAGAAGCCCAGTTCATCCACCACCGCTTTGTCTACGTACTGCGACCAGGTGGGCAGCAGACCACTGGAGTCGGCCTTCTGGACGATATTGCCGTAGACCTTGGTCACGATTTCGTCCACGTTGACGGCATAGGCCATTGCCTTGCGGAAGGCCGGGTCATCCATAGGCTTCTTAGTGGTGTTCATAAAGAGGAAAGCGGTGTTGGCCGCCAGCATAAAGGGCGCATCGTCGTACCAGGTCTTCACGCCGTACCCGCCCTTCACCAGGGTGGCGATGCCGGGCAGGAAGTTGTTGCTCAGGTCCATCTCCCCCTTGAGGAACAGGCCCAGAGCCACGTTGTTGCTGGGGTTGACGATGTCCACGATATATTTGGGGGCTACGGAGAGACCCAGCAGTTTCGTGGCCCACCAGTTGTCGTTCCGCTTCCAGACCATGCGGTCCTCGGAGTGAGTCTCATACATGTAGGCACCGGTGCCCATTGGGGGCAAGTTCGGGCCGTTGACAATGTCCTCCTCCGACCGACCCTCCCATGCGTGCTTGGGGACAATGGCGATGGAGTAGAGGAGGTTGCCCCAGGACTGGTAGCGGACTTCCTTAAAGGTGAAGCGGACCGTGAGGTCATCCACTGCCTCCACTTTCTCCATCCAGTTCCAGAGCGGCTGATAATAAACGCCGCCGAGTTTGCCCAGTTCAAAGGTATAGACGACATCGGCGGCGGTGAGGGGCTGGCCATCCTGCCACTGGATGCCCTGGCGGAGTTTCACCTCGTAGACCTTGTCGCTCACAAACTGGCCGCTCTCCGCCAGCCAGGGGATGTACTCGTTCTTCAAGGGGTCAAAGATGAAGAGGGTCTCGTAGCAGAGGCCGATCACCCCCATGGCGTAGGCACCAGTCTGGAGCGGGTTCCACGAGGTAGGCGGACCCCACTGCTTCCCACTGGTGTAGATGGTCTCGTTGCGCGGATAGACCACCGGCGAGGGAGCCGGCGTGGGCGTGATGACGACGGGTACGGTCTCTTTGACCGGAACCGTCTGGACCACGGTTACTGTTACCGTCTGCGGCTGGCAGGCCGCCAGCAGCAGGCTGCCCACCAAAAGGGCACTCAGAATCACAAACATTAGTTTCCGGGACATCTTTCTCCTCCTGTCTTTTGGAATGATGGATAGGATAATCCGATTGCTGGACGGATGCTGCTATGACCTCCCTGCACTTCCCTCCTTTCTCTTTTGGACAGGATGCGCGTGGTTTACTGGACCCGGACCCCGCAAGAGGCCCGAATGACCAGTTCAGTAGGCAATACAACCCGGTGAACGCCACCGGTGTTGGGGTTTTCCAGCAGGCTGATCAGCAGTTCCACCGCCATGCTGCCCAGTTGTTCTATGGGCTGGCGGACAGTCGTGAGCGGCGGGTCCACCATGGAGGCCAGCGGCACGTCGTCAAAACCGACCACCGCCACATCCTCCGGGACCCGCAGGCCTGCCTCCCGAAGGGCTTTGAGCGCGCCGACCGCCATCATGTCGCTGGCGGCAAAGACAGCCGTGGGTTGATGAGGAAGAAGCCGCTGCATAGCCGTCCGGCCCCCCTGTTCGGCAAAATCCCCCTCAGCGATGAGACGCTCATCCAGCGGAATGCCGCGGGCAGCCAGGGCCTGCCGGTACCCTTCCAGCCGGTCCTGGGCGGCGAACATATTCAGGGGCCCGGTGATGGTCGCGATCCGCTCGTGGCCCAGGCGCAGCAGATGCTCTACTGCCATCCGCGCGCCGACCACATTGTCCACGTCCACATAATTGGCCCGCTCATGGGGATACCGGCCCACGATGACGAAAGGTACATTGTCCTCCAAGAGACGGGGGAAAATCGGATCATCCAGCGGGGCCGAAGAGACAACCACTCCATCCAGATAGCGGCCGCGCAGCAGTTGCCGATAGAGAAGGTCTTGCCCGGCGTAGGAGTCCCGAACCCGACGATGGCTGAACAGAGAAAGCATCAGGTGGTAATTGTGGGCGTTGCAGGCATCTGCGACCCCTCGCATGAGAACAGGGAAATAGGGATCGGTGAAGAGGGTGGTGACCGCCTGAGGGATAATCAGACCAATCACCCGGGTATATCGGGTAGCCAGGCTGCGGGCAGCGGCATGGGGTTGATAGCCAGTCTGCCGGATCACTTCCCAGACCCGTTCTCTTACCTCGGGGCGCACATGGGGGTGCTGGTTGACCACCCGGGAGACGGTGGAACGGGATACCCCGGCCAGTTTGGCGACCTCTTCCAGGGTTGGAGGCATGGTCCGCCCTTCTGAGAGCGCTCCCAGAAAAAACCTTCTAAAAAGACCGATTATTTCACTTACCAACGAACAAACAACGGATTTTTGGGAGCGCTCCCAGTTAATTGTATCACAAAATGGCCCATTTGTCAAGACCGCAAATATCTGAATTATTCGCCAAACTTGACGCTCCAGGGCAGATGAGGTAGTATTTCTGGAGAAAGGGCTCTTCTCCCCGATATGAATAGGCCACAGCGAATCCGACTGGACCGGCTGCTGGTGGAGCGCGGACTGGCAGAGAGCCGCGCTGAGGCCCAGCGGTGGATCCGCGCGGGCGAAGTGCGCGTCGCCGACCAGGTGGTAGACCAGCCCGGAGTCCTGGTGGCTCCCGATGCCCCGGTCACGCTGACCGCACGGCCCCGCTTCGTCAGCCGGGGCGGGGAGAAACTGGAGGCCGCCCTCATCGGCTTCGGGATGAATGTGCGGGGGTGGGTCGCCGCCGATGTGGGAGCGTCCACCGGGGGCTTCACCGATTGTCTCCTCCAGCGCGGCGCCGCCCGGGTCTACGCCATAGACGTGGGCTACGGGCAACTGGACTGGCGACTGCGCAACGACCCGCGCGTGGTGGTCATGGAACGCACCAACGCCCGCTATCTGGAGCAGTTGCCGGAGCCGGTCCATCTGGTGACCATAGATGTCTCATTCATCTCGCTCCGGCTGATCCTGCCCCGCGCGGTGGGATGGCTTCGTCCCTCCGGACAGGTCATCGCTCTAATCAAGCCCCAGTTTGAGGCCGGACGGCGGGAGGTGGGGAAAGGTGGGGTGGTGCGGGACCCGGCCGTCCACCGGCGCGTGCTGGTGGAGGTCATTCGCGCCGCTGCCGACCTGAGCCTGACTCTGCGGGGTTTGATGGTCTCTCCGCTCCTGGGCCCCGCCGGAAATCGCGAGTTTCTGGGGTGGTGGAGTCTCAACGCGCCAGGCACTCCCTGAAACGCCTGGCACGGGATAGGGGATTCAACGAGGGGAAAAGGTGCGGCGGGCGGCAAAACCGCCCGCCGCACTGCATCACCTATTGGGCCTGCAGGAGCGGTACCTGCGAGAAGTCGTCCGGGCCCAGGGTGGCGATATCGGCCTTGCTAGAGGGGTAGCGGGAGAGGATGTCCTCCTGAGTCGGCGCGCCGGCCCAGGCCAGGTCTATGATGCGGGTGTGGTTGGTATCGTCCGGGCCGCCGCCGAAGCGCCACTGCTGGGCCTGCGCCAGCACGTCCCGCACCCGCCAGACCCCGGTGGAGGGGAAGCCTTCCTGGCTGAGCACCGCCGCAACGTAGCCCCACGCAGCCGGGTCGCCCTCACCAAAGGCCGCGCGCGGCACCCGCAGCGTCACCGTTCTTGCGGCGGGGTCCACGATGACTTTGAAGGAGACACCCGTCACCTGCTTCGGCGCACCACTCTGCGGGTCAGGAGCCAGAATCTGCGGGGTCCAGCCCTCCGCCCAGACAGCCACATCCCAGCCGTTGCCCGCTTCCAGCGCGGCGTTGCGACCGGGCAGGAGGAGCCGCGCGCCCGTCCCAGCGCCGGGGTCTTTATCCACATAAACGTCCAGCGTCTGGAGGGCCAGGTTGTTCGGCGAACCCCACGGGTTGGGAATGGGACCGTAGAAGGCGAACTTGAAGACCAGGTTCTTCTCGTCGTAGGCGACGGTGAAGGACTTCAGGTCAAAGACCTGGGGCTTAAACACACCGTCGGTGGGGTAGGTGTAGGTGCCGGGGCCGTGGTCGTCGCCCTCCGGGTCCTCCACCGTCAGGACCGTCGTGTAGCGGCCCAGGTCGGGGAGGACGACCTGCGCAGGCCCGCCGACGGGCAAGAGCAGGCCCGCCGGGGTGATTACCACCACCATCCGCAGGTCGTCGCCGGCCTCCAGGTCGCCCAGGGCTTCCCAGGGGATGGCGGCCTCAAAGGCGTCAGCGCCCATGACAGCCTCTCCGACCGCGCCAACGGCCCGCCACTCGGACTTGACGGGCTGGTAGAGCGTCAGGGTTTGCCCGTCCCACTCAAAGAGATGGGTGGCCGCGATGCCCGTAAGTCGCGTCCCTTCGCCCTCAACTGCGCGGACGAAGGGGGAAACTTCCGCCGCGCGCGGGGAGACGATGTACATCCCGATGCGCGTTCCGGCCGGCTGGGGCTGCCGGAAAGTCACCCGGACGTAGAGGTTGCGGGCGTCAAAGGCGTAAGCCAGGTCAGCGCCGGCGGCCTGGGCGCCACCCGTGAACAGGGCAGCACCGGCCCACTCGTCCGGCCCAACGCGCCCGTCCACCGTGGGCGACAGGAGGCCCTGAACCTCCTGGTCGGCCTGGACGGGCTTCTTGGGGATAATGGGGACGTCCACAAAGGCCGGCACCGGCTCGCCCAGCGACTCGTACACCTTTCTCAGCAGGGCCCGGAAGCCCTCGTCAAAGTATTCGTCCTGCCTGGAGTCCTGATCGGCTCCGTACCACCAGAACCAGTCCGAACCCTCGGCCAGGTACATATAGTCCAGAGCCTGAGCAACTGCCTCCGGCGGGGCGCTACGGGTCTTGGAGATGTCGTACTTGGAGAGGTCGTAGCGGGTCTGGACCAGGTAGTTCCAGGCCTGCCGCTCTTCCGGTTCGCCGATCCAGGTGTCATAGTTGGCGCTGAACCAGGCGCCGGGGAAGAGACGGTCCAGCGTCCGCTGTTCGGGGAACATCGCCAGGTATTCGGACGGCGTCACCGTCTTGATGGTCTGGCTCTCAGAGAGAAGCCGGTACAGGGTGTGGAGGAACTCCTTGCCGTCGTTTTCGTAGTACTCCCAGGCGTTCTCGCCGTCCAGAATGATGCTGACGATGTGAGGGCCGGGGGCGCCCTCTTCTTCCAGACGGGCACGGATGTTCTCCAGGCGGTTTATCAGGTCCTGGGCGGCCGCCGCTCCGGGCATGCCGGAGTAGGTGAAGCCAATTTTGTCCGAGAGGGTCCAATCCCGGAAGAAGACGGCGACGCGCTGGTTGCCTCCGCCGACATAATAGGGCCGGTAGAGGGCATCGGCTTCCTGGACGGTCTCTTTAAAGTCACGGGTGAAATCGCCGATGCCCAGAGACTGAGCGAGGACAGGCTCACCGGTGGCCATCCAGATATACCCGGCCTTTGCGACCAGGGGGACGATCTCCTGGGCGACGGCACCCTCACTGGGCCAGAGGCCCCGGGGCTTCTGCCCGAAATGGGTCTGGTAGATTTCCACGCTGCGCTGCAGGTGGGCGATGGCATCGTTGGGGTAGGAGAAGCGTTGGGGCATCTCGGCACCAGGGTTGCCCTCCAGGGCCAGGTTCGTGTCGTAGAGGAGCGGCAGGATGGGGTGCGCGTAGGGGGTCGTGGTGATTTCTATCTGGCCCTTCTCCTGGAGTTCCCGGTGGATGGGGATAACCTGGGCGATGACGCGGCGGACCTCGTTGAAGAGGACGACCTTATCCTCTTCTGAGAAGCCATGGTCTTTGGCGACCAAACTCCGCAGGGGCTCCTTCGCCAGATCGTCGGGGTCCATCCAGGCCAGGTTGAACCAGACCTGCAGGTCCCGGAAGTCCTGTTCGGTGAAGGTCTCCAGCGCGCGGGCGATGGCCTCATCGTCGGTGCCGCCGCGCTTATCCAGGAGCGCCTTGTAGCCGGGATAGCGCCGGATGATGCGGTCCCAGTTGGCGTCAAAGAAGCGCCGGAGGATGAACTCCTTCTCCTCGGCGGTCAACTCCGAGGCCGGCTTCTCCGCCAGCACCCAGTACCGATCCTTCGCGCCGTTCTGGACGAAGTCATCCAGTTGACGGAGGAGAACGGGGGTCAGGTTAAAGGTGACGTGGACGTTAGGGTACTGGGCGACCGTCGCCGCCATGTCGTAGTAGTCTTTGGTAGCGTGGACGCGTACCCAGGGGCGGGTGTAGATGCCGTTCTCGTCCTTATAGTAAAGGGGCTGATGCTGGTGCCACATCAGGTTGAGGTAGAGGACTCCCTCCGTTGGCGGCGTGGAGGTAGGGACGGGCACGGTTTCGGTGGGTTGGGGTGGAAGAGTAGGGGAAACTGCGGGGGCGCCGCAGGCGGCCAGAATCAGAGAGAGCAGAACCAACCCACCGATCACTGGAAACGACTTGCGCAACATCGTCAACTCCTTTTTGGACATAGATTTTCTGCTGAAACGTAGCGCAGGCTGCTGGGCCTGCTGGATACAGGCGGACAGCCTGCGCTATGCAGGATGAATCTGCGCGATATCATCCTTTTACCGAACCCAGGGTAAGGCCGGAGATGAGCCATTTAGACGAATACAGGAAGAGGGCCATCACCGGGATGGCAATGAGCACCGAGGCGGCGGCAAAGTTCCCCCAGGAGACCGTGAATTGCTGGGCATAGGTCCAGATGCCCAGGGGCCAGGTGAAGAGGCTGTTCTTCTGAAGGACCACCCGCGCCACCAGGTACTCGCTCCAGCCACCCATGAAACTGAACAGGAAGGCGATCGCCAGAGAAGGGCTGGAGAGGGGCAGGATGATGCGGGTAAAGGTCATCATCCGGGAAGCACCGTCTATGAGCGCGGCCTCTTCCAGGTCCACCGGGATGGTGTCATAGTACCCTTTCAGCATCCAGATGGTCAGCGGCACCGAGGAGACCGAATAGGCGATGATCAACCCGAGGGAAGAGTTGATCATTTTCAGTTTCGCCAGCATGATGTATAGCGGAAGCAACAGCATACCCGCCGGGATCATCTGGGTGGTGAACAGGAAAACCAGGCCAGCGGACCGTCCTTTAAAGCGGAAGCGGGAGAAGGCGTAGGCGCTCACGGCGGCCAGCGCGACGCTGATGATGGAAGTAACCATCACCACGGAGAAGGAGTTCCAGAGCCAGAGGAAAAAGTCGGACTGTCGGTTCTTCTCCGGAGCGCCGAAGAGCACCTCCCGGTAGTTATCCAGGGTGGCATTCTCCGGAATGATACGCAGGCTGGTGGTCAGGAGGGTATCGTTGGGACGCAGGGAAATGGTCACCACGCGCAGGACCGGATAGACGGCGATGACGCAGGCGATGATTAGAAGCAGGTGAACCAACAGCCGCTTGAAGGGGCTATCGCCGCGCGCCCGAAAGAAGAACCAGCGGTAGAAGCGAACCAGAACGTTTTGCTTTTTCATCATATCCTCCCCCTATTCAGTTGCCGACTTCAGTCCGCCGGTCACCCGCAGGTACACAATCGTGAAGCCCAGTAGGATGAAGAAGATGACCAGCGCGAACATGGCGGTGAAGCCATACCGGTAGAACTGGAACGCGGCCTTGTACATAGAGGAGACCAGGATGTCTGTCTTTTCCTGCGGGCCTCCCTGGGTAATCAGCCAGATGACGTCAAACTTGTTGAAGGTCCAGATGACGCCCAAGATGACGGCGGGAGTGAGCACCGGGCGCAACAGCGGCAGGGTGATGTTGCGGAACATCTGCCACTTGCTGGCGCCGTCCATTTCTGCTGCCTCGTAGTACTCGTGGGAGATGCTCTGCAGGCCGCCCAGGATGATGACCGCCATAAAGGGGATGCCCAGCCAGATGTTGGAAATCAGTATGGAGACAAAGGCCCAGAAGGGGTCCTGTTTCCAGGAGACCGGGCCGATGTTCTCCGCCAGCCAGGAAAACATTGGCGACAGCAGAGTAACCCTGGCGCTCAGGTCGGCAAAGAAGTTGTGGATATTGTTCAACATAATGTTGAAAAACCCGTAGCGCAGGTCAAACTCATTGCGCAGGGCCATCGCCGCGATGGTAGTGGGGATGGCCCAGGGGAAGACCAGCAGGGTCCGGTAGAAACCCTGCAGTTTCATCGGTCGGTGGAGAAGAAGGGCCAGCACCATACCGCCCATGACGTGGAAGGTGACGTTGATGACTGTCCACAGGACCGTCCGCCCAAGAACTTCAAAGAACTTGGCGTCCTTTGCGACGTTGCCCGTGAACAGGGTCACCAGGTTCTGCCAGCCGTATTGCAGGCCGTAGGAAGCATTCTTGGTCGCCTGGGTCCCTAAGGAGGCGTTGGAGAAGGCCAGTTTGATTTCAAAAAGGAAGGGATAAATGATCAGGAACAGGACGCCGACCATAGCAGGGATGACCAGGAGGTAGGCCAGGCCAACCCGGCTCACGCGCGGCTGGGTGAGCCGCTGGATGAGGAGGAAGAGGAGACCCAGCACCACGAAGAGCAGAACGACCGCGACCAGGGAGGCCTGCCCGGCGGAGACAATCTTCGCCGTCACCAGAAACTTCTGCAACGCGGCGAACCCGCTGGCGGGTAGTAGGACGAAATTCCTGAACAGCCCCTCAGGAAGGCGGATGAGGTCAGTCAGGTCAAAGAAGGCAATGATGAGCAGAAGGGCGATGAGTCCCAGGATGCCCTGGATCAATCGGACGACGATGGTGGACAATGGGTGGGAAGGGCGACGGAAGAAGATCTGGTAGAAATAGACCTCAATCACGGCCATCCCAGCGGCAATGGCACCCAGGAACAGAGAGACTTCCCGGATACGGGAGAGGATCATTCTGGAGTTGAGGTTGATTCCGCTGGCATGGGGTGCGAACACGGCCCGCAGAATCAGGTAGAGGACGACCAGGCCGACAATCCAGAGAACGGTGGGAAGATATTTGCGAAGAATGCTGGCTTTTTCGCCCATAACTCCTCCCAGAAAGGGGCCCGCTGGCATCAGCGGATGTGCCGCTGATGCGGAAACGGCCCCTCCATATGCTATGAAAGGGGGGAGCAGGAATCCCGCTCCCCCCTTAAAGTCCAGAGGCTACTTCAGGGTGGCGACGCACTCGTCGGCTGCTTGCTGGGCTGCCGCAGCCGCCTCCTCCGGCGTGATGGTACCCGCCATCACACCCTCCAGGTTGGGCCGCCAGGCGTCCCAGGCGCAGCGCATCTCCGGTGCTGCGGGCATACCCCGACCGTTGGCCAGGGCCGCCATAGAGCCGGCCAGGATGGGGTCGGTGGTAATGACCGGATCATTCGCCACCTCTTTGTTGGAGGGCAGGCGCTTGAACTGGTCCAGCCAGCGCTTCTGGATGTCCGCCGAGGTCATAAAGGTGATGAAGCGGACCACCGCATCCTTTTTGACCGGGTCATCCAGGACGCCCTTGTAGACCATGAAGTACTTGCCACTGGTCATCTCGGTGTAGGGGTTGCCATTGATGGGCGGGACCGGGGCAACGCCCAGTTTGTCGCCCAGGGCTTCCACGTAACTGCCGAGGGACCAGTCGCCGTTGATGATCATGGCCGCCTTGCCCTCTTTGAAGAGGGTGTCGGCGCAGTTGTAGTCGCACTCCTGCGGCACCACGCCCTCGTCCTTGAGACTCTTGACGAACTTCAGGTAGTTGACGAAGGCCTCGTTGTTGAACTGGGGCTGGTCGTTCTCATCCAGCGGCCAGCCGCCGAAGGCGCCGTAGAAGCCAGCACCCCAGAAGGGCTCGTTCAGGTTGTAGGCGAAACCCTGAATGTCGCCCTGGGTCAGTTCTTTGGCTTTCTGGATCAGTTCCTCAAAGGTGGCCGGCGCCTCGGGGATGAGGTCCTTGTTGTAGAGGAGCATCAGGTGGTTGCCGTAGTTATCCGGCACACCCCAGAGGGTGCCCTTCACAACCGCGGGCTCCAGCGCACCGGGGAAGAACTGGTCCAGGAACGCCTGATCAAACAGGTCGGGGATGGGTGCGACGATGTCCAGCGCGCTGAAGGGGCCAGCGAAGTCATTGGGCACGCGCACCACTTCGGGGGCCGCCTCGGCCAGCGCAGCGGTCTGGAACTGGTCCCGCAGGGCCTCGTTCTCGTAGTGAGTGCGTTCCACATCAATGTCCGGGTTGGCCGCCTCAAACTCGGCGATCACCTCGTCCAGGAACACATCCACTTCCTCGCCCTCCTGCTCCCAGAAGGCAATAATGACCTTCTCAGGAGATGGCGGCACCGTCGGGGGCACCGTCGGCTCTGCCTGCGGCTGGGTAGGCTGGGCCGGTGGCTGGGTTGGGGTCGGCCGCGGGCCGCACGCGCTCAACACGAACGCAGCGACCAGTATCACGCTCAGTACGAGCCAGAGGGTCTTCTTCATGTTGTAATCCTCCTGTCAAATCTGGATTTGTTGGAATGGAACGGTATCAGAATACGGTTGGTTGTTGGTCGGGTCATCGCTCTTTCTCCCAGGCATCCCTCCTTTCTGCATCCTCCCCCTCCGGAAGGGGTTCTCTCCGGCGGGAGTCGGATAAGCGTCATATCCGGCATGGCATCTCGCTGATGACGGCGATGAATTCGGCCGTGCGGCGGACCAGCGTCTCAATCGGCATTGAGTCCGAAAAGGCCCTCTCAAACATCGCCCGCAACTGGCGGGAGACTTTGACATATTCGGGAATGGATGGACGGGCCCGGCCCAAAGGAATCACCTCCGAGACCCACGATAGCAAGGGGGCACCATTCGGCGAGACCAGTCGGTTAAACGACGGGTTGGGCAGAATCTGGAGGAGTTCCCGGTAATACGGGCCAACCTGGGCCGGGTTGGTGGCAAACCGGAGAACATCCATCACCCGCTGGGGACAAGGACTCTGGCGCAGGATGACATATGAAGTTCCGCCGACGGTGGGAGCCGGACGACCGCCGGGAGCCACCGGAGGCAGGATGTACCCCACCCGCTCCTGGAACTCCCTGTCGTCCCAGCCGCTGACGGCGCGGATCAGGTCGGCCTCATAACTTCCGCCCAGGGCCATCACAGCCTTACCGCTGGCGAAGAGCCGGAAGGCCGTGTCCTCCCGGTAGCGGATGACATCAGGGGGGCTTACCTGGCGGGTCAAGACCAGTTCGCGGAGGAACCGGAGCGCCCGGCAGGTCGCGGGGCTATTCAGCACCACTTCCCCGTTTTCAAAAATCTCCCCACCCGCTGACCAGATGAAGGGCATCAGCATGTAGACGGTCGCCTCTCCGCCCGCCACGCCACCAGGGAAGACCAGGGGGTAAGTATAGCCATACCGTTCCTGCACCTGCGGCTGAAGAAAGTGAGAGGCCACTGCGACCAACTCGTCCCAGTCCCCGGGAGGGAGCAGCCCTTCGCTCTCCAGCCAGTCCTTCCGGTACCAGAGCAATGAAAGGTCAGCCTTCACCGGCAGGCCGTACAATCGGTCCTGATAAGAGTTGGCGCTGATGAAGGCCGGGTACAGGTCCTTCCCGAAGGTGGAATGGTTCCAGTGCGAGTTCAGGCTCTCCAGGGGATAAAGGAATCCCGCCCGGGCCAGCCCAGCCACCCAGACGCAGTCCACCATCGCCGCGTCGGGGGCGGTGCCGCCGCCTACGGCCGTGCTGAGAAAGTCGTAAAGCCGGGTATGGCTGACCACTTCCACCTGGAAGGAGACCGGCTGCTGGGGATGGGCGACATTCCAGGCCTTGCGGACATGCTCCAGCAGGTGTGACCACCGGATGTCGGAACACACGAACTGGATGGAAGTGCCTGCAGCAATCTGGCGAGGGGAAGAGTCGTTAACAAAGGTGCCAGCCCCGGGGCAGCGGACCAAAACTCCTTCGTACTCCAATTCCTTCAGGGCCTGACGCACAGGGGACCGGCTGATGCCGTAGAGCCGACAAAGTTCATGCTCCGTGGGAATCCGGTCTCCCGGTTTCCACAGGCCGCTCTCTATCTGCTCCCGGATCAGAGTCTTGAGTTGATGGTAGATGGGGATAGGGGAATCCCGCTCAATCTTTGCCATTGCGGCCCCGGCTTTTGGTGTACTGATATAATATTACACCAAAGTGTTCGTTTTGTCAAGGGGTTTGGGGCGGTGCATTTTGATTTCACCCCCCATCTCCGAAGGGACTGGACAAACCGGCGAACGGGCCTCTCCATCCCCAGGCCCCGATGCCCTCTCGGATAGGGGTAAAGTTGGGCAACGCACCTTGACAATTTCCGGGCATTGTGGTATATTAAGGGACAATCTATCAGGGCACTGGATGCAATGATACTCCCGATCGTCCGAAACTCCCGACGAGCCCGAGCCAAGCGCTCCCAGACCTGGGGGCTCTGGGGAGTTTCGCGTCGCCTTCCGCCGCCCTGTGGTAACGATTAAGCCCAGTATCTAACCCCGAACTTTGCAGGAAAGGCCGACTCCCTGGAGCAGGGAGTCGGCTTTTTTATATCCCATCCAAAAGGAGGTACGAGATGGTTCAATGTCCCGAATGCGCCGCCGAACTGAACCTGGCCCCAGACATGGAGGTGGGCGAGATCGTCCTCTGCCCCGATTGCGGGGTGGAACTGGAGGTGCGAAGCCTCAACCCCATCGTCCTGGAATTGGCCCCGCAAGAGGAAGAAGACTGGGGGGAATAGAATGCGCGTGGGGATCCTCTGCTCTCGCGTCCGGGTGGAGGAGAAACTGCTCTTCCAGGCCTTCCAGAATCGGGGCGTGGAGACGGTGCGGATAGACGACGAGGCGATCGTACTGGGGCTTCCGGGCGCTTCCTCGCTCCGCCTGGTGGGGGAAGAGGCAGTCAGCCCCTGCGACGTGGTCCTCATTCGCTCGCTGAGCCACTCCCGGGCCCTCTATGCCAGCCAGATGCTCAGCGCAAGCGACCAGATCACCATCAACGCGCCGGAAGTGATCGCCCTCTGCGGGGATAAATTGCAGACCAGTCTGGCGCTTGCCCGTCGGGGCGTCCCCACCCCCGCCGTCCGCGTGGCCTTCTCCCCAGAGGCAGCGCTGGCAGCCATAGAGGAAATGGGCTATCCGGTCGTTCTCAAGCCGCTGAATGGCTCCTGGGGACGCCTTCAGGCCAAAATCAATGACCGGGACGCCGCAGAAGCGATTCTGGAGCACAAGCAGACCCTCGGCGGATATACCCACTCCATCTTTTACATCCAGGAGTACATCCCCAAACCCGGACGGGACATCCGCAGTTTCGTCGTGGGGGGAGAGACCATCGCAGCCATTTACCGCACATCGTCCCACTGGATCACCAACACGGCCCGGGGGGCCCAGGCCACCGGATGTCCCATCACCCCCGAGATTGACGCCATCTCCCAGGCGGCGGCGGAGGCGGTGGGCGGTGGGGTGGTCGCAGTGGACATCCTGGAGGCCCCGGATGGCCGCCTGCTGGTTTCGGAGGTGAACCACACCCCGGAGTTCCGCAACAGTATCGCTCCCACCGGTGTGGACATCCCTGGCCGCATTGCCGATTACGTTCTGGAGGTCGCCATGAAGTCGGAACGATAAAGTTGGGCATCCTCTATTCTCGCGTCCGGCCGGAAGAGAAAGCCATCTTCCGAGCACTGGCGGCCCGGGGGGTGAATTTTGACCGGCTGGATGAGGAGAATCTGTTCCTGTATCTTCACGCCAACGGCCTGGCCCGGAAGTACGACCTGATCTGGAGCCGCATGGTCAGCCACACGCGGGCCCTTTATCTGCTGAGCATTCTGAACGGATGGGGAATCCCCACCGTCAACGATTACCGGACTGTCCTTACCTGCGGGGATAAAGTGCTGACTAGCCAGGCATTGATCGGGCACGGCCTGCCCACCCCCTGCACCGCCGTCGCCTTTGGGGCCGAGGCGGCCATAGAGGCTATGGAGGAGATAGGGTATCCCGTCGTGCTCAAGCCCGCTGTCGGCTCCTGGGGACGGTTGCTGAGCAAAGTGAACGACCGGGAGACGGCAGAGGCCCTGCTGGCCCACAAGACGACCCTCGGCGGGCCAGGGCACAGTGTCTTCTACATCCAGGAGTACGTGGAGAAGCCCAGTCGGGATATCCGCGTGATGGTGGTGGGCGAAGAAGTGCTCTACGCCATCTACCGCCGGTCGCCCCACTGGATCACCAACACCGCGCGCGGGGCGGAAGCCCTCCCCTGTCCGCTGACCCCCGAGATTGCTGAACTGGCCCTGCGTGCCGCCCGCGCCGTGGGCAGCGGCATTCTGGCCGTGGACCTGCTGGAAGATGCCGACGGTCGCTTGCTGGTCTCGGAAGTGAACCACACCCCCGAATTTCACGGCGCCATGCAGGTCGTGGAGGTGGATATCGCCGGGAAGATGGCCGACTATGTAGTGAGATTGGCCGGCATCAGAAATTCATCCTGTCCCCCAACCGCACTGAGAAAGCAATAGGTCAGGAGGAGAGAATGGACGTTTCTATCGTGGGTGCATCCGGATATGCGGGGGGAGAACTGCTGCGGTTGCTCCTGGACCATCCCCACGTCCGGGTCAAACAGGCGACGTCGGAACAGTACGCCGGTCAGCCGGTGTACTTCCTGCATCCCAACTTGCGGGGACGGACGGACCTGCGGTTTGTCCGGCTGGCGGACCTGGAGCCGTGCGACGTGCTCTTCATTGCTCTCCCCCACGGCCTGGTCGCCCCCCGGATCGGAGAGTTCGCTTCAGTGGCAGAACGGCTGATAGATTTGAGCGCCGATTTCCGCCTGCGCAATTCCGCCGACTATCCTCGCTGGTACGGCTGGGAGCATCCGGCGCCGGAGTGGCTTCCCTGCTTCGTCTACGGCCTGCCGGAACTCCATCGGGAGGAGTTGCGGAGCGCGCGCTACGTCAGCGGCGTGGGGTGCAACGCTACCGTCGTCAACCTGGCCCTCTGGCCCCTCTACCAGGCCGGCATCGTGGAGAGAGCCGTGGTGGAGGTGAAGGTCGGCTCCTCCGAGGGCGGGGCGGAGCCCACTCCCGCCTCCCATCACCCCGAACGCTGCCACGCTGTCCGCTCCTACGCGCCAGCCGGCCACCGTCACATGGCCGAACTGATCCAGGAACTGACGGTGGACGGACGGTCCCCCGAAATCTACCTCTCCATCACCTCGGTGGACCTGGTGCGGGGCGCGCTGGCAACGGCTCACTGCTTCCTGACCGACGACCTGTCCGAACGGGAGGTCTGGCAACTCTATCGCCGGGCCTACGAGGGCGAGCCGTTCATCCGGCTGGCGAAGACAGCCCGGGGGATTTACCGCTACCCGGAGCCCAAAATCCTGGCCGGTTCCAACTACTGCGACATCGGCTTCGCCCAGGAGCCAGGGACGCGCCGGCTGGTGGTCATCGCGGCCATAGATAATTTGATGAAAGGCGCAGCCGGAACCGCTGTCCAGGCGATGAACCTGATGGGCGGCTTCCCGGAAACGGCCGGCCTGGAATTCCCCGGCCTTCACCCCATTTAACGGAATACGGAGCGGAGAATATGGAACTCTCGTCTGGCCTCATCGTCGTCAAAATCGGCGGCGCGGCGGGGATTGACCTGGAGCCCCTCTGCGATGACGTCGCCGCTTTCGTCGGGGAAGGGAGACTTCTCGTCCTGGTCCACGGCGGCTCTCACGAGACCGACGTCATTGCGGAGCGACTGGGCAAACCGCCCCGCCACGTCACTTCTGTCTCCGGGCATCAGAGCCGCTATACTGACCGGGAAACGCTGGAGATTTTCGCTATGGTCGTCGCCGGCCGGATCAACAAGTCGCTGGTGGAGCGCCTCCAGCGGCGCGGGGTCAGGGCCCTGGGGCTCTCCGGGGTGGACGGACGGCTGCTGGAGGGGAAGCGCAAGTCCTCCCTGAAAATCGTGGAGGACGGCAAAGTCAAGGTCCTGCGCGACGAGTGGAGTGGCATCGTGGAGCGGGTCAATGTCCCTCTGTTCCGGATGCTCCTGGACCAGGGGTACGTTCCCGTCGTCGCCCCGCTGGCCATCAGTTCCGCCGGGGAGATGGTGAACGTGGACGGCGACCGGGCTGCCGCTGCGATTGCCGCCGCGCTGGGCGCCGACATCCTGGTCCTCCTGACCAACGTGCCAGGCCTCCTGCGCGCATTCCCCGACGAGAGCACGCTGATCCCCCGCATCCCGCGCGCCGAAATAGAGGGATATTCCCCCTATGCGCAGGGGCGGATGAAGCGGAAACTCCTGGGGGTTCAGGAAGCGCTGAACGGTGGGGTGCGCCGGGCCATCTTAGCCGACGGCCGCGCCGACTCTCCCATCCGGCAGGCGCTGGCCGGCAGAGGGACGGTGGTGGAATGAGCCGCGAAAACGGGTGGATGGAACTGGAGGAGCAGCACACGTGTGGGGTGTACCGGAAGCAGCCGGTGGTCATCGTGCGCGGCGAAGGAGCGCGAGTCTGGGATGCGGAGGGCCGGGAGTATGTGGACTGCGCCACCGGGCACGGCGTCGCCCTTCTGGGCCACGCGCATCCCCGGGTGGTAGCCGCGATTCAAGAGCAGGCCAGACGGCTCATCACCTGCCCCGAAACCGTCTACAACGACCGTCGGGCGGAACTGACGGCCGAACTGATTGCCCTGGCGCCGTGGGCGGAACGGGTGTTCTTCTGTAACTCCGGCACCGAGGCGGTGGAGACGGCCCTGAAGTTCGCCCGCCTGGTGACCGGACGACCCGGGATTATCGCCGCCCGCAACGGATTCCACGGCCGGACGATGGGGGCCCTTTCCGCCACCTGGCGCCCGGAGTATCGCCGCCCCTTTGAGCCACTGGTCCCCGGCTTCGCCCACGTCCCCTACAATAACCCGGACGCGCTGGAGGAGGCCATCGGCCCGGAGACGGCAGCGGTGATCCTGGAAGGGGTCCAGGGTGAAGGGGGCGTTGTCCTGGGAGATGGGGCATATCTCCAGCGGGCTCAGGAACTCTGTCGGGAGCGAGGCGCGCTCTTCATCGTGGACGAAATCCAGACCGGGTTGGGCCGAACGGGCCGGATGCTGGCCTGCGAGCACTACGGCCTGGAGCCAGATATGGTCTGTCTGGCGAAAGGGATCGCCGGCGGGGTACCTATGGGAGCAGTCCTTCTGGGCCCGCATGTGGGCAAATTACCCTCTGCCGTCCACGGCTCCACCTTCGGTGGGAATCCCCTGGCCTGCGCGGCGGCACTGGCCACTCTCCGTACCATCCGGGAGCAGGCGTTGCCAGAGCGGGCCGCTGAACTGGGCGCGCTCTTCCTCTCCCGCCTGCGGGCGGTCCGCTCCCCCCTGGTCCGGGACGTGCGAGGGTTGGGGCTGATGGTGGGAGTGGAGTTGCGGCGGAAAGCCCGGCCCTACCTCCGGGCCCTCCTCCAGCGCGGCGTCATCGCTCTGACTGCCGGTCCTCTCGTGCTGCGACTCCTCCCCCCGCTAATTATTTCCCGGGAGGACCTGGAGTTCGTGGCCTGCCAACTGGAAGAGGCGCTGGCCACCCCCCCCTCAGAGGAGAGGAATGACAATGATGGATGAGGTCTCTTTCCTGCGCGAAATGCTGGAAATCTACAGCCCCTCCGGCCACGAAGAGGAAATATCCGCTTACCTGGTGGCCCGGATGCGAGAAATGGGCTTCCGCGCGCACCCAGATGGGGCCGGAAACGCCATCGGCGTTATGGGCGATGGGGAACAGGAACTGATACTCCTGGGCCACATGGATACGGTGGAAGGGTTCATACCTGTCCGGCTTCAGGACGGATGCCTGTACGGGCGGGGGGCCGTAGACGCCAAGGGGCCGCTGGCCGCCTTCATCCTGGCCGCCGCGCGGGTGGGACCCGTCCCCAACTGGCGGATTGTAGTGGTGGGCGCGGTGGAGGAGGAGTCTTCCTCCCGGGGGGCCCGCCACCTGCTGGGCCATTTCTCCCCCCAGGCCGTCATCATCGGCGAACCCAGCGGTTGGGAGCATATCACGCTGGGCTACAAGGGCCGGCTGCGGGTCCTCTACCGGCTGGCCGCGCCGGCCCGCCACTCCACCGCCGAGGGCCCCTCCGCCGCTGAGCAGGCCGTCCGTTTCTGGAACCGTCTCACCGCATTCGCCGACCAATTCAACCGGGGGGAGCGGTTCCGGTTCCACACTCTGGACCCCACCCTCCACAAAATCACCACCCACAACGGCGGATTTGAGGAGGAAGTGGTCATGGACATCACCCTCCGCCTCCCCCCAGGGGTGAGCATCCCCGATCTCAAGGCACAAATCCGCTCCTGGGCGGAGGACGCCGCCATCGGCTTCGGTGGCGAGGACGTCGCCTACAGGGCGGAGAAGAACACCCCTCTGGTCCGCGCGTTCCTCCAGGCCATCAGGGGATTGGGGGGAACCCCGACCTTCAAGGTGAAACTGGGAACGTCGGATATGAACACTGTGGGCCCGATATGGCGCTGTCCCATCGTTGCTTATGGGCCGGGCAATTCCCGTCTGGACCACACTCCCCAAGAGCACCTGGACCTGGAGGAGTTCCGCAGAGCCGTCTGCGTGCTGGAAGAAGCGATCCGCAAGGTAACCTGCGCTGAAGTTCAAACATAACTTCGGACAAGGGGACGTAGAAGAGGCCGAAAGCCTGCCCCTGGGACGGCCCGTCTTGTCTGAATTATGTCCGAACTTCAGAACTCCGTAGAGTTGACTCTAAATTCAATTAAGGAGGCATAGAATGAAAGTCGTATTGGCCTACTCTGGAGGGCTGGACACTTCGGTGATTCTGGCCTGGCTGAAGGAGCACTACAACTGTGAGGTCATCACCTTCACCGCCGACCTGGGCCAGGGGGACGATCTGAAGGCCATCCAGCAGAAAGCGATGGCGACAGGCGCCAGCAAGGCATATGTGGCCGACCTGCGGGAGGAATTCCTGAGGGAATACGCCTTCCCCACGATGATGGCGGGGGCCATCTACGAACGCCAGTACCTGCTGGGCACGTCGTTTGCCCGCCCGCTCATCGCTAAGTATCAGGTTCAGGTCGCCCTCCAGGAGGGGGCCGACGCTGTTGCCCACGGCTGTACCGGCAAGGGGAACGACCAGGTTCGGTTTGAACTGACCTACAAGGCCCTGGCCCCCCACCTGAAAGTCATCGCTCCCTGGCGGGAGTGGAACCTGCGCTCCCGGGAGGACTTGCTGGAGTTCGCCGTCGCCCACGGGATTCCCGTCCCCGCCACGTCCCGCTCCATCTACAGCCGCGATGGGAATCTCTGGCACCTGAGCCACGAAGGAGGCCCGCTGGAGGATCCCTGGTACGAGCCGGACGAAGAGATGTACCAGTTGACGGTCTCCCCCGAGGCCGCGCCGGATCGGCCCGAGTACGTGGAGATAGAATTTGAGCAGGGGGTCCCCGTCGGGATAAATGGAGAGCGGTTGGGGCCGGTGGACCTGATGGTCCGGCTGAACCATCTGGGCGGCCAGCACGGCATCGGTCGGACCGACATGGTGGAAAACCGGCTGGTGGGGATGAAATCGCGCGGCGTCTACGAGACCCCCGGCGGAACCATCCTCTACACCGCCCATCGGGCCCTGGAGTCCATCTGTCTGGACCGGGAGACACTTCATTTCAAGGACCTGATCGCGCTGCGGTACGCCGAACTGGTCTACTACGGCCTCTGGTACACCCCCCTGCGGGAGGCGCTGGACGCCTTCGTCCGCAAAACTCAGGAGACGGTTACCGGCACAGTGCGGGTAAAATTGTACAAGGGGAACTGCACCACCGTCGGGCGCCAGTCCCCCCACAGCCTCTACCGGGAGGACTACGCTACCTTCAGCAAAGACGAAGTCTATCATCAGGCCGACGCGCAGGGCTTTATCAACCTCTTCGGCCTGCCGCTGAAAATCCGGGCCCTGGTATCGGAGGGCGCGCCCGGAGTGCCCCTTGCCGAGATTCAGCGGGACTAACTCGCAGAGCGGTTTTCACCGCAAAGGACACAGGGAAAGGGGAAGGGGGTTGCGGAAGCCCAGGGCTCCCGCAAAACCCCATCCCTATTCCCTTTGCTCTGCGGCGCGCTCTGCGCGGTGGAAAAGGAGGGAGTATGAAACTCTGGGGTGGCCGATTCAGCAAAGAGATAGACCGCCAGATGGAGGCATTCAATGCCTCTATCCAGTTTGACTGGCGAATGTGGGCAGCGGACATTCGGGGGAGCATCGCCTACGCCCGTGCCCTGGAGCGGGCTGGCCTGGTCTCCGCCGATGAGCGAGACGCGCTGATCCGGGGCCTGGAGGAGGTGGCCTGGGAGTTTGAATCGGGCGAATTCGTCTTTCTCCCTTCCGACGAGGACATCCACACAGCGGTGGAGCGGCGGCTTCGGGAGCGGGTCGGTGCAGTGGCCGACAAACTGCACACCGGCCGCAGCCGAAACGACCAGGTCGCCACCGACCTGCGGCTCTACCTGCTGGACGAAATTCCGACCCTGCGTCGCTCCCTGACAGACCTGCAGAAAGCGATCGTGGACCGCGCCGAGGAACACCTGGAAGTCCTGATGCCCGGTTACACCCATCTCCAGCACGCCCAGCCCGTTCGCTTCAGCCATTGGCTGATGAGTTTTTTCTGGGCCTTCGCACGGGACCAGGATCGGCTTCGGGACATGGAGCGACGGGTCGCAGTGCTCCCCCTGGGCGCGGGCGCCCTGGCGGGTCACTCCCTGGGCATTGACCGCCGCTACCTGGCGGACCAACTGGGGTTCGGAGCCATCAGTGAGAACAGCATAGATGCCGTCTCCGACCGGGATTTTGTCGCCGAATTTCTCTTCTGGGCGGCCCTCCTACAGGTCCATCTCAGCCGCCTGGCGGAGGACCTCATCCTCTGGTCATCGGCGGAATTCGGCTTCGTGGAAGTGGACGAGGCCTACGCCACCGGCTCCAGTCTGATGCCTCAGAAGCGCAATCCCGACTCTTTGGAACTGATGCGCGGCAAGGCGGGGCGGCTCATCGGCCACCTGACCGGCCTGCTGACCACGCTGAAGGGGCTGCCGACCGGGTACAACAAAGACTTGCAGGAGGATAAAGAGCCACTCTTTGATGCGGTGGACACGCTCCGCCTGGCCCTCCCAGTGGCAGCGGGGGTCGTCCGGACCCTGAAAGTGTATCCGGAGCGAATGGCGGCGGCGCTGGACGATGGGATGCTGGCGACAGACCTGGCGGACTACCTGGTCCGGCGAGGAGTGCCCTTTCGGCAGAGCCACTCCCTGGTGGGGCTGGCCGTCCGACGGGCCGGGGAGTTGGGGCTCCCGCTGCGCGCCCTTCCCCTGCCTGAATTCCAGGCCATCTCCCCGGCCTTTGGCCCCGACCTGTATGAAATCTTTGACCATCGCCGATCCGTTGAGGCCCGCTCATCAGAGGGAGGTACTGCTCTGGCATCTCTACGGGAACAAATTGCCCTCGCCAGAAAGGTGTTGAAGGACGGCTGTTAGACGGGCCGGACGCTTCCGAAAGTGCCGGGTACGTTTACTGTAGACCATCTTGCCACTTGCGGGTTTTGCCGTACAATAAGGCCGATGAAAAGGCCGTCCGCATCCGCTGACCGTCCGTGTTGGTATCCTTTCGCTCACTTCCTTCAGGCCCTTGCCCTGGTTGGGCTGCTGAGCCTTCTCACTGCCTGCCTGCCCCCGGCGCCTCCGCCATCCCCCACCCCAGCGGTATCTACCCCCCGTCTCCTTCCCACCGCCGCGCCGCTGGATACCTCTCCCCCACCGGATACCCTCTCCCTGGCCACCCGCTACGCTATCTCCCTGACGGTGGATGTCTACCATTCGCAGGTGACCGGTGAACAGCGGGTCCACTACACCAACACCGAGGAAGTTCCCCTGAGCGACCTCTACCTCCGTCTCTTCCCCAACACCCCTGGTTACGGCGGTGAGATGAGGGTCTCCTCCATCCATCTGAACGGTCAGCCGGTCAGCCCGGAGGTCCGTCTCGGCGGGTCGGCGCTGCGCCTCTGGCTGAACCCACCTCTGGCCCCTATGGAGACCGTCACCCTCACCCTGACGTTCACCGTCACCGTCCCTCTGACCGACGAGATAGACTACGCCCAGTTCTCCTACGTGCGCGGCGTGGTGGCCCTGCCCCAGGTCTACCCCCTGATTCCCGTCTACGATGATGAGGGCTGGAATGTGGAGATCGCGCCAGGGTACGGCGATGCGGTCTACTCCGATGTCGCTTTTTATCAGGTGGACGTGACCGCGCCTCCCACGATGACGTTAGTGGCCTCCGGGACGTGCGCAGTGCTGGAGGCCGGACGCTGGTCCTGCCAGGCCGGTCCGGTCCGTGATTTCGTTCTCATCCTGGGCGACGATTACCAGGTGGCCAGCCAGGTCGCCGAAGGAGTCATCGTCAACAGTTATTTCTACTCCGACCATCGGGAGGGAGGCGAGCGTGTCCTGAGCATGGCGGTGAACGCTTTCATCCTCTGCTCTCGCCTCTTCGGGCCGTACCCCTATGAGGAACTGGACGTGGTGGAGACGCCGACACGGGCTGGGGGGATTGAATACCCGACCCTGGTGGTCATTTCGGACCGGCTCTATAACGGTCACCCTCGTCTGGAGTGGGTGGTGGTGCACGAGGTGGCCCACCAATGGTGGTACGGCGTGGTGGGTAGCGACCAGGTGGACGAGCCCTGGTTGGATGAGGCGCTGACGCAGTACACCACATTGCTCTACCACGAATTCCTCTACGGCGCCGAGACGGCCGCCGATATTCTGAAGAACGACTTTCAGGCCGCCTACGATCGGCTAATAAATGAGGGAAACGACATGCCTGCCGGACTACCGGTCGCCGCCTATCCCCGGGACCTCTACGGCCCGGTAGTATACCGAAAAGGCGCCCTCTACTTCCATGCCCTGCGCAGTCGGGTGGGGGATGAGGCCTTCTTTGCCATTCTGCGGTCGTACTATCGCCGCCACCGCTACGGCATCGCCACCCCGGACTCTTTTCTGACAACGGTAAAGACGGTAACCGGAAGCGAGCACCGAGACCTCTATGAACGCTGGATTCTGGGAGTCTCACGGTGAAAAACGTGCCAGCCATTTTCAGAAGCGTCTGGCTGTTCACGCCCACTTGACAACTTCCGCTTTCCAGATACAATATTGCCGCCGCAGACCCTCTGGGCTGTGAGCCCCGGAGCGCCCCCTCGCCGGCTGGGAGCCTGCGAGGGTGGCAGAGGAAGGGAAAGTTGCCCCGGTGTCTATCGCATCATTTCCCGGCGCCGCTGGGATCGCCAACGCGACCGAGACGGCGGAGGGGAAGAGTCCCTCTGCTGTTTTCCTCCTATTCTCCATCACCAGAAAGCCGCGCGGATGAACCAGAATTGGGGCCTGATCCGGATTGATGACCGGCTGATTCACGGGCAGGTGATTGCCGTCTGGTGCAAACACCGGCCGTTCACCCGCATCGTGATCGTGGACGACGAGGTTGCCGCTGACCCCTTTATGCAGGAAGTCATGCGGCTGGCTGCGCCACCCGGCCTTCAGGTGGATGTCCTCTCGCTGGAGGAGGCCCTCCGCCGTCTGCCCCAGGACCCCCACCCACGGGAGACGACGATGGTGCTCCTCCGGTCCCCGCAGGTGGCCCTGAGGCTCTATGAAGGAGGAACCCGATACACGGCGCTGAACGTGGGTGGCCTGGGAAGCGGGCCGGGCCGTCGGCCCCTCTTCCGCCACATCGCCGCCTCGGAGGAGGAGATTGCCGCCCTGAAGGCCCTGGCGGAGCGGGGAGTGGACATCACGTTTCTGACCGTGCCAGGAGAGAAATCCCGGTCATTCAAAGACCTTCTGGGTCTCTAAACGCTGTTCCTGGAAACCGCCAAGGGTACATATGTGCGCTCTTTGCGGGAGAATTTTGGAACGATCTTAAACTCTTGGAGGAAGACATGCGCATACCCAGAAAATCTGTCGTTATCGCCATCGCTGTCAATCTTTTGCTGATGGGTGTGGGCACAGTGGTGGCCCGTGCCGCGCCGACGGCGCAATCGGAGCCAGTACGGATGAGTTTCCTCACCGCGGTTGCCGTTGGCATCCTCTATTACCTGGCCTGGTCCCCCTGGTTTGCTAACCTCGGCTTCACCGTCCTCTATCGCCCACTGATCGCCGGAACGCTGGTCGGGGCAGTTATGGGACGGGTGGCAGAGGGCGTCGCCATTGGCGCCAACATCAACGTCCTCTACCTGGGGTGGATCACCGCTGGCGGCTCCTTCCCCGGTGACCCAGGCCTGGCGGGCTACCTGGGGACAGCCCTGGCCCTGGGGGGCGGGCTAGACGTACAGGCGGCCCTGGCACTGGCGGCTCCGCTGGGCCTGCTGGGCGGCCTGACCTACTCGCTGCGGATGTCGGTCTGCTCGCTCATCCCTCACTGGGCCGACCGCTTCGCCGAAGAGGGGAACATCAAGGCTGTCGCCCGCAGCAACTACGTCTACTCCCAGCCCTTCCTGTTCGTACTGTACGCGGTGCCGGTCGCCCTGGCGGCCTATCTGGGTGCGCCGGCAGTGGGCGCGGCGCTGGAGTGGATCGCTCAGCATGCCATCTGGGTGATGAATGGGCTGTTCGTCGCCAGCGGAATGCTGGCCGCGCTGGGCATCGCCCTGAACCTGAAATTCCTGTTTCGTGGGAACACCTGGCCCTACTTTTTCGTCGGGTTTGCCGTCACGTCTCTGATGGCAGGCAAGGTCAACCTGGTGGTCCTGGCCATTATCGGCGCGTGCGTGGCCTACGTCCACGTCCTCTTCACGGCCCGGGAGGGCGAGGAGCAACCGGCGCCTTCTGCAGAGCAACGGGCCAGTCCAGGGCTGCTCACCCGCCGGGACGTCTTTCGCGCCTGGCTGCGCTGGCTCTTCTTCTCCCACTCCTGCTACAACTGGGAGCGCATGCAGGGACTGGGCTTCGCCCACAGTATGACGCCCATCATTGAGAAACTGTACAAAAAGCAGGAGGACATCCGCGCGGCCCTGAAGCGGCACCTGGTCTTCTTCAACACCCAGCCCGACATCGGCGGCGTCGTTCACGGCATCGTCATCGCGATGGAAGAGGAACGGGCCGCCGGGGCCGACATCAGCGACGAGGCCATCAACGGGGTCAAGACCGGACTGATGGGCCCAATGGCGGGGATTGGCGATACTCTCCAGCAGGGCATTGTCATTCCGATTGCGCTGGCGCTGGGGATCGGAATCGCCACCGGCGGCGCCGTCGGCACAGCGAAGCAAGGAAACATTCTGGGCCCGCTCTTCTACCTGGTTGCAGTTGCGGCCTTCGTCTGGGGCGTGGGCTGGTGGGTCTGGTGGCAGGGATATGTGCGGGGGCGCGCAGCAGTGACTTCCATCCTCCGTACCGGCACCGTTGCCCGGATCATCCTGGGCGCAGGAGTACTGGGCAACTTCATCATGGGCGCGCTGGCGGTCCAGTTTGTCCGCCTCTCCACCCCGGTGGCCTTTATGGTTGGCGGGAGCACGTTCCACCTGCAGGCCATTCTGGATAGCCTGATGCCCAATCTGCTGCCCCTGCTGCTGGTGCTGCTGGTGTGGTGGCTGGTAGCCCGGAAAAACGTCTCCCCCACATGGATTATGGCTGGCATCATCCTCGTTGGCATTCTCAGCGCGTATCCCATCTGGCCGGGACTGAACGAGGCTGGAGAGAGCATCCGCGTGGGGCTCTTTGGCGGTTAACGAATGCCGGAGATTGTGGTAACGGTCACTCACGAGGAGGGGCTGCATGCCCGTCCTGCGGCCCGCTTCGTCCAGACGGCGCGGCGGTTCCGCAGCCGGACATGGGTTCTCTATGACGGCCAGAAGGCGGATGCCAAGAGCCTTCTGAGCCTGCTGGCCTTGGGAGTGAAACAGGGGGCGGTGATCACCATCGGGGCCGAAGGGGAAGACGCCAAAGAGGCACTGGTCGCGCTGGAAGAGGCCGCAACGGGATAGTAAAGAAGCCTCCCGCAGGTTCTTGCAACTGGAAAAATGGCTCCTGCCCAGCCGCAAAACTCTGCGGGAGGCTTTTTATTATCGCCCGTACACCGCCAGCACGATGGCCGGTGTGAGAGAAACCTCCACGGCGGCAGCCAGAGCCAGCAGGGGCACCACCACCGCCAGGAAGACCTTCACGAAGTCAGCCAGCGCCTGCACCCATCCCTCCCCCACCGTCATTCCCCGGGGCGGGGCGATGAAGGTGGCGCCCAGGCGCACCGCCAGCGTGGTGGCGATGATGGCGGCAGGCATCTCCAGCACGCCGTGCGGCACCACAAACGCCAACACAAAAGTCAGTGGGTCGTATCCCGCCCAGGCGACCTGGAAAGCGGCATAGGTGATGATGGCGATCGGGGCCATCAATAGTATGATCGCCAGGGCTCCAAAGGAAAACGTCCCCAGGATGGCCGCCAGTGTGAGGGAACGGAGATTGTTTTCCAGAATTCCCCAGATCGTAAAAGCGGGCAGCCAGGAGATGGCGGAGGCCTGCTGGAACGTCTCTTCGGTCACCTGATCCAGCGGGATGTATTCAGCCGGAATTCGGAAGCGGATGGCGACCTCCCAACCCACCCACACGGCGCCCATCAGGGAGATCAGGACCAGAGCCAGCGCCAGATGAGAACGGGCCAGAATCCGGGGAACCTCCCGCAGATACAACCCGGTCCAGGTGCTCAGCCAGCGCAGAGAACGGGGTAATCGCTCCGTTGGCCGCCCGAAGAACCACCGTTCCCAGACAAAATGCCGCTGAAACATCCGCCAGACGTTGCGCAGATTCAGTTCGTCGATTTCCCGCCCCAGCAACTCCTCCCGGTTGAAGAGCCGAATCCCCATCCGGATCAGCATCACGTTTGCCACCAGCAGGAAGAGCAGGATATACCACAGAATTTGGTTGCCACTCTGGAGAAGAAGGAGGCTCTCCTGCTGGAGCAACAGGGATATCGGAACGATGATGAAACTGGATAGAAGGTTGGCCGCCCGGACACTGGTGGTCTGGCTGGAGACGATGACCGCAGCAGAGACCATCACCAGGGCCTTCCCGATCGTCAAAAGAAAAACCTGTAACAGGGTCAAGGGGGACGGGCGTGCCTCTATGGGCAAGATCAGCAGATAGAAGGCGATGCCGACGGTGCCGGCCATCAGCGGGAGGGCCAGCGCCGCCACCATCTTCCCCAGATAGAGTTGGAGGTCGGAGAGCGGCGTGGCCAGGAGGGGCTCCAGGCTCATCCGTTCCTTCTCCCCTGCAAAGGATTCAAGAGCAATCACCAGGGAGACGGAGACGGGGAGGAATCCCACCAGCAGGAGCATGAGGGGAAGCAGGCGAGCCGTCACCCCCTCTGCCCCCCAGCGTTCGTAGAAGGAACCCTCCAGGTAGCCGGTCACGAAGCGCATCAAAAGGGGAAAGAGGAGCGTCAGGGTAAAAATGGGGAACAGGATGCGCCAATCCCGCAGATAATCCCGCAGTTCCCGACCAATCAGCCGCCAGATCTGGAGGACCCAGTAAGCCCGCAGAGTCCTTGGTGCCAATAGGATTTCGCTCATTTCTTCATCCGTTATTGGGCTGCCGGCTGCAGCCCGCCTACGATTCCACCACTCGCAAATAAACCGCTTCTAGGCTGCGCGGGACTTCGCTCAGCATCACCACTGGGATGCCCGCTTCCGCCAGGGAGCGCACAATCATCGGGTTGACGGTCTCCGGCGAGTCGGCCCGGTAGCGAATCCAGTTCGGGCCTTCCTCCACAACCGAAGCCCAACGGTCAACCAGGGGACGGGCTCCGTCAACGGAGGACGCCACCCGGAGTTCCATCAGGGGAGGGCCCAGCAGTTGCTGCTTTAAATCGGCCGGTGTCCCCAGAGCCACAATCTGCCCTCGTCGGATGATGGCAATCTCGTCCGCCAGCAATTCTGCCTCAGCCAGATTGTGCGTGCAGACCAGGATGGTGTGCCGCTCGTCCTTGAGGGATAAAATGGCATCCCGCACCAGTTTGGCGCTGTGAGGGTCCATTGCTGAGGTGGGCTCATCCATCAGGAGGATGGGCGGGTTATGGAGCAGGGCGCGCACCAGGGCCAGTTTCTGGCGCATCCCCTTGGAGTACTCTCCAATACGTCGGTCCCAGGCCTCCGGCATAGCAAACCGGTCCAGCCATTCCCGGGCCTGCCGCCGGCAAGTTCCCGCGTCCAGGCCATAGAGTCGGCCAAAGAACTCCAAGTACTCCCCTCCATACATCCGCAGGTAGAGGCCTGGTTGTTCGGTCAAAAGCCCCACCTGCTGGCGGACGGCGACCGGGTTCCGGCGGGTATCGTATCCGGCGACCTCCGCCCAACCCTCTGTAGGCATCAGGATGGCCGCCAGCATCCGCACCGTGGTGGTCTTCCCAGCCCCGTTGGGGCCCAGCAGGGCCAGTATCTGCCCTGGGCGGACAGTCAGCGTGATTCCGCCCACGGCGGTGAAACCGTCAAATCGTTTGGTGAGATTTTCAGTTCGGATCATAGTCGTCTACCGGCAGGGTGAAAGTAAAGGTGCTCCCTTTGCCCAGTTCGCTCTGAACCCAAATCTGGCCGCCCTGAAGTTCCACCAGGCTCTTGGTGATGACCAGGCCCAAACCAGTGCCCGGCACATTCCGCACGACCGGATGCTGGGAACGGAAGAACTTGGTGAACAGGCGCTCCTGTTCCTCGGGAGCGATACCGATGCCCGTATCGGAAACGGAACAGGCCACAAATCCACCATTCGGCTGAACGGTCACCCGAATATGACCTTCTTCCGGGGTGTATTTGTACGCGTTGCTCAGCAAATTGGTCAGAATCTGCACCACCCGGTTCCGGTCGGCCCTCACAGGAGGCAGCGGCTCTGCGATTTCCACCTCCAGCGTCTGCCGTTTGGCCTCTATCTCCTGCCGGATGACCCGAACCGCCTCTTCTACAGCCTCCCGCAGCGCGACCCGCCCAATTTCCAGCCGCAACCGCCCGGATTCTATGCGGGAAACGTCCAGCAGTTCCTGCACCATCGTGTCCATCCGGTTCACGTTGGAGCGGATGACCTCCAGGAACGAGCGCTGCGTCTCCGTCAGGTCGCCCGCCAACCCCTTGACCAACAGGTCAGTGTAGCCCTTGATGGCTGTCATCGGTTGTTTCAGTTCGTGGGAGACAAAGGAGATGAAGTCTGTCTTGGCCCGATTGGCGGCCTCCACCGCGGCGAAGAGGCGGGCGTTCTCTATAGCAATGGCCGCATGGTCGGCCAGGCGAATGACAAAATCCAGGGCATCCTGGTTAAACTGTCCCGGTCGGGCACTTTCCAGCACAATAATGCCGATAATCCGTTCCTCCCGCCAGATGGGCACCGTGATCTGGGCGACCATCCCCTCCACGACGGCCACATAATCCGGGTCGTAGCGGACGTCGGAGACCTGTTCGGGGCGACCGGTCCGGGCTACCCGCCCCACGATGCCCTGATCCAGCGGCCAGAGCGTCTCCCGGTACGGCTCCATCGCCTCGGGAGGATAGCCCCGATAGACCAGCAACCGGAGACCCTGCTGACCATCCTCCTCGCTCAGAACAGCGATCAGCCCTATGTCAGCACCGGTCCGCTGGATGGCCCATTCCAGAGCGGTCTCCATCGTCTGCTGATAATCCAGCGTGGCGTTCAACTCCCGGTCAATCCGCTGCATCATAGAGAGTTCTTCCACCCGGGCTGCCAGGGCTTGATCGGTCATCGCGAAGAGACGGGCATTCTGGATAGCGACGGCCGCCTGAGCGGCGAGGGCAGTCAGCAATCGCTCGTCATTCTTATCAAAGGGACGGCCATCCCGACGGTTGATCACCTCCAGAGCGCCAATGACTGTTCCATGAGCCGTCAGCGGAGCGCAGAGGAGTGAACGGGTCACAAACTGGGAACGGCGGTCTATTTCTGGATACCCCTGTTTGTCCTGCCAAACGTCATCCACCCGAATGGGGCGGTTCTCCCGGACCACCCGTCCGGCGATGCCAGCGCCGGCGGGCAAGCGGGTGCCGGCCAGGTTGGACTCGCCAATGGCGACGCGAACGACCAAGTCGCCGCTCTCCTCGTCCACCAGCAGGAGAGAGCCGGCCTCGGCCTGGAGGAGGTCTGTTGCTTTCCGGACGGTCAGTTCTAACAGGCTATTCAGGTCCAGGGTGGAAGCCAGGAGATGGCCCACCTCGTTCAATCCCTCCAGCCGCCGCGCCCATTTTTCTGTCTCCTGATAGAGTTGGGCCTTGTCCAGGATGGCGGCAGCCTGATCGGCAATGACCTGAAATACCTGAGCCTGCTCTCGGGTAAAAGTCACGTCAGGATCAAAACTGGAGATGTTGATCACCCCCAGGACGCGGTCCTGGGAGATGAGAGGGATGCCCATCCAGGCTTTACCGGGCCGGCCCCCCGGCCGGACCCCCCGCCGCTGGCACTCGGCCAGATAATCATCCGTGATGATGGGCTGTCCCGTGCGGACGATGAGGCCGGTTAATCCCTCCGTATCTGACCATACGTCCTCTGGATACTGCCGCTCGCCATTCTCCACGTAGAAGGCAAAGCGCAGGGTGCGGGTTGGAGGGTCGTAGGGGGCGATGTAGAAATTGCGGGCATCCAGCACCCGGTTGGTCTGGGTGTAGATCAGTTCCATCAGGTCGTCCGGCTGGACGGAGAAACTCACGGACTGGGCAATGACGCCCACCACCTCCAGTTCCTGGATCCGGCGCTCCAGGTCTGCAATCAGACGGACACGGTCTAGCGCAGCGACGATCTGGGGGGATAGCGTCTCCAGGAACCAGGCATCGCGGGCGCGGAAGCGTTCAAATCGGGTGGGATTCACCGTTAACCATCCCCATCCGGATAGTGGGACGAAAAGGGCCGGCCCTAGCGCGGCCAACCGTTCCTCTTCCTCCTCCAGGTCAGAGGGGAGGATATCGTCCACCGAAAGGTAAAGGGGACGGGTGTCCGTGGTCATCCGACGGGCGAGCAGCCCGTCGGGGCGGAAAGATGGCCGGGAAATAGAGGGATGATCACCCGGCGCCCGGGGGGCATACCATCCGCTGAGCGGGTCCGGCAGGTAGAAGAGAACCGAACGGGAAGCCAGCACCTTTCCGATGATATCGGCTGCCATCGCCATCACTTCATCCACGGTACGGGCTGTGGCCACCCGGTTCCCAAACTCCCGCAGTGCCCGTTCCGGGGCCATCCGGCGCCCCAGCACCAGCCGATCCACCAGGTAGGTCAGCAGCCTGCGCAGAAGCGAAGCGCCGATGACCACCATCAGGACCAGCAGGGCCAGCACCAACGGCTGAAAGGGGAGAACGGTCAGATGAAACCACCGACCCAGCAGGGCGAGGAGAAGGGCAAAGATGCCTACAACGGCCAGCGCCATAAGAAGGTAAATCGCCGCGTTGCGGACCACCCAGTCAATGTTCAACGTGCGGGGAAGGAGAATCGCGTAGGCAACAGCCAGAGGGAAGATGATGAAGAACGGAAAGTACAGGCCGGGCTGGAACGGGGTACCCGGGCTGAACGCAAAGGGAATCCAGGCGATAATCGGGAAGAAGGACAGCAGAGCCCCCACCAGGACGATGTAGGTTTGAGCCCGAACGATCGGGGAACGGGAGAAAACCCGTTGGTAGGCCATCTGCCCGATCAGCACCAGTCCACCGATGCCGGCCCAGGCTCGCCCCCAGCGCCATGGGGCGAAATAAGCAATGGGATGGGCCAGATCTATCGTGGTGAGCCATCCGGCCACGGCCAACCCCAGCGCGGGCAGGTAGATCAGGAGACGCAGGAAAGGGAACCGCCAGAGAGCCGGAGAGGGACGGGGGAAGACCATAGCCAGGTGGATGGCTGCGCTCCCAGCCAGGGGGATAGCCGCTACCCAGAACATGAAGAGGCGGTGGGTGGTGTAAACGTCAAAAAAAGTGCCAGTGATCAGGGCGATGAAAATGCAAAAGAGAGCAAAAGTTTGCGCCGCCTCTTCCCGACCCCGCCGCCAGAGCATCCCTCCCCCGGCGATCAAGTAGAACAAACCCAGAAGATACGGGATGAGGAAAAAATCCCGGAAGGCTGCGCGAGGTAGGGGCATCAGCGTCACCCTGACCTGGCGGACGGCGCCAGTCTCCCCGTGACGGGCTGTGAACGTGACCGTATCGCCTGGCTGTCGGGTGCGGAGGGCCTCTATCAGCGCGGTTGAACTATCCAGTGGTTCTCCGTCAATGGCAATGAGTTGTTCGGGGAAATGAAGGCCGGCAGCGTGCCCGCTCCAGGTCGCAGAGCCCAGGTCATTCACCACCAGCGTCGGTTCGGTGAAGAGGCCAGGAAAGGGGAGACGCTCCACCTGAACGGCCAGTACAAGGGCCCAGATGAGAATGGCCGCGGAGAACATCAGCAAGGCCACCAGAAACCAGCGGATGCCCCGCAGAAATGAGGGATTTTCCGGGAAAGCAGAACCCGATCGGGCCATCTGTACTTCCCTCAACAGGATTTATATGTTGAGGCTCACTGTGATAACAATTGTAACATATTACCTTTAAACGTCAATGAGAAAAAAGTCCCCGGGGCTGGTCGTTTCATCTTCCGAACAACAACCAGGAGACTCCCAGGGCCAGAACCGTGTTGAAGACTGTGGCGGCCAGGTAGACCACCAGGGGGCGCAGGCCAATTTTGCGGACCTCGCCGAAGACCAGATCCCAGCCGATGCCGATGAAAGCCAGGGTGAAGGCCCAGTGGCGCAGTGCGGTGATGTCTTTGACCTGGGCTTTCGTGAAGATTCCCAGCGATGCCAGCACGGAGACCAGCAGGAAGCCCAGGACGAACTTGGGGAACCGGTCCCAGAGCACCCGCGCGCTGGGGCGCTCGTTCCCGGTCCGTTCCTCCCGCGTGACCCAGTAGAGGGTCAGCAAAAAGGCTACCACGCCGATCAGGGAATTCTGGGCCATCTTGATAATGGAAGCGACCCGGACAGCTTCCTCACCGTAAATTGCCCCGGCGCCGACGACAGCGGCGGTGGTATCTATGTTGGCGCCGAACCAGGCCCCGGCCCACCCGGCAGCCATCCCGGCGAGGACCGCGATCCAGGGCATCAGCACCATCAGCGGCAGAGCGGTGACGATGACCATTGCGGTGACGTAAGCCAGGTGCTCCTTCTTCGCCAAGATGGACCCGGCGGCCGCGATGGCCGCAGAGACGCCGCAGATAGAGATGGCCGCGCACATCACTGCGCGCAGTTTCTTCTCCAACTGGAGCACTCCGCCCAGCCACCAGGTGAAAAAGAAGACAGCGGTCACCATCACCAGGGCCTGGATCAGTCCCCGGACCCCCACGCTGAGCACTTCCACAATGTTCACGCTGGCCCCCAAGAGAACGAGGCCCACTTTCAGGAAGAGTTCCGTCCGGACTACTATGCTCAGTTTATCTTTGACCTTCAGTCCGCTAGCAACGATGTTCGCCAACAGACCCAGCACGGCAGCCCAGAGCGGATATTCCAGCGCCTTCGGGCTCCAGGTCGCCAGGCGGTTCGCCGCCACAGCCAGGAGGATCAGCATCCCCGCCGATGCAGTCCCCCAAAGGACCTTCTTCCAGCGCCCCAACTGTTCGGAAATCCTCTCTTCCATATGAGCATCCCTCTTATCTCTCTGGCTCGGGACGGATCAGCCCACGTTCCATCTCCTCTTGCAACAAATTCAGATCAGCGTCCACCATCATTTTGACCAGTTCCTCAAAGGAGACGGCGGGCTCCCAGCCCAGCACTCGGCGGGCCTTAGAGGGGTCGGCGACCAGAAGGTCCACCTCGGCAGGGCGTATGTAGCGGGGGTCCTGGACCACGTAGTCCTGCCAGTCCAGTCCCACGTGGGCGAAGGCAATTTCGCAGAGTTCCCGCACTGAGTGGGTCTGGCCCGTGCCGACGACGTAGTCATCGGGGGCGGGTTGCTGGAGCATCAGCCACATTGCGCGGACGTAGTCCCCAGCGAACCCCCAGTCCCGGCGGGCGTCCAGATTCCCCAGCCGCAGTTCCTTCGCCAGCCCCAGTTTGATTTTCGCCACCCCATAAGAGACCTTGCGGGTGACAAATTCCAGGCCGCGACGGGGGCTCTCGTGATTGAACAATATTCCAGATACTGCATATATGCCGAACGACTCCCGGTAGTTGACCGTGATCCAGTGCCCATAGACTTTCGCGACCCCATAGGGGCTGCGCGGGTAGAAGGGAGTTAGTTCGTTCTGGGGAACCTCCCGGACTTTGCCGAACATCTCCGAGGAACTGGCCTGGTAGAAGCGGATGCTGGGGTCTACGGTGCGAATCGCCTCTAACATCCGGGTGACCCCCAATGCGGTGACCTCGCCAGTGAAGACCGGTTGCTCCCAGGAAGTGGGGACGAAGGACTGGGCGGCCAGGTTGTAGACCTCATCGGGTTGATAGTCCCGGAGGATGGCGATGAGCGACCCCTGGTCCAGTAAGTCGCCGGAGACCAGGGTAATCTTGTCCTGAATGTGCTGGATACGGGAGAAGTTCACTGTACTGGTGCGACGCACCATACCGAGAACCTCGTACCCCTTCTCCAGCAAAAATTCTGCAAGATACGAACCGTCCTGTCCGGTGATACCAGTGATTAAGGCTCGGGGCATATTTTCCTCCGCTCAGAGAGATTCAAGGGCTTTGAACCAAACCAGCGCCGCAGGGTTTCCCAAAACAACCGAAAAGCCTGATCGGTGCAGTGAGTGAAATTCACTTCAGAGGCCAGTCTCAAGTACAGCGCAGAGGATCGGGGGATCCGGTTTTTCTCCAGGAGCGATTCCAGCCTCTCTTTGGGCCGAGAGGGTTTGCCGCCCTGGAGCAGATTTTCCAGTCAAGACCCCCGCCGCATAAAGTTCACCCAGATTGATTTCTCCCTTCCACGCCTGCAACTTCGGATGCTCGTCTCCCCGAACGATGTCGGTAGCCTGTAGTACTCTGCTGCGGGCAAAGCACAGAATCTGCTCCGGCTTCGCCAGTCCCACCAGAAGCGCCGAGTGGGTCGCCAACAGGACCTGACCTTCGTACACCGAGGAGAGAGACTGAAAAACGCCCTCTATAGCCCGTGGATGGATGCCATTTTCCGGCTCTTCAATCAAGTAAATTGCATTCTCTAAAGGTGTTTTCAGAAGCCAGAAATTCTCCTCCAGCAACTGAATCCCACCGCCCTGGGGATGGACACCCACACGAACCTCGTACCGACACCGGCGATATTCCAGATTTCTCTCCTTCAGGAGAGATTCCGGTGGAACCATTTCCAAAGCCAGTTCAAAGGCATCCTCTTTCCCCATCCAGACCAGTTCCCTGAGGGAACGAGACCGCTTTTCCACGGCTCTCTGTGGCCCCTACCGCAGCAAATCCCCTAGGAACGCGATGACATCCAGAAAGGTTGTTTTCCCGCTGGCGTTAGGGCCCACCAGAACGTGGAATCGCTCCAGGGGTTGCCGGATGTACCGCAGACACTTGTATCCTTTCGCCTCTACAAGTGCAATCATCGGGATTCCTCACTTCCCGTTCTGGAACGCCAGTATTGCATGGTCTCCTGTAGGGTCTGCTCAAAAGGAATCTGCGGCTCCCAGCCCGTGCGGCGGCGGAATTTCTCCGCGCTCCCGTAGATGACGGGTACATCAGCCGGGCGATAGAGGCCCGGGTCCACCTCTATCCGGATCTCCGCATCCGTGAATGAAAGAAGCGTCTCCAGAATCCAGCGAATGGAGCGGGCCACGCCGGAGGCCAGGTTGTAGACCTCCCCCGCCTCGGCCTCTGTCGCCGCCAGATAGTAAGCCCGGACGATGTCCCGGACGTCGGTGAAATCCCGCGCCACATCCAGGTTCCCCACCCGCATTACCGGCTCCTGGAGTCCGGCCTCAATCCGGGCGATCTGGCGGGCAAAGGCCGGGACGACAAAACGCGGGGACTGCCCCGGACCCGTATGATTGAACGGTCGCAGCCGCACCACATCCATCCCGTAGGCCAAGTAGTACTGAAGCCCCAGGAAGTCCTGTCCGACTTTGCTGACCGCGTACGGGTTGACCGGACGCAGCGGGCTTTCCTCGGTGAGGGGAAGGTCCTCCGGACGGGGCCAGCCGTATTCCTCGTTGGAGCCGATGACGACGACCCGCGACGGAAGTCCGGCCCGCCGCACCCCCTCCAGCACGTTCAATTGGGCTCGCAGGTTGTTCTCCAGGGTCTCCCAGGGGTCCGTAAAGGAAGAGGGGACATACGATTGGGCCGCCAGGTGGAACACCACATCCGGCCGAAAGTCCCCAATCAGTTCACCCACCTGTCCGGCATCCCGCAGGTCCAGGTGAACCAGGGAGAGGCACGACCGGGGCCGAGGGTTCTCCACCGACTCCGGATAGGATGTCCCTAAGAGTTCCCAACCGGGTTGGGTCAGAAGATACTCACAGAGATAGCGCCCGACGAATCCCCCGGCTCCGGTAATCAGTGCGCGCATAGGCGGTCTCCGAAAAGGACGCAGACAGGATGAAACAGCGAGTCTCCAGGGTCTCCCTGCCTTCGGCGGTATATCAGGATGCAAAGATTATACCCCAGAGAGTGGGAGTTGCCAAACCAGCCGGGTGGGTTATACTATGCGGGGAGGGTCAGAAATGGCATCCAGCGAATATCCCAGGCCGATGGTGACGGTGGACGTCGTCATCTTCACCCTGCGGGAGAACGACCTGCAGGTGTTGCTGATCCGGCGTCGGAATCCCCCCTTCGCCGGGATGTGGGCAATCCCCGGAGGATTTGTGGACATAGATGAATCGCTGGAGACGGCCGCCCTGCGGGAACTGGAGGAGGAGACCGGCGTCCGGGATGTCTATCTGGAGCAGTTCCATACGTTTGGCGACCCCGGGCGGGACCCGCGCGGGCGGACGATTACCGTAGCATACCTGGCTCTGGTCCGGGCCAACCAGGTTCAGCCCCGGGCAGGCGATGATGCTGCCGAGGCCGGCTGGTGGTCTGTGCGCGCCCTCCCCCCTCTGGCCTTTGACCACGACCGCATCCTGGCCTGCGCCCTGGAGCATCTCCGCCACAAACTGGAATCCCCGGCGGTCATCGCCAGACTTCTGCCGGAGATGTTCACCCTGAACGAATTGCAGACTGCCTACGAAGCCATCCTCGGGGAGAAACTGGAACGGCGAACCTTTCGCCGTAAAGTCCTGGTTGCCGGAGTCCTGCAGGAAACGGGTAGATACCGGCCGGTGGACGGTCGTCCGGCCAAACTGTACCGTGTAAGGAGCACTCATTGAAGACCCAACGTGCTGGCATCTGTATTGTGCTGGTCATCAGCCTGATCGGGGCGGGGTGCGTCGGACAGTCCACGCGCCCCCCCTCCCCGGCGGAGACGGTTTCGCTATACGGCGACCTGGAGAATCTGGATCCGCGCAGGGAAGTCATCACCGTCTGGTATCCGGCGTCCCATGAGGATGCTCTGCTGGCGATGCTGGACCGGTTCAACGCAACCAACCGGTGGGGAATCGCGGTGCGGGGAGAGCGCCTGGAGAATTCCGCTGCCCTTTACGAGCGCCTTTGGGAGGGGACTTCGGCGAGGAAACTCCCCGACCTGGCCATTGTCTCTCCGGGCTACCTGGCGACCATTGCAACGGAGGGACTGGCCGTGGAACTGACTCCCTATCTGACGAGCCGTCGGTGGGGATTCTCGACGGGAGAACTGGAGAAATTCTTCCCTTCCGTCCTGGAGGTCGGGCAATTGAGCCAACTGTCCGGGCGATATGGTTTCCCTTTCGCTCTCTCGGCCGGGCTTCTTTTCTACAACCGGGGGTGGCTCCACCAGTTGGGCTATAACCATCCCCCCCGCACGTGGGAAGAATTCCGGGAAATGGCCTGCGCCGCATCGGACCCGGCCAGCGGTGTCTACGGCTACGAATTTGCCGCCAACGACCGCACGTTTGTCCGTATGCTCATCGGATGGGGCAGTCAGATGATGAGTCCCGATGGGAAAGAGTATGTCTTTGGGGGGGCCGAAGGCCAGGAGGCGCTGGAGTTTCTGCAGGCCCTGATACGGGAAGGATGTGCCATCCGGGAAGCCTACTGGGAGCAGGCGGAGGTAGATTTTGGGACCGGAAGGGTGCTCTTCGTGCTCAGCAGCACGGCGCATATTCTCCATTACCGCCAGATTGCCGCGGATCGGGGAGGGCTGGATTGGGCTGTGGCGCCCCTGCCGGCTTCCCCTGGCGCGCCGGTCACTGATCTCTTCGGCCTGTCCTGGCTCATACCGCCCACTACCCCCCGGCAACAACTGGCAGCATGGTTGGTGATCCGCTGGATGAACGAGCAACCCCAGCAGGACCTCTGGGTCTCCGCTTACGGTTACCTTCCCCACCGCCGACTCTCCCCCGAGGCCCAGGCTGCGCTGCTGGAGGAGACTCCCCCATATGCCGACGTTCTCGCTCTGCTGGAACTGGATGCAGTGACGGAACCAGCCGTTCCTGGCTATGAGCAATGTCAGGATATTCTGGAGGCCATGGTCAGTGCAGTTGTGGGGGGGGAAGAACCGGCGTCCCGGCTGAAGGAGGCAGTAGAATCTTGCCAGGCTACTCTCACGGGGCCGTAACAGCCGTTGCCTTTAGATGATATCTGAAAAATAGGGGAAGATGTTTCGGGGGATGGGACGGTCGTGGCGGTCTTCCGTTTGAGTGTTGCTGAAAGTATCACGCTGTTGGCTCAGGAGCAAAACTTTTAACGCTGATAGTGCCCGCTGCGCCACCGTTCCAGCACCTGACGGGTGGAAGCGAAGGCCAGCGGCGGGAGTTCATCCGGCCGGAAGAATTCCGCTGCCCCGGCATCGTCTCCGGCCCGGAGGGCGCCGTCCACGACCTCACCCTGATACACCACGGTGAAACTTGCCTCGCCCGGCAACCCCTCTCCGGGAAGAACGTCCAGCAGGCCCGTCAGCCTGACCTGCAGACCGGTTTCTTCCTGGCATTCCCGAATCGCCGTAGTGGCTGGGTCCTCGTCGTACTCCACGAAGCCGGCGGGCAGGCCCCATCGCCCTTTGAACGGTCCAAAGGACCGCCGGATCAGCAGGACTTTTCCCTCCTTCTCCACCAGCACGGCGGCGGCCACTTTGGGGTCACGAAAGATGATGCGGTCGCACGCCGGGCAGTAACGCCTTACCCGACCGTACGCTTCCCGGTCTTGGAGCGGCCCGCCGCACTGGGGGCAGAAGTTCAGTTCCAGATGTTCAGCCATACAAACCGCAGTCGCAGAGAGAGAGGTTACCGGGCCCGCCATGCCCGGATGGAGAGAAAGGCTAACACCACCGTCATCAGGGCCAGCCCTCCCACCGTCAGCCAGGACGTGGGGGGCAAGGCCGGTTCTGCTTTCGGCATTTCCACCGGCGGGGAAGTCGGCGTTGCTTCCAGCATCAAGGGTGTTGCAGTGGCTCCAGCGGCCCCCTCCTGTTCCGAAGGTAACGGTTCTGGTGCCGGTGTGGGAAATACGGGTGTCTCCGGCTCTTCGGGCTCACCAGGTTCCCTGAGGGACGGCCCCGGTTCGGCTCCACCGCCCATGCCTCCTATTTCCGGAGGGAAGGGAGCCTCTTCCAGAGGAGAGGGAGTCATCTCGTTCCAGGTCTGTGTCTCCGGCACAACGGTTTCGGAGACGGTCATCGCGCTGGCCAACTGGGGCTGCTCGGGGGACACGGTCGCATCCAGAGATGATGGGGCCATTTCCGCCGGCGCCACCGGGGATTTCTGGGCGTGGAAAGATTCCTCCGTTCCGGGGGCGATCATCGGTATCGGTGCAGCGGCCCTCGGTCCGCCCCATCCGGCGGTGACGAGATTCCCCACCAACAGGATGACACAGAGGAGTCCGCTCACAGCGGTCGCGAAGGTCAACGCAGGAGCGAAGCGGCGGGCCGCTGGTACAGGTTGGCGCACCCTCGGCGGGGGCTGGCGGACCATCTCGGGGGTCAGCAGAAAATTGCGCGGTGCCGGAGCGGGAGGCATCGCCCGGATCAGAGCCACCATCCGCCGCAACGATTCCAGCCGCGCGCGCAGATCAGCGTCCCGATCCAGTTGAGCCTCCAATCGGGCCCGCTCTTGGGGGCTCAGCGCCCCGTCTATATACGCCGATAACTGTTCATCTACCCGTTCCCAGTTTCGGTTCTTTCCCAGCATATCAGTCCTCATCTTCAAGACGGTATGCGCGGGGCAAGAGTTCCTTCTGAGCCTGTAACATGTCCCGCAGACGGGCCCGGGCCCGCGCCAGACGGGATTTGACCGTCCCTACCGGAATCCCCACCGTATCGGCAATCTCCTGATAGTTCATTCCTTCCACATCCGAAAGGACCAATACAACTCTCTGGTCAGAGGGGAGAGTGAGGATAGCCGACTGGAGGAATCGGGTCAGTTCTGCCTGCTGGGCCGCTTCCTCGGGCGTCGAGTGACCGTTGACCAGAAAGGGGTTGGCCTCTTCATCCATCTCGCCGAAGGATTCCCATGAGACGGCGGGGCGGCGCTTGCGGCGGCGCAGTTCGTCGTAGCAGCGATTGGCAACGGTGCGCATGAGCCAGGAAAGAAAGGAGCCACCCCGGAAAGTGGAGAGATGTCGGTAGGCCGCGATAAAGGTTTCCTGGGTGACGTCCTCAGCCGCTGCCGAGTCGCCCAGGATGCGGTAGGCGAGGTTATAGACCCGATCCTGGTAGGTCAGCACCAGTTCGTTGAAGGCGTCCAGATCGCCGCGCTGTGCGGCGGCGACCAGACGTCTCTCGTCCTGATTTCTTCCTGCGTTCATCAACGTCACCAATCCGGGCAGGATTGAAGGAAATGATCTTCGCTGTAGCGGCAGAGCCGCTACTATATCTTTTCAGCCCTGTTGCAGAGAGTTCTGGATATTTTCCGCCCCCTCCCCTTCCCTTGCCGAAGGGGGAGGTGAAGGGAGTTGTAGATAGCACTGTGGGCGCCGCCCCTCAACCCTGCCCTTTTCCCATCTCCTCTCCGAAACAGGTGAGAAGAGGTAAACGCATTGCGTGAAATCCGGCGACCGGTTACCAAATTGTAACGCGGCAGAAATCCCGTTCCGACCCATTTCCGTGTATGATGTTTACGGAAGTCCGGTAAGGACCGAGATTCCCGGACAGTCACGATGAAGCCACGAGGAGGTCACAATGGAAATGATTAAAGTCGCTGCCGATTCCCGCTCCACCGCTGTGGCTGGAGCCATCGCTGGAGTTATTCGGGAACGGGGGAAGGTGGATGTACGGGCCATTGGAGCCAGTGCTGTCAACCAGGCTGTGAAAGCCGTTGCCATTGCCCGAAGTTACCTGATGCCCGAGGGGATCGACATTGTTTGCATTCCCTCCTTCTCCGAGGTAATGATTGATGGGCAAGAGCGGACGGCCGTTCACTTTACCGTAGAGACCCGATGCAACTCCAGCAAGGCCGCGTAGACCTTCATCTCCATACCACTGCTTCCGACGGGTCGTTGACACCGGCCGAAGTGGTTCAGTTGGCGCTGGAGCAGGGACTAGCCGCCGTCGCCCTGACGGACCACGATACGGTGGCTGGGTTCACGGAAGCGCTGGCCGCTGCCAACGGGACCGGCCTGGAAATTGTCCCCGGAGTGGAAATCAGTTCCGATTGGCCGGTGGGAGATTTTCACCTCCTGGGGCTGTATGTGGACCCGGAGGATGGCCCCCTCAACGCGCGGCTGGAGTCTATGCGAGTCGCCCGGTTGCATCGCGCCCGCAAAATGCTGGAACGCCTGGCAACTCTGGGGATGCCCCTGGAGTGGGATGAGGTCGCCGGTTCCCGCAACGAGAGCCGCGTGATCGGGCGACTTCACATTGCCCAGACAATGATCCGTCGGGGCTATGTTTCAGGGGTCCAAGAAGCGTTTCAGCGCTATATTGGCCGGAACGGACCAGCGTATGTGCCCCGGTTGCGGATGTCGCCGGTGGAGGTCATCGGGCTGATCCGCCAGGCAGGAGGTGTGGCTGTGCTGGCCCATCCTGCAACCTCCGGCGTGGTGGAGTCCATCCCAACCCTGGCCTCCCTGGGTCTGCAGGGCCTGGAGGTCTACTACCCGGATCATTCCCCTGAAGATGTCAAGGTGCTGTTAGCGATGGCTCGTCGGTACCGCCTGCTGGTGACCGGAGGGAGCGATTTTCACGGCTTCGGAGTGGGTGCGGGGGCTCCGTTGGGATCCGTGGCGGTGCCCCTGCGATTGCTCCGGCGACTGCAGCGGGCAGCCGAAGTGGCCCGACAACCAGAGGAGAGGCCCATTTCCACCCTGGCGGCTAACTGCTGAAACGGAATGGGCGATGCTATTTACAGCGGCGGCTCTGCCACTGCTGCAAACATTCTCCCTACAGGTCAAATCCCAGCAGAACCTCTAGCGTCAACTGAGGATTGGCGTTACGGCGTATCCGGTCCATAGCCGTCCGAAGGGCCTGGATTCGGGCGACAACTTGGGCTGGCGTGAACCGGTTCGCCATCTGCTCCAGCCGGGCTCGCTGGTCCAGGTTGGTCAGTGGGGATTCCCCTGCTGTGTCTGCCGCGACACCTCCCACCATCAGGAGGACATCCCGCCACCATCCGGCCCAGATGTCCAGTGCCTCCTGGGCGGCTTCGGGATCGCGTGCCAGTTCTGCCGCATAACGGAAACGTTCCGTCAACGGCGCCTGGACCAGCATAACCATTTCCTCTATCCGTTGCTGCCGCTGCCGGAGAAGGTCTGGCTCGGTGGCAGCCCGCACGGCCCAACCCAATCGTCCCCCGCTGAGATGCGCCAATCGGCTCGCCGTTTCGGCGTCCGCTCCCCACCGCATCTGCAACGCGCTGGCAACCTGCGGGACGGGGATTGGACGAAGCGGGACTACCTGGCATCGGGATACAATAGTCGGCAGAAGCGAATCGGTATCAGGGGCCAGCAGAATCAGGACAACAAAATCGGGCGGTTCTTCCAGGGTCTTGAGCAGGGCATTGGCTGCTGAAGGAGTGGCCTGGTCAAAGCGGTCCAGGACTGCGACCCGGTAGGTAGCCATGTTGGGCGTTAAGGAGAGATGGCGCTGGAGTTCTCGGACCTGCTCCACTTTCAACCGCCCCGCCTCCGACTCGGGCTGTACCCAGAACAGGTCGGGGTGGTTGCCGCTGGCAACCAGGCGGCAGGACCGACACTCTCCGCAGGGGCGCGAATCTCCCTGGCAGAGGAGCGCGGAGGCCAGCGCCCGTGCCAGCGTCCCCTTACCAACACCCGGCGGGCCAGTGAAGAGGTAGGCATGGGAAAGTTCGCCCTCCTCCAATGCCTGACGGAGGAGATGGACGGCCCACTCGTGTCCGACGATGCCCCAGTTTTCCATAACGGGATTTATGGGATGGCTATCACCGCTGTCGGCCAGTGCGCGGACGTAACTTTTACAGGGATTCACCCGCCCCTGGCGGCTGCCCGCTGTCGCCAGACCTCGTAGAGAACAATGGAGCCAGCGACGGCAGCGTTGAGGGATGTGACGTTCCCGACCATAGGGAGTTGAACCATCCGGTCGCACCGTTCCCGAACCAGCCGACGCAGACCTTCTCCTTCGCTACCGACCACCAGGGCAAGGGGGCCGGTGAGGTCTACCTGGTCGTACCTCTGAGCGCCCCAAACGGCTTCCAGTCCGACCACCCAGATATCGCGCGCCTTCAGCCGTTCTATGGTCTCCGGCAGATTGGGCACCTGGGCAATCCGAAGGTGTTCTGCAGCCCCGGCGGAGGTGTGCACCACGGTGGGGGTAATGCCAACAGCCCGGCGTTGCTGGATGACCACCCCATGGACGCCGACGGCCTCGGCGGTGCGTAGGAGTGTGCCCACATTCTGGGGATCCTGCAGGAGGTCCAGCAGCAGTAGCAAGAGGGGATCAGAGCGCCGCGCGCTTTCGGCCAGAATGTCCTCCAGGTCGGCATATGGGTACTCGCTGACCTCCAGGGCTACTCCCTGATGGTTGGCCTCCCCCAGCCAGTCCAGATGGCGGCGAGGAACACGCTCCACCGGCACCCCGGTTCGCTCCGCCAGGGTCAGGATGTCGCCCACAATGCCCATCGCACGGACAGTATCGGCGACCATCAGGCGGAAGAATTGCCGCCGTCTGGCCCGCAGCGACTCATAAACAGCATTCCGTCCGTAAAGGGTTTCGCGCATAGAGTCAATCGCGACACCACAGATGACCGCCGTCTCTCCAATCCTTCATTCCCTCACTGTCCGGGTGGTGAAAATCACCAGGACGATTCCCAGACCCAGCAGCCAGAAGTGAATCAGGGCCTCTATAAGGATTTCCGGATGTTGATAGAGATAGAGGCCGTTCTGAAGGAAGAACAGAATGTCCATCAGGGCCAGGAACAGTATTGCGCTGCCGGCCATACCGGCCCAGTGCCGACCCCACTGCCGTTGCCGTAACAGGCCGAAGGCGCCGATGAAAGAGGCCAGAATCATCCATCCATCGGCGACGATAAACGAACGCTCCCACGGGTACCATGCCGGGCATATCTGGGCCAGGAACCCCTCCTGAGGGTTCTTAAAGGCGAAGACGATCCAGAAGATAAGCGTTCCCAGCCCGGTCAGACCCAGCAGGACGGCCAAGATGTTTTTGCCACTTTTTAAATTTCTACTCGCCATGTCGGTCCTTCCGGTCGGTCCTCCACAATGATGCCCAGTTCTGCCAGGCGCTGGCGGATGGCATCGGCGTGCGCCCAATCCTTCGCGGTCCGATACTCCTGCCGCAGGTCCAGAATCAACCGCATCAGCCCGTCCACCAGCCCACTGCGCGCTTCCGGCGGCTCCAGTTGGTCGGGGATAATACCCAGAATCTGGCCTCCCAGTTCGCTGAACATCTGGTCTATGGCAGCGAGGGTGCCCCGAGTCACAGACTGCCCGGAATCCAGCATCCGGTTGACCGCGCGCGCCAGGTCGTGCAGCGCGGCTATAGCCCTGGGAGTGTTGAAATCATCGTCCATTGCCGAGAGGAATGCCTCCCGGTACGGGTCCAGGTCATTTACATATGAAAGGTCTGCAGTGCCCTCTGGCATCGCCAACTCCTTCATTCGGGCCCGGACGGCGCGGACGGTGTTGTGGAGACGGCGAACCCCCTGCTCGGCGGCCTGCATGGCTTCGCGGGAATAGTCCAGCGTCCCCCGGTAATGGGCGGAGAGAATAAAAGCCCGGATGACCTCCGGACGATAGAGTTTTAGGGCATCCTTAATGGTCAGGAAATTGCCCAGGCTCTTGCTCATCTTGACCCCGTCCACCGTCAGAGAACCGGCGAGAATCCAGTAGCGGGCAAAGGGGTTGCCGGTGACGGCTTCCGCCTGGGCGATTTCGCATTCGTTGTGGGGGAAAAGGTTATCTATCCCGCCGCCGTGGATGTCAAAAGTCTCCCCCAGATATTTGGTCGCCATGACGGAGCACTCAATATGCCAGCCGGGATAGCCCCAGCCCCAGGGGGAGGGCCAGCGCAGGATGTGTTCCGGCTCCGCACGCTTCCAGAGGGCAAAGTCTGCGGGGTGGCGCTTCTCCTCCCGCACTTCTACCCGCGCGCCGGGTTCCAGTTCCTCCACCTTCCGACCGGAGAGTTTCCCGTATTCGGGGAACTTCTCCACGGAAAAATAAACGTTGCCATCCACTTCGTAGGCGTAGCCCTTCTCTATCAGCGTCTTGATCCACTCAATCTGCTCGGGGATATGGGCGCTGGCGCGAGGGGAGATGTTCGGGCGGACGACGCCCAGCGCGTCCATGTCCTCAAAGTAGGAGCGGGTGTAAATTTCCACCAGTTCCATCGGCTCCACCCGCTCCCGCCGGGCACCTTTAAGGATGCGGTCTTCCCCTGTATCCAGCAGATGACCCACATCGGTGATGTTCTGAACGTAGCGGACTTTGTAGCCCAGGAAGCGGAAGTACCGCACCACCGTGTCCATAGCGACATAGAGTTTGGCATGGCCCAGGTGGGCATGGTCGTAGACGGTGGGGCCGCAGACGTACATGTACACCCGTCCGCGCTCCAAGGGTTTGAAGACTTCTTTTTGACGAGTCAGATAATTGTAGACCTGCAGGGCCATTCGTCTCCCTCCTGTTTCGTACCCTATACTACGTATGTTCCACCGGGCGGGCAAATATCATCCGACCGGCAGCAGTCTGAAGAACTTTCGTCACCACTGTATCTATCTCCGCACCGATGAAGGAGCGACCGTTCTCCACCACAACCATTGTCCCGTCCTCCAGGTAGCCCACGCCCTGGTCGGGCTCCTTGCCTTCCTGGATGATGTGCACCTTCAGGCCCTCGCCAGGCAGATAAACGGCGCGCACTGCGTTGGCCAGTTCGTTGACGTTCAGCACCGTCACGCCCTGAAGTTCCGCCACCCGGTTCAGGTTGTAGTCGTTGGTGATGATCGGACAGCGGAGGCGTCGGGCCAGCAGGACCAGTTTGTCGTCTGCCGAACGGGCCTCGGGGGCATCCAGGTCCACAATTCGCACCGGGACGCCGGGTTCTTCCTGGAGGCGGCGGAGCATATCCAGCCCGCGTCGCCCCCGATTGCGCCGCAGCGGGTCGGGGGAGTCGGCGATGTGCTGGAGTTCATTAAGGATGAAGTGCGGCACCAGCATCTCGCTGCGAATAAACCCGGTCCGGCTGATGTCAGCGATGCGCCCGTCAATGATGACACTGGTATCCAGAAGGACTGGGGGAATCTCCCCCCAGTCTTCGGGCCGTTCGGGGAGCCGTCCTCTCAGGAAGGCGAAGATTTCCTGCTGTCGGGACGTCATCACCAGCACGCCAATGTAGCCGAAGAGCACCGCGCTGATGAAGGGCAGTATCTGGTTCAGAGGGCGGGGCAGCATAGAGAGGGGGAATGTGCTCAGCGAAGCAACGATCAGGCCGATGATCAATCCGAGAATGGCCGCCAGTAGTTGCTGGACGGGCATCCGGTTGATTTTCTGACGCAGGAATCGCAGCGGGCGCACTGTGAGGTATGGGGTGAGGGTTAGACCTGCCAGGGCGCCGACCAGCATAAAGGTCGTGCCATACAGATAAGCAGAGGTTTCCGCAAGGGCAGCAAAACGCACACCTAATACCAGTCCTCCAACAGCCAGAACAAGCATGCCCACTATTCGGGAGATGAAATCGGAGCTCATTCCACTCCTCCTTCCGACGGCGCGATAGAGTTGATGGGGCACTGATGTCCGGCTAGTCCATCGGCGGAGGCAAAGAGCGGCGAATGAAGTGGCAAAAAGGCTTAATGATTCAGAATGAGACCAGGAAACGCTTCTCGTATCGCTCCGCCGTCCATCATGGCAACAATAAATTCGCAAAAATACCCGCCATATGGAGGACCGGCCAGCATCGCTCAGCCCGCAGCAAAGATATCTTATCACACTCCTATAAAAAGTCAAAAGGCTGAAGTTCGGACATCTGCTTTTTCACATTCAGGCCTCCCCCGGGCCGCTCTCCGGATCAGCGTTTTTGACCCTCAACCCGAGGGGCGAGGAACCCCTTTGGAACCAAGGGTCCGGCCACGCTGCGGGGTAGGCTGTAGCCATCACTCTATTTTCGGCGGGTGGAAGAGAGGAGAAGCGGATGGATTTTTCCTTCGCCCTCCTCCCCTGGCCGAAGGCCGGAGGGAGGGAGGATCAAAGAGGCGAGGGGGGATACGCGGCCCCCCCGCCCACCCCGGAGAGGGTTGATACGAAACCTGCGCTTGTTCAAGAGTAAAGGCGGAGCCGATGAGAAGAGCAGGGAATCCCTGCAGATATCCTTATCCCAACTCGTGTCCGGACCTCAGAAAAGGCGATAGAGAACAGACGATAGAGAGCCGACCCCAGATGACTGTGGACTGATCACTGAGTGCGGAGGGGACTACTTGCCGGGCTGGATGCTCTGCCGCCAGGCCATGCCTCCCAGGGCCAGGAGTCGTTTCAAGTGTCTCTGCAAATAGTGATCCGTCAACTGAGCCCGGACGGCAGGGTCCAGATGGTACTCGTTGATGATAAATTCCAGAACCGTGTTGATTTCGGAATGTTCCAGGTCGTGAGCATAGTAGTATGCATCGTTCAGGTCACGGAGGCCTTGAAGCGTATCCTGGGGAGAGAACTTTAGGCATTCCCGCAGTTTGTGCATCATATCCGGATTGGCCGGAGCCTGCAGTTGCTCGGGGGTCAGGCGAGCCCGAACCTCTTCCAGGAAGCGAATGTGTTCTTCTTCGTCCTCCATCATTTTCTGCCAGATAGCAGCAACGCGAGGGACATGACCGAATAGACGGAGCAGCCCTTCATAGAATTCTCTCGCTATCTGTTCAGCCTGGATGGCCAGGGAAAATAGTGTCTCCACCGTGTCCTCGCTCATTTTCCTCACCTACAGGGTTAAAGGCGGGCGGTATTCGCCCCAGACCTGCCGCAGGACGCCGCAAATCTCGCCCAGGGTGCAGTCCGCCTCCACCGCAGCGATGAAGAGGGGCATCAGCGGCTCATCGGAAGCGCGCGCTGCGGCCTCCACGCGGGCCAGAGCGGCCGATGCCCGCTCTGGGTCCCGGCGGGCTCGCAGCGCGGCCAGCCGCTCCCGTTGCCGGGCCTCCACCGCTGGGTCCACCACCAGCCGCTTCAGGCGACGGCCCTCCTCTTCTATCTGGTAGGCGTTGACTCCCACCACAATTCGCTCTCCCTTCTCCACTGCCTGCTGGTAGCGGTAGGCGGCATCCGCAATCTCCTGCTGGATATAGCCCTGTTCAATGGCGACCAGGACACCTCCCATAGCGTCTATTTTCTCAATGTATGCCCGGGCCCGACGTTCTATCTCACTGGTCAAGTGTTCTATGACGTAGGAGCCAGCCAGGGGGTCCACGGTGTTGGCGACGCCCGATTCGTGGGCAATAATCTGCTGGGTGCGCAGCGCGATGCGGACCGATTCCTCCGTAGGAAGCCAGAGAGCCTCATCCAGGGAGTTAGTATGGAGAGACTGGGTTCCGCCCAGGACCGCCGCCAGGGCCTGAAGGGTCACCCGGACGACGTTGAGTTCCGGCTGCTGCGCGGTGAGAGTACAGCCTGCTGTCTGGGTATGGAAGCGGAGCATGCAGGAGCGGGGATCCTTCGCCCCGAACCGCTCCCGCATAATGCGCGCCCACAGACGGCGGGCGGCGCGGAACTTCGCCACCTCCTCCAGAAAGTCGTTGTGGGCGTTGAAAAAGAAGGAAAGACGCGGAGCAAACGCGTCCACATCCAGCCCAGCGTCTATGACGGCCTGGACATAGGCGATGCCATTGGCGAGGGTGAAGGCAACCTCCTGCACAGCCGTAGAGCCGGCCTCGCGGATATGATAGCCGCTGATGCTGATGGTGTTCCACTCCGGCACTTCCGTCGCGCAGTAGCGAATGAGATCCGTCACCAAACGCATGGAAGGGCGGGGCGGAAAGATGTAGGTGCCCCGGGCGATGTACTCTTTCAGAATGTCGTTCTGGACCGTTCCGCGCAGCCGTTTGGGGTCCACACCCTGCTCTTTGGCGACGGCGATGTACATGGCCAGCAGGATGGCCGCCGGGGCATTGATCGTCATAGAGGTGCTGATCTGGTCCAGGGGGATGCCATTGAACAGGACGCGCATGTCATCTAGGCTGCTGATGGAAACCCCCACTTTGCCTACCTCACCGGAGGCCAGGGGGTCGTCCGCATCGTAGCCCAACTGGGTGGGGAGGTCAAAGGCCACGGAGAGACCGGTCTGCCCCTGGGCCAGCAGGTAGCGATAGCGGGCGTTGGACTCTTCGGCAGTGGCATATCCGGCATACTGGCGCATCGTCCAGAGCCGCCCCCGGTACATCGTCGGCTGGACACCCCGGGTAAACGGGTACTCGCCGGGGAAACCCAGGTCCTGCAGATAATCTACCAGCACATCAGCGGGGGTGTAGATGCGGTCCAGCGGGATATCGGAGAGGGTCTCAAACCGCTCATGCCGCTCGGGAAACCGCCGGAGGGTCGGTTCCAGAGTTCGCTTCTCCCACTCCTCACGGGCACGGCTCAGGTCATCCATCGGGCCTCCTGGAGAAGAATCAGGGAATCGGAGAATAGAGAATCAGAGAATCGGAGAATCGGAGAATCGGAGAATCGGAGAATTGGTTTGCATTTTTGCAAGCGTTAAAATTGTTGCTTTCTGCCTCCAGCCCCGTCTTTTGCCCGCGCGCCTTCGGCGGCAGGAGAGGGGTGGGAAGTTGGAGGATTCGGCGGTAGCCTCCAACCGCCGCCCCATCCTCTCTTCATCCCCCCACCCAACCCTCTCTTCATCCCCCCGCTCGGGGACAGAGGGAGAGCCAGGGGCAATGAGGTTCGCACGGGCGCAGAGGGTGTCCACCAAATGATGAGCCACCTCTCACGGGCTACTAAAATATACCGCGAAAGTGAAATATGGTCAAAAGAACTTGACATTCTCCCCTTCCAATGGTATAAGCATCCGTTAGGGATTCCTCCGATGGCCTGGAATGAGAGCAAAGATAAGAAATGGTAGATCTTTCCGTCTCTCTGTGTGGTGTCCGGCTGCCCAACCCCACGGTGCTGGCCTCCGGCATCCTGGGGCTGAGCCACGGCGTGCTGGTGCGGGTGGCTCGCGCCGGCGCCGGCGCCGTCACCACCAAATCCATCAGCCTGGCTCCCCGCGATGGCTACCCCAACCCCGTCATTGTGGAGTGGGGTGAGGGGCTGATCAACGCCGTCGGCCTCTCCAACCCCGGAGTGGAGGTGATGGTGGATGAAATTCGCGCCGCCAAGGAGCAACTGGCCCCTCTGGGCATCCCCGTCATCGCCAGCATCTTCGCCGATACCATCTACGACTTCGGCACTATCGCCCGCTACGTCACCGAGGCCCGCCCCGACCTGATTGAGGTCAACATCTCCTGCCCGAACATAGACGACCAGTACATGCGTATGTTCGCCGCCGACCCCTACGTCTCCGCCCAGGTGACCCGTCGGGTGAAGGCCAATACGGACATCCCCGTCTTGGTCAAACTCTCCCCCAACGTGACCGACATCATCCGCATCGCCGAGGCGGTGGTGGAGGCGGGCGCGGATGGCATCACTGCCGTCAACAGCCTGGGGCCCGGTCTGATTCTGGATATAGAGATCGTCCGGCCTGTCCTGGCCCACGGGACCGGCGGGGTGAGCGGCCCGGCGCTGCGCCCCATCGCCGTCCGCTGCGTCTACGACATCTGCCGGGCAGTGGATGTCCCTGTCATCGCCACCGGTGGCGTCACTACCGGCCGGGATGCCGTGGAAATGATTCTCGTGGGCGCCACAGCCGTCGGCATTGGCTCCGCCATCTACTACCACGGCCTGGAGGTCTTCCGGGAGGTCTGCCAGGGGATTCGGGAGTATATGGAGCGGCACAACTACCAGCGGATAGAGGACTTCCGTGGCCGAGCCCTGGAAATTATGGGACGCCGATGAACGCCGATTCCCACCGGGTTCCTTTGTATCTGTGTATCCTTGCATCCATTACCGTCTCCTTCCTTCTCGCCGCCTGCACCCCCATCGGCCCCGTGCGGGTTACCCTGGTCGCCGACGGCCAGACCCGCACCCTGACCACCGACGCCCAGACGGTGGGGGAACTGCTGGCGCGGACGGGCATCACGCTGGATGAGGACGACCGCGTTGTCCCGCCGGAGACGGTCCTCCTGACCGAAGGGATGACGATCCGGGTGGTGCGTGTGGAAGTCCGTACCGAGACCGTCCAGCAGACTCTCCCCTACGGGCGGGAGACGGTGCGGGATGCGACAGTCCCGGTCGGCGAGACCCGCCTTCTGCGAGCCGGGGTCAACGGCGTGGAGGAACTGACTTACATCATCACTCTGGAAGACGGCGTGGAGGTGGAGCGGCGACTGGCCCGACGGGTCACCGTCCAGGAGCCCCAGAACGAGATTCTGCTGGTGGGGGCGCGGGAGGAGGTGATATCGGCGCCCATATCCGGCACCGTCACCTATCTCTCCGCCCACAACGCCTGGGTGATGCGAGGGACCACCGGCAGCCGCCGCCGCATCACGGCGACGGGAGACCTGGACGGCCGGGTCTTTGACCTCTCGCCCGATGGCTCCCGGCTCCTTTTCACCCGTACTGCCACGGAGACCGGCGTACTGAATACCCTGTGGATGATAGATACGGTCACTCCGGGGGCCGAACCGGTGCGGTTGCCGGAGCAGAACATCCTCTGGGCAGCCTGGTCGCCGGATGGGCGATGGATAGCGTACTCCACCAGCGCGCCGCGCGAGGCGCCGCCGGGCTGGGAGGCCGCCAACGACCTCTTTGTGGCCCGCCCCCAGGACGACGGTCGGCTCCGGGACCGCCGTCGGGTGCTGGGGCCGTCGGCGGGCGGCACCTACGGCTGGTGGGGGACAACCTTCGCCTGGGCCCCTGCCGGGGAGGGCAAAGAACCTACCCTGCTGGCTTACGCCCGCGCCGATCAGGTGGGTGTGGTGGACCTCTCCGCCCGTAAGCCGGAGGCGGTACCGCTGGCCCAGTTCCCCCCTTTCCGCACTTATGCCCCCTGGGCCTGGGTCCCGACTCTCTCCTGGTCGCCGGAGGGGGCGTTTCTGGTCACCGTTCTCCACGGCCCCTCCCCCACCGGGGAGGCGCCGGAAGATAGCCCCGTTTTTGATATCTATGCTCTGGGCGTCCTGACGGCTTCGGAGACGCTCCTGCAGGCGAAATTGGTCCCGGAGGCAGGGATGTGGGCAGCGCCGTCGTTTTCGCCGGACGGCGACCTCATCCTCTTCGGGCGGGCCCGCGCCCCCTATGCCTCCCATACCAGTACCTACGACCTCTATCGGATGGATCGGGACGGGTCGGAACGGCGGTTGCTCTTCCCGCAAGATGCCCGGGAGCCGGGGCTGGAGTATCCGGCGGTGGCCTGGGACCCGGCGGGTGGGCGGGTGCTGGTAATCTATCGGGGCGACCTCTGGCTGGTGACCGTAGATGGTCAGGCCCGCCGGGTGACCGAAGACGGCGCAATCACCCTGGCCCGCTGGCAGGGGAGATAGGACGCGGTGAGTGGCAGAGGGGCGCGGATTTCTCCTGGCGCAAGCGCTGCGCCCGTTTGACTTTATGCCTCACTATAGGTATAATACTCTTTAACTCAACAGGAGGTGCGACTCATGAAAGACCGCCTTTCTATGATTGGGCTTCTGATTCTCCAGGTTATCGCGGTGATCCTGTACCCGCCCGATTTCTTCCGGGAAGCACCTCAGGCCGCGGTCCTGCCCCCGGCTCTGCTCATCCTTCTACTATTGGCTCTGGCCGGGATGAACTCCGGCATCCTCACCCCCGTCTCCGGACGAGTCGCCCTGGTTTTCGTCCAGGGCCTTAACGTGGTTATGCGACTGATGACCATACCCCCTCACCTGCGCGCGTCGGAGGGCGGGAACTGGCCTTTCCTGATTCTCTCGGTCATCAGCATCATCCTCTCATGGCTGACCATTATCTGGATGGAAAGCCGCCACCCGCGCACCCTCCTGTTGCGTCGGACTGAAAATGAATAACATCCTGCCGAACTATCCATGATTCTTTCCGGAGGTGAACACGTGAACAAGTGGGTCTATCTTTCCAGCACGGCCGGCCGAGAACTGGCCGACATTTTAGGCCATGCGCCCGCTCTGGATGAGAAAAAGGCCATCCTGGGCGGTAAAGGGGCTGGCCTGGCGGATATGATGGAAGCCGGGCTCCCCGTTCCCCCTGGCTTCACCATCACCACCCAGGCCTGCATCGCCTATACCAACGCGGGCAACCGCTTTCCGGATGGCCTCTGGGAGCAGGTTCTGGCAGCCCTGAAACAGATAGAGCAGGAGACGGGGAAGCGATTCGGTGACCCTGCCAACCCCCTCCTGGTCTCCGTCCGTTCCGGCGCCAAGTTCTCCATGCCCGGCATGATGGATACCATCCTCAATGTTGGCCTGAACGACGAGACCGTCCAGGGGATGATGCAATTAACAAGCAACGAGCGCTTCGCATGGGATGCCTACCGGCGGTTGCTGGATATGTTCGGGCGCATTGCGCTGGGCGTCCCGGAGCACCGCTTCAGCGAGACGATGGATGAACTGAAGGCCGAGCGGGGTGTCCAGGCCGATACCGACCTTACCGCTGAGGACCTGAAGGAACTGGTCCAGCGGTACAAAGAAATCTACCGTCAGGAACTGGGGCGGGATTTCCCTCAGGACCCGTTGGAGCAACTGCGCATCGCCATTGAGGCCGTCTTCCGCTCGTGGATGGGCAAGCGGGCCGTGGACTACCGCCGCGCCGAGGGCATCCCGGATGACCTGGGCACCGCTGTCAATGTGGTGACTATGGTCTTTGGCAACATGGGCTGGGATAGCGGCACAGGTGTGGCCTTCACCCGCGACCCCGCTACCGGCGAGAAGCGGTTCTTCGGCGAGTATCTGCTGAATGCCCAGGGCGAGGACGTGGTGGCAGGCATCCGCACCCCCCGGCCTGTGGAGCAGATGCAGGAGGAACTGCCAGAGGTCTACGCGCAACTGATAGAGATTGCCCAAAAACTGGAGCGGTACTACCGCGACATGCAGGACATTGAGTTCACTATTGAGCGCGGCCGTCTCTGGATGCTCCAGACCCGCTCCGGCAAGCGCACCGCCCGCGCGGCGGTCAAAATCGCGGTGGACATGGCGAACGAGGGGCTTATCACCCGCGAAGAGGCCGTCATGCGTGTCCAGCCCAAAGACGTGGACGCTCTCCTGCACCCCCAGTTTGACCCCAAAGAGATAGAGAAAGCGCGGGCCGAGGGGCGACTTCTGGCCACTGGCGTCAACGCTTCCCCCGGCGCGGCCGTCGGCATGCTGGCCTTTGACGCCGACACCGCCGAGGCCTGGGGCAAAGAAGGCAAACCCGTCATCATGATTCGTCCGGAGACCAAGCCCGACGACGTCCACGGAATGATCGCCTCTAAGGGCATCCTGACCAGCCGGGGCGGCGCCACTGCCCACGCCGCCGTTGTCGCCCGCCAGTTCGGTATCCCCGCTGTCGTCGGTGCCGGTGCCCTCCAGATAGACGTGGAGGCGCGCGAGGTGCGCGTCGGTGCCAAAGTCCTCCGCGAGGGCGACTGGGCCTCTCTGGACGGCGCCACTGGCGAAGTCTTTGAGGGGCAAATCCCCACCGTCTACCCAGACTTTGACCGGGAGGTGGAACTGCGCACCCTGCTGGAGTGGGCCGACGAGATTGCCGCCACCGAGGGCATCCGCCAGTGGCCTGCCGACTACGAGGGCTTCCCCACCCGTGGCCTCCAGGTCTGGGCCAACGCCGACTATCCCAAAGACGCCCGTCGGGCTCGGATGTATGGAGCGAAGGGCATCGGCCTCTGCCGGACCGAGCACATGTTCTTTGAGCAGGAGCGCCTCCCTTATGTCCAGGAGATGATTCTGAACGCCGAGGAGGCCCAGTTGCTCCTGGACCGGCGGGAGCGCATCCAAGAACTACTCCGCAAAGGGAGCGAGGATGGCCGGGTGCTCACCCCCGACCGTCGAGCCGAACTGGAGGCCGAACTGAAGGCAACGGAGGCGGAGATTGCTGCGTCGCCCGCCGTCCAGAAGTATCTGGGCGCGCTGGAGAAACTCCTCCCCTACCAGCGCTCCGACTTCTACGGCCTCTTTGAGGCGATGGACGGTCTGCCGGTCATCATCCGCCTGATTGACCCGCCGCTCCATGAGTTCCTGCCCTCCCTGGAGGAACTGCTGGTGAAAGTGACCGAGATGCGGCTGAAGGACCTGCAGGGGTCGGAGCGGGAGGAGGCGGAGCGGATGTTAGAGGCGGTCAAGCGGATGCACGAGGCCAACCCGATGATGGGCCTGCGGGGCATCCGCCTCGGCATCACCTACCCGGACATCACCAAGATGCAGGTGCGGGCCATTTTTGAGGCGGCCTGCCAGGCGGCCAAAAACGGCATCGTCGCCAAGCCGGAGGTTATGATTCCGCTCACCGGCCACGTCAACGAGTTGAAGGTGACCCAGCGGGAACTGGAAGAGGTCGCGAAGCAGGTGATGGAGGAGCAGGGAGTCCAGGTGGAGTACAAGTTCGGGACGATGATTGAGGTTCCGCGCGCCGCCGTCACCGCCGATGAGATCGCCTCTATGGCCGAATTCTTCTCCTTTGGCACCAACGACCTGACCCAGATGACCTTCGGCTACAGCCGGGACGACGCCGAACGGAACTTCCTGGTGCGATACGTAGAACGGGGCATCCTGCCGGATAACCCCTTTCAGGTGCTGGACCGACGGGGCGTGGGCGAACTGGTCCGGCTGGGTGTCCGCCTGGGCCGCCAGACCCGCCCCGACCTGGAGGTGGGCATCTGCGGCGAGCATGGCGGCGAGCCGTCGTCCATTGAAGTCTGCCACCTGGTGGGGCTGAACTACGTCTCCTGCAGTCCGTTCCGGGTGCCGATCGCCCGGCTGGCAGCGGCGCAGGCGGCCATCCGCCATCGGGGCCGGGTGCTGGGCAGCATCACCGATACCGCCGGCGCCTACTACACGGCCAAAGATTAGTGGGCGGCATCCACTGGCGCAAGTGGAAGAGATGTGATGAAGGACGAACAATTGCTGGAGCGGATTACCGTTGACCCCAAGGTTATGGTTGGGAAACCTGTCATCCGTGGAACACGGCTAACGGTTGAATACATCCTGAGTCTGTTAGCGCATGGTGCGACGGTAGAGGAAATTCTGCAAGAGTATAAGGGCCTCACCTACGAAGATATTCAAGCGTGCATTCTGTTTGCAACCAAAGCGCTGGAAAGCACGGTGTTTATGCCGTTAGCCGTGGAGCCAGCATAAACGCGTTTCCTTGTGGATGAGTGCGCTGGACCCGCTGTTGCGGAATGGTTGCATGGGCAGAAACACGAGGTCTTCTCCGTATACAATGAGGCGCGTGGTTTGGATGATAACGCCATCATCCAGAAAGCCTTTACGGAGAATTGGATTCTGATAACCAATGGCAAGGACTTTGGGGAGAAGATCTATCGGGAAGGGCATCCTCATCGGGGCGTCATTCTTCTACGGCTTGATGATGAACGGGCTGCTGCAAAGATAGAGGCCCTGCGGCGATTGCTTCGGAGTTATGCGGATCGGTTGCCCGATCAGTTTGTAGTAGTGACCGAAACGAAGGTGCGATTTGCCCGTAGATAAAGCAAGATGCCGCCGAATAAACGCTTCCAGCCGACGCCGCCTTCAGCGGCGCGGCTGAAGCGCGATCCATTCAGAGGATAGAGAGTATGGAGTAGGGAATCCGAGGGGCGAGGGCTGAGTTTGCTCGCCCCTCTTTCCCTCCGTTTGGAGAGTCCATAACCCTGCGTGAACGAAGGAGGAAAAATGGCCCGCAGAAACTGGCAACCGGACCTGCAGGACCTGGGCACGGCCGCTGCTACGGTCGGAGTGGGTCAGGCGGTGGAGCGCTCTTGCATCGGCCGGATCGTCGGCATGCTGACCTTCATCTTCATCGTGCTGTGCGTCACCCTCTACGGGTTAATGTGGTACGGGCTCACGCGGAGCGGCCTCGCGGAGCGGTTGCCCCAGCCGATCGGGGGCGCGCTGGGCATCAGTCTCTTTGTCGGTCTGTTCGTTGCCATCATTCTGGCTGGACTGGTGGGCAATTGGTTGTGCCACCGACTCTGGAGCGCGTTGCTCCGGCGCTCGGCAAGGCAGTAACCACCCGCGTTGCCGATGGCGGAGGCTGCGATGTCCCTGACCCACCTGGACGAAAAAGGGGCCGCCCGGATGGTGGACGTCTCCGAGAAATCCCCGACGGTGCGGGAGGCCGTCGCCGCCGGAGAGGTCTGGATGCAACCCCAGACCCTGGCCCTCATCCAATCCGGCGGTGTCCCCAAAGGGGACGTCCTGGCCGTCGCCCGGGTCGCGGGCATTATGGCCGCCAAGCGGACCCCTGAACTCATTCCCCTCTGCCACCTCCTCCCCATCACCGCCGTGGAGGTGGATTTCTCGTTTGATGAAGAGCGGTCGGTGGTGGGCATCACCGCGCGTGTCCGCTGTACCGGGGCCACCGGCGTGGAGATGGAAGCGCTCACCGCCGTCGTCGTCGCCGCCCTCACAGTGTACGATATGTGCAAAGCGATAGATCGGGGGATGCGCATCCAGAACATCCGCCTCCTGCGCAAGAGCGGGGGAAAGAGTGGAGAGATTGTCCTGGAGTGAAACCGTATGCGAGGCACCGTTGTCGCCATCTGCATCAGCGAGAAGAAGGGGACTTCCAAGCAGAACGTAGGACGGGCGGTTCTGCGCCCGGATTGGGGCGTGGAAGGGGACGCCCATGCGGGCCCCTGGCACCGTCAGGTCTCCCTGCTGGCCTGGGAATCCATTGAGCGGATGCGCCAGCACGGGCTGGACGTCCGGGAGGGAAGTTTCGCCGAAAACATCACCACCCAGGGGATAGAACTCCATACCCTGCCGGTGGGCACTCGTATGCGCATTGGGAAGACCCTGGTGGAGGTCACCCAGATCGGCAAACTCTGCCACACCAAATGCGCCGTCTTCCGGGCTGTGGGGGATTGCGTGATGCCCCGGGAAGGGATTTTCGCCCGCGTCCTGGAGGGCGGCGAGGTCGCCGTGGGCGACCCGCTGGAGGTCCTCGGGCAGGACGAAAGGGCAATTTGACGAAAAGCCGGTTTGCCGTTATACTTAAGACAGGCCGGAGTGGCGGAACAGGCAGACGCGCGCGACTCAAAATCGTGTGGGCCTAGCCCATGTGGGTTCGACTCCCACCTCCGGCACTGGGTAGGACAACTCCTGTGGAGTTGTCCTACGTTTGTGAGAGGCTTCCATGCGAAACCTGCTTCTCCTGGGACTGGTGGGTCTGGTCCTGGGCGTCGCCCTGGGACTCCTGATTGGCTGGGTCCTCTGGCCAGTCCAATACACCAACACCGCCCCCGCCCAGTTGCGGCAGGATTACCGGAACGACTACATTCTGATGGTCGCCGCCGCGTACCGGGTGGAGGGGCACCCCGATGCAGCCCGGGAGCGGCTGACCCGGTTGGACCCTGAGCAACCCACCCGCCCCTTGGTGGAACTGACCGAGACCCTTATTGCCCAGCACGGCCGTCCCAACGACATCTTGATGCTGGTGCAGTTGGCTGAAGCGCTGGGAGTCACCACTCCAGCGATGGAGCCCTATCTGGGAGGGACGCCGTGACCTCTCAGGCCCGTTTCTTCGCTCTGTCCCTCGGCGTCCTCCTCGGCCTGGTGCTGGGGTTGGTCTACGCCTGGCTGATTGACCCCGTCCAACTCTACAACACGACCCCGCCCCTGCTCCGCAGTGACTACCGGCATGAATGGATCCGGCTGGCCGCGCTGGGGTACGTCGCCGACGGGGATATGGACCGGGCCCTGGCCCGGTTAAAGGGGCTGCGCAAACAGGATATCCAAGACGCTCTGGCCGCTATGATAGAGGCATACGCGGCTCACGGTCAACCCGCGCCGACTATGCGGCGCCTGAGCCAGTTGGCCCAGCACCTGGGCGTCTACACCCCGGCGATGCAGGTGTATCTGGAGACTTCTGAGACGCCCTCAGGGGGCCTCCTTCCGACCCCGATACCGACCTCTCCTGCCTTACTGGTCTCGCCGACGCCCCCGGCCCCGACACCCACAGCCACGGCTTCCTACTTTCCCGTTATAACGCCGATTCCCTCCCCGTACCGGGTCATTGCGCAGAACCTGGCCTGCGAGGGAACACCGGGGCAATTGCGCGTGTGGGTACAGGCACCACCGCCGCCAGAGCCGACAGTCACCCCATCCCCCCGCCGACCGACGCCCACCCCGGCGGGACCCCGGCCCCTGGAAGGGGTGGTGCTCTGGCTTCTCTGGGCCGACGGGGCCGACCGCGCCGTCACCGGTCTGCGCCCCTGGATGAGTCCCGGCTACGCCGATTTCCAACTCCAGCCGGGCGTCTTCTATGCCCTGAGCGTAGAAGAGCCCAACGCGCCGGTCATATCCGGTCTGGCTCTCCCCTCCTGCCCCGATGGCCAGCAGGGGTCCTGGGAAATTGTGATTGAGAAGCAGTGAGATGAGAGATGAAGGTAAGGGAGGATCAAAGAAATATGGACCGAATTCTGGCGATTGACGTCGGCGCCGGCACTCAGGACATTCTCATCTGGGAAGCGGGGCAGCCGATGGAGAACAACGTCAAACTGGTGTTGCCGTCGTGGACAACGGTGCTGGCCCGTCAGGTGCAGCAGGCCACCTGGGAGGGACGCCCCCTCTTTCTGACGGGCAACCTGATGGGCGGAGGGCCCGTCGTCAGCGCTATGAAACGACATATCCGGGCTGGATACCCTGTCTATATCACCCCCCGCGCCGCGCTGACGGTGCGGGACAACCGGGAAGAAGTGCGGCAACTGGGGTACATCATCACCGACGAACCACCAGACCTGCCTGGCCTGGTCACCCTGCGGACGCGGGATGTGGACCTGAGGGTTCTCGCAGACGCACTGGCCCCCTTCGGCGTCTCCCTCCCGGAGACCGTCGCAGTGGCAGTGCAGGACCACGGGGAATGCCTGGAGGGCTCCAACCGCCGGTTCCGCCTCCACCTGTGGCGGGAATTCGTCCAAAGCGGCGGGGAGATGATCCGGCTGGCCTACCGGGAAATTCCCGCCCCGTATACCCGCATGCAGGCGGTGCAGCGGGATGTCCCCGGGGCGGTGCTGATGGATACCGGCCCGGCCGCGCTCTGGGGCATCCTGGAGGACCCGGTGGCAGCGGCCCACCACGAAGAAGGCCTGATCGCCGTCAACGTGGGCAACCAGCATACCGTGGCCGTCCTCCTGCGGGCCGGCCGTATCCTGGGCCTCTTTGAGCACCACACTGTCCTGATAACGACGGAGAAACTCCAGTATCTGGTGGACCGCCTTCGCGCGGGTACGCTGACCGACGAAGAGGTCTACGAGGACAACGGCCACGGCGCCTACGTGGGCCCGGATTATGCCCCCGACGGCGGCTTCCGCTTCGTCGCTGTGACCGGCCCGCAGCGCCATCTGGCCGCCGGTCTGGGGTACCACTTCGCCGCGCCCTACGGCGATATGATGCTGACCGGCTGCTTCGGACTGGTGGCAGCAACCCGGCGACTGCTGGAAGGGGACTAACGCACCACGGAGCAGTATGATGATTGCGCCTGAGGAAGCCTGGGAGCGAATAATGGCAGAGGTGGCGCCCCTGCCGCCCCGTCGGTTCGCACTGAATGAGGTCACCGGGCGGGTGCTGGCGGAGGACGTCCGCGCCGACGCCGACCATCCGCCCTTCGCGGCGTCCACTGTGGACGGCTGGGCCGTTGTGGCGGAGGACGAATCCCCCCGGCGGCGGATTCTGGACAGGGAGGGTTGGGCCGGGGAGATGCCCACCGTCACCGTCGTCCCGGGCACTGCCGCCCGGGTGATGACGGGCGCCCCCATCCCTCCTGGGGCTGATGCTGTAGTGATGATAGAAGACAGTGTGGTGGAGGGAGAGTTTGTCCGCCTCACCCGCGCTGTCCGCTCTGGCGAGAACATCCGTCCGGCAGGCTCCGACCTGGCCGCCGGGGAGTTGGTGCTGGCAGCGGGGACAGTGTTGGGACCGGGGGAAATAGGGCTGCTGGCGACCGTGGGACAGTCTGAGGTGTGGGCTTACCCCTCCCCGCGCGTGGCGGTTCTCTCCACCGGCGACGAAGTGGTAGAACCCTGGGAGACCCCCGGCCCAGCCCAAATCCGGGATAGCAACCGCTACGCGCTGATGGCGGCCATCCGGGGAGCGGGAGGGGAGCCCATTTCGCTGGGGATTGTCCCCGACCAGCCCGAAATGTTGCGGAAGAAAATGGAGTTGGCCCTGGATCAGGCCGACGTCCTTATCACCTCCGGCGGGGTCTCCGAGGGGGACCGGGACCACATCGGGCCACTCCTGGCCGAACTGGGCACCGTCCACTTCAACCGGGTACGACAGAAGCCGGGCAAGCCCTTGACCTTCGCCACTATCCGGGGCAAGCCCTGTTTTGCCCTGCCGGGCAACCCCGTCTCCGCGCTGGTCTCCTTTGAATTGTACGTCCGACCGGCGCTGCGGCGGATGGCCGGACATACCCGACTGCGGCGGCCCGAGAGGCCGGTCTTATTGCGGCATCCGGTCCGGCCTGACCCGGTGCGGACGGAGTTCGTGCGTGCGGTGGTGGAACAGGAGGGAAACCAATGGTGGGCCCGGACGACGGGCGCCCAGGCCAGCAGCCGCCTGCTCTCTATGCTGGGGGCCAATGCCCTGTTGCGCGTCCCCCCTGGCCCTGTTCTGCCGGAGGGCGCCAGTGTCACCGCCATCCTCATCGCCTGGCCGGAGGATCGGTAGGTCGTAACCCGCGCTGTGGCTACATTCTACCTGCACAGTCTGGGCTGTCGGCTGAATCAGAGCGAACTGGAGGCACTGGCCCGCCAGTTGGCCGGGATGGGCCACCAGGTGGTAGATGACCCCGCTCGGGCGGACATTTGCGTGGTCAACACCTGCGCCGTCACCGCCGAGGCGGAACGGAAGACCCGCCATCTGCTGCGAGCCCTGGCGCGGGCCAATCCCCGGGCCCGCATCGCCGTCCTGGGCTGCGCGGCCACGCTGCGGCCGGAGGAACTGGCCTCCTTTCCCAACGTCGCCTGGGTCATCCCCAACGAGGAGAAAGACCGGACGGCAGAGCGGATCCTCCCCACCCCTCCCCCGGCCCTTCCGACCGCTCCCTCTCCCCTCCCGACTAAAGGCCAGGAAAGGGATGGAGGTAGCGGCGAAGCCGTTGAGGGCAGGATGAGGACCCGCGCCTTCGTCAAAATCCAGGACGGCTGCAACAACGCCTGCACCTACTGCATCGTCCACATCCTGCGCGGCCCGGTCCGCAGCCGCCCGCCGGAGGAGGTAGTGACGGAAATCGCAGCGCGGGTCCGGGAGGGCCACCAGGAAGCCGTCCTGACCGGCGTCAACATCGGTGCCTACGGCCAAGACCTGGGGCTGAAGGACGGACTGGCGGGCCTGGTCCGATCTATCCTGGATCAGACCGACCTGCCCCGTTTGCGCCTCTCCTCAGTGGAGCCCTGGGACGTGGATGAATCCCTTCTGAGCCTCTGGCCTGACCCTCGCCTCTGTCGCCAACTCCACCTGCCCCTGCAATCTGGCTGTGCAGCGACGTTGCGGCGGATGGGCCGCCGGATGACCCCCGCCGAATACGCCCGTCTGGTGGAGCGGATTCGCGCCGCCGTCCCGGAGATGGCCATCACCACCGATATCATCGTCGGCTTCCCCGGGGAAGACGAGGCGGAGTTTGCCGAAAGCCTGGCCTTTGTGGAGCGGATGGCCTTCGCCCGCCTGCATGTCTTCCCCTTCTCCCCCCGGCCGGGCACCCCCGCCGCCCGGATGGAGGGACAGGTCCCCGAACCAGTGGTGCGGGAGCGGGCGGCCCGGATGCGGGAACTGGGGGAGCGGCTGGCGACCCGCTATCGGCGACGGTTTTTGGGCCGGGAGATGGAGGTGCTCTGGGAGCGCCGTCGGCGGGATGGCCTCTGGCACGGCCTGACCGACAATTACCTTCAAGTGGTTACCACCAGCCCGGACGACTTGTACAACTGCATCACCCGCACGCGCCTGCTGAAGGAGGACAATGGCTTTTTGACCGGAGAAGTGATATAATACAGGGCGGTTCATAATGGACAAGCGCAACCTGCCGGACCTCCTGGCTCATCTCAAAGCCACTTGCTCTCGGACAAGGGCGGGGATAAAATTGCGCCCATCACCTCTTCGGAAGCCACGCGGAAGGCACGGCGGGCCCGGATTCCGATATTGTGGGAAAACAGGAAAAGTGGATGCAGAGTTGGGCCGCCAACTGAACCGGGCGTTACAGCAAAGGAACGAAGCCCACTATCGCCCAGGTGCCCGCCTTATGAAAGAGGATGCCAGGGAGGTCACCCATCTCGCTCATGCTCTTCTGGCGCTGTTGGCCCCTCACCGGGGAACCCCGAATATCTCCACGGAGCGACTATAATGGTGGATTGCATCTTCTGCCGCATCGTCCGCCGGGAGGCCCCGGCCCGGATCATCTACCAGGACGACGAAGTGACCGCCTTCCACGACGCGCGTCCCCAGGCGCCGGTCCACGTCCTCATCATCCCCAACCGGCACATCATCGGCATCGCCCAGGCAGAACTGGAGGACGCGCCCCTGCTGGGCAAAATGATGGTGGTAGCCCGGAAACTGGCAGAAGACCTGAAGGTCACCGACGGCTACCGCCTGGTGGTGAACAGTGGCCCCCTTTCGGGTCAGTCCGTCTTCCATCTGCATCTTCACCTCCTGGGCGGTCGCCCCTTGCGCTGGCCCCCGGGGTAATTCCAGGTGACGGTCACCTCGGTATGACCGCCACCTTAATTTTTCTAGAAGGAGGTCTTCTATGCTGGTTCGTGACCGGATGACCCCCAACCCGACCACCGTAACTCCGGACACCTCTGTGAAGGATGCGCTGGACCTGATCCGCCAGAGGCGGTTCCGCCACCTACCAGTGGTGGACGAGAATGGCAAACTGGTCGGCATCACTACGGAGAAGGACCTGGTCTACGCTTCCCCCAAACCTGAGATGTCCCTCAGCAATTTTGAGATTCAGTATCTGCTAGCCCGGATGACCGTGGGACAGGTCATGCACCGGGATGTCGTCACGGTCTCCCCGGACTTGCCTATAGAGGAGGCGGCCCAGGTGATGATCCGGCACCGCATCGGCTGCCTGCCCGTCCTGGAGAACGACCAACTGGTGGGCATCATCAGCGATACGGACATCTTCCGGGTCTTTGTAGAGGGACTGGGCGGAGGACACCCCAGCCTGCGCATTACCGTTGTCATCCCGGAGCGGGTGGGTAGCCTGGCGCGGGTGGTGGATTGCATCGCTGCGCTGGGCGGCAATATCCACTCCCTGGGCACCTTCTGGGGTAAACGGCCCGAAGACCGGGTTATCGCCCTTCGCGTGGAGCGGGTGGACCGGGAAGCCCTTCTGCAGGCCCTCCAGAAAGAAGGGATTCAGGTCCAACACGTCTGGGAACCGTAACCCTGCCATCTGCACCTTGCAGGCGAGGCGCACCTCATTCTACGTCCCGTGACCTGTATCTCACACCCTGATATCACAACCTGCAACCCTGCGACTTGCGACTGAAGGATCAAGGAGACTCCCCATGTCCAACCACCGCGAGATGAAGCGTGTTCTGGTCACTGGGGCCTGTGGGCAGATTGGCTCCGAACTGACTCTGGCACTGCGAGAAAAATATGGCGGAGAAAACGTCATCGCCACGGACCTTCGTCCCCCTCAGAAACCGGGCCTCTGTGACTCTGGGCCTTTTGAGTTCCTGGACGTGACCCAGCGAGAGCAACTGGAGGCCATTGTCCGCAAGTATAACGTAGACACCATCTACCATTTGGCCGCCATCCTCTCTGCTACCGGCGAGCAGAACCCTCCACTGGCCTGGGACGTCAACATCAATGGCCTCTACAACGTTCTGGAGGTCGCCCAGGAGCACCAGATGGTGCGGGTCTTCGTCCCCAGTTCCATCGCCGTCTTCGGGCCGGAAACCCCTCGCGACCCGGCTCCCCAGGAGGCGGTCCTCCGCCCGACGACGATGTACGGCCTGACCAAAGTGACAGGCGAACTGCTGGGCAACTACTACGTCCGCCGCTTCGGGCTGGATGTGCGGGGTGTCCGCTATCCGGGTATTATCAGCAGCGAAACTCTGCCCGGTGGCGGCACCACCGATTACGCAGTGGAAATCTTCTACGCAGCCATCCAGCACAAACGGTACACCTGCTTCGTCCGGGAGGACACCGTCCTGCCGATGATGTACATGCCCGATTGCATCCGGGCAACGCTGATGCTGATGGAGGCCGACTTCGCCCGCCTCAAGCACCATACCGACTTCAACCTGGCGGGCCTCAGTTTCTCCGCCGGGGAACTGGCCGCCGAGATTAAGAAGCACATCCCCGACTTCGTCTGTGAATACCAGCCGGATTTCCGCCAGCAAATCGCCGATTCCTGGCCCCGCACGGTGGACGACAGCGCCGCGCGGGAGGAGTGGGGTTGGTCGCCCCAATATGACCTCCCGACGATGGTGGCGGATATGCTGGAGAAACTGAGCCGTAAACTTGCCAGTTGAAAATTTATCAGGCGACTGCCGCCTTCCTTGAACAATTGACAAATCATCCCGGCAACCCATCTTCAGGCTGCGGGGTTTGTGCCTCTCCTCTGACCCCTCTCCGTTCGTCGCTTTGCGACGCGGGGAGGGGCAAATCCTCCGCCGGCTATTGCCGGAGTGAATTGCTCAGCCGCAAAATCCCGCGCCACAAATCGGAGGTGCGATATGGCTCGTATAGGAAAAATCCTGCTGCTGGTTCTGGTCCTCCTCATCCTGGCCGCCATCGGCTACCAGGCCCAGAACGTGGCTATGATCGGGTGGGATTCGGTGGTGGAGTACCAGACCCCCTACCTGACCAACCTGCCCCGGGGGAGCGCGGCCGAACCTCTGGCCCGACGGGTCATCCTGGTCCTGGTGGACGGCCTGCGGCTGGACGCCTCCCGGAATATGTCCCGCCTGAACGAACTCCGCCAACGGGGTGCTGACCTCTCCGTCCGGACAGGACAGCCTTCGCTATCCTACCCGTCCTGGACAGTCATCGCCTCGGGTACCTGGCAGGAAATGAGCGGGGTGACCACCAACTGGTACGAGGGGGAAGTCCAGGTGGATACCATCTTCAAGGCGGCGCGGGACGCCGGCCTGCCCGCGGTCGTCGTCGGAGGGCAGGGATGGCGGAAACTCGACGGCTCCCATTTTACCGATTGGATCGCTGTGGAGGGTCCGGAAGAAGAGGGCGCGCCACCGGAAGAATGGGCCGAGATGGATACCGAGAGTTTCCGTCAGGCGACCGCCGCGCTGGAGAAGTACCGCGAAGGCCTGATCCTCGTCTACTTCGGCGGCACGGACGCACTGGCCCACCAGTTCGGCGGTACCAGTTCCCAATACCTGGATGAAGTCCAGCAGGTGGATGATTACATCGGCCGTCTGGCTGAAAATCTGGACTGGGAACAGGACGTGCTGATCATCACAGCCGACCACGGGCACGTGGACATCGGCGGACACGGGGGCTGGGAGTGGTCGGTTCTGCACGTCCCGCTGGTGATGGTGGGGAAGTCCGTCCGCCAGGGGGCCTATCCGGAGCGGCTCCAGGTAGACATCGCTCCCACCATTGCCGCCCTGCTGGGCCTCCCGATCCCCGTCCACGCCCAGGGCCGCCCGCTGGTGGAGATGATAGAAGCCTCCGCCGACGCGAAGGGACGGATCGGGGTGAATGCGGGCCTACAACTGGTGGGGCTCTACGACGCCTACGCTCAGACCCTGGGAGTCAGGCCATTCGCCGGGGAGGTGTTGACCAGGTACCGGGAGCGGCTGGCCCGGGGGGAAGAGGGGGTCTTGAGCAGTATGTGGGAAGAGATTACGGCGCGGGCCCAGGCCGCGCGGGCGAAGCGCTTCTGGCGGGAACGGCTCCTGCGGTTGCCCATCGCGTTGGGCATCGCGCTGGTCCCTCTTTCCTACCTGCTCCTCTTCCGGCGGCGGTGGCGCCAATTGCTGCTCCCGCTGGGCTTTGCCCTGCTGTACTTCGTCTTCTACAACGCCCTCTTCTTCGGGCGAGGGTACCACTGGTCCCTCTCGGCCTTCAACTCCGAAGCCCAGATTGAGGCCTTCTTCAACGAGCGCCTGCTGGATGCGGCGATCTCCTTTGCGGTGGCAGGACTGGCCCTGGCTCTGGTCTCCTGGAAGAAGCCCCCGCTACAGGCCCTGGAGCGGATGACGACGTTCTCTTTCTTTGTGGGCTACATCCTGCTCCTTCAGGTGGACCTGTTCTACTGGCTCTATAACATCCGATTTTCCTGGGCCCTCCCGGACCTGAAACTGGGGTTCAAGTACTATATGGATCTCCTGCAGATGGTGCCGACGGGGCTTCTGGGAGTGATAGTGGCGCCGCTGGGGGTGCTCATCGGCTGGGGGATGCGGCGATGGCGGATAAAGAAAGTAGCGCAAGATTGACCTTGCGCTACCCTGTGGCCCGTAGGGGATTCGAACCCCTGTTTCCGGCTTGAGAGGCCAGCGTCCTGGTCCACTAGACGAACGGGCCATGCGGGCTGTATTCTACCAGCGGAGAAGAATTTTGTCAAATCAAGGGTGAGGGAAGGGGCGGCGACCGGAGGCCGCCGCCCCACCCCGCATCTACCCTAACCGGGCCAGCCGCTCCTCCAGTTGCTGGCGGGCCGCTCGCAGGTCCATCAGTTTCTCCCGCTCCCGCTCCACGACAGCCGCCGGGGCCTTCTGGGCAAACTCCCCCGCCAGCAGTGCCTCGCTGCGGGCAATGCGCACCGTCACCTCCGCCAGTTCCTTCTCCAGCCGCGCCCGCTCCGCCTTCAGGTCCACCAGCCCTGCCAGCGGCAGATACGCGGCCACATCGCCCACTACCACTGTCGCCGTCTGAGCCGGCGCGTCCATCGCCTCCGCCACCGTCAACCCCTCCGGGTCCAGTTTCGCCAGCGTGCAGAGCATGGCCTGCTCCTGGCGCAGGAGGCCCGCCCACTCTCCGGCGGCGAAGAGGGCCGGAATCCGCTTCCCCGGCTCCACGCTATATTCCGCCCGGATGTTGCGGATGCCCCGGATCAGGTCCATCAGCAATCCCATCTCCTCCTCCGCCGCCTCGTCCACTGGCCAGAGGGGCTTTTCGGGCCAGCGGGCCAGCATCAGGGACTCCGTCTCTTTGGGGACGGGCAACGCCTGCCACAGCGCCTCGGTCACAAACGGCATGAACGGATGGAGCAGCCGCAGCGCCTGATCCAGCACCGTCAGCAGCACCCGGCGCGCAGGGGCGGTGGACTGCAGCGTAGCATCCGGCGCGTAGACAGAAATCTTGGAAATCTCCAGATACCAGTCGCAGAACTCGCTCCAGAGGAAGTCGTTGATCTGGCGGCCCGCTTCGCCGTACTGATACTCCTCCATCAGACGGTTCACATCGGCAATGAGGCGGGCCAGACGGCTCAGAATCCACCGCTCCGGCCGCCCCAGGCTCAACTCCCGAAGGTCTGGGAGGTCTCCCGGCCACTGGTCGCACACAGAAAGGACGTAGCGGGTGGCCTGCCAGATTTTGTTGGCAAAGTTACGTGCCCCTTCAATCCGGCGCGGGTCCAGGTTCATATCGTTGCCTGGCGTGGAGGAGGTCAACAACGTGTAGCGGAGCGCGTCCGCGCCGTAGTCCCGGATGATATTGAGCGGGTCGTACCTGTCCGCGTCGGGCATGGACTTGGAGATTTTCCGCCCGTGCTGGTCCCGGATCAGGCCGTGCAGGTAGACGGTGGCGTACGGGGCCTGTCCCGTCATCTCCAACCCCAGCATCACCTCTCGGGCTACCCAGAAGAAGAGGATGTCGTAACCGGTCTCCCGCATGTCGGTGGGGTAGTAGCGGCGAAAGTCCGGCGTCTCCTCGGGCCAGCCCAGGGTGGAGAAGGGCCAGAGGCCGGAGGAGAACCAGGTATCCAGCACGTCCTCGTCCTGATGGATGTTGGGACTGCCACAGTGCGCGCAAGTCGTCGGGTCTTCCAGTTCGCAGGTCTGGCCCCCGCAGTCGTCGCAATACCAGACGGGGATGCGGTGGCCCCACCAGAGTTGGCGACTGATGCACCAATCGCGGATGTTCTCCAGCCACTGGAAGTAGATTTTCTCAAACCGTTGCGGGACGATGCCCATCCGCCCGTCGCGGACAACCTGGATGGCGGCCTCGGCCAGGGGCTTCATGCGCACGAACCACTGGACGGAAAGATAGGGTTCGGTGACGGTGTCACAACGCTGGCAGTGGCCGATGGAGTGGGCGTAGGGTTCGGTCTTCACCAGCAGTCCCTCCCGATCCAGATCGTCCACGATGCGGCGGCGACACTCAAAGCGGTCCAGTCCCTGGTAAGGGCCACCGTTCTCGTTGACCTGCGCCGTCTCGGTGAGGACGTTGATCGGTTCCAGACCGTGACGGAGGCCGATTTCGTAGTCGGTGGGGTCGTGGGCCGGAGTCACTTTGACCGCGCCCGTCCCAAAGGTCGGATCCACGGCCTCATCGGCAATGATAGGGATGCGGCGGTTCAGGGCTGGGAGGACCGCCGTCTTCCCGACCAGTTCCCGGTACCGATCGTCGTCCGGGTGGACGGCGACGGCGGTGTCGCCCAGGATGGTCTCCGGGCGGGTGGTAGCGACGGTGATGAATTGGGTGGCCCCTTCGGCCCAGCGCCCGCTTCCCCATTCGGCCTGAGGGCCCTCCCAGGCGTCGTCCACCACCGGATACCGGACCGTCCAGAGGTGGCCCGACACTTCGCGGTAGATGTTCTCCAGGTCGGAGATGGCACTGGTGCAGCGGGGGCACCAGTTCACCATATACTTGCCGCGATAGATGAGTCCTTTTTTATAGAGACGGACAAAGGCGGTGCGGACGGCTCGGGAGAGGTCCGGGTCCAGGGTGAAGCGCTCCCGGTTCCAGTCGCAGGAGACACCCAGCCGCTTGTGTTGCTGGGTAATAATGGCGCGGTGCTTCTGGGCCCAGTCCCAGCACCGCTGGATGAAGTTTTCCCGGCCCAGGTCGTGGCGGGTGAGGCCTTCTTTGCGCAGGTCCCGCTCTACGACGTTCTGGGTAGCGATGCCCGCGTGGTCGGTGCCGGGGAGGAAGAGGGTGTCGTACCCGCGCATACGGTAGTAGCGGGTCTGGAGGTCCTCCACGGCGGCGGTCATGGCGTGGCCCAGATGGAGGACGCCGGTGACGTTGGGCGGGGGCATGGTGATGCAGAAGCGGGGGCTGTTGGGAGAGACCAGCCCCTTCTGGACGAGAGTCTCGGGGCGGAAGAAGCCCTGCTCCTCCCACCAACGATAGAGCCGTTCCTCAATTTCGGCAGGGTTGTAGATTCTGGCCAGGCGTTCGGTCATAGTTCTCCTCCTTTACGTTCGCTCAACTGCTTCACCGTCTCCATTTCCGGCCTCCGATAGGCCCATTATGCCACTATGGTGGCGGGATGGATCACACCTATGCCCGGGCGTCAGGCGTTCCGACGGGCGATAGCGACGATGCGACGGGCCAGCGGGCTGAGCGCTTCCCCGCTCCACCCGCCGTACACCGTCACCCAGTGGAGGCCGACGGCCTCTATCATAGCCTTCAGTTCGGTGGCGGTGTAGATGCGGACATCAAATTCCATACTCTGCCACTCACCGCCCTCCAACCAGCGCCAGGTCTCCCCGGTACGGCCCGCCACTGGATCCAGCCAGGGCTCCGCCAGGACAATCAGTTCGCCCGCCTCAAACCAGTGGCGTTGAATGTCCATCCGGACCCGCCAGTCCCGGTTCATGACGTCTATCAGCAGGAGACCGCCGGGCTTGAGGGCGCGCCGGACCCCTTCCAGGACGCGCAGGTTCTCCCGGTCGTCGGCGAAGAAGCCAAAGGAAGTGAAGATGCTGATAACGGCGTCAAACTCCTCAACCCAGGGAACTTCCCGCATATCGCCCCGGTGCCAGCGAATCTGGACCTCGGCTTCTCGCTCAGCCGCGCGGGCCTGCCCCAGCAGGACCTCGCTGAGATCCAGGCCGGTCACCCGAAGGCCCCGCTGGGCCAGGGGGATGGCGATGCGACCGTAGCCGCAGGCCAGGTCCAGCACCGAGTCACCCGGTTGGAGGCCCAGGTAGGAGATGATGCCCTCCACCTGTTGTTGGGTCGCCTCGGGCGAGGTCAACGGGCCGTAGATGCGCAGATACCGGTCGTCAAAGAAGGTCTCCCACCAGGCCATAGGTTCCTCCCTTCTGATGTGCGTACCCCGTTTTTGATCCGTTCAGAAAACAAAACACCCCTTCCGTCCAGGGACGGAAGGGGCGATTCCGCGGTACCACCCTGGTTCGCCGGTTGGGTCGGCGCGCTCAGTGCCCTCGTCCGCCGTAGGCAGCCAAGGGCCTCCGCTGTAACGGGCGAATCCCGGGGAGACCTACTACGGCGACCGTAAGGGTCGGGCAACCGCAAGGGTTGCGCTGCCATTGCGCCAGAGGGGCCGGTTCGGCCTCCCGACTCCCGGGCGACCTTCGGTCGGCGGCGCTGCAGGGGCTTGCAGCCGGTGACCCCTTTCTCTGCCCGGCCTGCCGCCCAGGCTGACCACCTGCGCTACAGGCCGGTTCGCCAGGGCCGTCCCGACCTACTCCTCCCGTTCGTCGTCTTTGCGACGGGCTATACCCGTTAGGATGTTGTTTTTATTATACCCGTTTTGGGCCTTTTGTCAACCGGAGGCTTCCTACTCTACCGTCACCGACTTGGCCAGGTTGCGAGGCTGGTCCACGTCGCAGCCTCGCCGCACTGCCATATGGTAGGCCAGCAACTGCATCGGGATGACATTCACCACCGGCGCCAGCAGCGGCGGTGTGGGTGGGACGGTCAGGATGTGGTCGGCCTTGAGGCCGATTTCGGTATCCCCCTCCGTTGCCAGCGCAATGACTCGGCCACCGCGCGCCTTCACCTGCTCTATCTGGCTAATCATTTTATCATATACGGAATCCCGCACGGCAATAGCGACAACGGGCATCCGTTCGTCAATCAGGGCAATAGGCCCATGTTTCATCTCCCCAGCGGGGTATCCCTCCGCGTGGATGTACGAAATCTCTTTGAGTTTCAGCGCCCCCTCCAGCGCCACCGGATAGTTGATCCCCCGCCCGAGGTACAGAAAATGCTCCCGGTCGTAGTAAATCTGGGCCAGTTGGGTGTACTCATCCCCGTGCTGGAGCACCCGTCCGACAAGGTCGGGCAGGCGGGCCAGATCCTCCATCCGCTGCCGCAGGTCCTCGCCGGTCAGCACCCCCCGCAGTTCCCCCAGATAGCAGCCCAGCAGGTAGAGGTCCACCAGACTGGCGGTAAAGGCTTTGGTGGAGGCGACGCCGATTTCCGGCCCAGCATGCATCAGGATGTGGCCGTCGGCGATGCGGTGGGCCTGACTGCCGATAACGTTGACAATAGACCAGAGACGGGCGCCCTTGCGGCGGGCCTCATCCATTGCCGCGAGGGTGTCCACTGTCTCTCCGCTCTGGGTGATGGCCAGAACCGCCGTCCGGTCGTTCAGGAGCGGGTCCCGGTAGCGGAACTCCGAACCGTAATCCACTTCTACCGGAATGCGGGCCAGCGTCTCCAGCATAAACTTCCCCACCAGTCCAGCATAGGCGGAGGTGCCGCAGGCGACGATGACGAGGCGCTCCAGACGGCAGGCTTCCTCCGGAGTCAGCGTCAATCCTTCCAGCCGCACCCGTCCGGCCTCAAAGTCGGCCCGGCCACGCAGGGTATCGGTGATGGAGCGGGCCTGCTCATAGATTTCTTTTTGCATAAAGTGGCGGTACGGCTCTTTGGCCGCCGAGACCGGGTCCCAGGGGATGATGTGGGGGGAGAGATGGACGGGGCGTCCGTCCAGCGTCTCCACGCGGACGGAGTCGCGGGTCACAATGGCCATCTGGCGGTCTTCCAGGAAGACCATCCGTCGGGTATGGTCCAGGATGGCAGGGATGTCGGAGGCGACGAAGTTCTCCCCGTCGCCCAGGCCGATGGCGATACCCCCGGCGTTGCCCAACCGAACAGCCAGGATGCGGTCCGGATAGCGGCGGCTGAGGAAGACGAAGGCGTTGGCTCCCCTCACCTGGGAGAGGGCCTGACGCACGGCATCTTCCAGAGAGGCCCCGCCCGCCAGGTAGCCCTCCACCAGGTGGACAACAATCTCGGTGTCGGTGTCGGAGACGAAGCGGTGGCCTTCGGCCTCCAGTTCCTCCCGCAGGGCGCGGTAGTTCTCTATGATGCCGTTATGGACGACGGCTACATCTCCTGCCGGGCCCAGATGGGGATGGGCGTTGCGCTCACAGGGCGGGCCATGGGTAGCCCAGCGGGTGTGGCCGATGCCGATGGAGCCGTCCACCGGTGCCGCCTGCACTTTTTCTATCAGCGCCGCGATTTTTCCGGCCTCTCGCCGGACCCCGATGCTCCCGTCGGACTGAAGGACGGCCAGTCCTGCCGAATCATATCCCCGATACTCCAGCCGTTTCAGTCCTTCCAAGATGATGGGAGTGGCCTTTCGCGCGCCGATGTAGCCCACGATACCGCACATCTCTACCTCCCTATAAACTCATTTTATCTCCAACATCCGCTCCAGCGCCCGGCGTGCTGGTTCGGCGACCTCCGGCGGAACGACCACCGGGTTGACCAGTTCCCCATTCACCAGCCCCTCCAGCACCCGGGCCAGTTTCTCCAGCGTGATGAGGTTCATCGTCCGGCAATAGTGGGGCTCATCGGAGAGGGAGACGATGAACTGCTCCGGATGCTGCTGGGCCAGGCGATGGACCAGGTTGAACTCCGTTCCGATGGCCCACTTTGTCCCCGGCGGCGATTCCTCCACCCGGCGGATAATATAAGAGGTGGAGCCGACCTCATCCGCCAGAGCCACCACCTCTTCGGTGCATTCGGGATGGACCAGAATCCGTATCTGCGGGTCCCGTTCCCGCCATGCCCGGACGTGCTCGGGCCGGAAGCGGGTGTGGACGTAGCACCAACCGGGCCAGAGGAAGAGTCGGGCCCGCCGGACGCGCTCATAAGGATGGCCGCCCAGGGGACGGCGGGGATCCCAGAGCAGGAGGTCTTCCGGCGGGATGCCCATCCGCCGCGCAGTGTTGCGCCCCAGGTGCTGGTCGGGGAAGAAGAGGACGCGGGGGCGTTCTTTCAGCGCCCAGGCCAGGACTGCCCCGGCGTTGGCGGATGTGCAGACCGCTCCGCCGTGCTGTCCGCAAAAGGCCTTCAGGACGGCCGCCGAGTTGATGTAGGTGACCGGCATGACTTCCCGTTCCACGTCCAGTATCTGGCTCAGGTAATGCCAGGCCATCTCTACCAGCGGTAGGTCGGCCCGGTCGGCCAGGAAACAGCCAGCCTCCATATCGGGGATGAGCACGACCTGTCCGGGCTTCGCCAGAATGGCTGCCGTTTCGGCCATAAAATGGACGCCGCAGAAGACGATGAAGCGGGCGTCGGTGCGGACCGCATCCCGCGCCAGTTGCAGGCTATCTCCCCGAAAGTCGGCAAACTGGATGACCTCATCCTGCTGGTAGTGATGTCCCAGGATGACCAGGTCTGGCCCCAACTGTGCCTTCCAGATGGACACCTGTCGTTGCAGTTCTGCGAAATCGTTGCCCATATCTCCGACACCAATATGGGAATGGGGTGGTCGCACCAGTGGGGGCTTCTTGCGCTGCCCTTGCTCCGGTTGGGCATGGGAGTCCTTCTGCCTCCTGAATCCCCCTCTCTCCTACCGCTTCGCAGCAGGGGAAAGGGGCATCGGGGGTTTTGTGGTGGCAGTCTCCGGTCGCCGCTCCTCAACCCAACCTCACTTCCCCCGCAGCAGTTATTTCACCGTCATCGCGGCCTGGATTTCCCGCAACAGCGGCGTCGGCGCCTCACGGCCCCAGACGCGCACGCGCAGGAGATAGAGATACCGGTTGGAGCCCTGAAGCAGCAGGGCCTCCGCTGAGCCGTTGGACCACCGTTCGCGGAAAAGAAACCCCGGTCGTTTCCCCCGGGTGATGCTCTCCACCGAGATGACCTCTACAGTCTCCCCGATGGGAAACGTGGCCTCCTCCAGCATCTGGGCAGTGTCCAGCGTCAGCGCTTCCGCCGGGCCGGGGGCCCACCACAACTCTATCCGCTCATCGTCCCGTTGCCACACCCGGCCTCCGGCGACCCGGTCTCCCTCCTGCCGGATCAGGGCGAACGGTTGCGGCACCAGCAGATAGACCTCCCCGGGCACCTGTCCCGTCAAATCCCAGAAGGGGAGAGGTTCCTGCTGGAAGCGGAACCAGCGTCCTCCCCGGATGGGAATACCGGATTGAACTTCAATGAACAGCCGCCAGTCGCCGGGGACCGACTCCAGCGGGAAATGGATGGGCTGGGGGGAGACGTACATCCCGCCTTCGTCCGGCTCCAGCGGCGATTCCCAGATCGGCTCCCGGGAGCCGGGGGGGAAAACCTGCGCCCATACCTGGGCCTGAGGGTCCCGCTCAGCCAGCCCTGGCAGTTCTACGGCTACGGTCACATCCTCCAATGCCGAGACCCTCTCCGGAAAGCGGACGGTCAGGGAGACGGGCGGCAGTGGGGTTGGCGTGGGCGTGGGAGTGGGGGTAGGGAAAAAGGTGGGGGAGGGCATCGGAGACGGCGTCGGTGTAGGGGAAGGGATGAGTCCCCCACAGCCGGCCCCCAGCAGAACCACCCCCGCTGCGGCGACCAGAACCCGGGCGATCCGACGGAAACGAGAGTGGATCGGCCCGGCACTTCTGAACGTGCCGGGCACGTTTTTATCTCCCAGAGAGCCGCGAGCGCTCATCCGGACTACGACCGGGCGGGACTCTGCACCACCTGACGGGCGAAGTTTTCGCCGAACGCCTCGGCCCGCTTCAGGTCCTCCCCTGTGGGGCCGCCCCGGAAGGCGAGGGAGTCCAGGACTTCCCACTTTAAAGTTTCGGCGATGCGGCGAAACTCCTGCTCTCCGCCGCCGCTCCAGCCGTAACTCCCGAAGTAGGCTGCCTTGCGGTTCTGGACGCGCTTGCGGACGGCGACGTCCAGCGCGTGGGCCATAGGCGGGAAGAGTCCACCCTCATAAGTTGGCGCGCCCACGATGACCCCTCGGTTCACCCAGAGGGCTGGCAGGATGTAACTGATGTGGGTCCGGGCCACATCGTAGATTTCCACCGGCACCCCGGCCCGGGAGACCCCCTGGGCTACGGCGTTCATCACTTTCTCCGTGTTACCGTACATAGAGCCATAGAGGAGCGTCACGGCCGGTTCGCCCTCGCTGGTGGCGTAATTCGCCCATCGGCGGTACAGTTCTATAATCCGCCCTGGGTCCCGCCGCCAGACCAGCCCGTGGGACGGGGCCACCACGTCCACCGGGACCCCGCTCAGTTTCTCCAGCGCCCGCAGCACTGGACGGCTGAAGACGGCCACGATGTTGACGTAGTACCGGAGAGCCTCCCGCTCGTAGTAAGAGGGGTCGGCATACTGGTCGTCGAAAATGGCCCCCTGGAGCGCGCCGTAGCCCCCGAAGCCGTCGCAGGAGAAGAGCACTCGCTGCGTCGTCTCATAGGTCATCATCGTCTCGGGCCAGTGGACGAAGGGGGTGTGGAAGAACTGGAGGACATGGGGGCCCAGCGGGAGCGTCTCGCCGTCTTCCACGGCCCGCACGTTCTCGGTGATCTGGTAGAAAGCGGCCACCATATCTTTTGTCCTGGCCGTCCCCAGGATGACGGCCTGAGGGGCCAGTTGTCGCAGAATGCTGAGGATACCTGTGTGGTCAGGCTCCATATGGTTGATGACGATGTAATCCAGCCGGCTCAGATCGGTGACGTCGGCGATCTGGGCCAGGAACTCGTCGGTCTTCAGCCCTTTCGCCAGGTCAATGAGCGCCTTCTTCTCGCCGTTGACCAGATAGGCGTTATAGGAGACGCCTTCCTGGGTGATGGGCCAGTACCCCTCAAAGAGGTCGGTCGTCCGGTCGTTGACGCCGATCCAGAAAATACCGGGTCGGATTTCTATAGCAGGCACGGTTCCTCCTTTTGGACAATGGTGAATGTCCGAGAATCGTGTTTAGGTTATTATACTCCAGAGATTGGAGAGTGCCAAACGGCGTGGAGCCCGAACGCGGCACTCGCTACCCGACGTTCTCCGCGCCAAATCCTGGGGCCTTTCAAGGCGTCATTGTGAGTTCCAGGGGCAGAGGTGCACAGGGTTCATCTTGCGCTTGCCCCCCGTGCCCGTAAGTTTCTGACCCGAAGGACCGGGCCCCCGGGCAAAGGAATGCGCGCGATGACACCTTTGGGAAACGGTCAGGCGACTGGAATGCGGAATGGGATTTTTGGCAATTTATCATGGATTGACTTTTTCCCAGCCCGTGGTATAATAGAATCACCATATAATCTCCCCCTCTTTCGGTCAATCTATGTGCACATCGCGAGTCAACGGGACATCTCAGGGGGCAGGGGCGTATCCAGCCACCAATACCGGATAGGAATCGCGAGCGAGGGCCGCAGGGGCGATGCCTCTTCGGCCCTCGCCTCTTTCCTGCCCCGAACGCGCGAAAGGAGGTGATACTGGACGGGATACGCAACGCGCTTCACGCCTCACATTTCACTTTTTACCCTTCCAATCAGTGAAACGTAAACCGTGAATCATCCCCTCACTGCAACTCTCAAGGAGGTAACCATGGAAAGTAGAACCACTTGGCGCTGGTCCAGCCTACTGGTCGTGCTGGCGATGATTCTCAGCATGGCCGCGGCGACCGTCAGCGCGCAACCGGCACCGGCGCGGCCCGAAGTCTCCTCTGCTGCGCCGGCCCAGCAACCCCCGCCGCCCAAGCCAGAAATCCCCCCTGAGGTGGAAACCTCCGCCGATGCCGCGTTTCAGAAACTGGCCCCAGACCTGCGGGATCGGGCAAAAAGCCCCAGCGGCCGCCCCATCCTGGTCAGCGTCCTGATGACCAAAGAGGTCAACCTCAACAGCGTGATGGAGCGGGTAGTCTATGCCAAACCCCTCAACGGCATCCGCTGGGCCGTCGGCGAGGTCTTGGACTCCAACCTCAAGAAACTGGCGGGCATCCCCGGCGTGCTTTCGGTGATCTCCACCGAGACCTATCAGCCGGTGCCGGCGCCGGGGGAGGAAGAGTTCAAACCGGCCCGCCCCAGGCTGACCGGAGAGCAGATCCGGGCCCTCCTGCAGAAGGGCGGTAAGGACCTCCTGCGCCAGAAATTGCAGGAGATGCGCCCAACGCGGCCGGAGATAGAGAAACCGGATCGCCCCTCGGCCATTCCCAGGGGAGGCATTGCGCCCACCACGATCAAGGTTCGCGATATCCACGGCGCCTCGGCCGCCCACACCAAGGGCTACACCGGGACGGGCGTGGTGGCGGCGGTGGTGGATACCGGTGTGGACTTTGGCCACCCGGACCTCCAGGGCACCCAGGCCCGCATCCCCTCCGGCCCCTACGCCGGCTGGCCCTTCGCTTATAACACCCTCTCAGGTATCTACTATGCTCTTATGGGGCTAACCATCGGGCCGGACAATTATTGGGATGTGTACGGCTATACCTGGTACGCCCACACCCTGCCGGTAGAGGGGGCTACCTGCACTGCCCTTACCTGCACCGCCAATCTGAAAATTGACTATGGCTCCGATGCGGGCTGGTTCTGGCCTCCGGTCACCCTGACCTTCATCTTCTCCAACACCTCCAAGAGCGACCAATACTACTACACCGTGCATCCGGACTACTATCACCTGGAAGCCGGCTATTACCTTGGCCTGGGCTATGCTTCCACCTATGCCGCCCCCGCCGCGGTTATTGTGGCCGATGAGACCACCGCCGGGGTCTACGACACGGTCTACGTGGACGTGGACTTTGACCAAGACCTCACCACCGAGAAGCCGATGCGCAAAGGGGATGAACTGGCTGGGGCGGACCTTTACGATGCCGCCGGCTTTCCCGGTACCGATGGGGTCTGGGACCTCTCAGCAGGCATACTGACGTGGATCGCCGATGGCAACAACCCGCCGCCGGGCGTCTCGGCCTTGTACGATGGCGTGGCGGTCCCCCAGGCCGGCCGTCTCCTCTCCTTCGTGGGCGACGAGGATAGCCACGGCACCAACTGCGCCGGCGACATCGCCGCCCAGGGGGTGATCACCGACCCCCAGTGGATGGGGCCCATTAACCCGCTCTTCGCAGGTGGCGGAGACGTCGGCGGGGTTGGCGGGCCAGTGCTGGCCGGGATGGCGCCGGGGGCCAAAGTGGCCGCCTTCCAGAATGGCTTCTCTCTGCCTTTTGACTCCTGGACTCTGGCCGCCCTGGGCTTTGATGGCGTTGCCAACTCCGGCGACGAGGCCCAGATCGTGAGCAACTCCTGGGGGGCCAGCGCCACCATCAATGACGGCTGGGATGAGACGTCCCGCTTTGCCCACTGGCTCAACCGCAACTACGCCCCCAACACTGCCTTCCTGGTAGCCACGGGCAACGGCGGCCACGGCTACGGCACCGTCACTGAGCCGGACGGTGGCTCCATCATTGATGTGGGCGCCAGCACCTCCTATGGCTCCCTGATGTACTTTGAGGTGGTCACGCCGACCCAGTTCACTTATGGCGACGTCCAACCCTGGTCCAATCGCGGGCCGGGTACCCTGGGCGATGTGGCGCCGGACGTGGTGGCCGTGGGCGCCTGGGGCACCGGGGCCAATCCGCTGAACCTCTACGGCAACGGCCAGGCTGCCTATGATATCTTCGGCGGCACCTCTATGGCAACTCCCATCGCCGCGGGCAACCTGGCCTTGGTCTACCAGGCCTTCCGAGAGACGAACGGTCGCTGGCCCACCTGGCAGGAAGCCAAGGGCATCCTCCTCAACAGCGCCCGCGACCTGGGCTACGATGTGCTGACCCAGGGCTCGGGCAATGTGGACGCCGACCGCGCCACCGACATCGCCGCCGGGTTGAACAAAGGCTACTGGGTGGAGCCGGCCCAGTGGATCGCCGGGAACTATCGGGGCGCCGAATACCCGGCCTTTCCCGCTATTATGCACCCCGGCGACACGGCGGTCAAGACCTTCACCATCCACAACACCTACGCCGGCACATACTCCGTGAACCTCTCCGACGCCGTCCTCCAGAGGGTGCATGAAATCACCTTCACCCTTTCCTTCCCATCCTTCTCCCCGCCTCCCTCCACCCGCCCCACATGGGTCACGGACATCACCTCGCTGATTGACACCTACGACCCCGACCTGGTGCGGGCGCAGGTGGTCTTCCCGTACAGCGTGTTTGACACGGATTACAACTACTCCTACGAGGACCATTGGCGGGTCTTTTTCTACGACTGGACCGACCTGAACGGGGACGGGAACCTGTGGACCGACACCAACGGTAACGGTCGGGTGGATGCAGGCGAGATAGATATGGTGCCCGATCCTGTGGTCGGCGCAATCTACGAATACAACCGCTTCACCTACGGCTACCCCTACGGCACCTATCTGGAGGCCAGCGTGGGCCGGGATAGCCTTTCCCGCCGCCACGACGGCGTCTTCTTCGGCGTCCAGCGGCGCACGGGCGCCGAAGCGGTCACCCTGCAGGTCCGCATCACCTTCTACCGAAAGGCCGACTGGGACTGGCTGAGCCTTTCGGGCTCCAGTGTGGGCCTGCCGGCGAGTGGGGATGCCACCTTCCAGGCCACTATGTCCGTCCCCGCCACCGCGCGGCCAGGTGTCTATGAGGGCGCCATTTATGTGAGCGGCGAGGTCACCCAGACCATCCCGGTGGTGGTTCACGTGGCGGCGAACTCGCCGAACTTCCAGTTCGGCGCGGCCTCGCTGGACGAGCCCCTCGGCGACACCCCCTACGACAACGGCCACCTCTTCGGCGGCTTTGACTGGGCCTGGCGCTACGAGGCAGGCGACTGGAAACTCTTCTACTACGACATCCCCGACGGCACCGCCGGCCCGGGCAAGGCGATGATCGTGGATACTCACTGGATCAACCCGGTGCCTCCTCTGTTCTATGAGGAGTTTGAGTCCTGGCCGCCCTCTGGATGGAGCATCATCAACAACACGGGCGATTGCGTGTGGGAGAGTACGGCTACAACCGGGCTTATTAACTACACGGGAGGCTCCGGCTACGCCGCCGATGCCGACTCGGATTGGTGCGGTGATGGCACTACGATGGACACAGAACTCCGCACCCCTGTCCTTGACCTCTCCGGCCTGACCCAGGCCTGGCTGGCCTTCAAGAGCGATTTCAATGATTTTGGGGGCCTGGACGACGGGTACGTAGACATCAGCACCAACGGCGGCACGACCTGGACCAACCTCCTCCACTACGACGGCCAGGACTACCGGGGGCCGCGCACTGAGATCATCAACCTGACCCCATACGTCGGCTCGGCGAATGTGGTCATTCGCTTCCGCTACGTGGCGCCGGGTTGGGACTGGTGGTGGGAGGTGGATGAAGTGGGCATCTACGAGGAGGAGCCGGTTCCTCCACTGCCGTTCCTCCCTACTACCGACGTGGACACCTGGATTTACGGCGCGGCGCCGGACTTCTACTCCACCTCCGACCCGGCCTTCTTCGGTCCGCAGAGCGTGGAGCAGGTGGGCGGCAGCAACAACACAAATACCAGCGCTGGCATCTTCAGATTTGACACCGCCACCGGCGGGCCGCGCGAGGTGGTTGCGGGCGAACTGCGGGATGGCCTGGGCTTCATCGCCCTGCATAACGTCCTCTACGCTGGCACCCAGTTCGGCGAACCGGTCGTCGGCCGGGCCTATCAGGTCCAGGCAGCCCCCAGCCCGGTAGAGATGACCACCAGCCGGGTGGTCGACCCTTCCCCGCTCCAGTTCGGCGATTCGTGGGTGGAAACTTTCACCACCGGCTACACCATCACCGAGGGGCTGGATCTGCTCACCTACGGCTTGAGCCAGCCACAGTCCTGGAGCAATGTAAACTTGCCCCCTGCCTCAGGTACGTGTGACTGGTCGCACACCTTTTCCGTAGCCAATGGCGGGCTGATTGAGGCCACGGCCTGGAGCACCAACATCGCCGACATTGACCTCTACCTCGACGGGCCGGTGAGCGCCTCTTCCACTACGCCCCTGGCCTGGGAGCAGGTGCGGGTGAAGCGGCCGCCGGACGGCTCTTACGAGGTCTGCGTGGACAACTACACTGGCTCCCCCGGCACATTCAATCTGGTCCTGCGGGTCATCCAGGGCAGCGACCTGGTGGTGAGCGGCGTGCCCACCGGGACCATCAACGCCAACACGCCGGTCACCTTCACCGTCACCTTCACCAAGACGGCGATGCCAGGCACCACGTGGGAGGGTCTGCTATACCTCGGCCCGGCCTCGGCGCCAACAGCGCTGGAAATTCCGGTCACCGTCCACATCATCACACCAACGGTGCTCCTGAACGTGGATAAATCGGCCAGCACCGAATGGGCGCAGGAAGGGGACGTCTTCACCTATACCATCACCGTGCAGAATCTGGGCACCGACCGGGAGTTCGTCACCTTAAGCGACCCGTTGCCGGCTAAGGTGGAGTTCGTGCCCGGCAGCCAGCGGGCCAGCCAAGGGACCCTCTTCCTGGACATCATCAACGGAGAAGCCAGGTGGGCCGATTGGGTGGATGGCGGCGGAACGGTGACGATGAGCTTCCAGGTTCGGGCCTCTAGCGGCCAGGGCTGGGTGGAGAACACCGCCACCATCAACGGCACCGTCAGCGCTCAGGTAGTAAGAGATACGGCACGGACCTTTGTGAATCCGTTCCGTATCTACCTCCCGCTGGTGGTACGGAACGCCGGGCCGTAGCCTCCCCAAGGTAGGTGACGGCCACCTTCAAAAGTGACTGTTACCTGAACCCACCGGGGGCCGGCAAAAAGGGGCGGCGCACCTGTTCGGGTGCGCCGCCCTGTTTGTGGCCACGGGAAGTTGTCCTAAATCGCTTTGGGTCAATGCTCAGTTGCGCCCACGACGGGCGCCCAGTGCCCCCCAGAAGCCCGATCCCTAATCGGCACAGGACGGGAACACCTCTCGCTCCCGCAATGACCCCGTCCGGAAAAGCGGTCATGGGGCTGAAACAGATTTCACACGAGATTCACACCCTCTTCGCAATTTCTTCACACTTTCCAGATACACTAATGGCGCCAATCGGCGAAGGGCCGGTTGAGCCAGAATTTCACAGGAGGTACCGATGAGTAAGAAAACCCGAAAAGTGCTGGGGATGGGAACCGCACTGGGATTGGTCGCCCTGGTAGGCCTGCTGGGCCTGCTGATGGCCGCACCCGCTTTTGCCCAGGGGAATACACCGCCCACCACGCCGACCCCAGGCTTCGGTCAGGGGCTGGGCCTGGGGCGGGGCTTCGGCTGCGGCCGGGGCTTCGGCTGGGGCTTGGGCCGGGGCTTCGGCTTCGGCGGTTCCTGGGCCGTCTTTGATGCCGTTGCGGAAGCCCTGGGACTCACCCCCGAACAACTCTTCTCCGAGTTGCGCTCCGGCAAGACCCTGGAGGAGATTGCCGAGGAGAAGGGGGTGGATATCCAGAAGGTCTACGAAGCGGCGCAGGCAGCACGGGTCCAGCAAATGAAGGACGCCATCCAACAGGCTGTGGAGGACGGGTGGATGACCCAGGAGCAGGCGGACTGGCTTCTGGAAGGGCTGGAGAAGGGGTTTTTCCCGATGGGCCGAGGTTTCGGTCGGGGCTTCGGCCGGGGCTTCCGCTGCCCGGGCTGGGGAAATAACTTCTCCATCCCCACAACCCCCTCCTCCTCCTTCTAACCGATCATCCCCTGCTCAGATTCCCGCGCAGGATAACTCCTGCGGAGTTGTCCTGCGCGGGTTTATAGCGCGCGACAGATAAATCCCTTTAGGTACGTCCCCTCCGGGAAGTTCAGAGAGACGGGGTGGTCGCTTCCCTGGTGCAGATGCCCGAGAATCTGCACATCCCGACCGACGTCCAGAGCGGCACCGAAGAGAATTTTCTGAAAAAGGTCGGCGGACACCGCGCCGGAGCAGGAGGTGGAGAAGAGGATGCCCCCAGGCCTCAGCAGGTGGAAGGCCTGGAGATTGATGTCCTTGTAGGCACGGGCTGCGCGGGGCACGTCCTGCGCCGATGGCGCAAATTTGGGCGGGTCCAGAATGATAAGGTCAAACCGGCGGCCGGCAGCCCGGAAGGCCCGCAGAATCCGCGCCACGTCGCCCTCGATGAACTCGTGGTCGTCCGGCGAGAGATGATTGAGCAAGAGGTTCTCCCGTACCAATTCCAGCGCCGGTCCCGAGGAATCCACGAACGTCACCCGGGCCGCGCCATGCTGGGCCGCGTAGACGCCAAAGGCGCCGGTATAGCAGAAGGCATCCAGGGCCTCCGCGCCGGGACTGAAAGGAGCCAGGCGCGCCCGGTTTTCCCGCTGGTCCAGGTAGAAACCCGTCTTCTGGCCCGTCCGCACGTCCACCCAAAAGCGCAGGCTATTCTCCCGCACCTCCACCAACGGGGGCGGGGACTCCCCCCAGAGCGGGCCCGCTATCATCGGTAGGCCTTCCTTCTCCCGCACATCCGCATCGGAGCGCTCGTAGATGCCTCGCGGGGAGAGCAGGTCCGCCAGCCGGGAGACCAGTATGTCTTTCCAGCGCTCTATCCCCAGGGTCAGGGACTGAAGGACCAGAAAATCGCCGTAGCAGTCCACGACCAGGCCCGGCAGGCCGTCGGACTCCGCATGGACTAGGCGGAAGGCGGTGGTATCAGGGGAATGGAGGAGGTCAGTGCGTCCCCGGATTGCGCGCTGAAGACGACGCCTCCAGAAGTCGGCGTTCACCTCTTCGCCCGGATCCCAGCTGAGGAGACGGACGGTAATCTGGGAGCGGCGGTTGAGGTATCCGCGCGCCAGCCACTGGCCCCCTGCGTCCTGCACGTCTACGATGTCCCCATCGGCGGGGTCGCCCCGGATGTGGGCGACGGCACCGGAGAAAATCCAGGGATGCCGCCGGAGGACCGAACGCTCCCGTCCTGGTAGCAAGACCACACTGCTGGATCTGGACATCGGGTACAATACAAGCCACGGCACGCCGCTGCGTTTTGTGCCGTACAAATGAAGTTACATCCGCTCCGGGGCCGTCATTCCCATCAGGTGGAGGGCGCGGGCCAGGACCACCTTCGCCGCCCGTACCAGCCGCAGGCGGGCCCGGGTGAGGGCCTCATCGGCGGGGTCCGAGGAGACCACCCGGCAGTCCCGGTAGAATGCGTGGAAGGCCGTGGCCAGTTCCTGCGCGTAGTAGGGCAAAAAGTGCGGGCTCAACTTCGCCGCCGCCTGTTCTACCACCTCCGGCAGTTCCAGCATCTTGCGGATCAGCGCCAGTTCGCTGGGATGACGGAGCAGAGAGAGGTCAGCAGGACGGTCTACCTCCAGGCCCTGTTCCTGGGCGTACCGGAGGATGCTGGCGATCCGTGCATGGGCGTACTGGACGTAGTAGACGGGATTCCGCTCCGATTGCTCCACCGCCAGGTCCAGGTCAAAATCTATCGGCACGTCGGCGGTCCGGGAGAGGAGCATAAAGCGGATGGGGTCCGGGCCCACTTCCTCCAGTAAGTCCCGCAAAGTGACAAATTCGCCGCTCCGCTTGGACATTCGCACCTCTTCCCCGCCCCGCCACAGGGTCACTAACTGGTAGAGGATAAAGACGGTCCGCTCCGGGTCCAGGCCCAGGGCCTTCGCCGCCGCGCGCACCCGGGGGACGTCGCCGTGGTGGTCGGCGCCCCAGATGTAGATGGCGCGATCAAATCCCCGCCGAACCAGTTTGTCCCAGAGGTAGGCGACGTCCGAGGCCAGGTAGGTGGGGCGCTCTGAAGGTTCGGGGACAACCTGGGGGGAGCGGATGAGCACCGCATCCTTCTCCAGGTCGGGGTGGCGGAACCAGACGGCGTCGTCATACTCCACCACGTACCCCCGCTGGCGCAGAACCGCCAGTGCCTGGTCAAAGAGGCCCTCTTCGTAGAAGTGGCGCTCGTGCCGCCAGACGTCAAAGTGGACGCCCAGGTCGGCCAGGTCCTGGCGGATACGGACCAGCATCTGGGCGACGGCCCAGACGGCGACCGCGCGCACGGCCTGACGGCGCTCCATCTCCAGGTACCAGCGCCCGACTTCAGCGGCCAGCTGCTCCCCCAGTTCGGTCACATAGCGCCCGTGGTAGCCGTCTTCGGGGAACGGGACATCCTCCCCCAGCGCCTGGGCGTAGCGGGCAAAGACACTCTCGCCAAACCGGCGCACCTGAGAGCCCGCATCGTTGACGTAGTACTCCCGTTCCACCTGGTAGCCTGCAGCCGAGAGGACGGAAGCCAAACCATCGCCGAGGACAGCGTTGCGGGCGGATCCGATGGTGATGGGACCGGTGGGGTTGGCGCTAACGAACTCCACCTGGACCCGCTGACCCTGTCCGACGAAGATGGCCCCAAAGGACTCTCCGGCCTCCAGAATGGCGTCCACCTGTTGAGCCAGCCACCCGTCATCCAGCCAGAAATTGATGTAGCCCGGATGGGCAGGCTCCACGCGGCCGATGAAAGGGGCCGGCGGCAACGCGGCAACCACCCGTCCAGCCAGGTCCATCGGAGACGTACCGGCCTCCCGCGCCATTCGCAGGCAGGCAGAGGTGGAATAGTCCCCGAACTCCGGGCGGCGGGTCCGTTCCACCAGAACCGGGGGGATATCCTCCCTGCCCAGAACCTGGCGCAGGGCCCGGGCCACGATGTCGGCAATCTGAGTGCGGATGGGAATCTGCATACCGATGCTCTTTATCAAAGAGGTTTGGAAAGATGGATTTCGTTCCACTCCGCGAACTGATCCCGCAGCGCCTCCCGCTCTCTCTCGGAAAGGAAGGCGGCCTCCAGAGCATTGAACACCATAGTGCGAATCTGCTCCAGTCCTAATCCCATCGCAGTTACTGCGACCAGATACTCATCGGTCAATGTGGTATCGGAGATGCTGGGATCGTCAGTGTTCAGGGTGGCCCGCAGGTCCAGGGCCAGCAAGTCCGGCAGGGGATGGTGGCTGAGGGAGTGGACGGCCCCTGTCAGCAGGTTGCTGGTGGGGCAGACTTCCAGCGGGATGTTCCGTTCCAGCAACAGCCGCACTACTTCGGAGTCCTCCAGAGCATGGATGCCGTGGCCGATGCGCTGAGCGTGGAACAGGAAAATGGCATCCCGCACGTTGGCCGCGCCGCCTGCTTCTCCTGCATGGATGGTGACCCCCAGCCCTTCATAGCGGGATCGCCGGAAGATATGAGCCAGCCGGTGGGCCGGATAGTTCACTTCGTCGCCCGCCAGGTCCATCCCCACGATTCCCCGCTGCCGGTAAGCCAGGGCCAGTTCCAGCATCTCCTCGGCCACCCGGGGGATTTCATCCCGACCGATCTGAAGGATCAGGCGCACGGTGATCGGATAGGTCTGCTGAGCATGGGTGATGGCGCCGGTGACCCATTCCACCACGTCTTGCAGCGGGAACCGCTGGGCCCGGGAGAGGGCAATGGGATTAAACCGCAGTTCCAGATAGCGGATGTTATCCGCTGCGGCATCGGCGACCACTTCCGCCGCGATCCGCTCCAGGGCCTCCCGGCTCTGATAGAAGCGACGCAGCAGGCGGAACTTGGCCAGGAATCGATGGTAATCCGGCTGCTCATTCCGGGCCTGAACATACTGGCGCAGGTCTTCAGTTCTGTACGACGGCAGGTCTATCCCGTGCTCAACCGCGATTTCCGACAGGGTCTGAAGGCGCAGAGAGCCCTCCAGATGCCGGTGCAGGTCTATTTTTGGCATCCGATGAAAAAAGAGGCGGAGTTCGGAAAGGGACCGATCCCGTTCCGTGCCCTGGGACAAGAAGGCCAGGGAAATTTGGCTGCGATGAGAGTTGCGTTGCAGGATCGCCATCAATGTTCACTCCCCAGTGAGCAACCATGACCAGTAGCGCCATGCGGTGAGGACGCTGATGAAAACCCCGATCAGTAAGGGAAGATGAAAGGCAAACAGGCTGAAGGTGGGCGAAAGCAAGTGCCGGGCCTCCGGATGACAGGAAAGGGATGCCGCCACCCGGACAATCTGGACCAGAGTGGCCACTCCGACAAACCCTATTCCAATGAGAAAACGGCGGTAGTACGGGGGCATACGGTTCACTTCTCCCAGCCTCAAGCTGAGATTGTAATAGACGTCCAGCACAAAGAGGAGACCGATCAGGCTTATCGGTCCCAGCGGGGATAGCAGGACTTCAAGGAGACCTTGATAGTTATTCATGGTCTGCGCATCATCACTCTGGTCAGGATAAACGTGCCGAATATCAAAAGAACTCCTCCTGTCCAGAGCAATCCGTCGGCCAGAGGAATACCAACAAAGTCAGGATTCACGGCGATATACCATCCGGCCCCGCCCAGGAACAGCCCCACAATCACCAGAAACAACCAGGCATATACCCGCCGGCCAGAGGAACGCTCGTAGAAACGGGCAATCCGCCAGAGCAGAAATACCAGGAAGAGGATTCCCAGCCAGATCAGGGTCGCGAGAACCCGAACCAGAATGTTCATCCGGTCCCCCTCACCGGCGGACGAAAGCCTGGACAAAGGAATCGGCCATCCGGCGAGGGCTGCCGCTCATGATGCCTTCGTGTCCCTCAAACCGGCTGCGCACTTCAATCCCCCGGCTGGTGATATCAAACTGACGGATGTCCTTATCGTGGTCGCTGCCGCGCATCTTGAGCACCAGCAGGGCCTTATGGACGGCGCTCTCTATCTCCACATAGCGCAGGATGATGTAGGTGTCAACGATGAACGGAATCCCGATATCGTGCTCTCCAGGTTCTCCCAGAAGAACCGGGCTCTCCCAGGTCAGGATAGCGGTCAGGCCTTCCCGTTTCAGGCCATTCACAAAGGTGTAGGTCAGGTGACGCAACTGGAGAGGGTCATGAGTCAGCCGCTGGAAGTGGGAAATGCTATCCACCAGGATGCGGCGGGCGCCCATCTCCCGGGCCAGCGCTTCAATTTGCCCGCCTACTCTCTGGAGGTCCTGCAGGGATACTTCCGGACTGGTCATAATAATGCGCAGTTTCCCCTCCTCCTCCAATCGCCGGAAATCCCAGCCAAAGTTGGCGGCGTCCCGATAGAACTGGCTGGGAAACTGCTCAAAGGTCAGGATAATGCCCGGCTCATCGCACTCTATGATGCCATTGTAGATAAATTGCATCCCCAGGGTAGTTTTGCCAGTGCCAGGGGCGCCTTCTACTAGCGTGGTCGTCTGGGGAAGCAACCCCCCACGCAGCATCTCGTCCAGCCCTGGGACTCCGGTTTTCACGCGCTCCATTTGTCCTCCTTTCGCCAAGGGTCCTACCGCATACCCCGGATGATGTGATAGATGGCCTTCACGCGGAACTGCCGGTCGTTGGAAGCCTCCAGAAACCGCTGGATGAGACGGCGGACCTCTGGATTGCTGGAGAGGGAGTACACGGTCATCTCTCCCAGCCGTTGCTCCACCAGCACACCCTGCGCGGCCAGTTCCGCCAGTTCCGCCTGGGTGGCTTCCACGTTACGGCCTGCGTAACGGGCGATGTTCTCTGCCGTGTCGGTGGTGTAGGGGTTTTCTCCGAAAAACCGGATCAGGTCCCATTTCACGAAAGAATTCACCTGCGTGCGCAGAAAGTTCAGAAGTTCCGGGTCCATATCCGCCATTACCCGGCCCACCAGGTCTTCACGCTCCATAGAAGTCCTCCGATCATTGACGACTGGCGACGGACCAACACTCTCCACTATCTTTGCACTTTCGGCCCAGAGACAGATTGAGCGGATCAACAAGCCGCCAAATATGGGAGAGCGATCGGTTTCTGAGCCCAGATGCGGTGGGTAGTCTCCCCGCAGAACGTTGCTGAATTCACCACCGCGCAAGAAAGCCGGGTTTCGTTTGCTAGATAAGGGCAGGCGCACCATCCCAATATCGGCCCCACCCCCCCAGCCCCCCTCCCCCCACGGCTGCGCCGGGCGGGGAGAGGGGATCGGGGAATAAGGGGGCGATAGGAGCCCCGTCCTGTGTCAGCACAAACTTTGCTGATGAGCCAACAGCGGTATATTTTCAGCAACACCGAAGGAAAAGTACCGTACGGTGCGCTCCGGCAAAGTGCAAAGATAGTGCTCTCCGTACCACCGAGCCCTTGATCCCAATTCGGTATCGCTCCAGGGCCCTCACCTCAAAGGGGATGGGCGCGGTTCACCTTCTCTTCCGACGCGGGCCGGGGGTCTGCGGAGGACGGGTGGTCACGGTCGGCCCCCGCCCGGCCTCCTCGTCCTGGCGCAGGTGGCAGTTCTTGTACTTTTTGCCGCTCCCGCACCAGCAGGGGTCGTTGCGGCCCAGTTTGCGCGCTCCGGGTGGTGGGGGGGCCGAGGCCCGGCCCGCCGGTGAGGCCCCCGGGGCCGCCGGACGCGCGGGCTGAGGACCGGAGGGCGTACCCGCCGGGGCAGGGCGCAAGGAGCGCGGGCCGCCCGGCGCCGGTCGGGATGCTGGGGCTGGCGCGGGCGCTGCAGGGGTCGGCACACCAGGCCGGAAGGCATGCAGCGGCCGCGCGCGCCGGGGCTGCGGCATCATCTGGGGCACCAGGAAAATTGTCCGCGCCACCTGAGATTGAATCCGGCCCAGGAGCATCTGATACATCTCATGGGCCTCCTTTTTATAAGCCACCAGCGGGTTCTGCTGCCCGTAGGCCCGCAGGCCAATCCCTTCCTGCAGGACCGAAAGGTCAGTCAGATGGCGGACCCAGAGGGTATCTACCGCGCCCAGGATGACCTGCCGGTCCCGGAAAACCCGCACCGCATCCAGAAATGCGGCCTCTATTTTCCCCTTCATCTCATCGGGCAGGTGGCGAAGAGGAAGGGCCGCTATCTCCTCGTCGGGCTCCTCGCCCAAAGCCTCCACCACCCGCCGGTAAATCAGCCGCCGCAAAGGGTCGTTGCTGACCCGCAGCAGGGCCAGAGTGACGTCCTGCTGCACCATGTCCCGATAGACCTGATAGCCCAGGTTGCGGTTCAGGTCGTCATACGTCCGCCTGGCCAGCGCGGTCAGTTCCTCCAGAATCTCATCCCGGGAGAGCCCAGACCAGCGAGGGTCCGGCTTCTCCGGCAGGGGCAGGAAGGTCCGCAGTTCGCCGTGCAGGGCCCGCAGGTCCCACTCCTCCGGGTCCGCGCCCGGACAGTGCAGGAGCAGCAGACTTTCTATCTCCTCCCGCACCATGCGCAGGACCTGGTCCCGTAGGTCGGGCTTTGCCAGCACCTCCCGCCGTTGGGCGTAGATGACCTCCCGCTGTTTGTTGACGACATCGTCGTATTCCAGGACGTGCTTGCGCAGGTCAAAGTTGTACCCTTCCACCCGCTTCTGGACGGACTCAATGGTCTTGCTGAGGATGCCAAATTCCAGGGGGGCATCGTCCAACCCCGCGCGGGCCATAAGGCCCTGGACCCGGTCGGCGCCGAAGCGGCGCATCAGTTCGTCCTCCAGAGAGAGGTAGAAACGGGAGGAGCCGGGGTCGCCCTGGCGTCCGGAGCGGCCCCGCAACTGGTTATCTATGCGGCGCGCCTCGTGCCGCTCCACGCCCAGGACGTGCAGGCCGCCCAGCGCAACGACGCGCTTGCGGTCTTCGGCGCAATCGGCCCAGGCCTTCGCCAGGACCTCCGCCCAGCGCTCCGGGAACCGTTCCGTGGGGTTCTGTCCGCTCCGGAGCATTTCCACCGCCTCGTTCCAGTGGGCCTGACGGATCTGGGTCAGGTCGTACCCTTCCTGGCGGAGCCACTCCCGGGCCAGGCCCTCCGGGTTGCCGCCCAGGAGAATGTCCACGCCGCGGCCGGCCATCTGGGTAGCAATGGTCACCGCGCCGGACCGTCCAGCCTGGGCAATGATGATGGCCTCCTGCTCGTGATATTTGGCATTGAGGACATTGTGGCGGATACCCCGCGCCTGGAGCATGCGGGAGAGTCGCTCCGAGGTCTCAATCGCAGTGGTGCCCACCAGGACGGGCCGTCCCGCCTGATGCAGGGCTTCTATCTCGGCAACGACGGCCCGGAATTTCGCCTCTTCGGTCCGGTAGATGACGTCTTCCAGGTCCAGCCGTTTGTAGTACCGTCCCCGGCGCCCGTCCCGGCTCTCGTAGATGGTGACGGGGACATCGTCCCGTTCGTTCAGGACACCCGCAAAGGTCACCTCCGGCAGTTCCCGCACCGGGACCTCCCGCGCCATCAGGTCACCGAACATAGCCCGGTACTCCACGTTGGTGGGCAGGACGACCACGTCCATATTATAAATTTTCTGGAACTCCTCCTTCTCGGTGGCCGCCGTGCCGGTCATCCCGGCCAGTTTCCGGTACATCCGGAAGTAGTTCTGGAAGGTGATGGTGGCGTAGGTGAGCATCTCCTCCCGGACGGCGACACCCTCTTTGGCCTCAATGGCCTGGTGGAGCCCTTCCGCGTACCGGCGGCCGTACATCAGCCGCCCGGTGAACTCATCCACGATAATGACCTGCCCATCCTGGACGATGTAGTCCTTATCCCGCTGGTAGACGGCCCAGGCCCGTAGAGCATTATCCAGGTAGGGGAGCATATAGGCGTGTTTGGGGTCGTAGAGACTCTCGCCCGGGCCGATTTCTGAGAGCATGGACTCCACTTTATGGATACCCTCTTCAGTGAGGACGACGTTGCGGGTCTTCTCATCCACTTCGTAGTGGACATCCCGCCGGAGATAGCGGACCAAGTCGGCAAAGCGGCGGTACAGTTCGGACGACTCCTCGGCGGGGCCGGAGATAATCAGCGGAGTGCGGGCCTCGTCAATGAGGATGTTGTCCACCTCGTCCACGATGGCGTAGTAGAGTTCCCGCTGGACGCACTCGGAGAGGTCCCGCACCAGGTTATCCCGCAGGTAGTCAAAGCCGAACTCGTTGTTGGTGCCGTAGGTGATGTCGGCGTTGTACGCATTGCGGCGGGGGACAGGGCGCAGGTTCAGGTAACGGTCGTCAGTGGACGGGTATTCGGGGTCAAAGAGGAAGGAGCCCAGTTCTGGCCTCTCCGCCGCCGACTGGATGACGCCGACGGTCATCCCCAGGGCGTGGTAGATGGGGCCCATCCACTGGACGCCGAACTTGGAGAGGTAGTCGTTGGGAGTGACCAGGTGAACCCCCCGGCCAACGGGCACATCGTCTATGGGGAGGAACTCCCAGCGGTCGGGGTCTTTGCCCCAGCGACGGCGGGCCAGTTCCACCCACTCCGGATTCAGGGAGAGGCCGTTCAGATAGAGCGGCAGGGTGGCGACGAGGGTCTTGCCTTCGCCCGTCTTCATCTCGGCGATTTTGCCCTGGTGGAGCACGATGCCGCCGATGAGTTGGACGTCGTAGTGGCGCAGGCCGATGGTCCGCTTAGAGGCCTCGCGGACGGCTGCGAAAGCCTCTACCAGGATGTCATTCAGTGATTCGCCGCGCGCCAGGCGACGGCGGAAGTCCAGGGTTTTAGCGCGCAGCGCGTCGTCGCTGAGAGCCTCATAGGCTGGCTCCAGCGCGTTGATGCGCTCCACCACTTTCTGCAGCCGGGCGATTTCCCGGTCGTTAGGGTTACCAAAGAGACGGTCTAGAAATTTCATATCCTTCTTTCGTCTTCCCCCAGGACAGCAGGTCATCAGGAGAATCTAATGGCTCAGGCCACAATTTGATTATACCCCTCTTCCGGCGAAGGGCAAGCGAGATACCGACGGTCCCCACATTTCTCCGGTTTGTGTTATAATACGCCCGACCGAGCGGCGGGCAAGCGTCTCCGCCCTACCGCCGATGCCCGGTTGCAAATCCCTTATAGGAGGCAACATAAAGATGCGTCTTGTTCCTCGCAAGATGTTCTTCACCCGGGGCATCGGGGTCCACAAGCAGCAATTGACCAGTTTTGAGATGGCCCTGCGGGAAGCCGGGATTGCCCAGTTCAACCTGGTTCGCGTCTCTTCCATCTTTCCCCCTTTCTGTCAGGTCATCAGCCGGGAAGAGGGGTTGGCGCTTCTGCAGCCAGGCGAAATCGTCTTTGTGGTTCTGGCGGAGATGTCCACCAACGAGCCAGGGCGACGAATCGCCGCCGCTGTGGGCATGGCCCGCCCAGCCGACCCTACCAAGTACGGCTATCTCTCCGAGCACCACTCCTTCGGGCAGACGGAGCAGGAGGCCGCCGACTACGCCGAGGACCTGGCCGCGACGATGCTGGCTACCACGCTGGGCATCCCCTTTGACCCGGAGCGGGATTACAACGAGCGCAAAGAGCAGTACGCGATGGGAGGCGAAATCGTGGATTCCACCAGCATCGCAATGGCCACCACAGCCGAACCCGGCGGCGTCTGGACCACTGTTGTCGCGGCGGCGGTGTTGATTTGACACAAACGATGGACAACGGACAACGGTGGTCAGTGGTCAACGGTCCGTGATCAGGATGGTGATGATTGACCCCTGATAACTTTCTCGGCCTGCCGGAGCCGTACTGCCTTCTGGAACGGGCGGGGGTATTGGTCCTCCCGCTCCCGCTGGAAGCGACGGTCACCTACGGACGGGGCACCCGGAGTGGCCCGGAGGCCCTCCTGCGGGCTTCGCAGCAGGTGGAACTCTACGACCGGGAATTCGGGCGGGAGGTGGCGCTGGAATACGGCGTCCACACCCTGCCCGCGCTTCCTCTGCCGGAGGACATCGGGCTGGCCGTAGAGGCCATTGCAGACGCCTCCGCCCGGTGGGCCGCCACCGGCAAACTGCTGGTGGGATTGGGCGGCGAGCACACCGTCACCCTGGGGATGGTTCGGGGGATTCTGCGGGCGCGCGGCGGCCCGCTGACCATCGTCCAGATAGACGCCCACGCTGACCTGCGGGCCGAGTACGAGGACAACCCCTACAGCCACGCCTGCACCGCCCGGCGGCTGCTGGAGACGCCCGGAGTGGAGCAAATTCTCCAATTGGGCGTTCGCTCCGTCTGTCCGGAGGAGGTGGAGTTTGCCCGCTCCAATCCCGACCGGGTGCGCATCTGGTACGCCGAGGAGGTGCATGCGGGGGACGGGTTGGAAGAACTGGCCGCGCGCCTGCGCGGCCGCACTGTCTACCTGACCATAGACGTGGACGGGCTGGACCCCGCCGTCATCCCGGCCACCGGCACGCCCGAACCGGACGGGCTGACATGGAAGGAGGCGGTAGACATTCTCCGCCGGGTCGCCTGCGCCGCGTCGGCGGTGGTGGGGATGGACTGTGTGGAACTGGCACCCGTCCCGGGTCTCCATGCTGCCGAGTTCGCGGCGGCAAAACTGTTGTATAAGGCTATTTCGTTCGGAATGACGAAATGACCGGATGACCAGGGAATCCGCTTTCTGGTAAAGGAGCCTCATGCAATACGCTCAAGAGGTAAAATCTTTCATCCAGCATCACTTTCGCCACTTCAATGCGGCCGCGCTGGTGGACGCGGCCGAGGCCTACCGAAAGTTCATCGCTGAAGGCAACGGCATGTTGGTCGCCATGGCCGGGGCGATGAGCACGGCCGAAATCGGCCTCTCCCTGGCGGAGATGATCCGGCAGGGGAAAGTCCACGCCGTCAGTTGCACCGGCGCCAACTTGGAGGAGGACATCTACAATCTGGTCGCCCACGACTACTACGTCCGTATCCCCGACTATCGGAGCCTGAAGCCCGAGGATGAACTGGCCCTCTGGGAGCGCCATCTGAACCGGGTGACCGATACCTGCATCCCGGAAGAGGAGGCCATCCGCCGAATAGAACACGCCATCCTGGAAGAGTGGCTGGAGGCGGATCGGAAGGGGGAGCGGTATTTCCCGCACGAGTTCTTCTACCGCATCCTGCGCAGTGGCAAACTGGAGCCCTACTACCAGATTGACCCGCGCGATAGTTGGGTCTACGCGGCGATGGAGAAGGACCTGCCCATCTTTGTCCCTGGCTGGGAGGATTCTACCACCGGCAACATCTACGCCGCCCACTGTATCCGGGGGGACATCCGCAACGTCCACACCGTCCGCAGCGGGATTGAGTACATGATGGCCCTGGCGGACTGGTACCGGAAAGAGTCGGCCCACCGGAAACTGGGATTCTTCCAGATTGGCGGCGGGATTGCCGGGGATTTCGCCATCTGCGCCGTCCCGATGATGCGGCAGGACCTGCGCTGGGAAGGTATCCCTCTCTGGAGCTACTTCTGCCAGATCAGCGACTCCACCACCAGTTACGGCTCCTACTCCGGCGCGGTGCCCAACGAGAAGATCACCTGGGAGAAGTTAGGGATAGATACCCCGCGCTTCGTCATAGAATCGGACGCGACCATCGTGGTGCCGCTGATTTTCGCGTACGTGCTGGCAGCGTAGGAGCCACCTGGCATGGGGGAAGCGCGGGGTATACCCCTACCCCGTTGGATGATGGGGGGCCCCGTCCCCAGAACATCATGCGTCTCAAAGTCGTCCCGGAAGATTTCTTCGTAGAGGAGCAGATTCGCTTCCCCCCGGGCGGCGGCCCGTATGCTCTCTACCGGATACGGAAGCGGGAAATCACCACGCTGGAAGTCCAGGCGCGGCTGGCCCAAATGCTCCGCCTTCCGCTCTCCGCCGTCTCCTTTCCTGCCCTCAAGGACCGGGATGCGGTAGCAGTCCAGTACGCGACGGTGCGCGGGACGGGGCCGGACTATCTGAGCGGGCCGGAGTTCACCGCCCAGCGGGTAGGCCGGATTTCCCGTCCCCTGACCCCCTCCGACCTGGTCGGCAACCGCTTTGTGGCGACGGTACGCGACCTCTCCCTGTCCGAGGCCGACCGCCTGGGCGGTCGGCTGCGAGTGGCAGCGGAGGAGGGAATCCCCAATTACTTTGACGCTCAGCGCTTCGGCTCGCGGACGGAATCCGGAGACTTTCCGGGACGGCGCATCCTCCGGCGGGACGCCGAGGGTGCCCTGCGAGCCATTCTGGCTGAGCCCATGGTCGGCGACCCGGCAGACGTGCGGGCCTTCAAGCGGGAGGCCGCCCTCCGCTGGGGCCAGTGGCGGATGCTTCTGGAGATAGCCCCCCGTCCCTCCAACCTGCGCTCCGTCCTCACCTTCCTCTGCGATCACCCCACCGACTTCCGCCGCGCGCTCAACCTGGTCACCCCGCGCGTTCTGAGCCTTTATCTGACCGCCTATCAGTCCTTTCTCTGGAACCGCATCGCGGCCGGTTATTTGCAGGCCCGCCTGGGCCCCCCTTCCGGCTTTGTAGAAGTGTCCGGTGAGATGATCCCTCTCTTCCCCCATCTCTCCACCCGCCTGACCGCCGATGTGACCGTTCCGCTCCCCCACCACCGCGCTGCCTATGGTGACCCCCTGCTGGCAAAAGTGGTGGAGGAGGTGCTGCGGGCCGAAGAGTTGGCGCTTTCGGACCTGAAACCGCGCCTCCTCCGCCGTGCCTATCTTCCCCGGAGGGAGCGGCCACTGGTTCTCCGGCCTGCCGACGCGTCCGCATCCCCCCCTGCCCCCGACGAGCGATTCCCCGGACAGCAGAAAGTCACCCTGACTTTCACCCTTCCCCCTGGCTCATATGCCACCCTGGTGGTGCGATCCCTGCTGGCGGCAGGGGAAGAATAACCGCTTGTCTGGCTACCCGACGGTAAATTGGGCCAAGCCGCAGCCTTTCCGGGCGGCGCGTGCCCCCTTCCTCACCCCCCAGCCCCTCTCTTCAACGTTGGCTTTTTGGCCTACGGTTCTCCGCCACAGGCTCTCGTTGATGAGACCCAACGTTCCATTGCAAGTACTGGCAAGTTTTCTATTGACAAACTGCCAATAGTGTGGTATAATTGTCACGAACGCAGGCAGGGAGAGACGGGTATGTACGGGAAAGATCACCGATGGCGCTGGCAGGGGTATTCCCGACGGACGGTGCGGTTTCTGGAGCCGGCCCTGCTTCTGCTGCTTCACCACGGCCCCGCCCACGGCTACACTCTGCTGGAACGACTGGGCTCCTTTGGCCTGGAGGGATTTGATCCCACCATCGTCTATCGGGCGCTGCGGGAGATGGAGAAGCATGGTTGGGTGGTCTCCGCGTGGGACCGGGAGCAGACTCAGGGGCCACCGCGCCGCGTCTACCGCCTGACCCCGCTGGGGGACGAGGTGCTCCAGTTCTGGGTCCAGGACCTGGAGGAAACCCGCCGGATGGTGGATCATTTTCTGCGACGGTACTATGAGCACATAGAAGAGCATCCGATTCAGGAGGAATTATGAAGATTGCCGATGTCTGCGATGGGGGTACGGTTATCAGGAGGCGGGAGGCGTGAAACGTGAAGTGGGGGTGTGGACTATGTTGACTGTTGAGGCAGTCCGTAATGCGCTGGCGCAGGTGGTGGACCCGGAACTGGGCCGGGATATCGTGGAACTGGGTATGGTCCAGGACCTGAAGGTAGAGGATGGCACCGTCTCCTTCACTCTGGCGCTGACTACCCTGGCCTGTCCCCTGCGAGAGAGCATTGTGGAGCAGGCCCGCAGGGCTATCCTGGCTATGGATGGCGTGCGGGACGTTCAGATTTCTCTGCGGGAGATGACCCCGGAAGAAAGGGCCCGCATCTGGCAGCAGCCTCGGCAGCAGGAGCCAGGCGCCGCCGCCCGGTTCAACCACATAGACCGGGTCCTGGCAGTGATGAGCGGCAAGGGTGGCGTGGGCAAGTCGTCGCTGGCCGCGCTCCTGGCAGTGGGCCTGCGCCGCCAGGGGAAGCGGGTGGGCGTGCTGGACGCCGACATTACCGGTCCCAGCATCCCCCGAATGTTCGGCCTGCGAGAACCCCCACCCCTGGGCCCGGTGGGCATCCTCCCCGCCGAAACCCCGACCGGTATCCGGGTGATGTCCATCAATCTGCTTCTCCCCGATGAGGACGAGGCCGTCATTTGGCGGGGCCCGCTCATCAGCGGTGCCATTCAGCAGTTCTGGGGCGATGTCCTCTGGGGCGACCTGGATGTGCTGGTGGTGGACCTGCCCCCCGGTACCTCCGATGCCGCGCTCACAGTGATGCAGTCCCTTCCCGTCAACGGCATCCTGCTGGTCACCTCGCCGCAGGACCTGGCAGGGATGGTGGTCCGCAAGGCGGCGCGGATGGCAGAGCACATGGGCGTGCCGATTCTCGGTCTGGTGGAGAATATGGCCTACGCAATCTGCCCGAAGTGTGGGGAACAGATAGAGGTCTTCGGCCCCAGCCAGGCAGTGCACACAGCGGCGCTGCTGGGTATACCGGTCCTGGCCCGGCTGCCGCTGGACCCCAAACTGGCCCGTCTCTGCGACGATGGGCAGGTGGAGCAGTACACCAGTGGGGACCTGGATGCACTGACGGAAGCAGTCCTCCGGCGAGTGAAACGTGAAAAGTGATGGAGGATGGAGTTATGGAGCGAACTCTGACCCCCCAGGAAAAACAGACTCTGTTGACTTATCAGCGGACCGAAATCACCGAGCACCACATTTATACCCGGCTGGCGCGGGTGGTCCGGGAGCCCCAGAACCGGGCGGTCCTGGAGCGCATCGCGGCGGACGAATTGCGCCATTCCCGCCTCTGGGCCCGCTTCACGGGGCAGGAGGTCCGCCCCAACCGGCTCAAAATCTGGTTTTATACTCTGGTCGGGCAGATCCTGGGCATCACCTTCGCGGTCAAACTGATGGAGCGCGGGGAGGAGGGAGCACAGGACAACTACGCCCGAATGGAGGGCGTCGTTCCCGATGTCGGGGCCATCGCACAGGATGAGAAAGCCCACGAGGAGGCTCTGCTGGCGATGCTGGATGAGGAGCGGCTCCGGTATACCGGCTCCATCGTTCTGGGGCTGAACGACGCGCTGGTGGAGTTGACGGGCGCGCTGGCCGGGCTGACGCTTGCGCTCCAGAACACCCAACTGGTAGCAATGACGGGGGCCATCACCGGCATCGCCGCCGCCCTTTCCATGGGGGCGTCGGAGTATCTCTCCACGAAGGCGGAAGAGGACGGGCGGAACCCGCTGCGGGCGTCCCTCTACACCGGTGTCGCCTACATATTCACGGTCCTGGCTCTTATCCTTCCGTACCTGCTGCTGGAGAACCCGTACCTGTGTCTGGCGGCCACGCTGACGGTGGCGGTTCTGATCATCGCCTTCTTCAACTACTACATCTCCGTGGCCCGCGACCTGTCCTTCCGGCGGCGATTCGTGGAGATGGCCGGGCTGAGCCTGGCAGTAGCAGCGATCAGTTTCGGCATCGGCATCCTGATGCGGATCGTGTTCGGTATAGAGGTGTAGCGCAGGCAAGCAGGAGGTCAGTTTGGCAGTCCCTACCATTTCGTCCGCGGCGAATCCGGCATGGAGCCGGACCCGTACCGGGACGATATGTCGCTGGTTCTGGAGACGAGCCGGGGGCTGGTGCTGCTCTGCGGCTGCTGCCACGCGGGGCTCCTGAACACGCTGGTTCACGTGGAGCGGGTCTTCGGGCGACCCGTCGTCGCCATTTTCGGCGGCACCCATCTCATCAGCGCCGACGCCGACCACCTGGAGCGGGTCCGTCAGAGGTTGCAAGGGCTCCCGCTGCGCCAGGTCTCTCCCAGCCACTGCACCGGGGAGACGGCCTTCCACTTCCTGCGGCAGGCGCTGGGCCCGGAGGTCGTCCGTCCGTTCCCGACAGGGGCACAGGTGGACCTGGGGGCGCTGTCGTGATCGTCGCTGTCGCCACCGGCAAGACGACGGTCGCAGCCACGCGGGCCCACCTGGCCGCCCGCGAACCTCCATCGTCCTGACGGATGCGGATATGGACGCGGCCACCCTGGAACTGGCGCTCTCTCCCGAGCGTCAGGAGGGCCCTCGTTCAGAGGCCGGAATTTCTACGTTTCTCACCTCAATCCGGCCATCCCCGGCCCGCAGGCCGTAGCCCGCCGTCGCCAACAGAGCCAGAAGGTCAAACTTCGGCCCGACCTCCAGCACGATGAGAGTCCTCTCCCCCTGATCCTCCAGACGTCCCCCGAAGAGCACTTTTTTCTTCAGCCCGCGCGGGGGGACCTCTATCCCGTACCCTTCCCCTTCCCGCCGCAAGGAGAAGGGAACGTAGGCCCCCCGCAGGTATCCCTCCAGTGCCGCGCGCGCTGTCGGAAGCGGGATGGGGAAAGATAGCCCCAGACGGGCCTTTGTGAAAACGCCGGGGGTGAAATCCTCCACTGGCCCCAGTACCTCTATCCCTTCTCCCAGGGCGGAGAGGGAAGAGAATACTGCCCGCAGCGCGTCGGTGTCCCAGGCCCGGAGGGCGAAGATGGTCTCGCCGCCCAGGGTGGGAAACTGGCGGTCGTTGGGCGGGATGGTGAAGAGCGCCTCCCGCACGCTGAGGAGATTCTCCGTCAGTTCGGGCGCGCATGCCAGTATCTGCCGGAAGACGAGGGCGTTGAGGAACGCTGGATGGACGCCGGAGAGTGCGGCGTCGGTGCGGAAGCGGTAGTAGAGAGGCCTCAGCCGCCGCTTGCGGCCCACCACGTCCCGCAATTCGGCCAGATATGGCCCCAGATCGGGGACGCGGATGCGGTGGTGCAGGATGGCCCGCCGGTGTTCCTCGTCTGGGCAGGCGCCGCACCCCCGGCATTGCCCTGGCCCCGCCGCGTCTCCCAGGCAGTACCCCGGGTCTAAGCCGGCGCGCGCGGCCTGATACTGCCGGTACAGGAAATCCGCCGGGACGTCAGTCTGGACGAATTCCAGCGGGAAGGGGTAGTCGGGGCCTTTCTCGCCCAGGAACGGGTCGCTCCAGAGGCCGGAGCGCTCCAACCAGGCCCGCAAGGCCTCCCAGTATCCCCGGGGCAGGCGGCCGTCGTAGAAGTCCCCTTCCCGCGCCCGCGCCACCAGTGGCTCCACCAGCCAGTATCCCCCCAGCGCCAGCACCTGAGTGGTGCCGTACTCGGCCCAGTCAAAGGCCAGACGGAACTCAAAACCGCTGGTCTCACAGGCCGAGCGGACCGCGCCGACCAGGGGACGCCAGGGCTTCTCCTCCAGGAAGAGTCGGTCGTACCGGAGCGGGGTGAAGGGCATCCGCACCAGCGGCCCCACACTGAAGATGACCCGGGGCCGGGAGGGAGAGGCTGCCCGCGCCTCCCGTAACCAGCGGACGAAGGCCCGAAACTCGCTCAGATCGTCCTCTGTCTCGTAGCCGGTGAGGATGTAGAAGAGTTTGATGCGGCGGATGGGCTCCCGCACCAGCCGCTCCAGCAGGGCGGCCATCTCATCGGTGGGAAGGCTTTTGTGGAGGAATGCCCGCTGTCGCTGGCTGATGCCTTCAATTCCCAGAGTGAACTCCCGCTTCTCCGCTGCCAGTTCTGCCTCTATCAGGCCGGGAACCCGCCACAGGATGTCGGCCCGCTGGCTCTTCAGGCTTACCCGGTCAAAGAGACGGTGCAGTTCCATGAGGAGGTCAAAGATTTCCCCGTGGGTGTTGAAGTTGAAACTGTAGAGGCCGATTTCTTCCACGCCCTGGGCTCTCTTTAACTGCCGGGCCACTGCGACCAGGTCCGCCGCCGGGAGTTCCCGGTAGGGCTTGCGCTCATACCCCTCAAAGCAGAAAGAGCAGAAGGCGGGGCAGCCCCAGGTGATCTGGAGATAGGCTGTATGGGCTTCGGGAGTGTCCAGGATGGGGTAGACGGTGGGGAGGTCCTGTGGCCGGGGCCGACAGACCGCCTTGACCGTCCGGCGGCGGGTTCCGGCGACCCAGAGGCCGGGGCCGGAGGCAGCAGCGGCCTCCAACCGCTCCCGCCTTCCGCCGTCCGTCAGCGCCAGGGCCCGAACGATTTCCCCGACCCGTCCCTCCCCTTCGCCGAAGAAGATGCCGTCCGCCAGCGCGTCGCCGTCTTCCCGGATGATGGCCTGCGCGGCCATAGCGTTGGAGCCGCCCAGGAGGAGGATGGGATCGTCATCCCTACGCTCTCCGGCAAAGAGGGGGATGCCGGAGCGGAGCAGGATGCAGGGGAGATTCAGGAGTTCCAGGATGTACGCATTGGAGACCAGGATCAGGTCAAAATCTTGCGCCGGACGGCGGGAATGGATGCCCCTCAGGGGAGGGAGGGACTCCCCCACCCGGCCCGATGGAAAGAAGGCCAAGTCCACATCTGCCTCAGGAAGTGCCCGGCGGACTTCGTGGAAGAGAAAGCGATGAGGGAGGGAGCGATCCACATCTCGCAGGGAGGAGAGGCGCACGACAAGGACCCGATAGGGGGCGTTTTCAAACGGGGAGCCGGGCGCAGGTTGCAAATCGCAAGGCGCATGTCGCATAGCGCAGCGCAGTGAGTCTAAAAAACTTCACTTCTCGTACAGTTCCAGCAGGACGCCGCGGGCGGATTTGGGGTGGATGAAGATGTATCGGGTGCCGTCGGCGCCGACGCGGGGCTCCTCGCTCAGCAGGGTCGCGCCAGCGGCCCGCAACCGCTCCATCGCGGCGCGGATATCATCCACCCGCAGGCAGATATGGTGCAGTCCCTCCCCGCGTTTCTCCAGAAACCGGGCCACGCCCCCCTCCGGGTCCAGCGGACGCAGGAGTTCTATCTCCCCCTCCCCCGCGGGGAGAAAGGCGATCTCCACCCCCTCCTCAGGGACTTCCCGGCGCTCTGACACTTCCAGCCCCAGCGCGTCCCGGTAGAAGGCCAGCGCGGCCTCCAAGTCGTTCACAGCAATGGCGATATGGTGAATGAAAACGGGCATTGGGCGTCCTCCGTCTGTGTGGAACAACAGCAAGTAGGGGTCCTACTCCCTCCCAGCCTCCTGGGCTTTCCGGATTTCCTCCTCCCGCAGTTGCCGCCGCAGGATTTTGCCGATGGCGCTCTTGGGCAGTTCGGTGCGGAATTCCACCTCCGACGGGACTTTGTAGGGCGTCAGGTTCTGGCGGAAGTAGGCGATGAACTCCTCCTCAGTGGCGGTTTCCCCCTCCTTCAGGACGATGTACACCTTGATCCGCTCCCCCTTGTACGGGTCCGGGACGCCGACGGTGATTCCCTCTTTCACCTTGGGGTGTTGGTAAATCAGTTCGTCTATCTCCCGGGGGAAGACGTTGAAGCCGCCCACGATGATGAGTTCCTTTTTCCGGTCGGTGATGTAGAAGTAGCCGTCCTCGTCCATATAGCCGATATCGCCGGTGAAGAGCCAACCGTCCACAACCGTCTTTGCCGTCTCCTCCGGCATTTTGTAGTAGCCCAGCATCACCGTAGGGGAGCGGAGGACAATCTCCCCCTGCTCGCCTGGGGGCAGGTCGCGCGTCCCGTCCAGGCTGACGATTTTCATATCCACGTCCGGGAAGGGGATGCCGATACTGCCGATTTTGTGCAGGCCGTGGTATGGGTTGGCGGCGATGGCGGTGACTGCCTCCGTCAGGCCGTAGCCCTCAATCATCCGGCCACCGGTTTTGGACTCAAAGTCTTCCTTGATGGCGCGGGTGAGGGGCGCGGCGCCCACGAAGATGCCCTTGACGCTGCGCAGGCTGTATTTGCTGATGTCGGGTAGGTTGCTGAGGGCGACGAACATCGTCGGGACGCCGATGAAAAAGTCCGGTTTATACTTGTGGATCGTCTGGGCGACCTGGCGGGCATTGAAGCGGGGCAGGATGATGATTTCGCCGCCCGCCAGGATGGGCGCGTTCATCGTCACGCTCATCCCGAAGCCGTGGAAGAAGGGAAGGACAGCCAGGATACTCTGCTCATCGCTCAGCGCGCCCCAGGCCTTCACCTGATGGGCATTGGCGACGAAGTTGAAGTGGGAGAGCATAATCCCCTTGGCCACGCCCGTCGTCCCACCACTGTAGAGGAGCGCGGCCATATCGTTCGGGTCTACCCGCTCGGGCTGGAAGTCCGCCGGGGCGGGGTTTCGCAGCATATCCCGGAAACGGACCCAGGTCAGACCGCCGGGTTTCCTCAGGGCTTGCCGGGCTGCCTTCCCTTCCCGCAGTCCCTGGATCAGGCTCAGCGGGAAGGGAAGAAAGTCGGCCACGCGGGTGTAGATAACTCGCTTGAGCGGCGTTTTCCCCCCCAGCGCGGCGACCTTTTCCATAAACATCGGGATGGTGACGATGGTCTCGGCGCCGGAGTCGGTCAGGTGAAAAGTCAGTTCCCGCTCCGTGTAGAGGGGGTTCAGGGGGACGACGACCGCACCGGTTTTCAGGATGCCATAGTAGGCAATGATGAACTGGGGGAGATTGGGCAGAAGCATGGCGACCCGGTCGCCCTTCCGGATTCCCAGGCCGCGCAGTCCAGCAGCGAAGCGGTCCGAGAAGTCCTTGATGCGGCGGTAGGTCTCCCGACGACCGAAGAAGCAGGTGCATGGTTTATCGGGCGTGGCGGCGGCAGTGTCATCCAACAGGCGGTACAAGGGGATGCAGGGGTAGCTTATGTGGTGGGGCACTTCCTTATCGTAGAATTTGAGCCAAGGCCGTTTCATTTCGCACCTCCTCCGATTTCTGAAAGGATGCAACACGAGCGGACCAGCGGTCCGCAAAGGACCCGAAGGATTTCGCGAAATCCCATAAAATCGGCGGGCATCGGCATTGACTGGCGTCCTACCCGTTCTCCAGCGCCAGCAGAGCCGCCCCGTAGGCCCCCATCAGTTGAGGGTGGCGGGGCAGGACGACCCGTTGGCCGGTCTCCTCCTCCAGCATCCGGCGGACTGCCGGGTTGCGGACGACGCCGCCGGAGAGCATCAGTGGCGGAGTCAGCCCCACGGTGCGGATCATCGCCACAACCCGGCGGACCAGCGCGCGGTGGAGCCCCCGCAGGATGGGCCCGACCCCCACACCGTGGGCGATGAGGGAGACCACCTCCGACTCGGCGAAGACGGTGCAGGTGCTGGAGATAGAGACCTCCTCGGTTGCGGCCAGCGCCTCCTCCCCCATCCGATCCAGCGGGACACTCAGCCGATGGGCGGTGTTTTCCAGGAATCGGCCCGTTCCGGCAGCGCACTTGTCGTTCATCACGAAGTCCAGCACTTCCCCCCTGGGGCCGATGGCGATGACTTTGCTATCCTGCCCGCCGATGTCCACCAGCGTCCCGCCGTGGCCCAGTTCTCGGAAGACCCCGCGGGCATGGCATGTGATTTCCGTGATCCGACGGGTGGCCTGCCGGACCAGTCCCCGGCCGTAGCCGGTGGCGACCAGAGGCAATCCATCCAGCGGGCCGACGGCCTCCCGCGCCAGGGCCAGGAATCGGTCTACCTGCTCCTCCACCCGCACCTCGGTCGGTTCCAGGTAGTGCCAGAGCAGGTTTCCCGCGCTATCTACAGCGACGATTTTGGCCGTAGCGGCGCCGATATCTATGCCCAGGGTGCGACAGGGATTCGTCGCGTTCGGTTCCATATCGGTCTTGAGGGCAGAGGAATCGTTGGGCGGTGACTGTTACCTATTTTAGCACGAAATGCCCACAGGGGTAGCGAGAGCCGGATTTACAACACCCCCACCCACATTAGGATACCCATCACCACAAAGGCGACGGCGGCCACTTTGCGCAGGATGGCCTCCGGGACAATGGTGGTGAGGGCCTGCCCGACGACCATGCCCAGCGCGGTCACGATGGCCAGCGCCAGAGTCGCCCCCAGGAAAACGGCCCAGGGGCGGTTGAACTTACACACCTGCGCGATGACAGCCAGTTGGGTTTTATCTCCCAGTTCCGCCAGTAACAGCAGCCCGAAGGTGGAGAGGAATGCCTTCCAGAACATCCTGAAATTGCCTCCTGGAATCCAGAATTCAGAGAATTTCTGCGGCGACGACCTTCAGCCGTCGCCGCCAAAACCGCTTCTCTCTTGCAGGAAGCGAGGTCTGGGGCGGTTCTGCCGCCTCAGACCCCGCTGATTCCTGCAGGCCCTGATTTACGCAAGGGCCTTCTTCAGTGCAACCCCCAACCGCCGGATGCCTTCCACAATCTGATCCGGCGGGGAGAAGGAGAAGTTGAGCCGCATAGCGTTGAAGCCGCCGTCCCCATTGGGATAGAAATTCTCCCCGGGGACGTAAGCCACCTTCTCCTCCAGCGCGCGGCGCAGGAACTCGGTGGTATGGATAGAGTCCGGTACCCGCGCCCAGAGGAAGAGCCCACCCTGAGGGCGAGTCCATGAGCACCCCTTAGGCCAAAACTCCGCCAGCGCGTCCAGCATAGTGTCCCGTCGCTCCTTGTAGACCCGCCGCAGCCGCTGTGCGTGGGGCTTGAGGAAACCGCGCTGGCAAATGTCGTTGGCGACGTACTGGACGAAGGTGCCGGTGTGGAGATCGGAGCCCTGCTTGGCCATGACGAATCGCTTCATCAGCACCTCCGGACAGACGATCCAGCCCAGGCGCAGCCCCGGTGTGAGCGTCTTGGAAAAGGTGCTCATATAAATCACGCGCTCCGGGACGTAGGTGCAGATGGGCGGCAGGTCCTCTCCCTCAAAGCGCAACTGACCATAGGGGTCGTCCTCCACGATGGGGATGTTGAGACGGGTGGCAATTTCCGCCAGTTTCTCCCGCCGCTCCGGGGATAGGGTGACCCCTGCCGGGTTGTGGAAGTTGGGGAGGACGTAGATGAATTTGGGCGGACGGCCCGTCTCCTTCACCACATCCCGGTACGCCTCCTCTATCTCGTCCACCACCATGCCCTCATCGTCCAGGGAGACGGTACGGTAACGGGCGCCATAGGCGTTCCAGGCCTGAATGGCCCCCAGATATGTGGGCCGTTCAGTGATGACGTAGTCCCCTGGTTCCAGAAAGACCTTGCCAATGAGGTCCAGCCCTTGCTGGGACCCGGCGGTGATGAGGACGTTGTTGGGGACGGCGGGGACGCCGTATTTGTGCATACTGGCCGCCAGCCACTCCCGCAGGGGGAGATACCCCTCCGTCGTACTGTACTGGAGCGCGCGGGCACCCTCATTCTGAACCACATAACGACAGGCCTCCTCAATCTCCCGCAGGGGAAAGAACTCCGGCGCCGGCAACCCTCCAGCAAAGGAGATAACGTCGGGCTGCTCGGTCAGTTTCAACAGTTCCCGGATGGCCGAACTTTTCATCGCCAGAGCCCGGCTCGCCAGATAGGGCGTCCAATCCAGCACCGGAATCTCCCGATCCAGAGTGAAATTGAAGTTCATCGGCGCACCTCCTGATAGGATGATGGTTGGAGAAATATTAGCGCCGGGTAACCTCAGTCACCCGGCGCTGGATAGCCGTGCAGAAAGGGCAAGCCCATCATCAGATCCCCCCCAACCCAGCACAACTCCACACATCTCTCGCAGTAAAAGTTGTTTGTCATATCCCAGATTGTTTACGGCGAGGGGTTCGCTTACCGCCTTTCGTCGGGAGAATCAGCCAGCCCCTTCGGCCCTCACCCTAACCGATAGCCCTTCCCTTCTCCTGTGAACTGTCCCACTTTATATTTTAGCATTGAGCAACGAAACAGGCAAACGCGGGGACGTTTCATCCCCGACGGGAAGGCTCAGACCATCGTCTCCCACCCCATCCCCGGAAGGAGGGAATCAGGGGTTGGTAGCGGGCAGCGAAGCCGCCCGCTGCAAAACCGTCACTCCCCAAACACCACCGCCGTGAACGTGTAGAGGGTAGCGCCTTCCCGCCAGCACCCGGCAGGAAGGCCGGCCTTGCGGCATAACCCTTCCAGAAACGCCTCCCGGTCCCACCCTTCCTCCACCGCGACCTGGGGGAGGAGCAACCCCTGCTGACCGCCTTTGACGATGAGCAGGCCGTGGGTGCCCACTTCTATCTGCGTCGGATCGGTCAGGCGGCGGAGGGGGGAGAGGACGGAAATCTCCAGGTGGACCCGCTCCAGTTCCTCCCGCGTCAGGGGTGGGAAGCGGGGGTCTTCGGTGGCAGCGGCCACGGCCATCTCCTGAACCCCACGGTAGAGAGGGGTGTCGGCCCGGAGGTGCCCGATGCACCCCCGCAACTCCCCGCCTTCGCGAAGGGTGACGAAGACCCCCGACGGGCGCAGGAGATGCGGGTCGTCGGTCTCGTAGGGCGGGAGAGCGCCATCGGTCAGGTAAGATTCCAGCGTCCGGCGAGCCAGCGCCAGCAGCGCCTCCCGCCGCGCCGGGGTCAGGTCGGGCGGGGCGTAGCGCCAGAACATCACCGCGCCATAACCCACTACCTGTTGAGGGTCGCCGTAGGGGGAATCGGCGGAGTTAGCGTAGCGAAGGATGGAGATGGTATCCGCCCCCAGTCCGGCGGCGACCCGCATCGCCACCCGAATCGGCCCCTCCCCACAGGTACAGGTGACCAGTCCGGGGACGCCCCGCCTCATCATCGTTGCCACCGTCTCCTGCACTCGCGCCGGGTCTCCCGTCTCTATTGCCGCCAGGAGGGCCCCGTCCACCGCCCTGGCGTCCTCCTGGGAGGGATAGTGGGAGAGGTCGGAGGAGGCGATGACGACAGCCTTCCGGCCCGGCAGCGCTCTCAGCAATGCATCCGCCAGGACCTGGACCGTCCCCTCATCGTCGGCACCCATCAGGATGGGGACAATGCGGCAATGGGGACAGACCCGCTGAAGGAAAGGGAGTTCTATCTCTATGGGGTGCTCCCCCTGGTGGGCAGCGGGGTCAAAAGTGATGCGAGGATCGGCCTGGACCAGGGCCTGGGCCAGGTCGGCGTCCACCGGTATCCGGCCCAGCGGGGTCTCCCATGCTCCCTCCGCCCAGACGGAGACCAGGCTGGAGAGGGGGGCTTGGTGGTCGGAGGCGATGATGACGGCGACATCGTACTGGCCGTTGCGCAGTTGGCGGAAACCGGCCGCCGCCACCGGCCCGGAGAAGACGTATCCGGCGTGGGGGACGATGATAGCCAGGGGCGCGCCGTCCACCGGTCCCTCCGCCGCCAGCATCCCGTCTATCATCTGCGCCAGTTCCTCCGGGTCGGCGGGGTACCAGGACCCGGCAACAGCGGGCAGGCGGATACGGCCAAAGGGAGCGATGGGAGTGGGGGACGCAGGCGGCAGGGTCTCCTTCACCCCCGGAGACGGAGCGGCGCAGGAGACCAGGAGCGATACCCATACCAATAAGCCATTGACAAGCGCAACCCTGTCCATAGGCTTGCTCCGGTGATGTTTTACCGCAAAAGCACAGGGGACGCCAGGACAAGACCTCTGCGCCTCTGCGGTGACTCTACCCCCCCACCCAGCGGGCATCCACCGCGACGACGCCCCCGGGCAGGGCGAGCAGCGGGTTAATCTCTATCTCCGTCAGGGCCGGGTTCTCCACCAGCAGGTGGGAGAAGGCCAGAAGGGCCTCCACCAGCGCCTCCCGGTCCGCCGGGAGACGGCCGCGCGCGCCCTGAAGCAATGCCCTTCCCCGGATTTCCTCTATCATCTCCTCCGCGTCGGCGCGGGTCAGCGGCGCCACCCGGAAGGCCACATCCCCAAAAATCTCCACAAAGACGCCCCCCAGGCCGAACATCACCACGGGCCCGAAACTGGGGTCCTGCTTGCCGCCCAGGATGACCTCCACGCCGCCCTCCACCATCCGCTGGACCAGGAAGCGCAGGTCGTGGGCCTCTGGCACGCGCGCCAGGACCCGCGCCCGCATCGCCTCCGCCTCCCGCCGCACTGCCTCCCGGTCCGGCAAGCCCAGGGCCACCCCGCCCACGTCCGATTTGTGGACAACATGCGCGGAGAGAGCCTTAAGGACAACGGGGTAACCCAGCCCCTCCGCCGCCTCCGCCGCTCCGTCGGGGTCTTCGGCCACCGCCCAGGGAGCCACTGGGATACCGTACTCCCGACAGAGGGCCAGCGCGCCGTCCGGGGCGTCCAGGGACAGGGGACGGGCCGGTCCAGGCCGCTCAGAGGGATCCCCGGCCAGGACTGAAAGGGCAGCCCGGCGGCGGTGCCAGTCCCGCGAGGCCGCCAGCGCGCAGACAGCCTTCTCCATATCCATAAAGATAGGGATGGAGACCTGGCCGATCAGTTCGCGCGCGATGCCTCCCTCTCCGTAGGCACAAAGGGCCACCGGCATCCCCGTCTCCCGGACGATGCGGTCCACCTGCTGCGCCAGTCGGTATGCCCCCTCTGCCTCGGTCTGGCTGTAAGTGTTGACCAGAAGGACCGCGTCCGGGCGAATCATCTGCAGCACCTGTTCCACGATGCGGGCGTAGAGGTCAAAGTCAAAAATGACGCCCAGGTCCAGGGGGTTGGTCGGGGCAATGACATCGGCGCGGAAGAGGGCCCGGACCGCCCCGACGAACGCCTCCGGCAGCGGCGCCAGGCGGAACCCGTACCTCTCCACAAAATCGGCGGCAATGACAGCGTGCCCTCCGGAGCGGGAGATGACGACGATATCGTTCCCCCGGACAGGCGGGAGCACCATCCCCTGGGCAATGGCGACCGCGTCCCCGAACGTGTCGGCGCGCAGAATGCCGGTTTGTCGGAATGCCGCGCTGACGATGCGGTCGTCGTTGGCCAGCGCAGCCGTATGGGAGCGGGCGATGCTCTGACTGGCGCTCCCCCGGTTGGCCTTGTGGACGATGATGGGCTTTTCCGACCGGCGGGCCAGATTCATCAGCCCTCGCCCGTCGTCCACCGACTCCAGATAGAGGCAGACGATGCGGGTTCCGGGGTCCTCCAGCAGATAGTCCAGATAGTCCGCCTCGTCCAGGTCGGCCTTATTGCCGATGCTGACGACTTTGTTGACACCCAGCCCGGCGGCGGAGAACATCCCCGCGTAAGTGATGGAGACGCCGCCGCTCTGGGCGACCACCGAGACGGGGCCGAAGTGGAGCGTCTCCCGGCCGATGGGGGCGAAGGGCAGGCAGACCCCGGCATCCAGGTTGATGACGCTGATGCAGTTGGGGCCCACGATGCGGATACCCCAGCGACGGGCGACCTCTTTGAGTTGTTCCTCCAGACGACGACCCTCTTCCGAAAATTCGGAGAAGCCGCCGGACTCAATGACCACGTGACGGATGCCCTTCCGTCCACAGGTCTCCATCAGGCCGGGGACGAGGGGGGCGGGTACCAGGATGACCGCTAAGTCCAGGCCGTCGGGAACCTCGTCCAGCGAGGGGACGATGGGAACGCCGTAGACCTCCCCGCGCTCCCGCCCCACGGCATAGAGGGCACCGGAGTAGCCGAATGTGCGCAGGTTGAGAATGATGATGCGGGCCAGGTTGTCGGGTTTCTCCGATACGCCGATGACGACGATGCTCTGGGGGTAGAAGATGCGGTCCATGAAGCCTCCGGTGAGGGGATAATGTGGAAATCGGCCCGGATGCCCTACGTACTAGCTCCTTCGCCGTTCTCAGAATCCGGACCGGAACGCAGAACGGTGACGGCACTCAACACACCTCTAACGGTTTCCGGCATAGTGCCTCTTTATCCGATTCAGCCGATGCCTCTCGCCGCTTTCATTATCTGACAGTTAGCCTCAAAAGTCAAGCATGGCCCGGACGCATCGGGGGTAATTTTCATTCCAGAATCAGCACCCGTTTCACCCGGTCCCCTTTGCGCAGGGGAATGAGAGAGCGACCCTGCGCGGGGCGGTCTTGCCGGAGAATGGAACGGGTGCCCACCAGCCGGAACGCGCCGGTCTCGGTGAGCAGAGCCAGAGTGGCGCCGGTCGGGATACTGGCCGCGCTCGCCAGCCCGACGCCGGGAGCCGCGAAGCGGGCGGTGATGACACCCTTCCCGTAGCGGCCCTGAGTCGGGTACTCGCTCAGCGGGGTCCGCTTGCCGCGCCCGTCCTCCGCCACCACCGCCAGGTCCTCGCCGCGCCGGCCCCCGGCCTGCGCTGGACCGCGCACCACCACCAGCGCCACCACCCGATCCCCCTCCTGCTTCTGGCCTGCCGCCTCCTGCAACTTAACACCTGCAACGCCGCCCGCCGGAAGCCCCATTGGGCGGACTTCCTCTTCCCGGAAGCGGATGGCCTGCCCCGCGCGGGTGACCAGGACCACCTCATCTGTGCCCGTCGTCCAGGCCGCGCCGACCACGGCATCCCCTTCCGCGACGCCGATGACCGTCCCGAAGCCGACGGGGGGCAGGTCTGCTACGGCGATCCGTTTGACCATGCCGCGACGGGTGGCCAGGAAGAGATATTCGGGGCGAAACGGAGCGCCCTTCTGCTGCGCTTCGTGGCTGACAACCAGCGGAGAGAGAGCCAGCGCAGCGACGGCCGGAAAGGCGCCGCTCAGGGAGATCAGGTCGCCGATGGCGCGGCCCCCACCCTCCCAGACCGCGCCCTCCGGCAACTGGTGGACGGGGTAGGCGACGAACCGCCCGTCGGCTGAGAAAACATACAGAATGTCCCGCGTGGACGCCCGGAGCAGGGCCACGGGCAGGGCCATCTTCTCCAGTTTGTCCGGGAGCGCGGGATGCCCGCCCGGGTCGGCCACGCGAGCCACCCGGCCCGTCTCCGTCACGCCGATCCAGACCGGGACATCCGGGACCAGTTCCTCCACCGAGACGGCCGCTCGCGCTCCGGCGATTTCGGTTCGGCGCGCGTCGGCGTACTTCCCTTTCAGCGCAACCAGTTCTTCCTTAACGACCTCCCGGATTTTGGCCGGGCTCTTCAATAGCGCCGTCAGATGGCGAATCTGCTGCTGCTTCTCTTTGTACTCTTCCTGCAGTTTGTGCCGCTCCAGCGCAGCCAGCCGCTTGAGGGGCATATCCAGAATCGCCTGGGCCTGAATTTCGGTCAGTTTAAAGCGGCGCATCAGATTGGTGCGTGCTGTCTCCGCCGTCCGGGAGCGGCGAATCATGTCAATCACTTCGTCTAAATTGTCCAGGGCGGTCAGGAGCCCCTCCAGGATGTGGGCCCGTTCCTTTGCCCGCTCCAGGTCGTAGCGGCTGCGTCGGGTGACAATCTCCTGGCGGTGTTCCAGGTAGAGGAGCAGGGCCCGCTTGAGCGTGAGCAGACGCGGCTCGCCGTCCACCAGTGCCAGCAGGATGATGCTGAAGGTACTCTCCAGGGGGGTGTGGCGGAAGAGTTCCGCCAAGACGGCCTCCGGCTCCGCCGTCCGGGCCAGTTCTATCACCACCCGGATGCCCTGGCGGTCCGATTCATCCCGCAGGTCCGTGATACCTTCCAGACGCCCTTCCCGGGCCAGTTCGGCGATGCGCTCCACCAGACTGCTCTTGTTGACCTGGTAGGGGATTTCGGTGACGACCAGCCGCTGGCGGGCGCGGTCCATTTCCAGCCGCACGCGGGCGCGGACGGTGATGCGGCCGCGACCGGTGCCGTAGGCCGCCGCCAGCGCGTCCTCCCCCTCCGCCGTCTCCCGATAGACGATGCCGCCCGTGGGGAAGTCGGGGCCCTGAATGAAGCGGAGCAGGTCCTCCACGCCGATGTCGTCCAGTCGTTTCCAGTTATCCAGCAGGTAGATGAGGGCATCGCAGACCTCGCCCAGGTTATGGGGCGGGATAGAGGTGGCCATACCAACGGCGATGCCCGAGGAGCCGTTGACCAGCAGGTTGGGGATAGCCGCCGGCAGGATGGACGGTTCCTGCAGGGTATCGTCAAAGTTGGGGACGAAGTCCACCGTCTCCTTCTGGATGTCGGCCAGCATCTCGGCGGCGATGGGGGCCAGACGGGCCTCGGTGTAGCGCATCGCGGCGGGGCTATCGCCGTCCACGGAGCCAAAGTTGCCCTGTCCGTCCACCAGGGGGTAGCGCAGGGAGAAGTCCTGGGCCATACGGGCCATAGCCTCGTAGACGGCAGCGTCGCCGTGGGGGTGGTACTTGCCCAGCACCTCGCCGACGATGCGGGCGGACTTTTTGTAGGGCGCGCCGGGATGCAGGCCCAGTTCGTGCATAGCGTAGAGGATGCGCCGCTGGACAGGCTTGAGGCCATCGCGCACATCCGGCAGCGCCCGCGCGACAATGACGCTCATCGCGTAGTCCAGGTACGCCCGCTGGAGTTCATCCCGAATCTCCACTTCACGGATCACACCGACTTCCATAGTGGTTCCTCCCATAGGGAGACGAAGAAGGGATAAGAGAGACTTGCGGCGGTGACGGCGACACCCCCTTCTATACACCTGTAGGGAGAAGAAAGGGGGCCGGGGGAATGAGAAGGGGGGCAGGACATTGTCTCCACCTTAACTCGTTATTTGGAGTGGTATAAGGCTTACCCTCTTTTCCCCTGATCCCAGGGGGCGAGCACAACGGCGCAAATTCCGTCTGGGTATGCGCCCGGATTTGCATAGAAGAAGTGCCAGGGCCTGAGGCGCCTGGCACTTCTTTTTGGTGGAGATGGCGGGATTTGAACCCGCGTCCGGAGAATTGAGCCAGAGACATCTACGAGCGTAGTCGGCTCTTTGGTTCTCGTCCGGCCCGTCGCGGCCGACCGCGCGGTGCAGGACCCAGCCGATAAGGCTTAGGCGACCGTATCGGCGTCAGGCCGCCGCACACCGACTTTGTCACGCCCGGCCCTCAACCCGCCGGTGAGGGGGTGAGGCGGACGGGGCCGCTCGCTGTGGCGACCCGTTTTCCCCGACCGCATTACGCGGCGACGGGAATTGCAGCCCAAGTGTTGGCATTCTTAAGGTGCTCCGTTGTTCACGGGGTCAGAGCGCCCCGGCTCGCCGTCCCTGACCGGCCTTCCCCGTCGAGACCGTTCATCCCCATGACGGCAGGGGCCAAAGGCCCCAGTACCCCCGGCAGGACTTGAACCTGCAACCTTTTGGTCCGCAACCAAATGCTCTGTCCAGTTGAGCTACGGGGGCCCAGGCGGGGAGGCAGGGATTCGAACCCTGGGTGGAGTTTTGCCCCCACAACCGCTTAGCAGGCGGCCCCGATCGACCACTCCGGCACCTCCCCACTCGCTCAGCGGAGGGAGAGGGATTTGAACCCCCGGTGACCATGCGGTCACAGCGGTTTTCAAGACCGCCGCCATCGTCCACTCGGCCATCCCTCCGAACACGCAGAGGGAACGCTCCCTGCCGCGCTGTTATTGTACCACACCCTTGCTGTCCTGTCAATACAAGTATGTACCGTCTCACCTTGTCCTTTGGGTCAAAGAAGGTATAATTAACACAGGCAACACCGCAGAAAGGAGCCTATGGAGACTTTCGCCATCGTCCAAGAGAAACTGGACCAGGCCGTAGAAGTCCTGCAGGAAAAAGGGCTGGACCTCTGGATCACGTTTGTGCGGGAGACCAGCCAGGTCCGCGACCCTTGCCTGGACCTCATCCTGGGGCTGGACCTGACCTGGCAGTCGGCGCTGATGATCAGCCGGACCGGGGAGCGCATCGCGATTGTGGGCCGGTACGATGTAGATAACGTCCGCAACATCGGGGGGTACACGACGGTCATCGGGTACGACCAATCCATCCGCGAGCCGCTCGTGGAACAGGTTACCCGCTTGAATCCCCGCCAGATTGGCCTGAACTTCTCCGAGAGCGATCCGGCAGCGGATGGGCTGACCCACGGAATGTTCCGCGTCATTGCGAGCATCCTGGGCGGGACGGAGTATTCGGCCCGGCTGACCTCGGCGGAGGAAGTCATTGCGGCCCTGCGCGGGCGCAAGACCGCCACCGAGATTGACTACATCCGTGCCGCCATCGGGGCCACTGAGGGCATCCTGCGGGAGGTAGAGGCTCTGGTCCATCCCGGTATGACCGAACGAGACATTGCCACCTTCATCCATCAGACGACCCAAAAGCGGGGCCTGACGCCGGCCTGGGAGCCCGAATATTGCCCCGTCGTCTGCGCCGGGCCGGAAGGGACCTTTGGCCACCGGATGCCCGGGGACTATCAAACTCAGCAGGGGGCCCTCCTCCAGATAGACTTCGGCGTTCGTCGGGAAGGCTTCGTCTCCGACCTGCAGCGGACGATGTACTTCTGCCGGCCTGGGGAGGAGTCGCCGCCGGAGGAGGTGTTGCGGGCATGGCGGGCCGCCCGGGCGGCACTGGAGGCTGGCCGAGCCGCCCTGCGCCCCGGCGCCCGGGGCTGGGAAGTGGATGCTGCCGCCCGCCAGACGCTGGTGGAGGCTGGCTACACTGAGTACCTCCACGCCTTCGGCCATCACATCGGCCGCACCGTCCACGATGGCGCCACCGTCCTGGGCCCGAAGTGGGAGCGCTACGGCAAGAGCATTGAGGGCGTCATTGAGGTCGGGAACGTCTTCGCCATTGAACTGGGTGTCTGGGTTCCCGGCTACGGCTATATCGGCTGCGAGGAAGACGTGCTGGTCACTCCAGAAGGGGCCGAATATCTGAGCGAACCACAAGAGGAAATCTGGTGCATCCATAAGTGAGCCATTCGTAGGAGGTCGGCGTGATCAAAAGGCCCGTCATCATCGGTGTCGCCGGAGGGACCGGCTCCGGCAAGACAACGGTGGCGATGAAGATTCTGGAGCGAGTAGGTACAGAACATATCGCCTATATTCCCCACGATGCGTACTATCGGGACCTGAGCCACTTGCCCCTGGAAGAGCGCACCTGCATCAATTTTGACCACCCCGATTCGCTGGAGACGGAACTCCTCATCCAGCATCTCCGACAACTCAAGGCCGGACAGGCGGTGGAAATCCCCGTTTACGATTTCACCACTCATACCCGCACCGCGCAGACCCGACGGGTGGGCCCGGCGCTGGTCGTGCTGGTGGAAGGTATCCTGGTCTTCGCGGAGCCGGCGCTGCGGGAACTGTTTGACGTCAAACTCTACGTGGACACCGACGCCGACATCCGCCTGATTCGCCGCATCCAGCGGGACGTCCAAGAACGAGGCCGCTCAGTGGAGTCGGTCATTCAGCAGTATCTGAACACTGTCCGCCCGATGCATCTGGAATTTGTGGAGCCCAGCAAGCGCTACGCCGACGTCATCATCCCGGAGGGGGGGTATAACGAGGTAGCCATTGAGATGGTCGCCGCGCGTATCCGGGGGCTGCTGGAACGACGAGCCGGAGAGGAGGACTGTGGGGCCTCCGCCTGAATCCCGCCCCGTTCTGGTGACCGGCGCTACGGGCTTTGTGGGCCGTACCCTCTGTCCCTACCTGGCCGAAAAGGGGTATCGGGTCCGAGCACTGGTCCGTCGGACTTCTGACCACGGCTTTCTGGATGCGCTGGGGGTGGAGAAGGCATGGGGGGACCTCCGCGACCCGGCATCGGTGGCAGCGGCAGTGAAGGGATGCCACGCCGTCATCCACGCCGGGGCCGCCTTTCGCTTCTGGGGACGACGGGAAGAGTTCTGGGCTGTGAACGTACAGGGAACCCGAAATACTCTGGAGGCCGCCTGTCAGGCCGGAGTGGACCGGTTCGTCCATATCTCCACCATTGCCGTTGTCGGGAAACCTCCGGCTGAAGGACTGATCACCGAAGAGACCCCCTGCCAGCCCCAGGATGCCTACCAGGAGAGCAAACTGGAAGCAGAGCGACAGGTTCTGGCCTTTGGGCGGGAATCTGGCCTCTCTGTTATCGTCCTGCGCCCCGGAGCCATCTACGGTCCCTGGAGCCACTACGCCTTCAACCGCCTGTTCGTGGAGGACCCCCTGCGCGGGCTGGCCTTCCGGGTCCACGGCGGACACCACATCACCTTCCCGGTCTTTGTGCGGGATGTGGCGTGGGCAGCGGAGGCGGCGCTCACGCGCGGCCGTTCTGGCGAGGTCTATCATATCTGCGGGTCGTGCGTGAGCCACCGGGAGGTCGGGGAGGTGCTGGAGCGGCTGATCGGTCGGCGCATCCGCTGGATCCCTGCCCCAGCCTGGGGAATGGTCGCGCTGGCGCGGGTATGGACGGCCATCTCCCGCTGGACCGGACGGGAGCCTTATTACCCCATCGGCCTCTACCCATACGTCTTTTACGACTGGCGGGTGAGTGCAGAGAAGGCGCGACGGGAGTTGGGCTACGAGCCGACGCCGCTGGAGGAAGGGTTACGGCAAACGCTGGAATGGTACAGGAGCGGGAAATGATGCAGACGGCGGCCTTCGGCCGCCGTCCGCATTATTCCAACAACCCAGCGAGGCAGGCCAGAACAGAGTGGGCGCTGGCCTTCTGGCGGGGATCGCAGGCGACAACCCGCTGGGAAGCCACTCCCAGCAGCCGGGCAATCTCCTCCAGGGGCATGGGGCGGTGCCCGTCCTGTTTGGTCGCCACCACCAGATAGGGAGTCCGCCGACGGGCCAGACGCCGCAGGAGTTGGCGGGCCAGCGTCAGGGTGGAGCGGTCGGTGCTGTCCACCAGGATCAGCAGCGCGTCCGCATCCCGGGCCAGAATGTCCCACATAAAGTCAAAGCGCGGCTGGCCCGGAGTGCCATACAGGTGGAACAACCACGCTCCGACCGTCGTTTGCCCGTAATCCATCGCCACCGTAGTGGTCTCTTTGACCCGAGACAGGTCATCGGTGATAGGCTTTTCCGTGCTGACGACCGCGATATCGGAGGCCGTCCGGATAAATGCGCTTTTCCCCGTGTTGAATGCCCCGGTGATCACGACTTTGCAGAACTTCATTGGGTTCTCTCCTCCGTATCCCGACGGAAATCCACAAAGCGATACCCCACGCCACGCTCTGTGAAGATGTAGCGCGGATTGGATGGGTCCGGCTCAATCTTCTGCCGGAGATAAGCGATATAGAGCCGCACGTAGTGGGTCTCGTCCCGGTATTCAGGCCCCCAAACCTTCACCAGCAGCGTCTCCTGAGGAACCACCCATCCGGCGTTTTCAATCAATACGCTCAACAGGCGGAACTCGGTGGGGCGGAGTTTAACCCGTTTTCCCTCCACGATGGCCTCTTGAAGGTTGAAATCCACACTGAGATAGTCATCAATCTTCAGGATAGCGGATTCCGGAGGGGCCATCGGGCGGGCTCGCCGGAGGACGGCATGGATACGGCTGACCAGTTCCCGCACGCTGAAGGGTTTGGTCATGTAGTCATCGGCTCCCAGCCGCAGCCCGCGGACGATATCATCTTCATCGGACCGGACGGTCAGCATAATGACCGGTACATCAGAGAATTCGCGCAGGAGCCGAAGGGTTTCAAAGCCGTCTATATCGGGCATCATCACGTCCAGCAGGACCAGGTCCGGATAGGCGGAACGGACACGCTGGAGCGCTTCCAGACCGGAGGTCGCGTTGATGACCCGGAATCCTTCCAGTTCCAGGTTCATTCGCACAAAGCGAAGGATCTTTTCCTCATCATCTACCGCAAGGATCAGCGGGCCAGAAGACTTTTTGCTGCTCATCCGTTATTCTCGCACAAACGTCACAATCTCCTCTTCCTCACCGGTAGGCAGAATCTCCACGCAGTGAATACGGTGCCAGGGCAGAATCAGGGAGCGGACTTCGGGAAGCAAATAACTCACCTCCCGCCCATCCCGTCGGCGGGGGTTCTCACAGATCAGGAACTGATCCGTAGTTTCGGGAATGCGATCGATTTCGGCCACAATGGGGTCTTCGTTCATCACATGAATCAGGACCGTCATTGGCATCTAAGACCTCCTGAAGACGGAGTTTTGTTGCGACGGTGAAGATACAAAACCCGTCCTTCCTGTCAATGGGTCTGGTTCTACTCTATCTCCTTACCTGCGCCAACCGTGATATGGAGGCGCAATCGGCCCAACTGGACCTCGGACTCTTGGGGCAGAGGATACGGCAGGTAGGGGGTCAGGCGCTGACCGTTCAGGAAAGTGCCGTTGGCACTTCCTACGTCTTCAATGTAGGTCCTCCCTTCCCGCTGGACGATTTTGGCATGGCGGCGGGAAACGCCCATTTCCAGTCCCTTCTCCGCGCCCAGGTCCAGATGAGGAAAGATGCCATGGGTGGGGTCCAGCCGCCCTAGCAACAGTTCAGGTAGCGCCGGGAGCACAACCTCCCGTCCGGTATCCAAGATTCGCACCCGGATGACAGGCGGTGCCTTCCCCCGCTCATCACCCGGCAGTTCGGTCTCCCAGGCCGCTGCCCGTGGCATAAGGAGTTCATCGGTGGGGAACGGTTCTGTCCGCAGTGTTTTCATAGTGGGGAGATAGACGCCACACTCGGTGCAGAAAAGAGTACCCAATCGGTGTTTCTTTCCACAAGACGGACACTCTATCATGGCCCCCTCCCTTTTATACCCAGGCTTCGGGTCCCGTAACGAAGCATCTTCTGCCCCTTGCCGGACATATGGCCTCCCTGGGCAATGCGACCCGCTTCCAGCAGCGCCACATGCGCCAGTTCTGTCTCCCCCATATCCAGCAGGCGGGTTGCAATCGTCTCCAGCCGTTGTCGGGCATCTTCAATATGACCTGTATCCAGGGCTTTCCAGACCTGCTCCTGCATCCGGAAAATACTGAGTCGGCTGAGGATATTGACCAGAACCGGGGAGACCGGTTCTTCCACGGCTTCAGAGACGAACTCCCGTTCCAGGTCAAAAACCAGATGCTCATGCCGTTTAAAGGTGGGAACATAGGCACTCATTTCCAGTTGGAGCAGAGGGTGGAACCCCAGCTGGCTCCCCCGGACGACAATCTCAAAGAGAACCTGCGTAGCCTTTCCGGCCAGCAGATTGCCCAAATGGTACACTCCTTCTTTCGGAGCGCACCGCTCCATAAAGGGTGCAACCCGGAAACAGTTTTCCACCCACGCCCGCTCGGTCGTGCGAACCGTCAATTGGACATCGCGGGCCAGCAACATCGTCAGCCGCTGAACCAAGTCCCGCATAACCTCGCGAACCTGCTGCGGATGGGCGATGTAACCGGAGGTCCCGCCAGCCTGACGAGCCAACTGATCCAGAAAGGTATCGTTCCAGTCTTCGCCGATGCCCAGCACGCTGATTTCAATCCCTTCCAGTCCGGCCCGACGGGCCTCCGCCAGGCACTGCTCTTCGTCCCCATATGTGCGCCCATCGGTCAGCAGAATCAAATGACTGATGCCCTCTTCTTTGTGATGACGCCGGATCTCTTCCAGGCCGGCCCGCAACCCTTGTAGAATTTCCGTGCCCCCGCTGGCCCATATGGAAGAAATCCGGGCATGGATCCGCAGCGGGTCTGTCAGCGGCTGGCTAGGGTACATTACCGTTGCCCGATCGTTGAAGGCGACTACCCCGACCACATCCGTCTTCGTCAACTCGTCCACAATCTGGTGGGCCGCCGCTTTGACATGGTCCAGCCGGTCACCGTCCATAGAAGTGCTCTGATCAATGACCAGGCACAGATTCAGCGGGATCCGTGTGAAGGAGGTTCTTCCGGACGGTTTTAGATCCACCAGGAGATAGAGCATCTGCTCATCCGGCAGGGCCTGGAGTTGCTGGCGGCTGACCAGAATGTCCCAGGCCAGGGCCACATTCAGGTCTCGCCCCCGCTCCGACCGCTGTCGGTCGTAGGCTTGCCGCCGGGCCAGGTCACCCAGGACCCGGTAGGCTTCCTGAACCTCCTGGAATCGCTCGGCCGAAGCCTCGTCCGATCCACTATCAGGATGAAACCGGCGGACCAGTTTCCGGTAAGCGTGCCGGATTTCTTCCTGAGTAGCCAGAGGAGAAACTCCTAAGACGGCGTATAAATCCTTTTCTTCCCCCGGCATTCTCACCCCTCCAGAGAATTCAATCCGGTTTCAGGGATTTCCGGAGGAGCCGCAATGATGATGCTGATGTTATCTTTTCCTCCTGCCTGGTTGGCCTTCTCCACAAGGACGTCACATGCCTCTTGCAGGGAGGAGGAGGTGCTTACAACATGAGCGATTTCCTCCTCACTGACCATTTCCCAGAGTCCATCGGAGCAGAGCAGGAGCGCTCCTTCTGCCGGTATGTGGCAGAAAAACGTATCCACCTCCAGCGGCCCTTTTTGCCCCACTGCGCGATACAGGATGTTTCGTTGCGGGTGATGGGCCCTCTCTTCTACGGTCATCTGGCCCAATTCTACCATAATATCCACAATGGAGTGATCGCGAGTAATCTGACTGCAACCGGTAGATGAGACCAGATAAGCCCGGCTATCCCCGACGTTGGCAATATAGGCCCGGTTCCCCAGAATCAGGGCGCACAGGAGCGTGGTTCCTCCTCCCGGCACGCGCTCAATGACCAGTTCGTTGGCTCTCTGAAAAGCCTCCATCAGCAATTCTTTCAGCGAGGGTTCGCTGGCGCTGCGCTCGTGCAGGGGGAGTGGAGTCAGGTAGGTGTGCAGGATATGCCGAGCCGCCGCCCGGGCCGCCAGCGTGCTGGCGACCTCACCAGCGAGATGTCCACCCATCCCGTCAGCCAGAACCAGGAGAGCAGTGAGCAGTGCGCCGTGATAACCCGCCTGTTCTAACTCTATCACCAGCACCGTATCTTCATTATGACTCCGTTGTCGCCCGACGTCGGTGGCCCATCCCAGCCTCATACGCGGGGACGGGCGCCGTATCGGCGGGGCTGGTGGAGAGGGCTCGACAACCTTTGGTTGTTCCTGCTGTCCTGCTCTCCGGAAACAGCGAATCCAGGATTTCCAGTTCAACGCCTGTGCTCCTTTTTAGTTTAGAGCAACTCCGCAGGATCGCTCTGTATAAAATTAAATAAATCAAATTGGTAGCGCGTACACGTTGTGGTCCAGCGAGCCGACATACACGATGTCGTTCTCCACCCTGGGGCTGGAAACAACCGGCCCGCCGGTCTGGAACCGCCATCGCAGTTGCCCCGTCTGGGCGTCCAGCGAATAGATGTATCCATCCACTGACCCAACGTACACCGCACCCTGATAGACAGCAGGCGACGAGGTGACCTGTCCGCCGGTCCGATACCGCCAGGCCAGATAACCATTAGTGGCATCCAGGGCGTACACATATCCATCCGCCGAACCAATAAAAACGGTGTCCCCTGCCACTGCTGGGGATGAGACAACGGAGCCATCGGTCCGATACCGCCAGACCACCCAGCCGGCGCGCAGGTCCAGCGCGTAGATATACCAGTCTTGAGAACCGATGTACAGGAGGTCCCGACTGATTGCGGGAGATGAGGTAATCGCCCGGCGGGCGCGGAAGCGCCAAATCAAACGGCCGTTAACCCCGATGGCGTGAAGAACTCCTTCCTCATCCCCAAAGTAAATGGCATCGGGCCCTGTGGCAGGTGTAGAGCGAACGGCCCCTTCCGTCTCAACACTCCATGCCATTCGCCCGGTGATGGTATTGATCGCGTAGAGATGCCGGTCGTCCGACCCGATGAAGACGTGCCCGAATTGGATCCGGGGTGAGGAATAAATGCGCCCTTTCGTCGGATACGTCCACATTAACCGCCCGGTTTCCGCGTTGAGGGCGTACAGGGAGCCATCGGCGGATCCGAAGAAGACCCGCCCGTCCCCCACCGCGGGAGAAGAGGCTATCCCGCCTTCGGCGGCATACTTCCAGAGAAATTTTCCCGTTTCAGCGTCCAGCGCGTAGAGATTGTTGTCATACGCGCCGATGTATAGAATTCCCTCGTGGATACAGGGGCTGGAACGGACCTCATCCTCGCAGGCAAACTGCCAGATGACCTTCAGCGCATCGGGAAGGATTCCTTCAGGGGTCGGCATATAGGCGGTGGCCGTCAGCCCCCGGGCGGATTTCAAGGAGAGAAGCGCCCGCTTCATCTCCTCGGCTGACCCGAATCGTTTCTGGATGTCGTATTCCAGCGCCCGGCCAATAATCTCCTGCAATTCAGCGGAAACGGCAGGATTGGATTGATGAATAGGGCGCTTGTGAAAAGTGAAGGGCGGTTCCAGTCGGGGGTCCTGTTTGGTCAGCAGATGGTGGAGCGTCGCCCCCAGCGCATAAATATCCCCGCGAGGTTCGGCGATTCCCCGATACTGCTCCGGCGGAGAGTAGCCTTCCGTGCCAATCATCGTCCCCCTCTCCCCACTCTGGAAGACCTTCGCGATGCCAAAATCTACCAGACGAATCCGCCCCTGATCGTCCAGCATCAGGTTAGAGGGCTTCATATCCCGGAATACGATGGGCTGGGGCTTCCGGGTATGGAGATACGTCAGCACATCGCAAATCTGGATAGCCCATTGGACCACCTGGGTCTCGGGGAAAAAGCCATCGGTCTCGTTGAGAAGAGCCTCCAGGTCCTTTCCCGAAATCAACTCGGTGACCAGATAAGCTCGGTCGCCCTCGGTGAAGTAATCGTAGACCTGGGGGATGGCCGGATGGCTCAGTGTTGCCAGAATACTGGCCTCTCGCTCAAAGTTCTGCATCATCAGCGACCGAACCCGGGGGTCGGTGGCTGTGTTGAGCATTTCTTTCACCGCACAGAAGCGCTGGACCTTAGGGAATCGCAGGTCCTGGGCCTTGTAGACAGTGCTCATCCCCCCTGCGCCCAGGACGCTCAGGATGCGGTAACGGCCCTGGAGAACAGTACCTTCGGCCAGCCGCCCCGATGCCGGTTTCGGATGCGCGTGGACCTCCTGTTTCGCCCCTTCGAGGGAAGGGACAACGGGCTCTGCCGGCGCCGGGGTCGGAGGCACCCCACTCAGGCCTGTACCCATCCGCCGCGCAGCCAGCCCTGGAATCACGCGGGTGCGCAGGTCCTCTCCGGACGGCTTCCCTTTGCTTTCTTCCGGGTCTTTATCCTGCTGCTGTACCAATTTTCGCTTCCTCCCTCTCTCCTATTTCCCCCATACTCCCGACTTCCCCAATCAGCGACCACGGCCCGGCCCAGGTGATATGAACCATCACCTGCTGACCGGTCAGGTCGCGCGGGGCCTCAAAGAAAACCAGTTTGTTGGTACGGGTGCGCCCCCACCAGCGGCCCTTCTTCCGACCTTCCACTAGCACTTCCACCGACTGTCCAACCAGACGGGCGTTAATCTCTCCAGCGATGCGGGCCTGCAACTCGTCCAGCGCCTTGCGGCGGCGTTCCTTCTCCTCCGGCGGGACATCGTCCGGGTAGCGACGGGCTGCCAGTGTCCGAGGACGGGGAGAGTAGCGGGCGATGTGGGCCTTATCCAGCCGCAGTTCCGCCAGCAGGTTGTAGGTGCGCATAAACTGGGCTTCCGTCTCCCCTGGAAAGCCAACGATGACGTCAGTGGCGATAGAGACATTGGGGATGAGGGACCGGGCCCGCGCGATCAGGCGGCGGTAATCATCGGCGGTATAGCCGCGGCGCATCCGGGCCAGGACCTCATCGTCTCCGGCCTGGACCGGCACCTCCAGATGCTCACAGACTTTGGGCAGGCGGGCCACCGTTTCCAGCAATTCGTCCGTCATCCAGGACGGGTGGCTGGTGAGGAAGCGGATCCGCTCCAGGCCCGCTATCTCGTGAAGTCGCTCCAGCAACCCTGCCAGGGGGGGACGGTGCCAGTCCGGAAAGAGATCGTAACCGTACCGGTCTACAATCTGTCCCAGCAGCGTGATTTCTTTCACCCCCTGGGCAACCAGCGCGCGGGCCTCCGCCAGGATGTCCTCTGCTGGCCGACTGCGCTCTGGGCCCCGGCGGTAGGGAATGATGCAGTACGTGCATGCGTGGGAACAGCCCAGCACAGCCGGGACATATGCGGTGACCCGTCGCCCCTGCTCGGAGCGCGGAAGCAGGAAGGGAGCGGGGATACAAGAGGTAGCATCTTCAGCCTCCAGCGCTCGCCCGGCATCCACCACCCCCTTCTCCACCAGATGGTCCAGCAGAGGCCTCGGGTCCGACGGCGGTGCGAAGACATCTACCCACGGGAACCGCTCCCGCAAGGGCGCCGAATCCCGGCGGTCCACCAGGCAACCCATCAGGCCAATCACCAAATCCGGTCGGCGATCTTTCAAAGGACGCAGGGAACTCAGGCGCCCGTATACTTTATCCTCTGCTTGCTGTCGGACCACGCAAGTGTTCAGAACAATCACGTCGGCTTCTTCGGCCCGGCAAACCGGCGCATATCCCAGCCGCTCCAGAGCCGCCGCCAGCCGTTGAGAGTCAGCCTCATTCATCTGACAGCCAATAGTCCAGATATGATACCTCATCGGATATTTCATCCAGCATCAAATCTTCCCAGCGTAAGACCTTCTCCTAAAATTATACACGCTTTCAGCAAGGAAGCAATTTTGTAAATCTGCCAGATAGGTTTCAATTCTGTGACAAGTCGCTATCTTCCGACGTGCTGGGCTCATAAAGGGTTACTGAATCTTCACCGCCGCGCAAGAAGGCCGGGTTCCGTTTCCTGGATAAAGGCGGGCGTACTATCCAGCATATTGGCCCCACCCCTCTGCCCTCCCTCCCCCGCCCGGCTGCGCTGTGCGGGGAGGGGGCACTAAAGGCCCCATCCTGTGGCACCAACTCGGCGATGAGCCAACAGCGTTATCTTTTCAGCAACCCTCAGGAGAGAGATTACCGGCTGGGGGTGGTGGCAAGGAACCGCGCCGATGGCTCGTCCGAGGCGCCGCTGGGGGGTAAGGTGAGAAAACGGCCCGCCGGCCCTCTGTCCCAACTCGTGTCTGAACCTCGGGCCGGCTTGACAATTACCGGAAAAGGGCTATCATAAAAATATCCTCCTGCCGCGTCACCGGTCTCTTTCCCCGACCGGTAGAATTTTTTAAAGGTTCCGTCCCATCAGCCAGAAAGGAGGTCTATCATGCCCGCATATAACTTCCAACTGCTGCTGAAGCACATCCTCAACTACGGCGTCGCCTGGGCCCCCGATCAGGAAATCGTCTACCGCGACCTGGTTCGCCACTCCTACACCACCATGTACGGGCGGGTGCTCAAACTGGCCGGTGCCCTCCAGGCCCTGGGCGTCAAGCCGGGCACCCGGGTGGGCGTCATTGAGTGGGATAGCCACCGCTACTTGGAGATGTACTTCGCCATCCCCGGCATCGGCGCCGTCCTCCACACCATCAACCCCCGCCTGGCCCCCGAAGACATCGCCTACACAATGGCCCACGCCGAGGACGAGGTCCTCATCTTCCATGAGGACTTCTACCCCCTGGTGGAGCGTCTCCGACCCCGCATCCCCTCCATCCGCAAGACCATCCTGTTGACCGACCGGAAGGAGAAGCCGGACATCAAGACGGATGCGGAGTACGAAGAGTTGCTCTCGGCGACTATCCCGCTGGACGAACTGCCCGACATAGACGAGAACACGCTGGCGACGATGGCCTATACCACCGGCACGACCGGCCTGCCAAAGGGTGTTTATTTTACCCATCGGCAACTGGTCCTGCATACGTTCTCCATCGGTCTGGCGGTGGCGGCCTTCGGCAACTTCGGCGGCGTGAGCAAGAACGACGTCTACATGCCCCTCACGCCGATGTTCCACGTCCATGCCTGGGGAATCCCCTACATGTCCACCCTCTTCGGCGTCAAGCAGGTCTACCCAGGCCGGTATGAGCCGGAGATGCTGATGCGACTCCTCCTCACCGAGAAGGTCACCTTCAGCCACTGCGTTCCCACCATCCTCCAGATGATTGTCACCTCTCCGGCAGTGCGCGGGCTGGACCTGAGCAACTGGAAGGTGGTCATCGGCGGGGCGCGGCTGCCGAAAGGGCTGGCCCTGGAGGCGACCAAACTGGGCATCAAGGTCTACGCCGGGTACGGCCTCTCCGAGACCTGCCCCGTCCTCACCCTGGCCCACCTGAAGCCGCCCATGCAGGCCTGGAGCCCGGACCAGCAACTGGACCGGCAGATTATGACCGGCTTCATCGCCCCGCTGGTCTACCTGCGAGTGGTGGACGCGGCCGGGAACGCTGTCCCGAAGGATGGGCGCTCCACCGGCGAGATTATCGTCCGGGCCCCGTGGTGTACCCAGGGCTACTACAAGGAACCGGAGAGGAGCGAGGAACTATGGGCCGGCGGCTGGATGCACACCGGCGACGTCGCCTACATGGACGAGTATGGCTATATCCAGATTGTGGACCGGCTCAAGGACGTCATCAAGAGCGGTGGCGAGTGGATTGTCTCCCAGGAACTGGAGAACCTGCTCAGCCTGCACGACGGGGTGCTGGAGGCAGCAGTCATCGGCATCCCGGACGAGAAATGGGGCGAGCGCCCACTGGCCATCATCGTCCCGCGCGAGGAGTACAAGGGGAAACTCACGGGGGATATGCTCCGCGCCCACCTCAGCCGTTATGTGGAGGAGGGCTTGATCACCGATTGGTCGGTGCCAGAGCACTACACCTTCGCGGATGAGTTGCCCAAGACCAGCGTGGGCAAGATTGATAAGAAGGTGCTGCGGAGCCGCTTCGGCGCGGTGTAGATGGTCACTGGCCGCTACACGACGGCGCACCGGGGCGCTTCCCTCCGGTGCGCCGTTGTGTTCCCGCCCCCGCCTACCCCACCCCTTTATGGCCCCCCGAGCCACTTCTGCCGCAAGCGGGGGAGCGTCCCATCCTCCTCCATCGCCGTCAGCGCGCCGTTAATGGCGCGCAGAAGCGCGCCATCCTCCCGGCGGACCGCGACGGCGTAGAGTTCATCCGTCACCGGGTCGCCGACGACCTCCAGCGGCATCCCCTGCCCAATCCCGGCCAGCGCCGAAAGGTGGTCCACCAGTGCGGCGTCAGCCTGGCTTGAGGCGACCCGCGCCAGCGCTTCCGCCGCCGTCGGGCAGGGCAGGACGGTCAGGCCAGCCAGCCGCCGGGCCCAATGCCGGGCGATCACGTCCCCTTCACTCCCCCATTCAACTGCCAGAGTCCGTCCCGCCAGATCGGCCATCCCTGAAATGTCCGCTATCTCCGCCTGCACCACCAGCACCTCCCCGGCATTGAAATAAGAGCGGGAGTAGGCGAAATCGGCCATCCGGGCCGGGTCCACGTACAGAGCGGAAATCACCACGTCCACCACGTCCGCGGTCAGCGCGTCGTAGAGGCCGTCGTAAGAGAGATTGGCGACGAAGTGGGCCTCCACTCCCAGCCGGGCCGCCAGTTCCCGCCCCAGATCCACGTCCAGCCCGACCAGGTTTCCCTCCTCCAGATACTCAAAGGGCGGGTAACTGGCATCCATCCCCACCCGCAAGACTCCCGCCTCTAGAATCCGGTCCAGACGGTCAGCGGAGCAGGCAGCAAGGAGCAGACAGCAGGAAGCGAGAAACAGGGCGCAGGTCGCATAGCGCAAGTGGGCAAATCGCGGGGTCATTGGGTCATTCCGTCATCGGGGCATTCCCCGTATATTCCTGTACTGCCAGATAGACCGGTTTGGGGCGGAAGTCGTCGGTGACGAAGGTGTAATAGTCCTGAAAGTTACGGAGGGGGGCGGGGTAGCGAAAGGCCCAGAAAGCGACAGCCCGGCACCAGGGCCAGTTCTGGCGGGCCCACTCGTAGGCGCCGACGGTGTAGGCGACGCGCTGGGCCGGGCGGACGGCGCGCGCCCAGCGGGGATGGTCATTCCATCCCCCTTCGGTGATGTAGACGGGTTTGTGGCCGTCCCCATGGGCCTCCATAACCGCCCGCAGAAGTTCAGTCCGACGGAAGTTAATGACGTCCGGCGCGGGGTCGGCCTCCGGCGGGAATCCCGTCCCGTAGGTATGGACGGCCAGGGCGTCAAAGTACGGCGCGGCCCCGGCGGCGTACATCCCCTCCAGATAGTCCAGGTCATTCAGGCCCACCGGGCTCCCCGGCGGTTCCAGGGTGGGAGCCAGGGCCCCCGCCAGCACCACCGCGTCGGGGTTGGCGGCATGGGCCGCCGGATACACCACCCGCAGCATCTCCGTGTAGGCGCGGGGGTCCACCGGGCGGTAGCCCCATTCCAGGCTCAGGTTCGGCTCGTTCCAGATGATGACGTGGTTCACTTCCCCCCGGTAGCGGGTGAGGAAGGCGGCGACGAAGGCGGCGAATTCATCGTAGAACTCGGGGTCAATGTAGTTGAAGGTGGTGTCTTTCGGGCGCGCCCAATCGGGGACAAAGCCCAGCCGGGCGATGACCGTTAACCCCTGAGCGCGGGCATGGCGGATGACCATGTCCGAATGGGCCCAGTCAAACTGGCCCGGACGGGGTTGGATGTAGGGCCAGGGGAAGAATTCCACAATCCAGGGCGCGCCCATTTCCCGCACCATCTGAAGGGTGCGTTGAATTTTCCACTCTTCCACCTCATCGGTGAGGCGGGTGTGGACGCCAACCAGGGGGTTGGTAGTGTGCACCTCCTGGGGCGAACCGACCACCACCAGGGCGCGCGGCGGGCGGAGGCTCCAGAGGATGAGGAGGAACAGAGCCAGACGGAGGAAAAGCGGCCAGCGGATCGCTCTTGCCTGGAATATTTTACCCCAAAGGGCGCGCATGACCCCTGACTACACTCCAGCCTGTGCCATGTTCTGCGGACGACGCAGCACCTGCTCTTCGCAGACCCGGCGGAAGTGGAAACCGTAAATCGCCAACGTCACCGCCATCGGGAACGAGCGCGGCCGGTGGAGCAGTGTCCACAGGAGTAGCCGCCAGTAATGTACCCGCTCCACTCCCCGAAGCCCCAAATGATAGAGAGACCGTAAGAAGGCCAGAATGGCTTCTCTGTCCACATAAATCCGGAGGCGTGGGGGCCGATACTCCCTCAGAAACGTGCGCACCCGCTCATAATAGGCAGCGGGGGAATAGATGTGCTTCAGGAGTTCCCGATACCCGTCCTTCAGCACTTCCAGCCCCATTTTCGGAATGATGTTGGTGAAATCCACCACGTTGTTGCCCGACGGTTCCCCCGCCAGCCGCCCTTCCCGCTTCAACCGTTCGTAAAGTCGGGTTCCGTAGGGGGCCTGCAGGAGCCCCACCATCGCCGCCGCGATGCCGCTCTGCTGGATGAACTCTATCTGACGGCGAAAGATGGACGGCGGGTCGCTGTCAAAGCCAATAATGAAGCCCCCTTCCACATGCATCCCCGCCCGCTGGATGCGCCGGACGCTCTCCAGCAGGTCTCGGCGGAGGTTCTGGGCCTTGTGGGTTTCCAAGAGGCTCTCCTCGCAGGGTGTCTCAATGCCGATAAAGACGGTCGTGAACCCGGCCTCCACCATCTGGCGCAGCAACTCCTCATCGTCGGCCAGGTTGATGGAGACCTGCGTGCTGAAGGTGACGCCGACTTTGTCTTTCCGCCACTCGGTCAGCGCGGGGAGAAGTTCGTTCTTCACTGCGCGCCGGTCGCCGATGAGATTGTCGTCCACGAAGAAGACACTTCCCCGCCATCCCAGGCTGTAGAGATGGTCCAACTCGGCGATGACCTGCCCGGCGCTTTTGGTCCGGGGCGTCCGCCCCAGCAACGCGGTGATGTTGCAGAACTCGCAGTCAAAGGGACAGCCCCGGGAGAACTGCACCGCCATAGACGCGTAGCGACGCATATCAGCCAGTTCCCAGAGCGGTATCGGCGACTTTCGCATATCGGCGAAGCCATCGGCCCGGTAGACCCGCTGGGGCGTTCCCCGCTCCAGGTCGGCCAGAAAGCGCGGCAGTGTCAATTCTCCTTCATCCAGGACAAAGTAGTCCACCTGGCTGAACTTCTCGTACTCTTCGGTGAAGAGCGGCCCCCCGGCGACGATAGTTCGCCCGGCGGCCTTGCAGCGGGCGATGACCTGGCGCGCCGACTCCCGCTGGATGCCCATCCCGCTCACCAGAACGATATCGGCCCATTCCAGGTCGGCGGGGCGCAGGTCAGTCACATTCAGGTCCACCAGCCGCTTCGGCCACTCCCGGGGCAGCATCGCCGCCACAGTCAGCAGCCCCAACGGTGGCCCAAACGCCGCCTTGCGAATGAACCGCAGTGCATGTTTGAAACTCCAGAAGGTATCCGGAAATTGGGGGTAAATCAACAGAACGTTCATGGTCCTCCTTTCACAGACCAGTGGTCAGATTGGGCCTTTGCCCGATGGTCTCCCCCTATCACAGTGAATTATAGAACAAATTCTCCGCATTGCAAATTCCGGGGGCATTCCAGGAAAAGAGAGGTTTGGGGGCAGCATCCTCTGTCCGCCGCCACCCAACCCTCTATCCCCTCTCCCCTGGGGGAGACATTCTGAAAGCAACGCCCAGGGCGGCGCCTCTCGCTTCCCGAACAGCAAGTTGATATGACGTATTGTTTGTATCGGCAGCGTCGCCGCCGATACAACAACCTTTTCACAGGGCCGGCGAGGGCTTCTGTGGAGAGGGCTTCTGGACCGGCCGCGCGCGGCGGGCCCGTCGGGCCTCTTCCCGTCGCTGTCTCCAGTAAGGGGATTGCCGGAGAAGCCACCAGCGCACCAGCGGACGGAAGAGCCGGATCAGATGCCGCCGGAAACCCAGAACGGCAACCATATCCCGGAGATAATCGTCCAGTGTCCGCTGCTGATACTGCAGGAGGCGCTGGCTCTCTTCGGTGTCCAGCCAGTCGGTGCAGAACGGTACGGTGCTGAAGGCCTCCTTCGGCAGCATGCCCACGCCCATCGCCTCCAGAATCCGCGCCGCCATTTCCCCAAAGTAGAACTGACAGCGCGGCCCACCGCCGATGAGCAGGACCTTCCCCCAGACCTCGGGGTGGCTCACCGCGTTGGCAATTGCCAGGCCGACGTCCCGGGTATGGACGAACTCCATGCGGTTGTCCAGCGGGACATCAAACATCCCCGGGTCGGGACGCATGGCGAGAGGAAAGACCGCACCGAAACGCAAGATAACCCACTCCAGGCCCGACTCCCGAATTATCTGCTCGCAGAGGACTTTATGGCGGGAGTAATGCTCCAGCGGGTAGAGGGGGTCGTCGGCCCGGCGGGGCGGGCTCTGGTCCTGGGTTCGCCCGTAGACATGCAGCGAAGAGGAGAAGACCAGACGGGGAGGCCGGGGCTGGGCTTTCATCGCCTTTATCAGGTTGCGGGTGCCCTCCACATTCACCTGATAGGCCAGGTCGGGCTGAGCCTCAGATTCTACGCCCGTGGCGGAGAGTTTGGGGGTGATAAAGGCCAGATGGACGACCACATCCTGCCCCTCCACCGCCCGGGCGACCTCTTCAGGGCGGCGCAGGTCGCCCCATATGACCTCTATGCGGTCGCCGTAGCGGCGGGCCGCCCGCTCGTTGGCCTTCGTCCGCAAGTCAAAACAGCGGATCCGATGCCCCTGGCGGAGCAGTTCCTCCAGCGCGCTCTGCCCGACGTTGCCGAAGGCTCCAGTCAGCAGCACTTTCATGGGACTCCTTTCAACCGGATAAATTTTCATGAGTGCACCGCATTCCATCCAGGAGCATCCCCACACTTTGCTGCACGACCTGTCCCCAGTCGGCCCCGTCGGGGTCTACGGTCGCTTGAAGGACCAGCCCGATGGCCATGGAGAGAAGCGCGTTGGCCGCCACGTCGGGGTCTACCCGGCGCAGACTTCCCTCGGCGATGCCGGCCTCTATCATCCCGGCAAAAAAGGCCCGGTAGCGGCGGTATGGGTTGATTGTCGCCTGCCAGACGCGAGGATCGCGGGCCGCCTGGCCCATGAATTCCAGGAAAATCGGGAGTTTTCCGCGCGCAATCTCAAAGACCTGCTGGGCCGTCCCTGCCATCTGCATCAGAGCATCAGGGACGGTGGCAGCCCCAAAGCGCAGCGCGGCCAACCGCTCTCCCAGCCCCGCCAGCCACCGCTCCAGCAGTTCCAGAAAGACGGCCTGCTTGGTGGGGAAGTGGTAGAAGAAGGCCCCCTTGCTGACCCCGGCCTGCTCGCAGATTTCGGCCACGCCAGTGGCGTCATACCCCTGGCGGGCAAAGCACTCCTCCGCTGCCGCCAGGATGCGCTCGCGCGTTTCCTCGGCCCGTCCTCGCATCATTTCTCCCCCTTTTATATACCGACCGGTCGGTATTTATTGTACCATGAAGGCGATAATGTGTCAAGTTCTATGCCGACGGTCTATCCAGGCTGAGTTCCATTTCCTGGATAAGAGCGGACGCGCCATCCGCCATATTGGCCCACCCCGCTCCCCACTCTCACAGCCGCGCCGTGCGGGGAGAGGGCGCTAAAGACCCCGCTCTGTGCCAGCACCAACTTGGCGATGAGCCAACAGCGTTATATTTCGGCAACGCTCAGGAGGGGGATTGCCTCCATTTGCGTAAATGCAGAAGTGAGGGTAGAATAAAGACGACATGGACGAACAACGGGTCAACCAATTGGTCATTGCGACGGTGGCGGGCGGACAGGCCGGAGATGTAATCCGGACTTTGGTGGAAGAGGGGTTCTACGTCACCCGGATAGATTCCACCAGCGACTTGCTGCAGGAAGCAACCGTCTCTCTGCTGATCGGCCTGGATCGGGCCCGTCTCCCCCACCTGCTGGGGCGGCTTCGGACACTCTGCCGCTCCTATACCCGGTACCTCCCCGTGCACCTGGAGGTCACGATGGCAGAGGTGCAGCCAATGATGATTGAGACCCAGGGCGGGGGGGCAACCATCTATGTCCTCAACGTAGAACGGTTTGAGCAGGTGTAGAGGATGAAACTACTCATCGTAATCCTGCAAGACGGGGATGCGGGAGCCGTTATGGAACGGCTGATAGGGGCGGGGCACCGGGTGACCCGGATTGCCAGTACCGGGGGATTTCTGCGGCGGGGAAATGTCACGCTGCTGATCGGGGCCGAGGCCACGGAAGTGGATGAGATGATAAACCTGCTCCGCCAGATTTGCGCGCCGCCAGAGCCGGGCCAGCACCGGGCAACCGTATTCGTGGTGGACGCGGCCCACTTTGAGCAGGTTTGACGCTGCAGGTCCGCCGGGCTCCAGGGCCTGGCAGGCCTTTTATGAATCTCTGCAGCGGGCCCGCGCGGCCGCCCAGCCCGCCAGTCCCCCAGTCACCCCCCAATGGAGCAGAACGCTCAGCCAGAGGTTCGCAATCTGCAGGTAACACGCCGCACTGAGGACAGCCATACCGGCGCGAATCAGGGTGAGAGGGCGCTTCTCCGGTTCCCGTAGAGATTCCCACCACCAGGGGTTCAGGATGGCTTCCAGCGCGATGATTCCTAACCCCATCCAAGCCCCCCAGTAGTTCCCCAGTACCACTGAGGGCCCATTCCGGTAGAACATCCAGTGGGTCTCCTGAAAAAAGGCCTCTCTGAGAGCACTGGGAATGGAAAGGGGAAGGCGAACAATATCCCCATCGCTCCGACGCCCGGCGGCCCACCAGATGACTGCCAGGATGGCCCATGCCACCGCCCCCAGGAGAACGACCCAACCCAGACCGCGCACCCCGTCCATCCAGAGTTGCAGACGCTCTTCGGGGGTGATGGCGGGGCCCAGCAGAAGAGGCAGAGGGGCCAGGCCGAACCATCGCTCTACCACGGCGTCATGACCCCAGAGCAGGGCGGCAAATGGCCCGCCAATGTAGTAGAGAAATCGGACCAGTTGGAGCAGAGGGGAAAAAAACGGCGATGCCCTCAGCCTTTGGGCCCAGGCCTGGCGGCGAAGGAGCCAGGTCGTCCAGGTGCTCAGCAGGGCGATCAGTACGGAGCCACCCAGCCAGAGCCATCGGTCAATCAAGGGCATACCTCTCTTTAAGTGGAACCTCCAGCCGTACAGTGGCTCCTTGGCCCGGGGCGGAGATGATGGTCAGATTGCCGCCAGCCAATTCGGCCCGCTCCCGCATATTCAGCATTCCCAGACTGCCGCGCTCTTCGTATCCCTGTTCCAGGACGCGCGGGTCAAAGCCCACACCGTCGTCCACCACCTCGGCGACGAAGAGGTTCCCCCGGTTGTACATCCGCACCCGAATCTGGCTGGCACGGGCATGCTTGCGGGCATTGCTGATGGCCTCTTCTATGATATAGAAAATTGTGCCCTGCTGGTCCTTATCCAACCGGCTGTCCACACCCTCCGGCGCTTCCAGATGAATGGGCAGCGGGTCCGTCTCCATTCGTTTGGCGATGTATTGCTCTATGGCCGCACGCAAGCCGTGCGTCTCCAGTATGAGAGGCCGAAGGGTAAACAGCATGTGGCGAATCTCTTTCGTGGTGCGCCGGGCCAGTTCCTCAATGCGCGCCAGTTCCATCTGGACCTCGTCGGGTCGTTCTTTCAGGAGCATCTGGACGTAGTTCACCCGCATAGCGATGGCAGCGATGGACTGGGTAGGGCCATCGTGGAGGTCGCGGGCCAGTTTTTTCCGCGCCTCCTCCTCCACGGCAACAATCCGCTCCTTTTCCTCCATCAGGCTCTGGTAGAGGCGCGCGTTCTGGAGAGCGACGACGCCCTGGTTGCAGAGGGCGCTGAGGAGATCCTGATAGTCCGAGGTGAACAGGCCGGTCTTGGGACTGCCGAAAATGGCAAGGCCGAAAGTCTCAAAGCCAGCCCGGAGGGGCACCGCGACCGCCTCCCGGCACTGGTGAAGGGAGACAAATCGGCCCAGTTCCGGGTCCTCTCCTGGAGCCAGACAGAGGGCCGGTTCCGCCGTCCTCAGCGCCTGAGCCACGATCCCTGACTGCCCCTCCAGGGTCACCTGCTGGTCCCGGCGGGGAGTATGGCGAGAGGCTGCGACCCTCAATCGGTCTCCCCGGAAGAGCAGGATCAGACCTACCAGAGGAACCTCCTGTCCCGCCAGTTCTTGCAGGCCGATTTCTGCTACATCCAGAATGGCTTCCAGAACCCGCTGGTAATTCAGCGTCGCGCTGAGGGTACTGGCCAGTTCAAAGATGAGGCGGGACTGCTGATGACGGGCGCGCAACCGGCGCAGTTCATCCTCTTCTTCCTGCTGACGGATAAGGGCAACCCGCCGCTTCATCTGCCCACCGATCAGGGCGGTGACCACCGCGGCCAGCAGGATGATGACGACGTTCCCGATTTTGGCCAGCAGTACGTCTACAGTGAGGGAGGTGGGTTCCAGAAAACCCAGGCTCAGATAACCGATTGCGATGAACAGCGCTACCGCCAGGCTGGTCAGGAAGGAGAAGCGAAGGGCCGCAGTGATAATGGGGAACAGGCTGAAAAACAGAAGAGGACTATCCACCCCCCCAGATACGGCCATCAGACCAACTGCCAGAACCGTATCCACCATCAGAGCGAGAGTGGAGAGAAGAGGGGGGAAACGATGAACGGCTAACAGGAGGGTCAGCGTCAGATTATAAGCCACAGCGATACCGATGAGCAGGCTGAGGGGAAGAGAGAGCGGGCTGCTGAAACCGTGCGCGGGGTCCAGAAATCCGACAAGAAGAACTGCCAGCAAGAGAAGCCAGCGCAGATTGCTGATCACCCAATCCACTTCCAACCTGCGCCGGGGATTTTCCTGGATCGCCCGGGAAGTCTGTTCTTTCATTTACGGATGGAGGCCTCAAAAAACACGCGCCCGAAGAGCACCTTCGGGCCGTGACCATATAGTCTGTGTGGGCGCGAAGGGATTCGAACCCCTGACCTCCACAATGTGAGTGTGGCGCTCTAACCAGCTGAGCTACGCGCCCACGTGTATTATAGCATCATCTTCCAGAAAAGCAAGCAGGCATTCGTTCGCCGGCGCGCCAACTTGCCTATCCTTCGGGGCAGTGCTACAATTACTGAGAGATGGCCCAACACATCCACTGCATCCTCTGCGGGCGCTCCGATTTGACGGTCGCTTCTATCCTGGGCGTCTGTCGCGAATGCATCCGGGAGCGCCGTCCGGAAGCGCTACGGATGGCCGAGAAGGCCCATGCTGCCACGCGCTATGCCTTTGGCCTTCCAGAGACCCCGCCTCGCGCCACCGGGGGAACTCTTTGTGGATTGTGTGTCCACGAGTGCGTCATCGGTGAAGGGGAGCAAGGATTCTGTGGTCTGAGAGAGGTCCGCCAGGGGAAACTCCGCCATCTGGCAGGGACTCCGGAGCGGGGCCTTCTTCAGTGGTACCGCGATCCGCTCCCCACCAACTGCGTCGCTGACTGGGTTTGTCCGGGATCCGCTCAGCGGGGCCGGCACAATCTGGCCGTCTTTTACTCCGCATGCACGTTCAACTGTCTGTTCTGCCAGAACTGGCATTACCGGGACGCCGACCCGCGCCGATACCGCACGATCACCGCCCAGGAATTGGCCAATGTGGCCAATTCGCAGACCTACTGTGTTTGCTATTTCGGCGGCGACCCGGCGACCCAGATGGCCCATGCACTGGCTTCTGCCCACCGGCTGGCTGAACGGGGCGTTGTTGTCTGCTGGGAAACGAACGGAAGCGCGCATCCCCGCTTGATGGACCGCGCCGTGGAGATTTCCCTTCGGAGTGGCGGCTGCGTCAAGTTTGACCTGAAGGCTTGGGACGGGGCCCTTCATCGGGCACTGACGGGGGCGGATAACACCCGAACCCTGGAGAACTTCGCCCGAGCGGCGGCTCGCTTTGCCGAACGGCCCGACCCGCCGCTCGTGGTGGCCAGCACTTTGCTGGTGCCCGGCTACGTGGACGAGCAGGAGGTGGAGCAAATCGCCCGGTTCATTGCAAGTTTTGATCCGCGCATCCCATATGCCCTGCTGGCCTTTGCCCCCCAGTTCTATTTCCATGACCAGGGCACCACCACCCGTCGCCAAGCAGAGGAGGCGGAGGCGGCTGCCCGGCGGGCTGGCCTGACCCGCATCCGTCTCGGTAACCGTCATCTGCTAGATTTGCTCCCACCCAGCCACGGTTTTCAATAAAAAGCCCGGAATGGCTCACAAGGGGTGAGACCTTTTCGGTTGGAAAAGGGGATATTATGACCTTCGGCATTCTGGACATTCTGCTGGCGCTGCTCTTCCTGACGGTTTGCATCCTCTCTATCGTGGCAGGCCTGGTCCGCCAGTTGTTCAGCCTGCTGGTCCTTTATCTGGCGACAGTCGCCGCGAGCCTGTTGTACCCTTACCTGGCACTCTTTTTGAACCCGGTCGGGGGGAAAACCCCCACGTTGACCGAATTTATCTCGTTCTGGGTGATCTTCATTGCCATCACGGTAACGTTAGAAGTTCTTCTCCGTAAAGGTTTCCCGGACACCCGTTTGCCCGCGCTGGGTTTTCTGGACAACTTGTTGGGGCTTCTGCCAGGTATTGCCTGTGGGTTGATTGTGGTCAGCCTGCTGGTTGCCACCCTGGGTTACGCCCCCCAGCAAACCTGGGGGAAAGCGCTGGAGGGGCTACGCTCCGTCACAGCCTATCTATGGGGAGAAAGTGCTCTGCGCCCTCTGTTGAGCCGATTTCTTTCTGTGTATCTAAACCTGCACCAACTCTGGATGCCGGTCCTTCCGCCCATTTTCTATCTGGGATGAAAAACGGTCCTGTGCCTAACGGTGTCCACCCCAGATTCACCCCCACCTGATCAGGAGAACGATGACCAAGTTCATCATTGTAGACGCCCACGAAGACATCGCCTGGGCCGGGCTGGCCCTGGGCCGGGACTACCTGCGCAGCGCGCGGGAGACCCGTCGGCTGGAGGAAGGGACGGACGCTGTCCGCCGCAACGGTCAGTGCATGCTGGGGCTGCCGGAGTGGTTGGAAGGGCGCGTCGCCCTCATCTGCGGTTCCATCTATCTGACCCCTAGTGCTGCAGGAGTCATAAACTGGGACCCTCAAAGTTATACTAGCGCTGAGGAAGCGTTCCAGCGCGCCAACGAGCAACTGGATTACTACGAACGGCTGGCCGAACGTTCGGAGCAGGTTCGTCTGGTCAGCAGCCGGGCCGACCTGGAGGCAGTGCTGACCTCCTGGGACAACAACTCTCCCCAGGTGGGCATCATCCCGGCCATGGAGGGGGCCGACCCCATCCGCCGGCCTGAGGACGTGGAGTACTGGCGCCGAAGGGGCGTCCAGATAGTGGCGCTGGCATGGGCGGCTGGCTCCCGCTACGCCGGTGGCAACCGCGCCCTCGCCCCCCTGACGGACGCCGGACGGGCCATGCTGGATGTCCTGGCCGAATCCGGCATGATCCTGGATGTCAGCCATCTGGCAGAGGAGGCGTTCTGGGAGGTGGTGGACCGGTACGAAGGGCCGGTGGTAGCGACCCACTCCAACCCCCGGGCGCTGGTCCCCGGCCCCCGTCAACTCTCCGACCAGATGATTCGGGCCCTGGTGGCGCGCGACGGCGTTATCGGCATCGTCCCCTACAACCGCTTCCTGATGCCCGACTGGTCCCCTGCCGATGGCAAAGAGATAGTGACCCTGCAGAACGTGGCCGCGGCGATAGACCACGTCTGCCAGGTGGTGGGAGACGCAGCCCATGTGGGGTTGGGCTCCGATTTTGACGGCGGGTTCGGCGCCGAGGCAGCCCCGCTGGGCATAGACACCGTCGCCGACCTGCCGAAAATCGCGGACGCATTGGCAGAACGGGGCTTCGCCGAATCCGATATCGCCGCAGTGATGGCAGGAAACTGGCTGCGGGTGCTGCGCGCGGCGCTCCCATAGCCCATCGCAAGGCATAAGAGGCCGGACATACGGAATACGCGATATACTATGACCGATTCAGTTCACATTTGGCAAATCCCCGATGAGGCGACCCTTCGCCGCAACCTCCGGCGGGAACGGCTGAACCGGCTGGCCTGGGTTTTTCTGGGCATTTTCCTCTTCTGCCTGTTGATCTCCTGCTTGTTGGGCGTGCCGCAGAGTTTTCTGGCGGAGCAGTGGGTCCGACCTCCCCGGTACCCGGGGGCTGTCCTGGTGGACTACCGGAAGGGAGAAGTCTGCTCCATGCCGGCCCCTGCCGTCTACTGTTACGAGTGGTTCTACCGGACCCGGGACTCCGTAGACCAGGTGAAAGCATACTTTGAGGGACTGCAGCGGGGCTTCCGCCCGACCATCCGGTTTGAATGGAAACGGGGACAACGCTTTGGCCCCAACTGGGTCGCTGAGGCCTGCCGTTCCGTGATCAGCGCTCAGGCCTGCTTTCAAATCATCGTCCATCCGGTGGACGGAGAGACAGAGGTTTACATTCTAGAATACGGCAAAATGGGGCGGTGAAATGAACGATCCTCTCTACACCTTCTTCCATCCACGCGGCGTCGCCGTTCTGGGCGCCAGCGCCAACCCAACCAAACTCAGTTACGGCGTCATCCACAACCTGGTCACCCACGGCTACCTGGGCCCCATCTACCCCGTCAACCCAAAAGGCGGAGAAATAATGGGGCTGCGGGTTTACCCCTCAGTCGCCGAAGTACCCGATCCGGTAGACCTGGCGGTCATTGTCCTTCCCGCCGCGCAGGTGGCCGGAGCGCTGGAGGCCTGCGGGCAACGGGGCATCCGGCACGCCGTCCTCATCGCCTCCGGCTTCGGTGAACTGGGCGCTGAGGGCAAGGAAGAGGAAGAACTCTTGCGCCAGGTCGCCCGTCGGTATGGCATCCGCTTCATCGGCCCCAACTGTGTCGGCGTCCTGGATACGTACACCCCGATAGATACCACTTTCAGCCGCACCATGCCCGGTCAGGGGAGCATCGGACTGGTCTCCCACTCCGGCGCGGTCTGCGGCGGGACAATGGACTGGGCCCACGTGGTGGGCGTGGGTTTCTCCCGCATCATCAGCCTGGGCAACCAGGCGGATATAGATATCGCCGACGCGCTGGACTCTCTGGCCGCCGACCCGCACACGCGCGTCGTGGCGGCCTATATAGAAGGTCTGCCGGATGGCCGCCGCTTCGTGGAGGCGGCGCGCCGGCTGACCGCGCAGAAGCCCCTGGTCATCCTGAAGGCCGGACGGACGCCCAGCGGGACCCGCGCTGTCTCCTCCCACACCGGCGCGCTGGCCGGAGCCGACCGGGCCTTCCTGGCGGCCTGCCGCCGGGCCGGCGCCATTCCCGTGGAGACGCTGGAAGAGATGGTGGACGCGGCCATCGCCCTGGCCTACCGGCGCCCTTCGGCGGGGCCGCGCATAGTCATTCTGACCAACGCCGGCGGTCCGGCCGCGCTCGGCGCGGACCACGCGGACCGGCACGGGATGCACCTGGCAGACCTTTCCCCCGAGACGCAGGCCCGACTGCGGGAGGCCTGTCCGCCGGGGACGATGACGGGCAACCCAGTGGACATGCTGGGTGGCCCCCAGGCCGATCACTACACCGCCGCGCTGAAGATCCTGTTGGAAGCGCCAGAGGTAGACGGCGTGATGGCCATCTTCGTCCCCCAGGCCATCACCCCCGTCTACGACGTAGCGGTGGCGGTGGGGCAGGCCGCAGAGACGGCTCAGAAACCCGTCGTCTGCTGCATTTCTGGCGGGGGCGGCATCCGGGCCGCCGCGCGGGCGCTGCATGCCCACTCCGTCCCCCACTACCTGACCCCAGAGCGGGCCGCCTTCGGCCTGGGAGCGCTCTGGAAGTACGCCCGCATCCGGGAGACACTCCCTCCGGAATCCCAACCGCCGTCAGATATAGACCGGGAGCGGGTGCGCGCGCTGCTGGCAGGGAAAGAGGGCATACTGGACCCGCAGGCCGGGGCAGAGGTAGCGGCAGCCTGCGGCCTGACGGTTCCCCCCTCCGGCCTGGCCGCGTCCGCCGAGGAGGCCATCGCCCTGGCGGAGATGGTCGGATACCCTGTCGTCCTCAAACGGGTGGCCCCCGGCCTGGTCCACAAGAGCGACACCGGCGGCGTCATTGTGGGACTGAAAAACGCCGGTGAGGTCCGGGCGGCTTTCGCCCGCGCAGTTCGGCCCGGGGAGCACGCCCTGGTCCAGCGGATGGCCCCAGCGGGCGGGTTGGAAGTTATCGTCGGCGCCCATCGGGACCCCCAGTTCGGCCCACTGGTGATGGTCGGTCTGGGCGGGGTCTATGTGGAGGTCCTGCGGGATGTGGCCTTCCGGTTGGCACCGCTGAGCCAGGAGGAGGCGCGCGGGATGCTGGAAGAGACGGCGGTCGGTCGGTTGCTGGCGGGCGTGCGCGGCCAGCCGCCCCGGGATGTGGAGGGGGTGGTGGACGCTCTTTGCCGGGTGGGCTGGCTGATAGCAGAGTTCCCCCAGGTCGCCGAAGTGGACCTGAACCCGCTCATCGTCGGGGAAAGAGAAGTATGGGCGGTGGATGTGCGCATTGTCATCAACGAATAGCGCCGCAGCGAACGCAGAAGACGCAGAGAATTGCAATGTTCTCCGTGTCTTCTGTATTTAGACCCCAGGAGGTGACCGACGATGTCCAATACCACTTCTGCACCCAAAATGCCACCCCTGTGGGTGGTCAAAACACGAGCCCCCTTCTTCGTGGCCGACATTGTCCCGGTTGTGCTGGGCACAGCGCTGGCCTGGGCCCGGACGGGGGCCTTCAACTTTTGGTACTTCCTGCTCACCCTTATCGGGGCGATCGCCCTGAACGCGGGCACTAATATGACCAACGACTACTTTGACCACAAATGGGGTTCCGACGAGGTCAACACCGAATTCGCCAGCCCCTTCACCGGTGGCAGCCGCCTCATCCAGATGGGGCTGGTCAAGCCCGCGGAGATGCTCTGGCAGGGAATCGGCTTCTTCGTACTGGGTGGACTGATCGGCCTGTTTCTGGCCTTCACCCGCAGTTGGGCCATTCTCTGGCTGGGGATCATCGGCGTTTTCTGTGGTTACTTCTACACTGCGCCGCCCGTCCGCCTGGCGCGAACGGGCCTGGGGGAACTATCGGTGGGGCTCTGCTTTGGCCCGTTGATGGCCCTGGGCGCCTATGTGGTCCAGACCCGACATCTGGCCTGGGAGCCCGTGATTGCGGCCATCCCTGTCGGCCTTCTGGTTGCACTGATCCTCTGGATCAACGAATTCCAGGACATGCGGGCCGATGCGGCGGTGGGCAAGAATCATCTGGTGGTGCGAATGGGGCGTCGCCGGGCAGCGATTGCCTACGGGGTGATGCTGGCTCTCACCTACATCTCCATCCTGGGCGGCATCCTGCTGGATAACGTCACCCCCTTCGCGCTGCTCGGCCTGCTGACGATTCCGCTATCCATACAGGCTTACCGCATCGCCCGGGTCCATTATGACCATCCCCGCGAACTAACCCCTGCCAACGCGTTGACCATCCGTATCCATCTGGTGACCGGGTTGCTGTTAGGGGTAGGGTATTTGCTCCAGGGAATAATCGGATGACCTTCACCTCAGCCGAAGAGAAGCGAGTATACACTCTCAACCTTTTCGCCCGCATCGCCTCGCGCTACGAATTCATCAACCAGGTGATGTCTCTGGGACAGGTGAAATCCTGGCGACGGGCGGCCGCCGAAGAGGCGTGCGTCCCGCCGGGCGGCTGGGTTCTGGACGTGGCGACAGGGGAAGGGGGACTGGCCCGGGCCCTCCTCCGACGATGGCCTGGGGTGAACGTGGTGGGTGTGGATTTCAGCCGGGAGATGCTCACGATGGGCCGCGCCCACTCGGTCGGATGGCCCATCCGATGGACCGAAGGGGATGCCCTGCGCATCCCCTTCCCCGATGATTCCTTTGACGCGGCGGTGAACGCCTTTATGCTCCGCAACGTCACCGATGTCCAGGTCACCCTGGCCGAGCAGGTCCGGGTGGTCCGGCCCGGCGGGCGGGTGGTCTGCCTGGAGATGACCTGGCCCCGCCATCCGCTCTTCCGGCCCCTTTTTCACGTCTACTTCGGGGGCATTGTGCCGGTGCTGGGCTGGATCCTCACCGGTCATCTGGACGCCTATCGCTATCTACCCCGCTCGGTGCAGGTGTTCCTGCCGCCGGAGGGCCTGGCGGCGACGATGGAGGCCGTCGGTCTCCGCCAGGTGCGCTACCAGTTTCTGACGATGGGGACGGTAACCCTGCACGTGGGGGTCAAATAGCGCGTTCTGACGCCGCTCCGCTGCGCTACGGCCTTCCGTAGAGGGCTTCATAGACGGCGTAGTGCTCCCGAATCCGCTGGAGATAGAGCCGTGTCTCCCCCAGGGTGATCTGCTCCAGAAACATATCCGCATCCTCTCCCGCCGCGTCCAGCCAGCGCTGCGCGTTGGAGGGGCCTCCGTTATAGGCCGCCAGCGCCACGTCCAGCCGTCCGAAGCGGTCCCGCTGGCGCGCCAGGTACCAGACCCCAAAACGGACGCTGACATAGGGACGATAGAGGTCGGCAGTGCGGTAGTTCGGCGGCCAGCCCAGTTGACCGGCGATGTATTCGCCGGTGGAGGGGATGACCTGCATCAGGCCGTGCGCGGCCGCTGAGGAGGTCGCTATGGCCTCAAAGAGGCTCTCCTGGCGGACCAGCGCAAACAGCAGGAGCGGCGAAATTCCCTCCCGTTCGGCTTCGGCCACGACGAGGTCTTCATAGTACGTCGGGTAGGCCAGACGGGCCAGGAAGGGCGGCGCGTCCAGCGGGGAGGTGCCGGTCAGCCAGAGGACCGTCGTCGCGGCCAAAATAGAGGAGCGATAGAGTCCGATATCGCGGAAGAGGAGGGCCAGCCGGTATTGGGTCAGGGCGTCCCTCGCGGTCGCCTGCCGGAGTGCCTCCAGTTCGCCCTTTGCCTCTTCGGGCCGACCCAGTCGCCAGAGTTCCAGCCCGCGCACCAGGCGCGAGTCGCTCAGGAGCGCGGCATCTGGCTCTCCCAGGCGGTCCGGGGAGATGCCCAGGCGCGCGGCCAGCCATGTTTCCGCCTCCGCCCGCATCTGGGGCGTCTCCGGGGGCGGGGCGTAGTGGACCGGCGGGAAGGGCAAGGCGTTTGGGTCGGCCAGGAGGTCCGCCGCGCGCAGGCCGTAGTAGCCCATCGGGCTAGCCTGGACGGCCTGGCTGAGGGCGTCCGTAGCCGAAAGGGTCTGGCCGGCGGCCAGGTACGCTTTGCCCAGCCAGAGGAATCCGGCAGCCCGGTAGGGGGACTGAGGGTATCCATCCACCAGCGCGCGCCAGTCAGCGATGGCGGCATCCGGAGCGCCCTGGCGGTAACGCAGGAGGCCCGCCCGCAGGAGCGCAGGCGGGGCATAGTCGGAGGCCGGGAAGGTCTGGTGGACGGCCTCGTAGAGGTCAGCGGCCTCGTCCGTCCGCCCGGCGCGCTCCAGGAGTTGGGCGGCAGCCCAGAGAGCCTCTGACGCGCGGGGATGAGCGGGCGCGGTCGCCGCAAAGGTCCGGTAGGTCTGAACCGCACCGTCCACATCCCCCTGCGCGGCCAGCGCCTGCGCCCATCCCATCCAGCCATCCCCCCAGAATCTGTTCTCGGGATGGGTCTCTACCAGGACGCGAAACTGGGTAGCGGCCAGGCCGGGGCTACCGGCGGCCAGATGGGCTAATCCGGCGTAGTAGTGGGCATCGCCGGAGTGCGTCTGGGGGTAGGCGTTGATATAGCGGTAGAGGGCCTCTACGGCAGGCCCGTAGGCGCCGCCGTAGTAGTTCACGATGCCGCGCGTCAGGTCGTCCGGCGCCATCCCGGCGTTCACCAGAACGATGAGAGACTGGTAGGCCCAGGGGCTCTCGGGATAGTTCTGGACGACGTCCAGAAAGCGGTCGTAGGCTTCGCTGGACCGGCCCAGCAGGAGGAGGGTCTGGGCGGCCTGGTGCTGGATGCGGGCGCGGTACGCCGGGATGCGAGCGCGGGCCAGGATGAGGTCGTATTGGGCGAGCGCTCCCTCGTAATCTCCCTGGGCGGCCCGCACTAGGGCCAGTTTCTCCCGCATGCCGACCTCAAAGGAGAGGTCAGGGGCAACGTCTATGGCGGACTGGTAGGCATCGGCAGCGGCGGGGTAATCCGCCCCGGCGTAGAGCGCATCCCCCATCCATTCGTAGACGTAGGGGGCGATGGCGGTACCCTCGTTCAGGTAGGCCCGGTACTGCTGGGCTGCTCCCAGCGGGTCGCCCTGGCCCATAAGCGCTTGAGCCAGCAGGAAGCGGGCGTCGTGGGCCTCTGGGACGGTGGGGAAGCGGTTGAGGAGTTCCTGGAGGACGGTGGCCGCTCGGGGATAGTCCTCGTCCAGAAGGAAAGCCTTGCCCAGGGCCAGCAGGGCCCGGGGGGCATCGGTGCCGTTGGGGGCGGCAAAGTAGGCAGCCTGGAGGGCCGGGAGGGCCGTTTCGGTATCGCCCACGGCCAGCGCTTCCTCTCCCTGCTGCAGGAGGACATCCGGGGACGGGGTCGGGGTTGGAGTCGGTGTCGGTGTCGGGGTAGGAGTGGGGGTGGGGGTGAGCGTCGGGGTGGCAGTGGCGATGGGGGACGGGGTGGGCGTGGGCGGGACCAGCGGCAGGCCCTCCAGACGACAGGCCAGAGCGGCTAGAAGGAGCGAACCGACCCCTACCAGGCAGCGGAGGGGTCGGCCCGGAAATGTCCCCAACAAAGGTGCAAAGGGAAGGCCGCGAGTTTTCATCGGGGGCATTGTACCTCAAAAAGAAAAGGGAAGCAACCCGGTTGCACTCCTCACGGGTTATGTTATAACTACACCGTGCCCTTCGGACAGGGAGGGGAGAGAAGAGTTAGGATTTTGCAGCGGCAGTGGTTGCCGCAAAACCTCACACTGAACATTTATGTAAGGAGAGCAATGAAGCGAGTGCTTTCTGGAAATGAGGCTATTGCGCTGGGGGCGTGGGAAGCAGGGGTACGGTACGCCGCTGCTTACCCGGGCACCCCGTCCACCGAAATTCTGGAGAACCTGGCCCAATATCCGGGCGTGGTGGCGGAATGGGCCAGTAATGAGAAGGTCGCGCTGGACGCGGCCATCGGCGCCGCCTTCGGCGGTGCGCGCGCACTGGCAGCGATGAAGCACGTCGGTGTGAACGTCGCTGCGGATAGCCTGATGTCCGTCTCTTATACTGGTGTCAAGGCCGGGCTGGTGCTGGTCTCCGCCGACGATCCGGGCTGCTTTTCCTCCCAGAACGAACAGGATAACCGCCAGTACGCCCGCTTCGGCAAGTTCCCATGCCTGGAGCCATCGGATAGCGAGGAGGCCCGCCAGTTCACCCGCCTGGCCTTTGACCTGAGCGAGCAGTTCTCCACGCCGGTCCTTCTGCGCTCCACGACCCGCCTCTCCCACTCCAAATCGCCGGTGGAGGTCCAGATGCCGGAGGCCCCCCGGACTCTGGAGCCGCTGCCGCCCTTTGAGCGGCGTCCGGAGCGGTACGTCATCGTACCGGCCCATGCCCGCCGCCTGCACCCCTGGGTGGAGGAGCGACTGCTGCAGGTTGCCGCCTGGGCCGAGACCGCGCCCGTCAACCGCATAGAGTGGGGCGACCGCTCTCTGGGCATCATCACCTGCGGAATGGCCTACCAGTACGCCCGGGAACTCTTCCCGAACGCGTCCATTCTGAAACTGGGGCTGGTCTATCCGCTCCCGCGCCAGACCATTCGGGACTTCGCCGCGCAGGTGGAGCGACTGGTCATCATAGAGGAACTGGACCCCTTCATTGAGGAGCAGGTCCGGGCCATGGGGATTCCGGTGGCGGTGGGGAAGGACTTTTTCCCGCTGACCGGCGAACTGACGTTGGCGCGGGTGCGGGAGGCCGCGCTGCGGGCCGGGCTTCCAGTGGGGCCGGCGCCGGAGCGGGTGGAACCGCTGACGACGCCCCTGGTCCCGCCGCGCCCGCCCGCTATGTGTCCCGGTTGCCCGCATCGCGCCTTCTTTTATAACCTGCGCCGCTGGCGGCGACAGGCCGTCTTCCCCGGCGACATCGGCTGCTACTCTATGGGCTTCCAGCCGCCCTTTGACGCTATGGATAGCATCATTTCTATGGGCGCCAGCATCGGCATGGCCCACGGGTTGAAGCAGGCAGGGGCCCAGGAGAAGGTCATCGCCATTATAGGCGATTCCACCTTCTTCCACGCCGGCCTCTCTCCACTGGCGAACGCCATCTACAACAGGAGCCAGATCGTGGTGGCGGTTCTGGATAACCGCATCACGGCGATGACCGGCGGGCAGCAGCACCCCGGGACAGGCATCACTCTGCAGGGGGTACAGACGCGCGCGATTGAGATTGCGCCGGTCGTCCGCGCGCTGGGTGTGGAGCCCATCTGGGAGGTGGACGCCTGGGATGTGCGGGGCATCAACGACGTCCTGAAAGAGGCGATGGCGGTGGAAGAGGGGCCTGCTGTGGTCATCGTCAAGGGGGCCTGTGTATTTACCCCCTACTTCCAGCGGCGGCCCGTCGTCGCCGTGGACGCCGAGACCTGCAACGGATGCGGCACCTGTTTCCGGGTGGGCTGTCCGGCCATTCTGAAGAGTGAGGTGATAGACCCGCGCACCCATCAGCCCAAGGCGCAGATAGACGCCCTGCTCTGCACGGGTTGCACCGTCTGCCTGCAGGTCTGCCCGCAACGGGCCATTTATGAGACGGGCGGAACAGCGTAGCACTCTCGCTGTCTGCGCCCTTTCGGCCCGGGATGGGTTGGGCGATCAGCAACCCGCCGAATCGGGGAGCGCGCGGTCCCTGAGCCCGGATGGGGTGCGCTCCGGGTGAAGGGCGAAGATAGTGCCCCAGAAAACAAAAACTCTCCTGCAAGATTTTCCTGCAGGAGAGCTTTCGCATGCAGCGGATCGCTCGTACGATGCTACCGTTTGGTGTACTGCGGGGCCTTGCGGGCGCGCTTGAGGCCAGGCTTCTTGCGCTCTTTAGCCCGCGCATCGCAGGTCACCAGTCCCTTCTGGCGCAGAAGTGGCCGCAGTTCGGGGTCCGCCTGGAGCAGAGCCCGCGCCAGGCCCAGCCGCACCGCCCCGGCCTGACCGCTGAGCCCGCCCCCCTTCACCTGCACGGAGACGTTGAAACGGCCGTCCATCCCGGCGACCTTCAACGGCTCCATCAAACGCATCACGTCCGTCTCGCGGACAAAGTATTCCTGAAGCGGTCGGTCGTTTACGATGAATTTCCCATCGCCCCCCGGGTAGAGCCGTACCCGCGCGGTGGCCTCTTTGCGACGTCCCACACCTTCGTAATACTGTTGCTGTTCTGCCATTGGTCCTCTCCTCGTCCCCCTACAACTCCAGCGGTTTCGGTTTCTGAGCCTGATGCGGATGGTCCGGCCCGGCGTACACCTTCAGTTTCTTGAACATTCGCCGTCCCAGCGCACTCTTAGGAAGCATTCCCCAGACGGCGTACTCAATGACGCGCGTCGGGTGACGGGCCAGCATGTCCCGCAGGCTGATCTGTTTGAAGCCGCCCGGGTAGCCAGAATGGCGGTAGTAGAACTTCTGGGTCAGTTTGCGGCCCGTGACCCGTATCTTCTCGGCGTTGACCACGATGACGTAATCTCCCACATCTATCATCGGGGAGTAAATGGGTTTATGCTTACCGCGCAGAATGCGGGCCACTTCCGTTGCCAGACGCCCCAGCGTCTTCCCGCTGGCGTCCACAACGAACCACTCCCGCTCCACTTCATCGGGTTTGGTGACGTAGGTCTTCACACTCATCACTCCTTCAGAAAGAATCAACAGAGTTCAAGTCAATGAATCAGCAGGATCAGGAACCGCCGATTCTCCGGATTCTGGCTGATTCCTGCGACTCCGGGTATCTCACCGCCATCAGACAGAGACCGTGCGGTGGCACGGCGGGCCCAGCCCGCCGGCGGTCACCGGAGACGAGGATTTCACGAAACGCCTCCACCGTCAGCCGCCCCAGGCCGACCCGAATCATCGTGCCGACCAGGGTGCGGACCATCCGGTAGAGGAAAGCGTTGGCCTCTATGTCAAAGTACAGCCAGGGCGGGTCGGCGTGCCACTCGGCCCGCAGCACCCACCGGACCGTGTTCTCCCCCTTCGGCGGAGTGCCGAAGGCGGCGAAGTCGTGCTCGCCGACCAGCAGGTCCGCCGCCGCCTGCATCGCCTTCACGTCCAGCGGCCAGGCAACATAGAAACTGGTCCGGCGGGCCAGCGGCGAGCGGACCGGATGGTTGTAAATAGTGTACCGGTAGTACCGGCTGAGCGCATCGTACCGGGGGTGGAAGTCCGGCGGGGCCGGCGCTACCTCCTGTACCGCTACATCGGGCGGAAGCACCGCGTTCAACGCCCGCAGGAGAGCCGTCAGCGGATGCTTCCACTCTGTATCAAAGGCAATGACCTGCCCCTCTGCGTGAACTCCTGTATCGGTGCGGCCAGCCGCCAGGATGGTGACTGGCTCTCCCGTCACCTGCCCCAGCGCCCTCTCCAAGACCTCCTGGACGGTGGGCCCGTTCGTTTGCCGCTGGAAGCCCTGGTAGTTGGTACCGTCATAGGCCACGACCGCCCGGACGCGCATGCGAATGACTGATGGTGATGGCTGATTAGACCAGTTCCAGCACAACCATGGGGGCCGCGTCGCCTTTGCGCGGGCCCAATTTGATGATGCGGGTGTACCCGCCGGGCCGATTCTGGTAGCGCGGCGCGATCTCCTCAAAGAGTTTCTTGACCAGGTCCACCCGCTCCCCCTCGGGGGTGACCACCCAGCGGTGCAGGCGGGCTGCCGCCAGACGACGGGCATAGACGCCGTAGGTGGGGTCTTTTGCCGCCAGTCCCCGCTTGGCCAGGGTGATGAGTTTCTCCGCATGCCCGCGAATGGCCTCCGCCTTCGCTTCCGTCGTCTCTATCCGCCCGTGGTAAATTAACGCAGAGACCAAATTCCGAAACAGGGCCCGGCGATGGCCACTGGAACGATTCAGTTTCTTCCCTGCCACGCGATGTCGCATCTTACAACTCTCCCGCTTCTTCGGATTCTCCGGATTCCCCTCTCTCCGGCAGCTGCGGCAGATAGGTCAGGTACCCGGCAGCGCCCAGTTTTTCCATTAACTCTGCCATAGACTTATCGCCAAAGTTGCGGATGGTCCGGACCGCCTCATCGCCCCGGCCCAGGACTTCCAGGACCTCCCCGACCCGCGAGATGCCCGCCCGTTTCAGGGCATTATAGACGCGCGCGGTCAGCCCCAGAGTTTCTATCGGGACCTCGTAGACCCGGGCCGGGATTCCCCGCTCTTCCTCTCCCACCAACTCCGGCTCCTCTGTAATCCCGGCAATGAGACGGAAGTGGGTGACCAGAATCCGGGCCGCCTCCTTGAGAGCGTCCAGCGGACTGATGCGGCCGTCGGTCCAGATTTCTATGTTCAGCCGGTCGTAGTTGGTCCGCTGGGCAACCCGCGCTCGTTCCACGTTGAACGCGACCCGCCGGACAGGACTGAAAAGGGCATCTACCGGAAGTTCACCAAGGGATCGGCGCTCCCGCTCTTCGGCAGGAGAGTAACCCCGTCCCCGCTCCACAGTGAACTCCATTTCCACCGCTGCCTCAGAAGAGTCGGTGGTGAAGAGATAGAGGTCGGGGTTGAGAATCTCTATCTCCGGCGGTGCATGGATATCCCCGGCGGTCACCACGCCATCCCCCCGGACGGAAAGAACCATCCGCATCGGACCATCACCGTCCATCTTCAGGCGCAGTTGCTTCACCTGAAGAAGGACTTGCATCACGTCCTCCCGCACATGCGGGATGGTCGCGAATTCGTGCGAGACGTCGTAGATGCGGACAGAGGTAACCGCCGCTCCGGGAAGGGAAGAGAGCAGAACCCGCCGCAGGGCATTCCCCAGCGTGATCCCGTAGCCGCTCTCCAGCGGGCCGATAACGAACCGCCCATACTGCTGGGTCAGCACCTCTTTTTCAATTTTCGGCAAAACCGGTACGGCAAACCTGGGTTCCCTCTGTGCAGTCATCATCACCTACCGAGAGTAGTACTCCACAACCAGTTGCTCGTTGATCGGAATGTCCACATGCTCCCGCCTGGGCATTCCCAGGACCCGGGCGGAAAGGTCCGCCGCGTCCAGAGAGAGCCAATCGGGAACCCTCATCTCGTCCAGCATCTCGGCGCGTTCCTGGAAGTAGGGCCGCCGGCGGCTCCCCTCCCGAACTGCCACCCGGTCGCCTGGCCGGACCAGGTAGGACGGGATGGTGACCCGTCGGCCGTTGACAGCGAAGTGTCCATGCTGAACCAGTTGGCGAGCCTGGGCGCGCGAGTCGGCGAAGCCCAGCCGGTAGATCACGTTATCCAGACGGCGCTCCAGCAGGATGAGCAGGTTTTCGCCGGTCAGGCCGGGCGTCCGCAGCGCCTCCCGGAAGTAACGGCGGAACTGCCGCTCCATGATGCCGTAGACTCGCTTGACCTTCTGTTTTTCCCGCAACTGGCGGAAGTAGTCCGTGGGCTGTCCTCGCCGGAAGCGGGCGATCTGCCCGTGCTGTCCGGGCGGGTAATCCCGGCGCTCCAGGGCACATTTGGGCGATGTGCAGCGCGCGCCTTTCAAGAACAACTTTTGTCCTTCACGACGACACAATCGACAAACCGGGCCTGTATATCTGGCCATGCCCCTACTCCGTATTCCGTGTATTCCGTCTTCTTATACTCTGCGCTTCTTGGGTGGCCGACAACCGTTGTGCGGGATGGGCGTCACATCGGTGATGGACCGGACTTTTAGCCCCGAGGCCTGCAGGGAGCGGATAGCCGCCTCCCGCCCCGGGCCCGGCCCCTTGACCAGCACATCCACCTCAGTCACTCCGTTATCCAGGGCGTCTTTGGCTGCGCGCTGGGCAGCCTGGCGGGCGGCGAAGGGCGTGCTCTTGCGGGAGCCCTTGAAGCCCACCAGCCCTGCGCTGGACCAGTTAATGACGTTCCCCTGAGGGTCGGTGATGGTGATGATGGTATTGTTGAAACTGGCGTGAATGTGGGCCACCCCGCGCGGGACCGCGCGGCGCACCCGCTGGGTAACTCTGCGACGTCTTTGAGCACGAGACATAGTTGACTCCGTCAAAAATGAAAAGTGAAACAGGAAAAGTGAATTACTTCTTCTTGGCGCCCCGACGGCGGCCGCGACCGGGAACGGTCTTGCGCGGCCCCCGCTTGGTACGCGCATTGGTCCGCGTGCGCTGACCGCGCACGGGCAGGTTCATCCGGTGGCGCAACCCGCGATAGCACCCGATTTCTATCAGGCGCTTGATGTTCATCTGCACCTCGCGCCGCAGGTCTCCCTCCACTTTGTACTCGCGATCAATGATCTCGCGCAGGCGGGCCACCTCGGTCTCGTTGAGGTCCTTCACCCGCTTGTCCGGGTCCACGCCGGCCTTGCGCAGAATCTCATTGCTCAGGCTGCGCCCGATGCCGTAGATATAGGTCAGACCGATTTCCACCCGTTTGTCTCTGGGTAGGTCTACACCGGCGATACGAGCCATACGTCCTCCGAATAGAATGCGTGAAACGTGATGCGTGAAATCAGCCCTGTCGCTGTTTGTGCTTCGGGTTCTCGCAGATGACCCGAATGACGCCCTTGCGACGGATGATTTTGCATTTTGGACAACGCCGTTTGACAGACGGTGAAACTTTCACTTTATCCTCCTGCGCTAATTCTGGAGTTTAGCGCCCGCACCATATATGGGGGTTAGGTGCCCCATTTCAGCGACGGAAAGCGCTATATGTGGGGGCAACTCTAAACTCCAGATAATTCTGACGCGTCCTTTTTCCAATCCCGTCATACGCTATCGCTACCTGAAGGGCTTCCCGGCTCAAACCCATATGCTATCTGAATTTCCGGCTCCAGCCAGGTGTTCGTGCCGTTCCGGTCATCCCGCGTGCCGTTGCCCAGGTGAACACCGGCTCTCGCTTCATGGCGAGTATCGTAACTGTGAAACCAGAAAATGAGCACCCCTCTTGAAGAGCGTCGGGACTCGTTCACCGATCCCTCAACCAGTATGCCACGGCGTCAGAATCTCCGCCTCTCCGTCCCGGATCAAGACGGTGTGCTCAAAGTAGGCCGTCAGTTTGCCGTCCGCGGAGACGACCGTCCAGTGGTCGGGCAGGGTGCGCACCTGGTAGTCACCGGCCAGAACCATCGTCTCTATGGCGACGGTCATCCCCGACCGCAGCAGCGGGCCCCGCCCCGGCTCGCCGTGGTTGGGAATCTGCGGCGGCTCGTGCATCTGCCGACCGATGCCATGCCCCGTGTACTCCCGCACCACGTTGTAGCCCCGGGACTCCACAAAGGTCTGGATGGTAGCGGAAATGTCGCCGACACGGTTCCCAGCACGGGCCTGGGCGATGCCGGCATAGAGAGCTCCCTCCGTCACCTCCAAAAGCCGCCGGGCCTCCAGGCTCACCTCCCCCACCGGCAGGGTGATGCCCGCATCACCGTGATAACCGTCGTAGATGGCCCCGACGTCTATACTGATAATGTCCCCTTCTTTCAGCACCCGGGGGCCGGGAATCCCGTGGACCAGTTCTTCATTGACGGACGCACAAATCGCGGCCGGAAAGGGATGCGGACTGCCCGGCGGATAGCCCTTAAAGGACGGGATGCCGCCCCGGCGTCGGATCAGTTCTTCCGCCTTCTCGTTCAACTCCGCGGTGGTGACGCCGGGCCTCACCCATTCCCGCATCCGTTCCAGGACCTCGGCGACGATTCGCCCGGCCCTGCGCATTTTTTCAATCTCGCCTGCCGACTTCAGTTGAATCAACGGTGCTGGTAAATGGATAGACGGGTAACTGGTAATCAATTAGTCGCAGGCGCCCTCAGCGCTCTCTCCAGTGAGGGAGCCGCAGGCGCTCTCCACAGCCGCCCGCAGGTCGGCCTGGACGTCGTCAATGGACTGTTCGCCGTCTATTTCCACCAGCAGGCCCGCCCGACGGTAGTAGTCCACCAGCGGCGCCGTCTGCTCTTGATAAACCTTCAGGCGGCGGCGGTGGGCTTCCTCCGTCTCGTCGGGGCGCTGGTAGAGTTCGCCTCCGCAGGCATCGCATACGCCCGCCTGCTTGGGCGGGTTGAACAGGGTATGATAAACAGCCCCACAACTCCGACAGGTCCAGCGGCCCGCCAGGCGAGCCAGGGCTACCCCCTCCCGCACCCGGATCAAGGCCACCATGTCCAGCGCGGTTCCGTTTCCCCGCAGGAGACGTTCCAGCGCTTCCGCCTGCGCGACGGTGCGCGGGAAGCCGTCCAGGATGAAGCCGTCGGCGCAGTCCGGGCGGGCAATCCGTTCGGCGACCATGCCGATGGTCACCTCATCGGGCACCAGGTCGCCCCGTTCCATATAGGCCCGCGCCTGGCGGCCCAGTTCCGTCCCCTGAACCAGGTGTTCCCGGAAGAGGTCCCCGCTGGCGACATGCGGGATTCTCAGCGCCTGCGCCAGTTGCTCCGCCTGTGTTCCCTTGCCCGCTCCGGGCATACCCAACAAGACAATGCGGCACCCCATCGTTTCACTCCAGCCCCTCAGTCAAATCGCGGTTATCGTTGCGCCACGACAGCAAGTCTTATCGGATGAACCCCTCATAGTGCCGCATCAGCAACTGGGCCTCCAGTTGCCGCATCGTATCTACCACGACACCCACGACGATGAGCAGTCCCGCCGAGGTGATGAGCAGCACCTGGGTATGCATCAGCAACTGGACGATGAAAGGCAGCACAGCAACGCCCCCCAGGAACAGGGCCCCGAACAGAGTGATGCGCTTGTAGATACCGTTAATGTAGTCCGCCGTCTGCTTGCCGGGACGGATGCCCGGGATGAACCCGCCGTACTTCTGCAGGTTCTCCGGCAGATTCTGCTGCTCCACCAGGACGAAGGTGTAGAAGTATGTGAAGCCGACGACGGCAGCAAAGTAGAGCACCGCATAGAAGAAGGTGGTATACCACTCCACCGTGTGCCCACTGAAGAAGTTCATAATATCCATTGCCACCCGCGCCACGTTGACGTCGGATGAACCGGTGAAGAACTGAGCGATGACCGCAGGCAGGGTGAGCAGGGACTGAGCGAAGATGAGCGGGATCATCCCGGCCATATTGACCCGCAGCGGGATGTAGGTGCTGCCGCCGCCATACATCCGCCGGCCCCGTACCCGCTTACCGTACTGCACCGGAATGCGCCGCTCCCCCTCATGGACGTACACGATAACGAAGATCACCAGCGCCGTGATGATCAGGAAAAAGAGAATGCCCAGGAAACCGTCCGTGGTGTAAATCCGCGACACATTGGCCGGCGTCCGGGCCACAATGCCGCCAAAGATGATGAGCGAAAGACCGTTACCAATACCCTGCTCGGAAATCAACTCACCCAGCCAGATGGCGAACATAGTGCCCGCCATCATGGCGATCAGGACCGATATGGTGGGCAGAATGAACTCCGGCTGATGGAAACCGAAGTTGGGCAGGACCGGGCGCGCAGCAGCGCTATTGAACAACTGGGCTTGCCCCCAGGCCTGCAACATCCCCAGCGGAATGGTCAGGTAGTACGTCCACCGGTTCAGTTTCCGCCGACCGGCTTCCCCTTCCTCCTCCGCCAGCCGCTTCAGCGCCGGGATGACCGGGACCAGCAACTGGATGATGATGGATGCGTTGATGTATGGATAGACCCCGTTTGCCAGCACCGAGTACTCTGCTACTGCGCCGCCAGAGAGCAGGTCCAGAATGTTGACCAGTTGGGCCGCCCCACCGGTCAGGCTGCGCAGGGCCTCCCGGTCAATGCCCGGCACCGGCACGTGAGAGGCCGCGCGGAAGATGACCAGAATCAGCAGCGTGTAGAACAACCGCCGCCGCAGGTCGGGAAGCCTCAGAGCATCACGTACGGCCTGGATCATGGCTTACCTCGCTTATCGCAGATAGCGGATCGCCTACCGCGTCCGATAGCCGCCCCGCTCCCAGGGCAACTCCTCTACGGTACCACCGGCGGCCTCAATCTTGGCCCGCGCGCTGGCGGAGAAGCGATGGGCCTTCACCGTCAACGGGATATCCAACTCCCCGCGCCCCAGGATGACCACCCACTCATCGGCGTTCCGGATCAGGCCAGCATCCGCCAGTTCCTCCGGGGTCACCACGCTCCCCGGCGCGAACCGGGCCAGCCGGTCCACGTTGACCGGCGTGAAGCGGACCCGCCAGGGATCCCGGAAACCGACGCCTCGCGCGAAGGGCAGTTTGCGGACCAGCGGCAATTGCCCGCCCTCAAAGTACGGTGGGATGCTCCCCCCGCTGCGGGCCTTCTGCCCCTTCGTCCCGCGCCCGCCGGTCTTCCCCTGACCGGCCGCGATGCCGATGCCCTTTCGCTTGCGGCGCTTCTTGGAACCCTCAGCCGGTTGCAAATCGTGCAGTTTCATCCCTCAACCTCTTCCACCTTCAACATGTGCTGGACCTTGGCCACCATCCCCCGGATGGCCGGTGTATCGGCCTTCTCTACCGTCTGGTGGAGACGGCGCAGGCCCAGCGCCCGGACGGTCGCTTTCTGATCTCTGGAATACCCGATTGGGCTGCGAACCAGGGTGATACGGAGAACCTTCTGCTTTTCCATTGCCTGTCCCCTGCCTACAGTTTACCCATTTACCCGACACCAAACCGACAACTACCGCCCTCGCATCCAGAACGGCATCACCCGGGTCTCCGGCAGGCCCCGCTCCTGCGCCAGTTCTTCGTAGGAGCGCAGTTGCTTCAGGGCCTCCATCGTTGCCTTCACCACGTTGATCATGCTGGAACTGCCCATGGATTTGGTCAGCACGTCGTGGATGCCTGCCGCCTCCAGCACAGCGCGCACGCCACCCCCCGCGATGACGCCAGTACCCGGTGAGGCGGGCTTGATCAGCACCTGGGCACCGCTGCATTTGCCCATCGCATCGTGCGGGATGGTCCGCCCGACCAGAGGGATGGTGATCATAGACGTCCGGGCCCGCTCCGTGGCCTTGCGGATGGCGTCTGGGACGGCGCGCGCTTTGCCCACGCCGATGCCGACGCGGCCATTGCGGTCGCCGACCACGGCGATTACCCGAAAGGCAAACCGACGCCCGCCCTTGATGACCTTGGCGACCCGCTCAATGTCCACGACCCGCTCGTCTAATTCTACTGGCGCCGTCGGCTCCAGTTCAAATTCCTGATCCAGGTCCATTCGCTTGCCTCCTACTCCCTCTTCGTACTCCGTTAAAAATCCAGCCCACCTTCGCGGGCGGCGTCGGCCAGAGCTTTCACCCGACCGTGGTACTTGTATCCCGCCCGATCAAAGGCCACTTTGGCGATCCCCTGGGCCAGGGCGCGGGCCGCCAGGACTTTCCCCACCACCCGGGCCTGTTCCGTCTTCTTCAACCCTGCAATCTGCTCACGGACTTCCGGGTCCAGGGTGGAAGCGGAGACCAGTGTATGTCCCACCGTATCATCAATCACCTGGGCATAGATATGCCGCAAACTGCGAAAAACGTTCAGGCGCGGGCGCTCAGGCGTGCCGAACACCTTCTTGCGCACATGCTTGTGTCGGCGTAGTCGTCCCAACCGGCGATCTTTTTCCGCCATAATCCTCACTCCCTGATCCTTATTTCTTACCCTTACCCTTGCCTTTGCCGGCCTTCCCAACCTTCTGGCGAATCTGCTCGCCCAGGTAGCGGAGCCCTTTCCCCAGGTACGGGTCAGCCGGGCGCCAGGCGCGGATTTCGGCGGCAATCCGTCCCACCATCTCCTTATCTGCGCCCCACACGGTGATGACGCCCGCTTTCGGGTCCACGTCAAACGTGATGCCCTCCGGCGGACGGACGCGCACCGGGTGGGAGAATCCCAGGTGCATGACCAGCGTCCCGTCGGGCTGGCGCTCGGCGCGGTACCCAACGCCGCGAATCTCCAGTCGCTTCTGGAATCCCTGGGAGACCCCTTCCACCATATTCGCCAGCAGGGCACGGGTCAGCCCATGCAGCGCCCGGTGGTGCCGGGCATCGGTGGGCCGGTAGACCCGCAGGGTATTATCTTCTTTCACGATTTGCATCGCCGGGTCAAACGAACGCGTCAGCGTCCCTTTCGGGCCGCTTACGGTGACCAGGCTGCCCTGAATTTCCACCTTTACCTCAGGGGGCAAAGGAATCGGCATCCGACCAATTCGCGACATCCCGTCCTCCCTACCACACGTAGCAGATGACCTCGCCGCCCACCCGCAGCCGTCGGGCCTGTTCGCCGGTGAGGATTCCCTTCGGAGTGGAGAGGATGGCAATGCCCATACCGCTTTTCACCCAGGGAATCTCAGACACGCGAGTGTAAATCCGGCGGCCCGGCTTGCTGACCCGTTGCAGTCCCTGGATGACGGACCGCCGCTTCCGCCGTTCCCCGATGTACTTCAGGCGAATCACCAGGCGATAGCGAGGCTGCTCCGGTGACTCCACCACCCGGTAGTCCTCAATATACCCCTCTTCCTTCAGAATGCGGGCAATGGCGACTTTCATTTTGGAAGAGGGCATCTCCACGGTGGGATGCCCCACCGCAATCGCATTGCGCATACGGGTCAACATATCGGCAATCGGATCTGTCACCGTCATCGGTCCGTCACCCTCACCAACTGGACTTGGTCAGCCCGGGAATGAGCCCCTCCAGGGCCAACTCCCGCAGGCAGATGCGGCAGAGGCCAAAGCGGCGGTAATAACCGCGCGGGCGTCCACAACGCTGGCAGCGATTCCGCACCTGCACTTTATACTTCCGTCGCATTTCCCTATAAGGCATACACTTTCTCGCCATGCTTGCTCCTGCCGGAAAGTCAGTAGTCTCCCCCTTGAGCATTTATAACTTGACGTCGTGTCTTCTTAGCCCCACCCCCCTTGCTCCCTCCCCATCACTGCGCCTGTGGGGAGGAGGCTTCCTCCCCCTTCTCCCCCGCCGCGGCGAGGTGGTCTGTGGTCTGTCGTCCGTCGTCCACAAGATGAGGAGGCGCTAAAGGCCACCTGCCGCAAGCAGAGTGGCACGACCTCCTTCGGTCATTAACCGATTTCCCTGCTCGCGGGAGGGTAGGTAGTTACCTATTGGAAATGTTCCCCTTTTTCACCCTCTCCTCCTGAGCAATTCCCACCATACCTCCTGAGGCGTTCGGCCTCCCTACTTCGCCACCGTTTTTTGCCACCATCCCAATTCTGCCCTCAGAGAGGGACTCCCTTTCGCGGCAACCGCCCCTAACAATGCCCCCATCCGCCTCGCCCATTCCCTGCCAAACCGCCATTCCCCTCTCCCTCCTACCCAACTCTCCAGTCCGGGTTTTGCCTCCAGCAGCAACGCCTCCGCTTCCCGCCTCAACCGTTCATCCCCCATCAGTATCCCCACCACCTCCGGCGTGTACCGATACACCAGCGCGACATACACCTCCCCACCGGCACTGCGCAACATCACCTCCCTCCCCACAGGCGAAGCCGTGTGAGGAGGGGGCAGGGGGGTAGGACCAGGATAAACCCCATCGCGCTCAGTTTCATTAATAATCACTATGGCGAAGTACTAGTTCCTCAGATTCCTATTCAGGATAGGAGGCAACTAATGTGAATAACTGCCTGCCCATCTGGCTCACATTCTGCCGCACAAAGGTGCGTCCTCTATTCCTCTTGGAAGAGGGAAGGAGGGGTTACAAACCTGCTTGCCAGTATCTTCTCCACCTCAATCTTCAATTGTGGCAAATCTTCCGTTGCTGTCAGCCACACTTGGCCAATATCAACCCCAAAGTAATCGTGAATCAATTTGTCCCGCATCCCTGCAATCTCTTGCCATGGGATTTGGGCATGTGTATCTCGCAGCTCCTGCGAAATCCGCTTGGTGGCCTCGCCGATTATCTCAATTTGCCGGATCACTCCGTCCTGGAGCAGCGGCTCCCGCTTGAAAGTTGCCTCATCCTTACCCGAGAGATACGCTTCCACCCTGGCGATGGCATCCAAGATATGCTGAAGATAGATGGAATCATCACGCTTCATAAATGATCCGCATCTCACGCCGAATGCGCTCACGCAGATAGGGGCTGATCGCGGCCTCGGTGAGCAAATCCACTTTTCTCCCTAAAGCACTGGAGAGTTCCCGTTCCAGAGCGACAACTCGTAGCAAGCTAACGGGCCTTGAAAACTCCACCACCAGATCAATGTCACTGTGTTCATCCGCTTCGCCCCTCGCTACAGAGCCAAAGACGCCCGCCCGCACTATGTGATTCTGGCGGCATAACTCAATAAGTTTATTTACATCAAAAGGGAACTCGGCCATCTCAACCCTATTTCCAACCTTACGGCGAGACTTGCGCTTCACCACAAAACCTCTATCCCTTCACCATTCCGGGGCGTTTATCTTTCAGCTTCCTCAGGAACGGCCACCCGTCGCAGGTCAGTTTTTCTTCCATTCCACTCATCGGTTAACTCTACCACGCCCGCCAGATAGGGGCAAGGAAACACCCTCATCGGCCTTACTTTCGCCGGAACGGCATCCCCAAGAGTTCCAGCAGCCGCCGGGCCTCTTCGTCCGTCTTCGCGGTGGTCACAAAGGTGATTTCCATGCCGCGAATCTTGTCAATCTTGTCGTAGTTGATCTCCGGGAAAATCAACTGTTCGCGCAGCCCCAGCGTGTAGTTCCCCCGCCCGTCAAAGGCCGAGGAAGAAACGCCACGGAAGTCCCGCTGTCGTGGCAGCGCCACGTTGCACAGCCGGTCCAGGAACGCCCACATGCGCTCACCCCGCAGCGTCACCCTCACCCCGATGGCCCGCCCGGCCCGCAACTTGAAACTGGCGACGGACCTGCGCGCTTTGGTGATGACCGGCCGCTGGCCAGTGATGGTCGCCAGGTCCTGGACAGCAAAATCCAGCGACTTGGGATTATCCAGCGCCTCTCCCATGCCGATGTTGACGACAATCTTCTGCAGTTGCGGAACTTCCATGATGTTCCGGTAGCCGAACTCCCGCATGAGGGTCGGCCGAATCTGTTCCCGATACAAAGCCTGCAACCGCTGCATTGGACTCACCTTTTAAATGGCAAATTCAATCAAAATGATTGGCCGCACCGCTTGCAAATCCGCACTTTGCGCCCGTCCTCCTGGCGCTCAAAGCCCACCCGCGTAGCCTCCTTGCAATGCGGGCAGACGGGCATCACATCGGAAAGATGGATCGGCGCCTCAAACTGAATGCGTCCGGGCTGAATCCGTCCCCGGCCCGCGCGGATCGGTCGCTGATGCTTGGTGACCATATTGACTCCCGCCACCACCACCCGGTTCTCCTTCGGAAGCACCAGCCGGACCTCGCCGCGCTTCCCCCGGTCATCCCCGGCGATGACTTCCACCGTATCTCCCTTTTTGACCCGAATACCCATTCTTCACCTCGTTCCACAAACGGAATACAGAGTTCGTATTGCGTATTCCGTATTCGTTACAACACCTCTGGTGCCAGAGAGATGATCTTCATAAATCCCTTGTCCCGCAACTCCCGGGCGACGGGCCCGAAAATACGGGTGCCGCGCGGATTGACGCCCGTGGCATCCAGAAGAACTGCCGCGTTGTCATCAAAGCGGATAGTGGAGCCATCAGGGCGCCGGTACTCTTTGGCCGTGCGGACAATGACCGCCTTGACCACGTCCCCCTTCTTCACCGAGGCGTTGGGCGTGGCCTGCTTGACGGTTGCCACAATGATATCGCCGACATAGCCGTACCGCCGCTTAGAACCGCCCATCACGCGGATGCAGAGCAGTTCTTTGGCCCCGGTGTTATCGGCCACCGTCAGACGGGTCTCCTGCTGGATCATGCGGCCACCTCCTCAGGACGTTCGGACCGTTCCAGAATCTCTTCCACCACCCACCGCTTCAGCCGACTCAGCGGTCGGGATTCCACAATCCGCACCAGGTCGCCCGTGCGGCATGAGTTCTCCTCATCGTGCGCGTAGTACTTCTTCCGCACCCGTACCACCTTGCCGTAGAGCGGGTGGCGACGGGTCCGTTCCACCTGCACCACCACCGTCTTTTGCATCTTATCGCTGATGACACGCCCGACCAGCTGCTTTCGCCGCTCTCTCATTGCGTCGCCTCCTGCATCATCCGGGCCAGTTCCCGCTCCCGCAGGATAGTCCTGATGCGGGCAATCTCCCGCTTCGTGGCGGTGATGCGGTTATTATCTTGCAGACGATTCATAAACCAGTCCTGTCGCAGGACAAAGAGTTCCCGATAAGCATCTTCCAATCGGGCCCGCAATTCTGTATCCGTCAACGACCGGAGTTCTTTGGCTCGCATACTACTCCCCCACCAACTTTTCTCGGGCGACAAACTGGCATTTGATGGGCAGTTTGTTGGCCGCCAGCCGCATGGCTTCTCGGGCCTGCTCTTCGGGCAGACCCGCCAGTTCAAAGAGGATACGGCCAGGCCGAACCACAGCCACCCAGTGGTCCACGGCGCCCTTGCCCTTGCCCATGCGGGTCTCGGCAGGCTTGGCCGTGACCGGCTTATCCGGGAAAATCCGAATCCAGTACTTCCCACGCCGGCGGACGAAGCGGACAATAGCCCGCCGCGCGGCCTCAATCTGACGGCTGGTGATCCAGGCCGGCTCCAATGCCTGCAGGCCGTAGTCGCCAAAAGCGACCTCGGTGCCCCGGCTCTCGCGACCCTTCATCCGTCCGCGCATCTGTTTGCGATATTTCACCCGTTTCGGCATCAACATGGGCCCTTACTCCTCACACCACAAACGGCTGCGGTTGTTCCTCCACCATCTCGGGTCTCGCCTCAGGTGAGAGGATATCCCCTTTGTAAATCCAGACCTTGACGCCGATGCGGCCATAGGTGGTATAAGCCTCGGCGCGGGCGAAGTCAATATCGGCGCGCAGGGTCTGGCGGGGGACCCGCCCCTCCCGCATCGCCACCGGACGAGCCATTTCGGCGCCCCCAATGCGCCCCTTGCAGATAACCCAGACTCCTTGGGCTCCGGCCCGCATCGCCTGCTGGATGGCTCGCTTCATCGCCCGACCGTGGGAAATCCGGCGCTCCAGTTGGGCCACAATGTTCTGGGCCACCAAGCGGGCATCCAGTTCCGGCTGCTCCACTTCCCGCACGTCCACGTGCACCCGCTTGCCGGTAATCTCCTCCAGTTCCTGCCGGAGCACCTTTACCGCGCCCCCCTTCCGCCCGATCACAATGCCCGGACGCGCCGTCCAGATGGTCACCTGCACCTGGTTGGGGAAGCGCTCAATCTCAATCCGGGAGACCCCTGCCGGAGCCAGTTCCCGCTCTATGTACTCCCGAATGCGCAGGTCCTCCTGCAACAGGTCCCGGTAGGCCTTGCCGTCGGCGTACCAGCGGGCTTTCCAATCCCGCAAAATCTTCAACCGAAAGCCGTAGGGATGTACCTTTCGTCCCAAAATGTCCCTCCGTGGTGTAAAATCAGCGAATAGCCGATCCTTTGACTCCCTTATTTCACTCTTCCTCAAACTCGTCCAGAACAACCGTGATGTGGGACGAGCGGCGACGGATCGGGCGATACCGTCCCCGGGCGGCGAAGCGCGGCCGCCACCCTTGGCCCGGCGCCACGCCTGGCCCTTCGTCGGCCACAATCTGGGCGATGTACAGATTGTCCCGGGAGAGGCCAATGTTCTCTTCCGCGTTGGCGACAGCCGAGCGGATCAGTTTCTCCACCGGGCGCGCGGCGGCGTGCGGCATCAGTCGCAACACCTCCAGTGCCCCCACCACATCCATACCTCGCACCTGGTCAATCACCCGGCGCACCTTTCGCGCCGACATCGGTATATGCTTCGCCTGTGCACGGACCTCCATAATCCCTACTCCTCTCAATTCCGGCTCTTACTTCTTCCGCCGCACTTCACCCTTCTTCTCTTTGGTGACGTGCCCCCGATAGGTCCGGGTTGGAGCGAATTCCCCCAGTTTGTGACCGACCATGTTCTCGGTGATGTAGATGGGCACATGCCGCCGCCCGTCGTGAACGGCGATGGTGTGGCCCACCATTTGCGGGAAGATGGTGGAAGCCCGGGACCAGGTCCGGATCACCCGTTTCTCCCCGGCCCGATTCAGTTCCTCAATTTTCCGCAGCAACTTCGGGTCTACATACGGGCCTTTTTTCAGCGAGCGTCCCATATTCCTCTACTCCCTACTGCGTATTCCGTCCACTTACTGCCGGCGCGTGCCCCGACGACGGATGATGTACCTATCCGTCGTCTTGTTGCGACGGGTCTTCTTGCCCAGGGTCGGCTTGCCCCACGGCGTCTTTGGGCCGGGCATGCCGATGGGGGAGCGCCCCTCGCCACCGCCATGGGGGTGGTCGCGTGGGCTCATTGCGGAACCGCGCACATGCGGACGCCGTCCCAGCCAGCGTTTGCGGCCCGCCTTGCCCAACTTGACGTGGGTATGATCCTCGTTCCCCACCTGCCCGACCGTCGCCATACACTCTTTGCGGATCAGCCGCATCTCACCACTGGGCAGCCGGACCGTCACATAGTCCCCTTCCTTCGCCAGCACCTGGGCAGCGCAACCCGCCGATCGGACCAACTGTCCGCCCCGTCCGGGATACAACTCAATGTTGTGAATCGTTGTCCCCAACGGGATGCGCTCCAGCGGCAGCGAGTTCCCCGCCCGGATCTCAGCGGTCGGGCCGCTCATCACCGTATCTCCCACCTTCAGGCCCAGCGGAGCCAGGATATACCGCTTTTCGCCGTCCGCGTAGACCAGCAGGGCGATGCGCGCCGAGCGGTTGGGATCGTACTCTATAGAGGCCACGCGGGCCGGAATGCCGTACTTATCCCGCTTGAAGTCAATCAGACGGTACAGCCGCTTGTGGCCGCCACCCCGGTGGCGAATCGTGATCCGTCCCTGGACATTCCGTCCGCCCCTTTTCCGCAAGGGAACAACCAGGCTCCGCTCCGGCGCGGTCTTCGTGATCTCCTCAAACAGTGAGCCAGTCATCCCCCGGCGTCCGGGCGATGTCGGCTTATAGACCTTGATCCCCACCTTAGCCCTCCAGCACTTCCAGTTCCGGGATTCGCTCCCCCTCGGCGAGGGTGACCACTGCCTTCTTCCAGGCCGGAATCCGCACCACCCGACGGCGTCCCCACCGCCGGACGGCTTTGGCCGGCATGTTGGCAATGTTCACCGTCTCCACGTGGACCTTATAGATCGTCTCCACTGCCTGCTTGACCAGGGCCTTGTTCGCCCGCCGGTCCACCTCAAAGGTGTACTGCCGTCGGCGGAGCGAGGTGGCCCTCTGGGTCTTTTCCGTCAAAACCGGACGTTTGATAACCTCGTACAGATGCATGGCCTTACCCCAGAATGGACTCTATCACCTGCAGGGCGCCCAGCGGCATGACCACTTTCTCGTACTGCAACAGGTCGCGGATATTCAGATAACTGGCATGGAGCGCCTTCACCTTCGGCAGGTTGCGCACCGACTTCTCCACCGTCTCATTACGGCCAGGCAGGAGAATCAGGGCATCCTCCCCCACATTGAGCCGGGAAAGGACCTCCCGCATTTCCCGCGTCTTCGGCTCCGGCAACTCCAGATGGTCCACCACCACGATCTGCTGATGACCGGCCTTTACGCTCAGGGCGCTGCGCAGGGCGGCCCGGCGCATCTTCTTGGGCATCTGCTGTTCGTAACTGCGGGGCTTGGGCCCGTGGGCGATGCCGCCGCCGACGAAAATGGGCGCGTTCCGGCTGCCGTGGCGGGCCCGACCCGTCCCCTTCTGCCGGTACCACTTGGCCGTGGTTCGGTTCACCTCGCCGCGCGTCCGGGTCTTGTGCGTCCCCAGGCGGGCGTTGGCCAATTGCCGCACCAGCGCCTGGTGCATCAGCGGCACGTTGACCGGCGCCTCAAAGATGTCGGGCCGTAACTCTATCTCATCTACTTGCTGCCCGCTCATGTTCCAGACGGGAACTTTCATCATCTACCCCCTACTCCATAAACTCCAGGCTACGGATTCTGTTCCCTACCCCTTGCGCAGTTCCTTCGTCTTTCGGGCCTGCTTGATCATCACCAGGCTGCCCCGGTGACCCGGGACGGCACCGCGCACCGCCAGCAGGTTCCGCTCCGGGTCCACCATAACCACTTCCAGGTTCTGAACGGTCACCCGCACGCCGCCCATACGGCCGGGCATTCGGAGACCCTTCAGCACTCGGCCCGGCGTCGTGGTGGCGCCAATGGAGCCGTGGCGACGCTCCCGGTCTGATTGACCGTGGGTCTTGGGCTGGCGGTTGAAGCCGTGACGCTTGATGCCCCCGGCGAACCCGCGCCCTTTGGACGTACCCACCACATCCACTCGATCGCCGACCTGGAAAACGGCCACGGTGATTTTCTCACCCTCAGCGGGTGCCTCTTCCGGCTTCACGCGGAACTCTCGCAGGCGGCGCAGTGGCCCGGGTATCCCCTTCAGCATCCGCCGGCGCGGGTGGACGGAGTCGGTTTTCAACAGGCCCAGATGGCCCAGTTGCCCGCGCGTCAGACGGGGGGGGTTCACCGGCTCAAAACCCAACTGGACCGCGCTGTAGCCATCCCGCTCCGGTGTCTTGACCTGAGTGACCCAGCAGGGCCCGGCCTCAATCACCGTGACCGGGATCGCCTCGCCCTCGGCAGTAAACAACGTGGTCATTCCCACTTTTTTCCCCAGGATTCCCTTCACGATACTCACTCCTCCATGGGACTGCCAGCCCTGAGACAGGCCGCATCATCCCAGTTTCAGGATACAAGGATACAGGGATAGAAAGACAGCGGCAGTGAAAGACCTTGTTCCCTGTCCGCCCTTTTCCCTGTCTACTTACAACTTAATTTCTATGTCCACGCCTGCGGGCAGGTTGAGCCGCATCAGCGCATCTATGGTCTTATTATCCGGCTCCAGGACATCTATCACCCGCTTGTGGGTCCGGATTTCAAAGTGCTCGTGGGAGTCCTTGTCAATGAAGGTGGACCGGCGCACAGTGAAGCGCTCTATTTGGGTCGGCAACGGGATAGGGCCGACTACTGTCGCTCCTGTGCGCTCGGCCGTCTCCACGATGCGCCGGGCGGACTCATCCAGCACGCGATGGTCGTACGCCTTCAGGCGGATCCGAATCCTCTGTTTGGCCATATCGGTAGATGGGTAACTGGTTAGTCCAGAATCTTGGTGATGACGCCCGCGCCGACGGTCAGACCACCCTCGCGGATGGCGAAGCGGAAGCCCTGCTCCACCGCGACCGGCTCAATCAGTTCCACCACCAGGTTGATGTCGTCGCCGGGCATGACCATCTCCACGCCCTCGGGCAGGGTGATCGTCCCCGTCACGTCGGTGGTGCGGATGTAGAACTGAGGCCGGTAGCCGGAGAAGAAGGCCTTATGCCGCCCACCCTCCTCCTTGCGGAGGACGTAGACTTGGGCTTCAAACTTCCGGTGCGGCGTGATGGAGCCGGGCGCGGCGATCACCATACCCCGGGAGACCTCGTCCTTGCCGATACCGCGCAGCAGAAGACCGGCGTTGTCGCCCGCCACCACCCTTTCCAGTTTCTTGCGGAACATCTCCATATCGGTGACGACGGTCTTGATGGGCCGGTCGCGCAGGCCGACAATCTCCACCTCGCTCATCGGGACCAGGGTGCCCCGCTCAACCCGGCCGGTGACAACCGTACCGCGCCCCTTAATGCTGAAGACGTCCTCAACGGGCATCAGGAACGGCTTATCCTCCTCGCGCACCGGGGTGGGGATGTACTCATCCACCACGCGCATCAGTTCCCAGATGCACTGGTATTCCGGTGCGTTCGGGTCGGTGCTGGTGGACTGGATGGCCTTCAGGGCAGAGCCGCGCACGACGGGTGTCTCATCGCCCGGGAAGCCGTAGGAGCTCAGCAGTTCCCGCAGTTCCAGTTCCACCAGTTCCAGCAGTTCCTCATCCTCCATCAGGTCCACCTTGTTCAGGAAGACCACGATGGCCGGGACGTTCACCTGGCGGGCCAGCAGCACGTGCTCCCGGGTCTGGGGCATCGGGCCATCGGCCGCGGAGACGACCAGGATAGCCCCATCCATCTGGGCCGCGCCGGTGATCATGTTCTTAATGTAGTCCCGGTGGCCGGGGCAGTCCACGTGGGCATAGTGCCGCTTGTCGGTCTCGTATTCCACGTGGGCAATGGCGACGGTCAGGATTTTCGTCGCATCGCGGCGGAACATCTTCGCGTCCGCTTTGGCGACCTCGTCGTAGGACTGGTACTCCGCCAGGCCCCGCATGGCCAGCACTTTGGTAATCGCCGCCGTCAGCGTGGTCTTGCCATGGTCAATGTGTCCGATGGTCCCCACGTTTACGTGCGGCTTCTCACGGACGAACTTTGGCTTTGCCATTTCTCCTCTCTCCTTTCACCAGATGATTCACTGATTCAGAGATTTGCCGCAACTGATTCGGCCCTCGCTCCCCCTCAACGGGGGTCAGAAGGTGTGGGGTTTTGCGGCGACCTGTGGCCGCCGCAAAACCCGTTTCTCTGCCCGTCTGAAATAATTCGGGCCGGAGTTATCCTCCGGCCCGAACGGCTCTGGAGAACAACTCCCAACTTAGTGAGAGCGTCTTCTACCAGCCACGACCACCATATAAAATGGCCTCCATCTGCTCTTTATCCACCGGTGCGTAGTGGTGGAATTCCATCGTAAACGTGCCTCGTCCCTGGGTCAGGGAACGGACGTCGGTGGCATAACCGAACATCCGGGCCAGGGGCACCATCGCCCGGACGGCGCGCACACCGCCCGGCCGCTGTTCCATCCCTTCAATGGCGGCTCCCCGGCTATTTAGGTCACCGATGACCTCCCCCAGAGAGGCTTCGGGCACCACCACCTCCGTCCGCATCACCGGCTCCAGCAGCACCGGCTTCGCCTCCTCCACCGCCCGCTTGAAGGCGATAGACCCGGCCACCTTAAAAGCCAGTTCGGTGGAGGTTTCCGCGTCCCATGTCCCATCCAGCAGGGTGACCTGTACGTCCACCAGGGGATAGCCCGCCAGGACGCCGCTCTCCATCGCCTCGCTGCACCCCTCTTCCACCGCCTTCACAAAGGGCGGCAGCAGGAGTTTCCCCCGGCTGGGGTCCTGAAACCGGAATCCACCCCCGGACGGCAACGGCTCTACCGCCAGGCGTACCCGGGCGTACTGGAGACTCCCACTGATGGGCCGGTCAAACACGGCCTCTGCCTCGGCGCGGGCGGTCACTGTCTCCCGGTAAGCCACCCGAGGACGTCCCACCCGCCCTTCCACACGAAACTCCCGCACCAGCCGGTCCACCAGAATCTCTAGGTGAAGCTCCCCCATCCCGGCGAGAATCGTCTGCCCGGTGTTCTCGTCGGTGCGGACGACAAAGGTGGGGTCTTCCTCCGCCAGCCGACGCAGGGCCTGGTGCAGTTGCTCCTGGTCTGCCTGCGTCTTCGGCTCAATGGCCACGAAGACCACCGGCTCCGGAAAGACGATGGGCTCCAGCACGATGGGAGCGGTCGGTGGGCAGAGGGTGTCGCCGGTGAAGGTGGCCTTCAGGCCAACCACGCCGCCGATGTCCCCGGCTGTCAGTTCGGCGATCTCTTCCCGGTCCCGGGCAAACATCCGCAAGAGTTTGCCGATGCGCTCCGTCTGCCCTTTGCCAGGGTTATAAACGGAAGAGCCGACCTTGAGTTTGCCCGAGTAGACCCGCACATAGACCAGACGGCCCACGTAGGGGTCGCTGGCCACCTTGAAGGCCAGGGCCGCCAGCGGGGCATTGACGTCGGCGGGGCGGGTCTCCGGCTCTCCGGTGCGGGGGTTTTCTCCCTCTACGGGTGGGATATCCAGGGGGGAGGGCAGGTAGTCCACGATGGCGTCCAGCAGAGGCTGCACCCCCTTGTTGCGCAGGGCAGAGCCGCAAAGCACCGGGACCAGGGTCCCGGCGATGGTGGCCCGCCGCAGGGCCCGCCGCAGGTCCGCCGCGGGAATCTCCTCACCCTCCAGGTAGCGGGCCATCAGGTCATCGTCCGTCTCCACAATCTGCTCCAGGACCCGCTCCCGCAACTCCTGGACCTCGTGGGCCAGTTCCGGAGGGATGGGTTCTATCACCGGCTCCCTGCCCAACTCGTCCACCCAGGTGACCGCGCGCATCTCCAGCAGGTCCACCGCGCCCCGGAACGAGAGTTCCCGGCCGATGGGCCACTGGAGCATCACGGGGTTGGCCCCCAGTCGCTCCCGGATGGTCTCGGTGGCATGGGCGAAGTCGGCGCCCAGTTTATCCATTTTGTTAATGAAAGCGATAAGGGGCACGCCAAAGGAGCGGGCCTGCCGCCAGACGGTCTCCGACTGGGGCTCCACCCCAGCGACGGCGTCAAAGACTACGACGCCTCCGTCCAGGACGCGCAGGCTACGCTGCACCTCGGCGGTGAAGTCAATGTGCCCCGGCGTATCTATGATGTTAATCTGATGGTCGCGCCAGAAGCAGGTGACAGCGGCAGCGGTGATGGTAATGCCCCGTTCCCGCTCCTGGACCATCCAGTCGGTGACGGTGGTCCCTTCGTCCACCGTCCCCATCCGATGAGTTCTTCCCGTGTAAAAAAGAATCCGTTCGGTGGTAGTGGTTTTCCCCGCGTCTATGTGGGCGATGATCCCGATGTTGCGAACCCGCTCCAGTGGCCATGCCATCGCATCTGTCCCTCCGGGTCGCCCGGGCGCCCACCCGAGCAGGCACTACCACCGGTAGTGGGCAAACGCCTGGTTGGCCTCGGCCATCCTATGGGTATCTTCCCGTTTCTTGATGGCGGCGCCGGTCTTGTTGACGGCGTCCATCAGTTCGGCGGCCAGTCTTTCGGCCATAGAGCGCCCGGACCGATTGCGAGCGGCATCCAGAATCCAGCGGATGGTCAGACTGATCTGGCGGTGGGGCGGTACCTCCACCGGAACCTGGTAGGTCGCCCCGCCGACGCGCCGGGGTTTGACCTCCAGGATGGGGGTGACATTCCGCACCGCCTCCTCCAGTACCTCCAGCGCCGGTCGCCGGGTCCGCTCCTGGAGAATATCCATCGCCTGGTACATAATGCGGGTCGCCAGGCTCTTCTTGCCGTCTTTCATTATTTTGTTGATGAACTTGGCGACCAGGACGCTGTTATAGCGCAGGTCCGGCTCAACTTCTCGTTTAGGTGGACGGTATCGTCTGGGCATCCTTCCTCACCGATCCCTGCCTACTTCTTCCCTGGCTTCGCGCCAGGCTTGGCCGGGCCCTTGCCCTTGCCGACTTTGGTGCCGTACTTGGAGCGCTGCTGAGCGCGACCATCCACCCCCGCAGAATCCAGCGCGCCCCGGATGATGTGGTAGCGGACGCCGGGGAGGTCCTTCACACGGCCGCCGCGCACCAGCACCACCGAGTGCTCCTGCAGGTTGTGCCCTTCGCCGGGGATATAGGCTGTAATCTCAATGCCGTTGGTCAGCCGCACGCGGGCGATTTTGCGCAGCGCGGAGTTCGGCTTCTTCGGCGTCATCGTCCGCACCTGGGTGCAGACGCCCCGCTTCTGCGGCGCGCCCTTCGGCATCCGGAAGCGCCGCTGCTTGTACGAGTTAAAGATGTGCTGCAGCGCTGGCGCCTTGGTCTTCTTCTCCTTCGGCTTCCGTCCTTTGCGAACCAGTTGATTGATCGTCGGCACGGTCTCTCTCCCTCAGATTCCGCGAAGAAGGCCATCTGTGCCAACCGATGGCCTCCTTCCGCCTTCACGAGTCCTTTCGTGTACGGCAGGGGCTTTGGCTGCCGTCCATCTGACAAGGAGGCATTTTACCACAGATTGTGAATTTAGTCAAACTCATCAGAGTGGCGGTCGCTCAGGCCCAGGAGGCCCATCGCCAGGCGCGGGATGCGCGGCCGGCTCTCCTCCCGCCCGAACCGCAGGACTTCTCCGCTCTCCGTGACAGCCTCTACGGCCAGCCCGAGGCTCTGCAACTCCTTGACCAGCACCTTGAAGGAGGCCGGCACGCCGGACTCGGTAATGGGTTTCCCTTTCACGATGGCCTCGTAGGTGCGCACCCGGCCCTGGACATCGTCGGACTTAATGGTGAGCATCTCCTGAAGGGTGTAGGCGGCACCGTAGGCCTCCAGAGCCCAGACTTCCATTTCGCCGAACCGCTGACCACCGAATTGGGCCTTGCCGCCCAGCGGCTGCTGGGTGACCAGGCTGTAGGGACCGGTAGAGCGGGCGTGGACCTTGTCCTCCACCATATGGGCCAGTTTCATCATATAAATCATACCCACCGTCACCGGCTGGTCAAAGGGCTCGCCGGTCATCCCGTCGTAGAGGATGGCCTTGCCCAGGGTGGGCAGAGGGTCTCCTATCTCCATACTGACGCGGGGCGCCAGCAGTTCCACTTTCTCATCGGACAGGTTGCCGGTGTCGTGCCCGTGGTCGGCCAGCCAGAGGCGCAGGCAGGCCATTTGCGCCGCCCGGTCGGCCTTCTCCCGCTCCGCCACCGGACGCGGGTCATCCTCAAAAGACAGAAGGAAATCCAGGTCGTAGCCCTGTTCCCTCAACCACTCCCGCAGGACAGAGCGGCGGGCATAGGTGGTATCCCACATCAGGCGCTCCTCGTCGTAGCCCAGGTCGGTAAGCCAGGCCAGGATGTAGAGCAAGCGAGCCTCATCGTCGCTGGCCAGAGTCTCCAGAGGGTACTCCTGAGCCGCAAGCCACGCCCATGCCCGTTCGGTTACTTCTTTCCAGGCCCGGTCTATCATCCAGGCGCGGGCCAGTTCGGCAGCAATCTGCTCCTCCGTGGCGCCATCAAAGACAGGGCTGACAGCCCGAAAGCCCAACCGATGGACGGCCCAGCCCAGGTGGGTCTCCAGAATCTGCCCGATGTTCATCCGGCCGGGGACGCCCAGGGGGTTGAGGATGATTTCCACTGGCGTCCCGTCGGCCAGGAAAGGCATATCTTCCACGGGGACAACTCGGGAGACGACGCCCTTATTTCCGTGGCGGCCGGCGACTTTATCACCCTCGGTAATCTTCCGCCGCTGGGCCACGCTGACGCGCACCATTTTCTCCACGCCGGTGGGCAGGTCGCGGTACTCGCTGCGGTCAAACACTTTGACGCTAACCACTTTGCCGCGCTCGCCATGGGGCATACGCAGGCTGGAGTCCTTGACTTCGCGCGCCTTCTCGCCGAAAATGGCCCGCAGCAGTTTCTCCTCCGGCGTCAGTTCCTTCTCGCCCTTGGGGGTAATCTTTCCCACCAGAATGTCCGAAGGGCCAACTTCAGCGCCAATGCGGATGATGCCCCTTTCGTCCAGGTCCCGCAGGGCGTCCTCGCCGACATTGGGGATATCTCGGGTAATCTCTTCAGGGCCCAGTTTGGTGTCCCGCGCCTCCGTCTCGTACTTCTCAATGTGGATGGAGGTGAATTTGTCGTCCCGGATCAGGCTCTCACTGATGATGATGGCGTCCTCAAAGTTCCAGCCCTCCCAAGAGATGAAGGCGCAGAGAAGGTTCTGGCCCAGAGCCAGTTCGCCACCATAAGTGGCGGAACTATCCGCCAGGACATCTCCTTTGCGCACCCGGTCCCCCTTGTGGACCCGAGGGCGCTGGTCTATGCAGGTGGACTGGTTGGAGCGGTTGTACTTGCGCAGGTTGTAGATCCGGCGTTTGCCGCTATCCTCCAGAACGACGATGCGGTCTCCGACGACGCTAATAACCTCGCCGTCGGCTTCGGCCAGAACCACCTGCCCGGAGTCCACAGCGGCCTGCCACTCCACACCGGTGCCGACCAGGGGCGGCTCCGGCAAAAGGAGCGGGACGGCCTGGCGCTGCATATTGGAGCCCATCAGGGCCCGGTTGGCATCATCGTGTTCCAGGAAGGGGATGAGGGCAGCCGAGACGCCGACAATTTGCAGCGGGGCCACATCCACCAGATCCACCCGGTCCGGGATGGTCAGCAAGAACTCATCCCCGCACCGGGCAGAGACGCGCGGGTTCAGGAAGCGCCCTTTGCTGTCCAGCCGGGTCGTCGCCTGAGCGATGGTATAGGGCTCTTCCTTATCAGCGGAGAGGTAGACGATTTCTTTCGTTACCCGGGGGTGGATGGCAATTTCGTCCGTCCGGTTCAGGGCGGCGATGCGCTGGGCCAATTCGGGCGTCACCTCCGCACCGGCCTCGGCGATCACCCCGCCGGTCTCCGGATCCACAATCCGCTCCCGGAGAATCTCCCCCACCAGGGCGTCGGCCCTCGGTGGGACGGAGCGAATGACCTGGCGGTAAGGCGTCTCCACAAATCCGAATTTGTTGACATAGGCGAAGGTCGCTAGACGGCCTATCAGACCGATGTTGGGGCCTTCCGGTGTCTCAATGGGGCAGATGCGACCGTAGTGGGAGTGATGGACATCCCGGACCTCAAAGCCGGCGCGCTCCCGCCGCAGGCCGCCCGGACCCAGAGCAGAAAGGGTCCGCTTGTGAGTCAGTTCCGCCAAAGGGTTGGTCTGGTCCATAAACTGGGATAACTGGCTGGAACCGAAGAACTCCCGGATAACCGCTGTCACCGGGCGGATATTGATCAGGGTGACAGGGGTGAGCGGCTCCGACTCTGGATGGAGAGACATGCGCTCTTTGACCACCCGTTCCAGGCGCAAGAGGCCCACCCGTAATTTGCTCTGGATGAGTTCACCGACGGTTTTCACCCGCCGATTGCCCAGATGGTCAATGTCGTCGGCGTACTCCATACCGTTGTTGATGCGAATCAGGTGCTGGACGATGGAGACGATGTCCGCTTTGGTGACGGTCCGGCGTTCCTCCGAGACCTTCAATCCCAGGCGCTGGTTGAGTTTGTAGCGGCCCACCCGCTGGAGGTCATAGCGGCGGTCATCAAAGATCTGGGCGATGAGAAACTCCCGGGCGTTTTCCAGAGTGGCCAGGTCGCCCGGACGGACGCGCCGGTAGAATTCCAGCAGGGCCTCTTCGGCGATCTTCCGGCTGTCCCGCGAAGCCCAGTTTGGCTCCTGGCGGAAGGTGGTGAGAATCCACTGGATTTCGGGGGAGGTGTCTACGTCCTCAAAGAGTTTCAGCAGTTCCTCGTCGGTGCCTTCGGTGAGGACGGAGGAACCGGTCCCATCATCCACGGCTGCCAGGGCGCGCAGGAAGATGGTCAGGGGGAGAGTGCGCTTCCGGTTGAATTTGAGAGTCAGATAGCCGGTCTTGCGGCTCTCAAATTCCAGCCAGGCCCCGCGATCCGGGATTAATTTGGCCAAACAGAGCCGTCGGCCGGTGGTGCGGTCTTCTTCCACTTCAAAGTAGACACCCGGGGAACGGATCAACTGGCTGACGACAACTCGTTCGGTACCGTTGATGATGAAGGTACCGTTCTCGGTCATCAGCGGAAAATCGCCCAGGAAAATCTCGCTCTTGCTAATTACGCCCGTCTGCCGGTTTTCCAGCGCCATATCCACATAGAGGGGCGCAGCATAGGTGAGGTCCCGCTCCAGGCACTCCTCCTGGGAATGCGGAGGATCCCCAAAGCGGTACCGGAGATTGAGATGCTGGTTTTCGGGCTTGCGGCTGGGCAGGTGGAGCCGCAGGTTGCCAGTGTAACTCTCTATCGGTGAAATCTCGGTGAATAGATCCAGCAGGCCCTCCTTCTGGAACGTCTCGTAGGACTTTAGTTGGACCTCTATGAGGGCCGGCAGGCTCAGTGGACTAACCACCCGGGCATATGATTTCTTTTGGTTCATATTCCAGACACTCATTCCACTCCCCCTGCAGAAATAACCCGTGAACTCATATTATAGCACCAAAAGGCAAATTTGTCAAAGATAAAGAGCGCTCTCCTTACCCTGAGAAAAACCTGCACTGGCCAAAGGGGTAAGGAGAGATGGGGGGCAACAGGGCCGACGCAAGAACGGAAGACGCCAACCACTGCGAACGATCTTGGAGAGGAAAAAGATGGACACTAGAGGGTTATCGTCGGGATAGGGGTGCGGTGTAAGCCTTCCCTCGCCCTGTTGGCTCCAGGTACAACCGTTCCCGAATCGCCTGGACCTCCCGCCGGAGAGCACTATCTTCCTCCAGCAATGCGACGATCCGTTCACAGGCATGCAGAACAGTAGTATGGTCCCGCCCGCCCAGCCACTGCCCAATCTGGGGCAAGGACGCGCCCGTCTCCTGGCGCAGTAGGTAACAGGCCACCTGACGGGGGCGAACAATGCTCTGGCGCCGGCTGGAGCCTCTCAGTTCCTCTATCTCCACATTATAAAAATCCGCCACGGCCCGGAGAACGGATTCCGGAGTGACTGAAGGCCGGGCGCGCGTGACCATGTCCTCCAGCGCCTGCGCAGCCAGTTCGAGCGTCAGGGGTTGATGGGTTAGAGTAGCAATCGCCACCACGCGGTTCAGTGCCCCCTCCAGTTCCCGAATGTTGCTCTGGAACCGTTCAGCGATCAGAAAGCAAATCTCATCGGGGACGGGGATGCCCAGTTCGGCCACCTTCCGGCGCAGAATGGCGATGCGCGTCTCCAGATCGGGGGGCTGGATATCCACGATGAGCCCCCACTCAAAGCGGGAGCGCAATCGCTCTTCCAGCGTGGCCATCGCCCTGAGAGGGCGGTCAGAAGAGATGACAATCTGCGCCCCGTTACCATGGAGCGCGTTGAAAGTATGGAAAAACTCTTCCTGTGTGGACTCTTTTCCGGCGATGAACTGGACATCATCCACCAGCAGGACGTCCACCGTACGGTAGACTTCCCGAAATGCGTCAGTGGTCTGATGGCGGATGGCCTCAATCAGGTCATTGGTGAAGGTCTCGGCGGAGACATAGAGGGTCTGCATACCGCTGGCCCGGCAGATGTGGCCAATCGCATGCAGGAGATGAGTCTTCCCCAGGCCCACCCCCCCGTGAATGAAGAGCGGGTTGAAGGCGCGCGCCGGTTGCTCCGCCACGGCCATGCAGGCCGCGTGAGCCAGCCGGTTGCCCGGCCCAACGATGAAAGATTCAAAAGTGTAGCGGGGATTCAGGGCATTGTTGGGGCGTTCCCTCTCCAGGGACCCAGCAGTCTTTCCGGCCAGCAAGGGGAGCATGGGAGCCGCTTCCGGCTCCTCCCGTTGCTCTTCCCAGACGACAAACCGTACAGAGGCGGTCCGCCCGGTGAGGCGGGTGAGCACGCGCGTCACAACAGCCCGGAGCCGGCTCTCCAGCCAGTCACGCGCGTACGAATTGGCGACCCCGATGACAAAGACGCCATCTTCGCAGGCGACCAGGCGAGAGTTCCGCAGCCAGGTCTCAAAGGTGGCGCGCGTCAGTTCCAGCTGAAGTTCACCTAAGGCTGCTTGCCAGATACGGTTGACGTCCATACACACCTGTTCAGGGCAGACTCACAGGAAGAAACCATCCAATCAGGCGTATGTTGATTGAGCCCACGCGCGAAAAGGGTCAGGGGACTCCATGAATATCCGGACAATCCAGGGATAAGCCGCTATCGCAGAGGTTGAAGGGACGATCCCCTGGGGACGAAGATAGATGGGACAGTGCAATGCCCAGGTTCAGAACTCGCCTTGATTGTACGAAAAAGCGGCCAACAGGCAACCCGTTCCCCCTATCTCTACCTTAAAACCTTCTCAAATTTAAGGCTCCGGAGCCGGTGATGGCCTCCGTCCCCAAGAACCGTTTTGTCCCACCAGGAATAGGGGGTCTTCAGAATATGAGGTGTATATATGGGGATAACAAATGGAAGGCAAGGCGGAACGAAATATTTCAGCAAGATCAGCCGCTCGCGCGCGGTGTGCAAAAACGACCGGCAGCAGGCTCCTGCAGGCTGCCGGTCGTTGATCCGAAAAGGCACGGCGATTTTACTGCTACCAAAGGGTGGCCGAACCTTCACCCGACAATAATTTCCCCGCCGTCTACCGGGATCACCGCGCCGCTGATCCAGGTGACGGCCGGGTCTGCCAGAGCGACCAGGACGGCCGCCACATCCTCGGGGGTGGTCAGCCGCCGACCGGGATTGCGCCGGAGGGCCTCCTGTACCCACTCCTCGTGGCCGGGGATGGCCCGCAAGGCGGGGGTATCGGCGACACCGGGACGCAGACAGTTCACCGCAATCCCCCGCGGGCCCAGTTCCAGGGCCAATTGCCGCACATGGCTCTCCAGCGCCGCTTTGGCTGCGGAGACCGCTCCGTAGGGCACCACTACTCGCTCCGCCCCCGCGCTGGAGAGCGCATACACCCGACTTCCCCTTTGCAGCAGATTATGCCGGACCAGTGCCTGCACCCAGTAGACCAGACTGTGAGCCATCACCCGCAGGGTCATATCCATCTGTTCCTCACTGATCTCGTCTTGGGGGTCGTCGGCAATAAAGGGACGAAGAGAGCCGAAGGCCAAGGAGTGGAGGACAAAATGAATGCTCCCGTTGGTATCCTGAGAGAGCACTTCCTGGATTCGGGCCAGAACCTGCTCTCGCTTTCGGGCGTCGGCCGCATTGGTGTTGAAGAAGATAGCCCGGCGGCCCATCGCTTCAATATCGGCGACGACCTGCCGGGCCCGATCCAGCGTCGCCCGGGTATCCAGATGAACACCGAAAATATTCATCCCGGCTCTGGCCAGAGCGCGAGCCGTCGCTGCGCCGAATCCGCTGGAAGCCCCCAGGATGAGCGCCCAGCGTCCTGTCAGTTCATTCCTGTCCATCATAGCCTCCGGTTGGAAAAGATAGGGGGTACATCATAAATAATAACACCGATGCCGCCCTGAGGCAACGACCAACCAGGCACTGAGTTGGGTCCCACAATTATCGGGTTTCCTTTATCCAGGAAACGGAACTCAGCATTCTTGCGCGGCGGTGAACATCCAGCAACTCTATGGGGAGACTATCCCTACCCGAAGATATGGGTAAAGTCCATCTTTCCAACACCGGTGGTGGTTGTCTACTTCTCGGAAATGGGATATAATTGGAATCACGACGCTGTTCTGGCAGATATACGACACCCTACGTACAATGGGAGAGGGCTTTTTCTTCCCTTTCGTTCACCGGTGAGCAATATGGGTCGCAAGAGAGCATCTGCTTCTCGTCGCCAGCGGATATTCTGGATGATCAGCATTCTGGTGGTGGTCAGTATGGCCATCGGCTTGATCGTCTCCTTCACCCCCCAGACGCCACGTGGAGTGGAGACGCCGAGTCCCACTACGCCGGGTATCCTCACCCCCACTCGCTTGCCGACACCGTAGGGAGATATGCGCAAGAGGTTTTGCAACGGTGACCCCGTCACCGCAAAAACTCCTGCATCTGAGGGGGCAGGCGAATAGGAGTCCCTATGGGAATTCTGGGCCCAATATATAATCTGCTCAGCACCGGACCCGGCACCTTCGTTTACCACCTGCTGATCCTGCTGGCCCTGGAGGGGGCTGCCGGGATCGCGCTGGTAGAGTACCGGCACACCCGGAATCCGGACCAGCGGCGATTCCTGACCGCGTTCACAGTCATCCTGATCCTGCGGATTCCCCTCCTGATCCTGGGGCCTCAGGGCTATCATCTCCTATCCCCCCTTCTCTATGCGCTGGAAGTCGCCAGCCTGACGGGGATGAGTTGGGCGTTTCTCTCCCCTCTGATCGGACGGCGGGGCGGGCGGTGGTTCCTGATGATTCAGTCGGCGGCGATTCTGGTTGCCACTTTTCTATTTTTCCCCATCTGGTATCCCCTGGTCCGCGCTGTACCCTTCTTTGAATACACCGCGTTCTGGCAACAGACCGTCTGGGACGTGTGGGCAACCCTGCTGGCCATCTTCAGTGGGCTGTACCTGGTCCTGCAACAGCGACGAGGGGAATATCTGCTGCCGGGCATCGCCTTTCTCATCATTGCCCTGGGCAATGGGTTGGTCACTCTGGACCAGACAGGGTTGGGCCGGCTGGTCAATCTCTTCGGCTACCCCCTGATCTCTGTGGTCGTGTATCGGGCGGCCCTGCAGGACCTCTGGGCCTACCGGCAAGAACTGCAAACTCTGAGTGAGCGCTCTCTCCGGCAGACGCAAGAACTGATTTCCATGCTGGGGGTTAGCCAGGCACTCAGTGCATCTCTGGAACTGGAACCGGTCCTGAAGCAGGTGGTGGAGCACATCGCCCAGGCGCTGGATGCGGACCGGGCGGCGGTCCTGCTGCAACCCTCGGAAGAACCCCCCGGCCCCTTGGGAGAGGGGACATCTGAGAACCTGCGCCTGATGGCTCTGTATGCCCCTCTGACCGGACATCTGGCGCTGAAGGGTCCCGTCGACGTCCCATTAGACCAGTATCCTCTGCTGGCCCATTCCGTCCGCCGCCGCCGACGCCTGATCCTGCCCCTCCATCGTCCTGAACCGGACCTGCAATCCCTCTGCGATCTCCTGCAGAGTCCGAAAGGAGGGACAGCGATCGTACAACCGATAGTCCGGAGAGACTGGGTTATGGGGATGCTGATTGTCGTCAATGACCACCGACAGCGTCCCTTTGAAAGCCGAGATATCCGCCTATGCGAATCTATCGCGGCTCAAATGGCGGCAGCGATTGAGAATGTCTATCTCTACCGTCGCCTGGAGCGGGAGGTCCAATGTCTGGAACAGGCACTCCGGGAGCGGGAGCGGGAGGCCTCGCTGCGCGAGGCTATCCTGGAGAGTACGACTGAAGGGATTATCGTGACCGATGAGCAGGGAGTGGCCATCCGGTTGAACGCGGCGGCAGAGCGCATATTGGGAGTGCCACGAGAACGCCTGCTGGGCCGCCCTGTTCAGCCAGCGCTGGAGGCGATTGCGGGGCGATCTCTGGAGGATGTGGCCCGCCTTCAATCGCCGTTCCATATTCTCTTTGAACTGGAGGGGAAGCAAATTGCGGTCAGCGCAGCGCCCGTTCGTCTCCCCTCTGGCGAGCACCTGGGCACGGTGGCCGTACTGCGGGATGTCACCCGAGAAGTCCAGGCCGAGAAGTCCAAACGGGAATTCATCGCCCACATATCTCACGAACTCCGGACACCCCTCACCGCTATCCTGGGCTACAGCGAGGTGCTCTACGGTGGCTTAGTGGGCCCGCTATCTTCCACCCAGGCTACATTTCTCCATATCATCCATGACCACGCCCGTCGGCTGGTTGGGATTGCCAACAATCTCATCGCCATTGCCGAAAGCGAGCGGGGACACCTGGAACTGAATTACGTCCCGACCGATATGGCCTTGCTGGTCGGCGAGGTCCTGGAATCCTTTGTCCCCCAGATGCAGGCGCGACAACTGGAGTGGCGGCTGGAGGTGGCAGATGACCTGCCCCAGGTGGAGGTGGACCCGCTGCGGATTCGTCAGGTGGTGAGCAATCTGATCAGCAACGCGGTCAAATTCACCTATCCGGGCGGTCGGATAACGGCGGGGGTGGCGACGGTGCCGGAACCGGGGGGAGCCCCTCCCCACTTCTGCCGTCTCTGGATTCAGGATACCGGCATTGGCATTCCGCTGGAGGAGCAATCCCGGATTTGGGAACGGTTCTACCACACCGATGACCCGTTGCGAATGGCAGCGGGAGGTATGGGGGTGGGACTCTCCATCGTCAAGTCCCTGGTGGAAGCCCACGGAGGGCGCGTCTGGCTGGAATCCGCGCCGGGACAGGGGAGCACCTTTACTGTGCTGCTGCCGATTCGTCGGCCCTCCTCGCCGGCCCTTGCACCGGGGGCTCCCGACGAGTACCCCTCTATAGAGGCAGCCCTGGGATAACCCCCAAGCCCCCTCAGCGGACCTGCCGGATGACCATCACGACCTTACCCTGAATTTGCACCTGACGGGGGTCGTCTATGTAGATGGGCTCCATCGTCGGGTTGGCGGGCTGAAGACGCACCCGGCCCCCTTCCCGGTAGACCCGCTTCAGGGTTGCCTCCTCCCGGTCCCGCAGCCAGACAGCGGCCATTTCCCCGTTCGCTACCTCCTCGGTGGGGCGCATAATGACAATGTCGCCGTCGTGGACCATCGCATCTATCATAGAATTCCCCCGAACCCGCAGAGCATAGAGGTTCTGAGGGTCTCCCACGATACTGCGCGTCAGTTCAATCGTCTCCTCCACGCCCAGCAGGGAGAAATCGGAAGAGGGGACGGGAATGGGTTCGCCCGCCGCAATGTCACCCAGAAGGGGGATAGAGACAGTCGCGCCGAATCCCAACCCTTGTGCGCCGGCCGCCGTGAGACGGATGCCTCGGGAAGAGCGCGGGTCCCGCTCTATCCATCCCGACTGTTCCAGCCGCTTCAGGTAGTAATCCACTACCGAGGTGGACGAAATCCCCGTCTCCCGGGCGATGTCCCGGACGGTGGGGGGATAGCCCCGTTCATGGATGAAATCCCGAACGCACTCCAGAATGCGCCGCTTCTGCCCCTTTACCTCTTCCCGTTGTCTGTTCATTGGGGCCTCCTGATGGAGAATCTTCGTTATATTATAACGAACATCCGTTCGGTGTCAACTCAACAGCCAAGCAGCATTTGCGCTTCTCTCTTCTTGAGGTATAATCTAAAGCGCATCTGTACCATTTCCTCACAACCATTCGCACCAAATAGGAGGATGTCATGGAAAATGTATTAACGACTTTGGGGTGTATGGTTACCGCTCTCATCCTTTTCCTCATCGTGATTGCCAGCGCCGCGATTAAAATCGTCCAGGAGTACGAGCGGGGCGTTATCTTCCGCCTGGGTCGGTTGGTCGGCGCCAAGGGGCCGGGCCTGTTCTTCATCATCCCTTTCATTGACCGGATGGTCAAGGTGGACCTGCGGGTGGTGACGCTGGACGTCCCGGCGCAGGAGTGTATCACCCGGGATAACGTGACCGTCAAGGTGAATGCGGTGGTCTATTTCCGCGTGGTGGAGCCGACCAGCGCCATTGTCCAGGTGGAGGACTACAAGCGGGCCACCTGGCAGATTGCCCAGACCACACTGCGAAATGTCATTGGACAATCGGAACTGGACGAACTGCTGGCCCATCGGGAACGGATCAACACCAAGTTGCAGCAGATCATTGACGAGCAGACCGAGCCCTGGGGGGTTAAGGTGAGCATCGTGGAGATCAAAGATGTGGAACTCCCGGCCACCATGCAGCGGGCAATGGCCCGACAGGCGGAGGCTGAGCGGGAGAAGCGGGCGAAAATCATCCACGCCGAGGGCGAGTACCAGGCTGCCCAGACCCTGGCCCAGGCCGCCGAGACCATCGGACAGGTGCCCGCGGCCATCCAACTCCGTTATCTCCAGACGCTCACCGAAATTGCCACGGAGAAGAATTCCACCATCATCTTCCCGGTGCCGGTGGAGTTCCTGCGCGGCCTGGCCGGTATCTTGGGTGTCAAACTGGAGGAGAGTCGGAAAGAGTAACCGGATGCCCCTGGAAAAACTGAACCTGAAGGACGTAGGCCGTCGGCTGGACCGTCCCTTTGCGATGATAGATATGGCTCTCGTCGCCGATATCACGGTGAGCCTCTATCTTTGCCAGGGGACGCTGGCCTGGCACCGGCATCTGGACCAGGATGAACTCTTCTGGGTTCATCAGGGAGTCATTCTGCTGGAGACAGAGCGGGGGGAGGTGCGCCTGCGCCCCGGGGAGATGTCTATTGTCCGCAAAGGACTGGCCCACCGCTCCGGTTCTCCTTTCCCGTCCACTGTTCTCCTTTTCCGATGCAATGTGTTGCCAGAGCGCAAGAACGGGCGCCGCTTCCTCTACGGTACCAGCGAGAGTCCGCCGCAGCGGATCAGCCTGAACGCCGCAGTGGAGAGTTTGCAGGTACCGTTTCAGTCCAAGACGGTCGCTCACATAGAGGGTTCGGCTATCCAGGTCATGCGCGGGGAGGGGGATTGGCCGCTGATGGAGCCATCTCCCCATGACGTGCTGTTGCTCTCCCTGGCGGGCACGGCGATGATTTACGAGGTCGGAGCCCGCCGGGGGGTTCCCTTGACCCTGGGCCCGGATGAATTGACCGTCCTAAATCGGGATACACCGTACCAGGTTTTCACTAAAGAAGAGACCGTCCTGGCGCGGCTGACGCGAGAGGCGTAAATGGCTCAGGCACTTTATCGCAAATGGCGCCCTCAGACCTTTGACGAAGTCGTTGGGCAAGAGCACATCGTCCGAACTCTGCGCAACGCCCTTCTCTCCGGCCGCGTCCACCATGCTTACCTCTTCACTGGCCCGCGCGGCACCGGCAAGACGACCACCGCGCGCCTGTTGGCGAAGGCAGTCAACTGCCTAGACCCGGAACTGGCCCGTCGGCCCTGCAATCAGTGTGCCATCTGCCGGGCCATTAACGAAGGGCGGCTGATGGACTTGATAGAGATTGACGCCGCCTCTAACACCAGCGTGGAAGATGTCCGGGAACTGCGGGAGCGGGTGGGCTACCGCCCCTCCGAGGCCCGGTACAAGGTGTATATCATTGACGAAGTCCATATGCTCTCCACCGCCGCCTTTAACGCACTCCTCAAGACGCTGGAGGAGCCTCCCGCCCATGCCCTTTTTGTCCTGGCGACCACCGAACCCCACCGCATCCCGGCGACAGTACTCTCCCGCTGCCAGCGGCTGGACTTCCGGCGGGTCCCGCTGGCGGACATAGTGGCCCGGCTCCGGCACCTGGCTCAGCAGGAGGGCATCCAGGCCGAGGAGGACGCGCTGAGCCTGATTGCCCGCTATGCCACCGGCAGTATGCGGGATGCGGAGAGTCTACTGGACCAACTGGCCGCCTATACTGACCGTGTGGTCACCGTGGAGGCGGTGCGGACGGCCCTCGGCACCGGCGACGAGGGCGCGGTACTGGCCCTCACCGACGCACTGGCGGCGCAGGATGTGGGTCGGGGGCTGGCCGTCATCCATGAGGCCGCCGACCGGGGCGCCGACCCCCGCCAGTTCGCCCGCCAGATGACCGATCACCTGCGCGCCTTGATGCTGATTCGCCTGGGTGCCCCCGTTCCCCTCTATATCCCCGAGAGCCTGCGCCCGGCGGTTCAGAACCAGGCAGCCCGCTTCACCCCTCGCCAGTTGGCCCGCGCCGTCCGCCTCTTCGGGCAGGCGGCATCGGACGCACGGACTGCCTGGCAGCCGCAACTCCCGCTGGAACTGGCCTTCACAGAAGCGGCCTTGCCCGAGGAGGATACCCGCCCCACCAGCGCGGGCCAGCAGGAGCCATCGCCTCGCCGCGAACCGACGGCCCCGCCTCCGGCCCCCTCACCGGCCCGGACGGTGGGCCGTCCTGCTGCCCCCTCAGGCCGCCCGTCCCCTGGCGCGTCTTCCACCCCGACCTCGACGGCCCCACCGGTCCACGAACAGCCCCTTCCAGAGCCAATAGCGGACTTCTCTCTGGAGGAAGTGACCCAGCGGTGGAACGATATGCTTCGCCTTCTCCGCTCCGTCAACCACTCCCTGGAGGCATTGATGCGGGACGGGAAGCCGTTAAAGGTAGAGGGAGACATATTGCTGATCGGATTCCCTTACCCCTTCCATAGGGACAAAGTGGGCGAGGAGCCCAACCGGCGCGCGGTGGAGGACGCGCTGACCCAACTAATAGGCCAACCGGTGCGGGTGCGCTGCGTGTTGCTGGCCGGTTCCGGTGGAAAATCCCCGGCGCGCCCGACTCCGACTCGTGCCCCGAACCCTCAACCCCGGACATCTCCATTGGCCTCCCCGTCTCCTCCGTCCTCGCCCACTTCGGATGATGGACTGGTGCGGGCGGCGGTGGAGAAACTGGGAGCGCGAGTCAAAACAAACTGAATCTTGCCGGATGGTCGGTCGCTATTGGAGAGATGTGACCGTTCTCCGGACCCCGTATCCGAAGAATTTATGAACAACGCCCAGGATGGTGTACCGGTCCCTGTGACATGAACAGTACCTCGCAGCCCAGCCCGGGCCCCCCCAGCCTCTGTTGCTATCCCCTCATCTTCCCATCCGACTGCTGGGCGCGCCGAATTGTCGGGACGACTGTTGGGGCGGGATGCCGGGCCCGCTGGGCGGAGAATGGACGCTGAAAGATGTACGGGGATACATCACCGCCGGGCAACCGCCTTGGGTGGAGCGCGGGATGACCTGGACGCACGGAGGCAGTTTTTCCCATCGCCTTCCGGTTTTCAAGCATTCCCTGAGTATTAGGAGGAAATCATGAAAGCCGCCGTCTTTCGGGGAATTGGACAGATAGAGGTGACGGATGTCCCGATGCCGGAGCCGGAGCCGGGGGAGGTGCTGATCAAGGTCGCCTACAGCGGCATCTGTGGCACCGACATAGAAGCGTTCCAGATCGGGATGTACGAGCCCGGCCTGGTTATCGGCCACGAATTCGCTGGGACAATTGTGGAGACGGGGCCCGGCGTGGCCGGCTGGCGGGCGGGTGACCGGGTCGTTGTCGGCGACCTGATTCCCTGCGGGCAGTGTCGGGCCTGCCGGACCGGGAACCTGGGCGCCTGTGAGAACATCTACATGATTGGCGTCACCCACGATGGCGGGATGGCGGAGTACGTGAGGGCACCGGCGATCGGGCTGTATCGCTTGCCGGAGGGGGTGAGTATGCGGCAGGGGGCGCTGGTGGAGCCGCTCACGGTGGCCCTTCATGGCGTCCGCCGGTCTCGCCTCAAGCCGGGGGACCGGGCCGTGGTGATGGGAGCCGGTCCTATCGGATTGCTCACTTTGCAGTGCGTGCGCCTGGCGGGCGCGCGCTCCGTCATCGTCACTGAAGTGGATCCCACCCGCGCCGCGCTGGCGGCTCGCCTGGGCGCGACGGTCGTCCTGAACCCGCTGGAGGATAACATCGGCGTCTCCTTATCCGAACTGACGGATGGGCTGGGACCAGACGTCATTTTTATCTGTACCGGCGCGCCGGAACCGTTTGCTGATGCGATCTCTCTGGTCCGCAAGGGCGGGCAGATTTTCCTGCTGGGACTGCCCATCCAGCCCGTGGAGGCGGACTTCTTCAGTGTGGTGATGGGAGAACTCTCTATTGAGGGCAGTCTGGCGGGGTGGACGGAGTTCTCGGCCGCGATAGACCTCATTGCCCAGGGCCGAGTGGATTTGGATGCGCTGGTCAGCCACGAGATTCCGCTGGATGAGGGGGTCGTGGAGTGGTTCGGTCGCCTGGGCGCCCCCGGCTCTGGCGCAGTGAAGGTGCTGGTGCGGATAGACGACTCGGTATTTTAGCGCGGCAGTAAAGCCGCCATAACCGAAAGCCTTTATCTAAATAAGGAGGCTCACCATGAAACTTGCGTCTCTGGAATACCTGGAGGAAGTCCGACGGCGCTCCAACGCCGACCCACAGTACCTGGAACTGGCGAAGGGCCATAACGCGTCCTATACGCTGGTTCTGGAGGCCGAACCCGCGAAGGGTGTCAACGAGACCACTGTCATCGGCTTCACTAACGTGGATGGGAAAATTGACGAGGTCTGGGTGGGAAAGCGCCCTACCGATTTCATCCTCACCGCCCCCTATGGTGCCTGGGTGGACATCCTGCGGGGGAAAATGGGCGCCACCCAGGCCATTGCGTCCCGCAAACTGAAGACGCAGGGCTCCTTTATGCAACTCCTGCAGGGCGCTAACCGCATCATCCGTTGGGTGGAAATTCTACGCACCATCCCCACCGAGTTTGAAGGGGACTACGCCCAATACAACCTGCCGGGGACGCCATAGCGCCGGTCATTCGGTCGTTGATCCATTAGACAGTCTCTGCATTCTCCGCAATTCGTCCACAACAGGAGGCGCCATGGGCACATCACCGCTGCGCGGCAAGGGCATCTGGGCTTGGCGTCGGTCGGGCGACGAACTGGGCCGGGCCATTCAGATGGCTCAGCAGACCGGTGGAACTCACATCCTCTATAAAGTGGGGCAAGGGAAAACGTACTATGGGGATTCGGCCCCATCTGCCCGCCGCATCGCCAACGCCGGATTGATTCCCTTCGCCTGGACCTGGCTCACCCTGGATGACCCGGAGCAGGAGGCTCAGGTCGTCTTGAACGCCTTCTCGGACGGCTACCAGGGCTTCGTCTTTGACGTAGAAGGCCCCTGCAGCCGGAAATTTGAGGCGGCGCGAAGGCTGGTCCGCGCCCTCAAGAGACCCGACGTCAACCCCGAGATGCTCTTCCTTTGCTCCTTTCCCAACATCTCTGCTCACACGGACCTCCCATATACAGAGATGCTGGAAATCTGTAAGGGCGGCCTGATGCCGATGGCCTACGGTTCTTTCTTCGCCCCAGGCGACCCCACCCCCTGGGATGTCCAGGCCCGCCGGGTGATAGATGAATGGACTTACGGCCATTACGAAGAATGGTGCCTCAAATGGGGCTTCCGCCCGCCTCTGTATCCCATCCTGGGCCCTTACCACGACGAGTATGGCAGCGTTCCTATGTCCCCGGAGGAGTTCCGGGTCTGGCTGAACCGATTGGCGGTCTACGGTCCGACCTTCGTAAGTTTTTTCACTGCCCGCGCCATCCCCGACGCGCTGGTCCCGCTGATCCGGGACTTCGCTCTGGCGGAGGCGCCGGGGGAGATACCCGTCCCCGCCTCCGCGTGGGTGGCTCCGCTGGAGGGGGCGGTTCTGTATGCCCGGCCAGACTTTGCGGCTCAGCGGACGCGCGCCCTCATTTACCGGAGCACCGTTGAGGGAGTGACTTGGCGTCGTGGGAGCGATGGCCGCCGCTGGCTCCAGGTCCGCACTGCCGATGGTGCGTTGGGTTGGCTCCCCGAGCGACGGGCCGATGGCTCCCCCTCCTTTGCTCTCACCGACCCCGGCGCGCCCCCGACACTCCCGGCCCCGCCCCCTGCCCCGCCAGACCATCTGACCTATGTCTGGACGACCCAGGAGGTGAACTTCCGCAGCCAGCCCGTTGTGCGCCCGGATACCCTCATCGGGCGGCTCTATCCTGGCGCGCGCTTGAAAGTCGTAGAGGACCCTGTGCTGGCCCGACGGAAACTGGGCACTTATCAGTGGCTCCGCGTCCGGTTGGAGCCTGAGGGGCCGGAGGGCTGGCTGGCTGCCTGGTATGTTACCGACCGCTCACCGGTGGCAGAAGCCCCGCCATCGGTGAACTACCTGCGCGTCCAAAGCCCCCAGGTCGGCTACTTGAACATCCGGCAGGGTCCGGGGACAAATACTCCCACTGTCTGGCAGGTCCCTGATGGCACGGTTCTGGAGATTCGGGAGGACCCCCAGCAAGCCCTGGCGAAAGTCGGGCAGGAAGGGCAGTGGATTCAGGTGCGCACGCCCAGCCTGCACGAAGGCTATGCGGCCGCCTGGTACCTCGTCGCTGACGTCCCGCCCGATAACCGCCGTCCGGTAGAGGATGCCCCTCTTCCCTTCGGCGAATGCGCCTGGATTTTCGGCATCCACGGCGCTGGCGCCGACGAGACGGAGGACTTCCGCCATCTGTTTCAGGGGACGGGGCGGCGGGGATGGGTGCTCTTCACTGAATCCATCGGCCGTCATCCCGAGAATCTGCGGCCCAATGAAGCCCTGCGGCAGAAACTCTGGGACTGGGCCCGCAGCGGCTTCGGCGTGGTCATCCGCCTCAATTACGGTTATGAGCCGGCGGGAACTCTGCCCGAATCCCAGTACTATGGGGACTTTGCGGCCACCTGCAGGCGCTGGGTGGAACTCTACCTGAAGCGCCCAGAGGTCCCCCCGTCTCACTATACCTGGGTCATTACCGTCGGGAATGAGCAGAACAACGTTCGGGAGCACCCCGGCGGGCTGATGGACCCCCGGGAACACATCACGCCCCAACTCTATGCTCGCGCCTTCAATTTAGTCTATCGGGCCATCAAGGAGGTCCTGCCCAATGCGACGGTGGTGCCCGGGGCGGTGGACCCGTACAACACCACCCCCTGGGTCCGGCTCGGCGGCATCCGCTACCGCCCGCTGACGTACTTTAAAGAGATGCTGGACGGGATTGTGGCACTGGACGGTTTTGCGCTCCACACCTACACTCATGGCCCGGTGGTAGAGTACATCACCCATCTGCGGCCGTTCACCGACTGGCCCCTGGTCCCCGGTACGGAGCACGAGCATTACTACGACTTCCAGGCTTACCGCCCGTTCATTGAGGCCATCCCCGCAAAGTGGTGGGATAAGCCCGTCTACATCACCGAGACCAACCACTGGACGGTGAACCCGGATGGCACGGGGCCGAACGGGTGGATCAACCGCAACATCGGCTGGGTGCAGGCGGCCTATGCAGAGATTCACCGCTGGAACAGCACCCCCCACGCCCAGCAGATTCACTGCCTGCTCCTCTACCGCTGGCAGGGAGACGAGTGGGAGATTCGGACCAAAGACCAGATTCAGGAGGACTTCCGCCAGTCTCTGCAGAACGATTACCGCTGGAGGAAATGAGCAGCGCAGGCGTTTGCGGCTGGGTAAGTTAACCCGGCGGTCGCTTTTCACCGTGGGGATGGGCATTCTCTCATTCTCTCTTCCCTCCTTGCTGGGGAAGAAGAGGAGGATGGGGGGGCAGTTGTACACATACACCCAATGGGCACTGAGGCCAGGAACTGCGTCACATCCTGCACCTTCAGCGCCAGCCGGCGCCGTCCCAACCCCGTCTCCCGACGGGCAGCCAGCACGATCTGCTCTATCTCGGCAGGGATCTGGCGCGGCGAACGCTGGGGACGCCGGGAGCGGTCCTTTAGCCCCGCCCCCTTCCGCCTGGTAGCGGGACACCCCCTTGCGCACCACCTGCCGCCAGGTGCGCCACAGGCGGGCAGTAGCGCGGATGCTGCCCAGCCGTTGGTAGGTCAGCACGATCTGCTTTCTTGCCTCCATTGGGTTTATGGCGTGTACTTCCCAGTGAGCCCGTTCAGCCATCGGCGGTGCTCCTCTTGTGAATTCTTCTCCAATTCCTGTATAAGGGGAGCGCCGCCTTTTGTCCAGATCGTCTCCAGCACTTGGTAACGATCTCCTGGCGCAAGCGCAGCCGCTTGCCGCATCCGCGCTTTTGTGGTACAATCAGCCCCGGCTTGCAAGCCGAAATCGCACGCCTTCGGACTGTCCGGGCTGTGCCGGAGTGGCCACCCGGTCCCCGGACAGGGAGAAGAGGGCGGAGGAACTAACAGAAAAAGGAGGTAAACGTTATGGCCGTCACAACCATGCGCACGCTGCTGGAAACCGGCGTGCATTTCGGACACCGCACCCGGCGCTGGAACCCGAAGATGCGTCCCTACATCTTCACCGAGCGCAATGGGGTGCACATTATTGACCTTCAAAAAACGCTCACCGCCCTGGAGCAGGCCGTCAGGGTCGTCCGGGAGACAGTCGCTAACGGGGGAACCATCCTCTTCGTTGGCACCAAACAGCAGGCCCAGGAGGTCATCGCTCACGAAGCCCAGCGGTGCAGCATGCCCTATGTCAACCAGCGCTGGCTGGGCGGTACCCTCACCAACTGGCGCACCATCCGCCGCCGGATTGACTACCTGATAGACCTGGAGGAGCGTCAGGCCCGGGGAGAGTTTGAGCAGTTGACCAAACTGGAAGCCCTGAAACTCCAGCGGGAAATCGCGCGGCTCAATGCCCGTCTGGGTGGCATCAAACAGATGCACCAACTCCCCAACCTCCTCTACGTCGTAGACGTACACCGGGAAGCGACAGCCGTAAAAGAAGCGAATATTATGGACATCCCGGTCATCGCCATCGTAGATACCAACTGCGACCCTGACCCCGTAGACTACGTCATCCCGGGCAACGATGATGCGATCCGCGCCATCCGGCTGATTACGGGCCTTATGGCCGACGCCGTTATGGAAGGGCTGGCCCTGCGCAAGGAACTGGCCCCTGAGGCGGAGATTTTCGAGGAAACGGAACGGTATCTCAGCGCAGCCACCCTCGCCCGCATCCGTGAAGGGCGCTTTGATGAAGAGGAATGGCCGCCGGAGGAGGGCGAAGAGTACGAGGCCCTGGAGCCGGAGGAAGAGTATCTGGCAAAAGGCGAAGAAGAGTTTGAGTACGAAGAAGCGTTTGAGGAAGAATACGAAGAGGAGTACGAAGCCGAAGAGGATGCTGAAGAGGATTAACGCAGCCCTCTCTGTCCGCTGCTCACCCAACCCGACCATCGTTCCAGCAGGATGAGCCGCGGCACAGGCGGGTCGACTTCACTCTATGACAGGAGGTCAACGTTGGAAATCACAGCGGCAATGGTTAAGGAACTGCGCGAGGCCACTGGCGCAGGAGTATTGGATTGTCGCAAGGCTCTGGAAATGACCGGCGGCGATTTTGATGCCGCCGTTGCGTACCTGCGGGAGAAGGGACTGGCCGAGGCAGCCAAGAAAGTGGATCGGACCGCCCGCGAGGGCATCATTGAGGCTTATGTCCATCATGGCAGTCGGGTGGGCGTCATCCTGGAACTGAATTGCGAGACCGATTTCGTCGCCCGCACAGAAGAGTTCCGCACCCTGGCCCATAATCTGGCTCTCCACATCGCCTTCGCCAACCCCCGCTATCTCTCCCGCGAGCAGGTCCCTGCTGATGTGGCAGAAGAGGAGGGGCGCATCTACCGCACCCAGGCTCTGGAAGAGGGTAAGCCTGAGAGCGTCGTAGACCGCATCGTCCTGGGGAAATTGGAGAAGTTCTACCAGTCCGTATGCCTGCTGGAGCAACCGTTTATCAAGGACGAAGACCGGACGGTAGAGCAGGTCATCAAAGAGTATACCGCCCTGTTGGGCGAGAACATCGTCGTACGCCGATTTGCTCGCTACGAACTGGGGGAGAGTATATAATCACCGAGAACCCTCCCGTAGGCTGGGAAGCCTGCGGGAGAGTTCTATCGGGAGGCGAACATGACCGTGGCGAAATACCGGCGAGTCCTGCTGAAATTGGGAGGGGAGTCCCTGGCCGGGCCCTCCGGCTACGGTATCAGCCCCCGCCGGGCCGAAGAGGTGGCGGCCAAAATCGTCTCCGTGCGGAACTACGAGGTGGAAGTTGCTATCGTCCTCGGCGCCGGCAACATCTGGCGCGGACGGGATGGGCTGGAGCACGGGATGGACCACGCCACAGCCGACCACATGGGCATGCTGGCCACCATTATGAACGCTCTGGCCCTGGCTGATGCCCTGAAGCGGATGGGCGTGGAGACCCGCGTCCAGACGGCCATTGAGATGCACACCATCGCCGAGCCCTACATCCGCTTGCGGGCCATCCGTCACCTGGAAAAGGGACGGGTCGTCATCATCGGCGGCGGTACGGGCAACCCCTTCTTCACCACCGATACCGCTGCGGCTCTGCGGGCTATGGAGATTGACGCCGACCTGCTCATCAAGGCCACCAAAGTGGACGGCGTCTACTCTGAGGATCCCCGCCAGAACCCTGATGCTCGCAAGTTTGACTACCTGACCTATATGGAAGCGCTGAATATGCGGGTCGGCGTGATGGACGCTACGGCTCTTTCCCTTTGCATGGATAACGACCTGCCCATCATCGTCCTGGACCTGTGGCAGCCGGGGAGCCTGGAACAGGCCGTTCTGGGTGAAAAAGTGGGAACCCTGATCTCCCGCTGAGAAGAATCATCAAAAGACTCAGCCCATCGCTGATGTTTCCGATGCTCTCATTCTTTCCCAGGAGGAGGGCATGATCCGGGATTTGCTTCGTGAGACCGAAGACCGTATGAAAAAGACCCTGGAGGTCTTGGAGGCGGATTTCCGGGCCATCCGCACTGGCCGGGCCAGCCCAGCCCTGGTGGAGCGGGTGATCGTGGACTACTACGGTGTTCCCACTCCCCTCAACCAATTGGCCGTCATCAGCGCGCCGGAGCCGCAACTCCTCACTATCCGCCCGTATGATCCCTCCTCGCTGGGAGACATAGAGCGGGCTATCTTGAAATCCGACCTGGGCCTTACCCCTTCCAACGATGGCCGCATCATCCGCCTGGTCATCCCTCCGCTGACGGAACAGCGTCGGACAGAACTGGCGCGTATGGTCAGCCGACGCGTGGAAGAAGCCAAAGTGGCCTTGCGCAACATCCGTCGGGAAGCCCTGGATGACTTACGGGAGTTTGAGAAGGAGAAATTGATCTCGGAGGATGAGTTCTACCAGGCTCGCGACGAACTCCAGGAACTGACCGACAAATATACGGAGCGGGCAGAGGAAATCGGCGAACGGAAGACCCGGGAAGTGATGGAAATTTGATGGTATTTGTCCTTCTGCATGTCGGCAACCTGCAGGGGACAAAGTCTTTTGCCGAAAGGGCAGAATGGTGGTATAATATTTCTACACTTGGTATCTGTTGATTCACCGTCTCACCCGCATCGTTCCAGAGGCGCCGTCTCCGATTCCGCCCCAATGACTCAACCGAAAGAGGAAAAAGTATACTCTCCACTGGAGAAAGTTCCCGTCCATGTCGGCATCATCATGGACGGAAATGGCCGATGGGCCCAGACCAGAGGGCTGCCGCGCCTGGCCGGTCATCGTGCGGGAACGGAGAATCTCCGCCGCATCCTGCGCGCTGCTGGGGAATTTGGCGTCCGCATCCTCACCATCTACGCCTTCTCCACCGAAAACTGGGAACGCCCCCAGGATGAGGTGGAAGGTCTGCTGAACATTATGGAGCAGATGATTGACCGGGAACTCCCCGAACTCCACCGAGAAGGAGTCCAGATTCGCCATATCGGGCGGCTGGAACGGGTGCCTGCCCGCCTGGCCGCCAAAATCCGTCAGGCGCTGGACCTGACACGGGACAACCAGCGGCTCATCCTGAACGTCGCCTTTAACTACGGTGGACGGGCCGAGATCGCGGACGCGGTTCGTCGCATCATCCAGGATAGTATCCCTCCCGAAGCAGTGGACGAAGACCTCGTCTCTCGCTACCTGTACACCGCTGGCCTACCCGACCCCGACCTGATCATCCGGACCAGCGGAGAGATGCGGGTGAGCAACTTCCTCATCTGGCAGGGCGCCTACGCCGAATACTACGTCACCCCGGTCTACTGGCCTGATTTTGATAAGGACGAATTCTATAAAGCCCTGGCCGAGTATGCCCGGCGCGAGCGCCGCTTTGGCCGCATTCTCGCTCATGGAGAATCCCAGAGGGGTTGACCCGGCGACGGCCTGATTTGCCAATTCCCTATTCCCGGCGGAGTTATCCTTCCACGTGTTGCGCACCCGTCTGTTCACGGCCCTGATCGCCCTTCCCGTTATTGTCGCCCTGACTAAGATAGGGGGTATCGGGTTCTTCGCCCTTGTCCTCGTCGTACTGACCGTGGCGGTGGTGGAATTCTGCCACCTTATGGAAAAGGACCGCTTCCGTCCCGCCCTGCCCTGGGCGTTGCTCCTCCTGTGGGTGCTGCTGCTGGATGCCCAGTTCCCCGGATGGGGGCTCTTTGGCCCCGGTCTCTCCCTGGCCCTGCTGGGTTCTCTGGCCTGGCAACTGGGTCATCGGCAAGGCAAACCGGTGGCCGATTGGTCGCTGACAGTGGTCGGGGCTCTCTATGTGGGTTGGTGTGGTTGGCATCTCATCCGCCTGCGGAACATGCCCGATGGCCTCTGGTGGGTGATGACCGTCCTGCCTGCCGTCTGGTTCGCAGACAGCGGTGCCTATCTGGTGGGCTGCACCTGGGGCCGCCACAAAATGGCCCCGACTCTGAGCCCGGGCAAGACATGGGAGGGCTACATCGGGGGGATCGTTATTGGTACTCTCCTGACAGCAGGACTGGCAGCCCTCTGGGACCTGGCTGCCAGCCCCAGCGGCCCCCGGGCCATAGATGGCGCCGGGATCGGCCTGCTGGTGGCGGTTCTCTCTCCGCTGGGTGACCTGGCCATCTCTATGATGAAACGCCAGGTGGGTGCTAAAGATAGCGGCACCCTGTTTCCTGGCCACGGCGGCGCGCTGGACCGGATAGATAGCATCCTCTGGGCCACCATCCTGGGCTATTATTTTATCATCTGGACCCGATGAAAACCATATCCCCCCTTCTGAAGGAGGTCCCTCTATGGTTGAACGTCGAGTTAGGGATATCTACCACAAAGGCGTCATCTTCTGCAAGCCGGACACGCCCCTCCAGGAGGTGGTACGGGTGATGGCGGATACCGATATCCACGCCATCATCGTCGCCGAGGGTGAGGGGAAACGGCCTTTAGGTGTCGTCTCCCATACGGACGCCATTGCTCACTACGGAGAGGATCTGAGCCAAATTCGCGCCGCCCAGGTGATGACCCAGGGCGTTATCACTATCTCCAAAGACGCGCTGGTCGCCGAGGCGGCGCGCAAAATGCTGGAGAGCCGCATCCACCGCCTGCTGGTCGTGGATGAGGATGGCACCCCCCTAGGTATTCTCTCCACGACCGACATTATCCGCGATATGCGCGGCTCCAAGTGGGTCTGGTATATGGGGTGATCCGATGCCTGAGGAAATCATCACCATAGAACGGCACATCTTAGAGCAGGAACGGGCCTACCCGGAGGCCACTGGCGTCTTCACCAGCCTCCTCTACGACATCGCACTGGCGGCCAAGATTATTGCCCGCGAAACCTCCCGCGCCGGTCTGGTCCAGATTCTCGGCCTGGCAGGAAAGACCAACATCCAGGGCGAAGCACAGATGAAACTGGACGTCTTCGCCAACCAGACGATTATCCGTATGAACTTCTATACGGGCCGGTTGGCAGTGATGGCTTCCGAGGAGGAGCCAGATATTATCCCTATCCCCGAGGGCTATCCCACGGGCCGCTACGTTCTAGTCTTTGACCCTCTGGACGGCTCATCCAACATCGATGCGAACGCCAGCATTGGAACAATTTTTGGCATTTACCGCCGCCGCACTTCCGCCGGTCCAGGAACAGTGGAAGATTGCCTCCAGCCAGGGCGGGCCCTGGCTGCTGCCGGTTACATTATTTATGGCTCCAGCACAATGATGGTATATACGACCGGCAATGGGGTACATGGTTTCACCCTGGACCCCAGTGTGGGAGAGTTTCTGCTCTCCTACCCGAATATCCGCATCCCGGCAGAACCCAAATACTACAGCACGAATCAGGGCAACGAGAAGTACTGGAGCGAGGGCGTGCGGCGATTTACCCGCTGGCTGCAGGGTATGGATGAGGAGAACCCCCGCAAGCCGCTTTCTGGCCGTTATATCGGTTCGCTGGTTGCCGACTTCCACCGCAATCTGCTGGAAGGAGGGATCTTCTATTATCCTCTGGACTACAAGGACCCCAGCAATCCCAAAGGGAAACTGCGTCTCCTCTATGAAGCCGGCCCGCTGGCTTTCATCGCCGAACATGCTGGAGGATACGCTTCCGACGGGCAGCGCTCCATCCTGGATATCGTCCCCGACATACTTCACCAGAGGACGGCCCTCTTCATCGGCAACCGGGACCTGGTAGAGATGGCAGAACGGTTCATCGCCCGCTACGGATGACTGAGGCAACATATCTTTGCCTCGCGGCGATCGGGCAATCTCCTGAGTGCTGCTGACAATATAGCGCTGTTGGCTCAGGGGCAAAGTTTGTGCTGGCACAGGATGGGGCCTTGAGCATCCCTCATCCCCCGGGCCCCCTTCTCCCCCGCCACGGCGGAAGAGAAGGGGAAAAAGAGAGGGTAAGCGGCGGTGAATATTCAGCAACCCTCTATGGAGAGACGACCGACCATCGCCGCCGGGGCAAAAATATCAGGAGGTAGGATATGGAAGAAGTAATGATAAAAATGGAAGAAGAGGCTACTCCCCCCCGACCGGATGAAACCACGCGAGAGATCGTCCCGGGAGTGCCAGCCGAGATGCTGGAGATGGGGACTCTGGAGGAGTGGACCCTCTCCGATCTTCGGGAGTTGGCCCGCAAGATGGGCGTCTCCGGGTACACCCGGCTGAAGAAGGAGGACCTGATCCTGCGCATCCTTCAGGCAAAGGCCGAGCGAGAAGGGCTGACCTTCCGGGGAGGTGTGCTGGAGATTATCCCTGACGAGGGGGTAGGTTTCTTGCGGGGGCCCAATTATCTCCCCAGCCCAGAGGACGTCTATGTCTCTCAATCCCAGATTCGGCGCTTCGGCCTGCGCAACGGCGACCTGGTCATCGGGCAAGTCCGGCCACCCAAAGAGACCGAACGGTGGTACAGTCTGTTGCGGGTGGAAACGGTCAACGGAATGGATCCGGAACAGGCCAAATTGCGCCCCCGCTTTGAGAAACTGACCCCCATCTTCCCGACCCGCCGGCTCATCATTGAGACCGACCGGCACAACCTGACCACCCGGTTGCTCAGTCTCATTGCGCCCATCGGGAAAGGGCAGCGGGGCCTCATCGTCTCGCCTCCCAAGGCCGGGAAGACCACCGTCCTCAAGCATATTGCCAACGGCATCAGCGCCAGCCACCCGGAGGTTCACCTGATGGTTGTCCTCATCGGTGAACGGCCAGAGGAGGTGACCGATATGGACCGATCGGTGGAGGCGGAGGTGATCAGTTCCACCTTTGATGAACCGGTCCAGAACCACACTAAGGTGGCCGAGATGGCGCTGGAGCGGGCCAAGCGGCTGGTGGAGTGCAAAAAGGATGTGGTCATCCTGCTGGATAGCATCACCCGGCTGGCACGGGCATACAACCTGGTCGTTCAGCCCAGTGGGCGTACCCTCTCCGGCGGTCTGGACCCGGCGGCCCTCTACCCGCCCAAGAGTTTCTTCGGCGCGGCCCGGAACCTGGAAGAGGGCGGCAGTCTCACCATCATCGCTACCTGTCTGGTGGACACCGGCAGCCGTATGGATGATATGATTTACGAAGAGTTCAAAGGGACCGGCAACATGGAACTCCACCTCAGCCGACGGCTGCAGGAACGGCGCATCTTCCCCGCCTTTGACATTGAACGGTCTGGCACCCGCCGGGAGGAGTTACTCCTGGACCAGGAGACGCTGCAAAGGGTCTGGCTGATGCGCAAGATGATCGCCCAAATGGTGGCCCCGCCGCCATCCGGAGCCGGGTACGACCTGACGATGGTGGCTGAATCGGTGCTGCAGCACCTGGCCCGCACGCGCAACAACCGGGAATTTCTGGAAACGCTGAAAGAAGCAATGTAGAGTGGCGTGAGATTAATCCTGGGCCACGGTGTTCAACCACTCCTGCACTATGAGTGCCACCCGGTCCGGTCTCTCCAGCATCACCATATGACCGGTTCTCTCAACCAGGACAAACAGCGCCCCAGGCATGCGCTCCGCCAGCCACTGCCCGAACTTCGGCGGCGTCATCCGATCCTCTGAGCCGGTAATCACCAGTGTTGGCGCGGTGATTTCCCCGATCCGTTCCCGGACATCAAAGCGGTCGCAGGCAGCGAAGTCCCCCCAGACGACCTGAGGGTTCACGCGCTCCATCATCCGGCGGCCCCGGGCGACCATCACCGGGTCGGCTTCGGGGCCCCAGGCCCATTCGGTGATCAAGGCCACTGCCCTGCGCGCGTCCAGCAAAATCCCGTCCAGGAGGACCGGTGCCACGCGCAACCGCGCTCCGGTGCCCACCAGCACCAGTCCGGCAACCCGCTCGGGAGCCAGCAGGGCCGTCATCTGGGCGATAGCGCCTCCCATAGAATGCCCGACCAGCACTCCGCGCGAAATCCCCACAGCGTCCATAAAGCGGATGACGTCGGCGGCGTAGTCCTCTATGCGCTCCCGGCCTGGCCCCTCGGAGCGTCCATGCCCGGGCAGGTCTATGGCGTAGACGGTGGCCCCAGATAGGCGGCGCAGCGCGGCCGGCCAGTGGAGGTGACTCCCGCCAGCCCCATGGATCAGGATCAGAGCGGGTCCTCTCCGCCCGCTAACGGTGTAGAAAAGCGCCTGTTCCCCGATCTGAGCAAACGGCATGGCTCCTCCCTTAAGATAGAACCATAGAACATCCCCGGCACTCTGGAAGTGCCGGGTACGTCATTCCTGATTTCTGCATCCGGCCCGGAAGGCGGCCAGATTCCGCTCCGGGTCCCGAGGCCAACGGCGCTGGATGGCTTCTTCCACCGCTATGGCGGGCAAGATGTCCCCCAGGCGAGTACGACCAACCGCTGCCCCCAGCACAAACAGGTTGGCCGGCAGACCCGAGGGCAGTGTATCCGGGGGGAGGTAGATATCGCGTCCCTCCGCCGCGCGCACCTGCTCCAGCACCACTTCCAGCGCCGGATACGCCGCCTTCCCCAGCATAACGGCTGTTGGAAGCCAGCGTTCCCCGAAGAGCAGGAACTCCCCGCCGGGCCGCAGGACACGCACCGCTCGCAACGCCTCTGAGACCTCCATCGCGATGACCAGGTCGGCTCCCTGGGGCGGGATATTCGGCCCCACTGCGGACCGTCCCAGCCGCAACTGGGCCTTGACCAGACCACCCCGCTGGGCCATGCCTTTGTAGGGGTAGAAGCAAGCCGGAAGGTCAAGGGCCAGAGCCGCCTCTGCAATCACCTCTCCGATGGTCAGGAGCCCCTGACCACCGACACCGATGAGAAAGATATCCAGACTCTTTTCGGTTTTCATCGCCTATTCCGAGATACGGACCAGAGCGTCCCGGTTGCACACCTGAGCGCAGAGGCCGCAGCCGTAGCAGAGCGCGGAGTCAATCATCACGGCCTCTGTGCCCAGGTCTATGGCCGGGCATCCGGTGAGCATAATGCATAATTTGCAAAGGTTACAATTCTCGGGCACGACGCGCACAGTGCCAGCCCGGTGCCCCCGCCGCTGAGCCTGGATGGCGCACTCCTGCCGGGATAGAATGACCTTGACGCCGGGCAGCGCCAGCGCCTGCTGGATGACCGCTGTCGTCCCATCCAGGTCAAAGGGGTCCACGACGAAGAAGTGCTCCACCCCCAGCGCGGGCACCAGTTGCGCAATGTCCACCCGACGGCCTCCCGGCGGCTGGAACTCCTCATCGGTGCTGGGGTTGACCTGCATACCCGTCATTGCCGTCCAGCCATTGTCCATAATGATCACCGTCAGGGGGACAGCGTGCTGGATAGCGTTGATGAGCGCCGGGATTCCTGCGTGGAAAAAGGTGGAGTCGCCGATGGTGGCGATGACGGGAGTTTTCACTCCGGCGTGGACGTAGCCCTGGGCCAGGCCGATACTGGCCCCCATCGCGACCTCGTTCCAGACCGTATCAAAGGGTGGGTTCATCCCCAGGATCGTGCAGCCGATGTCCCCGGTCACCATCACCTGGTCCCGCCGGTATCCGGCCCGGCGGATGGCCCGGTTGATGGCCAGAAAAGTGCCCCGATGGGGACAACCCGGACAGACCGTAATGGGACGGGGCGCCGCCAGCTGCTCCGCCTCCGTCTCGGCCGCGAAGAGGTCCGGGGGGATGGAGAAACCCAGCGCGGCCGCGATCCCCCGGACGACGTGGCGCACGTCGTACTCACCGACCCGTTCCAGCGTCCCGTCCAGTTTGCCCACGATGCGACCGGGAAAGCCGCGCCGGTGCGCTTCCACATAGACGCCCCGCTCTAGATGGGGCTCCAGTTCCTCCAGAACCACCACCATATCCACCTGCTGCAACAGGGCCCGGACTTCATCGGAGGGAAAAGGATGGGGGGCCCGGACGCGCAAAGTGGAAACGCTCCGGGGGTCCAGACCCCAGCGGGTTGCAATCTCTAATCCCTCCTCCAGATACGCGTTGACCACGCCGCCAGCGATGATCCCTAATCTCGGATGAGAGTTTTTCTCCGCGATCTGGAGAGAATTCAGGCCTGCCTGTCGGAGCCATCGTCCGGCCTCTTCCAGCCGGACGATCAGGTCCCGGTGCTGCTGCATACAGATGGCCGCGCCCGCTTTGGTGAAGCGCGCGATGTCCCGCAGCAACTGGGGTTCCCGCTCCGGTAGGGGGAGGGGTTCGCCCACCTCCACCGGAGCGGAGGTGTGAGCGATCGCGGTGACCAATCGGACCAGGACCGGCGTCCCCACTGCTTCGGAAAGGTCAAAAGCCAGACGGGTGAGTTGGTACGCCTCCGCCACGGAGGAGGGGTCCAGGAGGGGAAGGTCGGCCAGAAGGGCAAACCCCCGCGAGTCCTGCTCGCACATCCCGGCGCTCACGCCGGGGTCATCGGCCACATAGATGACCAGTCCGCCAACGACGCCGGAGTAAGCGACCGAGTAAAGGGAGTCGGAAGCCACATTCAGGCCCGACATCTTCATCGTGCAGAGGGCACGCTGGCCTGCCCAGGCGGCCCCGGCGGCGATCTCCAGAGCCACCTTCTCGTTGGTGCTCCATTCCACATAGACGCTCGGCGGCTCCATCGCCAGCAAACTCTCTATCGCGCCGGTAGAGGGGGTACCGGGATAGCCGGTGATGACGCGAGCGCCGGCATGCAGGGCACCCAGTGCAAGCGCTTCGTTGCCGGTCAGAAGTTTCCTTGAAGACAAGGTTCACCTCTCTATGAAAGTTGTTCGGTAACGGCTCCATCTCAACCCAATCTCGCCTCGCTTCTCCTGGAAAGGACAGGGCCTGTCTGGATACGGTTTTGCGGCAGTGAAAGGCCGCCGCCAGGCCCCTCTCTGACGGGAACACGGCAGCAAGGGCTATTATAGCCATGGCTGTACCCCTGTCAACAAGTGACCGAGAAAGGGCAAAATCCCGCCTGTTCCCCCTCTCCCTCTTTCGGGGGAAAGGGGTTGGGAGAGAGAGGGGGATATCACCTTTCACGGCGCAGCGCCAGAGGGTTATTCTCAGCCCCCACGACTTTCGGGGCGCACCCCAGAAAACGCCGGAGTCTTCTGGCTTTTCTCACAGTACAAACAATGTTATAATGTTCTTTCGGAATACCAGGAATTTCCCAGATTTGTTCCGAACGAGGTGAATCTCTATGCGAAAACCTTTCATCGCCGGCAACTGGAAGATGCACAAAACCATCGGCGAAGCAGTTGCGCTGGTGACTGAACTGCGGGCCCTGCTGGAGGGGGTGGAGGGTATAGAAATCGCCGTCTGCCCGCCGTTCCCTGCTCTGGAGGCGGTGCGGAGGACTCTGGCCGGCTCCCCCCTCCGCGTGGGCGCGCAGAATATGCACTGGGAAGAGGCCGGTGCCTTCACTGGCGAGGTCTCCCCGCGCATGCTGGTGGACCTTTGTGACTGCGTCATCATCGGGCACTCGGAGCGGCGCACCCACTTCGGCGAGACCGACGAAATGGTGAACCGCAAACTGCGCGCCGCCTTAGCCCACGGCCTGACCCCCATCGTCTGCGTGGGGGAAAATCTGGAGCAGAATCGGGCCGGGGAGACGGAGGCCGTCGTCGGAGCGCAGGTGCGGGCCGCCTTCGCCGGGGTGGAGGCCGAAGAGGCCCGCCAAGTCGTCATCGCCTACGAGCCCATCTGGGCCATCGGCACCGGTGTCCCCGCCTACGGCCCAGATGCCAACCGCATCGTCCGCCAGGCTATCCGTGCCGTCCTGGGCCAACTCTACGGAGAGGAGATCGCGCAAGCCATACGGGTCCAGTACGGCGGGTCGGTCACCCCGGCCAACATCGCCGAGTTCATGCAGGAGACGGAGATTGACGGCGCGCTGGTGGGTGGCGCCAGCCTGCGCGCCGCCGACTTCGCCGCTATCGTCCGCCAGGGGCTGGCAGCCAAACAGCCAAGATGAAGACGCGGATGGACCCGGACTAACACAGGCCTTCCGTGTTCATCCGTGTTCTATTGCTCCCGATTCTATGCGCTACCTGACTGGTCTGCTCACCTTCATCGCTCTTCTGGTTTTTTTGGGGTACCTGGTCATCTTCCTGGACTACTCGGTGGCCCTCTTCCGCTGGCCATACGACTACGACCAAGGGGAAGGGTTTGAACTGTACGACGCAGTGCTTTACCGTCAGGGGGAGTGGCCCTACCGGGATAACAGCACCTTCCCCTTCTACGGCTCCAACTACCCGCCGCTCTTCCACCTGCTCATCGTCCCACTCCTGGAGGTATTCGGCTCGCGCCTGCTCGCGGGGCGGCTGGTCTCCTTTACAGCGACCCTGGTCACAGCGGCGACGGTCGCCTGGATCGTGCGGCGGGAGGTCGGAAGCCGGCGCGGCCTGCTCCCTCAGGCCGTCCCCATTCTGGCGGGGCTCTCTTTTCTGGCGGCCAACATCGTCTATCAGATTGGGCCCCTCTGCCGTCTGCATATGACGATGGTCATGTTTGAGACGCTGGCCGTGGCCGCCATCGCCCAGTTCCAGCATCCCCGCCACGGCGACCGGTACCTGCTCCTGGGCCTGTTCTTCCTGCTCTGCGCAGGGTACACCAAACAACTGGCGGTCTTCACCGTCGTCGCCGCGCTGGGGTTTGTTTTTCTTCGGGACATCCGCCGGGCGCTGGTCGGTGGGGCCGGGTTGGCCCTGGTCGCCGGCGGGCTCTTCCTGTTGATAGACCACGCGACCGGTGGCCAGTGGACCGTCAACATCATCCATGCCAATGTCAACGAGTTTGATTACCAGCAGACGCTGGTCTTCCTGAACCAGTGGCTGCGGCTCTACCCTATCCTCATCCTGCTGGCGACGGGGATGCTGGTGTGGGAACTGTTCTGGGACCGGCTGTCGGTCTACAGCCTCTGGTTTGTGCTGGCGGTCGGGATGGGGCTTCTCAGCGGGAAGTGGGGGGCCGGGCCGGCGTATTTCACCACATCTATCGCGGCGGCCTGCGTCCTGGCCGGGCGGGCGCTGCTCCGGTTGACCGACGCGCTTTCCCGCCGGTGGCCCCAGTGGGAGACCAGGGTGGCCCTGCTGGTGCCAGTCCTTTTTCTCATCCAGGCAGCCTGTAACCTGCATATGCCTACCGATGGGCCAGTCTTTGGGCCGCTGGCGCGGGCGCTGGGGATCGCCGACCGGACGATTCGGGGGGATTGTACCGTCTTTGCCTACTACGACAGCGGCGGCTACACCCAGTTGGGCCACCGGCTGACCGAAGCGGATTACCGGGCTGGGGAGCGGATTCTGGCCTACGTCCGGAATTCGGACGGGCCGCCGTTCAGCGAAGAGGCCGCCTTCAGCCTGCTGGCGGGCCGTCCCGTGGTGACCAACCCGACCCAGTTGCTGAACCTCTACAAGAACGGGCTGCTGGATACGTCCGAACTGGTCCGCCGGATTGAGGCAGAGGAGTTCGGCGTCGTCGTCTTTCGGGCCCAGTTCTACCCGCCACCGGTCCTGGAAGCCATCGGCCAGCACTACCGACCGGTAGAGCACATCTGCATGAACGGCTTCTATTACCACATTCTCCTGCCCAATCGGCTGCTCGGCAGATAGAAAGAATGTTTTTATTACAACGACAAGGTCGCTGCAAAGGAGCAGGGTATGGGATATGAGACCACCGCCTTTCGCTGTTCAGGGTGCGGAAGTGCTTTGCTTATGCCCAACCCGGATGGGACATTGACCTGCGCCTACTGCGGGACGACATACGAAATCACCGGGCGTACCTGCACCCGATGCGGGGCTATCAACCCCCCGGAGGCGGAGCACTGCGTCCGCTGTGGGAGTGTCCTGGACTTGGTGGGGTTTATCCTTCAGAGCCGTCTTCAAACCACGACCCAGGAGCGGCTGGAACAAATCCGTGCGGAAGCCTCGCGGCTCAAAGAAGAGGCCGAGGCCGCCTCTCAGGAGCGACTGCGTCGCTGGTGGGCAGCGGAGGAGGAAAGGCGGCGCGCGCTGGCGGCCGCTCAGGCCGAGCGGGACCGGCAGGAGCGCATGTTGTTGATCGGCGCTCTGATCCTCGCGGCGGTCGTCATCCTGGGGATACTTATCTATCTGCTGGTGACGGCGCTCCCGGCGCCATAGGGGCAACCCCCACAGCTGCCCGGAGCAGGAGCCAACCCTGCTCTCCAATGGCCAGGGTGTCTGCCCCCCACGAAACGGGTTGACACTCATCCAATGACCGCTATAATGGAGACATGCCAACACGGAAAAATATACGGAGATATGTGCAATGATAGACCTGACTATCCACCCCACTGGACGAGAACGAGCCATTGAACGAGCCCGAGAACGGGGCATTATTATTCCTACCTTCGCCCAAATGAAAGACCCCAACCGGATTCCCGAGGCCATCCGCGCCCGTATGCGGGAAGTCGGCCTCTGGGATGTCAACCCCCTGAACCTCTTCCGCATCACCTGGAAGAACGCACCGGTTTCCTTCGGCGGCGGGTTCGGTGATGTGAACGCTCTGGAGTTCCCGCCTGCCCTCACAGGAGTACCGGCCCGCATCATTGCCCTGGTGGGCAAGTGGTTCCCCACCGGCGCCCATAAGGTCGGAGCGACCTTCGGTTGCCTGGTCCCCCGACTGGTTACTGGACAGTTTGACCCCACATACCACAAGGCCGTCTGGCCCTCCACCGGCAACTTCTGCCGGGGCGGAGCGTACAACTCTGCGCTGCTGGGCTGTGATTCCATCGCCATCCTGCCCGAGGGGATGAGTCGGGAACGATTTGAGTGGCTCTCCCGTCTGGCCGGGGAGGTCATCGCCACCCCGGGCTGTGAGAGCAATGTAAAAGAGATTTTTGACAAGTGCTGGGAATTGCGCCGGACCCGTCCGGAAGTCTTCATCTTCAACCAATTTGAGGAGTTCGGCAACTATCTCTGGCACTACGAGGTCACGGGCCATGCGATGGAGGAAGTCCTGGAGAAGGGACTGGGCCCCCGAGACACCTATCGGGGCGTTGTCCTGACCACCGGTTCGGCTGGCACTATCGCCTGCGGGGACTATATGAAGCAAGTCTTCCCCACCAGCAAGGTCGCGGCCAGCGAAGCGCTCCAATGCCCCACGCTTCTGATGAACGGCTTCGGCGGCCACCGCATTGAGGGCATCGGCGATAAACACGTCCCCTGGATTCACAACGTCAAAAATACCGATCTGGTGATGGCAATAGACGACGCCGCCTGCATGGCCCTGGTGCGTCTTTTCAACGAACCGACCGGGCAGGCCTACCTGGTGCGGCAGGGCGTGCCGGAAGGGCTGGTGGACCGCCTGGACCTGCTGGGCATCTCCGGCATCGCCAATCTCCTATCCTGCATCAAATTCGCCAAATGGTATGAACTGGGGGAGGGGGACGTGGTCCTCACCGTCCTGACCGACTCTATGGAACTCTACGGGAGCCGTCTGGCGGAACTGCGCCAGGAGCGGGGGGAGTATACGGAACTGGACGCAGCGGCGGATTATCACCGATACCTGCTGGGATGTACGACCGATTTTATGGCCGAACTGGGCTACTGGGAACGGCGCCGTATCCACAACCTGAAGTACTTCACCTGGGTGGAGCAGCAGGGCAAGACGGCGGAGGAACTCCAGGCCCAGTGGTATGACCCGGACTACTGGACAGGCATCCAGCAGCAGACGGCGGAGATAGATGCCCTGATTGAGGAGTTCAACGCTCGCGTGGGTCTGATATAACTGTAGATGGGGGCAGCGGCTTCGTCGCTGCCCCCCAGGTATTATCAATGGCCGGGAATCGCGCGATTTATGAAGAGGCACTGCGCCGGGGAGCGGCCCGGGCCTGGGAGCGGCGCTGGGAGGAGGCGATTGCGGCCTATCAGCAAGCCCTGGCCGAGTTCCCAGATGAGCCGGACGCGCTGAGCGGACTGGGACTGGCTCTGGCCGGGGCCGGGCGCGCGGGGGAGGCCCTGCCCGTCCTTCAACGCGCCGCTGACCTGGGCCAGGAGAACCCAGTCTTGCGGGAGCAGGTGGCTCAGGTGCTGGAACGGCTGGGGCGCCTGGAGGAAGCCTCTCAGGCTTACCTGCAGGCCGCTGACCTCTACCTTCGTCAGCAGGCATCCAGTCTGGCCGTGGAGCGGTGGAAGGACGCCATCCGTACCGACCCCTCTTGCATAACCGCTCACGTCAATCTTCTTCGTGTTTATCTGAGCCAGCAGAAGCACCGCGAAGCCATCGCCGAATACCTAGCCCTGGCAACCCTCTATCGGGACCGGGGTGAGACGGAAAAGGCGATGGAACTCTGCCAGTACGCCCTGAAACTGGACCCGCGTCACCCGGACGTCTTGGCGTTGATGGATGCACTCCGTTATGGAATCCCGACAACTGTGGGGACAGGGCCTCTGGAAGCATTCGCCGAGGAATTGCCGGAAGAGCAGTCGGGAGAAAATCCCGTTGAGACGGCCCGGCGCACCGCCCTGGCCCAACTGGCCGAAGTAGTCTTTGAGGAGACCCCGCCCCAGACGGGCCCTCTCATTCTCCGTCCCCTCTCCAAGCGGGAAATAGATACGCTCATCAGCCGGGGGATTGATGCCCAGGAACGGGGAGACATAGACGAAGGCATCGCCTGCTACGAGGAGGTCCTGAGAGGCGGCGTCATTGAGCCAGCGGTCAATTTCAATCTAGGGCTCCTGTATCAGCAAAAACTGCAGTTTGAGAACGCCATTGCCCAGTTCCAGCAATCCGTCTCCAGCCCCCAATACCGCCTGGGCAGTCTCTTCGCCCTGGGAGAGTGCTACCGGGCCCTGGGACGCATAGACGAGGCCCTGACTTACTTCCTGGAAGTGCTCAAGATCGTGGACCTGAGCACCGTCCGGCAGGAGCAGGCCGATGACCTGATCCGCCTCTACGACGAACTGGCCCATACTTACGCCGCGCGCGGGGAACGGGAACAGGCTGTGGAGTTCATCAACACGCTCATCTCATTCCTCAGCGCGAAGGGCTGGGAAGACAAGGTCCATCAGGCCCGGCAGCGATTAGACCTGCTCTCCCGCGAGGGGCCGGTTCTGAGCCTGGCCGAAATGCTGACTGTCCCGGGTTCGGAGCGCATCATTCAGTCTATCGGCCTGGCCCAGGAGTACCTGCGCCGCAATATGGCACGGGCGGCTATGGATGAATTGATGGGCGCCCTGGAGCAAGCGCCCACGTTTCTCCCGATCCACCGCCAGATCGGAGAAACCCTGGTCGCGATGGGGCGGACGGAACAGGCCGTGGGAAAGTTTCTGGCCATTGCGGACACGTACCGCGTTCGGGGCAACTTCTCCCAGGCAGTGGCGATGTATGAACGGGCCCTCCGTCTGGCGCCGATGAACATCACGGCCCGCCTCAAGTTGATAGACCTGCTGGTCAGTCTGGGGGAGATTGATCGGGCGCTGGAGCATTATCTGGCCCTGGGAGACGCCTACTACCAGATGGCTCAACTGGACCAGGCCCGGGAGAAATACAATGAGGCATTGCAACTGGCCCCCCGCGGAAGCCCCGATCGCCGATGGGAGGTCAAATTTCTCCACCGAATCGGCGATATTGACCTGCAGCGGGTGGAGTGGCGGCGGGCGATTTCCGTCTATGAACGCATCCGGGACCTGGCTCCGGATGATGAGAAGGCGCGCTTCACCCTGATGAACCTCTATGAGCGATTAGGACGGCCAGACCGGGCACTGGTGGAACTGGATGGCCTGATTCAGCATTGTGTGCAAGCCGGGAAGACCCAGAAGGCCATCTCAGTACTGGAGAGGCTGGTGCAGGAGAAACCGGATGCGATCCCGATCAGAGCCCGTCTGGCCCAACTATACCTGAACGCCGGCCGAAAAGAGGAGGGGCTTCGGGAACTGGATATCCTGGGGGACCTGCAACTTCAGGCCGGAAAGGTGAAAGAGGCCATTGCGACCATTCAGGTCATCCTGCGGCTGCGCCCTCCCAACGCCGACGCTTATCGTGAACTTCTGGAGCAGTTACAGGCCGGGCAGATTCCGGGGTAGAAAACAGGAGCGACGCTGCGCCGTTCCTACCGCCATATCACCTCTTCCCGCTCCGGCCCGACCCCGATCAGAGTGACGGGCACGCCGATAGCCGCCTCTATTCGCTCCACGTAGGCCCGCGCGGCTGCCGGCATATCCTCCCACCGGCGAGCCGAACGAATCTCTTCATCCCAGCCGGGCATTTCTTCATATACCACCTGCCAGCGGGCCACTTCCTCCGCCCCCCACTCGCCGGGAAAGCGAGAAATTCGCTCTCCGCCCCGTTCGTACGCGACGGCCACCTTCAGCGGGTGAATGCCAGTCAGCACGTCCAGTTTGGTCAGCGCCAGTTCTGTCAGTCCGTTAACCTGAGCGGCGTACCGCAGAATGGGGAGGTCCAGCCAGCCGCAGCGCCGGGGACGGCCAGTGGTGGTGCCATATTCTCCCCCGGTCTCCCGGATGCGGTCGCCGATGGCGTCGGTCAGTTCGGTGGGAAAGGGCCCGGCGCCCACGCGAGTGGTATAGGCCTTGGCGACGCCGATGACCCGCGTCACCGCATGCGGCCCGAACCCCAGCCCAGCCAGTGCCCCGCCCGCCACGCAGGAGGAACTGGTCACATACGGGTACGTTCCGTGGTCCAGGTCCAGCAAAGTCCCCTGGGCCCCTTCGCAGAGAACGGTTTGGCCAGCCGCCAGCGCGCGGGCGACCAGTTCGGATCCATCGGCGAGATAGGGGCGGAGCCGCTGCGCCAGGGCGACGAACTGGGCCACAATCTCACTGACCGGCAACGGCTCCAGACCGTAGTGCTCCTGAAGCAGGCGGTTGTGGGCCTGTAACAGGGCCATCGCCCGCTCACCGAACCCCTCCGGATCGGCCATCTGGCCAGCGCGCAACCCCACGCGGGCGGCCTTATCGGCATAGACGGGGCCGATGCCCCGGCGGGTAGTACCGATGGCCTCTTGCCCCCGCGCCGCCTCTCGGGCGCCGTCCCGCGCGCGGTGAGTGGGCAGGATAATATGGGCGGCCGCCGCCAGTTTGACCCGCTCCGGCCCTACGTCTATCCCCAGGGCAGCCAATTCGTCCAATTCCGCTGCCAGTTGGACCGGGTTGACCACCACCCCGGCCCCAATCAGACAGATCGCATGGGGGTGCAGGATGCCAGAGGGAACCAGGTGCAGGCGAAGGAGATGGCCCTGGGCGACCACGGTATGGCCGGCGTTGTCGCCGCCGTTGTAGCGGGCAACGATATGGGCCTCTCGGGCCAGGTCGTCCACTACTCGCCCTTTCCCTTCATCTCCCCATTGCGCCCCGACAATAATAATCGCAGGCATCGGGGGCCTCCTTTCACCGGACACATCCGTGTCCCGCTCTATTCTACCGGTTCCACTACCTGGGGGGTAACGCTGATGCCACAGTAGGGGCAGATAGCCCAATGGAGTTGCAGGGGGCGCTTGCAGGCCGGGCAGGCCTGTTTGAGGCGGCTATGGCAAACTGGGCAGAGGATATAATCCGATTTGACCCGTGCACCGCACCCGGGGCAAGTTTCCGGCTCCTCAATCGCTTGCAGAAGCGCCTCCTGTTCCAGCGAACGCTCGTAGGCCTCCGCCAGCGTCTCACGCGGGCGCAGCATCAGGTATACGATAATCCCGAAAAGGGGAATGAGCGCCACCAGCAACGTGGCGACAATCCATGCCAGAACGTCCCGGGAGCGAGCCCGCATATCCCGGAAGGTCCAGATAATCGCCCCGCCGTGCAGGGCGGTGAAAACGACGCCAGCACCCAGCGCCAGCCAGGAAACCAGTGTTGCCAAAGTATCCAGAAGGCCTTCCATTATCACTCCTTATTGGTTTGCCCTAACGAGGGGCATTATACCATTTATCCGGCTGATGAGCAACTGCACGGAAATACCGCTCCAGGAAGAAATCGTAGAAGGCCACCGGTGAAGCAACCGCCACCGGACTCCCCGTATCGCAAAGCAGAAACGGCCGCTCCTGCCCGCCCCCCAAACCGCCATGGGTGGCGACCTGCTCCTCAAAGGTCACCACCCGCCCGTCGGTGAGCAACCCGCCCATCAGGATCAGGTCCCCCGCGTGCGGACTCGTCGCCAGACGATAAATCTCTCGGGCGACCCGGTCCCGGTCGCCGTAAGGTGACAGCGGGTCGGGCAAGGTCACCTCCACCCCCCCATCACCGATCACGGCCCGACCTCCCCCCTGTCCCAGCACCACTACCTGCCCTCCGGCCCGCCCCACAATCCAGCCGATCAGGTCCATCTCCATCAGCCGGTCCAGCAGATGCGGGTACAGGAGTGCTACCTCAATCAGGTCCAGCGGTCGGGCAACGACGTTGAAATAGATATGGGCCAGCGGCCCCGAAACGCGCACGACGACGTCCTCCCGGCGCTTCAGGTCATACTCTTCTGCCTCCCGGTCAGGCGGGATGCGGCGGCCCAGGGAACGACGCAGAGCCCGTACCACCCGACCGACAGCGGGGGGTAGCCGTTCCTCTATGCTTCCCATCTCCACCATCAGGTAGCGGGCCTTGGCCTCCGCGTATCCCGGCCGGCTGAAGACCTCATCCAGCGAGACGTCTCCCAACTGGGCGGCCACAAACTCCCCCAGCGTCTGCCCGACCAGCCACGCAAAGGGAACGGAAGGAGCATTGCCGTGGTCCGAGAGGACGAAGAGGTCGTAGCGGCGGGCCAGCGAGCGCCGCCGGGCCCGATCAATCTGCCGGATGCGCCGGTCTATATCCCACAGAATACCGAAAGCGGCGGGATCATCCGGACCGAACCAGTGAGCGACCTCGTCGTAAGCGTTGTAGTTGGCGTAGACAGACGGGACGCCCCGGTAGATGTCCAGAACGATGCCAAAGGTCTGAACTTCGGTGAACAGAGCGTTGACGGCCGCAGCCAGGAAGGAGGAGAGAAAACCCGAAGGACGGGCTGGACGGCGGCGGAGGGCGGCTCTCAGCCGCCAGATCAGCGAACGCAGGTAGCCGGTGACCGTCAGCCAGAGGACGCGCAGGACCCGCAGAGGGCTGAGCAGGAAGATGAGCAGGAGGCCGATGCCGCGCACCGATTCCAGGAAGAGGCGGGGATGAATGGAAGAGAGGGTGAAAAGGGCCAGGTCGGCATCGCCGTCAAACATGTTCACGTAACTGGAGCCCCCCACCAGAATGCCGACCCGTCCGGCCTTCAGCCGCTCCTGCAGCGCCTGAATCTGGGCAGGCCGTTTGGCGACGAAGGCCATCCGTTCCTGCTTGTCGTACCAGCGGAAGCCGGGGATGTCCTCCCGGTTGCCAAAGAGGATGGCCGCCTGGACGGCGGGGGTGGTGCTGGGCAGTCCGCAGTACCAGGGGGTCAGGTGCCAGCCCTCCTCCCGAACCAGCCGCCGGAGGTATGGGAGATAGCCCCGCTCCATCGCCTCTACCAGATGGTCGTAAGAGAGGCTGTCTATTTGAATGATAATAAACCCCCGTCGGCCATCTGGCGAAACCTCCGGCCGCCCAATCTGGCGAGCCAGGGCCTCGTACTTCCGGCGACGGGGGCCATCAGTGAGCCGGTCCAATACCCCCAGCAGGAATCCCATTGTGCGATCAGAGGTCAAGCATCTGGCATTCGCTCCAGGGCCAGCGCCAGCGCCCCCAGGAGTACGACATCGTCGCCCAGGGCCGCCAGGGCGATGGGGGTGTTCTCCCAGTAGACGCGCTGAGATCGCTCCCGGACCGTCTGCCGCATCGGATCAAACAGGAGGTCGCCTGCATTGGCGACGGACCCGCCGATGATGAAGAGACCGGGATTGAAGAGATACATCAGGCTGACCAGCGCCAGTCCGATATAGAAGCCGGCGCGGGCGAAGATGCGGCGGGAAAGGTCATCTCCCTGCGCTGCCGCTTCAGCGACCTCTCTGGCGGTGACCGCTTCCGGACTGCTCACTATGCCCCGCAGAAGGGAAGACGCGCCCCGTTCCAGCGCTGCCCGGGCCTCCCGGGCGATCGCGGTGCCCGAGGCGACGGCCTCCAGACATCCATACCCTCCACAGCCGCAGAGGGGGCCGTTCGGCTCCACCACCATATGGCCGACCTCACCGCCCAGGCCCTGCCCTCCCTCATAGAGACGACCGTCCACAATAATCCCGCCGCCGATGCCGGTGCTGATGGTCAAATAGACCAGGTCCCGCACGCCCCGCCCGGCGCCGAAGCGAAACTCGCCCAGGGCCGCCAGATTGGCATCGTTGGCCACGAAGGCAGGAACACCGAACGCCTCCGCCATCAGGTCCCGCAGGGGGACATCCTTCCAGCCCGGGATATTGGGAGTAAAACGGACGACGCCGTGATGGGCGTCTACCGGGCCCGGGGCGGAGAGGGCCAGAGCCGCCACCGGTCCCCTCTCCGGCCAGACCATCCGGATGGCCTGCCGGATGCGGTCCAGGACCACCTCCGGGCCCTGGGCGGCCAGTGTGGGAATGGCCACCCGCTCCTCCATCTGGCCCTCGGGGGTGCAGCGGGCAGCACGGATTTGGGTCCCTCCCAGGTCCACCACCAGGATATACATTTACCGCTCCTCGCGAGTGTACGGCTGCATCAGTGCCGCCGGGGCGCCCAACCGCTTGCGCATCGCCTCTCCGGCGCTGAACATCAGGACCAGGATGGTGAGGATAAAGGGGAGCATGTTGAGGAGAGGCGGAGAGATGCCCAGTCCCTGCAGCCGATACTGGAGCACCCGCACGCTGCCAAATAGGTAGGCCCCCAGGAGCCCCCGCACCGGGTCCCACATAGCAAAGATGGTCAGGGCAATGACGATCCAGCCGATCCCCGCCGTCATCCCCTCAATCCAGGCAGGGGCATAAACTATGGAAAGATAGGCCCCGCCGATGCCCGCCATCAGACCGCCGAAGAAGACCGCCAGGTAGCGGACCTGGAAGACGTTGACCCCCATCGCGTCGGCAGTGGCGGGGTTTTCGCCCACCGACCGCAGGCTGATCCCCCAGCGGGTCCGGTAGAAGAGAAACCAGAGGACGGGCACCATCAGCAAGCCGATGTAAACCAGCAGGTCGTGCTGAAAGAGCAGCGGCCCCAGCACCGGCAGGTCGCTCAGGCCGGGGATGGGGACAGGCTTCAATTGAACACGGGGGGGCATCCCGATGAATTGCTTCCCTATCATCCCGCTGATGCCCAGCCCCAGCATCGTCAGCGCCAGGCCGGAGACGACCTGGTTGACCCGTAAGGTGATGCTGGCGAAGGCATGGATGAGGGCGAGGAGTCCGCCCACCAGCGCGGCGGCAGCAATCGCCAGAAAGGCGTTTCCCGTGGCTTGGGCAACGCCGAAGGCCGTCACCGCGCCCATAATCATCATCCCCTCCACACCCAGATTGACCACGCCGGACCGCTCCGCTGTCACTTCCCCCAAGGTGCCGTACAGCAGCGGAGTGCCGGCGGGGATGGCCGCCTGTAGCACAGAGAAGATGTAGGACCAGATGCTCATCCGACTTCCTCCTGCTCCAGCCGGACCGGGGTTACGACGGTCCGTCCGGGGAATTCCATCCGTATCCGGTAACGGGTGAACAGGTCGCCGCCCAGTACGAAGAGAAGGATCATGCCGTTGAAGAGGTAGACAGTGGCCGAAGGAAGACCCATCGCCAGTTGGATGGCGTCGCCGCCCACCAGCAGCCCGCCGATGAGCAGCGAGGTCAGAATGACCCCCAGTGGGTTCAGGCGGGCCAGCCAGGCGACGATGATGGCGGTGAAGCCGTAGCCGGGGGAGATGCCCTGAGGGTAGCGGAGCCGGTAGTGGATGCCCGCCACCTCCCCCACCCCGGCGATGCCCGCCAGGGCGCCGCTGAGCGCCATCACCAGCATCACCGTCCGCAGGTAGTTCATCCCGGCATAGCGGGCCGCTTCCGGGTTCTCTCCCGTCACCCGAATCTCAAACCCCCAGCGGGTCCGCTGCACCAAGATGTAAGCCAGCACCGCCGCCAGCAGGGCCAGGATAAGGGTGGGATAGTGGACGCGGGTAATTCCGATGCGGGGGATTTGGGCTGCCAGGGGGAACTTATCGGTATACGGGAAACCCCACTCACCCGGCCCCTTCCACGGCCCGTAGACCAGATGGTTGACCAGTTCGCTGGCGATGTAGACGGTCATCAGGCTGGTGAGCACCTCGTCTATCCGCAGGCGGGCCTTGAGGACGGCGGGGATGAGCGCCCAGAGAGCACCACCCAGGGCCCCCGCCCCGAACATCGCCGGGAGCCGGAGCCCATCCGGGATGCCCGGGACAAAGAGGGCGACTCCGGTGGCGCAGATAGCGCCGATGAGCAGTTGCCCCTCTGCGCCAATGTTGTAGACGCGGGTGCGGAAGGCGACGGCCAGCCCTACCCCCGCCAGCATCAGCGGGATGGCCTTCGTGACCGTCTCCGAAAGCCCGTAGAGGCTGCCGAACGCGCCGGTGAAGATGCGCGCATAGGCGATCAGCGGGTTGACACCCAACAGGCCGAAAATGAGGGCGATGACCAGCAGGGCCGCCAGTACGGAGAAGACCGGCGTGGCTATACCCAGCCAGCGTGGAGTGTCCAGACGTTTTTCCAGACGAATGCGGGGCAGAGAGTTCATTCTCTCCTCCAAAAGACCGAAGGGAGTTTTTGAGTTTCACCAACTCGCACTGTGAGAAGTCCCGAAAGAAGTGCCAATTTTCCGGCTCTTCCTCCTTACCCCCGTCAGAGCAACCGCAGGGGTTGCTCCCGGAGGGGCAAGCCCTGCGCCTACGGGGTGCGGTGGACGCCCGCCATCATCATACCGATGGTCTCCAGGTCGGCCTGGTCGGCGGGCAGGATGCCCATTAATTCCCCGTTGTACATCACCGCGATGCGGTCGCTCAACTGCAGAATCTCCTCCAGGTCCTCCGAGACCAGCAGGATGGCGGTGCCTTTCTCCCGCTGGCTCAACAAGACCTGGCGGATATATTCCGTTGCGCCAACGTCCAGCCCGCTGGTGGGGTGGGCAGCCATCAGCAGAGTGGGCTCGCCGGAAGTCTCCCGGGCCAAGATAGTCCGCTGAATATTGCCGCCGGAGAGCAATTTGAGGGGCGTCTCCCGGCTGGGGGTTGCCACCGCGTACTGCTCAATCAGCGAGTCGGCGTGCGACGCGACAGACCGGGAATCCAGAAAGATGCCCCGGCAGACGGGGGCCTGATCGTAGGTCTTCAAGATGAGATTTTCGGCCACACTGAGGTTGGGGACGGTGCCCACTATCCGCTCGCCGGGCACGTAGCAGACGCCCCGCTGGACCAGGGCACGGGGGGAGCGGTTAGTGACGTCTTCGCCGTTGAGGAGCACCCGGCCCTTTTCCACAGGGCGCAGGCCGGCCAGCGCCTCCACCAGTTCCCGCTGACCGTTCCCCGCCACTCCTGCGATCCCCAGAATCTCCCCCGCCGCGATGGAGAAAGAGACCCCCCGCACAGCAGGCAGGCCCCGGTCGTTCCGGACGTGCAGGTCCTGGACTTCCAGCGCCGTCGAGCCGATGGCAACTGGGTGTTTCTCCAACCGAAAGAGCACGTCCCGCCCCACCATCAGGCGAGCCAGTTCCCGCTTGTCGGTGTGGGCCGTCTCCCGCGTGGCGATCACCCTCCCCTGCCGGAGAACCGTCACCCGGTCGCTGACGGCGAACACCTCATCCAGTTTGTGGGTAATGAAGACGACGGTGTGCCCTTCGTCGGCCATCCTCCGGACGATAGACATCAACTCTTCAATCTCGCGAGGGGTGAGCATAGAGGTGGGCTCGTCCAGGATGAGAATGTCCGCTCCTCGGTAGAGGGCTTTGATGATTTCCACCCGTTGCTGCTCCCCGGCGGAGAGTTGCCAGATGCGGGCGTCGGGATCCACGTGCAGGCCGTACTGCTGGGCAAATTCCTGCACTCGCCGCCGGGCGGCGCGCTCGGGGAAAAAGAAGTTGCCCGGAAGCCCCAGCACCACGTTCTCCAGCACCGTGTGGGAAGGGACCAGCCGGAACTGCTGGTGAACCATCCCGATGCCCAGGCGGATGGCATCTCGGGGGGATCGGATGTGGACTCGCTGGCCCTTGACGAAGATTTCGCCTTCGTCCGGATGGTAGATGCCATATAGGATGTTCATCAGGGTGGTTTTGCCGGCACCGTTCTCACCCAGCAGGGCGTGGATTTCCCCGGCGCGCACGGTCAGGTCTACGTGGTCATTGGCCAGAACGCCGGGGAAGCGCTTGACGATGCCGCGCATCTCCACCGCCGGAACCGTTGCATCGGGCATAACACCTCCTCCAATTGAAGACTGCAGACGACGGACAACCGACCACGGATAATGGTCTGGGGCTTATTTCAATGGTCAAAAAACTCCGGATAGCGGCGACGCAGGTCGTCCCGCAGGTCGCCGAAGACAGCCGGAGCATAGGGGTAGACGGCCTCCAGCATCCGCACCGCCACCTCCCGGATTTCCCACTGGGCCTCTGGCGAGATGCGCAGCCGGAAGACGTGCAGGAGTTCCCGGAAATTCATAGTGACGACGATGCGGGTCGCGGTGGCATTGGGCAGGACGAAGCGGGCGTCCTCTTTGCGGATGCCGCGCGCCCGCAGCGCGCGGTACGTCTCCTTCACCTGATCGGCAAACCGCTCCCAGAGAGCGCGCGCCTCCTCGTTCTGGGCGATGGACGGGGGGAGCACCCATTCGGGGTCATCCATAGAGACGTAACGCTGGCTCTCCTGAGAGTAGGAAGCGATCCGGTGGCGGACCAGTTGGTGGCTGCAGGCGCGGGAGATGCCACGAATCTCAAAGGTCGCCGAAGCATGTTCAATGAGGCTCTCGTGTCCTTCCCGGATGCGGGCCCGCAGGAAGGCCGCCGGGTCGCCCCGGCTCTCGCTCCGGTAGCAGACTCGCCCGGCGTGCTCCAGCAGTGCCTCCGGGCTTCCGTCTCCCTTCAGGTAGCGGGTGATCGCGATCAGTTCCACTTCCACACTGCGCCTCCGGGCGTCACTTGTCGCCTATTATGCCCCATTTTCGCCAGGACGCAACCTGATTTCAGAACTACGGATAGTAGCGGACTTCCCACCTCTCCAGGGGTTCCGCCGTTCCCCAATCCAGCCGCCAGCCCTCCTCCAGATACACCATCTGCCATTCAACGGCATAAACAGTGGCGATGATCCGACCGTCCACATTATCCAGGGCCCGCACCTGCGCGGCGACAGTGGCCCGGTCCCCCTCCCGCGCGGTCACCCGCACCGCGCCCACCTCCACCCGCAGCGTGGAGGCGAATCCCAGCGCCCAGTCCTCGTAGGTCCGGGCCGACCGCGCCGCAGGAGAGAGCATCCGGTACGCCGCCGGGAGGTTCCGGTCGGTCAGCGCCAGGTAGAACGAAGCCAGTGCGTGGACTGGAGTATCATCGGGGTAGGCGTGGGGACGGTCCAGGTAGAACCAGGCGTACCGGTCCCAGGTCCAGGCGTAGTGGGTGCCGTCCCAGGTGTAGATAACCTCCCATACTAGGCCGCCTTCGGGTCTCCAGCGGACAACTACTTCGTCCGCCAGGTCCCCATCCCGGTTCTCCAGACGGATGCCGCCCTTCCCCTCAAATCCAGCCAGCAGGGCATACCGTTCACCGTCCCAGACAAAAATATGCAGGAGGGTCGCACCGGCCTGAGTGTGTCCCCAGATGACGATTTCCGTCCGCCCGTCGGCGTTCAGATCGCGGACCTCCAGTTTACAGGCCGGAAACTCGCCCAGCCCTTTGTTCTCCTCACTTTCGGGAGGGATCAGGTCGTGCCGGTTGAGGCCGTCCAGGACGAACCCCTGCAGGCGGGGGGGCTCGCCGGAAGAGAGGTAGAGTCCCAGCCACTCCAGATCGGGGTCGCCGTCCGTATTCTCCTGGCGCATACAGAGGGGCTGGATGCCCGCGCGGGCAGCATAGGACACGCCCGCCTCCACTGTGGTCTGGATTGCGGCCGGTTCAGGGGGCCTGGGCGTCGGAGCGACCGTCGGCGGGATAGAGGGGACCGGAGTGCAGGGGAGCGGGGGAGCCGGGGAGCAGAGAGGTGGCAAGGCAGGGGTACAGGTGACCGGGACGGCAGGCGGGCAGGTCGGAGCGAGGGACGGAGAGAAAGGGTAGCAGGATGCCAGGACAAGCGCGGTCACAAACAGGAAGAGGAGATGCCCGGCAAGTCCGGCGCACCGGGTACAGGGCAAACGGACCGAGAACGGAGATTCGGGCATCCTTGTTCTCCCCGGAAAAGATAACCGTATTGTACCTGACAATGGTCGGGGGTGCAACCTCCTCTCACCCGCACGCCGGGTACCAGGTAAGTAGTACCTTTTTCCTATTGATTTGTGGTGCTTATGGGGTAGAATGAAAATGGAACGGGTCCCCGCCCCCTGTTCCACAACAAGTGGTTACCCTCCTTTCGCAGACCACGGCCTCCCTTCCCCCGGGGAGGTCGTGGTCTGTTTTAGGGAGGTGTTCGCGGATAGAAGCCCCCGTAGAAGAGCAGCAGGCCCACGATTCTCTCTCCATCTCTCCTCCCCGCGCTGCGCAGCCACCGGGCCATCCACGCCGGTTGTCTTCTCCAGCGACCGGCTATAGTAACATTGCGTTCCGCCAATCCCCTGCCGCAGCCCGGAATGAACGTCCGCACAACCCGGTGGGGAGCGGAACGGATGACCCAACCCGGAGGTTCCCCATGTGTCCATCCGCTGCACGTGAACTGCAAAACCTGACCGATGCCTACCTGCGAGCCTGCTGCGAAACCTACTACTCTGTCAAGTGTGATAAATGGATTTCGCATCTTCTCACCTCCAATGGTGTTTTCATCATTGGAGGTGAAGAGATGAATCGCAAATACGTTGTGCAATTGACCGAAGAGGAACGCTTACAACTCCAACAGATTGTCTCATCCGGTACAGCGCCAGCCCGCAAGATCCGACGGGCACAAATCCTGCTCAAGTCGGA
>JADBJJ010000027.1 GCA_014874475.1 Chloroflexota bacterium
GGAATGGCGCTTTACTTCTGCGGAGGCGCGGGACTGGCTGAAGCGCCTATACCGTCAATAATCATTGTGGTCAAGTACTAGGTTCCTGCTCCGTGTGCCGTAAAGGTCATATTCCAGCGCGCCGGTAATCCGGACCGGTATCAGTTCTCCCATCGGAATCTCTTCCTCTATCAGCACCAGTCCGTCAATTTCAGGAGCGTCCCGATAGGTGCGGCCGACGCTGAGGCCGTCCCCCTGGCCCTCTATGAGGACGTCCAGGGTCCGACCGACCAGGGCGCGGTTTTTGGCCAGTGAAATCCCCTGCTGGAGTTCCATCAGGCGGGCCCGCCGCTCCTCCTTCACCTCTGGCGGGACGTCGTCGGGGAGCGCGGCCGCCGGGGTGCCCACTTCATGGGAGTAGGTGAAGACGCCCACCCGGTCAAAGGCAATTTCCTCCACGAAGTCCAGCAGGGCTGCAAACTCTTCCTCCGTCTCGCCGGGGAAGCCGACGATGAAGGTGGTACGGATGGCGATTTCCGGCATGCGCTCCCGCATCGCCGCGACGGTCTGGCGGACCCAGTTCATATCGGCGGGGCGGCGCATGCGGCGCAGGACCGCTGGGTGAGCATGCTGCAGGGGGATATCCAGGTACGGCAGGACCTGCGGGTAGCGGGCCATAACCTCTATCAGGCGGGGGGTTACGGCACCGGGGAAGGCGTACATGACCCGAATCCAGGGGACCTGCGGCACTCGTTCCACCAGTTGCTCCAGGAGAGTCGCCAGGCCGTCCTCCAGGCCCAGGTCGCGGCCGTAGGTGGTGGTGTCCTGGGCGATAAGGATAATCTCTTTGACGCCCTGCGCGGCCAAAAGCGCGGCATCCTCCAGGATCCGCTCCGGAGGGCGGCTGACGGCGGGGCCCTTGATGAGCGGGATGGCGCAGAAGGCACAGGGACGGCTGCAGCCGTCGGCTATCTTGATGTACGCACTGGCGCCCTGAATGGCGACCCGGGGGACGTCCGGGGCGTCGTCTTCGGGCGAGGTCGGGAAGACGTGGACGATGGGACCCTGCCGGTCGGGGTGGAGGAGTTGGTGGGCCACCGCCACGATTTCTCTCCAGTGGCGAGTGCCCAGGAGACCATCCACCTCCGGGACGGCCTCCAGGATGGCCTGCGGGTCCCGCTGAGACCAGCATCCAGCGACCAGGAGGACCTGGCCGGGCCGTTTGGCAGCAGCCAGTTCCCGCAGCGCGGCCAGGGATTCCGCCCGCGCCGGCTCTATGAAGCCGCAGGTGTTGACGATGAGCAGGTCGGCCCGGCGGGGATGATCGGTGGCGCGGTATCCGGCCCGGGCCAGCAACGTCGCCATACCCTGCGAGTCCACCGTGTTCTTCGCGCATCCCAGGGAGAGGATGTAATAGGACGCGGAAGAACGCGGACGAGCACGGACGGACACGGACGGTTTATTTTGGGTTTTCATTCGTATCTCTTTGTTTGGCCAGCATAGGCCATTACCTAAAGAAAAAACGAATCCATGTTTATCGGTGTCTTTCCGTGTTTTTCCGTGTTCTATTCAGCCACTCCGCAGCGGCGGAGGGGAGGCGGGCCAGCGGGCCCCGGCGGACGGTAGGGCCGGGGAGGGAGTCCAGAAACAGACGACCATAGGAGCGGGTCAGCAGGCGGCGGTCAAAGATGGCCACCACTCCGCGATCGGTGCGGGTGCGGATCAGCCGTCCAAAACCCTGCAGGAAGCTCAGGATGGCCTCCGGGACCGCGTACTGGGTGAAGGGTTCGTCAAAGGTCTCCGAGCGGGCCGCGAAGATGGGGTCGCTGGGGACGTTGAAGGGGAGTTTGGCTATTGCCAGACAACTGAGCGCCTCGCCGGGGACGTCTATCCCTTCCCAGAAACTGCGGGTGCCCAGGAGGACGGCCCGTTCGGCCGTACGGAAGTTCTCCAGCAGTTGGGTGCGGGAAAGGCCCTGCCCCTGGGCGAAGACGACGATGTCGGATTGGGCCAGCGGGGCGGTGATGGCTCGGGCTGTCGCCCTCAACTGGCTGTGGGAGGTGAAGAGCGCCAGAGCCCGTCCTTCGGTAGCCCGGAAGAGGGCCACTATGCCCTGCTCCACTGCCCGCTGATAGCCCGGCTGGCCCGGCTCCGGGATGTCCTCCACCAGGTAGACCAGAGTGGAAGAGGTGTAGTCAAAGGGAGAATCCACGGCCAGTTCCTCGGCGTCCCAGGCGTGGAGCCGCTCCCGCAGGAAGTCAAAACTGCCGCCGGTGCGCAGAGTGGCGGAGGTCAAGATGACCGTCTCTTTTTTGTTGAAGATGTGCTCTCGCAAGAGAGGGCCCACGTGGAGGGGCGCGGCGTGGACGGAGACGGGGGTCTGCCCAGGGCCGACTTCGGCCCAGTAGATGGTCTGGGGGTCGGGCTTGCCCATGAAGCCGCTCATCCGGGCATGAATCTCCCCCAGTGTCCGAGATAGGCCTATCAGGGAGGTGTAGAGGTCGTCCGTATTCTTCAGGCCCAGGCTGGAAAGGTCCTCCAGCGCGCCGGCCAGTTGCTGAAGGCCATCGCTGACAGCCTTCAGGGGGACGGCGGCGTCGTCCCAGGCTATTTCCACTGCGCTCCAGCCGGGCTGGGCCCGCTGGGCGGGGGTGATGCGCAGGGTGCGGGCGTAGTTACTGTCGCTCTCTTCCTCCCGCACCTCTTCCATAAATTGCTCCAACTGGTCAAAGAAGGCGTCGGTAGTGTAGACTGCCCGCATCACCGCATGGGCGACCTGTCGGGCAAAACTTTCCACCTTCTGGAGGACGGCCTGGTCCAGGCGGGCGGCGCGACAGCGGGAGACGACCTCGCCCAGGAGGCCTGAGAGGGGCTGGGCAGCGCCCTCGCGGGGATGGCCCACCTCTTCCAGCAGGCGCCGGAGCGTCTTGCGGTCGGTGGAGAAGGAGAGGCCGCTGGTCGTCGCCGCTTCCAGGTGATGGGCCTCGTCCACCACCAGGTGGCGGTATTCGGGGATGGCTCGGCTCCCCACCGCGACGTCCGCCAGCAGGAGAGCGTGGTTGACGATGACCAGATGGGCCGCCTCCGCCGCTTCGCGCGCGCGGTAGAAGAAACAGTCCCGCCGGAAGAAGCGGCACCGCTCCGGGTCGCAACCGTCAAACTCCGCCGAGAGGTTCTGCCAGATCGCCCGTTCAGTGGGAGTGGGGAGGAAGAGGCTGTCGCCGTCGCCGTCTATGGTGTTGGGGAGCCAGATGAGCACCCGGGCCAGGACGTCCATTTCCTCCGGTGAGGAGGGGCCGACCTGTCGGAGCGCTGCCAGGCGGGCGGGGCAGAGGTAGTGGGAACGGCCCTTCAGCACCGCGGCGCGGAAGTCTGTGCCCAGCACGCGCGCCAGATCGGGCAGGTCTTTGCGGTAGAGTTGCTCCTGGAGGTTGATGGTGTTGGTGGAGATGACCACCCGTTCGGAGTTCTGAACGGCCCAGTGGAGGGCGGGGATCAGGTAGGCCATAGACTTGCCGACGCCGGTGGGGGCCTCCACAATGAGTTGGCGCCCTTCGTTGAAGGCTTGCGCCACGGCCTGGAGCATCTCCACCTGCTGAGGACGATGCTCGTAGCCGGGGAAACGGCAGGCGAAGAGGCCGTCCTCCTCCAGGAGGGCGGCCAGCCCTTCCGGGTCTATGGGCGTGCGCTGGGGGGCAGGCTCCAGCGGCCTCGCCTGGGGGGCGACAGTGAAGAGCGGCGCGCTCTCTGGACGGCCGCGCTTGGCTGCCAGTTGCGCGCCGATGGTACCGCTGACGACGCCCCGGGAGACCTGCCGCAGGGCCAGGCGGAAAAATTCGGCGGGATGCCAGTCTACCCGCTCGCCCAGGCGAATCAGTTCCTCCAGCAAGGAGGGAGGCAGGGCACAGGCCCGGTCAAAGAGGGCCAGAAAGAGTTGCTGGACGGTCAGAGCGTCGTCCAGCGCGCGGTGGGAGACGGGCGGAGGAAAGCCCAGCAGGCGCGCCAATTCGCCCAGACTGTACCGCCGGGCGTCGGGGGCCAGGAGGGTGGCCAGTTTGAAAGTATCCAGGTACCGGTTGGTCTGGAGGACGCCGTGGCGGCGGAGGAAGGCCAGGTCAAAATCCACGCTGTGCCCGACCAGCATCCGGTCGCCCACGAAGGCCGCCAGGCGGGGGAGGACGGAGGCCAGGCGCGGCGCATCGGCTACATCCTCATTCCGGATGCCGGTGAGGATGGTGATTTCGTGGGGGATGGGACGGGCCGGGTTGATCAGGGTGCTGAATCGGTCCAGCACCTCCTCGCCGCGAAATTTAACGGCGCCGATCTCTATGATGGTCTCGCGCGCGGGATCGGTGCCCGTCGTCTCCAGGTCCAGGGATATGAAGACAGGCAGCATAGAGAATCAGGGCAAGTAGGACAGCGGGTCTTGCGGGGCGCCGCCGGAGCGGATTTCAAAGTGGAGGTGGGGGCCGCTGGACCAGCCGGTGCTCCCGCAGTACCCGATGATTTGTCCCTGATAGACCGACTGTCCGCAGCCGACGGCCAGTTCGCTCAGGTGGGCGTAGCGGGTGGTGAAGCCGTTGCCGTGAACCAGTTCCACCAGAAGGCCGTACCCGCCGTTCCACCCGGCAATGGTGACCACGCCATTATCTGCGGCGTAGATGGGGTCGCCCTGGCGACAGGCGAGATCCAGGCCGATGTGGCCGGGGTTGCGCCGGTCGTAGAAGTACCAGCCAGAGACCCGTCTGCTGCCGGTGGGGGAGACAAACCAGCCGTTGGCGCCTGGGCCGGTGAAGGAGACGCCCTGGCAGATGCCGGAACTCCGCCGGGCCGCGCCGGCGACGGGCTTGGGCGGCGGTGGAGTCAGTTCTATGTATTTATCCTTCCCGCCGACGACCATCAGTTGTTGGCCCTCGGTCAGCGGCTGGCCCTCTTTCAGGTCATTCCATTCGCTATAGAGGGCCGATGGGTCCACCCGATATTTGGCCGCGATGGATTCTACCGTCTCGCCGGTGGCGACGGTGTGGTAGACGCCGTCCACTGGCGGGATGTAGAGGGTGAGACCCGGCTGAATCAGCCAGGGCGCGTCCCAGACCGCCTCGCGGTTGGACCAGATGAGGGTCCAGATGGTGATGCCGAACTGGGCGGCGATGGAGGAGAGGGAATCGCCTATCTGGACGGTGTAGGTGATGACAGCGGCGCGTGGGCGGTCCGGGATAATGGTGTGGGGGAGGACGGCGCGAGATAACGGCGGGACCGGCGTGGGCGCCCAGACGCGGGCCAGCGGCTCCGTCGGCAAGGGCTGGGGCGCCAGTCCCTCTAAGGAAGGCCCGCCCAGGGCCTGAGTGGGGGGACGGCCTCGCCCCACGGTCAGGATGAGCAAAGCGGCCAGAAGGACGCTCAGGTGAGCCGTGAGCCGGCCCATAAGAATGCGGCCGCGCGGCTCATGCAAGCGTTCCCACCACGGGACCCGCCCTCTGTTGTTCCGGGCCTCGTCTGCCCGAGGAGTCTCCGCTGTTTCCATTTGAGTTTATTATACCATTGGAGAGCGGGGAGGGCAACTTTTCAGTTGCCCCGCCAGCGCGCAGCGATGGCGGTATATAGCCGGTGGAAGGCCGGGCGCAGTGGCCGTTCCCACGCTCCCACCATGCGGACCAGCCGCCCTCCGAACCCTCGCTTGAAGCGATACACTCCCCACAGGCCATCCTGACGGCGGGTGAATTCCGCCTCCAGATGTTCTTCGTCCTCGTCGGGCACTCCCCAGAGGTCATATTCGGTGCAGCCCCGGGAGCGGGCCCAGCGCATCGCTTCCCACTGGAGTTGGTATGTGGGCATCTTTTCCCGATGGGCATCGCCCGAGGCGCCGTAGAAGTACCAGGCCCGTCGCCCCAGGGCGAAGACCATTAGGGCGGCCACCGGTTCTCCCTCTACCCCCGCCATCAGCAGGCGCGCTCGGTCCCGAGGGACGAAGAGACGATAGGCCCGTTCATAGTAGGCCGGCGCATGGACGCCAAAGCGGTCCCGCGCTGCCGTCTCCGCCATCAGACGGTGAAACGCCGGGAAGTCGGACTCCGTCCCTTCCCAGACGGTTACCCCCTTCCGCTGGGCCAGCCGGATGTTGTAGCGGGTCTTGGGCTTCATCGCGGCCAGGATGTCTGCCTCATCCCGACCGATGTCCACCACCAGCGTCCGCCGGGGCTGGATACTTCCCAGGGGCGACGGTCGGAATCCCGATACGGTGAGGATTTCATGCCAGCGCGGCTCGTCGGGGAGGTTGGGCTCTATGATGAGGGTGATGGCCTGGCGGGCCCGGGCGATCGCCGCCAGGGCGTCTATCAGTTCCGCTCTCTCGTCCGATCGCTCCCAGTCCACCAGCGGGCCGCGCGGCACGTAGGCCAGCACCCCCAACCTCAGCGGCAGCGGACGGTAGAGGACCAGCGCGCCGGCGCAGGGAACACCGTCTTCCAGAACCGCCACCCGCTGGGGAGCCCAGCCGAACGCCGCTTTTAACTCACCCCACTCCGCCGTCTGGAGGATGTGGGCGCAAGGATGAGCAGCAACGAAGTCATCCCACTCCTGCACCGGGAGGTCGGTGCGGATTTCCCTCATCTCTCTCTCCGGGCCACTACCAGCAGCCCACCCCCCTTCTCACCTTCGGGGACGTCCATTTCATAGAGGTCTCTCCAGGCGCGGGAGAAGTGGCGGACCACCCACCGGGCCAGCCATCGCTGGTGGGGCAGGCCTTGCAGGCGGGGGGAGACCAGCAGCCCCCAGAGGGACCGCCGTCCAATGCCGAAGCGCTCGTTCATCAGGTCCCAGAGATGCTCCACGGCCTGGGGGACATAGTAGCGGGTTTTCTCCACCGCCATCCCGCCCTGCGCCAGAAGTTCGGCCCATTCGGCTGGGGAATGGTAGTGGTAGTGGGCCAGGCGGGCGTCCACTTCGGCCGCGTAGGCCCGGGCGCTGGCATCTTTTCCTGCCGCCTGACGGGACTGGTAGAAGTAGAGCAGTTGGTGGAAGGCGTCGGAGGGGACGGTGAAAATGAACCGGCCGCCCGGCCGCAGAACCCGTCCCGCCTCGGCGACCACCGGGGCCACGTCGGGGATGTGCTCCAGGACGGAGTTGCTGAAGATGGTGGCAAAGGCGCCGTCCCGATACGGGAGGCGATGGCCATCGGCCCGCTGGACCCAGCGGTAAACTCCGAAGCGAGCGGCCCTTCGGACCTGCTCCGCCCAGGGGTCTATGCCCGCGTCCACGCCGCCGGGCCCAAAGAGAATACCGGCGATCAAGCCATCGCCGCAGCCCAGGTCCAACAAGGGGCGGGGGTATGATTCCTGCGCTGCGGTGCGCAGTTCCACGGCTCGCCACAGGGCGACCGGAGGAGCGAACCAGTACGCCTGCAATGAAAGGGTCAAATAATCCGGCATACAGATATTTTAGCATGGCCTCGCTGGAGCGCCAGCCCTGAATCATCCTGCTCTTGACAGAATTGGCATCCTCTGTCATACTTGTCTCCACTATGGAGCAACTTTTCCGTGAACTATTCGGTGATAACTTCACCCTGATGGGAATCATGGGGTCTGTGGTGGCCGGCTTCGCCACCGGAGTTGGCGCGCTGCCGGCTCTGTTCATCCGGCAGGTCCCGGAGCGGATGCTGGACGGGCTGCTGGGCTTCGCCGCCGGTGTGATGCTGGCTGCAACGGCCTTCAGCCTCATCATCCCGGCGATAGAACTGGGAGGAGTCGGGCCCGCAGCGGGCGGCATTCTGATCGGTGCCCTCTTCCTGGCCTTTCTGGACCATATCCTGCCTCATACCCACTTCATCAAAGGGGCTGAGGGGCCGGCATCCCATTTGCGCCGAGTCTGGCTGCTTGTCATCGCCATCACCCTGCATAACTTCCCTGAAGGGCTGGCCGTGGGCGTGGGGTTCGGCTCAGGCCGTCTCTCCGAGGCACTGGTGCTTATGATCGCCATTGGCCTGCAGAATATGCCGGAAGGTCTGGCCGTCGCGCTGCCGCTGATCCGGGAGCGATGGCCGCGCAGCCGCGCGCTCCTCTACGCCTTTGGCTCCGGGATGGCGGAGCCGATCGCTGGTCTCCTGGGTCTCCTGGCGATCGCCTGGATGCACGCTCTCCTCCCCTGGGGGCTGGCCTTTGCGGCCGGCGCGATGCTCTACGTCGTCTCTGACGAAATCATCCCCGAAACCCACAGCCGGGGATTTGAGATGGAGGGGACCTGGGGGGTGATCGTCGGCTTCCTGGTGATGATGGTGCTGGATAACGCTCTGTAACCGGGTTCGCAGAGGCGTGGATGGCCTTTCTCCTGGATTGGCTCTTAGCATTGACTCCTATCGCCGCCGTGCTGGGGCTGATGGTGGGGTTGCGCTGGAGCGGGGTGCGGGCTGGCCTGGTGGGATGGCTGATGGCTCTCGCTATCGCCGCCTTGCGCTTCGGTGCCGGTCCCTCCCTCCTTCTCTGGGCCCAGGTGCGCGGCCTGTTCTTTTCTCTTTTCGTCCTCTACATCATCTGGTCCGCCCTGCTCTTCTATCGGGTGACCGACGAGGCCGGGGCGGTTGCCGCCATTGGCCTGAGCCTTCCCCGCCTGACGGCCGACCGGGCGCTCCAGGCGCTCATCCTGGGTTGGGCCTTCAGCGCGTTTCTCCAGGGCGTAGGCGGTTTCGGCGTCCCCGTCGCTGTACTGGCCCCACTCCTGTTGGGGTTGGGCTTCCCTGCCGTTCCCGCTGTTGTCATCCCCTCCATCGGCCATTCCTGGTCGGTCACTTTCGGCTCCCTGGGCTCTTCGTTCTACGCGCTGATGGCCGCCACGGGCCGACCCGGTGAGGAACTGGGCCCGCCATCGGCAGTGCTTCTGGGACTGGCCTGCTTCCTGTGCGGCGCCGGAGTGCTCTGGGCAGCAGGCGGCCCCCGCGCACTCCGTCACGGGTGGGTCCCCCTGCTTCTCATCGGGGCGGCGATGGCTGGGACTCAGTATATCGTGGTCCGGGCCCGGATGTGGGCCATCGGCGGGATGTGCGCAGGACTGGTCGGCATCGGCGTCAGCGTCCTCTGGGCCCGATTCTTCACTTCCTCCGCTACTTCCAACCCGGACCCGCCCGGCAGTATGAGAATCCAGATGGCGCTGGTCCCTTACGGCATTCTGATCGCTATCGTCTTCCTTGCTCAACTAGTGCCGCCGGTGGAGGAGTTTCTGGGACGGACGGTCCTCCGTGTGGCGGTGCCCGAACTGGTCACCGCGCGCGGCTGGCGGACGCCGGGGGGGGTCACTACCGGCATTCCCATCTTCGGCCACGCGGGGGCGCTTCTCATCTACGCCTCGCTGATGACCTTCGCCCTCTATGCCCGCCAGGGGCGCTACAAGCCGGGGGTCCTCCGCCGCATCGGACGGGACGTCGTCCGGCGGGCCCTCCCTGCCAGCCTGGGCATCGCCACTATGGTCGGCATGTCGGTCACCATGGAACACGCCGGGATGACCTATCACCTGGCTGAAGGGGTTAGCCGGGTGATGGGGTCGGCGTTTCTGCTGGCCTCTCCCTTCGTCGGTGCCCTGGGTGCTTTCATGACTGGCTCCAACACCAACTCCAACGTCATCTTCGGCGCATTCCAGCAGCAGGTGGCGACGCTGGCGGGGCTGAACCCCGTCCTGGCCTTGGCTGCTCAAACGACCGGCGGCGCCGTCGGCGGGATGTTTGCCCCGGCCAAAATCATTGTCGGCTGCGCAACGGTCTGCGCAAGCGAAGGACAGACCATGCGCAAGGCCTTTATCTATGGGACAGCCATCCTGGCTATCATTGCCCTGGTGGTTGCCCTCTGGGGGCTAAAGTGAAGCCGGGCGCGGATTCAGGGCGAGAATCCGTGCCCATCCGCGTTGATCCGTGTCTGATGATGGAAGAACTCCAAGCCCAGGCCCGTCGCCTGGGATTTGACCTGGTGGGCGTGGCTCCACCCGTCCCGCCCCCGGAGGCCGTTCGTGCCTACCGGGAATGGCTGGCGGCGGGCTACCATGGCGATATGGCCTATATGGCCCGCCCGGACCGGGTCGCCCGGCGGGAGGATCCAGCCCTCCTCCTGCCCGGGGTTCGGGCCGTCGTCTGCGTGGCCGTCAACTACTACCCCGGCGACGCGCTGCCTCCTCCAAAGGAGGCCGGGCCCATCGGCCGCATCTCCCGCTACGCCTGGGGGGTAGATTATCACCACTGGATGCTCTCGCGCCTGGAGGAACTGGCGGCCTTCATCCGGGAGTGGACCGGCGGAACGGCCCGCCACCGCGCCTACACGGACACCGGCCCCGTCCTGGAGCGGGCACTGGCAGCCCAGGCCGGGCTGGGCTTCATCGGCAAGAACACTTGTCTCATCCATCCCCGATTCGGCTCCTGGCTGTTTCTGGGGGAGATACTGGTGGACGTGGACCTGCCCTTCACGGGGCCGCCGATGCGGTCCCGTTGCGGCACCTGCACCCGTTGCCTGGATGCCTGCCCGACCGGTGCGCTGGTGGCCCCATATGCGCTGGACGCCCGCCGCTGCATCTCCTACCTGACCATTGAATTCCGAGGCGATATCCCTCCCGGCCTGCGGGACCGGCTGGGGAACTGGGTCTACGGCTGCGACATCTGCCAGGAGGTCTGCCCATGGAGCCGCTTCGCCCATCCGACCGCCGTCGCTGATTTCTTCCCCGCCTCTCCAGAACGGGCCGCCCCGTCGCTGACCGACCTGCTGGTGCTGGACGAGGAGTCATTCCGACGGCGTTTTGGGGGTAGCCCTATTGCCCGTATCGGGCCGGAGCGATTGCAGCGGAACGCCCGGGCTCTTCTCCGTTGGTCGACGTAGCGCAGGCCGTTAGGTTGCCCGAAGCAGGACAAGGAGCAGTAATGAACGGTCAATTCAGGTCACCTGTTGCCAGCACTGGAGCGTGGAGAGCCTGGAGATTCCCCGCGCTGGTCCTCCTGCTCCTCTGGCTTCTTCCCCTCCGCGCGGCCCCTCCGCTGCTGGAGAGTTCACCGGATCGCCTGGTAGTGGAATGGACTCCGCCTCTGCCCGATTTTCGTCCGCTCCCCGATGGGTCTGTAGAACTGGTTGCCGAAGGCTACGAAATCGACGAGCGGCCCGGCGCATTGCGGCTCCCTTTTGCTTCCTCGCTGATTGCTGTACCACCGGGCGCGACCATCTCCCTCCGTATCCTCTCCGCCCGGACGACCGTCATCCCACTCCCTGCTCCCATCGCTGTGGCCCCGGAACCCATCGGGGTAGTATGGAATGAGGGGTATCCGGCAGGGCTGGCCTACGCCCCAGCGACCCGGGCTATTCAACCCCCCTCAACTCCGGTTATCCTGGAGGAGATCGGCACCGCCCGGGGCGTTCGGCTGGCCCGACTCATCTTCTATCCCGCCCTTCCCAAAGGAAGGAATCTGCAATTTTTCCGGCACATTCGGGTGGAAGTCCGTTTTTCCGGAGGGACCGGCGCCGGTGTCTCCAGCGACGACCCTCTCTTTTCCGCGTTGCGTCGCGCCGTCCTCAATCCGCAGCATGCCATTCCTGCCCCCTCTACTGCGCGGCCTGCGGCGGAAGCGCTTTCCCCCCAGGGCGGCCCGCGCTGGGCCTTTCTGGAGATTTCCCGGCCCGGTCTCTATCGGGTAACGTACCAGGACCTCCAGTCCCTGGGATTTGCAGGGGCGAATCCGGCAAACCTTCGTCTGTTCCGGGGTGATGAGGAAGGAGCGTACGAGTGGGAAGGGGATGGGGACGCCGTCTTTGAGCCTGGCGAGTCCGTCCTCTTCTACGCTGAACCCCGCTTTAGCCGCTGGACAGGCGTGGACGTCTATCGGCTGGAAGTGAGCGAAAGTGCCGGCCTGCGGATGTCCTCCCGCTCCACCGACCCGACGGGGCTTCCCGCCGGAGTCCCGTGGGTGGAGCAGACTTTTGAGAGGAACCGCATTTACACGCCTCTCAACTTTACGCCCAGAATTCCCCCAGGCCGGGACGGCGACCGCTGGGTGTGGGACTCTCTGGCGCTGGGACGTTCCGCCGTATTTTCTACCATCTTCTCCCTCAACGCAGATGCCTCCTCCGCCGCGACCCTCACCCTCTGGCTGATTGGCTACACTTCTGTCGCGGCCAGTCCCGACCATCGTGTGGATGTCGCCCTCAACGGCGTTTCCCTGGGGCGCGTGGAATGGGATGGGAAAACTGCGGTCACTGCGACCCTCGGTATCCCGCCGGGCGTCCTGACTTCCACCAGCACCCTCCAACTCTCACTGCCGGGCATTCCCGGCGTCAGTGTAGAGGGTGCCTGGCTGGACGCGTTCGCCTTTCGCCTGGCGAGTGGCACCGCCTCGTGGGGAGAACAGGTCATTTTTGCCACCTCTCTTTCTTCCGGAAACACCCCGCGGGTCTACACCGTCCGACTCAACCCTTCCCACGCCTACCGGGCCTATGATATCACAGACCCTCTGCGCCCCATCCGAGTTCTGACGATCCGAGTAGAAGGAGATCGGGTCACCGTTCCCGACCCTGGAGATCAGCCGCGTCGGTACCTGGTGGCGACCGGAGAGGCTATCCGCGCCCCTGATCGCGTCCGCCCACGGGAAGACCTCTGGGGCTTCCGCGCTGCCGGCGGCGCGACCGGCGCAGATGACCTGATCATCACCCATCCGGCCTTCGCTGAGACGTTGGGCCCCCTGGTGGACCTCCGCCGGTCCCAGGGTCTCTCTGTCGCCGTCATCAATGTCCTGGGCATTTATGACACTTACGGCGATGGCCGGCCTGATCCGGAGGCCATCCGTCGCTTCATAGCGGACGCTTATGCCAACTGGAACCCCCGCCCGACCTACGTTCTCCTGGTCGGGGATGGCTCCTACGACCCGAAGCGGTATCGCACCGAATCGCCCCCCACCTTCATCCCGCCGTACCTGGCCGACGTGGACCCACAAGTGGGGGAGACCGCCGCCGACAACCGCTACGTCTGCGTGGACGGGGACGACAACCTCCCTGACCTGCTCCTGGGCCGCCTGCCAGTGAAGACAGCCGATGAAGCCCGCGCCGTCGTCCAGAAAATCGTGGACTACGAGGCTCACCCGCTCCCGGGTGGCTGGAACGGGACGGTGCTCCTGGTCGCCGATGACCCGGACGATGCCGGAAATTTCCCAGCCCTCTCCGATGCCACGGCGGCCTGGGTGACCGACCCGTTCACCGTGACCCGGCGGTACTGCCCGAAAGATACATGCGCATCCGAGGCCTCTAACCTGCACGCGACGTTGCTGAACGACTGGAACAGAGGCGCTCTCCTCATTCAGTACTTCGGTCACTCCTCCTGGCAACAATGGGCGACAGAGCGACTGTTTCACCTGGATGACCTTCCCTCTCTCCACAACCGTCGCCGCTATCCGGTCCTGGCCGAGATGACCTGTTTTACCGGTGCGTTCCACCACCCTGAGCCGACGCTGGACGAGGCCCTGGTTACCCTCCCGGATGCGGGCGCGGCGGCGGCCTGGGGCCCGACGGGCCTGGGAACCAGCCTCGGGCACAGTCGCCTTGCCGAGGGCTTCTTCCGGGCCGTCTTTTCCGATACCGTCGGGACGGTTGGCGAGGCGACGCTGGCCGGGAAACTGAATCTGGTGGGGGTGTCTCTGGAGAGAGAGATGCTGGACACGTACGTTCTGCTGGGCGACCCGGCGCTCCGGTGGAATCGGACCATTGTCCCCTGGAGCGCGCACCTGTATCTGCCGCTGGTGATGCGAAACTCTCCCTGAACTGAGCGGTGATGGATTCCCGATTTGCCTCCTCCGCCCATCAGGGGTACAATGAAGAAGAGAGCAGGAATGCGGCGGCCTTTCTTGAAGCCGCAGCAGATACCAGAGGAGCGGAGGATGCACGGCATGATCAAACTGTTCAGCGGTAGCGGTTGTCCGGAACTGGCCAAAGAAATCAGCGATTACCTGGGGATTCCCCTCTCTGGACGGGACATTATCCGATTCCCCAACGAGAACATCTTCGTCCGTCTCCACGAGAGCGTTCGCGGGCAGGATGTCTTCCTGATTCAGACGACCTCCTCGCCGGTGAACGAGAACATCATGGAACTGCTCATCTTCCTGGATGCACTGCGGCGGGCCTCCCCGGACCGGATCACGGCGGTGATCCCGTACCTGGCCTACGCGCGGTCGGATAAGAAAGACCAGCCCCGGGTGCCCATCACCGCCCGTCTGATCGCTGATATCATCGGTGTCGCTGGGGCCAACCGGTACATCACCCTGGACCTGCATGCCGACCAGATTCAGGGATTCTTTAGCATCCCCGGAGACGCACTGACGACCTTCTCCATACTCTCTGACTATCTGCGGGAGAAGCGACTGGAGAACGCCGTGGTGGTCTCGGCGGACCTGGGCTTTGCCAAAAAGGCGCGCAACTTTGCTGAAGAACTGGAACTGCCGCTGGCTATCGTGGAGAAGCGACGGGTGGCCCGCGATACTGAAGCGTTGACGCTCGTGGGGGACGTGGCGGGCAAGGACGCCGTCATTGTGGACGATGAGGTGAATACGGCCGGGTCTATTGTGAACGCCGTGCGGATCGTCCGGGAGAGCGGGGCGCGCGATATCTACCTCTGCTTTGCCCATGCCATTCTGGCTCACCCGGCGGTGGAGCGTCTGCGGGACCTGAATATCAAAGAGATTGTGACCACTAACTCTATTCCCATTCCGCCGGAGAAGCGGTTGCCGAATATGAAGATTTTATCGGTAGCCCCGCTGCTGGGTGAGGTCATTCTGCGGGTGCATGAGGGCCGTAGCGTGGGCGAGGTTTTCCGACGATATCATCGGTACCAATGAGTGGCGATGCACGGTATCTTTCTCCCCGGATAGGGTCAAGCCGACAAAGCACGTCCATTTCGGCGCAGAGATAAGGGGCGTTGCGCGCAGAGCGCCCGATGCCGGACGCCGGATATCAGAGGGGCTTCTGCTTTTTGTTTCCTGTTTCCCGCCTTTTGGAAAGGAGGAGATGATGGAACGGCCGTGGCTTGCCCACTACGACCCGGGTGTCCCTCATCAGATAGAAATCCCCGATATCCCTTTCACCGCTATCTTTGAGCGCACCGCCTCCCGATCCCCGGATGTGACCGCCGTCTATTTCTATGGGCACCGCTGGACATACCGGGAGTTGGACCGGATGACCAACCGTTTTGCCAATGCCCTGATCGGTCTGGGGGTTCGGCCCGGCGACCGGGTGGCGTTGCTACTGCCCAACTGCCCTCAGTTCGTCGCCGCCTACTTCGGGGCCTGGAAGGCTGGGGCGGTGGTCACCCCGGTTAACCCCCTCTATGCCCCCGGCGAGATTGCCCACCACCTGAACGATGCCGGGGCGGAGACTCTGGTCGTCCTCTCCCGTTTCTACCCCCGGGTGCAGGAGATTCGGGGAGAGACGCTGCTGCGGCGGGTCATCGTCACGGAAATTAAGGAGTACATGGGCATCCCCGCCCGCTGGCTTTATGCACTCCTGAAGGAGCGGGCTGCCGGGGACCGGGTAGCCGTGGCTCCAGGGGACTACCAATGGGGGAGTTTGCTGCGCGGCGCGCCGGAAACGCCGCCGTCGGTGAGCGTTGAGCCGGACGATCTGGCGCTCTTGCAGTACACCGGCGGGACGACGGGCGTCCCCAAAGGCGCGATGCTCACCCACCGCAACCTGGTCGCCAATATCACCCAGGCCCACGCCTGGATTCAGCCCGTCTTGCGGGAAGGGGAGGACAAAATCCTCTGCGTTCTGCCCTTCTTCCACCTCTATGGCATCGCCGCCTGTCTGCACTTAGCCGTCCTTCTGGGTGCGACGATGATTCTGCTCCCCCGCTGGGATGTGAAGGAGGTCCTGCGGACCATTCACCGACTCCGTCCGACTCTGTTCCCTGGCGTGCCGACGATGTACATCGCCATCAATCACCACCCGGACCTGGGCCGGTACGACCTGAGTTCGCTGCGCTTTTGCCTGAGCGGGGCGGCCCCGTTGCCTGCTGAAGTCCAGCGGGAGTTTGAGCGGAGGTCCGGCTGCCGGATGGTCCAGGGGTACGGGATGACGGAGGCCTCACCGGTCACTCACCTGACCCCGCTGGTGGGGGAGACGCCACTGCGCAGTACGGGCCTGCCTGTCCCCAATACCGATGTGCGCATCGTGGACGTGGAGACGGGTCAGCAAATTCTGCCGCCCGGTGAGGAGGGAGAAATCATTGTCCGGGGGCCGCAGGTGATGAAGGGGTACTGGCAGATGCCCACCGAGACCGCCAACGTCTTGCGGGACGGCTGGCTCCACACCGGCGATATCGGCTATATGGACGAGCGGGGTTTCTTCTACGTGGTGGACCGGAAGAAGGATATGATTATCAGCGGCGGGGCCAAAGTCTTCCCGCGCGAGGTGGAGGAGGTGCTCTACCAGCATCCCGGGGTGCGGGAGGTGGCGGTGGTGGGCGTGCCCGACCCGTACTGGGGGGAAGCGGTCAAAGCCTACATTGTGCCCCGCGAGGATGTCCATCTGGATGAGGCCGAAGTGATCCAGTTTTGCAAGGAACGGCTGGCAGCCTATAAGGTGCCCAAGTCGGTGGAGTTCCGGGACCAGTTGCCCAAGACGCTGGTGGGGAAGATTCTGCGGCGGGCACTGAGGAATTCGTGAAGGGGGAAATTAGAGTAAAAAGGGGGTGCGATGATAGATTTCCGACTCACCGAGGAGCAGGAGCGCATCCGGCGGCTGGCTCACGAGTTCGCCGAGCGGGAAATCCGGCCCGTGGCCGCCCACTACGACGAGACGGAGGAGATGCCCTGGCCCATTATGGAGAAAGCGGCACGGGTCGGGCTGACTTCGTTCCAGTACCCAGAGGAGTACGGCGGGGGCGGGATGACGAGCGCTATCGTCGCCTGCCTGGTGGCGGAGGAACTGGCCTGGGGATGTCTGGGCATCGCCACGGCCATCGCCGGCGCCGGCCTGGCAGCGGTGCCCATCATGCTGGTGGGAACGCCTCAGCAGAAGGCCCGCTACCTCCCCCGCTTCTGCGAGGGCGTTTATCTGGGCTCCTTCGCCCTCACCGAACCGGAGGCCGGGTCGGACGCAGCGTCGCTCCGCACAACTGCCGTCCGTAAGGGCGACCGGTATATCCTGAACGGCCAGAAGCGGTTCATCACCCACGGCGGCATCGCCGACCTCTACGTCATCTTCGCCACCGTCGCGCCAGGGACGGGCCACCGGGGCATCACAGCCTTCATCGTGGAGAAAGGAATGCCGGGCCTCTCGGCGGGGAAGAAGGAGAAGAAAATGGGGATGCGCGCCTCCCACACCGGCGACGTCATCCTGGAAGATGTGGAGGTACCGGTGGAGAACCGCCTCGGGGAAGAGGGACAGGGCTTCTATATCGCTATGCAGTCCTTTGAACATACCCGCCCGATGGTGGCGGCGATGGCGGTGGGGGTGGCCCGGGCCGCCTACGAGTACGCGCTCCAGTACGCCCGGGAGCGGGTACAGTTCGGCAAGCCTATCATCACCAAGCAGGCTATCCGCTTCCTGCTGGCGGACATGGCGACGGAGGTAGACGCGGCCCGCCTGCTGGCCTGGCGGGCGGCGTGGATGGTGGACCAGGGGATGCCCGCCAACATCACGGCCAGTATGGCCAAAGCCTTCGCCGCCGACGCCGCCATGCGCATCACCACAGACGCGGTGCAGATTCTGGGCGGCTACGGCTATATGCGGGAGTACCCGGTGGAGAAGTGGATGCGGGACGCCAAAATTCTGCAGATCGTGGAGGGGACCAGCCAGATTCAGCGGGTGGTCATCTCTCAGATGCTGGCGATGGGGATGGAGTGAGGCTGAAACGGGAAGAGTGAAACGGGAAGAGTGAAGCGTGAGGGGTGAAACGGGAAGAGTGAAACGGGAGGGGCGAGGTGTGAGATGCAATGCCTGCGGTGTGGTCGGGATGGCTGGACGCCTTCGGCACCCTGCCCCGATTGCGGGTTCTCCGGGCTGTCTGAGGCGACGGAGGAACTAACCCACATCCGCTATCTGCTGGCGGAACTGGAGAAGTGGGAATGGTCAGATGTGCCCCGGATGGTGCGGGAGCGGTTGCGGGCCCGCTACGTTCGCCGCGCCCGGGAACTGGAGGTCGCCCTGGGCCTGCGCTCACCCCCGCCGACCCCCGAAGAGGCCCGGGAGATTTTCCAGGAACTGGCCCACCTGGAGGAACTCCGCCGCTCCCTGCGCCGGTGGGAGGGACGCGGCTGGATAAGGCCCGAGGCGGCCCTGGAGCGCTTCCGGCAACTGGAAGAGGCCATCGCCGCTCGACGCGCCCGCCTGAACGAGGCGATGGAAAGCGGCGTTGCGTTACCATCAGCAACCCCTCTCCAGGGATCGGCATACCTGGCCTTCCTGCGGGATGCACGGCAAGAGGCGGACCGGCTCAATGACGCGGGCGCCTGGACCGACGAGAAGGGTTTTCAGAGCGCGGTGGCCGAACTGGAGCGGGCCATCGCCGGTGTGGAAGCCCGGCTGGGCCTGCGCCCACCCCCCGCGCGCCCCCGTTCGGTTCCAGCCCCGAAAGCGCCCCCTGCCGCCGCACCTCCTGCCCGTCCGCCCAGGGAGCCGCTCACCTGGGACCTGGTCTGGCGCACTCTCCTCTCCGAACGCACCCTCCGCACCCTCCTCTTCATCGGCGCCTTTCTGATTTTTGCCTCGGCGGTCACCCTGGTCATCTACAATTGGGAGCGCTTCTCCCCCTGGGGCCAGGTGGCCATCCTCTCTGCCTTCACCTTCTTCTTCTACGGCCTGGGCTGGTACGTCCGGGGGCCGATGAGGCTGCGCAACTCGGGAATCGCCCTCACTGCCTCCGCCTCCCTCCTGGTCCCAGTGGATTTCTACGCTATCTACCTCTCCGGCGGTATTTTCCCCAGGGAGGCCTGGGCCGAGGTCTGGTGGCTGACCTCTGCCATCTGTCTGGTGGCCTATAGCATCACTGCCTGGCGGGTGCGGGCGGAGTTCTTCGGGTATCTCTTGGGGACGGCGTTGGGGAGTCTGCTCTGCGCGTCCCTCCAACTGGTGGGAGTCTCTTCTGACGTCTGGTCGCCATACCTGGGCGGGCTGGCGCTGGCCCTGCTGGTGCTGGAGGCCCGCTGGCCGACTATCCTGCGGCGCCCGTTCCGCCACCTGGCGCTGCTGACTTCGCTGGCGGCCGCTCTGCTGATGTTGGGCTTCTGGCTGGCCGGTCAGGGCGACCGGTTCCCGTTCCGGGTGGCGCTGGCTCTGGACTGGTGGCTGGCGGCGGCGGCCTACGGGCTGGCAACGGCGCGCTCCCTCCAGCCGATTTTCCTCTCCGTCACCTGCGCGGCGCTGCCGCTGGCCTCCTTTACCACACTGACGCTGGTTCTGGAGCCAATGGGGGCGCCGGCGGCTTGGCACGCGCCCGCGCTGGCCTTCTGGACTCTGGTTTATGAGACGGTGGGGTTCCGTCTGGCGCGCGCGGACGGGAACGCGCGGGCTTCTCTGGCGCGCGTCCTCCTGGGCTGGGCGGTGGGGCTGGGCGTGCTGGCGGCCGGGTGGGGGCTGACGGATATGGCCGCCGCCTCGGCGACCCACGCCGTCCTGGCCGTCGCGGCCGCGCTGGCGGCCGCCCTCTGGGAGCAGCCCCGCCTCCTTCCCCTGGCCAGCGCGCTCTCCCTCTCCGCACTGGCCACCGGTGCCTCCACTCTGGGGCTGGAACTGGCCGAGTACGGCCTCCCCCCTGCCTCCCTGGCCCTACTCCACCTGGAATTGGCCCTTCTCCTGCGGCGGGCAGAGCGATACACTTCGTACCTCTACGGCAGCACGTTGGCCCTGAGCGGGCTGGCGTTGCTCCCGCCGCTTTTTGTGGAAGACCGCCGCTGGCTCCTCTACACCCTGGGGAATACCATCGCCCTCTCCGGCTGGATGGCAGCGCTGGCCCACAGCGGCCAGCACCCCGGCCTGAACCGCCTCTTCCCCCGCCGGAGTGTCCTCCACTGGATCACGGCTCTCCCCCTGCCTCTCTGGTTCGGCCTCTTCTGGCACGAAGTCATCCGCCCGGTGGACGCCTGGCAGGGACTGGCGATGACCGGCTTGGCGGCATTCCTCCTTTGGCTATGTCTCTGGCTGGCCCGCCGCGACCCGGCCTACCGCCTCCCCTGGCATATTTCCAGTATCCTGGCCGGAGTGAGCGGCGTCGTCCTTTCCCTTTATCACTACGACCGGTTGCCGGTGGCTCTCAATCTGCTGGCAGTCTCTGCCCTGGCCTTCGCCTACGCCGTATCTCTGCGCCAGCCGGGGTGGCTGGCAGTGGGCGGGCTGGTCCTCCCCTTCGGGTACGGCCTGTTCCTGGACCATCTGGGATTTCCCACCGACCCGCTCGCAGTGGCGCTGACCGTCCCTCCGGCCCTCTACCTGCTGATCGGAGCGTACCTGGAGGTCCGGCGGGGAGTGGAGCGGTCCTTCCTGATGCCCTTCTACGGCGCGGCCCAGGTGGTGGCCTTTGTCGCTTTTGTGGGACTTTGGGTGCGGGTCTCCGAGGCTCCCGAAAGCGACCCCACGCTCCTCTGGGCCGCCGGGGGGCATCTGATTCTGATGCTGGCCTACGGGACATCGGCCTGGTACCGGGGGGCCCGGGAGTCAGCGGCCGTCCGTATCGTGGGGGAGACGGTGGCCTCATCGGCGGTGGCGGCTTTCTATGCCCACATCGCGGCCTGGCTGGGGGTCGGGGCCGGGGGATTGCTGGCCGCTGCCTACAGCCAGGGACGGGGCTCCTCGGCGGTCAAAGCCGCTCTGCTGGCCGTGGCCTACGTCCTGATGGAACGGGCGCTCTTCGCCCTGCGCGACCGTCAGCCCCTGGCCGGGCGAGCCTGGCCGATTTACCGCCGTCCCTTGCTGATCGCCGGTTGGGCCGTCTCTGGTGGGGCCGTCTTCCTGGCCCTGGTGCGCAACCTGCTCATTCTGGGCGGCGGGCCGGTTCGGGAGAACTGGTCCATCGTGGCGTTACTGATGATAGTTGCCCTGTACGCGGCGTCGGCCCGAATGTTTCGCCGTCCGGTTTTCCTCTGGATCGCTTCCCCGCTTCTTATTGCTCCCTGGACGCTGCTCACCCATCAGGGCTGGTACATCTGGGAGCCGCCTCCGGCACCCCGCTACGCGCTGGCATAGGTTGTATTAGCGGGGCTGTTGTGGCTGGCGAGTCTGGCCCTCCGGCGCCCCTACCGAACCCCGCCGGAGGTGACGGCCCATCTGCTGCTCCCCCTCGCGCTCCTCTGGGGGGCCGGAGACCCGAAGACCTCCAGCGGTACCTTCGGCCTGGGGGTGGCGTTCTACGCCGCTGCTGCCTTCGCCGACCATCGGCGGGGGCGGACGGGTGGGGCGGCGGCCCGTTTCCTGTACCCTGCCGCTTTCCTGTTTCCCGTCTGGGGGCTCTACCTGCTGGCCCGTTTCTACCCCCACCTCCCGCAGACTCACTTCGGCGTCCTGCTTCTGCTTCTCTCGCCGGTCCTCTTCATCCTGGCGCGCCTGTTGCGCCGCGTTCAGCCCGCCGACGCGTTTCCCGCCTACCTGGCCGCATACGCCTGTGCGATTGCCGGCACTGCGGTGGTCAGCGCCGACCGTCCGCTGCTGGCGCTGGCGTTGCTCTGGGATATGGGGCTGGCGCTGGTTTCGGCCTGGGTCCTGAAGGGGCCGGCCTGGGGGTATCCGGCGGCGGCTTGCCCGGCTGGGGCGCTCCTCCTGGCGCTGGCCGAGCGGAAGTTCCCGCCCGACTGGCGCGGCCTGTGGCTGGTGGGACTGGCGGCTGCCTATCTGCTCATTGCCTGGGCGCTCCGCCGTCTCCCCATCCGCCGGTACGCTCCCCCGTGGATGATCGTCGCCTACACCGTTCTGGCGCTGGGGCTGCCGGTGGCCGGGTACGAGCCGCTGGCGGCGGCGTGGACGTTCGGGGCGGCGGCGGTCCTCTACGGCCTCTCCGCCTTCTGGCTACGGGAGCCGCTCCTCCTGATGCCGGCCATGGGGCTAGCGCCGGTTCCCTACATCGTCGCCCTGGACCGGACCGGTTGGATTCCTTGGGCCGACTGGGGGCTGGCGCTGTGGCCGGGCATTCTGGCGGCGGGCGGGCTGGGGTGGGTTCTGGAGCGGTATCTGGGGGACAGGGCACCTTTCCCGTGGGAGTCGCCGGGCCGATGGCTGCCCGAGGCGGCTCGGCGACTGGTGGGCTGGTGGCCCCTGGCGCCGTATCTGGTGGCCGCGCTGGGTGTCGTAACGGCCATTGCCTGGTCGTGGGATTTTCCCCTCCGGCGGATGCTGGCCTTTCTGCTGGCCGCCCTTGCTTGCGGCTGGGCCCTGGCCCACTTCCGGCGGCGGGGCTGGCTGGTGGCGCTCCTGGCGGCAGTCCACGGCGCCTGGTGGAGTGCGGTGGCGGGGGCGGCGCTGGGGCTGATCCCTCTGCCCTCCCCCTGGCCGGCCCGCCTGGGCGACCCGGCCTGGCGGGCGTTTGCCTTTCTCCCAGTCACCCTGCTGATGGCACTGGGAGGGTTGGCCGTCCAGCGCCGGTGGGGAGAAGCCCCGCCCTTCGGTGAGCGCCGGATGGCCTGGCCCGGCTGGTCGCGCCCCTTCTTCTGGTTTCTGCTCTGGGACGTGGCCGCCGTCCAGATGGTTGGCGTCCGCAACGCCCATCCGGGGACGCTCATCAGTCTGGCTCACGCCGTTCTGCTGGCGGCTCTGGCGATGGTGTGGGGGCGGAAATCCCTGGCCTGGGGCGCGGCCGCGCTGGGGTTCGTTGCGCTGGTGGAGCGGCTCTTCTGGGTTGCTGCCCCAGAGACGGATGTTCCGGTGGCCCTGGCGCTGCTGGCCCTGGCCTACGGCACGGTCGGGTACTGGATGGAGTACTTACGGCGGGGGCGAAAAGGGACGCGCTTCTGGGACGTGCTGGAGGAGCCGCTGGAGGTCGGCGGTCAGATTCTGGCCGCTACGGCCATCGCTTGGGCGCTGGCCGCCGGGCTGGAGGTCTGGCGGTGGCTGGTGCGCGCGCTCCTGGGCTACCCTTTCCCCACCGGCGAGGATATCCTTCTGGTGCAGATGGTGGTGCTGGTGCTGGCGCTCACCGGCCTGATGTACCTGGCCGCGTCGCTGGTTCGCCGCTGGTACTGGCGGGGATACGGGGCGGTGGCGATGCTCCTGATCGCCTGGAGCCTGGAGTGGTTCCTGGTCTGGGGACGGCGGGAGGTGCAGTGGTACGCCGTCCCTGCCGGACTGTACCTCTTGGGGGTCGGATGGCTGGAGTGGCGGCAGGGGCGCCGGACCCTGGGGCGCTGGATTGACCGACTGGCCGTCCTTCTGCTCCTGGGCACTTCCTTCTACCAGTCACTGGCGGAGGCCAACGGCTGGCCCTACGGGCTGCTGATGGGCGCGGAGGGGCTGTTGCTGGTCTGGTGGGGGAGTGCCCGACGGCAGCGGCAGTTCCTTTACATTGGGACGATGGGGGTGGTCCTGGCCGTGACCGGCCAGTTATTGCGGCAACTTTTTACGGTGACCAACGCCTGGATCGCGTTCGGCGTGCCCGGTTTGGTGATTCTGGCGGTAGTCATCTGGATTGAGCGGCGGCTGGAGTACCTGCGCGCGGTCTCGGAGGAGTGGAAGGCGCGGCTGGAGAAGTGGGAGTAAGGACTGGTCTTGATGTGGCCTCTGGAGAATTTGTGGGGGGCAGATAGCGCAGGCCGCCAGGCCTGTTGATGGGCAGGCTAACAGCCTGCGCCACGTCTATCCGATTTCATCGGCGTCCTATCCGCAGAGAGGAAGGTCGGATGAGAGAGTCACTGGATGACCGATTCCAACCGGAAGGGGTTGAAAGGGAGGGGGAAACGACCACCGAACCGGAGGTATCTTCATCCCCTCTTCAGGCTGGTGTCCCCCGCTGGGCGAAGACGCTGGTGCTGTTGTGGGGGCTCCTGTTGGCGTCTCCCACGCTGCTTATGGGGGTGGCGCTTTGCTGTGTGGTGATCAGCATCCTGTCCTCCGCCCGTTCCACGGTGGAGGATACTCTCTTTGTGCTCATCCCCTTTAGCGTGGGGGCAGTCTGCGGCGGGGGGATGTTCTGGCACGGGATACAGGCGCTGCAGGGGAAGCCTTCTCGTCCCCTCCGTCTCCCCCCGGTCTGGGCGCTGGTCGGCGGCTTTGTGGTGGCGATGGCGACCGGGCTGGGGTTGGCGCAAATCCGGGTGGCGGGTGTGTTGCTGGCGCCCCTATTCATCCTGGTGGCGGCGGCGCTGGCCCCTATTGCCGCCGTTGCCTGGGCGGTGGACGCCCGCCCCGGAGGGCTTACATGGCGACGGGCGATGGTCGCCTTCGGCGCTGGAGCCACGGTCTCCGTTCTGCTGGCGCTGATGCTGGAATGGCTGTTCCCCTACGCGGTCCTGTGGGGGGTTCTGGACCTGGGTGAACCGATCCGCCGGGCGGTGGAGGAAGTCGTCCGGTTGCTGGCAGGGCAGAAGGTGGCCCGGGCGCTGACCCGTCCGATCTTCCTGCTTGCGCTTCTGAACTACGCGGTCTGGGTCCCGCTGGTGGAGGAGACGGTCAAATCGGTCGTGCTCCTGCCCCTGCTCTGGGGGCGGAGGGATGGCCAGCCTCTGCTCTCCTGGCGGGAAGCATTTCTTCTGGGGACGGCGGCGGGCGCAGGGTTCGCCGTCCTGGAAAACCTGGTGTACGTGCAGATGGCGGGGGATGAGTGGGGAGGTGTACTGGCTGTCCGGGCTTTGGGGAGTGCTGTCCATCCCCTGGGCACCGGTCTGACGGCCCTGACCTGGTACGCGCTGGCTCCGGGCCGGAGGGAGGAGCGTCCCCCGCGCTGGGCGGCTGGATTCGGGCTGGCCCTGGTCCAACACGGGATATGGAACGGTGGGATTCTTCTCTGGTCGGCGCTCTCGGGGACCCCGTTCTTCGGGATTGTGCAGGAGACGCGGGTGGTGGGGACGGGGATTGCGGTGGGCCTCCTGGCGCTGCTGATGGTGTGGGGCGCGGCGGCGGCCTGGGGCCTGCGCATCATTTCCCGACGGCTGGCGGGGGAAGAGGCCTATCTGTATCCGGCGCTGCCGGAGGTGCCGGTGGAGCGGGCGGTCGCGCTGTGGGCGGTGGTCTGTCTCGTGGTCCTGCTCCCGCTGGGGTTGGCTCTGCTGCGGGAATGGTGGGGGAAGTGATATGCGTGGCGTGTTCCGTTCCCCTCACTTCTACGTTGCTCTGGCCCTGACCGTCGCCGCCGTCCTGGCCTGGGCGTCGGCCCTCCGCCCGACGGGCCCCCTCTATCAGGCGCAGCCCATTCTGGAATCCGATCTGGCCGACCTGCGGAACCGTCTGATAGAAGGTGGGCACAGCGGCGAGACGTTTGAACTGCATATCACCGACCAGGAGGCGGCCGAGACCATCGCCTGGTTTCTGGACCGTCGCCCCGAGGTTCCCTTCCGGTATCCGCGCATTGCGTTTCACCCCGGCGAGATAGAGGCGTGGGGAGTTGCGATAGTGCTGGGGCTGGAACTTTCCATCCACGGCCGGGCGACCATGCACCTGGAGAACGGGATTCCCATTGTTCGGCTGACGGAACTGGGAGTAGCGGGCGCGCCGGTGCCGGGATTTGTCCTTCAGGCCATCCAAGATGCAGTCTACCAGCAGGTGGACCTCTCCAACCGGCCGTTGCCCGTCGTCTTCACTGCGCTGGAGATTCGGGAGGGAGAGATGTGGGCAGAGGGGGTGATCCGGTAGCGGGATTCAGACCACCCGCCCGTCCTGCGGCGGGCGGATTCGGTCCGCCGCCTGGGCAAAACTTGCGCAATACAGGATTCCGGATATACTTAAATATGCCCGTTTTCCATCCTTTTGCGGGGGGCGAATTCGACGAGCACCTGCCGATAACTCGGCGCTTCGGCGATCCGCTTGTGGGCGCGTTTGAAATTCGGCCGCGTGTCGGATCGCACCTGCGCCTGCGTTCAAAGTATGCGACTGAACCGGTAGAAGCCTGTAGGACTTTCATCCGTTAAGCCGAGCGAAGCGGAATGTCTGTCACAGAGACTTGCACTGAGGGGCCTTCTATGACCGGTCATCTCACATCTCCACTCACCACCCCCATGATCTACGATTCGGCCCGCCGCCCGCCGTCCTGGTGGGAGGAAATGGTAGAGGCCTGGCGCTATCGCGACCTGATCGTTCAGTTGGTCTCTCGGGATATCAAATCCCGCTACAAGCGTTCGGTGCTGGGCGTGGCCTGGACGATGCTGAACCCCCTGATGATGATGATCGTCCTCAGCCTGGTTTTTTCCCACCTTTTCCGGGTTACCCTTCCTCACTATCCGGTGTACGTGCTCTCGGCCCTGGTGCTGTGGAACTTTTTTGCCCAGAGCACTACAGCGGCGATGAATCAACTGGTTTGGGGTGGGGCGCTCCTCAACCGAATCTACCTCCCCCGGACCATCTTCGCCCTCTCGGCTCTCGGTACCGGCCTGGTGAACCTGGTCCTTGCGCTGGTCCCGCTGGCCCTCATTATGGCGCTGACCGGCGTTCCATTCCGACCGGCTCTGATCTGGCTGCCGGTGCCGGTCCTGCTGACGGCTATGTTTGCCCTTGGCCTGGGATTGGCCCTCTCCACCCTCGCCATCTCATTCCCCGACGTGGTGGATATGTACCAGGTTGCGCTGATGGCCTGGTACTTTTTGACCCCCATTCTCTATCCGGCAGAAATTCTGCCCGAGACGTGGCGCTGGGTGCTCAATCTGAACCCAATGCACCATCTGGTAGAGGTCTTCAGAGCACCGATACACGCGGGATGGATGGCGGGCCCCAACACTCATCTGGGCGCTATTGTGGCCGCGGTGGGGATGCTGGTAATCGGATGGATCCTCTTCACTTCTCGGGCCGACGAAATTGCTTACCGGATATGAGGAGTGGGAAATTTGGAAACCACGGTGATGGTCGGCCTGGCCGTAGTCGCAACTGTATCGGAACCTGAAGTTGTCATCCGTCTGGAAAACGTCTCGGTGCGCTACCGCGTGCCGACGGAGCCGGTGGGTTCTTTCAAAGAGTATATGATCCGCCGCCTTCAGCGACGGGTCAACCACCGCGACCTTTGGGCTCTGCGGGGAGTCACTCTAAGCGTCCGCAAAGGGGAAATTTTCGGCATCATTGGCCGCAACGGGGCCGGCAAGAGCACTCTGTTGAAATCAATCGCCCGGGTGCTGCGACCGACCGAGGGACGGGTGTGGGTGAAAGGGCGGGTGGCACCCCTTTTGGAGATCGGCGCCGGCTTCCACCCTGAACTGACCGGGCGGGAGAACGTCTATCTCAATGCCACCATGCTGGGCCACTCGCGGCGGGAGATTGAGGCCCGTTTCTGGGAAATTGTAGAGTTTGCCGAACTGGGGGATTTCATTGACGCTCCCCTGCGGACCTATTCCACGGGGATGATGGCACGGCTGGGCTTTGCCGTCGCCACGGCGTGGGAGCCGGAGATTCTGATTGTGGATGAAATCCTGGCGGTGGGAGATGAAGCATTCCGCCGCAAGTGCCAGGCCCGGATGGAGCAATTCCGACAGAATGGCGCCACCGTGCTTCTGGTCTCTCACAACCTGGCCCAGGTACAGGCGATATGCGAACGGGCTGCCTGGCTGGATCGCGGGGAGGTTCGGGCCTTGGGGCCGGCGGCGGATGTGGTGAGGCGGTATCAGCAGGCGAATGTTTGACCGGATGGGTGGAGAGCGATGATATGGAGCAGCGCGATCCGTTGAGCATTCGGCGATCGTTGCAGCGTCGGCGGGAAGCCCATCGAAAAACCCTCCGACAGGAAGTTGAGCGGCTGACCATGGAAGCCGCAGCATTGGGCGTCCAGCGCGTGATCCTATTCGGTTCCCTGGCGCAGCGTGAGGGTGATCTGACCAGCGACGTGGATTTGTTGATCGTGTGGGATACCCCGCTCGGCTTTCTGGAGCGCACGGTGGAATTGTATCGTCGTCTCCAACCCCGGGTCGCGGTTGATCTGCTGGTCTATACGCCGGCCGAGATGGAACGGATGGCCCATACCCCGCTGGTGCGGCGGGCTTTGCAGGAGGGACAGGTGCTGTATGAGGCGTGATGCCCGGCTGGAGGGTTTGCGCTGGTTGGAGCAGGCGGAAGCGGATCGGCAAGGCGCCCAATTGCTCTTTGATGGAGCAAGTTATCACCTGGCCTGTTTCGTCGCCCAGCAGATCGCCGAGAAGGCGCTCAAAGCCTTCATCTACGCCCAGGGTGAAGAGTTTGTGGTCGGCCATTCGGTGGAGGCATTGTGTCGCTGGGCTGCCGAATTCGATGCCGACTTTGAGCGGCTGCGGGAAGAGGTGGCTCCTCTGGATGGCTACTACATTCCTACCCGCTATCCAAACGGTCTGCCGGATAGCATCCCGGCGCGGGTATATACCCGGTCGGTGGCCGAGGAGGTGTTGCGCCTGGCAGATCAGACCCTGTGTCTGGCTTACCGGGCTGCCTTGTGCGGGAAAGTCTACAATCGCCGAAATTCTCGTTGAGTTGCTCTTGGAGCGCGGGCTGTAGGTAACTTTGTTCGATCGGCATCACGGTACTGTAATCTGCGCTGCTGTCAACCCATATCGCGCCGCACGCAATCAGGTGCGAGCCATAGTTGGAGAGGATCGCTTCATCTTGGTATATTCTGATGACTCTCCTATCAGAGAATGAGGAGGAGGATGATCTTCCACGAAAATATGGAGCTATCTAGAGCCGAATGTGAGTTTGAGCCAGGTTCAGCTGTAGATCCAGTGGGGCGCATCTTCAGGTATCAGGGACGCATCTTGCGCGGTATATTCCCACCTTATGTGGACAGCACACTACAAGTGCTTTCATTAGCAGAGAAAAACCGATGGTTTGAATTAGGACTGATCCACACGTGGAGAACAAATTACACAATGCCTGAGTTCCCTTTGATTCTTGAACACAAGCGAGTACCTTTCGTGACCTTGAGAGCCGAGTGGCCAGCAGAAGCTCTAAGAGAAGCGGCACTATGCTATCTAAGGGTGGCAACTGCCTTGGCCGATGCTGGCCTCTGTCTAAAAGATGCCCATACTTGGAACGTGCTTTTTGATGCCACAAAGCCTTATGTCATTGATTGGGGTTCCATCCGACCAATTTCTGAGTTAAACTGGGACTTCTGGTATTCTGAGTTTCGCAAGTACTTTCTTGTCCCACTAGTCTTGTTTTCACTAGGACAAGCCAAACTGGCCCGATCTCTGCTCCGTGAACATATTGTGGGTGTGGGCAATTACCTCTTAGAATTACCCTGGACCCAGGTCTTTCCAGAACAACCATACCTCATTTGGCAGAATAGAGGCCGCTCTTCGCCGCGGCAGGTGTTTGAGAGCCTAGCAGACTATGTGGCTAGCTTGTCTATGCCGCGATTTGAAGGAGAGTGGGTCCAATATGAGCAGCCTCGCCTTAACAGCTTAGCAGAGCTTGATAAGGCTCGTCCCAAAGATCGCATTGTTCACGATTTGATCACTGTTGACCCGCGCTCAACAGTTATAGATATCGGGTGCAATTGGGGGTTGCATAGCGAAATCTGCGCTCGTTTGGGCAAGCAGGTAGTTGCAGTGGATATTGAAGAAACCTGTGTGAATGAGTTGTTTTGCCAGACGCGGCGTTCGAGACTGAATATCTTGGTGTTATATATGGATTTTCTCTGGCCTATGGGAGAGTCAGGAATCGTGAACAGTATACCTTCGGCGCCAGACCGATTGGCGTGTGACACCGCTTTAGCTATGGCCCTAGTGCACCATTTGGTTTTTAAGCGACACGTTAGCTTTGAAGCCATTGCGTATGGTATAAGTAGATTTACAAAACGCAGGGCGATTGTTGAATTCGTCCCAGCGGACGATTATCATGTCTCCTTGTGGTCACCGGAAAGGATACCTTGGTACAAGCTCGAAAATTTTGTCACGGCTATGAAGCGTTATTTCAAGAATTACACAATCCTTTCTTCGGATCCAGCACCGCGGAAGATCATAGTGTTTGAGGGAAAGAAATCACAGGGTGACACTTGAGGCCTGGCGTCCTAAATTAGTGAACGGTGAAAACGCTAATGAAGCAGAGACTTCTGTTTTTGGAAGAAGTTCTGACTGGCTACGATGCAGTTAGCCAGCTTTACTCTTACATTCCGCCAATGTGTATCTGGCGAGCGTGGGAATATGCTGCTTACCAACGATACAGCCTACCTGAGCCTGTGCTGGACATCGGTTGCGGCGACGGGCGCTTTTTCCGTCTGGTATGGCCCCAGATAAATGCTGCGGTTGGGGTGGACATAGATCCTGGCGTATGCGATGCCGCGCGAGGCTCTGGCGTGTACCAAGAAGTGTATGCGGTGCCGGCTCATCAGTTGCCGGTGCACCTTGAGAATTTCGCCTCCGCTTTCGCTAATTGTTCTTTAGAGCATATGGATCACCTGTCAGAGGTCCTGAGTAGCATTTATCGCGCTTTACGTCCCGCGGGGCAGTTTCTGCTGAGTGTGGTGACAGATAAATTTCTCAAATGGGCTACATTGCCTGGGTTAATAGATCGAGCAGGCGTCCCTGAACGCGCAGAGGCTCTACAAGCGGAGTACGTGGCTTATCATCATCTGGTCAATCCACTCCCTACCGAGGCTTCGGTTCAGTCTCTGGAAGACGCAGGCTTTGATGTGCTTGAGCACGTTCCAATCATGCCAGAAATGACCAGCCGACTCTTTCTTTTTTTGGATCATTTGTGGCATATTCAGCAGCCGGGCGGCGAATTGGGTGAAGTGTTGTACAAATACTTAACGACTTTGCCCCAGTTCCAGGTGGCTTTCCGCCAGGTCCTGGCCGGTGTGTTGCAAATGGAACGTGATTGGTCTAATGGCAGTGGAGCAATCTTCTGGGCGCGGAGGAAGGAATGAGCCGGATCGGGTGCTGGTGTGGAAATACGAATCTGCTTCCCTTTTCTCAGGGGTACCTTCGGTGCCCTTCATGTGAGACTTTAGTTTTTGAACAGACGCCGTCTGAGATCTCACGCGTGATAGATGATGAAGATGATTTTTATGGCCGCCACTATTGGTTCTCTCACCAAGAACAGTTAGGGTATCCTGATATTATTGTGCGTTCACGAACGGACCTTCCCGAACGTTGCTTATATTGGCTTCGAACATTATTAAAATACAAACTGCCCCCGGCGAAGGTGTTGGAACTTGGAAGTGGCCATGGAGGATTCGTGGCTATGTTGCGCTGGGCAGGCTTTGATGCCACCGGTCTGGAACTCAGCTCATCAATTGTAGACTTGGCCCGCCAGACCTTCAAAGTGCCAATGCTGCTGGGACCTATTGAGGATCAACGTCTCAAACTACGGTCATTGGATGTCATTGTTTTGATGGATGTACTGGAGCATTTGCCCGACCCAACAGGTACAATGCGGCACTGTATGGACTTGCTCAAACCTGATGGCATCTTGGTTATTCAGACCCCTTGTTATCCAGAGGGAAAATCCTATGAGGAAATGACAACCGACAGGGACCGCTTTTTGGAACAATTGAAAGCCAATGAGCATCTCTATCTCTTCAGTCGTAATTCCATCCGGAGGTTTTTTCAACACATAGGGGCTAATCATCTGGCATTTGAACCTGCAATCTTTGCCCATTATGACATGTTCCTGATCGCAAGCCGGATTCCTATCGCAACTTTCCCGGCGGCGGAGATTGAGCAGGCACTATGTCGTACCCCCAGTGGACGGATAGTGCAGGCTCTGCTGGATCTGGATGACCAATACCGCGCATTGAAGGAGCAATTTGCCGAGTCTGAGGCTGATCGGGCAGCGCGCTTAGAAAATATGCGCCGTCTGGAACGACTGCTGGCTGAAGCAGAGCGTGATCGGGCCGCGCGCCTGGGCGTCATTGAAGCGCAGGGGGCGGAGATTGCCCACCTGCAGGGAGAGGTGCACCGCTGGCTGGAAGAGAATCAGAAACTATGGGCCCGGGTTGGGGAGTTGGAGGCACAGCGGAACGAATGGCAGGCCCGCTGGGAGGAGCTGCGGCAGCAATTTGAAGCCGTGGAGACCGACCGGGCGGCGCGGCTGGTGGTGATTGAGGCGCAGGGGGCGGAGATTGCCCGCCTGCAGGGAGAGCGCAACATCCTACAAGAGCAGCTGAATATAGCGCAATGCGCAGTACAGGGGCTTCGGGCCAGCCGCGCCTACAGACTCCTGCGCAGAGCAGGGCGATGGAAATGGTTAGAGCAAATGCTGAACCGAGCATTTCCCGTCTTCCCGCAGATTGATGCGACTCAACAGCGGAACGGGAAGCAAAGGCCTCCTGGTAAAAGGGTGCGCGTGGCAGTTGATCTCACCCCTATGCTGCCAGGCGGAGAAAACGGCGGCGCCAAACTGGTATCTGTAGAGTTAATTAGACATCTCAGCCGGGCTGCTCCCAATTGGGATTTTGTCCTTTTAACGTCTGATAAAGCCTATGAGGAATTGGCTTCTTTAGAGAGTACTAACGTGCGGCGTTTTCGTGTTACCGACCATAGAAATCTCTTGCGTCCAAAACTTCTGAGGGTAAGGAATAAATTATGGGAAAAGCTTGCCATTATCTTGCCATATCCCGCCTTGACGAAACTTAAATCAATCTATCGGCTAGTATCTCACCAACCTCGACGAAGCGGGTTGCTTCGGCAAGTCGGCGCAGACTTGCTTTTTTGTCCTTTCACTGCTCCGTTCTTTTACGAGCCGCACGTACCCGTGGTTTCCATCGTGCATGATCTCCAATACGTCTATTATCCTCAATTCTTTAACGCAGATGAGCGCTATTACCGAGATAAACATTTCAAAGAGGCTTGCAAGTTGGCTGACAAACTCGTTTGCGTTTCAGAATATGTTCGCAAGTCTGTGCTGGAGAATAGCGATATAAGCCCGGACAGAGTAGTCACAATCCATACGCGTTTATTTTGCCGGCTGGAAAAACCTTCGCCCGACAAAGTTGTCCAGGTATTAGATCGCCTGGGGCTTAAGGCTGGCCGGTTTCTTCTCTATCCGTCTAACTTCTGGCCGCACAAGAATCATTGTATGCTTCTGACGGCTTTTGGTATGTATAAGGCTTGTCACCCTGAATCCGATCTAAAGCTGGTATGTACGGGTGCACCCAGCGCACGGATGGAATATTTACGCGATGCAACTGAACGTATGGGCCTTATAAAATGGGTTGTATTTCCGGGCTATGTGCCAAATGATGAGTTTGCGACTTTGATGGCTTCTTGCCTGGCGCTTATCTTTCCCTCACTTTATGAAGGATTTGGAATGCCGGTTCTGGAAGCAATGGCCTTTGGTAAACCAGTGCTATGTAGTAATGTGACCAGCCTGCCAGAAGTTGCTGGCAATGCTGCGCTCCTCTTTGACCCTAGAAGGCCTGCGGAGATTGTAAGCGCTATTGAGCGCATAGAAAATGATCCGCAATTGGTTATGCAATTGGTAGAACGTGGGTATGAGCATTTAAGCACTTTTGGTGGCCTGGAGGAAATGATTCGGGAATATCTACAAATATTCCACGATGCTTTGAAGAGGGGCCGTTCTTTCACAAATGCGCTGCAAGGATTGTATCCAGATGGGTGGACAGGCAATCGGCTCATTGTTACCTGCAGCGCAGACTCGGGCCTACGTCATCTGGAAATGGTGTTGCACGTCCCTCCATATCATCCACATCGTGGCGTCCTTGTGAGTACGGTTATAGGGGAAAGGGTCTTCGGAACTCAGGAAATCAGACAGGGACAAACAGTGTTGATCCAGCAACCGTTGCCACCCAACGGCGGATTTGTTGAGTTTTTGATTGAACCGACCTTTCAGCCCAAAGCATATGGGATGAACGACGATGAGCGTGAGTTAGGATGCCTCTGCTATGATTGCAAAATAGTCTCTGGTAACAAAGTGATCTCCCTGCGGGAAGGAGGACACGATGTCGCTGATCGTTAGCGTGATTACGCCCTCCTATAATCAAGGCCGCTTTATTGAACGCACCATTCAAAGTGTGCTTTCCCAGGACGTTCAAGGTCTTGAGTATGTTGTCTTTGACGGGGGGAGCACAGATAACACGGTTGAAATTCTTAGACGATACGACGCGCACTTACGATGGGTCTCAGAGAGGGATAGAGGTCAGGCTCACGCAGTTAACAAAGGCTTGAAGGCTACTTCTGGTGAAGTGATCGGCTGGTTAAACTCAGATGATATCTATTACCCAGGCGCAGTGAAGGTCGTATGTGAATATTTTGAGGCCAATCCAGATGTAGATGTAGTATATGGAGATGCTTATCACATTGATGAACAGGATAATATCATTGAGCCTTATTATACTGAGCCCTGGAACTTTGACCGGTTAAAAGAGGTGTGCTACCTGTGTCAGCCAGCGGTCTTTTTTCGACGCAGAGTGGTTGATCGCTTCGGGTTTTTAGATGAACGGTTACATTATTGTCTGGATTATGAGTACTGGCTACGGCTGGCAATTGGAGGAGCAAGGTTCGCATATTTGCAACAGGTTCTGGCTGGTTCTCGGCTTTATGCTGAGACCAAGACCTTAGGTGCACGGATAAAAGTGCATCGGGAGATCAATGATATGATGCGTGAGCGATTAGGGCAAGTTCCTGACCGCTGGCTATTTAACTACGCCCATGCTGTTTTGGATGTAAAGGGTTTCCGTCGCGAAGCCCGCTTGCGTTTTGCTGTAGCCGTATCGATGCTCTCTCTGTACACCGCACTGCGGTGGAATAAGAGAATATCCCGGAGTATGCTCAAGACGACTGCCCGCTGGATCGGCGGTAATGCCCAAGCTGTGCTGAAAGGAGTGCTCGCAAGATGAGAATAGGGTTTGATATTAGCCAGACCGGACGGCTGAAAGCAGGATGCGGCTATTTTGCATACAGCCTGATCCAAGCCCTGGCAGAAGTTGACTCCGAAAATGAATATATCCTTTATCCTACGTTCGGCGATGCCTTTTGGGATCCCGACTGGCCTACCACTACCTGTCAGATTGACAAACCTAATTTCCGGCGAGGATTGGGCCACAGAACGTTTGAATCGGTGAGGCTTTTTTGGGGCAATCCACCAGCCGATTTTGAAACGCAACTTGGTGATCCGGATATCATCCATTCTAACAACTTTTTCTGTCCTACACAGTTGAAGAAGGCCCGCTTAGTCTATACACTTCATGACCTTGCGTTCATAGAGCATCCCGAATTAACCACAGAGCAAAATCGCATAAATTGTTTCACCAGTGCTTTTAACGCCAGTCTTTATGCGGACGCGATCATCGCTGTCTCAGAGTATACACGTTGCAACTTTCTTGAGATTTTTCCCCACTATCCGGCCGACCGTGTGGTTGTTGCATACGAAGCCTCCCGTTTCTCCGGCGGATCAAAAATCATCAGGCCTATCGGTCTTCCGCCACTTGAGCCTGAGCGTTTTTGGCTAACTGTGGGCACTGTGGAACCTCGCAAGAATCATAAACGCTTGCTCTATGCTTACGCCAAACTGAAGGCGCACCTTGGGCAGACATTTCCCTTAGTCCTGGCAGGTGGTAGGGGATGGTTGATGGACGATTTTGAGAAGGTGATAGACGATCTGGGTCTGAGGCAGGATGTGCTCCTGTTGGGCTATGTGGAAGACGAAGTCCTTCAGTGGCTCTATCAGAACTGTTTCGCGTTTATATACCCCTCACTGTTTGAGGGCTTTGGTCTCCCAGTGATAGAAGCGATGAGCCAGGGAGCGCCGGTGATTGTCTCAAACACCACCTCGCTACCGGAAATAGTTGACTCTGCAGGACTACTGGTGAACCCGCTTCAGGAAGACGAGATTTTCCAGGCTATGCTAAAGTTGTCTACGGGTGAGGTCAGTCGCGAGGTTCTGAAAGATATGGCGATAAGGCGGGCTGCTGCCTTTTCATGGACATCCACCGCCAGAGTGGTGTTGGAAGTGTATAGGGGGGTGGCTTCGCGCAGAAACTCACTTCCAGTAGAGAGCGTTACCCCGCTTTTGCAAGATGTGTACCAAGTGTGGGATCACCTGGGGCGAGTTGATCCCTTGTGGGCAGTGTTGACCCATCCCGAGAAAAAGGGGGGGAAATGGGATCTTGAAGAGTTCTTTGAAACAGGGAAGAGAGATGTTCGCAATTTACTACAATATCTGCACTCGTTGGGAGTGTATCTGGATTTTGGCAAGGCTTTGGATTTCGGTTGCGGAGTAGGCCGGCTGACGCAAGCACTGGCTGAGCATTTTCAGGAAGTCCATGGGGTGGATATTGCGCCTTCTATGGTGGAAACAGCCAAAAGCCTGGATAGGTCTGAGGGTAAATGCTTTTTCTATCTGAATCTCGCTGAGAACTTACGCTGTTTCCCGGACAACACGTTTGACTTTGTCATTACCCTGATCACGCTACAACACATTCCCAAACCATGCGCACTGAGATATATTGCGGAATTTGCGAGGGTTGTTAAGCCGGGTGGGATAGTTGTTTTTCAGATCCCTGATTCTTTTAAAGGAGCGTCACCACCCACGCAGCCGTCATCGGCAGTCGCACTCGCGACTCACAGTAGCGACAAACGCGAGCCGCAGATGTTAATGTCCAGCGTGCCATACGCCGAAGTGGTTCAAACTCTGGCCGAGAACAGGATGAGGTTGATAGACGTAGTTGAGGACAATTGTGCAGGTCCGGAATGGCTTTCTTACAGATACTGTGCCATGAAACTCTGGCCCTCTTCTTGAGCAGAGATTGGCTGCGCTGGACCTCTGGACGGGGCGAGATGCGCGTCCAGGTCCAGGATGATGCTGAGGCTCTGTTACACGGAGAACTCTACTCAATCCGATGCCCGAATACTGTGGACGTGATCGTCAATAGCCGGAGGATCATGTCGCTGGATGTGAACCAGGAGGGCTTTGCTCCTTTCGGGCCGATTCGGTTGAACTTGTGCCAGGGCGAGAACGCGATTGAGGTGATCAGCCATAACCCGCGACCACCACACCAGCAGATAATAGACCACTGGCAGTGGCGGTGAGGAACCTATTCGTTGAAATTACTTGATTGGACTTTGGACAAAAAGAGGCCTATCCCGGCGGTTAGCCGGCTCATTAAGGAGGTCTCCTGCCGATGGATCATAGTGAGAATGTTGGCAAGTACAAGGCAATAGCATACGTACTTATAATAGTTTTAACTACTCTGATTATGATGCCCCGTTGGGCATTCTCAGAATTTGGCTTGCTGGATGACGGCGTAACTCTTGACCTCGCTCCCCATATTCTGGAAAAGCTTTCTGTTGGCAATATAGGTTATTTGCTGCAGTTAGAGACCTATAGAGGCAGATTTCGTCCCTTCTATTGGCTGTATTACTCCATCCAGTATCCTCTATGGGGCAGGACTCCATTTGGTTATTTCGTAGTGCAGTGGTTGAATTTAATGTTCACAGGGATAGCAGTTTATGCCCTTGTTGAAATGGCCTCACGAAACACAGTTGCGGGACTGGCAAGTGGCGTGCTATATGTACTATCTCCCGTAGTTGTGGAGAATTATTTCACCTTATCCAAACCGGAACCAGTGCTTGTCTTATCGCTTGTTCTATCGATCCTCCTGATGTTTAAGGCCGCTGAAGCGCAATCTAATTTTACAAAGAACGCATTCTTTTGTGGGGCGGCTCTGTTTCTTGCTCTTGGCTACTTGACCAAAGAGACAGCTATATCAATGACCTTGATCAGCGGTCTATGGTTCATCGGTATCGCACTCCGAAAGCAAGCGTCTGAAAATTCAATTCTCTACCCAATGGTCAAGCGTTGTTTCCTGGTTAATGTGATCTATATCATTATCGTTATCTTAGCAAGGACTGTGCTGGAGATAGCCCCAGTTGCGAAGGGAGAGTATTCGCAATACTACATTTTTACGCCGGACAACCTTTCCCGTTCTCTCTTGAAACATCTCGGATGGCATCTGCGGGATTTCGGTTATCTCTTTATCATAATGGCCTTCCTCATCAGTTTGAGGATGATTCAAAGGGGACAAATATTACAGCGACAGGAAAAGGTAGTCTTGATAGGAAGTGTCATTTGGATAGCGGGTCACACTTTGATAATGCTTCCCTGGCATTCAACGCTTGAGTACTTTCTGCTTCCGGTCTCTTTGGGAACCGCAGTCTTTGGCGGGATTGGTGTCAGTATTATATTAAGATATGCACTGACCAATGGTATTTCTGTGCTTGTGAGATCTTTATCTCGCATAAGCCTGATCAGCGTATTGTTGATTGGCTATATTGCTTTGATAAATGGAGGCATCAACGGCTTTGTTCAAATTGCTGTTGATTCAGCCAATGCGGCCCTTATGCGCTATTTGGCATCATCTGTGCCAATAAATGGGGTCATTTTGGTTAATCTCCCGGAGCCCAATGAGTATGTTCTTGAAATGGGGTTGCACTTGCGAATCATGTATGATAGGCCGGATATTCAAGTGAGATATTTTGGTAGTTTTGATTTAACCGGTGATGTAGATGCTTTTATTGTCACGCCAGTTATGGTCAACCAGCTTATCCCATCGGTACGCATAGCTGTATATGAGAGCGGGGCAAAGACATGGGAACGCAACCTTCAGACCTATCCCGTTGAGGCCGTTCATCAAATCATTTTGAGGGTGCAACTCTTGACAATACACCTTGAGCAAGTAATCTGCCCCGTACTGACATGGTCTGATACCCGAGATCCTTTCTATTGTGAGGTCAAGAGGCCTTTCGTAAATACGCGCGTTTTTGAATTTGGCTGGAAAATCTATCGGGTAAGAGAGGCAGTGTGCCGGTCCCAGGCTGGGGAAGGTTGGTATGATCTTGAACGCGCAAATCAAGACTGGTGGCGCTGGACGGATGGACGGGGACTGCTGAAGGTCTTCGTCAACCAGGACACAAGCATCACACTTTCGGGAGAGATCGCTTCCATCCAGCGTCCCAACCGTGTGGATGTTCTGCTTGGTGGCGAGAAGGTAGCGACATTGAATATGGATGACCAGGAGTGGTGGTTGCCCCTTGGGCCATTGACGCTTCCGCTGAAGACAGGGGAAAACACCATTGAGTTCGTCAGCCACAACCCGGCTATCACAATTCCCACAGATAGCCGCCCGCTGGCAATCGCTGTTAAGAATTTACATCTTCAAACAGAAGACGGTCAGGTCTGCGAATTGCAGCCCTGAAGGGCTAAATCCCATTTCGGAGGAGGCAACTATGGACTGGAAAGGCATAAATGTCTTGGTCACCGGTGGTGCTTCGTTCATCGGTTCGCACCTCACCGACGCGCTGGTTGAGCGGGGTGCCAGGGTGCGCATTGTGGATGATCTCTCCAGCGGCAAACTGGAGAACATCCAGCATCACCTGGCTCAGGGCACGGTGGAATTTATGCAGGCGGACCTGCGCGAGCCGGGCATCGCACGCGCAGCGATGAAGGATATTCAGATTGTGTTTCACCTCGCAGCCGATCATGGTGGACGCGGATACGTGGACCTGCACCAGGCCGGGCCGGCCTCCAACCTGTTTTTGGATGGATTGGTCTTCTGGGAGGCCCGCCGGGCCGGAGTGGAAAAGGTGATTTTTGCTTCATCGGGTTGTGTGTACCCCAACTTTTTACAAAGCGATGTAAACCGGGAGATATACCTGACCGAAGATCTGGTCAAACCGCCCTATGACGCTGACAACATGTACGGCTGGGCTAAACTGATGGCCGAACTGACGTTGAAGGCCTGTTACAGCGAATACGGCATGAAGGCGGCCTCGTGTCGCTACTTTACGGTGTATGGCCCGCGCGGGGTAGAGAACCACGCGGTCATCGCGATGATTGCCAGAGCCTTCATCGGCCAGAACCCCTTTGAGGTATGGGGGGATGGCACACAGGTGCGCAACTGGACGTACATTGATGACATCGTGCGCGGGACAATTATGGCGGCCGAGAAAATTGACGATGGCACCGCAGTCAATCTGGGAACAATGGAGCGGGTGCGGGTGATTGATGCGGTGAAGATGGTGCTGGAATATACCGGCCATCAGGCCGAAATCCGCTTCCGACCGGATATGCCCACCGGCCCGTTGAATCGCGTGGCCGATAACTCCCTGGCCAGGAAACTGCTGGGGTGGGAGCCGCTGGTGCTGTTCCAAGAAGGGCTCAAACGCACCATTGATTGGTATTTCGCAACCAAAAACCGGGAACAGGTGCGAAAGGTGCTGGAGCGGATGTTGACCGAGCGCTGAAAGCCGGGTTATTTGGAAAATCCAACCTGCCAGGACGGTGTTGCCACAAGGTGGTTGGCATGACCGGTCTGCCGTTAGTCTCTATTGTTACACCTTCACTCAACCAGGGCCGTTTTATCGGTGACACAATTGAGTCGGTACTAGGCCAGGATTACCCTCGCATTGAATACATCATCGTAGATGGTGGTTCCACGGATGAGACCCTGACTTTGCTCCAGAGTTACAGCAATCGGTTGCGCTGGATATCCGAACCGGACGGGGGACAAAGTGCGGCGATTAATAAAGGCTGGCAGCAGACAACCGGGGAAATCGTTGCCTGGCTAAATTCTGATGATACCTACCTGCCCGGGGCGGTCAGCCAGGCGGTGGCTTTTCTCCAAGATCACCCTGAAGTGGATGCTGTCTACGGCGACTGTGATTACATAGACCTGAAAGGCCGTTTTCTTCGGCCGTACCCTGCTCGCCCTTTCGATTATCTGGAGATGGTGCGTACAGCGGTCAACTATATCCCGCAGCCCGCCACGTTTATCCGTCGGCGTGCGTTGGAGCCCCTCGGATACCTTGATGAAACACTTCATTATATCATGGATTTTGACTGTTGGCTGCGGTTGGGGGTCCAACATGCTCTGGCTTATCTACCGGTGCGCTTGGCAATGTTGCGCCTGCATCCAGAGGCCAAATCTGTCCGCAAGATTGATGGTTTTTCCCGCGAATTCGTTTATGTTTATCAACGCCTGTTTGCCCTACCCAACCTGCCAGCAACTGTGCGTGCGATAGCAACCGAAGCGATGAGCAACGCTTACTACCTGGCCGCTTATTTTTCCTTCTGGGCCGGGAGTGTGGAAAGAGCCCGTTATTACGGGTTTCAAGCCTGGCGTCTGCGTCCGTTCAGATTTCGTCGCCTGTTGCCTTTCTTGGTGCTGGGGGAACTGGGACTAAAACTGGCACGAAAATTGCGCGGTAGCCCCTTTGACGAGGGTGTTAATCCTTGAGATACATGCTGAACACCGTTGCCCTTCTCTACGATCCCTTCCTCCACATAGGTGGCATTGAAACACACCTGCTTTCTCTGCTGCGCTATGGCACTCGGAATCGGTATCGCTGGCTGGTATTCGCCCTGTCCTCTCCCACCTTTCAAGCACAAGCCGAGGCCTCAGGCGCGCGGGTGGTTCCCTGGCGACCGGCGTACCAGTTAGACGTTGCAGCATTGATCCGCTTGCTGCATCTGCTACGCGTTCATAGTGTCAACCTGGTTCACGCACACAGCCCACGCGCGGCCTTCTTTGGCCGGGTGGCTGCCTGCTTATTGGGATTGCCGGTTGTCGTCACCGTGCATCTCCCCCCATACTATTATGTTCGTGGACAGAACGCTCGTGCTCGCTGTAAGCGTTGGCTCTACCGTCACATTGAACGAGTCCTGAACCACAGGTTTTCTGATCGTCTCATTTATGTCTCCTCGCGCGTCGGCTGGGAGGCGATTGAGTGCGGCCTGGCGCCGCGCGAGCGCACGACGGTCGTCGAGAACGGGATTGACCTGGCACCCTTTGCGGACCGCGGGCGGAGACAATCTTTGCGCGAGGCGTTGGGCGCCTCGCCAGCAACAACTGTGCTGTGCTGTGTCGGCCGACTTGCCGAACAAAAGGGCATTGATGTTTTGCTGGAAGCGTTCTATGCACTGGAACCCCAAAAGCGGGAGTTACGCCTCTGGCTGGTCGGCGATGGCCCGCTGCGGGCTGCGCTGGAGACAGGGGTGCGTCAACTGGGCCTGGAGGCAAACGTGCAGTTTCTGGGCTTTCGTGACGACGTGCCCGACCTGCTGATGGCCAGCGACATTTTTGTCCTCCCCTCGCGCTACGAGGCCATGCCGATAACCGTCTTGGAGGCGATGGCGGCAGGGTTGCCCTGTGTGGTGACCGATGTGGGGGACAATGCCGAACTGGTAGAGGATAGCGTCGCTGGCCGAGTTGTACCCCCAGAAGACCCCGCGGCGCTGGCGGCGGCGTTGAGTCAACTGTTGACCACCCCGGCATTGCGCCGAGCGATGGGGGACGCGGCCAGGCAAAAGGCACAGCACTACACTGCAGAGCGCATGGTGGCAAGCACGCTGGCTGTCTACGAACAGGTGTTGGGCCGTTCACTGGCTGTCCCATCGTGCGCGCAAGGTAAAGTTAATGGCGCGGAAGGCCCAATGCCAGGAGGCGGACCAACTTGCACATTGGCCGCCATCATCCCGGCCCACGATGAGGCGTTGGTCATCGAGGGAACCGTGGCACGGCTGTGCGTGCAGATGCCGCTAGGTGCCGTCTTTGTCGTCGCCGACAACTGTACCGACGACACCGCCGTAGTCGCCTGCCGCGCCGGGGCGCGGGTCTGGGAACGGCGCCAGCCGGATCGTCCAGGCAAGGGTGCCGCCCTGCGCTGGTTCTTTGAAAATCCCCAGGCCGAACTGGCCGGATGTACCTATGTCTGTATCTTTGATGCGGACTCCATCGTGCACCGAGATTTTTTCACCCACATCCGGCGGGCTCTGGAGAGCGGCGCCGAAGTGGTCCAGGGGTTTGTACAGCCGGTAGGGTTTCACACCTCCGTTGCCGCCACCCTTGCCGCCTACTCGGAAGTGCTCTCTCAGGTGCTGGACGATCGCCTGCGGGCCCGGCTTGGCTGGTCGGTGCCGCTGCGGGGTACGGGGATGGTCTTCCGCACCGACCTGCTGCGGGATCTGCTTTTATCTGTACATACCCAAACAGAAGACGCTGAACTGACCCTGCTGCTGGCCGAGCGGGGCATCCGGGTTCATTTCGCGCCGGAGGCAGTGGTTTTTGATCCCAAGCCGCCGGATGCGGCGCTGGTCTCCCGCCAGCGGGCGCGCTGGTTGCGGGGGCTGGCGCAGGTCTGGCAGGATTACCGGCCTCTGATTTTGCGCCTTCTCTTGCGCGGGCCGGCATGCTGGTGGCTGCTGCAAGCGGTACTGCTCAAGCCCAAGACCCTGCTATCCGCTCTCAAAGCGGCCCTTCTGCTGGGAACGCTGATTTTGCCGCTCTCCAACCTCTGGCGCTGGGCGGCGGCGATATGGTTGCTGACCGACGTTCTCTACTACGCACTGGGCCTGATTCTGGTGCCGGGCGCCGATCGCGGCCGTTACGCCCGGGCTCTGCTGCTGGCGCCGGTTTATCTGGGGGTGTGGGGACGCAGTCTGATCACGGCTTGCCGCCATCGGGCAGGATGGTTGCGGGTGCGGCCGGAGGATGCGGGCCCGGCGAGCAGTTAAAAAGAATCCTCTTTGTATGCTTGTGCTGTACGGGAGAAACCACCAAACCACCAAGCCACAAAGATTGAGATAATCCTCTTTGTGTCTTGGTGGTTCCCTCAGTGCGATTTGTGCCCCCTGCGACTCTGCGACCCGTTCAACGGAGGTTTGCATTAAGCCAGGAATCGCGTATAATTTACCCCGCTGAAGGGGGGCGATGGCGAAAGGGCTATCCGCTCCTGCGTTTCCCCCGCTATGACCTGACCAGACCGGACGATGAACAGAGCCCACGACTGGCTGGAGCAGGCGAAACGAGACCTGGAGCACGCTCACCAAAGTAATTGGCTTGAGGTACTTTGAGTGGGCCTGCTTTGCGGCCCAGCCGGCGGCCGGGAAAGCCCTCAAGGCGCTCCGCCTGTGGCTGGGGAGGGATATGGCTTATGGACAGGGACCGGATGCAGGAGCGTTGGCGAGAGGACTTGGCTGAAGCGAGGGATCGAAAAGTTTTCGGAAGCCGAACGTTTTACCACTTCACTGGTATCCGTTGACTGATGGAGGGCTTTTGAACATCGTCTTCCCGTATCTGGCTCGCTGGCGTTCGGCCAACCGCTCCCGCTACCACCATCTCCTGGAGGGAATGGCTCGGAGAGGCCATCGCGTCTGGGTTCTTCAGCCTCCCCCGCTTCCGGATGCCCAGGAGACGAACTACACGGAAATAGAGGCCCCGCTCCCTGCCAATTTGACCCTGGTAGATCTGCCAATTCCCACTCCTCTCTGGCGGACTCGCTTTCCCTTGAATAAACTGGTGAAGAAGGGGTTGGCCACCCTGGTGGCCCACCGGGTCATCCGCCATTTGGCCGAGCGTTGCCCTATAGATATCCTACTTTTGTATAATATTCCCCACGTGGCACTGACGCGCGCCATATCGGCTGCGGTCGTGATGGACGTGGCCGACGACCTGCTGGCGATGCTGGCGCACGAGGCGGGGTCTGCCCGAAGGGTCGTTCTGCCGCCCGCCCGTCGGGCCTTTGCCCATCTCCTGGCCTCCGCCCATCTGGTGACCTGCTCCTCATCGGTCCTGGCCGAGCGGTTGGGAAACGGGGTGCGGTGGCTGACCAACGGGGCCGACCTGGAGGCCGTCGCCCTGGCAGATGGGAGGGCGGTTCGCTCCCACTACCCGCATCCGATTGTCGGCTATGTGGGGGCCTTTGAGTACTTTGTGGACTTTGACCTGGTCTTGGATACGGCAGCCCGGTTGCCCCACTGTACCTTCTTGCTGGTAGGGGGAGGGCGAAACTGGTCCCAGGTGCAGAAAGAGGCTCTGGGCCGGGGATTGGCAAACGTCCACCTGATCGGTCCGGTTCCATACTCCCAGGCGCTGGCCGCCGTTGCGGCGATGGATGTCGCGCTGCTACCTCTGCGTCTCGGTCCGGTGGCTGATGGCACCTGCCCGCTGAAACTTTTCGAGTATCTGGCGCTACGCCGGCCCGCCGTCAGCACCCCAACAGCGGAACTCTGCCGCATTGCCGTCGAGTGGGTCTTTTTCGGTCAGACCGCCGAGGAGTGGGCGGCGATCATCCGGGAGTTGGTAACAGAGCCTTCTCGGGCAGCCGAAAAGGTTCGGCGAGGTTATGCGGCTGTTCAGTCCCACTACTGCTGGGACCGACTGACGGAGCAACTGGAGGCCTGGATGGAAGAAGCGATGCAGAGGAGACGTGCCTCGTGAAGGTCCTGGCTGTCTTCGGCACCCGGCCGGAAGCGATCAAACTGGCACCGGTGATCCGTGAACTGCGTCGGCGGTCGGCGGAACGGGAAATCCACTGCCGGATTTGCGTCACGGCCCAGCATCGGGAGATGCTGGATCAGGTGCTGGGTCTTTTCCGGATCGTACCCGATGATGACCTGGAAGTGATGAGTGATCGTCAGACGCCCGCTCATGTGGCCTCAGCGGTGCTGGCCCGCCTGGAGCCCGTCCTGCGCCGAGAGCGGCCGGATTGGGTTCTGGTCCAGGGGGATACCACCACGGTGGCGGCAGCCGCGTTGGCGGCTTTTTACGCCGGGGTGCGGGTGGGGCATGTAGAGGCCGGCCTGCGCACATACGATAAATGGCAACCCTTTCCCGAGGAGATCAACCGCCGCATCGCCGGCGTGATCGCCGATCTGCATTTTGCTCCCACCGAACGGGCCTGCCAGAATCTGCTGCGGGAGGGTGTGCCAACAGAGTGTGTGCGGGTCACCGGGAATCCGGTCATTGATGCCCTGCAATGGGTGGCCGGGTTGCCGCCAGATGTGGAGACAACGGCCCTATTGCAGCAATTGGGTTTCAGCGAGATCTCGGGGGCGCAAACCGCTGGTCATGCGTCCCAGGAATCCGCTAACCGGATTCCCGTCTCCCGCGGCCCGCAACCTTGGGACCGTCGCTTGCGGCTGATCCTGGTGACGGCCCATCGGCGCGAGAACTTCGGGCGGCCCCTGGAGAACATCTGTGAGGCGCTTCGTCGGATCGCGGAGCGTTATCGGGATAGTGTACGCATTGTCTACCCGGTGCACCTGAACCCCAACGTGCGGGAGCCGGTGCACCGACTGTTGGGCAATATACCCAATATCACGCTGTTACCGCCTCTGGGCTATTTGTCGCTGGTACATTTGATGAAGCGCTCCTATCTCGTGCTGACAGATTCTGGCGGTATCCAGGAGGAGGCGCCGGGTTTGGGCAAGCCCGTCCTGGTGTTGCGGGCGGTCACCGAACGGCCGGAAGCGGTAGAAGCGGGAACGGTGCAGATTGTGGGAACCGATCCGGAGCAAATCGTCCGTCAAACCGTCCTTCTTCTGGAGGATGAGATGGCCTACCGACGGATGGCGTGTGCGGTGAATCCCTACGGCGACGGGCGGGCCAGCCAGCGCATTGTGGCGGCGTTGCTGGGGGAGCCTTTCAGTCCCTTCGTTCCTGTAGAGGACAAGTCCTTTTGAGAGGCCCATAGATGAGATTGGAGGCCGCTCTTAAACCCAGATACTGGAGATGGGCTCTGAACCTCTCCGAGCGTCGCTGGATGATCGTCCTGAGCGACGTTCCGGCTGTTGTGCTGGCTGCCGGTTTGGCGCTGGTCTTTTGGAGTTGGACCGACCATCGGGCGGTCACCTTGGCCTGGATTCAAGCCCGTGTTGCCTGGATCCCTATTCTGACCGGGCTGTGGGTCGTCATGGCCTTCCTGACCGGTGCTTATGCACCGCCGGAGATTTATCGCCCCGAGCGGCGGTGGGAGGTCCCCTTGCGCACGGGCCTGTTGGTGGCGCTGACCTATATTCTGCTGTACTTTGCCGCCCCGCGCACTCTGCTACCTCGGCTGGTCATAGTAATCTTTGTGATCCTGGCGGTGGGGGGCACAGTGGCGCTGCGCTGGGGAATGGTCCATCTGGCCCATACCTTGCCTCTGCGTCGCAATGTGCTCATTGTCGGAGCCGCAGAGGTTGGGCAAAGCCTTGCGGAACTGCTCCTGGATCGGCCAGAGTTGGGCTACCGCGTGGTCGGCTTTATAGACGACGATGGGGCGAAACGGGACCTCGTCATTGAAGTCCGCGGCAACCATAACAGGAGTTGCTGCCTTTCCGTTCTGGGAACCTCAGAGGATATGCCTACCCTCGTTCGGGCATTGGGAGTCCATGAAATTGTGCTGGCGATACGGGGTAAAATCGAATTGCCGCTGTTCCAGAGTCTGCTGACATGTTCCGAACAGGGCGTCACCATCACCCCGGCTGTCACGTTATACGAGCATCTAACCGGCCGGGTACCGGTGGCCTACGTGGGGGAGAACTGGAACATCGCGCTCCCATTTCAGCAGCCAGGGGCGGGCCTCTTGTACCCCATGCTCAAGCGGTGGGTAGATGTAGTTGGAGCCTCCCTGGGCCTGCTGTTTTTCGGACTGCTGCTTCCGTGGCTGGCTCTGGCCATCAAACTGGATTCGCCCGGGCCGGTATTCTACCGTCAGGTGCGGGTTGGTCAAGGGGGGCGTCCTTTCGTCCTCTGGAAGTTGCGCACCATGCGAGCCGATGCCGAGGCAGATGGGCGGGCCGTGTGGACGCAGGAGGAGGATCCTCGTATTACCCGGGTGGGCCGATGGTTGCGCAAGGCCAGGTTGGACGAGTTTCTCCAGTTCTTGAATATCCTCAGGGGGGAAATGAGCGCCGTGGGGCCCCGCCCGGAACGGCCAGAACTGGTGGCAGAATTGGAAAAACAAATCCCCTTTTATCGCCTGCGGCATGCGGTAAAGCCGGGGATGGCCGGCTGGGCGATGATCCATTACGATTATGTGGACAGTCTGGAAGATGCTCAGGTCCGGCTGGAGTATGACTTGTATTACATCAAGCATCAGTCTATATGGCTGGACCTCCAGATATTGCTTCGGGCTGCCTTTCACCTGGTAGCCCTGAAGGGGCGATGATTATGGGAAAAGAAGACATTCCTGTAGCCATCATCGGCGCCTCTGCGGCCGGCCTCTTCGCCGCCTGCCATCTGGCCCGGCGGGGCGTGCCCGTGCGGGTGTTTGAGGCGCAGACCCCCTTTCAGCCTGAGGAGCGTACCCTCATCGTCACGCCGGCCTTCCTGCGCCTGGTGGATTTTGATGTCCGGGATGCCGTCCTGAACCGGGTGACCACTTTTGAGTTAATCTCCCACCGTCAGTCCGTCCGCATCCCCCTGCGGGAGGCCGATGTGATTCTGGACCGCGCCCGCTTCCTCCATCTCCTGGCCTGCCGGGTGCAGGAGGCCGGGGGGGAAGTCCTTTTCGGCTACCGGTTGAAGGGCATCATAAGAGGGGGACCGCGGTACATGCTCGGCTTTGCGGCGGGGCCTGGGCGGGAGCGCTGGGTCCCGGCCATCCGCTTCTTGGGCGCCGACGGGGTTGGCAGTACCGTCGCCCGTCTCCTCGGGCAGGATAGCCTGGAGCGGGTCGCGCTTTCTCAAGCGCGCGTCCCTCTCCCTGCCGACCTGCCAGCCGATACGGTGCGGGTGTGGTTTGACCGCCGCACTACCCGCTTCTTCTACTGGCTGATCCCCGAGTCGCCGCGCTTCGGCGTGGCGGGCCTCATCGCCGAGGCTCCACAGGAAGCCCGGTTGTTGCTGGAGCGCTTTTTGCAGGCGCAAGGGCTGGAAGCCATCGCCTGGCAGGAAAGTGCGGTTCCCCTTTTCCCGCTCCTTGCCCATCGGGCCCCCAGGGGGAACGGTCACATCTTGTTGGCGGGAGACGCCGCCGGGCAGGTAAAGGCAACAACCGTGGGTGGGCTGGTGGCCGGAATGCGCGGGGGCCTGGCGGCAGCGCAGGCGCTCCTGCGGGGGACTTTTTACGATGCCGAACTGCGCCCGCTGAACCGGGAACTGGCCCTCCACGCCCTGATCCGGTGGGTGCTGGACGGCTTCACCAATGAGGACTATGACACTCTGTTGAGCCTTCTGAACGCGCGCGGGCTGGCGGTGCTGGGCCGCTACCATCGGGATGAATTGGGGTGGGCCCTCTGGCGGCTGCTCCTCTCTCAGCCCCGCTGGCTGTGGCTGGGAGCGAGGGCATTGGTCCAGCGAACGAGAGCCCCCATCCGCCCGAGCATCGGCGGAGCAATGCGGGAACAATCTGCCCAAAGCGGACCACTCCGGGATGAAACGTTGGGTTAGGAATTTGCGTCACAGCGGAGCGGGACGCGCGACCGTGCGTCTCCTCCGGACCGGGCTCTACCGGATGAGTGGGCTGGAGTGGCTGGTTGTAGGTGCCGCGGCCCCTCTTCTGGTTTTCCCCACTCTCCGCCCCCGATGGACGGCGATAGCCCTGGGCGTGCTGGCAGCGATGTGGCTGTTGCGCTGGCTGGTGCGACGGGAGCCTTGGCCGGTCACGCCGTTCAACGGCACGTTGCTGCTCTTCGTGGTGATGATTCCGATAGCACTGAGGGCTTCAGCATTCCCGGACGTCACCTGGCCTGAGATCGTCAGAGTGGTGTTGGGATTGAGTGTTTTTCGCGCTGTAGCGTCGGTTGCACGCGATCGGCGCTCGCTGGGCCTGGTATCGCTCATCTTCTGCTTGATGGCGTTAGTACTGATCGCAATAGGAATGGTGGCGACCCAGTGGTCAGGATATGGTAAAGTGGGCACTTTACAAGGGCTGACCAGTCATATCCCGCACTTGATCGCCACACTTCCCGAAGATCAGGGCCCCTCTGGTGTCAATCCCAATCACCTTGCCGGCGCTCTCGTTTTATACCTGCCGCTCTCGGCTGTGGTGGCGGTCAGAGGGAGCACGTTTTGTCAGAGACCGCCTGTCCTCTCAATATTGCTGCTCTTGGGGGGGGTGACGTTCTTTGCCCTTGTGACTGGGACTCTGGTACTTACCCAATCCCGCAGTGCCTGGATCGGCAGCACAGCAGGGCTGATCGGGCTGGTAGTCTTGGCTGGCGTGACCGCTTTTCGCCGCTGGGTGCGAGTGCTGAGTGGTAGCCTACCGGTGCTGGCCATCATTGGCCTGATTGTAGTGGCTCTGCAGGTTGGCCCTGAACGAATCCTTGTCCTGCTGGACCCGGGCAATTCGGCCGGGGGGCTCCAGACCTCGGTGGGGATAATCACTCTGAGCGACCGGATGCGAATCTGGATCAGGGCGATATATGTGATTCATAATTTTCCCTTCACTGGTTGCGGGCTGGGGGCTTTCCAGCAGGTGGTGCACTTCTATCCCATATTCTCGGTTGGACTGGACACCGAGCCCCCCCACGCCCACAATATCTTCCTCCAGACCGCGCTGGACCTGGGGATTCCGGGCCTGGTGGCCTATCTGGCTCTGCTGATAGTGGCTCTGGCGGTCTGCTGGCGGGCAGCGCGCAGGAGAGACCCGCTGGTCCGCCCGCTGGCCCTGGGCCTGGCCGGAGGGCTGATCGCGCTTCACACCTACGGGATGACCGATGCCCTGGCCCTGGGCTCCAAGCCCGCGGTTGTCTTCTGGTTTGCCCTGGGCCTGATCGCTGCCCTGTCGAACGTTTCCCGAAAGGAGAGAGCCGAGCCTCAGGTCGCGGAAACTCCCATCGCATCCTCTCCGGCCAGCCGGAGTGCTGCTCGGTGGGCGGTCGTCGGCGCACTCTTGCTGATCACCGTGCTAATCTTTGCCGGCGGCTCCATCGGCTGGCGCGCGTTGCGGCGGGCCGGCGCTCCCCCCACCGCGCCATCCCTTCGCCTGTCCCTCTACCCGGACGCTCAAGACGTCAGCCTGCGCGCAGAAATCCCGGCCGCCAATGCCGGCTGGGCGGGCCTGCTGGAGGTCGCCACCTTTGTCTCCACCCATCCCCTCGCCGAGGTGGTGGCCTTCTACACCGACTCCCTGGCCGAGGAGGGATGGGTAGCGGAGGTTCAGGCCGGAGACGAGAACAGTTGGGAGAGCATCTATCGGCGGGATACCGGGCAGGAGGTGTGCTTGCTCAATGCGTTCCGGATGGAGGGCGAGACCCGGGTGTCCATCGTCTGCGGGGATAAAGCAACGCCCTGACTGTACAACACCCGTAACTGTATAATCCATAAATCCGAGTAATCTGCGGTTAGAAATCTGAACCTCAACGGTTGCCTCTCCCTCTCCTTCGCATTATAATATCACCGTATGGAGATAGACTTTCGCTTGGTAGCCGTAAACGCCCTGTGGATTCTGGGTCCGGCCCTTCTTCTGGCAACAGTCAGTTGGACCTATTGGGCCGCGCAGGAGGAGCGGCTTTGCTTTTGGGAAGCAGCCCGTCGGCCCGCGAGCCGGTGGGCGGCGGGGGCAGGCCTGACCCTTTTTTGCGCCGGGCTGGCGGCCACCGCCAGCCACAGGTGGGAGCAAATCCTCTGGGCTTTGCTGGCTCTGGTGTTGGGCATATCTGTGGCAGGGGCTGGGATCATCCCCAGGCGGAAACGACCATGAACGCTCCGCACAACCGGGTTGCTCTGAACGACCTGGCCCAACGATACGGCCTGGGGGCGATCTACGCCTTTGGCAGCCAGGCGCAGGAGGTGGTCGTCTGGCTGGAAGGTGCCCCGCTTCAGGTACCGCCTTCTTCCGACGTGGATATCGGCGTCCTGCCCGCACCTGGCCGTCGTCTCACGGTGGAAGAAAAGGTGGACCTGACGACGGAACTGGAGGACCTGCTGGGTGTGGCACGAGTAGACCGGGTCGTCTTGCCGGAGGCGCCGCCGTTTCTGACGCTGGATGTCGTCTGCGGGGAACTCCTCTGTGCGACCGATCCCGATACCGAAGCGGAGTATAAATTATACGTCCTGCGGCGGGCGGGCGACCTGGCCCCCTTTGAGCGACGGCGCCGACGGATGATCCTGGCCGGGGAGAAGCCCTGATGATGCCGTCCAAATTGCTACGAAATCTGCATCAGAGGCTTGGAAGACGTAGAGCGTCTGACCCAGGCGCTGGAGCGTTGGATACAATCTCACCCGGAGCAGATAGATGAGGAGTGGTAAAAGTGCCCGCTGGACGGGTTGGGCCCGATGGGTGCTGGGGCTGGGGGTGGCCGTGCTCTCCGTCTGGCTTCTGGCCCGGAATGTGGAATGGACCGCCACTCTGGCCGCCCTGCGCAGCGCCGATTACCGCTGGGTCGCTCTGGCGGTGCTGGCGATTATTGCCACATTCTTCACCCGTACCGCCCGCTGGCAGGCCCTCCTCTGGCATACCCACGTCCCTGCCCGCCCGGCGATGACGGCCCTTCTGGTCGGCCAGGTGGTCAACCTGGCCCTGCCGATGCGCAGCGGCGACGTCGTGCGGGCGATGTGGATCGCTTCGGAGAACGACGCCGGCGCGCCGGAGGCGCTGGGCAGCATCGCCGTGGAGAAAGTGTGGGACCTGCTGGCCCTTCTCCTCTGCGGGCTGATCCTGCTGGTCTGGGTGCCACTGCCGGACTGGTTCGCCCGTTCCACCGAGGGCACCGCCCTGGCCCTGTTGGTGGGTGGAGGAGTGCTCTGGGCCGGATTGCACTGGCAGGAGACCCTCTTTCGCTGGGCAGGTCGGCTCCTGGCTCGCTTCCCTGCCGGATGGGACCGCACCCTCCTTCCCCTCCTGCGTCGCTTGACTAATGGCCTGGAGGGGATCCGTCGTCCGGGTGTCTCGGGTCGGGCGCTTCTGTGGACAATGCTCACCTGGGGGTTGGGTGCTCTGGCCAACTGGGCCGTGATGGCTGCCTTTAGCATCCCGTTGGCCGTCGCTGCCCTCTTCCTTTTAGCCGCCCTGATGGTCGGTGGGACGGTCCCCACACCGGGACGGCTGGGACTGTTTGAGGGCATCTGCGTACTCTCCCTGGGCCTCTTTGGCATTCCCGGCGACCAGGCGCTCGCCGTCGGGCTGGTCCTCCATGGGGTGGTGATGGGGCCACCGCTGATCGGTGCGGCTCTACTGGTTCTCTGGCCACGTTCCAATCCCAGGAGACGCTGATGAACTTGCCCGAATTTTCTGTCATCATCCCTGCTTACCAGGCAGAGGCGACGATCGGTCGCTGTGTGACCGCTCTCAATGCCCAGACGATGCCCCGGAGCCGGTACGAAATCATTGTTGTAGACGACGGTTCCACCGACCGGACGGCGGCGGTGGCCCTGGAGGCCGGTGCCGACCGGGTGGTGACCATTCCCCATAGGGGCCCTGGAGCGGCCCGGAACGCCGGGGCGGAAGTTGCCCGCGGGGATATTCTCCTTTTCACAGATGCCGATTGCGAACCTCTGCCGGACTGGTTGGACCAGATGACCGCTCCTTTTGCCGATCCGCAGGTTGTGGGGGTCAAGGGGGCCTATCGGACCCGTCAACGGAGCCTGATCGCGCGCCTGGTGCAACTGGAGTACGAGTTCCGCTACGAGCGCATGGCCCGCCTGCCGACCATTGATTTCATTGACACCTACGCGGCGGCTTACCGGCGGGACGCCTTTTTCCGGTACGGCGGTTTCGCCACCGATATTCCCGTCCCGTCGGTGGAGGACATTGACCTTTCCTTCCGTATGGCCCAGGCAGGACACTTGTTGCTCTTCCGGCCCGCCGCGCGGGTCTGGCATAGCCATCCGGCGACCCTGAAGGCGTATCTGACCCGCAAGGCCCGCTACGGCTTCTGGCGGGGGCTCCTCTACCTCCGGCATCCGGAAAAGCGGAAGGGAGATACCCACACTGACCCGGCGCTGAAATGGCAGTTTCTCCTGCTGGCAGGTACGCTGGCCCTCGTCGGCGGAAGCGTCTTCTGGCCCCCTTTGTTTCCGGCTTCTGTGGGCACCTTGCTGGCCTTTTTCCTGACCACCGTTCCGTTTGCCTGTTGGGCCTGGCGTCGGGATCGGGCTGTGGCGCTGGTCTGGCCCTGGGTGACCCTTCTGCGGGGGCTCCTGCAGGGCATCAGCCTGGCGGCAGGGCTTTTGTATCACCGCTGGCTCCACCTGATGGCCCGCCCGCGGCCAGGGCAGGTGATGGAATCCCGATCCGATCCCAGACCATGAACCAGTCCGGTTGGTTGATATCCGTACTCTATAGCCGGCGATCCGCAGTCTGCAGTCTGCTCCTGGCTACCTGCTATCTACTGACCCTCCCGCCCACTCTCTCCTGGGCCCACTACGGCGCCGATGGGGGCGATCTGGCGACGGCCATCGCGTACGGCCGTCTCCCCCACCCACCGGGCTTCCCGACCTACCTGCTCCTGGGAGCCGCCTTCATACAGGTGCCGTGGGGCGACCCGGCCGCACGGCTGAACCTGTTCTCCGCTCTCTCCGCTGCTGTCGCTGCCGGGCTGACGGCCGCCGCCGTCCGTCGGCTTTCCTCTTCCGTCGCTGTCGCCGTCGTCGCTGGCCTCTGCCTGGGACTGGCCCCCCTCTTCTGGTCGCAGGCCCTCATCACCGAGGTCTATGCCCCTGCTGCGCTCTTCTCAGCGGCCCTTCTCTTCCTGGCCTGCAGCACAGACTGTCGGCCTGCAACCGCGGCCGGCCTTCTGGGTATCCTCTGGGGACTGGGCATCGGTGTCCACCCGACCCTTCTTTTCCTGGCTCCGCTGACACTGGGGCGATCTCTTCGTCCCGCTTCCGATGCCACCCTTGCCTCCTGCATTCCTGTTTCCGGCTCTCTTGCCTCTTGCATTCTTGCTGCCCTGCTGACGGTCGGTTTGCTGTATGGTCCCGTCCTGCTGGCCTGGGGGAAGGCTCCCTCCCCCTGGGTCAGCCTGGACAACCCGGCCGACTGGTGGGCGTATGTCAGCGGTCGCCTGTATCACCATTATGTCTTCGCTCTCCCGGCCCCTTTCTGGCCGCAGCGGCTCCTGGCCTGGCTGGGGCTCCTGGCCCGTCAGTTCACTCCGATTGGGGTGCTGCTGGCCGGCTGGGGATGGGAGCGCCTGTGGCGGGAGCACCGTCCCCTGGCCCTCTCCACCGCGCTGACGTTCGGCCTGTTCAGCCTCTACGCGATGGGTTACCATACTGCTGATTCACTGGTCTACCTGGTCCCTGCCCTGCCGGTTGCCGCGCTCTGGCTGGGCCTGGGACTGCACCGGGCCGCGGAATGGTTGCGCACACGTCGGGCTGTAGCCGTCCATCTCCTCTGGCTGCTCCCTCTACTCCAACTGGCGCTCTTCTGGCGCTCTACGGATATCCACGACGACCGCTCGGCCATCCGCTGGGCTCAGGAGAAACTGGAATCTGCCCCCCCGCGGGCCATTCTGCTGACGGCCCAGGACGCTCATACCTTCGCCCTCTGGTACGCCTGCGACGTTTTGGGCATACGGCCCGACATTGTTGTGGTGGACCGCGACCTATGGGGGCATCCCCCGTATCGGCGAATGTTGACGGCGTCCCTGGGCGAGGCCATCCTGAATCCTGCTCTTTCGCCGTACGAGGCCGGGCAGGCCTCCGATCGCCCCATCGTGGAGGTAACCGATGACCCGTAGACATTGGGCCTGGCTGCTGCTGACACTGGGCATGGTGCTCTCCCTGGTCTGGGCTGGCCGCCTGGCGGCGACCGCCCTTTCGCTCCGGCGACACCTGGCCGAACTGGAAGCGCTGGCCCGTACTCCGGAGGGACTGGACCCCAAGACAGCCTGTACGTTGGTCGGTTCTCTGCGCCGGGACGTGGAAACGGTGCGCCGGGAGGCCGGGTGGCTCGTCTCCCTGGCACCGGGCCTGGGGTGGCTGCCGAAGGTAGGGGGCGACCTCCGGGCCGCCCCGCACCTGCTGGAGATGGCCGACGGTCTCTCCGAGGCGGGCGCCATCGCCTGTGACGCACTGAAGCCGGCCCTGGACGGGCTGGAGGGGGAGAGTTTCTCTTTGGAACAGGCTATCCGTCTCCTGGCCGAAGCAGGCCCCGACCTGGAACGGATGGGGGAGGCCGTCGCCCGGGCGGAGGCTGCGTGGGAACAAATAGAGGTTTCTCATCTCTCGCCCCGTATGGCCCGGCGGGTGCTCCTGATCGGGCAAATGCTGCCGTGGTTGCGGGATGGACTGGCACTGACGACGGTGGTGCCGGACCTGCTGGGCCTGGACGGCCCCCGCACCTACCTCCTCATCGCCCAGAACGAGGACGAGCGTCGCCCCACCGGAGGCTACATCACCGGCGTGGGCGAGGTGCGGGTGGAGGGCGGCCAGGTGGTGTCTATCACTTTCCGCGATAGTTATGCCGCCGACGACTTTTCCCAGCCCTATCCCGACTCTCCGGAGCCTATGCGACGCTACATGGGCATAGACCTGTGGGTCTTCCGCGATAGCAACTGGTCGCCAGACTTCCCCACCGCTGCCCGACAGGCGATGGCCCTCTACCGGCCGGGGTATGCGGTATCGGTGGACGGAGTGATCGCTGTGGACCAGTATGCTCTCCAGCAATTGCTTGAGGCCGTCGGCCCTGTGGCGGTGGAGGGATTAGAGGGACCGGTCACTGCGGAGAACGTCATCCCCTACATCCGCCGCGCCTGGGCGCCTGCCGACGGCTCGCTGACTGCGGAGTGGTGGCAGGGGCGCAAGTCCTTTATGGGACCACTGGCCGAGGCGGTCTGGAAGCGTGTGCAGGAGGGCAACGTGGACCGGCGCCGCCTGGCGGAGACCCTGGCGCGCCTGCTGGACGAGAAGCACCTGCTGGTCTATCACCCACATCCGGCCGTTGCCCCTCTTCTGGCCGAACGGGGCTGGGACGGCGCTTTGCAACCGGGTCGGGGCGACTTTCTGATGGTGGTGGACGCCAACGTCGGCTATAATAAAGCCAGCGCCAAAGTCCAGCAGACCATCACTTACGAAGTGGACCTACGCCGTCGGCCTCCGCAGGCCACGTTGACGCTGGTTTATACGCACACGAGTGGTGCGGACTATCCGTGTATTCCCGAGTTCCGCTACGATCCGGTCTACGAGCAGATGATGGATCGCTGTTATTGGGATTACCTGCGGGTCTATGTGCCTCAGGGGAGCCGCCTGGTGGATGCTCCTCCCATCCCGATTCCGGGAGAGGCGCTCTGGTGGGGCGAACCGGAGTCCGGCGAGGTGAGCGTCCGTCCGGCGCCGGAAGGGCCGTTTCTCTCCCTGGAGACGATCGTCCTTCTGCCGCCCGGCGCCGTCCAGACCCGCGCCTTCACCTGGGAGTTGCCGGATGAAGTGATTCGCTGGGATGGCGAGGAGGGCCTCTACACCCTCCGGGTCCAGAAACAACCGGGCACCGTCGGCCATCCCCTGATCGTTCGCGTGCGCCTGGATGATGGGGTCACCCTGCAGGCCGCCGACCCTTCTCCGTCAGCAGTAGATGGTTCTTATGTCGTCTTTGAGACCCGATTGGACCGGGATAGAGAGTTCCGTCTGCGTTTCAGGAGGGAAGAATGAAGAGATACCTTTTGGGATTCACTCTGGTTGTTCTATTGATTCTCAGCCTGGCGATTGGGCCGGCTATCTGGGCGGCGCCGGGGCAAAGTCCCCACCGCCAGACCGTGCCGACGCGGACGCCAGTACCGCCTCCGGAGCCGACCAGTCCGCCACCGCCACCGCAACCGGAGCCCACCAGCCCGCCACCGCCACCACCACCGCCGGAGCCGACTGTCCCACCTTCGCCGACCGCATCGCCGGTACCCACGGCCGTTCCCACGAAGGTCCCGCCGTCGGCCACGCCCACCGTCCCCGCGTCTCCCACGGCGACCCTGACGGCCACGCCGGTGCCGGCGTCCCCCACTCCGACCGCCACCGCGACTGTAACACCGACGGCCAGCCCAACGGTCCCGCTCCTTTCCCCCACCGTCTCACCGACGGCAGCCGGCGGCGAGGCAACCCCGACCCGCGGTCCGGGATTCCCGGTTCTGCTGGCTGCGGGCCTGCTCCTGCTCGTGGTGGGTGGGGTCTTGTTGGCTGTTGGGAGACGGCATGCGTAGCAGGATTCCCCGCTGGCTGGGTTGGGTGCTGGTAGGGGCCGGGGTACTGCTGATTTTGATTGCCGCGCCCGACATCTGGCGCGCGGCCGTCCCGCTCTTCTCCCCGACGGCAGAGCCCTTCATTCCCACGCGCACCCCTGCCGCTTCTCCCACAGTTGTCCTGCCCTCACCCCTGGCACAGCCGGCCCAGATTCCAACCTCACCCGCCAGCCGGTCCGGCGAAGGTTCTCCAACCATTGCACCGCCAACCCGATCCCCAATGATGCCTTCAGCCACCCCGACGGGTAAGGTGTCTCCCCCGGCGCCCACCCTTTTGGCCATTGAGCCCACCCGCGTCCTGCCCTCGCAACCCGCGCCATGGACGTTCCACGGCCTCCCCCGCTGGGGAATCGGAGTTGCCGTAGGGCCTGTTTCAAGGTACAATATAACGCCACTCCGACTGGGGTGGTATCTGGACTGGCACGTGCACTCCAACCCGCCTCGGCCAGGGGGTGTGGAGTACGTCCAGGTGGTGCGGCTGAGAGACGGGCAGTTACAGCCGGGTGCGGACACCCTGGCGGCGACGGCTCGGGCCAATCCTGGTTCTCTTTGGCTGATCGGCAACGAGCCGGACGTGAAGTGGCAGGATAATACGGACCCCATCACGTACGCACGCCTGTACCATGAGGCATATAGGGCCATCGAAGAAGCCGACCCCACAGCCCGGATCGCCATCGGCGGGGTCTCCCAGCCGACGCCGCTGCGGCGCCGCTACCTGGACGCCGTACTGACTGCCTACCGGGAGCAGTTCGGCTCCGAGATGCCGGTGGACGTCTGGAACGTGCACAACTTCATCCTGCGGGAGGAGCGAGGGTCTTGGGGGGTGGACATCCCGCCGGGACTGCCCGATGACCGCGGCATGCTCTACGAGATTGACGACTGTGACAATCTGGAGATTTTTCGTCGGCAGGTTGTGGACTTTCGGCGGTGGATGGCGGAACGCGGTTTTCAGAACCATCCCCTCATCGTCTCCGAGTACGGCATTCCGATGCCGGAGGATTACGGCTTCCCGCCGGAGCGGGTGATTGCCTTCTTGCGGGGCACATTTGAGTTCTTTTTGACGGCATCCGATCCGTCCCTGGGCTACCCCGGGGACGGCTACCGCCTGGTTCAGCGCTGGGCCTGGTACAGTCTGGACGCTCCTGACACCTACTACCCCCAGGGCCGTCTTTTTGACCCCGCCACTGGCGCAATGACAGCGGTGGGGGAGGGGTGGGTCAGCATAGTAGAGCAGTTCATCAGCGGAGGTGAGAGATGAAGCGCTATTCCGGAATCGTCGCATTACTGCTGGGGGTAGCAGGGGTACTCGCTTTTGCATCTGTGGTCGTGGCCGATGGCCCGCCCCTGCTGACCGAATACCCCGTGCCCGGCGGGCCCCTTTACGTCAGTGTGGAGGCGCCGGGGCGTATCTGGTTCACCCTGCCCGATCAGAACTGGATCGGGCGACTCATTGTAACTTCTACTGTGGATTACAGCGTGGTCACCTACACTATCCCCACCCTCAACAGCCGGCCCTATGACCTGAAATACGCATCCGATGCGGTCTGGTTCACCGAGTTTTCGGGCAACAAGATCGGTCGGCTGAATCCGGCTGACGGTGCGGTAACCGAGTTCTCTATCCCGACTCAAGGTAGCCAGCCCACCGGCATTGACGTGTTGGCCGGGAATCCCACTACGGTCTGGTTCACCGAGCGAAGCGGGAACAAATTGGGGCGGCTGGTGGTGACCGGTACAGCAGACTACTCCTTTACCGAGTTCCCATTGCCTGAATCGTACCCCAATGCTGAACCGGAGGACCTTCATATCCAACACGCCGATAGCATCTGGTTCACGGCGCCGGGGGTAAATCGTATTGGGAACTTGAAGCCCTCTCAGTGGCCTTCAACCAACGCGTTTGTCTTTGTGTCTACCGGCGGGGGGAGCCGACCGTGGGCGATTAAGGTGGATGCTGAGGGGTATCCATGGTTTACGGAACGGGTCGGCAATCGCATCGGGCAGTTCTTCCCTCAAACTATCGCCAACATTAATTGGTACACGCTTACTTTAACTCCCAGCGGGCCTTATGATTTGGCTGTTGGCGCTGGATATGTTTGGTTTACCGAAGCGGACGGGAATCGCGTGGGGCAACTGCGCGCCCAACCCAGGATGATCCGCCAGTTCGGACTCCCTGCAAACAGCCAACCGAGGGGTTTAGCAGTGGATGCCAACGGCTGTGCCTGGATCGCTCTGAGTGGGCGAAACAGCATTGCCGCCTGGTGTCCCCCGTACTTCCGCTTCGTATACCTGCCGTTGACTCTGAAAAACTTCGGTCCGTAGGGGAAAAATGATGCCTGTGGATAGAACTTTAAAGGTCCTGGCAACCGGAACTCTCGTTGTACTGATTCTGATCGGGATGCTTCTGGCTCTTGCACCACGCATGGGTGCCCCGCAGGTTCAGGCCGAAGGCGGGGTTCTTTCTTCTATCACCCGCACCCTTTTCCTCCCCGCGGTCTTTTCCAACTATGAGCCGCCGGTGCCCACGGTATTCGGGGTGCAGATGTATGGCAACCTGACGTCTCCTTCAGCCGGGCTCACCCATACTTACGATGCACGGGTCTATTGGGTGCGCTGGCCAATGGCCTGGTCGGCCATAGAGCCGGTGGATACGATTCCGGCAAATTACAATTTCGGCTACTACGATGCCAACATTCTTGCCGCGACCCAAACGGGGCTGCAACTCATTGTGACCATTGTTAGCAATCCTGGATGGGCAGCGACCTATGCGAATGGCCCCATTGATAAGGTAGATATTGGCGAATTCACCGAATTTATCGGCACAGTTGTGGAACGCTACGACGGGGACGGGTGGGAAGATGCCCCAGGGTCTCCGGTGGTGGATTACTGGGAGTTCTATAACGAGCCGGACGCTGGTGACCGCCTGCGCGCCGAATACGGGGTCAGTTATTGGGGACACTTCGGTGCCGAATATGCTCGGATGCTTTGTGCAGTTTATCCGGTCATGAAAGCCGCGAATCCGCGGGCTCAGGTGGCGCTTGGAGGGTTGGCCTACGACTGGTTTGAGGACCAGGGGGGGCCTTTCGTTAGGGAATTTCTTGATGATGTACTGGCAGCAGGGGGAGGAAATTGTTTCGACCTGATGAACTTCCACTACTATCCAGCCTTTGAACCGGTTTGGGCTCCATATGGCCCTGGACTAAGCGGAAAAGCCAATTACCTACGAGGCAAGTTGTTTCAATATAATTTGGAAAAACCATTAATTTGCACCGAAACAGGGTGGTTCAGTGGAGATATCCCTGGCCCGAGCAGTCCAGAGATTCAGGCGTCCTATGTTCCGAAGCTTTTTGTCCAATCCCTTGCCTCTACGGTGAAACTGACAATTTGGTTTGCGTGGATTGATCCTGCTGGCTATGGGGATTGGGGCTTATTAACTCGTAACTTAGAACGAAAACCCGCTTTTAGTGCTTATAGGACAGCAGCTAAAATTATGGGACGGGCCGTTTTCCGGCGTATGCTCTCCCCTGGCGATCTGGGGAGTCCGGCTCTGGAGGGTTATCTGCTGGTGACTCCCGATGGACGGGACCTCTATGTATTATGGTCCAATGATGCGGCAATTCGCACAGTTGCTTTTCCCCTGACGCGGGCTCGCGTGACCAATCTATACGGCAATACGGTCTTTCACGTAAACGATGGTGATGATGGGATGCTGGACGGACGAATTAGGCTCTCGGTAGGGCCTAATCCCATTTATGTGGAGGCCGCACCATGATCGGCCGCGTTGGCCTGCGAATTGCACTGGCTTTTATCGGCGGCGGGATCGGAGTGGCATTGGCCTTGCTCATTGTGAGGCCTCCCCATCCCTGGGCTCAGACGGTTTGGATATCTCCATCTGGGGAGACGGTAACTCACACCATTCACATTCCCCTGGTACTGAAAAGTTACGTTCCACCATCGGGTCGCCTGTGTCGTTTCGGCGTGGGCGCTGGACCTGACATCGGTTCTTACGCGGTAAATGGCCTGCGGATCGGGTGGTATATAGACTGGACTGCGACCGTTTCGCCGGCGCGTCCGGGGGGAATTACCTATGTGCCGATGATTCGGCTCAAACAGACAGGTCCCAATTCTTACTCTTATTTTCCCAGCGGGTCCGCTCTTTCGGCCACCGTTGCGGCCCATCCCGGCGCTTTATGGCTAATCGGCAACGAGCCGGATCGGAGACACTGGCAGGACAGCCTGGAACCTCATCTCTACGCCCGGGCCTATCACGAGTTGTATTACTTGATCAAGAGCATAGACCCTCAGGCTCAGATAGGGGCCGGGGGAATTGTCCAGCCCACTCCTTTACGTCTTCAATATCTGGATATGGTGCTGGATAACTATCGGGCGTTCTATGGGAAGCCGATGCCGGTAGATGTCTGGAACATCCACGCCTTTATCCTGCGGGAGCGCAGTTGCGATTATTTTCCCGATGATTGCTGGGGTGCAGAAATTCCACCGGGCATAGACGCCCCTGAAGGGATGCTGTACGGAATTCAGGATAACGACAATCTGGAGATTTTCAAGCAACATATTGAGTGGTTTCGGGAATGGATGGCCCAACGGGGATACCAGGACCGTCCGTTGATTATCACCGAGTTTGGCGTTCAGATGTGGCCTGATTATGGTTTTCCACCAGAACGGGTCAACGCCTTTATGAACGCCACCTTTGATTACCTGATGACAGTGACCAGCACGTTGGGCTACCCGGCAGACGATTACCGGCTGGTACAGCGCTGGGCGTGGTACAGCCTGAACGACGACAACTTTAATGGCTGGCTGTTTGATCCAGACAGCCGTGACCGGACCGTTTTTGGAGATAACTTTGCAGCATATACATCCCGCGTCCCCCCGGTGGTCAACTTACGGCCGATCAGGGTATGGACGGATCCACCTCTGCCCTTTTCAGCCGGAGAACCGGTTACGCTCACAGTATATGCTGAAATTGTGAACAATGGTCATGTTGGCTCTGATGGATCTGTCGTGGTGCGTGTTTATGAAGGCAACCCTGAAGAGGGAACATTGATTGCTCCTGATCTGACAATTCCTCCAATAGATGGGTGTGCCACGAAGGTGAAAGTAGAAATTACCTGGCGTAATGTGTCCCCTGGACTGCACTTCCTCTACATAGTTGTAGATCCCGCTAACAACATTTCGGAAGCAAATGAAATGGATAATGTACACTCAGTTCCCGTTCTTATAGCGAGTTACCGACAATGGCTACCGATGGTATCGCGGTCTGAGAGGTAAAGGGAATGAGGCTATGGGTGCCTGGGTTGTTAGGCGTGGTGATCATCGGCGCAATCCTCTATGTATGTAAGCGGCTTTGGTGCATAATTGCGCTACAAACAAACGTGAGCAGCACTCTCTGTTTCTTGATGACTGTTGCCGGCTCCATTGGGTGACCGGTTCAGGTCACCACACAACTGTCCGGCATCCCCAGATGCGTTATGATGTTCAACGCCTAGCAGCGAATCAACACCTGGGTACGCTGCACAGGGAGCAAACGGGCACTCAGATGGTCCCCAAAGATGGTTTTCCGGCGAAAAACGGCCCTCTCCGCCAACGAACCGCGATGATAGTGGCAATGCCTCTCCCAGGCACGGCGACCGTGCTTCCGAATATAGCACAGATTCTCGTCGCGCGGATGGGGCGGCTCTGGAGCATTAGCGTGTCGCCAGATGCGGGCATCTCGCCGGGGTGGAATTGCGATCGCCACCCCAGGGCTGTGGTTCTGCAGGGCCTCACACACTTCCCGCCGTTCATAGGCCCCGTCACCGGCTGCGCTGGCAATGGGCTGCTCGACTTGCTTCAGCATGGGCTCGACCGGTATCGGGGGAGGTGATGGCGGCGCAGATGGGTGGTGCGAAGTGTCCCCAGAGTCCCCTTGTCGTGGATGTCTTTCACATCGGCCTGGATGAGAGGGAAGGGTCTCCCGACTTCCCAGACCCACAAGACGGGATAGACGCTTTGCCGCCGCCGGCGTTGAGGCCGAAGGCCGTGGCGCCGCAGGATGGGGCGGATGGTGTGGGGGGAGAGGGTCACCCCGCGTCCCTGGAGGTACAGCGCCAGCCGGCGCCGTCCCAACCCCGTCTCCCGACGGGCGGCCAGCACGATCTGCTCTATTTCGGCAGGGGGCTGGCGCGGCGAACGCTGGGGACGCCGGGAGCGGTCCCTCAGTCCTGCCTCCCCTTCCGCCAGGTAACGGGACACCCACTTGCGCACCACCGGCCGCGAGGTGCGCCACAGGCGGGCAACAGTAGCGCGGATGCTGCCCAACCGTTGGTAGGTCAGCACGATCTGCTTTCTTGCCTCCATTGGGTTTATGGCGTGTACTTCCCAGTAAGCCCGTTCAGCCATCGGCGGTGCTCCTCCTGGTGTAAGTTCTTCCTCTATTCCTGTAAAGGGGGAACGCCGCCTTTTGTCAAGATCATCTCCATCACCTGGTAACGATCTCCTGGCGCAAGCGCGCTCGTTTGCGTTTCCCAAGAGATATGTTATCATCATAGTATGCTGGAAGCGCTGCAGGATTATTTTGCCCGCACCGAAGAGGTGATCCTGGCCTACCTCTTCGGCTCCCGAGCCGATGGGACGGCCGGCCCCCAGAGCGATTATGACTTCGGGCTGTTGGTCCGTTCCCCCTCGCTGGCGCTGCAAGCCCGCCTGGCCCACGAAATTGGGGCGATTTTGGGAACCGCTCAGGTGGATGTGGTCATTTTAAACCGGGCGCCTGTGGAACTGGCCTACGCAGTGATCGCCCAGGGGCGATTGGTCTACCAGCGGAGTTTGGTGGAAAGGGTGGAGTTTGAGGCGAAAGTGCTGAGCCTGTATGCGGACTACTTGCCGGTACTCCGGCAGCAGCGGAAGGAGATTCTGGAGGGAGGAAGAAATGAGGCCGGAGTTCGCCGGTATAGAGAGGCGCTTAGACGAACTGAGCGAACGCTTGCGGCGATTAGAGCCCCTGCAGACCAGACCGATAGATGAGTTTCTTCAGGATACATACCTGCGCGATATCGTGGAGCGCAATCTGGAGATCGCGGTGCAGTGCTGCATAGACATCGCCGCTCGTATCATCTCCATAGAAGGCGCACTGAAACCGCGAGATGCTTACGAGGGTTTTGTGCGTTTGGGAGAGTTGGGGGTGCTGCCTGCTGATTTTGCACGCAAACTGGCCCCTATGTCGGGCTTCCGTAACATTTTAGCCCACGAGTACCTGGCCATAGATTGGGACCTGGTTTACGAACACCTCCAGAACCTGGAGGACATCTATCGGTTTGCCGATTATATCCGGCAATGGCTGAGGACACGCGTTGAGTGCAGCAATCCGCTTTGAGCACGTCTCCAAAAAATTCACCCTTCACCGGGAGCGGGCCCGTTCCTTTCAGGAACTGGCCCTTTCGCTCCTTCAGCGCAATCACCGTTCCTGGGAGGAGTTCTGGGCCCTGCGGGATGTCAGTTTTGAGATTGCGCCAGGGGAAACAGTGGGAATCATCGGACCCAATGGCGCCGGCAAGAGCACGGTGCTCAAACTCATCAGCCGCATCATTGAACCTACCTCCGGCCGGATAGAGGTTCGCGGGCGGGTGGGGGCGCTTCTGGAACTGGGCGCAGGTTTCCACCCCGACCTGACCGGACGGGAGAACATTTACCTGAATGGCTCCATCCTGGGCCTGAGCCGGGCTGAGATTCACCGCAAACTGGACGACATCATTGGCTTTGCCGAACTGGAGCGCTTTATAGACGTGCCGGTGAAGCACTATTCTTCGGGGATGTATGTGCGCCTGGGCTTCTCCGTTGCCGTTCACACCGACCCGGAGATTCTGCTGGTGGACGAGGTGCTGGCAGTGGGGGATGCGGCGTTCCAGCGGAAGTGCCTGGAGCGGATCGGCGAACTGCGGCAGGAAGGGGTGACCATTCTGTTTGTGTCTCATAGCGCGGATACCGTAAGGGCACTCTGCAATCGGGCCTTATGGCTGGATGAGGGCTGCCTGATTGCTGATGATGCGGCAGAGGTGGTGGTGCAGCGTTATCTGGAGCACTCCTGGGATCGGGAGGGTGGTTCCCGGCCGAAATGGGGGGATCGGCGCTGGGGCACCGGGAAGATTCGGATTACCCAGGTGCGTTTACTGGATGGCGCGGAGCGGGAACGCCAGCACTTTCAGGTGGGAGAGCCGTTGGTTGTGGAAATCCGCTACCGGGCCCCAGAGCGGGTGGAGCGGCCCGTTTTCGGCCTGGCTATCCACCGCAGCGATGGTATCCACATCACCGGGCCCAACACTCAGTTCGGCGGCCTGGAAATCCCCGCGGTGGAAGGAGAGGGGACCATTATCTACACCATTCCTGCCCTATCTCTGCTGGAGGGGTTATATTTCATCTCCGTTTCCGCTCACAACTGGGAGGATACGGAGATGTATGATTATCACGACCGAATGTATTCGTTTTGGGTGCTTCCCGGAGAGGGAGAGCAGTATGGATTAGTGAGCCTATGGGGAAGATGGTCCTGGAACAGACAACTATGAAACCAAGGGCGATCGTGAGCGTTCTGCGGACGAGAGCAGGAGAGGTTTTCGACAGTGTCCGTCAGGCTATGGAGTTGGCCCACTGGAAACAGTTCATCTCTCCTAATGCGGAAGTATCGCTCAAGGTCAATTTGGGCTGGGATAAGCTCATCCCTGGCGCAGTGAGCGCACCCTGGGTGGTAGAAGGTGTGATCCGAACAATCCGTGAGTATGTTAACCGGATATACATTGTCGAGTCTGACCAAGTGGTAGTAGATGTTGAGGCTGCGTTGCGTAAGACAGGCCTCGACAGAGTGTGCAAGGAATGCGATGTTGAGTGGGTCAACATGTCTCGCGGCAGATTTGTGCGCGTGCAGAACGCCGAACGTCTGGTACTAACAGACATTTACATCCCTGAAATCTTGACCCGTACAGAGACGATTACTTTGCCCTTGATGAAGACTCACAACAAAACCGTCATCAGCGGGGCGATAAAGAACCAGTGGGGTTGTCTGCAAACGTTGCGTCATTCCTTCCACCTGTTATTGTCGCAGGCACTGGTCGATGTGAACGCCATTGTACGACCCCGTTTTGCCGTCATGGATGGCACTATTGCCTTGGAAGGAAATGGTCCTAAGTCTGGCCGACCCAAAGAGATGAACCTGATATTGACCTCGGGTGACCTTGTGGCTTTAGATGTTGTTGCTGCGGAAGTGATGGGCTTTGATCCGGATCAGATTGAACACCTACAGCTATGCGCTCATTATGGGCTGGGCATAGCAGACCGCAAGAAGATCATCGTGGAGGGAGAACAACTGGAGAATGTAAAGACCTGTTTTGTTCCTGCTCGACATAACCCCGTGTCGTGGCTGGAGCTGGCGCTGCGCAAGTCATTTATGCGTCGTCTTGCCTTTGATACTCCGCTCTTTGCCCTCTTCTGCTGGGGTGCTCGTCGCTACTATGACCTGTGGGACGCCTGTAAAGGGCGCAGGCTTCGCGATGAGATACTGCGATCGTCTGGGTATGCGGCACAGTGGCGCTGACAAGGGGAGATGAAATTCTCACCGTGGCGATGACCGAAACATGTCGCATCCTACACCCTGATAGAAGGTTGCTCATGCTCCAGCCAAACCTCTGCACGTTGGGAGAACGCTATCGGCTTTGTTGACTACCACGCGGTCGAGCTGCAGAAAACTCAGGAAGACGGAGATTGCAGAGCATGAATCTGCGGGTCGGTATAATAGGTGGTGGAATTGCTGGCCTGGTGGCTGGCTATGAGCTCAGCAAGGTCGGGGCTCGTGTCACCATCTTAGAACGTGAGCAACGTCTCGGTGGGCTTGCCAGTTCCTTTGCCCTGACTCCCCAAGCGGAGGTTGAGAGATACTACCACTTTATCTGCAAACCAGACCGCGCCTACTTGGACATGATCCACGGATTGGGATTGGCCTCGCGCTTGCGCTGGAGAACAACGAAAATGGGCCTTTTCTACAACGGCGGTATGCATACTATCGGCGATCCGCTGAGCCTGTTTAGATTTCCTCACTTCTCGTTCGGCGACAAACTGCGATTTGTCTGGTCAACTGCAACGGTCAAATTCAGCAGTAGCAAGAGTTGGAAGCCTCTTGAGAACATTTCGGCTGAACAATGGCTGGTCCAGTGCTATGGTAGGCGAGCCTATGATATCCTCTACGCTTCACTGCTCAATCTCAAATTCCGCGCTCATGCAAGCCGCATTTCTGCAGCCTGGATGTGGGCGCGCTTCCACCGGTTGGGTAACTCGCGGACCATCACTCAAAAGGAATGCCTAGGCTACCTGGAAGGGGGGACCCAGCTCTTCATTTCGGTGCTTGAACAAGTTCTGCACAGGCAAGGAGCCGCTGTGTATACAGATGCGACCGTGGAACGAGTGGTGGTGGATGACGGACGTGTGATAGGAATGCAATGCAATGGCGAGTACCTTTCTTTTGACTGTGTTCTCTCCACTGTTCCAGTCCCAAAGTTCCTGGAACTTGTTGCTAGTGCTGACGGGCCTTACTTTGACAATCTTCGTAGACTTGAGTACATTGACGTCCTGGTTATGGTGTTACGACTCAGACATTTTTTCAGCCCATATTTCTGGATGAACATCAGCGACCCGCGGATAGACCTGGCGGGAATCATCGAGTACACTAACCTTAATCCCTCTGTCGGTGGGGAGGCCATTTTATATGTGCCACAGTACCTGTCATCCTCACATCCCTTCTACAGTATGGTAGAAGAGGACCTCTTCCGGCTGTACTGTGAGTACCTACAAACCATCAACCCGGCCTTTCGGTCAAACTGGGTGCAGGGCTACTGGGTGCATCGCGACCGATTTGCCCAGCCGATCTGCAACATCGATTTCTCCAGGTGTATCCCTTCCATCCAGACACCTGTCGCTGGCCTGTATATGACCGACTCCTGCCAACTCCATCCACACGACAGGACAGTCTCTGGCAGCATTGAACTGGGAAGGAAAGCAGCAGGGCTGATCATGTCGTGGTGGAGGGATCAATGAACAGAACGTTGCGTCTTGTGCTGCCGCTAGTCCTGGTCATTGTTCCGCCTGTGCTTGAACTTCTATATATCTGCCGATTCTCCGTTGACGTACCCTGGTGGGATGAATGGGCCTTCGTGGGGCTTTTGCGATCGTGGTATCAGGGTGACATGGGCCAGATTATCGCTCGCCTCTGGGCCCAACACAACGAGCACCGCCCGGTATTCCCCAGGCTGATTATGGTGATGTTGGCGAAACTCACAGGCTGGAACATCCGTTTCGAGATGTACTTTGGACTGCTGTTGTCCATCTTGATGCTCGTTGTCATCGGCCTTATCTACAAGAAGACGGTCGGCAGTTCTACGTGGGGGTTCGTTCCTCTGGCTTGGTTGGTCTTTAGCCTGGGACAGTGGGAGAATATCCTCTGGGGTTGGCAGCTCGCTCTCTATCTGCAGGCGTTGGCAACGGTCTCCGCCTTGTACTTTCTCTCGACCCGATCGTTGCGCTCCACTGGTCTGGCTGTGCTGTGTGCAATTGTAGCCTCGTTTTCCTTCAGCAGTGGCTTGCTGACCTGGCCCGCAGGGTTTTTATGCTTGCTGACGCAACGGGCCAGGAAGGAACGGTGGGCTCTCTGGGGCCTTGCTGGAGCGCTGACGATAGTGGCTTACTTTGTTAACTACGCTCATCCAGGTCACCATCCGTCACCTCTGACAGGCTTTTCTCGCCTGCCGGAGACCATCAAGTTCTTCTTGGTCAACGTTGGAGCGCCCCTTGGCGGTGGTAGTCTCCTGTTCAGCGGAGTGATGGGAGTGTGCTTTCTCCTCCTTTTGCTCATCTACCTATACCAGCGGATGAGCGGTTCAGGCTTGAGTAACCAGCGGTGGTCCGATGCGGAGATCCTGTTAGGCAGCATGATCGTTGTGTCTCTATTCACCTCCGCGGTCATTGCCGTTAGTCGTGCGGGGTTCGGCCATCTCGATTGGGCTATGAACTCGCGATACATCACTTTTACCTCCATCGGGATCGCCGGGGCCTACATGCTGTTTGCCATGCACTGCCCGGTTGCCTCGTCCCGGCCCCACGGTGTCCTGTTCTTGCATAGACTCTCTCCGCTCTCCGCTCTCATAGCCATTATGCTAGTGGGGCTGACAGCGAGCAATGTATACGGCTTTCAAAAGGGCCAGGCTTTACACGCAAACAGGTTGCGTGCCCAGTATATTCTCCAAACCTTTGAGATGCAGCCTGACGAAGCCCTTACCGCGCTATTCATCAACCCGGCGGTCGTTCGGGAGCATGCCGAGTTTCTGCGTGAGCAACGGCTGAGTGCTTTTCGGGAGCCCGTTGTCCTGCTCCTACTGAGCCAGAGCGGAGATAGCATCCCAGCCGGTGAAATCCTGCCCGATCGCCCGCTCGTTCAGACTTTCCGATGTCCGGTGGAAACCCTCTATGATGTTGGGGTCCTTTTTGCCACCTACGCTCGTTCTAACACCGCGACGGTCGAAATCACGCTGGCGGATCACAACAGCATCCTTGCCTACCAGGTATTGCTGGCGGCAAACATTAGGGATAACAGTTGGGTTCGTTTCGCCCTCTCGTCGCCACTGGAAGGCTGCACAGGGCGAGATCTCGTCCTGACTATTGCGTCACCAGATGCCAGTCCAGGGAACGCGGTCACGGTCTGGACGTACCCTCGCTACTATGACGGCAACCTGTTATCACCAGAGGAGGTATCGCTGATGGACAGGGTCATTGGCCTGGAACTCAACACGTTGTTCTACGGTCTGTCTCAGACCAGATAGGCAAGGGGCAACGTCAGCGAATCCCGGTCATTGAGACAGCACCTTTGCTCAGCCGGTCTATGAGGGACAAGACCTATGAGGCAATTGTTGATCATTACCCATGAGCATATCGGTCAGAAAATGGCGGGGCCGGGCATTCGGGCCTGGGAGATTGCTCGAGCGGTTACAGGGCATGGTTTCAACGTTACTTTGGCTACACCTTACCCTGAACTCTCCGACCCCGAGGATATTCAGGTAGTTGGCTTCTCTTGGGATGATCCTCTTTCACTGGAGCAATGGATTAAGAAGGCAGACGTGATTATGGCCATCGGGCCCCTCTTGAGCCGCCTGGTCCACTGGCTGGGACGCCCCATCGAGCAGCCTGTCATTGCGGACCTTTACGATATATCGCAGATCGAGCAGATCCTGATCTTTACATATGCAGGCTCATACTCCGCGATGCTGGTTGACATCCTAATAGAGGAAACCCTTGTTTATCTGAACAATGGAGACTTTTTCGTCTGCGCCACGGAGCGCCAACGGGATTTCTGGTTGGGAGCCCTGTGGATGGCCAGTCGGTTGAACGCCAGCACACTATCTATGGATCTGGAGAACTGGATTGCCAAGGTTCCTATGGGAATCCCTGATGACCCACCAAAGCGGGATAGGCCAGTACTCAAAGGCATAGTACCTGGCATCGGGCCGCAAGACAAGGTGGTGCTCTGGATGGGCGGGCTGTGGGAGTGGACCGATCCCCTGACGTTGGCCACAGCCATAGAGCAGGTTCTGACCTGTCGTCAGGATGTACGTTGGGTTTTCGGAGCACTCCATCACTACGATGAACGAGTGGTCCCTAAGATGTCGAAAGCAGCGCGCTTCCTGGAAAAATGCCAGGAAGCGGAGTGGCTTGGGCGTTATGTCTTTTTCCTGGACTGGGTTCCCTATACCCAACGCGGCGCTTACTTGCTGGAATCGGATGTGGGTATCGGCCTGTACGATCAGCCCTTTGAAAGCCGCTATGCGATTCGGGCCCGGACACTCGACTATCTCTGGGCGTCCCTCCCGTGTGTATTGAGCGCCGGCGACGAAATGGCTGACTTGCTAGGTGCCCACGACTTGGCGTTAATAGTGCCTCCAGGAGATCCCCACGCCGTGGCAGATGCCTTGTTGCGAAGCCTGGATTCTGCACCGTGCCGCTCGGAATTGGATCGGCGCGTTTCATCCTTACGGGATACCTTACGCTGGTCTAGATTGGTTGAGCCTATTGTTCAATTCTTGAAGGAACCCCGTCTTGCCCCAGACGCGCAGCGCGCACGGAAGCGGATTCCCTCTCTGGTCAAACTGCGCCGAGAGAATGATGATTTGCGCCGAGAGAACGATGAATTGCGCCGAGAGAATGACCAACTGCGCCAACATCTGGAGGCCCTTAGAGAAGGACGGGTGGTGCGTTTGCTAAACCAAGTCTACCGCATCTTCGGAAAGACTTTCCTTTGAAGCGAGTATTGCCGTCTATGTGCCTCATTCATCCGTATTATCCCCGATAGGGGAGGCCTTGGCTAGTGTGTGACGTTGAATGTCCACCGATCAGTGAAACATCTTGGAAGATGCAACCCGATTGAGCCTTGCTCCCGATTCTGTGGATAAGGTATTAGCCATTAGTTCTATTGAGCATATGTTCTCTCCCGATGGGCCTGGAGACCAACTGGCCCTACGTTCTATTGCCTGTGTGCTGAAGCCGGGAGGGGTCGGTGTCATTACTCTTCCGATGAGCGGAGAGGGGGGATTCCATGAATCGCCCAGCGGAGATGCGCGCTTTGGAGGGCCATATCGTCTTTATACACCAGAGACACTGAAAGAAAGAATCCTTTCGCAACCGGAGTTAGAGGTAGTACGGTGGAGTTACCTCGCTTACACGATCCCTGACCCTTACGAGAATTCCTGCTTTTTCCATTTCTGGTTAGCGCACTTGACTCCGAGCGAACGCTGGAAATGGGCATGGGCCTACCCTATCCTCGCCACGGTGTTCAATCCCATCGTCTCTCGGGAAGAAGGCGAAAAGCGCTTGGAGACGGTGAACACGGCGCTGATTTGCTTGCGCAAAAAGCATTCAAGGTGGACTTGAGATGCGAAAAGACCTGGAAAGACAAGTTCAGGAATGGCTGAACGGATTTCCCTCCGAATCCCCCGTCGTAGTCATACCCGTATATAACGCTTATGAGGATGTCGTTGAATGCATAGAGAGCATATTGACGACTACGCCATCCCGCGTTCCGATTTTGGTCATAGACGATGCCAGCACTGATGAGCGAGTTCCTTATGTATTAAGTCAATTGTCCCAGGATGGGCGATTCCTATACGTTCGGAAGTCTACAAATAGCGGATTTGTGGGCACTGTGAATCTGGCTTTTGCCTGGAGTGCTCCCCGAGATGTCATCGTGGTGAATAGCGATGTTGTTGTACCCCGTGAATGGCTGGAGCGCCTGCGGGCTGCTGCTTATTGTCTCTCTACCGTGGCTACAGCCACGCCGTTAACCAACCGCGGGACAATTGTCTCTGTACCATATCGCAATCAGCCAATTGAGCGACTGACAGGAGTGGGTGAAGACGTCAACGAAATAGATTCCCGTGTTCGTGCTCATTCCTTGCGTCTATATCCGTTCATCCCTACTGCTGTCGGACACTGCGTTTACTTCCGGCGATCGGCTCTGGATGTTGTCGGATACTTTGATGAAGCCTTTGCTCCAGGTTATGGCGAAGAGGTGGATTTTTCACAACGTGCGGTGATGGCTGGGTTTTATCACGTAGTAGCGGACGATTTATTTGTCTACCATAAGGGCGCTCGCTCATTTGATCCCGAGCAAAAGCAAGCGGTTCAACGTATTCGGGATTCCCATGAACAAATCATTCACCAGCGTTACCCCTGGTACAGAAATTGGACTACCCAGGCTGCTGATGAGACAAGAAGTTCCTTATCGTTAGCGCTTGAGAGGGCACAACTCGCCTTGTTAGGATGCCGTGTAGCCATTGATGCTACCTGTCTGGGGGGACCGATGACTGGTACCCAGGTGTACTTAGTGGAGTTGATTAGTGCCATGGCTACAACTCCCGCGCGCAACGCTTCTTTGTTTGTGATCGTCCCAGATAACATCCGAGAGTCCGAATTATTTGGAATTGATCAGCTAGTAGATGGTGTCCTGCGTCCCATAGATTTCTGCAGGCCCTCTACCCCATATTTTCACCTCGTTCACCGTCCGTTCCAGATTCGGAGACTGAAAGAGCTTGCATTTCTGAGATCTATCGCTGAACGAGTGGTCATTTCACAACTGGACTTTATTGCGTTCTCAAATCCGGCCTACGCAGTATCTCCGAAAGAGTGGGCCGATTATAGAGAGGCTACTCAATGGGCATTCAACATAGCCGATGGAATAATTTTTAATAGCCAGGAAGTGGCACAAGAAGCAGCCCAGTTGGGATTTTACATAGATCCGAATCGCGCGTGTGTGATCCCCCTGGGCACAGACCATCGGTTGACTCTTTCTTCTGCCCCACCGACAGACTATGACCGATTACCCTCCCCTCCTTTTATTTTGGTTTTAGGAACCAGCTTTCTACACAAAAATCGGCTATACGCCCTCAAATTACTGGAAATCCTTATAAACAAGTATAATTGGAGAGGAAAACTGGTATTCAGTGGAGCAACTCCCTCTTCCGGTGGTTCTGAGGCTACAGAGTCTCTTTTTCTCCAGAATCATCCTGAGGTTCAACCATACGTCCGTTACCTGGGACCGGTTAGCCAGGCGGAGAAAATATGGCTGTTGCAAAATGCCGCGCTTGTGCTTTGTCCATCCACGCGGGAGGGTTTTGGTCTTGTGCCCTTTGAGGCAGCGTCTCTGGGCACTCCCGCATTAACTGCGCGCATCAGCGCGTTCTCCGAAATACTGGGAGACGAAGTGATTTATCTAGAAACCTTTGACCCAGAAAGAGGCGCAGAGGTTGTCTGGTCTTTCCTCAATAACCCGGAAATGCAAAATCAGCAAGTACGAGCGCTGCAAAAAAGGGCGGCTATGTTCTCCTGGAAGACTGTAGCGGCTCAAAAATGGAGTTTTTATGAGCGGATCCTCAATATGCCTCCTCGCTTCACAGTGGAACTCCCACACCAGCCGTCCCTCAGAGTCATTGTCCCCGTAGCCCAGCCGGATGCTCCTTTGGCATTACGGGCAATTAGACGCATAGCCCATACCTTTCGGGTTTGTGCGGAGGAGTGGGGGCGTCTGTTCAGCGAGGCCCGTCAATACCTGCGTTTTTTGTACGCTCAGCGATTAACACGCTCGCAAGGCGAGTGAAGGAGATAGTGATGAGACAAGCGCCTGTTCGCGTTATGACAGTTTTAGCATTGCTCCTTATGACAGGTGTAAGGAGCGTCCTTTCTGACGGTTCATCCGCTCCCCAGTCGTCTCCTATTCAGGTGATATTGGGTGGTGCTCCGGTTATGGAGTCCAGTGTCGCCACAGCGGATTTTGATGGGGACGGGAAAAAAGAAATCGTCGCAGGAGGAACCGACGGGATGTTGTACGTGATTTCCCGGACTCAGAGCGGTTGGGCCGTTGTATGGTCGCGCCAGACAAATATAGACATTGAGGCAGCCAATCCTCCCACCCGTACGGCCGACAACAATATCCGTTCCTCTCCGGCCATTGGTGATCTGAACAATGATGGTCGTTTAGAGATTGTCATAGGAGTTGGCGGTGATGTGCATGACCCTACATTTCCGGGAACGCGCAGAAATGGTGGAATTCTGGTATATACTTTTAACGGTCGGTGGAATTTCTCTCTGATTGAACAACGTTCTCAAGATGGTACGCGCGGGTGGCCACAGCCATGCAAGGACGAGGTGGGCACCGGCCCGGGTTTTGCTTATCCCGACGGTTTTTGGGATGGAATCTACCCAACTCCGGCTCTTGCTGACCTAGACGGCGACAGCGATCTGGAGATTGTCTACCTCGGAATTGACCGTTATTTCTATGCCTGGCATCACGATGGGAGATTGGTCAATGGTTGGCCATTCCGATTCCGTGTGGATGGTGGCCTCTCCTCTCCCGCAGTGGGGGATCTGGATAAAGATGGCCTTCCCGAAATCGTCGTTGGCACAATGGAACCCTATGTTCTGGAAAACTCCTGGAACGAAGCCACTCTCTATGTGTTTAAAGGTAATGGCACTGTGGCGCCCGGATTCCCAGTCCGTACAGAACAGATTATTCTCTCTTCCCCTGCATTGGGAGATATTGACGGAGACGGCTGGCTGGAAATTGTGGTCGCCTCTGGATACGGCACACCTAATAGACAGAACTTGGTCTATGCCTGGCACCACGATGGAACTCCTGTGGATAGATGGCCTGTTGAGGCTATTGGGGCCTCTGTGGTGATGGCTCCTCCTGCCCTGGGCGACATAGATAGGGATGGACAACTGGAAATCGTTGTTGGTTGCGGAAACGGCTATCAGCCGGATAGTTGTAACAAATTATATGCTTGGAAAGCCGATGGCGAATCGGTGGATAAATTTCCTATGACCCTGGGGTCCAGAATACCGGGTTTTACCTCAATGCCCTATTCTCCGGTTTTGGCTGATGTGGATGGAGATAATACCGTTGAGATTCTGATGGGCCGCCTCGGTGATTGGGCATTGGCAGTGGTTGATCCGATCCAGGGCACCTATGACTTAAATACTTACCAAACTCCAGGCGGATTAATGGCCTCTCCCGTTGTGGATGACATAGATGGTGATGGGTACCTGGAAACCGTCATCGGCGGCATAGATTACAATCTTGGGAACCAAAGAGGTGCCGTTTATATTTGGGACGAAAACGGATCAGTTGCCTCATCCCTCCCCTGGCCAATGTTCCGTCGGGATGTACAGCGTACCGGTCGTTATCTGGCCCCTCCCTTCCTGGTCTTCCCCCGCGAAATTTTGCTGTTTCACCAGTTGGGCTCGGGCAACAGAGAAACCGGATATGGGGTGATAAGAAATGCAGGTGATGTTCGGTTTGATTGGAATATTACTCACACGATTACCCGTCTGCAAGTGATCCCTGCAAATGGGGTGGTGACAAAGACCTCGGCTGTACAATTGGTTGTCACTACTACGAACTTGCTGACTGGTTGGCATACGTTAGGAAATATAACTATAACAGGCGTTGCCAGCGGCGGCCAAATTGTTTACGGAAGCCCGCTCACATCCACCCTTCGCCTCTATGTCGGTCAGGTTGCTCGCGTTTATTTGCCCCTTTTACTGCGCAACCGATGAGAATCCTCTTCATCCTCCACCGCTTCTATCCGGATTTTGTCGGGGGCACGGAACAGCATGCCCTGGACCTGGCGCAGGGATTAATTGACCAAGGCCATCAGGTGGCAATTTTCTACCGGGCTCCCGGAACGCCAGCGCTGATTACCGATACCTGGGGCGGAGTACCGGTGTACCGGGCACGGGCCGGGCCTATGGATACCGTCCGGGTGTTTGGGGCCACTTTCGGATCCCCCTCACTGCTCCGCATGTTTCGGGAAGCATTGGAGCGGTTTCGGCCAGATTTGGTTCACATTCACCATTTAATGGGACTACCAGCAGGACTGGTTCGCATCATCCGCCAGCGCAAAATTCCTTACCTCGTATCTCTGCATGATTATTGGTGGATTTGCGCGAATGCGATGCTCTGGACTAATGACACCAGTAGGCTTTGTGATGGTCCAGATCGCCTTTTCCTTAACTGTGCTCGTTGTGGGCTGGCGCGCTTAGGATGGCCTGTATCCGCTACACTCTCATTCATCAGTGCACCGATCATGGCGCTGCGAGCCAGGATGTTGCGGCATGCGCTGCAAGGGGCGGCCCGGGTGATAGCATTTTCGGCCTTCGTTCGTGATCAATATCTCCGATACAACCTTTCCGACCGCTTGATCGTCGTCCGGTGTGGGATAGATAGACCGGAAGCGGTGAATCAAGATCGCCCACAGAGAGAATCGGTGCGCTTTCTGTACCTGGGCGGTATTGCGGCTCACAAAGGACTTCACTGCCTGATTCAGGCATTTCACCGGGTCGGGGGAAATGCAGAATTATGGATTGGCGGAGATTGGGATAAGGACCCCTCCTATGCTCAGTATATCCTGAAGATGACCGATCATCCGGGTATCCGCTTTTTGGGTCGGGTAGAGCATGCTGAGTCTTGGAGATTACTGGCGGAATCGGACGCCGTAGTGGTCCCCTCTTTATGCCACGAGACCTTCTCCATGTTAGCCCACGAGGCGCTGGCTGCAGGAACGCCGGTAATCGCCTCCGCTCTCGGTGCATTGCCGGAGGCGATCCAAGATGGGGTCAATGGGATACTGGTGTCCCCTGGAGACGTAGACGCCTGGGCCGCCGCGCTTGAGAAGGTCGCGACGGACTCGGTCCTGCGCAAGCGATTACGGGAAGGGATACAGCCAGAGCGCTCCTTTGATGAATATGTTCGGGAAATGGAGTCCATCTACCAGGCGCTTCTCTGAAGTCACCCTTTCCCAGACGCTACCCGCTCATAGGGGGCCGTTAAATCCAGCCGCAACAAGTAGTCCTGTGAGCGAACTTCTATCTGCCTGGCGGGCAAGTCGGCCACACAATAGGGATTCTCGTAATGTTTGAACCCTGCCAGGGGTTGCTCCTGCCCATTGCGCAGCAGCGGCCCCTCCCAGCCAAACGACAAGGTCTCACCCCGCAAGGTGCTCCAGTGCACCGAGAGGCCCTCGAAGGTCAGGTCCAACGCCGGGACCTTTTCCTGGAATGTCCCAAACGAATCGTTGACAGGAACCCCACCCCGTGGTAAAATCTCTCCAGTGGCTGTTGGGCCATTGTGTCGCTGGTTCACTGGTCATTCCCTTGAAACTCATCATCCAGATTCCCGCCTATAACGAAGAAGATACCCTTCCTCAGACTCTCCGCGACCTCCCCCGTTCCCTGCCGGGGGTGGATCAGGTGGAAGTGCTGGTGGTGGACGACGGCTCCACCGACCGCACCGCCCATGTGGCACGGGAGGCGGGAGCCGACCACGTCGTCCGCCTGAGCCAAAACCAGGGATTGGCCACCGCTTTCACCACTGGCCTGGAGACGGCGCTCCGCCTGGGGGCCGACATCATCGTCAACACCGACGCCGATAATCAGTATCGGGGCGAGGATATCGCCCGACTGGTCCAGCCCATCCTGGAGGGCCGGGCGGACATCGTCGTGGGAGACCGAGGGGTGGCGGCGCTGGAGCACTTCTCTCCCCTCAAGAGGTTGCTTCAGAAGTGGGGGAGTTGGGTCGTGGAGCGCGCGGCAGGTATCCCCATCCCCGATGCCACCAGCGGCTTCCGGGCCTTCACTCGGGAGGCCGCTCTGCGCCTCACCGTTCTGGGCGACTACACCTACACGCTGGAAACCCTCATCCAGGCCGGAGCGCGCCGGATGGCCGTCGTGTACGTGCCGGTGCGGACTAATCCCCAGACCCGGCCCTCTCGCCTCATCCGCAGCATACCGTCCTTCCTGGCGCTCTCTGCGGTGACCATTGTGCGCTTCTATACGATGTACCGTCCGCTGCGGGTCTTTACGGCCATTGGAGGCGTGCTGATCGTCGGGGGCGTTGCCCTGGGGGTTCGCTTCCTGTACTTCTACGTCCAGAGCCAGGGAGCCGGGCACGTCCAGTCCCTCATCCTGGCCGCTATCCTGACCATCGTCGGCTTTCAGGTCTGCCTCATCGGGCTGGTGGCGGACCTCATCCAGATGAACCGGAAGATGCTGGAGGAGATTCTGCACCGGCTGCGAAGAGAGGAATTGGAGCGGAAATCGGACACGGATTCACACAGATAGACGCAGATTTTCAACGAGGAAGCCTCAGGCAGGGAGGAAAGCACGATGGGGCCGTCCGGTCCTTCCCGCAGTTTGCTGGTGTTCTGCTCGGTCCTCAGCCTGATCGCTGGTGCGGTCATCGGATATTTCACCCCCCACCCCCGCAGTCGTCCCATCACAGTAACCACTCCGGATCCGACTCCAACTCCCACGCCCACGCCCACCCCTGCGCCTTTGCGGGTCTACGTCTCCGGCGCAGTGCAGACGCCCGATGTCTATTTGCTTCCGCCCGGGAGCCTGGTGCGGGATGCGGTGCGGGCCGCCGGCGGCCCCGCCCCCGACGCTGACTTGGACCGGATCAATCTGGCGCGCGAATTGCAGGACCAGCAGCAAATCTACGTCCCCCGGCGGGGAGAGGAGAGTCCTATCCCCACCATCTCGGAGGGTGTCCCCACCCGCACGACAGCGGCCCGCCCGCTCGTCAATATCAATACAGCCACCGCCGAAGAACTCCAGCAACTGCCGCGCGTGGGCCCGTCCCTGGCCCAGCGCATCATCGCCTATCGGGAGATGTACGGCCCCTTCAAGACTCCGGAAGATTTGATGCAGGTCCCGGGCATCGGGGAAGGAATCTTCGCGGCCATCCGGGACTATATCACAGTGGGGCCGTAGGACAACTGCTGGTCGTTCTCTACTTCTCTGTTTCCACCCAGTACCGGTTTCCGTCGCTGATGATTTCTACCGTGCCCCGCTCCTCTATCCGGTAGACCGATTGCTCTTCCAGGCGCCAGTCCCTTTTTTGCTGCCTGAAGGTCACCGGGTCGCCCGCCGGGACGACCACGACGTCCGGGTCTACCTGCCTCAGAAATCCGTCCGTCAGGGCAAAGGTGTCCCCTTGGTGCGGCGCCTTCAGAATGTCGCATTGCAGCCAGGCCCCCATCTCCGCCATCGTCTCCTGCCCCGCTTCCTGCAGGTTCCCCGTCAGCAGAAAACAGACCGACCCATAGTCCAGCCGCACCACCACAGAGGGGTCCCTCGGATTCAGGGATGGGCCGGGGTGGAGGACGGTGAGCAGAAGCCCCTCGTCCAGGGTCAACTGCAGGCCTCGCTCCCCCCGCCAGACCGCCTGCGCGGCCCGGGAGGCCGCTTTCCGCCAGCGGTCGCAGAGGGCACCGGCACAGTCCTCGTCCCGGGCGATCAGGTGGTGGACCGGATACCGTTCCATGACCGCGATCAGGCCCGGCAGGACGTCTTCGGCGGGCCGGGTGAGGACGACCACGTCCAGGTTGTGGTCCCAGAAGGGCATCCGGCGGCCCAGGGCGGAGAGGAGGCTTGCCGTGCCGGGGGCGCCACCGACCAGCGCCTGTCGCCCCGAGGGGGTACGGATGAAGACGGCATCCCCGCCGGCCACGTCCAGAAAGACCACCCGCAACCGGCCATCGGGCAGGGAGAAACGGGCGACCACCGCCATCAGGAGAAGGAGCGCGGCCATGCTCAGCAGGAGACGGTCGCTGATGTGCCCCGTCAGACTCACCCAGAGGGCGCGCGCCCGGGCCCGAATCTGCGGGTCCAAAGCAGCGGTGAGGACGCCGATCAGGCCGTAGAGGGCCCACGTCCCTATCGCCGTCATCCGACCCACGTCCACCCAGGCGTAGGGGATGCTCGCTGCCCACCGGACGACCTCTATGGTGTAGGTCAGGAAGAGCCAGGCTACCCAGCCCAGGCACTGTCCCAGGGGAAGCCAGAGCATCCCCGCCAGGGTCGCCAGTCCGCCCCAGATCATCACCCCCGGCTGGGCCGGGAGGATCAGGAAGTTGGCCAGAAGGGAGACGAGGGAGAGGCGACGGAAGTAGTAGAGGGTCATCGGCAGGGTAGCGATCTGCGCGGCCAGGGTGATCAGCAGAGCATCGGAGAGGAGGCCTGTGGCCTGCTGGGCCTGCTCTTCGGAGACCACGCGGGCCAGCAGACGGACCGCCCCGCGCTCCAGTCGGTCTGCATAGAGCACCAGGCCCAGAGTGGCGGCGAAACTCAACTGGAAGCCCACGTCCCAGAGAAGCAGCGGGTTCAGGAGGGTCATCCCGATCGCGGCGGCGGCCAGGGAGGCGGGGACGTAGGTGGAGCGGCCCAGATGCCGGCCCAGCAGGTAGAGGATGCCCATAAGGGCGGCCCGGACCACCGATGCCGACGCCCCGACCAGAAGGGTATAGAGGGCGACGCCGGCGATGGAGGGCCAGACGGCTCGCCGGGGCCCGAGCCAGCGACGGAAGAGCCGGAAAAAGATACCGCTGATAATGGCGATGTTGAACCCGCTGATGGCGACGATGTGGGCGGTGCCGGTGGCGGCAAAGGCGTTGCTGACGTCCTTCGGGATGCCCCCTTCCACGCCCAGGAGGATGCCGGTCAGGAGGGAGGCGGCGGGTTCGTGGAGGATGCGGCCGATGACTTCCTGAGCGTGCCGTCGGAAAGAGAGGAGAAGCGCCCAGTGGGGGTAGACCGTCCCCTCTCCCACCCGAACCGCCTGCGCCCGCCGGATGAGGGAAAAGACCCCCTGGCGGGCCAGGTACTCGCGGTAGGAGAAGTCGGCGAACTCCGGCGGGGTTTCCAGGAGGCCGGTGACCTGCAGCCGGTCGCCGTAGGAGAAGGTGGGGTAGCGGGGGAGGTAGACCAGAGCGGTTCCCTGGACGGAGACGGGTTGCTCGCCGGGGAGGGTCAACTGTTCAGTCCGCAGACGCAAGCGGGTGTAGGTATCCCGTTCGTCCGGCGCAGCGGCGACTGTCCCTTCTACCAGGACAGGGCCGATGTCGTTGTAATGGGCCAGGGCGTTCGGAGGGAGGCGGGGGAGGGCCCAGAGCAACCGTCCGGCCCCCAGTACGGCGATCAGGAGAAAGACGCAGGTGGCGCGGACGAAGGGGTAGTCCCGCCAGCCCGTCCATCCGACGATGGCGGCCAGTCCGAGGAGCAGCAGGGCCTGCCAGGGGGGATGGATGGCTTTGCCCAGAACGATGCCCACGAGCCACGCAACGGCCAGATAGACCAGCGTCATCCTGCTCCTTGCAGATAGGACGCGGACGAGCGCGGAAGAACGCAGATTTTCGGACGGGTTATATTATAGGCCCGGATGTAAAGATGGCAAGCGGGAGGATGGCCAGTAGCCTGCGGTTGACAGGTATCGGGGTGCGTAGTAGAATGTGGAAAGTTCATATGAGCCGGAAGACGTTCAGGACAGCGTTGATTGCCCTGGGGGTTCTGCTCTTCCTCACCGGGTGTTCCCCCTTCGTAGACCGAGACCAAACCGCCCTTGTCCCCGAGGCGGCGGTTCTGCTGGAGCCCGGACATCCCGTCGGACAGACTTTTGTGGCCCGCCATGGTGGGCTGAGCGGGGTGGAGTTCTGGCTGGAACCGCAGCCGGGAAGCCAGGGCGTACTGCGGCTGCATCTTCGTTCAGATCCTCAGTCCACCCCAGACCTGGCCGTCGCCGCTCTTCCGCTGGCTCAGGTGACGTCGCCGGGCTTTTATCGCTTCGGATTCCCTCCCGACAACCGTTCTCACGGGGTGTACTATTATGCTTTTTTGGAGTTGGATGGGGAGGGTGCGGTTCGGGTCGGCGCGGCTTCGGGCGAGGCGTATCTGGACGGCGCGGCCTATCGGGACCACCAGCCGTTGGATGCTCAACTGGCCTTCCGCACCATATACGACCCGGTGGGAATGGCGCTGGAGGTGGGGCAAGCCGCGCTGGAAGGGATGGGGTTGTTGACAGTGGCAGCACTCCTGTATCTGGTGCCGGGGTATGCGCTGCTGGCGTGGCTGTGGCGTGGGGAACCCCTTCCCTGGCCCGCACGGATGGGCCTGGCTGCAGGATTGAGCCTGGCCCTCTATCCGCTCCTGCTCCTCTGGACCGATGTGGTGGGCCTGCATCTGGGGCCGCTTTATGCTTGGCTGCCTGTCGCCGGTGGGCTGATCGCCTTGATCTGGCGCTACCGGCGCTGGCGGCCCTGGCAGGGATGGGAGGCGTTGCGGCAGTGGGCGCGTTCGGAGGACCTCTGGCCCGACCTGGCCTTCATTATCATCTTGGCTCTGGTCTTCGGCGTGCGGTTGCTGGTAGTGCGTACGCTGGATGCGCCGATGTGGGGGGATTCGTACCAGCATACGATGATGGCTCAGTTGCTGGTGGACAACGGTGGGCTGTTTGATTCGTGGGAGCCGTACGCTCCTTACCACAGCCTGACCGTCCAGTTCGGGTTTCCGGCAGCGGTCGCAGTATTCTCGTGGGTTACGGGTTGGGAAAGCCCAAAGGCTACGCTGATTGTGGGTCAAATCCTTAACGGGCTGGCGGTGTTGACTCTCTATCCGCTGGTCCTGCGCATTGCCCGTGGCAATCGCTGGGCAGGAGTAGGGGCCACGCTGGTTGCTGGTATGTTCTCCCCGGTACCCGCGTTCTACGTAAACTGGGGCCGCTACGCTCAGTTGGCCGGGCAGGTGGTCCTGCCGGTCTCTTTGTGGTTGCTTTGGGAGATTCTGAAAGCAGATTCGCCCACAAGCGGGGGGCGTTTCCGGTTCGGTATGCTCGGTCTGGCAGGATTTACGGTGGCCGGCATGGCCCTGAGTTACTACCGCATGCCGTTCTACTATGGAGCTTTTATCCTGGCGCTTTTGATCGTAAAGGGGCTTTCCACCTGGCATCTCCGAGCACGACAAGGGCTCCATATGATGGCGAGTCTGGTAGCGGTTGCTTTCACTGCTCTAGCGCTTGTTCTTCCCTGGGGTATGCGGTTAAGGGGGGGAAATCTGGCCAGCGCGGTGGAAATGGGGATGGCCACCAGACCGCTGGCAGAACGCGTGCTGGCTGACTATCAAGTCTGGCGCGAGTTGCCAAACTATATCCCAATTCCCCTGCTTGCAGGCGCTGCGGCTGGCTTCGTCTGGAGCATGCTCAGAAAACAGAGAACGGTGATTCTGGTGGTTCTGTGGACGATCGTACTGGTCTCTCTGAAGATGGGTTCTTTGATTCGGATTCCGGGAGCGAATATGCTCCAGAATTTCGCTGTGATCATTGCGATGTACATACCGGTCGGCCTCCTGACCGGCTGGTTGATCGGTGAAATCGCTCGTCTAATTGGAAAAGAGAGGAGGGTGGTAGGGCCGCTTCTCTGTTCGTTATCGCTGATCGGGGTGGGTGTGGCGGGGTTCCCAAATCAGCAGCGAATTGTGCAACCCTCAACTTTCGCGCTGGTTAACCGTCCCGATATCCGGGCAATGGCTTGGATTCGCCAGAACACTCCAGCAGACGCCAGATTTCTGGTGGAAGGATTCCGAATCTACGAAGGGCGCTCTGTCGTTGGCGCCGATGCTGGATGGTGGATACCGCTTCTGGCCGGGCGAATGAATACGATGCCTCCCCAATATGCGCTTCTCAATGAGACCCCGGCCGATCCGGGATACTCTCAGCGGGTTGTGGACCTGGTGGCCGAATTGGAACAGCACTCCCCGGGTTCGCCGGAAGGCCTGCAACGCTTGTGTGAAGAGGGAATTACCCATGTTTATGTTGGTCAAGGGCAGGGGAACATCGGGGCTGGTGCAGTGCAACTCTTCTCCCCGGATGATCTGGCGGTCTCCCCCGCTCTGCGGTTGGTGTACCGTGAAGATCGGGTTTGGATTTTCGCGCTCAATCCCTCAGCATGCCAGGAGACCCGCCGGTGAGAGGATTGATCCCCTGGGTGAAATGGGCTTTCCTGGGAATTGCCCTGGGGGTGATTCCGACCGTTTTCCTTGAGGGAGTACGTCTGCTGGTGGAGGAGCCTCTCTCCTGGACAGGGCTTGCAATCCGGTGGGCTTTTGTCAGCAGTATACTGCTTTTAGCCGGGCTGGCCCGGCCGTATTCCATAGGGAGAGCCCAGTATATGTGGCCGGTATTACCAGGAATTGGAATCGGCGGAGTCGTGGCTGGAGTGCTTTACGCCCGGGATGGGTGGATGTGGGCAGCCTGGCTGTTATTGGGCACTATCTACGTTTTGGTCCTCGGATTGGATAGTATACTGGCCGGAAGTCGGAATCCGTTGCGGCGCTGGATTTGGCGAACGGCGCTGGCGTTGACCGGGGGCGTTATTCCGGTGGCTCTCTCCCAGTGGGAATCCCGCTTTGCCGATGAAGAGTTCTTCGTTGCGCTGGAGGCGCTATCGCTGGCGGTTTTGTGGCTTCTGCTGTGGGGGATGCATTCCCTGCACATTCGGTCGTCGGGTCTCTATTTGCGTCGGGGCATACGCACGGACCGTCGGTACGTGGGATTGGCGTTTTGCTTGGCGGCCTTTGCCGTTTTGGGCGGGACCGTCTGGGCCTACCGCCACAGTTTCTACCCACCCCAGGCCCCGGTCTATCCGGGAATATCGGGACAAAGTCCCTTCCTTTGCGGTTCCGGGACCTCCGATCCGCAGGTATATAACGGCGAGGAAGTTTTCCGACGCATCCTGGACCGGGTGGCGGCCAATCCTCGTAAAGGGCCGCCGGAATACGGGATGCTGGCCCTGGGGACCGGCGAGCCGCACTGGGCAGAGGCTTTTCGGGATGCACTCCTGCAAGAGGCCGCGGAGGGCCGCTATACGGGTCCTGCGCATAGTGTCAAGTCGGTCCAATTGGAGGCCGCTCTACGGGTTTACTACTTCTGGCGCGTGCGGGATCGCTTCCCGGACCTCTTTTCCGAGGCAGACGTCAGCCGCCTGAGGGACTGGTTTGCGGCGATCAACCATCGGGCGCTGACGGTGGAGTGGGTGGATCTCATGTATGCTCTGGCCTTCTCCAAGTGGCCGGAAGGGCCGTACGAGAATCAGGAGAACGGCGCGGGCCTGCTGGCGCTTCTGGAAACCACCGACCTGGCCGATCCTGATCTCTCTGCGGCCAATCGGGCATATCTGGCCCGTAACCGAAGGGGCTGGACGGCCCGCTTTCGGGCGACCGACGATGCGGTGGTCTACCAACCGGTATGGATATACAATGCCTACTTCCAATCCCTTTACACCGGCGAAACGATAGGTGACAACGCGCGGCGTTCCTTTGAGTGGTCGCTGCTTCAGGCCTTGCCCGATGGGGCGCCTTTGCGGTATAATCATCCCGGAAGTGCCTCATTAGCCGGTGTTGCCTATTTCGGGGCGACCCTTTTCCGAGACCCCCGTTTCATCTGGCTGGCCGGGCAGGCGGTGACCGAACTGGAGCGTCAGGGGAAGTATCTCAGCGCTCAGCCGGGGGTGGAGCAACCGGTGCTGCTGGAAGGGCGTTCGCCTTCAGAGGGTTCCTGTCTGATTTATGGGGACTCCGGCCTTCCCAATCAAACGGGACCACTGGCACCAGATAAAATCGTGTTCCGCGACGGCTGGGGGGAATGGTCAAAGTATCTCCTGGTCAACCTGCGCTTTACCGGCTGGCATCGCTACAAAGCAACGAACACAGTCAGCCTGTTCTATTGGGACGGCCCTTTGGCTGCCGAAAAACTGGATGGTGAACCGTTTCGCTGGTTGCCCGTGGGGCGAAGCCTGTTTCGGGATAAACGGGTCCCGCGGGAGAACCTGAACGGTCTGGTGGTGGAGAAGACGGGGATGGCGGCGGTCCTGTACACTCTGACGGGCATCGGGGGCCGCTGGGCCCAGGACCCGCCGTACTATGCGGAGGTGCTGGCGTTTGAAACGGGTACTGAAAAGGATTGGGCCCACATCCGGCTGACCGGCTGGCGGGGGTGGCGGCATGACCGGTGGATTCACTTTTACCACAACGGCGGGCCGGTCATTATTGTGGACGAAGCGCGCGGGCCTGCAGGTAGCGGGGCGGCGCTGGTGTGGCATCTGATCGGCGCAGGGCCTGCAACGAGTGAACGTATCAAGTTGCAAAATGGCAACAATCCTGTAGAATTTCTCCTGCTCCCGCTGGATTCAGATGGTCGGGTGGCAGCCGGTGGTGAACCGGGCAAGTCAAATACTCGGGTGATATATCACGCCCTGCCCCGCGGACATTTCCGCACAGCGACGCTTTTCCTGCCGGGGGATTGGGCTGGTGCGGAGGTAAAGGTGGGGCCGGATGGGCAGAGTTTGTGGGTTGCCCAAAGGGAGAAGAGCATTATTCTGCGGCTGGGAACAGAGTGAGGCAGTGCGGTGAGAGTCGTATTGATTGGCCCAGTATATCCCTATCGGGGTGGGATTGCCCACTATACGACTATGCTCTACAGGGCATTACGGGAGCGAGGAGTTGCAATCTGTCGCTATGAAACCACGGGTGTTGTTCATCTCGGGTCGTGAAGCGGGCTACATACGCAATCGGGTTTTGATCAAAGCCTTACAGGCCCATTTCGACACCATCGTCTTCACTACCAGCATTCCCGGCACCGTCGCTCGTATCTTTACTGGGATAGTCCGCTTCATTGCTCGCCGACCAGATTACGATGTTTGCTTCGCGGGTTTCTACGGGCAACCCATCGCCATTGCGCTCTCTACCCTGCAGAATAAGCCTATCATTCTTGATGCCTACGTTTCTACTTATGATACCCTTTGCGAGGATCGTCGCCTTTTTAGCCCTCGTTCACTGGGTGGACTACTGGCCCGCTGGCTTGATAAGCGGAGCTGCCAGGTTGCGACCAGGGTTATAACCGATACACAAACTCATGCCTGCTATTTCGCGGAAACATTTAATGTCCCGCAAAGCAAGTTAACTACCATTTATGTAGGTTGCGATGAGAGTCTATTTTATCCGCGCAGAGTAGTCTCTCAACCACAACGCCTTGAAGTTTTTTACTACACCTCTTTCCTTCCTGTGCATGGCACAGAGGTTGTTGTGCAAGCAGCCGCTTTGTTGCGCCAGCAAAAGAATATCCATTTTGTAATAGGTGGGGATGGCTTACTTCGCCCAGCCATCCAGAAAATGATCGCTGATTGGGGTTTGACCAACGTTGACCTTGTGGGCTGGATACCATTAGAACAGTTGCCGGATTATATCGCCTCAGCATCTATTTGCCTAGGGGGACACTTTTCAACTGTTCCCAAGGCCAGGCGGGTCATCTCTACTAAAACCTTTCAATTCATCGCTATGCGCAAGCCAACCATTGTGGGCGATAACAGCGCGACGCGTGAGATTTTCGTCCATGGCGAGCATGTTTATGCTGTGCCAATGGGTGATCCTGTTGCCTTAGCCACGGCAATTGTCGAACTGGCAGATAATAAGAATCTACAGAATCGTATAGCTATTGGAGGATATACTTGTTTCCAAAAGCGATTAACTCTCCATACAATTGGTATGCAAATAGCGTCTTTGGTTGAAGAGGTTATGGGGGTTTCTGCCCTGTGAGGTTATGGACGTGACACTTTCAATATGTATAGTAACACAACAATATGCAAGGGTCATCAGCGGAATTGGATTACATGCGCGGTTATTGGTGACGCATTTGGCTAAGGACGGTCACCGCGTTACCGTTTTGGCGCCTTCTGATCAGCATTCTTTTGGAGATTTACCTGTTTCCTTGGTCAAGGTCCCTCCCCCCCTGTTGAGAGACTCCCAAGCGAGATGGATCTCGCTGTCTTGGTGGTTTGCCCGTGCCTTAGAGAATCTTGGCGGTTCTTTTGATATTGTTCACTTTACGGACGCGCGCGAGGCGCTGTTTTGTCGTAACTATCGCGCACCATTGGTAGGTAACGTGAATGATACCTATGCGGCTGAGGGAAATACTCTTGCTGATTATCGGCAATTTTATATAGATTGGTTTGCTCGTTGGTTTTATTACTGGATTGTCAGAAATTGTGAGAGAAGAGCGCTTCCAAGGTTTCAGGCAATTATAGCGAATAGTCGCTATACGGCAGAGGTCCTAAAGACCAAATATCTAGTTGCTCCCACACAGCTTAGAATTTGTTATAAAGCCGTGGATTCTGCTTGGTATGTCCCTGTACTTAGAGCCCGGAGAAACCGTTCTTTTGCCACACCTAAGCGTATATTATTCATAGGGGGGAACATGCAGCGCAAAGGTCTCCCTACACTGATCCGCGCTGCTCCCTACGTGTTATCTGTTTTGCCAGAAACAGAATTCTGGATCGTGGGCGAAGATCGTTTCATTCCACAAATGAAGAACCTTTCCAGCGCTTGCGGTGTAGACCGCGCTTTTCGATTTTGGGGTTGGAAATCGGGAAGAGAACTTTTGGAACTCTATGCTCAAGCCGATGTTTTTACAATGCCTTCGCTCATTGAGGCTTTTGGTGTTTCCTTTCTTGAGGCCATGGCCTGCGGTCTGCCTGTAGTGGGTACTTCCGTTGGAGGTATTCCGGAAATCATTAGAAATGGATATAATGGATTACTGGTAGAACCTGGGAACGCACAACAATTGGCAGAAACCTTGCTGCAGGTACTGCAGAATAACCGTTTACAGCAGCAATTGATAAAAGGAGGGTTGGACACGGTCTCCCAGTTTACTGTGGAACGAATGATGAGTTGCACTTACAGGGTGTACGAAGACGTTTTAGGTGTCAATTTGGAGCGAAATAAATGAGTTATCCTATTTTGGTTTCTATAGTAGTGAATTGGAATCTCAAGAAAGAATTGGGGGAGTGCCTGGATTCTCTGTGTCAGGTAGATTATCCTGGCCATAAGATTGTTGTGGTAGATAATGGCTCTACAGATGATTCGGCCGCATTTGTAGCAACTCATTATCCTGACGTAAAACTGATTGTGCTTTCTCAAAATCAAGGATATGCCGCGGGTTTAAATGCGGGGATTTCATATGCTCTAGAGCAAGGAGCATCTTATGTGTTTCTTTTGAATAATGACACCTTGGTAGAAAAGAATGCTGTCTCGCGCCTCATAGAGGTGTTAGAATCTAACCCGGAAATAGGGATAGCGTCTCCTAAAATCATCCTCTACCATTCTCGAGATAGAATTTTCGGCCTTGGGGATCGCATTTATCCCTTTCTCCCCCTACCTGTAGGATTTGGGTACGGAAAGCGAGACTCTCCAAAATACCATAAGATTATGGAGTTTGATTATGTGACCGGTTGCGCAATGATGGTTCGTTCAGAGATTTTTCGTAAAGTAGGGTTGTTTGATACTAGCTATTTTATGTATTACGAAGATGCAGATTTCTGCAGACGAGTCCATGATTATGGCTACCGGATAGTATGTGTAGGGCATGCTATTATTTATCATAAATTTGCACGAAGTACTGCTCAGAACAAAACCCAGATGGTTCGCATCCGGGCTCGCAATCGGATACGTTTTTATAGGCGCTACAAGCATGGGCCTCACCCCTGGCTGACATACGGCGCGTTAGGGCTAATTGCAATATGGCGTTGTTTATTGAATTTTCTTAAAGGCAGGGGTTGGTGGATAAGGCCCTACCTTCAAGGTTTGTGGGAAGGGTGGTGTGATCGTGAATCCCGTTAATGTTGCTCAAACAACTAAGTTTGATTGGGACTTTCTAGGAGCTTGTATGTTGAGGGAGGGCCAGACGTTCCCCGCTAAATTTGATCTGATTGCTAATGCAATGATGGCCTCAAAAAATAGGGATTGGTTCGTAATCTGGAATCCTAGTTACAGTGAAAGAATCCGGGCTGCTCAAGTAGGTCTGCTTTCTGTAGTGGTTATTGGTCCACCCTGGCTTGGCACAACTTCTAAACAGGATATAGCTGCTTATGTGGCCGGAGAATTATATTATAATACACCACTGACGAGCCTATTGGCTCAAATGGACGGCGGATTTATAGTAATGATTTGGAGCGAGGCTGCTCGAACGGGGATAATCGCTGTAGACCCTATAGGGCGATATGCTCTCTACTATTCTGCATCAAATGGACAAGTTGTATGGGCTTCCCATCCAGAGCCTGTGGCCCTCCTCACAAAAGGCGAGATACGGCTAAACCAAGAGGCTTTGAATATTTACCTTACCTTAAAAGGCGTTCCTGCTCCGTGGTCACTCCTGGAAGGCATTGAAAAACTACCCCCGGCTCATCTTCTTGTTATACGAGAAACAGGGGTAGAAGTCAAGGAATATCTCTCTCTAAAGGAAGCAGGGGCATACGAAGGCTCTTTCCTCGAGGCTCAAGAATGGTTAATTCACGAGTTGCGGTGCTCTGTTGAGCAGTGTGTCGCACATTCTCAACCTATAGGTGTTTTTCTCAGCGGGGGGTTGGATTCCACAACTGTGACAACTCTAGCTTGTCAAAAAGCACCTGTACGTGCTTTTTCTGTCGGATATATGCCTCACTACCATACAGATGAGAGTAGATATGCCATTTCAGTAGCACATTCTTTGGGTGTACCTATAGAAGTCTACCGATTCTCGTCCGCTGACGTTATAAATCTTCTAGATACAATAGTTGCCTGTTTACCAGAGCCTGTTGCTGATATGGCTCTTCTTCCTCAGGTTTTCCTTGCTTCTTACGTATCCCAATCTGTGAAAATTGTTTTAGATGGGACGGGAGCAGATGCTATTTGGGGAGGGTCTAACAAGTTTGTTGCCGAACACTATAGACATTTCTACATGCGTGTACCGCGGCTGGTACGTAGAGGGCTTATATATCCCCTGGTGCGGCTTCTTCCTACCTCACGGCGCTGGCCGCTAACCAATCGGATCTACCAAGCGCGGATTTTTCTTAGAGGAGCGGAAATCCCTTGCAATGAAGATCGTATTTTTGCCTGGTCCGTGTTTCTTCCACATGAGCTCGTGAAAAAGGTCTTATCTACCACTTGGGTGCTGGACAAAGATGTTGGTACAGATATTCTACGTGCTCTGATTAGAGAGTTTGGGATGCAGGATACCATAAGCAGAATCTCTTATATGACTCTGCGGGGGATCTCGGCTGGAATAGAATTACCCAAGCTGGCTGCGGTGGAAAGATTGTCAGGTCTTTTTATCCACACTCCTTTTTTGTCAAATAGGTTAATAAGATTGGCCTTTTCACTTCCTGATTCCTACAAGGTTAGCGGGCCGTATGGCAAGTTAGTCCTGCGTGAGGCTGCTAAGCGGATTGTCCCCCCACTAGTATTCCAAAGGCGTAAAGCGAACTTTTCACCCCCAGTTGGTCAGTGGTTGACAGGTCAATTGCGAGAGCTATTTTGGGAAACACTTGCTTCTAATGAGGGCTTCTTTAACTTGGATGCCATTCGTCATATGTGGTGGGAGCAATGGGTGGGATGGAGAGATTGGTCTGCTGAGTTGTGGGCGATATTTATGTTGCAGCATTGGTGGAATCAGGCGGGGTGTAAGCGAGGGGCCTGATGGCACTGGAATGGGTGGATTGTGATTTCTGCGGAGGGTCTTGGACCACTCCCTTATTTATGCTGCGCGATCTCAAATTGGGATTGCCTGGAGAATTCCGCCTTGTTCGGTGTGAACGATGTGGTTTGCTCTATATGAACCCGCGTCCGACCTGGAATATATTGCAGGAGCATTATCCGGCAAATTATGGCTCTTTTCAATTCAACTTTTCTCAGAGAGCGTGGTATGGAATAATCCGTCGTTGCAAGATTGTTTCAACTTATCAACGTAGTGGGCGATTGTTAGATGTTGGTTGCAGCATAGGAACTTTTTTAAAGAAAATGGGCGAATTTGGGAGTTGGGAACTATACGGAGTAGAGCCGGTATTTATAGCCGCTCAATTTGCGCGAACCCGATTTAATTTAAATATCTTTCAAGGGACTCTTTCAGAGAGCTGTTTCCCTTCAGAGTTTTTCGACGTGGTGACTTGGTGGGATGCACTTGAGCATGTACCGGATCCCAGTACTTGTCTAAATGAAACAGTTCGCGTCCTTAAACCAGGTGGATGGCTGTTTGTGCAAACCCCTGACCCTAATTCGTGGGAGGCACGCTTGTTTGGCTCCTACTGGGTAGGTTACGACGCGCCACGTCATTTATTTATGTTCCCCCGCATTGTTCTGCTTCGTAAGTTGGAGGAAATTGGTTTCAAGGTGGTGCAAGTGGGTAGCTTTGCCGGTAATGCTTCTACAGTCTGCAAAAGTATAGGGCATTGGTTGCGCTCTCGGCACCAGGAAATGTTGGGAAATTTGCTCCTGAGATTGGCTGATTCTAGCATAACTCAGATAGCAGCTGCGCCGTTCTATGTTTTACTGCGCTATCTTGATTTGACTTCCTCTGTGTTGTACATCGCCCAGAAACTGTATCAATGACAGTATGGCGGAGAGACGATTTGTCCAAAGGGGCTCAATTATAGGATTGGCTGTATGGCCAGCAATCCTTGTCGCGGCTATGGGCTGGCGCGCAGGGATTCGGATATCGGAAATTGGTCATTTCAGCCTGTTAGCACTTCGAGAAGTGGGACTCTTGGTACTTCTCTTAGGAGGAGCCTTTGGTTATGGCGCATTTTTCCTTCGCACAGCCGGTTTGCGCACGGTTCGCGACGGAATGTATTATATTTGTGGTGTATCTCTTGGATTGGGGATATTGGCTCACCTTTTCTTGGCCCTCGGGGCGCTACATTTGTTGTATGAAGTGGCTGCTTGGGCCTTACTGGTCCCTGGGCTTGTGATGGCCTTATTAGATCTATGCAAGCATCGCGGCCGGAGAATACGTGGGGGAATTACCCTACTGAAAATTCCTTCATCAACTTTTACCGTTGTTTTGTTAGTTATACTTGGCACCAACTGTATTTATCCTTTGCTAACCGACGCCTTATCTCCACCATTGTGGTGGGATGAGGTTGCTTATCACCTGGCTGTTCCCAAGATATATATTCAGCATCATGCGATTGTCTATATTCCTTTTATTCCATATTCGAACTGGCCAATGGAAGCCGAGATGCTTTTTGCTCTCGGGCTGCTCCTTCGTTCAGAGGTGCTCTCTCATCTTATAGAGTGGACTGCTTTTTTACTGGTTTGTTGGGGATTGTACTTGGCAGGGAAGCAATTTTTCTCTCCTCAGGTTGGTGTGTTGGCTGCAGCGCTCTTTTCGGCGACTCCTATGGCTCTCACTTTGGCGGGCACTGCTCTGATAGAATCTACTCTGACGCTGTACGTATTCCTTGCGACAGTCTTTTATGTCGGATGGACTGAGAACCGGCGGCGCGAAGAGTGGATCCTTTCAGCGATATTCGGGGGATTAGCAGCTAGCACCAAATTGAACGGGGCTCTGATTCCGTTAATACTAGGTGTATTAACGGCTGCTTGTACCTTGAAGCAGTCAAAGTCTTTCAAAAAGGCGGTGATGCATCTGGTTTTGTTTGGCTTAATCTCATTCGCCATAGTATCACCATGGTATTTCAAAAACTGGCTTCACACAGGTAATCCTTTTTGGCCATTTTTGATAGAAATTCTGGGTGGACGAGATTGGGACTTATTAGGCAACGAGTACCTCTTAGGATTTATCCGAAAACCCAATCTTCCTATGACGCTTACAAACTGGTTGAGAGGGCTCTGGTATCTGACTTTTGACTATCAAAACTTTGGTCCCCCGCAAGTGAGGCTTGGAGCACATTATCTCATTCTGTTACCCCTGGTTATCCCAGCCATTTTTTGGGAAAAAAAGTCGTGTCGCCGGGTGCTACACAAGGTAGCTCTTTTAGCTTTAATCTATTACACATTGTGGTTCTTGCAGACGCATCAATCCCGTTTCCTGATGCCAACAACACCAGTTTTAGCTGTTTTGGCTGCCTACGGAGTGATCTGGCTGACGAGGATCGAAAATGGGAAGTATTCGAGCATTATACGGTGTGGGTTGATGCTCTTGCTATTGAGCACACACTGGTTTTTCAACCCTTCTGCCCGTGGATTGATCTCGGACCGCTGGGAATACTTATCTGGGCGAATTAGTCGGGAGGACTTTCTCGCCTCAAGGGCTCCCGGCTATGCTGTTTTTTCTTTCGCAAACGAGCATTTACCGGAAGATGCCTATGTATTGTTGGCTCTCTATGAATGCCGTGGTTATTACTTAGAGCGGAGATACATGTGGGCAAACCCGATCAGCCAACGCGTGCTGCGTTTGGAGCAGTTTGCAACTTCCGAGGAGTTAAGTGATGAGCTCAAGGCACGAGGGTTTACGCATATTCTATTCCGCCCAGTAAGATTAGAGCATTATGCTTATATTCGCCACGCTGAAGAAGTCACCCAACTAACCTATGCTTTGTTGAGGGAAAATGCCAATCTGGTGCTGAGCACCCCTGCTCTGGAGTTATATGAAATGGTTTACAGGGAATCTTCGGAGTAGTAGTGTCTGGCAGAGAAAAAACGACTCTGCCTGGTTTTCCCGACTTGCCTGGGGGATTCTGGTCATTCTTGCCAGTGCTTTCATCGTTTATAAAACCATAACAGAGTGGCATCAACTGCAAAAAGCCCTATGGCGATTAGATTTGCATTGCTTTCTTGTAAGTTTCGGGGTATACTCGGTGAGTGTTATGCTCACTGCGTCTTGCTGGGCACTCATTATGGGGCACTTCAGCGGCGTGCGAACTTTTTGGAAGCATGTGAGCACATTCTGTCTCACTAATTTGGCTCAAAGGCTCCCCACGCCGTTACCTTACATTTCTGCGCGAACTGAGGCTTATAACGCTCAGGGGATATCTCGGAAGACTACATTGACTGCAATGGCTATGGAGATCACGGTAACTTTGTTTAGCGCCGCTGTAGTTGCATTAGCGACTCTTGTTCTCGGCGCTCCTCTATATGCAAAAGCGATCAAATACATCTTGTATGTTCTACTTCTATTCCTCTTCTTTCCCGCCATTTTCCCCCAAAAATTCCTTGGCCTTGTGAATCTGGTTGGGGGGCGCTTGAATCGCTGCCCTCTGCCCACTGCGCTGAGCGGAAAACAAGTCTTGGGATGGATAGGGATATTTATTATCATCTGGCTGAATAGCGGTGTACTCTATTACTACTTGATATCCAGTATCTCTTGGGTCCCAGAAGGCCTTTTGCCATTTCTTGTTAATATCTCTGCAGTGTCCGGCATCGCAGGATGGCTTGGGCAGGCTCTCTTCTTTGTACCCACTCCGGCAGTTCGTCAACTGACAATGGTTTATCTTTTAAGCCTTCGCTTTCCGATGCCCTGGGCTGTTGCCCTTGCTCTGTTTTTCCGCATATCTGTTATGGTGTTTGAACTTGTTTGGGCAGGTCTCTGTCTCTTGATATCTGTTGTAATTGAACGTTTCAGCGAACATTCCACGGTTATCAAAGCCAATCAAGAGGATGGTCATGAAGATCATCATAAATAAAACTCTTTCGTGGTGGGTTGTACTAACTACAATGGCATTGCTGATCAGTTGCACCAGCAAAGTGCAGTCCACACTTTCTCCTCTCTCTCCTCTTGTTCCAGTCAGTACTGAGGGGTCTTGCCCCAGTATTCCCCCTGTAACCGATACACCCGACCCGTCGGTTTCTCCCCTTATTATTTCTGAAGTAACGCACACCCGGGAGGGAATAGAGGTTATTGTTATAACGAACATCAGTAGTTCTGAACAGAATTTGGAAGGAATGGCACTTCTGAATCCGATTACGATGGAACACGTCGTTTTGCCAAACGTCACGATATCGCCCGGGGGCTCGTTTAAGGTTTATAACGGCCTGGAGGCTGGGAAAACCAATGAAGGAATAAAATGGCTTGATGAGCCTGTTCTGCGCCAACCGGGAGACTACATTGTTTTGCTCAATCCGGCCGGTCGTGCAATTTGGTATTACGTTAATCCATAATTACCCGTAAGTGGTATGGACTTTGCCCTTGAACTGTGATAAATTATATAACAACTAAAACCTTATCTGTGTTTGCATAAGGAGGTAAAAATGAAAAAGAGAAGCCGTTTCCTTACGTTGGGTTTCCTGTCATTGGTTGCTGCAATGCTGGTTGTTTCTGGAGGAGTGCGCGCCAATGCACAGGGATTTGGAGTTGTATGGGACTCCAGTATTCAGGTGCTGAACCTTAGCGATGCCGAGCCCGCCAACATTGCGATTACGTATTATCGCCAGGATGGGACAGTCGCGGCATCGCCCACTGATACCGTTCAGCCTGGGCAGTCCAATACTTACTTCCCTATCCATGCACCAGATGGTTTTAACGGTTCAGTGGTGATTTCCTCCGATAAGCCAGTGGTTGTGGTATCCAACCTGGTCGTTAATACTACCCAGAAAGGGTTGGGAAGTTATGTGGGTTTTCAGCAAGGGGCTCCTACGATTTATTTCCCCCTTGTGATGAAAGGCAATGCGTACAATACAACGACCTTTAATGTACAAAACACAGGGAGTACGGAAGCAAATATTACGATCCAATTTACACCGGAAGCAGGCAGTACTTACCCCGCTGTGCCTAATATTACGGACACCATTCAGCCTGGGGCGGCAAAAACCTATGATCTGAGCACATTAAGTCAGTTTAGCGGCATCACCAAGTGGGTTGGCTCTGCCACTGTGTCCGTGAACGATACCGCCAATGATTCTATCGCTGGTGTGGCTACCACAGTTAACCAGAGATACCCTGCCGCATATCAGCTTTACACGTACAATGCTTTCTCCCAAGGTTCCACGACAGTTGTATTGCCGCTCATTCAAGAGAACAACAATGGCAACCGCACCAGTGTGAACTGCCAGAACATTAGTTCATCTACTTCAACCACCGTCACGGTCACATATATTCCCGAGTCCGGATATGGGGCTAAACCTGCTGAAACCAAGACCAACGTGCCTCCCAATGGTGTGGCGGTATTCCTGCAGGATTATCAGGGCACGACCAAGTGGGTAGGCAGTGCAAGGGTCACTTCAGATCCCGCGGTGCCGATGGTTTGTGTGGTGAATCAGCAGAGACCTGCCTATGGTACTGGTTCGGCGTATGAAGGCTTTGACCCCAATTCCGCTACGGACACCGTTGTCTTGCCGCTGATCCAGAGCCGCAATGGTAGTGCAACTACAGGATGGGTTTATACTTCAATTAACTTGGCTACCGCAGATGGCAACCCCCATACGATTACGTGTGACTTCAAGCCAGCCCCTGGTTTCACAGACCCGCCTACTGTCACCAAGACTGGCGCTTCTGTGGTGTTCCTACAAAACGACGTGTATGGTAACGGGAGCAAGTTCATTGGAGGTGCTATATGCAGTACGTCTGATGGGGCCGGTCTGTTTGCTATTGTGAATCAAAGTCGGCAAAGCACTCCCGTCTTCCCGCGTGACACGCTTGCAACTTATAACGGGTTCAACCAATAGCATTTGAGCCCTCGCAGATATCTCTGATGGGCTCCCCCTCTTCGGTGGGGGAGCTCATTTTATCCGAGTCGCAACTGATATTACTGATATTAAGGACAACTGCCGCCACTTCAACCCCCGAGCTTCTTTTTGCCATTGTTTTGCGCCATCGTCAGCTTGATGCGCCGTGGTGTCTCCAGTTCCTTACAATGGTGGCACAAAGGGCAAGTCGTCCTCTTGGCCGCATGTTACGATGAGCGGGGGTTCCTCGTTGGGGTCGTGCCAGGGTGGTCAGCGAGAAGCCACACTGCGTGAGTGGCCCAGTTCGGCAGAGGTGCTTGAGCAATATGGCGCGACAGTAGCGAGACTGACCTGTTCGGTCGCTGGATAACGCCGCGCTGCGCGCCGTCGGCTTCGCCCGCTGCGACGCTGGGAGGAAACGCTGGCGGTGCATGTTGAGGAAAGGTCGGTGCCCATTGCTACGACCCGACCGTGATCAAATCCTTGATCCCTGCAAACGTCGTCGGGCCGATGCTGGGCACGTCCGGAATCTCATCAATGGCTCCGAATGGCCCGTTGGCCTCGCGGTACGCTACGATGCGCTGTGCCGTTATCGGCCCGATGCGCGGGGGTGTCTCCAACTCCGCTGCGGTGATAGTATTGATGTTGACCTTGACTCCTGTTGTCTCCCTAAGTATTAACTCCGCCGCTTGCCCCCAGTGATGGCGGACTGGCTTTCTCCCGACGCGGCCTGTAGACCTGCTGCGGATCCCGCACCTCCCGTGCTTTCACTTTCGTGCTTGTGATTGTTCCAAAAATTGGCATAGAGTTTGAATTTCAAATATTTCCCCATTTACTGCTCTTTCTTATGCGGCCATCAGTTCCACCAGGGAAATCTTCCCTCTCCTCAACCCTCCGAATAGGCTGCTTACATTACAACACCGACTCCGCGCTTCTACCCGGCACACCGGGTGCTTCAACCCCAATGCATCGGCCACCTTCTTGAACCCATCCGCATCATCGGTGACCATCACCTCCGCCTGAACCATCTCGGCGACCTCCCGCAACCACTCCTCCAGCGTCTCTGCCGTCTCGTCTTTCAGAACCCGGATGCTGATGATGACCCTCTTCTGATCATCCACCGCCACCCCGACCGAATCCATTCCCCCCGGCACTTCACGCTGGTGACATCCCCACCGATGACGTTCACCCGCCCTCCTTTCTCCAACCACTGGCGACGCAAGCGCTGGGCTCTCTTCCCTGCCGCCTGTATATTCCGATAAACGGTGGTCTTGCCTAATCCGATGGGCTTCTTCAGGGTACTCCCCAGCAATGCCAGAAAGAGGGCTACGGCGCCGTAACTGAGTTCCAACAAGTACAGAATCCCACTCACCGCTCGTAGGGCATCCGAATGATGCGCCCGGGAGACACCCGCTGGGTAGGCCCGAAACGTCCGCCGACAACGGAGACAGCGATAGCGCATCGCCTCCACTTCCTCATACTCCAGGTCTCGGAGGGGTTTGGGGCACACTTGGAGCGCCTTGAAAAAGCCCCCACCGCAAAAAGGACAACGGGTCGGGGGAGCGGGGCTGGTGTTCACGACCGGAATCCGTAGATTGTAAGTCCTCAATGTTCTCACCTCCCACAGAATCTCCCCCTATTTTACCATACCCGGAACAATCACAAAGAACGCGAGGGCTTGCCCTGCAGGGGTTTTTATGCTAAAATTAAATCGGTTCGTCCCCCTGCGCTGGCCCCGGAGGAGAGAATGGCGGGTAAAAAAACCCTTCCTGGCCAGTTCCGCCAGAAAATCCAGTGGTGGTACTGGCGCCATGCCGATGAATGGCCCATTTCGGCTCTCAAGCGATATATCAAAGCTCTCTTTATCCTGTTGTTATGGACTCTGACAGCCATTGGGCTCTTCCGCCTCCTGATGTTCCTGCTTCCTGATACTCTCCGCATCCCACTGACAGGCAGAGAGACGGGCGAAGCCTCTAAAGAATCCGTTGCCCTCCTGGGCTCCCTCCTTGCTGCCCTGATCGGTTTCGCCCTTCAGCAGTGGAAGGGTCAGGAAGAGGAAGAACGGCGACATCAGGAGGAGGAAAACAGCGCCATATCCCTGATTGAGGAGAGGCTTTGTGACTCTCGCGGAGATTTATCAGAGATTGCACGCCACTATCTGGACTTCCGAAAGAAAGGAGGTGTTTGGCAGAGTAACAGAGTCCGGGCGAGGAGAGAAGAGATTTGGGAAAAGTTAGCACCTCCAGAACTCCGATGCGCCATAGCTGTGATGGAAAACCTGCCGGAAATAAAGGATTTTGATTGGTCGGAACAAGTGGATGCTCTCCACTGGGCCTCTAATTATCTGGATGAAGATTGGCAATCCCGGGCGGTTAACGCCCTGCTTGATCTGCAGTGGACGGAGAAAGCATGGCGTACGATTCTGTATATGTGGCCTGAGGTATCTCTGGGCAAAGCCCTCTTCATCCCGGACCAACGGACCGTTCAGGGCCTTCATTTTTTGAAGTTGAAGGTCAACCCGTTCGGTTCGGAAAGGGCGGAAGCAGATGCCGATCTGCTGAAGGCCCGGGTTATCCCTTCGTGGTGGGAAAAATTGGCATCCCTCTCTGATGGGCTTTTCTTCACTGCGCCTGGAGGCGGCAGGACTGCCGCTGCGCTTCTCCTGGCCTACGACGTTCTGGATAAGAGAACTGCATTTCCCGTCTACTGCCGGATAACGACAGCCCAGTTAGGCCTGGCTGACCTGGCTCGGTGGACAGCACAGGCGATAGCCCGATACATCGCGCTTTCCCCTCTCGCTTTCACAAAATGCTCCTACGACGCCAGGCGGGCGATCAAACGGCTCCTTTTCGGCTATATGCCGGCAAACCCCCTGTTGTATCTTCAGGAGGCAGGGCTGCCGCTCATAGGAGAGGGCGGAAAGGTGCTGGAGGAGTTCAGGACCCCTCTCGCCGATTCATCCAGGCCAGCCTTCTCTCAGACCGATCCTCTCGCCTTGTTGGGCGAAGCCCGCCCAGCGGATTTCCCCCGCACTCTGATTCTGGCAGATGTCCAGGGAGTCGTAGATACCGAAAATGTTGTCCTCTCTTTTTATGGCTTACACAAAGCACTGGAGCAGGTCGGGGTTACCCTTCAGGTCTTTCTGGCTGCGTCCCCTGCTACAAACCTGCAGAGATACGGAGAGTTGCTGGAATGGTCGGAGGAAGACCTCCGGGCTTTGCTTCGGAACCGGCTGATCTTCCTTTCCCCCGATGACTCTCTGGATGCCTGGTGCGACATGCGGGTATGGGAAGAGGATTCAGTGGAGGAGCGGCTTATAAAAGCAGCGGAACGCAACCCGCGCAGGTTGATTCAAAAAGGCAACGCTCTACTTCAGCGCATTGGCGAGACAAGGCGCCGGCTGAGACCCGAAGATGTGGATGAAGTGCTGGGCCAGAATCTCTGATGAGCACAGAACTGCTTGAGTCCGAATCTCCCCCAAAGCGGTCTGCCGGTTCAGGGGCCAACCCTCCTGGCCCAGTGGCCTTTCGGTTCCTTCGGGCCGAGGAGGAGCCCTGGCTTTCGGCCTGTTTTGTACCTCCACCGGAATTCAGCCGCATGGCCGAGTCTCGCTCCTGCGTCATTTTTGGCGAGCCGGGGAGCGGCAAAACGGCCATTTGTCGGGAATTACAGGCGCGCAATACTCGCCCGGATGGTAGGCCCGTGCGCCTGATGACCCCCTGGAGACCTTCTCCGCCCCCGCTGGAGGTCCGCCCCGACCTGGCATGGGTCAGACGACTGGTGGAAGGGCTACTGGACGCCTGCGCTGCGGCGCTGGTCCAATACCTCTGCCGGTTTCCAGAGGATTACACCCGTGCTCCTACCTGGGCCCAGGACCGCCTGATCTGGTTCATCCACCGATACACCCTCGGTCAGCCGGAAGTCCGATGGGGGCCGTGGGCAGAAGGCTCCTATCCCGGCGCCCCTCTGATCCGGCGGATTCTGAGCGCGCCCGTCCCCGTCATTCTGTATGATGATGCCTCTCCGGAGATGGTAATGGCGGAATTGCTCAGCGGATTGGGGGGACTGGGTTTAGAGGGTCTCTGGGTGATAGCCGACGGCCTGGAAGGGTGGGCCAACGTGGCCTCGGAACATCTGACGGAGAGCCTGAAATCATTTCTTTCCACCCTCTCTTTGTTTGGCCAATACAGCCCGGTGTACAAGTTGTTCTTGCCAGATGAAATGGAGCCAGCCATCAGCCGCGCCGAGGGGCTGAGCCGACGGCGGATAGAGGGGGTCCGGATCCGGTGGGATGCTCCTGCCCTGAAAAGTCTGTTGGAACGGCGCCTGGCTTTTGCGTTCGGGCGGGAGACATTCCCCTTAGAGCAACTCTGTAACGCCCCTGGGCTACCCGGATGGCTGGAGAAAGTGGGGGGAACATCGCCCAGAGAATGGCTGGACCAGGTGGCATTGCTGGCAGAGTATTACGCGATGCAACCTCAAAGTGCGCCTATTGACGAGGAAACGTGGAAAACACTGCGGCGGGAACACCCTCTGCGCGTTTACTTGGACGAGGAGAAGCGACAGGTAAGGATTGGAGGCCGTCTGATAAATCTGGAGGACTTACCAGCAAAAACCTATGAAATGCTCCGCTACCTGTATCGCCACAGTGGCCGGGTGGTCACTAAAGCCGAATTGTACTTCCGGGCGTATCTCGGCAAGGACCGGGTTCCTCGCCAGGGGGATAATGATTACGAGTGGCCTACCCGATATGCAGGCCTGATAGACACAAACCTCTGGCGTCTGCGACAAGCGATAGAGCCGGACCCCGACGATCCGGTCCTCCTGATCACTCGCCGGGGGCATGGCGTCATTCTTCAAGTTCGGTGGTGAGAAATGGGTAAGGTAACTGCAAGCCATCTTAGAGAGATTTGCAATCTCAGCAAGCCATAGTTGTGCCATAATATATCTACACTCTCATAAGGAAGGGGTGAGAATATGCCATTTTTCCTATCCGGCGCCTTCCTACCTGGCCCGGCGCAAACCGTGTGCCCACTTCTTCACCCTCCCGCTTCCCTCTTCCCGTAATGGCTTCTCCAGATAGCCCTATCGCTCAGATGCCAGGTGCGCCGGAGGTGACCGCATGGCTGAGTTGGGCCGGGTTTCGGTTTGACCCCTTCGGGCCCCTGGATGCTGCCGCAGATCCCCACCTCAGCGAATATCTGGTCGGTCACCATATCTTTGCGCGCGTCTGGGGAGACGACTTATCCTGGGTTTTCGCTCCGGCAGGCGGCGGTAAAACGGCTTTGCGCATCAGTGTGATGCAGGCCTGCTGGGTCGGACAGGAAACCAATCGCCCATTTCCCATCCCCTATGTACCTCCTTTCCTTTCCTGGGGACACGCGCATCCCTCGGAGGAAGAACACCTCGCGGCCCTGGCTCGTGCAGGCGCAATAGCGCTCTTCCTGGCTCTGGCCTACCGTGTCCACTGGTTTCTCCGCTTGGATAAGTCGGAGCGCCGGCGCGTTGCTGAAGTGCTCCGCTGGAATCTTCCCGGTCCCCTTCCAACCTATCTGGAGCGATGCCGTTCGATCCCCAGTCCTCAAACTCTGTCGGAGGTTCTGGACCCCGCTTTTATCCTCCGAAGCCCACCAACCCCTGCCGATCTATTGAGGTGGTGCGACGCTCTGGAAGCGGCTTGTGGGGATGAGGCACCGCCTCCCCTCCGCGAGCGGTGGATGCGACTGAAGGAACTCTTGCGGGATATGGGTTTCCCGAGCATCTACATTTTGCTGGACGGGCTGGATGGCACGCCCGAAACCATCGCCAATCCGTCAGCTATAGCCCTTTGTATGGAGCCTTTGCTACGATGGGCGGAGAAGTGGGCAGAGGAGCGGGTATTTCTGAAGGCGTTCCTTCCTGCGGAAACGCAGGCCTTGATGGAGGACCGCTTCCGGGACGTGTTTGCTCCCGCGCGGGTATCCGTCATTCACTGGACGCCAGACCTGCTGGCGGAGGTCGTTCGCCGACGAGTCTACGTGGCGACCGAGGGCGCCTTTGGTAGCTTAGATGCACTGGCATCCCCGGCCCTGCGGGATATAGAGACCTTGCTGGCCAAGACGGTCTATCCCCTTCCCCGCGAAATGCTGGTGATCACTCGCCGGGTGATAGAAGAGCACCTCCGGCATGGCGGAAATGGCCTTTTAGCAGAAGCGGATGTAAAGGCCGCCATCCAGTGGTACCAGACGACATCCATCTATTTCTCTTTTACCCCCGCATGAGGAGGTTTCAAATGGCTATTAGACTTTCTCCACCTCCGTACTCACCGGACAAGTTTGTGGATCGGGATGACGAATTAAGGCGGCTGGATGCCATTCTAGAGTCCGGTGAAACGCGCGCTGTTATTTTTAGAGGAGAGCGCGGTGTCGGGAAATCCTGGCTACCCGCTCACTGGGAATGGCAACTTCGCCGACGTAAAGACCTCCAAGTGCTGCGGCTGGACTTGAAGGAGTACAAGGGGAAGGATCCGGGGTGGGCCATGGCACATATGATCCGTCGGGTCAGCGAGAAGATCGGACAGGCTGGAGAGGCACTGGGCGCTGGCCTGACCGAGATGTCCCGTGCGCTTCTCCAGAATGTCCGTAAGATGGAGAAAAAGATAGTCCTTATCCTGGACCACGTTTATGAATCGGATTGGGCACTGCTGGCGTTGCTGGAGGAGTACCTGGTGGCTCCCCTGATCGCGGAGCCCCGCGTGTTCATAGTCCTGACAGGGCGCGGCCGATGGTATCCATGGAGGACACCTGACCTGAACCTTCGCGCAGAGCGGATGGTTGTGGAACCGCTTCCAAGCGAGGAGGAAACTCAACGACAATTGGAGAAGCAAGCCCCTCAGAGCCGTCAAAAGGCCAGGGAAATCCACCGTTTGACAGGAGGTAATCCTCTGGCCAATTACCTTCTCGCTGCGGAGCCTCAGCCCGCTCAGGTATCAGAATCAGTTATTGAGAGTTTATTGGAGCCGGTCCCGGAGGAAGACCGTCAGAAAATCCGGCAATATTTGGAAGCGCTCTGTGTTCTGCGCGCTTTTGATGAAGAACGGATTCCTGAAATGATGGCGGTTTATACTGAGAACTCTTCTTACCGGGAGTGGACATATGCTCAGGCCCGGCAAGTACGAGATGAACTGATCCGCTGGGCACTGGCTCAGTGGGATACTGACCAGAAAGCGTATACGCTGGATAGAATCGTCCGGCAGTTGACAGAAACTCATCTGAAACAAAATCGGCGGGAGAAATGGGTCGCTCTCCACCAGGCGGCGGCACAGATGTATGAGCGCTGGGCGAGCGATCACCCCGCTTCAGCGCCACGCTGGGAAAAAGAGAGGCAGTATCATCTTGAACGTTTGCAAAGCCCATGACCGTTTACAAGGAGGCAGAGCGATGAGCCCCTTTTTTATCCACCCGGAAGAAGTATACTTGAGCCCTATCGCCACGGTGACGCTGATTGGTCGGAAGGGTGAACTGGATGTTTTGGAAAAAGCCATTCGGGATTGCCCCAACCGGTATGTGATTTATCTCACCGGACAGGGCGGCATTGGAAAAACTCGACTGCTTCAACATCTCCTTCAAAACCCTCCCGAAGGCTTGCCCCTTCAGGTTGCTATCCAGCCGGTGGATATGTACCACACCATTAACCATACTGTGGAAGGGCTTCTCCAGTCCATCCAGAAGGTCATCTCCCCCGACGGAAGCGGCTTTGAACGGTATCTGGAGGAACGAGAGAGATGGATGCGGATACCCAGCGAAGAAAGTAAGCGGTGGCAAGAGCAACGGGAACGGATGATCGGGGCTTTTATCCAGGATTGGAACGCATTGGCGCAGAAAATCCGCATCCTAATCGGCCTGGATACGGTGGAGCGGCTGTTCCTCCAGGATGACCCTGTGGCTCACGAGTTGGGTCTTCCCCTTAGCACTCCCCTGGTCTACAACTGGCTTCTGAAAGATTTCCTCCCCCACCTTCAAAATACGGTGGTCGTTCTGGCCGGCCGCCCTATTCCTATGCCTGTAGTAGAAGAACTCAAAAAAATCGGGGAGCTTATTCAAGTCTCGCTCTCAGGTTTTACGGAGGAGGAAACTTTAGAATACTTTCAAGCGCTCATCCCGCATCTCCAGGGGAGTTCTGAACCGCGAGACCGCATGGCCGCCGAGGTATTGTCCCGATGGAACGATGATCTCCGCCGGATGTTTTTCTACGGCCTGCGGGACGACGGCACGGTACGCCCGATCTTCCTTGCCCTGGTCATAGACTACCTGACAGTCACTGGGCGGCCCTTTCCGGTAGGACGATCCCTGGTGGAAGTTAAGAGTCTCTCCGAGGAAGATCGGGAGAGGCTTCAAGAGGAGTTGTTGAAAGGGGTAGAGGAGGAAATTCGCAACGCACTCCATCCAACCGAAGAGATCGTGAGAGTCCTGAGTTGGTTGCACCGGGGGGCCGATGAAAATCTTTTAGGCCAAATCACCGGTATTGGCGAAGAAACGCTGAAAGAGGCATGTGAGCGGGTTCGCCGCCTCTCCTTTGTGAAAATCCGCCCTGCCGACCAGCGCCTCTTCCTGCACGATGAAATGTATGCCCTCCTCCGCAGTTTACACGGTGTCATCCCTGAGAGAGCGTTCAAACCCGTCCGGGAATATTATGGAGCGCTCATTGATCAGATCAAGAAAAGCATCTGGAGTCTATATGAGGCTCAACCTTATCTTTCCCCTTCAGAGCAAGTTGCCCTGGAAACAACCCGCCTCCGGGAAGCGATAACGGAGGACCTCCATTACAAATTGCACCGGAGTTTTGACAAAGGGTTTGATCAGTATTTCATCTACGCCGAAGAAGCACTGGCTATGGGTGACGAGACACTGGATGTGGAGTTGCGAGCGGAATTGGTGGAATTTCTGAGGGAGCAAAACGCCTCCCCTCCAGCCGATGTCCGGGCCGACGCGGCCGTCCGGTGGGTCAAACGACAGATCAGTGCCGGAAATCTCAACGAAGCGCTATCACTGATCCAGAAAATACGCGAAGAAGCCCGGCATCTGGTTGAACCCGGCGGCCTTCTTACCCAGGCCGAGTTGGATATTGCCGAGGCCACAGTCTATCTTTACCAGGGAAATCTTGATAAGGCCGAACAACGGTTGTCCGAAGCCCAGCAAAATCTGGAGCGCTTTCAGGTCTCTCCAGAAACCCCCGTCCGTTTCAATGCTGTGATGGGTCGGTTGTATAATCACTGGGGGTATCTACGGAGGGTACAGGGGCAATTTGGTGCTGCAGAGGAGAAGTATCGTAAGGCTCTCCCTTACTGGCGCGCTGCCAGCATGGAGGCTGAGCAAGCCAACACGTTAACCAATCTGGCTTTCGTGCTGGCATTACGGGGTCGGTTTGACGCCGCTCGCCGTCAGGCGCAGGATGCTTTAAAACTGCGCGGGCAACTGGGGATGACTGGCGCCGTTGCCTTTACGCTAAACACTCTGGCCCAGATAGAGATTTATGCCGGGCAGTACCGGGACGCTGAAGATTGGGCCCGTCGGGCCCTGGCTGTGGCCCAGGGTGCCGGATTCCGTCGTGGCGAGGGACTGGCCCATCTCTCTCTGGCCAGCATTTACCGATATATGAGCGAGCCGCCTTGCCCGGCTGCAAATCGGCGAGAGTGGCTGGAGAAATCTCTGGAACACAGTTCCAGGGCGCGGGAAATCTTCTCCAAAGAAATCTCAGAGCCAGAGCGGCTCGGTACGGCCTATTACGAGGATGCCATTGCCCACCAGGAATTCTGTCGCCCTCCCTTGATAGAAGGCATTGACGTTAAGAGGCACGCCGATCAATCTGAAAAATCGTTTCAGCAGGCAATGAAGATTGCAGAAGAATGTAGGTTATGGCCCCTTTATTTGGATGCGGGAATGGGTCTGGCTTGGCTTTACTATTATACCGAGGAGAAAGAGAAACTGGCTTCCCACCTGGAATCTCTGGAGACATTTCTCCAGGAGCAGTTTGCTTCACTCCAGATTACTCCAACTGCCTCTCCATCAATTGGAGAAGATACAATTCTTGATGTTTTCTCTCAGAGGGCCCGATGGCACGTTTTAAGGGGAGTGCAGGCACTGGATGGCTTTGACTCGGCCCGTGAGAGCCGGCAAGCGCCGCCGTATCCTTCATTGAGGCGAGCCGCCCGGGAATTTGCTTTGGCCCTGGAATATGACACCCTGGTGGCGGACAACTTCCGGGACCTTCGTCGAGCCCTTAATCTCATCTATGAGCGGTTGAAAGTGCTGAACACGGCTGAGTTGAGGGCCTTCTATGAGACCATCACGGAAATGGCTGATGAATTCCCCTGGAAGCCCCGCGAGGAATGGCGTTTGTGGAAAGAACTCGTGGATCACTTCGGCCCTTATGATGAACTGCGTCCGCCGGCCTTATGAGGTGAGGCGATATCGGCTTCAGGATCAGAATGCTCTCCATTCTGCGATCAACGCCGTCTGCGCCGAGGGGATGATGCGCACCCCCCGCTTTGAGCCCACCCCGGCCTGGGAGCACGCGCTGGCGTGCCCGGATTGCCCCTGCCACCTCCTGTTGGTAGCGGAAGAGAGGCCGCATATCGCAGGCTGGTGTCGCCTTTTCCCAACCGACGAGGGTACACTGGAGTTGGGTATCGGGGTGGTGGCCCCATACCGCCACCGGGGGATTGGCCGCGCACTGCTGGCAAACGCGCTGGACTGGGCCTCGGCTCGGAGGATGCCGGTGGTGCTGGAAACCCGAACCGATAACATCCCGGCCGTTCGCCTGTTCACTCGCTTCGGCTTCCACGTGGTCGGGCAGGCGGACGGACACTGGCAAATGCGATATCCGTAACCCCTCTGCGACCTGCGACTTGCGACCGGTGAGGAGGCAACCCGTGGCGACGAACAAGATGGACTTTCCCCAAATTTTCTGGGATTCCAGCCGCGAACGGGCGGAACTAGAACCGGTTACCGAAACCGACTGCGCCTGCGCGCCCGCTGGGCCCTCTGATCCGCAATCTGCCATCTCCCATCCGCCATCCGCAGGCCTCTGGGGACTTCCCCCCTCCCTCTATCGCGCCCCCCTCCCCAACGGCCACCAACTGGCTTTCAACCCCGTCGGCCCCGCCGGTGTGGTGGTGCTGAACGGCCCGGCGGCCCATCTCCTGGCTTCCTTCGCCACCCCAGCCCCTCTGGCCGACCACACCGCCCGCCAACTGGCCGCTCTGGGCCTGCTCACCCCGACCCACGCAATGGAATACGCAAAGCGCTACACGCCTCACGTCCTCACTCTCTGGCTCCACCTCACCACCCGCTGCAACCTCCGTTGCGCCTACTGCTACGCCCCCCGGGGCGACGCCGATATGCCCCCAGAGATTGGGCGGGCAGCAGTGGACGGGGCCATCCGTTCCGCGCAGGCCCACGGTTTCCAGGCCCTGAAACTCAAGTACGCCGGCGGTGAGCCTCTCTTCAATCTCCCCACCCTCCGCGCCGTCCACGAGTGGGCGCGGGCGCGCGCGGCGCAGGCCGGCCTGGAACTCCGGGAGGTGATTCTCACCAACGGGACCACCCTCACCCTTGCTCTGCTGGCCTGGCTCCGAGATGAAGGGGTCCGGCTCTCCGTCTCTCTGGACGGCCTGGGTCCGGCCCACGACGGGCAACGGGTGGCGGCCAGCGGCGACGACTCCTTTGCTGCTACCGCCAGGGGGTTGGAGCGGGCGCTGGCCCTGGGCCTTACCCCTCATCTATCCATTACCGTCACCGCGCACAATGTGGACAGGCTGGCAGAGGTGGTGACCTTCGCCCTGGACCGGAACCTCCCCTTCAACCTGAACTTCGTCCGCCCGACCCCCGGTCATCTCAACCTGGCCCCGGCGCCGGAACGTCTCATCGCCGGCCTGCAGGCCGCCCTCTCTGAGATAGAGCGCCGTCTGCAATCCGCAACCTCTACTCTGCCATCCGCTATCTGCCATCTGCTGGACCGCTGCGACTTCAGCCTCCCCCACCACTACCCCTGCGGCGCTGGACACGCCTATATCGTGGTGGGTCCGCAGGGAGAACTGGCCCCCTGCCATATGAAGATGGAGCGCACGGTGGGCACCATTTGGGAGGAAGACCCACTGGCGGCGGTGCAAGGGGAGGACGGGTTCCACAACCCGCCAGTGGAGGAGAAAGAAGACTGCCGGGAATGCCTCTGGCGCTACGTCTGCGCGGGCGGATGCCCCTTAATGGCCCAACGGCATCGGGGCACCCCCGCCGCTCCATCCCCCTACTGCGCCGTCTATCAAGCCATCCTCCCCGAACTTCTGCGGCTGGAGGGGTTGCGGTTACTACGCGATAGACCACAAGCCCCAGCCCCTGAACCGCGGTCAGTTATCAGCGAAGACCCTCGTTCCTCCGGGAGACCGGCGGCCCAGTAGAAGGAGATGGTTCTCTGAGGGGCATCATCTTCCCACCGGATGGGACTGCGGAGCGATCAAATCGGTGCTGGAGGACAGCGCTCTGAAGGGGAGGGGGCACTCTTCGGCAGAAACGCGGCCGGGACGGTGCGGGCATTTCTCCAGCGATCGGGCGCCCAGGGATAGAAAGCCCCACCCCGCCTCTACCGGCAATAAATTGGACTGCTGAAAATCCAGCCGCGCGTCCGTCCCCGGAACGTCCGCCAGACTTCCACCCGATACGTGCCCGGCTCCGCTGTGGTGAACCGAAGGGTCCGGCCATAGGTACGGGCCACCACCCGGCCCTCCCGTAGGAGACGGATCGCCCCTGGCCGGGAGACCTCCACCTCAAAGACCAGAGCACCGGCGCGGGGGATTTCTTCCCCCATCGTCGCCACGGCTGGCCCGCTGCGGACATGGAAGCGGAAGCCGCGCGTGGCTCCGATCCGGTCGTACCCCACCCATGTGCGCCCCGCCCGCAGCGCGTCGTAAATCAGCCGCCGATCCGTCTCCAGGTCGCCGGTCAGGGGTTGCTCCACCAGGACGTGGGTGTTGACCCAGCGCAAGAGCGTATCGTAGGGGAAAACGACCCGCCGGATAGGCCCCAGACGGTAGGTATGGCCGTGGGCATCCGCTCCGCCGATGGCTGCCACCTTCCGACCGGCCCGCAGGAGCGCATCCCACTGGCGCAGGGTGGCGCGAAATGGCCCCCGAATCCCCAGTTCCGGGAACAGCGCGTAGAACAGCGCGGCCAGTCGCCCCCACAGCAACCCCTTGAACTCCGACATTGCGTTCCAGATTTCCAGCCCCGTGTACCCATCTACCTCCCAGTCCACCCAGGGAATGGGCTCCAGGTCGGGGCTGATGGGGCTGCCCTTTTCGTAAGGGTGGGCCAGAAAACAAATGCCGCCTCGCTCATTGACTTCGTGGATTAACCGCTGAGGGTCGGCGGCGAGGGGGGCCAACTCCGCTTCCGCCCCGTAGATGAGGAGATGGTTGACTTGGGGGTATCGGCGCACAGAGTGAACTTCCTCCCCCACCAGGAGAAGGACGCCGTCGGTGTATCCCTCCACCCCGTGCACCCAGATGTTGTGGTCGGTGACCACAACGAAATCCAGACCGGCCCGGGCCGCCGCCCGGGCGACCCCTCGGTGGTCTGCTACCCCGTCGGAGTACACGGTGTGGATGTGCAGGTTGCCAACGACCTCGTAGTAGCGCATTTCGGGGCAATCATACCCGATGGCCGGGGCATTGTCAAGTCGCCTGCACTCCCTCCTGCCATTTCAGCATCCAGCGGGCAAAATCGGCCAGTTCCCCCTGCCCGTCGGGGGGCGGCTCGCTGGCCGGGTGAGGGGCCTTTCGGTCGGCAATCCAGAATGTCCGCATCCCGACCTGGCGGGCAGGGCGGATGTCCATCTCCCAATCGTCCCCCACCATCATGCACTCCTCCGGCGTCCGGCCCAACCCCTCGGCGACTTCCGCGAAAAAGGCCAGGTGGGGTTTGGAGGCGTGCATCACCTCGTAGGACGTGATGAGGTGGTACGGGAACTCCTCCACCGGCACGCCTGCCCAGGCCAGCCGCTGGTCTATCGCCGTACGGGGGAAGAGAGGATTGGTGGCAATAGCGACCTGGAATCCCTGTCGGAAGAGCCACTCCATCAGCGGCCGCGCAACGCGCACCGGACGGGTGAGCGCGCGCAGCGTGGGGAAGTGGGTGGCGTAGAACTCCTCAAACAGCGGCTCCATCTCCTCCCGCGTCCGGCCGATGGCTGGAAAGAACGCGGCATCAAAGACGTCCCGGTTGGTCCGCTCCGACCCGTTGTTGGCCATCATCGCGTCCGTCGCGCGCATCAGATGACGGATAAACGCGTCCGGCGGATAGTGGTCGGCGATGAACCGGCCCAGAAGCCCCAGATAGGCCGGGATGAACTGTTCCATGTCGTTCTCCAGTAGGGTGTTATCCAGATCCAGAAGTACAGCGCGAATCACGGCTCCTCCTTGTGCTGGTACATCGGCAAACGGGGCAGAGGGTCATTCGGCCATTGAGTCATTCGGTCATTTCTTCCGCGCGACGTTCTCCGATGATGCGCCCGTCTCGCATCAGCAGAATCCGGTCGGTGCGGCGGGCCACCGATGGGTCGTGGGTGACGATGATGATGGTAGTCTCCAGGTCCCGGTTCAACTCCCGCATCAAGCCCACCACCTCCGCCCCACTCTGAGAGTCCAAATTCCCGGTGGGTTCGTCGGCCAGGAGCAGGGCGGGACGGTTCGCCAGAGCGCGGGCGATCGCCACCCGCTGCCGCTCCCCGCCCGACATCTGGTTGGGCAGGTGGTTCATCCGGTCGCGCAAGCCCACCCGCTCCAGCAACTCCTCCGCCCGCCGTCGGCGCTCCCGGCGGCCCACGGGCTGGCCCATCATCGGCACTTCCACATTCTCCCGCGCCGTCAGTGTGGGAATCAGGTTGTGCAACTGGAAGACGAAGCCCACCGTCCGGGCGCGAAAGGTATCCAGGTCCCGAATCTGGAGCAGATTCTGCCCGTCCACCCAAACCTCCCCACCGGTAGGCCGGTCCAGCGCGCCGAGGATGTGGAGCAGGGTGGACTTCCCGGAGCCAGAGGGCCCCATCACAGCGACGAACTCGCCCCTGGCCACCGTCATTGTCAGCCGGTCCAGTGCCCGGACCTCCGCGCCGTCTCCGTAGACCTTCACCAGGTCCCGTGCGACAACGATCGCATCCCTCTCCATGGCCCCCTCACGTTTGTCACATTTCACTTCTCAATATCCACAAACGCCGTCATCCCCCAGCGCAGGGCCGGGTCCGTCTCTTCCAGCGCGATGATGGCGGTGTAGCGCACCCCACCGGCTCCCGGCTCCGCCATCGGGTAGATGCGCACAATAGTGCCCTCAAAGGCGCGGTCCGCGACGGCATCAAAGGTGACCTTCACCTTCTGGCCCACCTGCACCCGCGCCACATCCACCTCGTCCAGGTCGGTGGTCTCCACCTGGAGGGCAGTCAGGTCTCCCAGCGTCACCAGCGGCTGGCCAGGCGTGACCAGTTCCCCGGTTCGGACGTGGACCCGCCCGACGGTACCCGCAAAGGGGGCGCGGATTTCGCAGCGGCTCAGGGCCAGTCGCGCCGCTTCCAGCGCGGCGCGGGCGCGCGCCACCTCTGCCTCGGCGATGGCGATTTCCTCTGGTCTCGCCCCCGCCTCCAGGCGCGCCAGCCGTGCCTGAGCCTGCTGCAGTTGGGCGCGGGCCGCCGCCACGTCGGCGGAGGACGGGCTCAGCAGAGCGTCTAGCCGGGCTTTGGCCACGTTGTAGGCCCCGGTGGCTTGCTCCAGTTGCAGCGCCTCCGGCCGGGCCCCGATGGCAGGGTCCCACTTCACCGCGTCGTAGGCCGACTGGGCCCGCCGCAGATTGACCTCTGCCTGGGCCAGTTCCGCCCGCGCGGCCGCTACCAGCACCGGGTCGGGCCGGAGCAGTCTCTGGAGCGCAGCCTGGGCCGTGGCGACGGCCGCTTTCGCCTCCTCCAGTTCCTCCGGGCGCGGGCCGGCCTTCAATCCATCCAGGCGGGCCTGCGCGGCGGCCAGTGCCGCCTCCGCTTGCTGCACCGCCAGCAGGGCGTCGGCGGGGTCCAACCGGACCAGCACATCCCCGGCCTGCACCGGGTCGCCAGGGGCCAACCGGACCTCCAGCACCACCCCGCCGGTCTGGGCGCTCAGAGTTGCCCACACTGCTGGGACCACTTTGCCGCTCACGGAGATGACCGACCCCACCTCCGTCGCGGCCTCCGGGACCGGCGTTGGCGTGGCCTGACCGCAGGCAGAAAGGAGCAGAACGACCAGAGCCATTGCCATCTTGAGCATCCTGCGCATCACCGACCTCCAAAATTCACGAATTCACGTTCCACTTTTCACGCTTCACCCTCACCCCACGCCCCCGCTTCCATCCCCAGTCGCATCTTCTCTCACTCGTATCTCAGCGCTTCCGCCGGACGCATCCGGGTGGCCCGCCAGGCCGGGTAGAGGCCGCCCAGTGCGCCCGCCACCAGCGAGACAGCCGCGGCCTGCAGGAAGAGCCCCGGTTTGAAAACGGGCATGAAGGCCTGGGCAATCCCCGGCATCCGGGTGACCCCTGCGGCCAGAAGGATGCCCAGGGCAGTCCCGCAGAGCCCCCCCAGAATTCCCAAGAGGAGCGATTCCCGTAGGATCATTCCCAGCACGTGGCGACGCCGCCACCCCAGCGCCCGCAGGACGCCTATCTCACGCGTCCGTTCCAGCACGCTCATCAGCATCGTGTTGAGCATCCCCACCGCGCCAATGAAGACCGCCAGAAAGGAAATCTGGCCCACCATTTGCCGGAGCACTCGCAGGTCGCTGACCACCTGCTCGGCCTCGGTGGTGAGGGCGAAATCCACCCCCGGGAAGGCCGCTTTCAACCGGTCCCGCACGGCCTCAGCCTCTTCGGGCCGCTTCAGTTTGATGTAATATATCTGGACCTGGCGGGGCTTTCCAGCGAGCGTCTGGGCCTCCCGCAGGCTGACGACTGCGCCGATATCCTCGTACGCGACGCCCGTCTCATAGATGCCGACAACGCGGAAAGTGGATTCCTGCAGACGGAGGGTATCTCCCACCTTCAGGCCCATCTGCTCCGCTGCGCGCCGCCCGACCAGAATCTGGCGCGGCGCCGTGAGTGGGCCGCCCTCCACGATGCGAAAATGGCCCATCACAAAACTGCGCGGGTGGTAGCCGGAGAGGATCAGCATGGGGGTCTTCTCGGTGCTGAGCGCGGCGAAAATGACCCCTGCCACCGCCTCCACTTCGGGCAGAGCGGCGAGGCGGGACCTCACCCGTTCGTCTATCGCGCTGAAGTCGCTATCCACGTTGGCCTGCATAGCGATCAGGTCCACCTGGCTATCCCGCCAGATTTGGGAGAACATCGCATACATCCCCTCGGCCATACTGCCCAGGGCGACCACCGCTGCGATGCCGATGGCGATGCCCAGCGTGGTCAGCGCGGTGCGCGTTCGGCGGCGGAGGAGATTCCGGAGCGGCATCCCGCCGGGCAGCGGGCGGGAGACGCGGCCGCCCGCGCCCCCTTCGTAGCGCATCGCCTCCACGGGCTGGAGACGGCTGGCCCACCATGCCGGATACGCGCCTCCTACCAGTCCCAGCACTCCCACCGTGACCAGCGCGCGGGAGAAAACGCCCGGCGAGAACTGGCTTCCCCACGCGCCGATCCAGCCTCCGGCCCGACGAACCAGCAGGGCCGCCGCCACGCCCAGGACAACGCCCGCCAACCCTCCCAGCAGGGAGAGGACCAGCGACTCCCGCAGAACCAGGGACACTACCCGACGGCGGCGCCACCCCAGCGCGCGCAGGACGCCTATCTCCGTCGTCCGCTCAAAGACGGACATGAAGAGCGTATTGGTCATCCCCACCCCGCCGATGACGACTGCCAGCCCGGCGACAGCCATCGCCATCGCGTCTACTGCGCGCACCATATACTCCTGGTCGGCAAACCCCGCTGTAGCCATAACCGAGAGGTCCGGAAAGCGGCGGGCCATCCGCGCGCGGAACGCGTCGGCCATGCCGGGATCCCGCAGTTTGACATACAGGAGGGTCAACCGATGCGGCTGGAGAGTCAACGTCTGGGCATCTTCCAGAGAGACGACAGCGGCAGTGTCTTCCATGTTGCTGCCTGTCTCATAGAGACCGACGACGCGGAACGGAACCTGGCCCAAGTAGAGGAGATCGCCCACCGTTCGGTGTAGCCGTTCAGCAGCCTGGCGGCCCAGCAGAAGGGGTCGCCCCCGCCGCACGGACGCCTGATCCAGCCGTTCCCCCTCCACAATGCGGAACCGGCGGATAGCGAAGCCCCGGGGGTCCAGCCCGAAGCAGAAAAGATACGAGCCGTCATCCAGAATCGTATTGGCGAAGACCAGGCCATCCACCGCGGCAACCTCGGGCATAGCCTGCACCTCATCGGCGATAGCCTGGTCCACGCTGCCCAGGATGGCCGTAAGGGTTCCCGCCTGGGTAATGACCAGGTCGGCCTCTGATCCGCGCGTCATAGACGCAAAGCCCTCCCGGAGACCGCCCGCCACCGCCCCCAGTGCAACAATCGCCGCCACCCCGATGGCAATCCCGACCAGGGTGAGAATCGTTCGTCCCTTGCGCCGGAAGAGATTCCGCAGCACCATATTGCGTACTCCGTACTCCGTGTCCCGTGCCCTTTATTCCGCGATGTGACTCTCCATTGCCCGGGCGAAGAGTTCCCGGTCCTCCTCGCGGATGATCTCTTCGGCCCGCTCTCCCAGGCAGACCAGAATCTGCGGGAGATACGGGTCGGTACGGAGGTGATGCTCGGCAATGAAGACCAGGAGCGGGCTGCAGGTCCAGGACGCCCGGGCCTGGAGAGCCCCCAGTTGCTCCCCAATCAGGACCTCTTTCTCGTCAATCACCAGGATCAGCCAGAAGCCCTCCACCCGCTCCTGCGCCTCCTCGGATACTGGAGCAACGACCACCTGACCGCCGGGCAGGTCTATCGGTCTGGGCGAATAGACCACCACCCGGACGCCCTTGCGGATGGCCTCCAGGAGGGCGGGACGAACTTCAAGGAAAGTGGCCGGCGTGAGAGAAAGATAAATCTCCTGCTCGGCCTGGCGGATCATCTCCTCCGCCTTGGCGAGAATGTTCTCCCGACCCTCTATGTTCCAGACGTACTCCAGGTCGGGAGCGACGGCGAGGGAGGAAAGGTCCTGCCGGAGAGCCGCGATGAGGGCCTCGTATTCCCGGTGGAGTTGGTCCAGGAACTCTTCCGGCGGGATGGGAGCGTAGCGAACGACTCCCTCCTGCCGGAGGCTCATCACCGCACCGCGCGCGATCAACTTGCCCACCACCTCGTAAATCATGGAACGGGGCACATTGGAAATTTTGGAGAGTTGGTAACCGGTGACCGGGTTCTCTTGCAGCAAGGCAACATAGGCTTTGGCTTCATACTCTGAAAAACCCAGCGCCATCAGTTGCTCTATCGGATCACTCCCCATTGGACAAGCCCTCCTGCGCCAGACGCGCCTTTAGTAGTTAGCCCAATAACTACGCCAATTATACTCCAATTGAAAATTTTGTCAAGACCCTTCTCTGCTCTCTACTCGCCCCTGGGAACGCCTGCCCTTTTCCGGACGTCTAAAAAACGTAAATCTATCCCACAGAGATAAGGAGAGCGCAAAATGAAAACCTCCGTTCCCCTGCTTATTGTCCTGCTTCTGATAAGCCTGGTTACAGGTTGCATCCACCCTGAAGCCCCCCGTATACAGATCGTCCAGGCGGACGTGGCGCGGGTGACCCAGCCCGATGTCCCCGACCAGGACCTGGCCGAACTGGTCAGTGGCAACAACGGTTTCGCTTTTGATCTGTACCACGCGCTGCGGGAGAGCCAGGACGGCAATCTCTTCTACTCCCCGCTGAGCATCTCCATCGCTCTGGCGATGGTCTGGGCGGGTGCCCGGGGCGAGACGGAGCGGCAGATGGCCGAAACCCTTCATTTCACCCTCCCCCAGACCCGCCTGCATCCCGCTTTCAACGCCCTGGACCTGGAACTGGCCCGACGAGGCCAGGGGGCCCAGGGCAAGGACAACAAGGGCTTCCGGCTCCACGTCGTTAACGCCCTCTGGGGGCAGAAGGACTACCAGTTCCTCTCCGAATTCTTGGAGACGCTGGCCCGCAACTACGACGCCGGGCTGCGGCTGCTGGACTTTGCAGGCGACCCTGAGGCGGCCCGGCGCATCATCAACGACTGGGTCAGCCGGCAGACGGAGGGCCGCATCCAGGACCTGATCCCGCCGGGAACCATAGACGCCCTAACGCGCCTGGTGCTGACCAACGCCATCTACTTTAACGCCGCATGGGATCAGCCATTTGACCGGCGGGACACCCGAGATGGCACTTTCTATCTGCTGGACGGGAGCCAGGTTGCCGTGCCGATGATGCGACAGATGGCCAAATACGGCTATGCAGGAGGGGAAGGGTTTCAGGCAGTGGAGTTGCCCTACGACGGGGGAGAACTGGCGATGGTCATCCTTCTCCCGGACGCGGGCCGGTTTGAGGAGTTTGAGAGATCGCTGAGCGCCAGCCAGATGGAGGAAATTTTGAGAAGATTGGAGTATCAACGGCTCCATCTCACTATGCCCCGGTTCCGGGTGGAATCGGCCATCGGCCTGAGGGACGTGCTGGCTGAGATGGGCATGCCTGCCGCTTTTGACCCCGGTCAGGCCGATTTTTCGGGGATGGATGACAGTCGCGACCTCTACATCAGCCACGTCCTGCACAAAGCCTTTGTCGTCGTGGATGAGAGTGGCACCGAAGCAGCCGCTGCGACGGCGGTCGTGATCGGCCTGACAAGCCTCCCCTCCCATATGGAGGTCACCGTGGACCGTCCTTTCATCTTCCTCATCCGTGACCTTCAGACTGGCACGATTTTATTCATCGGGCGGGTCGTCAATCCGGCGCAGTAGGCACCGGTTGGACAGGCCCGGGAGAGGCCGCCCGGGTTCTCGGGTATGATTTGTGGCGGCGGTCCACAGCAAACCAGGCGGCCTTCTCAGCCGCTGGCTGTGGGTTCAAGTCCCACCGGGGATGCTGCTGGAGGTCAGGAAAAGGCTGACGAGCCGGAGGATGTTTGGAGGTCGGCGGCGGAGCCGCCGACCCCCAAATTATTTACCCTCAGTGATGCGCTCAATAATTATCTCAGCGGCGATCCGGGCCCCGATACCGGGCAGGAGGCTGCACTTTTCAAAACCTTTCGCCGCTGCGAAAGCCGCCATATTCTCCGGACTGGCTGCCGGGTCCATATAACGACCGAATATCACAGCCTCCTGCAACTCGGGACAGCGGACAAACCCGACTGTCTCCTGGAAGCGGGGCATGAATGTTCGCGCAGCCTGAATGGTCGCCCTGGTCGCGTCGTAATTCAGCACGTCCCTGCTGCCGAAGTAAAGGCCCAGAGCAATCAGCCCCCCGGTCACTGCCCCGCACATCCAGCCGGTCCCGCCGAAGCCGGGGAACGGAGAGAGCCCCTGGATGATTTCCAGATTGCCCAGACCGAATTCCTCCATAAGAGCCAGAGCGGTCCCTTTCGCACAGTTGCGGGCGAGAAAGTTGTACTCTTCGGCCCGTCGCTGGACCCGGTCCAGGATTTGCTCCCTGTTCGCCAACACCTCATCCGGGTTGAGCGCCTTCTGGGGAATTCCCGTTTCGGCCATTCTCCGGTATCGGGCGACTATCGCCTCTATATCCCACTCCCTCTCAGCCAGTTCCTGCACCCTGGCCTTTAGGGATTCGTAGTCTACCATCGGCCACCTCCCTGTGTCATCGCAAAATGGGTGTTTTTGAGTCGGCGGCGAAGCCGCTGGCTCCAAAGCAAATATGCTTAAATATCTAATAAAATCCGCGCATCCAGGATGTCGTACCCCTTTTCGTAAACGCGAATCGGATTCAGGTCAATTTCCCTGATTTGCGGGTACTGCGCGGCCAACCGGGATACCCACACCAGCAATTCCGACAAACTCGTAATGTCTTTCGGTTTCTCGCCGCGCATACCCTGCAACACGCGATATCCCCGGGTCTCCTTGATCATATCCAGTGCGACCTCCTTTTCAAAGGGCGCAACGCGGAAACTCACATCCTTGAACAATTCCACAAATACGCCGCCCATGCCGAACATGATAGTGGGGCCGAATTGCGGGTCGCGCGTCATTCCGATGATGAACTCAGGGCCCGGCGATGCCATCGGCACAACCAGTGCACCATGAATATCTGCATCGGGAACGGCACGCCGGACGTCGTCAATCAACTGGTCGTAACCCTGACCGACGGCCTCAGGGCCCCAAAGGTTGAGCCGGACACCGCCAACGTCGCTCTTGTGAATGACCTGGGGCGAGACGACCTTCAGGGCAACGGGACCTCCCATTTCCATCGCGGCGCGCTGGGCCTCTTCCCGCGTCTTCGCCAGGACATGCGGCATCACTGCGATGCTATGGTCAGCAAGGAAATCCAGCGCCTCGGGCTCCAGAAGGTGACGTCCTTCCGCCACCGCGCGCTCAAGAATTGGATGGGTGGCGGCGGGTAAATCTGTAAGCGGATACCCTTTGCGGAAGGTCGCCTGAGTCAGAATCGCCAGCGCGCGCACGGCGGCATCCGGCGTGTCAAAGGTCGGGATACCGTTCTCTTCCAGGTAGCGGCGCGCCTCCACCACAGTTTCGTTGACGGTGAAGCACGCTACGACTGGCTTGTGAAACTCTTTGATGACTGGTACAACGGCCCGCGCGACGTCCATCGGAGGGAGGAAAGTGGGCGGAATGCTGTTGAAGACGACCATATCCACGTTGGGGTCTGCGAGGATCAGGCGCATGGCTTCGCCGAATTCCTTCGCCATCGCAGCAGCAGACGTGTCCACATACCCATTCGGTTTGCAGACCATAGCCATCGGCGGCAGCAGTGCGGTCAGTTTCTCGCACGTCTCCTGGCTCATCGGCGCCAGTTTCAGCACGCCGCTGGCCTCCACCTCGTCTGTGCTGATGACCCCCATGCCGCCCGCCTCGGTCAGGATGCACACCCGATTGCCCTGGGGTTGGGGCAGCATGGAGATGGCCTTGGCGCCGGCGATCAAATCCTGCATAGTGTTCACACGGACGGCGCCGCATTGCTGGAAAGCGCCACTGTATACTGCATCCGTACCGGCGAGCGTGGCCGTGTGGGAGAGTGTCGCCCGGGCGCCGCTCTCCGTGCGCCCCACTTTGAGCACGAGCACCGGTTTCTTGTTCGTCACCTGGTAGGCAACACGCATAAATTCCCGGCCGTCCCTGACTCCCTCCAGATAGACCAGGATCACCTTCACTGCAGGGTCGTTGCCGAACTCCTCCATCACTTCCACGTTAGAAACATCGCACATGTTCCCGACATGTCCGAAGCGCGCGAAACCCAGCGGTTTGGGCTGGCTGAGGGCTAGGGTCACCAGTGAGCCACCCAGTGCTCCGCTCTGGGTCACGTAACCAACGTTGCCCGGGACGAGAGTGACCCCCGGATGAAAGCCGGTGACCAGTTTCGTCTCGGGGCTCATAATCCCGATGCAATTGGGCCCAAACACGCGGATGCCGGAACGGCGAGCAATCTCAGCGAGTTGCCGCTGTGCCTCTACGTTCTCCGGTATTCCGGTTTCTGCGAATCCGGCAGAGAGCACCACGGCGCCTTTGACATCGCCGCGCTGCTCAGCCTCCTCCATTACGGTGACAGCCGCTTTGCCCGGCAGACAGATTACCACCAGGTCCAGCGGCTCCTGGATTTCGGCGATGGAACGATAGCATGGCAGCCCCAGGATTTCTTTTTCGTTGGGGTTGACCGGGTAAATCTTGCCCGCATATCCGACGGCGAGGAGCGTCCGCACGACCTGGTGCCCTGCCTTGAATGGGTCCCTGGATGCGCCGACGACGGCAACGGATTTGGCTTCAAAAATCTCGCGCAGAGAAACAGCCATTGCAGTTCTATCCTCTGGTGGATTTTTGTGACGAAAGGAGCGCAGGCCGTCGGCCTGGATGCGGACCTGGCGGCCTGCGCTATGCAATCATCCGCTCATTGTGGCTCCTCCCCGGTAAAGACCGGCGGGCGCTTTTCCAAGAACGCTCGCATGCCCTCCACGCGGTCTGGGGTCGCGTGGGCTTCCATCGCCCGCTCCAGTTCAAAGGCCAGCCCCTCCTCCAGTGGCAGTTGTTCCGCAGCAAGGATTGCCGCTTTCGCTTTGGCAATTGCAATTGGCGCCCGCGATGCGATGCGTTCCGCCATCTTGCGGGCTGTCTCCATCAACTGAGCCGGTGGGACAACCCGGTTGACCAAGCCTACCCGCGCGGCTTCCTCAGCGCTGATCAGGTCGCCAGTGAAGATGAGTTCCGATGCGACGCCGCGCCCCACCAGGCGCGTTGTCCGTTGGGTGCCGCCCAAACCCGGTATGATGCCCAGGCCCACTTCAGGCAGACCCATGCGCGCGGTGGACGAGGCGACGCGGATATCGCAGGCCAGCGCGAGTTCCAGCCCGCCGCCGAGGGCGAAGCCATTGATTGCGGCGATGACGGGCTGCGGAGAGGTCTCAATATCGCGCAGCACGCTTTGCCCGAGTTCAGTGAACGCGCGGATCGCAGCCGGGTCGTCTGCGATGGCCTGCATCTCTTTAATATCCGCGCCAGCGATGAACCCATCGCCCTCGCCGGTAATGATGACGACCCGCACCGCGCGGTTGGCGCGCACCTGCGCGAGCGCGTCCTTCAAATCGTTCAGTACTTTGGTGTTGAGCGCATTCAGGGCTTCAGGACGGCTCATCAAAATGGTCGCAATCGGACCGTCAACGGTCAACCGCACGTAGCGCAGAGGCCAGGGCTGGCCGCTGGCCGCCTGCTTTTTGAGCAGATCGGGGACGAAACCAGGATACTTCTCCTCAACGATGTTCATTAACTCCATCACGCGGTCCCATCCCAGGTCATCCATCATCGCAAACGGCCCTTTCGCCCAGCGCAGGCCGACCGTCGTGCCGCGATCCATGTCCTCAATCGTTGCTACGCCCTCTTCCACGACGCGCGCGGCCACCCCGCACACCACCGCCAGCAAACGGTCCGCGACGGCCTGCTTGCGGGCCGGGTCCACCTCGCCGGAGAGGTCCCACAACTGCCCGGCTTCGCAGAGTTCGCGCAGGGCCTTTGCCGGTGTGTAGAAGGGACCGACGGATTCGGATAGGGAGACTGCGGCATGGTACGCCAGAGGCACGCCCGAGATATTGATGAGTTTGAACGGCCCCATCGTGAGCCCGAAGGTCTCGCAGGCTGCCGCGTCAATCGTCGGAATGTTGGCCACGCCTTCGTCCAGCATACGGATAGATTCGTTGTACCAGGCAATGAAAACGCGGTTGACGGCAAACCCTGGCGAGTCTGCGACGAGGATCGGCAATTTGCCGGTAAGGCGAGCGAAATTCATCAGCGTATCAATGACCTCGGGGGCTGTCTCTTTTGCCTGGACGACCTCCAGCAGTTTATTGATGACCGGCGGGAAGAAATAATGCAACCCGGCAAAGAGAGGCGGGCGTCGGGTCAATGCGGCGAATTCCGCAACGCGGAATGACGACGTGTTGGTTGCGAAGATCGTCTCAGGCTTGCAGATTCGGTCCAGTTCGGTGAACAACTCTTTCTTCGCCTCGCGGTCCTCGGTGATGGCTTCAATGATAAGGTCGCAGTCCGCCAGGTCCGAGAGGTCTGTCGTCCCCCGGATGCGCGCCCATACCTCATCGCGACGCTCCGGGGTCATCTTGCCCCGTTCCACGCCCTTCGCCATAAAGTCGCGAATCCGTTCCAGGCCCTTCTCCAGTAATTCCGGGGTCGGCTCGCGCACGATGGTGAGGAATCCGCCCTCCGCGGCCGTCTGCGCGATGCCTGAGCCCATCAGCCCACAACCGACAACGCCAACTTTTTTGATTTGCATGATGGACCTCCTGTTGTGTTGGTTTTGCATCACTGTTCAGCCCGATGGAAATCGCTCTCCATAGGCGCTTTGCGCCGGGTGTCGGCCTGCGCCGACACGTTCACCGGCACGGTGATAGACAGGTTGGCGAGGGCCAACCTTGTTCCAAACTGGGGATGGCTGTTTCGCGGTCTCCAACCTCTATGCCTAACCCACTCTGATGACCAGGGCTGCTCCGGAGTCGCCTGCCGCGCAACCGGTCACCAGGCCGTAACCGCCGCCTTTCATAACCAGTTCCTCTATCAATTCAATGGCCAATCTCATCGTGGTGGGGCCTTGGGGGTGTCCCCAAATCAGCGAGCAGCCGTAATTGTTGAATATTCTATCGTCAATCCCTAACTCCTTTCTCAGGACGATGTCGTTCACAGAGAACGGGTTGTGGGACTTCACCGCTGTCAGGTCCGATGCCTTGATGCCTGCTCTTTCCAGAGCCCGCATAGCGGCCGGGACGGGTGCCTCCGGCATGTACGCTTTTTCGGCCCGCGCAAATCCATAGGAGACAATCCGAATGGTCACGGATGGGTCGGCAGAGAGTTCGCCCGCCTTCTCTTTCGTGGTGACGATCATCCCGGCATTGCCGTCGGCCGGATGAGTCTGGGCGGCGTAGGTCAGGATGGAATCCGGGGAGACGGGCTTCAGCGACGCCAGGCCTTCAGGGGTACAGGGAATGATCCCTTCATCCTCTTCTACGACGATGGTTTCTTTCCTGGAAATCCTGACCTCCAGGGGAATCATGAAGCCCTTCTGAAACTTGCGGTCCTCTGTCAGTGCGTCCAGGTACTTGTGGTACCGGTCAAGGACCAGGGCGTCGGATTCTTCCCGGGTGATGCCGTATTTCCGGGCAACGTTGTTCGCTGTGCCCAGAGGGCTGGTATCGGCGACAGGGTCCAGGTTGAACCCGTCGACCATCCAACTTTCATAGATAGGCTTTCCGCCGAGGCCCTGAGGGTTGGGCCAGATGATGTTCGGGCCGTTGGACGTTCGGTCAGCGGTGACCACCAGCAAGTTGGAGTTGCTTCCGGCCTCAATGGCAGACGCGCCGTAGTTGAGAGCGACCGTGGAGGTGGCGCATGCCTGGGAAATGCGGGGGCCGCTGATAGTGGGATTGCCGATCATCGTGGCCAGATAGGGGACGTCAAAAAACCACTGGGGCTGGGGGATGGTCGCGCCGTAGATGAGCCCGTCAAAGATGTCCGGCGAGAGCCCACGCAGTTCAAAAAAACGCTTTGCTGCGGCGGCGGCCAGTTCGGTGGCGTTCTGATTTTGTAGGGAGCCCTGCCAGCGGCAAAAAGGCGAGCACCAATACCCCTTATAGGGAATATACGCTTTTGTGTACATCGTCATCTCCTTTCCAAAAGATTTTTCGCGGATACCTTGGGCCGGAATTCTTTAAATCACACCGGCCTCCTTCAACTTCTTCAGTTTGCGGGGCCCGAAGCCCAGATATTTGAGGTAGATGTACTCATTGTCATAGCCCACAGGCCGGCAGACCCACTTCGTCCGAATGGGTGTCTCCGACAATTTGTATTGGGCCTGGGCAACGATGACCTCACCATACACAGGGTCCTGAACTGGGGTGAAGATCCCCCGGTCCAGCCAGTTCGGCTCGCGCATGGTCTCCTCAGGGGAACACACTGGTGCCACGACCGGGGTGATGGGTGCCAGGCGGCCCTTCTGGCCGTATTCCACAGCCATTCTCACCAGTTCTTCGGAGGTGTACTTGCTTGTCTCAGCGAAAACCCGCTCCGCCCATTTCAACTGTTCCTCTCTGGTTGAGAAGTCCGCCAAGTCTCTCCAGTCTGCAGCGCCCCACTCATCCCACTTTCCCAACATATCGGCAAATGCCTGCCACATCTCTAACCGGAGGCCGCCCAGGAAGACGGCACCGTCTCGGGTCGGGGCAAAGCAGTAGAGCCAGCCGCCTATATTCAGGTTGCCGAAGCGCTCACTCACGACTCCTGCCCCCTGATACCACACTGCCGCCCAGTCCTCCAGGGAGGTGTAAGCCTCTACGGCCGAGACGTCCAGTGCCTGCCCCTCTCTGGTCAGTTCTCTCCAGTGCAGAGCCGCCAGGATGCCGACGGCCATATACGTCCCCGCCACGACCCAACCGATCCAGGGGCCGGCCTTGGTGGGAACAGCCCACGGACACTCATCATAGGTCTTGCCCTCTGGCAACATCTCGCCATTATCGTACTGGTTCCCCGATATGGCCTGAATGATGTTATCATAGCCCGGCATCCGGCTATGGCTTCGGGGCCCAAACTGTCCAAATAGCGTGATAGAGGCGTAAATCAACCGGGGGTTAATCTCTTTGAGTCTCTCGTAGCCGATACCCCATTCATCCATCAGTCCTGGTCGGAACGTCTCTATGAGTACGTCTGATTGAGCGACAAGACTCTTGAGAATATCTCTGGCCTCCGGTTTCTCCAGATTCAGGGTAATGTGGAACTTATTTCTGCCCTCGGACAGGTAATTGAGTCCCTCGCCCCTGTACAGGATTCCGTAGGGGGTGCACTTCCGAATGAAATCGCCCCCTGGCGGTTCTGCTCTCAGAACTTCCGCGCCAAACTCGGCCAGGAGGGAAGAGCAGTAACAGCCCGCAAAGGACTTGTAACTCAGGTCCAGAACGGTGATATCATCCAGTGCCTCGGGTTTGGTGGATGCAATTCGGGGATCATCCCGCTCCCTGATCCAATCCTGCCACCGTTGTTTTTCCATATGCCCTCCTCGTACTCTCATTCTCTGGATAGAATCAGGCCGGCTTTGCCGTCCCAGTCTGGGGGGGGTCGGCGACCGCGCACCTGAGCCCATTTGCCCAATGCACCACACTGGTACAATTGCCGGATCTCGTCTTCGCTCTTGCCCAGGATATATTTCATGACGTATTCGTTATCAAAACCTACCGGCCTGACAGACCATCTGACCCTCGGTGAAGTCCTGGACATCATTACCGGGAATTCGTAGTCCAGAAACTCACCGAGGAGGGGGTCGTCCACTTCCGCCAAAAATCCACGGGCCCGGGAATGTTCGCTTTCAACGACGTCCTTAATAGAGTAGACACGGGATGCTGCGAAACCGTACTCTTCCGCCAGACGCTCAATCTCCTCAGCGGTCCTGGTCCGGGCCCATTCGGCGATGATCTGGAGAATCTCCAACGCGTTTTCTTCCTGTAACCGGGTCAGGTGGTCCGCGAATCTGGGGTCTTCAGCCAGTTCCGGCCTGCCCATTGCCAGACACAGGCCTCTGAACTCCTCTTCATCCGGGGCGGCAATCGCCACAAACGTATCGTCCGCGCAGCGGAATGTGTCGGCCGGGCATATGGATACGTCCCGATTCCCCGCCGGCTCGGCACCCTGGCCCGTAATCTGCTGATAAGGCCAGACCCATGACATAGTCCGCATAATCGCTTCGGACTGGGATAATTCAATGTACTGCCCCTTCCCGGTTCGATCCCGATAATAGAGAGCCGCCAGAACTGCTACCTCACCCAGCAATGCGCCGTAACTATCGCAAACGTACAGGCGGTTCTTCAGCGGAGGCCGTCCGGGGAAACGGGAAATCCATGCGTACCCGGACATCCCCTGAGCCGCGCCATCGTTGCTGGGCCGGTTCTCTTCGGCGTACTGACCCCATTGACCAAAACCGGTCTTTGAGATGTAGATGATACCCGGATTGATCGCTGAGATTTGCCGATAGCCAACATTCCACCGCTCCATTACGCCGGGTCTCAGGTTCTCTTCTATGATATCCGCCTTTGCAGCCAGTTCCAGAAATAGTTGCTGGCCTTCGGGTTTGTGTAAATCCAGGCCGACCCAGTACTTGTTGGGGTTGGGGCGGATCAACGATGTGCTCTGGTCTTTGAAAAAGTAACTGAAGGGCGCCATACTGCGCAGAGTATCTCCCATAGGGGGCACTTCGCACTTGATGACTTCGGCACCCAGCCTGGCCAGGAAGCCCGGGCCGGAGGGCCCCAGCACGAGGGTACACACTTCCAGCACCCGGATGCCCTTCAGCGGTAGCGGTTTAGAAAATTTGGTTTCTTTATAACTCTCCCACGAGTATTCCGCCATAATAACGCAACCTCCGCTTGTAGTTTTTGGACCTTTCTAATCGCAGAGCACAGAGAGCCCAGAGAAAATCTGCAGGGGGCAAAATTACACTTTGGGCTATCCACGCAGCCGTTGGCCCCGTATCCCCGTTATCCTCTTCTCCCTACCGCTTCGCGGCGAGGGAGAGAGATGAAAGAGGGATTTTCCGCTCCCGCTGCCGGGGCGAGCGGGAGAGGGAAAGGGCTGGGGGTGGGGTGGGGGCCATAGCCCAGGCAAGCGCAGTGCGGATTTTGTCTTGATGCGAAATATCATGAGACTCTCTGCGTCCCCTGCATTCTCTACGGTAAGTCCCGTTGAACCGTCCAGTAGAAAAATCGTGGTGCTCCAACCTCTGGCACAATGCACTTATCCGCATTTCATCCAGAAGGACAAATAGACTCTCCTTCTCTCTGTCCCCTGCGGGGGGGACAGGGGCAAGGGGGATAAGGGGTAAAAGCCCGAGGAGCGGAAGGCCATCGCCGAAGCAAGAGGGTCCGGGGTTTGGGGGTAGCGGCTTTGCTGCCGTCCCCAAACCTGCCCACCGACAGACTTCATATCGGCTGCCGATCGGGTGGATAGAAGGCCACCGACAATTTCCGGATGATCGCACCGGCGGGTGTATTGTGGATGCTCCCGTCTTCACCGATGGCAAAGAACTTGCCTGTGCTTCTCATCTGGTCCCAGTTGTAGAAGAACACAGTGGAGACCGGCAGGCCGAACTCTCGGAAAGCGAAGATGTACTGGTTGTCGTCAAATTTGTAGATAGTGGACATATCCACATCCGCCTGGCCGCGCAGCGGGCCGACGATGCAGTGCCAGGCATACCGCTCCGAATTCAGGTAGATGTGCTCAAAACACTGGGTGGGGCTGTAGTCATAAAGTCCCCGCAGGCCAATGAGGTCCCGGGTGGGGGCCGGTTTTCGCCCTGTCGGCGGAACGGTGGGGTCGCCGAGTACGCCGGGGGAGAACTCGTGAGCCGCGCGAGGCTCCCTGCCCACGTCACCGTCTCGCATGATCGTGCGAATTCCCAGCACCTGCCGCGTTTGAACGTTGACGATGAAGGTCTGCGACTCGCGGGGTTTCTGGACAAATGTCATATCAATAAAATAGGTGTTCGGTGCCACTTCTATCACTTCACACCAGTCCGTGCCGGACTCGCCGTTGCTTTGCCAGATAACCTTGTTGGGCTCCACGAACTGGAGTTTAAAGGTCGTTCCCGAATCCAGGGTAATCTGGAACGTCTGACCTACCAGTGCAGAGGTCGGAGGGAGACGATAGGCGGCCACTTCCGACGCGTAGTCCTCATACTTGTAATTGGTGGTTCCCTCTTGTTGTGGCATGGGTCTCCTTATGCGAAAGGTGCGGGTTGGTCTGAGCGACTGTTGCTTTCTCACACCCCCCACTTCACACCGACAGTGGTCAATGCGGCGCCCGCCACATCCACAATCGCGGCGCCTCCGTCAACCAGGAAAACGGCTCCGGTCACAAAGGAGGAATCATCGCTAGCGAGATAACTGCAAATGCCAGCAATCTCTTGGGGATATGCTGTTCGCCTCAGCGGAACCATGGCAGAGATGCGGGTGAAGACGTCATCCAGGTTCGTCCCGAGCGCTTCTGCAAGGGGAGTCAGCGACTTTTCCAGCATAGCCGTCCGGGTGCCGCCCGGGCAGACGGCATTGCAGCGGATGTTGAGCGGCCCGAAATCCAACGCCACCTGTTGGGTGAGCATAATGAGTCCCGCCTTGGACGTGCAATAGGCCGGCATGCCAGGGAGACAACGCAACCCTCCCAGAGAAGCGATGTTAATAATAGAGCCACCACCCGCTTCAATCATATGCGGTATGGATACCTTCATCAGGTACATAGGGCCGGTGAGGTTAGTCTCAAGGACTCTATGCCAAAGTTCCGGATCGATGTCCACGACGGTCGTGCCGCCCGGATCAATGGCTGCGTTGTTCACCACCACGTCCAGTTTACCGGTGAATCCGAGTGCCGTATTTACCATGCGTCGGACGTCCTCCAGGTTGGTGACATCTCCGGCGCACGTCACAACGGTTCCCGCCGGCAACGATTGGGCCACCCGGTCCAGCATCTCCTGGCGGCGGCCGGTGATGCAGATTCTGGCCCCATCTGCGACGAACCGCTCGGCGATAGCAGCCCCGATGCCAGTTCCCGCTCCGGTAATGAGAGCGACCTTGCCATGTAATCTCATCTTTTGCCCCTTTGGACGGGTTACATCCCCAGATAGGCTCGCCGGATGTGGTCACTTTCCAGCAATTCCGTGCATTCTCCTTCCATACAGATGCGGCCATTCTCCAGGACATACGCTCGGTCGGCGATCTCCAGAGCACGCCGGACGTTCTGCTCCACCAGCAGAACTGTTACCCCCTGCTCACGAATCTTCTGCACAATCTCAAAGATTTCTCTCACCATCAGCGGGGCCAGACCATATGAGGGCTCGTCAAACAGGCACAATCGGGGCCTGGACATCAAGGCCCGGGCGATGGCCAGCATCTGGCGCTCACCGCCGCTCAGCGTCCGGGCCAGTTGCCGTTCCCTTTCCTTCAGCCGTGGGAACAACTGGTAGACATACGCCAATGCCTCTTTCCGGCGCTCCCAGGCATAATATGCGCCCATCTCCAGGTTTTCCCGCACGTTCATATCGGGGAACACCCGTCCGCTTTCGGGCACCACGGAAATTCCCTGTTCCGCGATGGCATAAGAGGGCAGGCCGTCTATGCGCCGGCCCAGAAAAGTCACGCTACCGGAGGTGGGACGCACCAGGCCCAGGATTGAGTTCAGGAGGGTTGTCTTGCCAGCGCCGTTAGGCCCCACAATGGCGACGATTTCCCCTTCTTGGACCTGGAGGGATACACCCCACAATACCTGTATCTTGCCGTAGAAAGTTTTGAGATCCTGGACTTCCAGCATAGGGTTATTCTCCCAGGTAGACCTCAATGACGGTTCTGCTGGTGGCAATCTCCTGTGGCGTCCCTTCGGCGATCTTCTCGCCGTGGTGGAGTACCATAATGCGGCCGCACACGCCCATAATGGCTGTCATCACGTGCTCCACCATAAAAATGGTAATCCCCTGCTCCCGGATCCGGTTCACCAGTTCCATCGCCTGAGCTACTTCAGTGGGGTTCAGTCCAGCCATCAATTCATCCAGTAACAGGAGTTCGGGACCGGTAGCCAGCGCTCTGGCGACTTCCAGCCGTTTCTGGTTCGCCAGGGTCAGACTCCGGGCCGGCAAACCTTTCACAGCCGATAGCCCCACAAAATCCAGCCACTTCTCCGCTTGCTCCAGCGCTTGTCCCCTTCCGTGACCATCGGACTTCCCGAACAGTACCCCCATCAGCACATTTTCCAGAACGGACATGTTGGGGAAAACCCTGACCAGTTGAAAGGTTCTGGCGATCCCCTTTCTACAGATCGCATGGGGCTTCAGGTTGGTGATATTTTCACCTTTGAACCAGATGGTTCCCGATTGGGAGACCAGAGCGCCTGAGATCAGGTTGAATAGAGTGGTTTTGCCGGCTCCATTGGGGCCGATCAGGCCCACCACCTCTCCCTGTTCCACATAAAAATCTACATTTAGGACGGCGGCAAGCCCCCCGAAATACTTTGTCACTCCCTTTCCTTCAAGCAAGGGCATCTTGACCTCCTGCCACCCTCTTCCGTATATTCGCGACCAATCCGATGAGTCCTTCGGGCAAGTATAGAACAGTCACGATTAAAACAATGCCAAAGATGAGCATGTAATAGTAGGGGAACCGGGTGATCAGAATTTCCTCCAGATAGGCAAAAATCGCCGCGCCCAAGATGGGGCCGTAGGGCTGCCCGATGCCGCCGAAAATAGCCATCAGGACAGACATAAACGAGTAGAGTGGGTTGAAGGCAACATACGGATCAACGTATGTCCATCGGGTCGCCATAATTGCCCCGGCTGCTCCCATAAAGATGGCGCTGATGGCAAAGGTGGCTGTTTTGAGCGCATTTACATGAACGCCGATATGAGCCGCTGCCTCCTCGCATTCTCCGATGCCCCGCAGGGCCAGCCCAAACCTGGAGCGCCGGATGAGATAGGTGACCAGCAATAACAGGGCAAGGATAATGAGCATAACGTAATAAATCGTGGTGTTATCCACAAAAATCACAAATCGCCCCCGGGTGCCCGTAAACTGAATCTCGTACCACAGCCAGAAGTTCTTGATCAGTTCCACAAGTCCAAAGGTGAACATAGCGAAATAGATGCCCCGCAATCGGAGAGTGAGAGCACCGATGAGAAGGGCAAGGCAGAAACTGATCAGACTGCCAGCCAGGATAACGGCCGGTAGGGGAAGTCGGGTCCCCAGAATGGCAGAGGTATATATGCCAATCCCGAAGAACGCGGCAGGAGCCAGGGAGATGTAACCAGTGGGGGCAGAAAAGAGAGCCCAACTCATAGTCAGGACAATGTACATCAGAATGCTGGTCATCAGAATGATGGTGTAGGTTGGAGCATATAAGGGAAGAGTGGCAAGCAGAGCCAGAAAGATGAGCGTCAGCCCCAGGAGCCAAATCTGGCGAAGATTCTTTCGGGTGTTCATATCTATCTCCCCAGGATGCCCGTTGGTCTCACCAGCAGTAAGAGGATGAAGATAACGTAGTAAGCTACCAGGGCCAGCCCTGGTTCAAAGAAGGTAACCACACTCCCGATCAGGCCCAGGATAAAGCCGCCAATGAAACTGCCGGGGATACTGCCCAGCCCGCCCAGGACCACCACAATGATAGCAATAATGGTGTATTCAAGTCCCATCACGCCATGAACGGGATAGCACATGCTGATCAGTACACCCGCGATACCGGCCATCGCGGCGCCCAGGCCGAAGCACAGAGCCAGCACATTGTTGATGTTGACCCCCATAAGTCCCGCGGTGGGGGGGTCCTGGGCTGCTGCCCGGATGGCTTTACCCGTACGAGTGAGGCTCAGGAACAGGTAAAAACCCAGGCCAATAACAAGAGCCAGCCCGAAGGTCAACAGCCGGTTGGCGCCAAATAGCGTTCCCAGAAAATGGACCGGTATAACCAGATATGAGTACCCTCTGATCTCAGGCCCCCATATGAGCAGGGCGATGTTCTGGAGGATGAACATCAGGCCGAAAGCGGCCAGCATAGAGTTGCTCTCAAAGATGGCCGGCGATGCCGACGAGGCCAACAGCCTCTTGAAGAGGGTTCTGTGAATCACAAAACCCAGGATGAAAGCCACAGGACCACATATAGCAAGGGATAACAGCGGGTTGACGCCCAACGCCGTGTACAGGGCCCAGGTAGTCAAACCGCCGAGCATGATGAATTCGCCGTGAGAGATATTCAGAATCCGGGCGACCCCGTACTGCAGGCTGAGGCCCACAGCAACCAGGGCATACAGACCGCCCATCAACAGACCAGTAATCAGTACCTCTATGATCTTGATCGTCATAAATCTTCTCCGACAATATCATCGTGGCGGATTGCAATCCGCTGCGCCCCGTAGCCTGCCAGGTATAGGAAAATTACAGCGGTAGTAAGGGCGCAGGCTGCCTGAGAAATGGGAAACGCCCTGAATCAGGGCCTGCTGACCTGACATTCTCAGACAGCCTGCCCGGTATTCATCCCGCTATCAGGGTACTCCTACCTTATTTTACCCCTTCGGCCACGGGGGCTTAGGATAGACGAATTCCGCCGTTGCCCACTTCTCGGGCCCGACGACCTCGTACACGCCGTTGATCCACTGGCCGATTTCCCCGGTGTGGCAGTCCTTGGAGAGCAGGCCGTTCTCAAACCAGGTGTCCCCCAGCACCGTCTGGAAGCGCTCTGTGGCGATGATATCGCGAATCTTCTTCTGGTCTAGGGTGCCAGCCTTCTCTATAGCCTGCTTCCAGATTTCCAGGCCCGCCCAGTAGAGCGGATGCCCCCAGTAGTCCTGGACGTCTATAGGCTTGCCCGCATACAGTTTCTCGGCCAGCGCCCGGGCGGCATCGGACTGCTTGGGGCTGTAGGATGTGAAACCGATAACTCCTTCGGTGGCGGGGCCGAACGCAGTATAGTAGAACCCGAAGTTGACGCCGGGACCGCCGACCCAGGCCTTGGGGTTGAAATCCAGTTCTATGGAGAGCGCGGTCGCAGGCATAATCTGGTCGGGATAGGCAAAGCAGCAGAAGACGTCCGGGTTTGCCGCCTTCGCATCCCGGATGATGGGCGAGAGGTCTTTCATATCCGGCGGGATGCTCTTCACACCGAGAATCTCAATGCCCACTTTGGGGAACTCAATCCCCGCCACGCCGGAGTACTCAATGCCGTGGAGGTCAGCGATGTAGGCGATGTAGGCTGTCTTGGCACCCTTCTTGGACAGCAACTCAGCCAGGACGGGCAACTGGTACCAGTCGGAGAAACTCAGGGTGACAAACACGTAGGGCAGGCTGGGGAGCATGTCTTTAATGGTGGTGGCGCCTCCCTCGGCAGTGATCAGCACATACCCGTACTTATTGGCGATGGGGGCCTGAGCGAAGATGAACGAGGTGCCGCATGCGGGCCAGAGGAAATCCACCTTGTCCTCAACGATCAACTTCTCCGTCAGCCTCGTCATCGTGCCTACATCGGTTTTGTCGTCGTAGACGATCAGTTCAATGGGCAGTTTCTTGCCGTACTCCTCCACGTAGACTCCACCGGCATCGTTGACCTCTTTGACAAAGGTCTCATAGACCGGTCTGAAGGCGGAATCCCCAACGATCGCTTGCGGGCCGGAAAGGGGCCTGGACATCCCGACGACAATCTTGTCCTTGGCGGGCTTGGGGGTCACTTTTGGAGCGCAAGCGCTCAGCGCCAGTCCGGCACCGGCCACAGCCACGCCCCGAAGGAACTCCCGGCGGGTCCAACCTTTGGTAGCCATCTCTCCCTCCTTGCACTAATTACATAGCCATTAAGGGGTCGCAAATGATCTCTGGTTCTGCCGGTTCATAGGAACATTCCCATATGCACCTCCTTTCGGGATAGACGTCTTTAAAAATCAAAAACACTATCCAGTTCCTCATCTCGGATGACGAAGACTTTGTTATGGGGCGGCAGGGGCTCTTCGTAGAAGAACCGGGGCAGTCGGTCGTCCTCTTTCGTGAAGCCCGCCTTCCGGTTGAACTCCCGCTCCGCGTTCAGCACCCGTCGGCCCAGGCCGAAGGGAAATTCATCGGGCTCCAGCGGCCGGCCCAGTCTGGCGCTGATGGCCTTGCTGACCACCTCAAACCCCTCCGGGCTCAGCAGAGAGACGCTCGCCATAAAGCACATCCCCAGCGTGTCGTAGGCGGCAATCGCGATCTGGAGGAACCGGGAAGTCTCCACCTGCCCCTCAGGGCTCAGCGGGTTCAGCGCACCTGTCAGGTATGCCCCAACTACGTTCCCCGCCGTGTGGTCTGCTCCCATCGGCGAGGTGGCGTAGGTTACGCCGTTCCCCAGCATTGCCCGGGGGTCGTAGGCGGCAATTGTCTGCCCCTTGACCGCAGGGACGCGGGGGTTATTGAAGTGCTTGCCCACCGCGACTCCGCCGCCCCCCAGAATCCGACCCAACTCCGTACCCCTGCCGATTTCCTCCACCATCTCCAGGACGGCTTCGGCGTCCCCGAACTGCCGGTACCCAGCATCCAGCGCCACTGCGATGGCTGCCCCGGTGCTCATCGTGTCTATCCCGATGTTGTCGCACATATAGTCCAGCCGGGCAATCACATCCAGGTCGGTGATGCCGGTCATCCCACCCATCGCCCAGATAGTCTCATACTCCAGGGAACTGGTAACATACTTGCTGTCCTTATCCACATAGACGTTGGAGCAGTGGATGATGCACTGGGCACATCCCTGGTGGGTGGGATTTCCTCCCCGCTGCTGGATGATTTCGGCCATCCGCTCTCCACAGATGTTTTCCCAGCCGTCCAGTACCCCCTTCCGCGCGTTGTAACTGGGGAAGGCTCCCATTGTGTTGACCGGCGCCACCAGGGCTGCGGTGCCCAGTTTGGGCATCACTTCGGCATTCATCGGGTCCGATTTGACCATCTGGACAATGGCCTGGACGGCCTCTTTGAAAGCCTGGGGGTCCGCGATGGGGTCGGCGCTCTTGCCGTGCTGATCCACCACGATGGCTTTGAGGCCCTTGGCCCCCATCACTGCCCCCATGCCGCCCCGTCCCGCAGCCCGGCAGGGATGATTATCCACATCGGAGGATTGAACGGACGCAATGGGCATCCGGTACTCGCCCGCCGGCCCAATACAGAGTACCGAATTGTCCTTCCCGTAGATTTCCATGAGCCGCTCTACCAGCGGGTACGTCCGCATCCCCCAATATTCCTGGGCTGGGACCAGGCTGGCGTTCCCTTCACGGTCAATCCGAAGGATGTAGAGTTCTCCTTCCGGCGCCTGGCCCTCCACGATGATGGCCGTGATGCCCAGGCGGCCCAGAGAGGCTCCCATTGTCCCTCCGACGTTGCTCTCTTTGATCCCGCCCGTCAGCGGGCTCTTGGCCCCGATGGAGGTGCGGCTGGTATTGGGGAGTGTCGTGCCGCTCAGGAGTCCGGGGGCGACAATCAGTTTGTTCTCCGGCCCCAGAGGGTCACAGTGGGCGGGCACTTCGGCGTTGACGATGGTGGATGTCAGCCCCCGGCCCCCAAGCCCCGTGTACGCCAGAGGCACATCCTCCACACGGATGGCCCTGCGGGTCATATCTACGCGGATCAGTTTCATTGCAGACCTCCTTAGTGCTCCATGCGTAGGACTGGCTTAATCACACGGCCCGCCTCCATATCATGAACAGCCCGCCCGATTTCCTCAAAGGGGTAGTATGTAATCAACCGGTCAAAGGGGAAACGACCCTGACGGTACAGTTCCACCAGTCTGGGGATGAAGAGGTCCGGGATGGCATCGCCCCCGAGGATGCCCCGGACCACCCGACCGTTCATCAACAGGTCCATATCCAGGGCCACCTCTGTGCCAGGCGGGACCACGCCGATCAGGCCACAGACTCCCAGACGAGGGAGAGAGTCCACTGCCTGCCGCAGGACTTTCGGATTCCCCACGCACTCCAGAGTGAATTGGGCTCCGCCACCGGTGATCTCCCGGATAGCATCCACGGGGTTCACTTCGGCCGCGTTGACGGTGTGCGTCGCGCCTAATTCTCGGGCCACCGCCAGACGCTCCGGGTTGATGTCCACCGCGATGATAGTTGTACATCCGCAGACTATCGCCCCCAGAATAGCGCTCATTCCCACTGTGCCAATACCGAACACCGCGATGGAATCCCCCGGCCCGGCCTGAAGCGAATTGATGACCGCTCCCGCACCGGTCATCACGCCACAGCCCATAGGGGCCAATACGTCCAGAGGCACATCGTCCGGCACTTTGACCACATTCCGCTCATTAGCCAGTGCAAAGGTGGCAAATGAGGACTGGCAGAAAAAGGAGCCGTGGACGGCCTGATGGTCTTTGTGGAGGGTTATGCTGCCATCCGGTCGGGCGCCGTGGAAATTGTGCAGGAAGAAGTTCAGGCAGTAGAGGACCTTACTCGCCTTGCATGCGGAGCATGTTCCGCAATAATCCCAGGTCATAATCACATGGTCGCCCGGTTTGACTTTGGTCACCCGCGCGCCGACCTTCTCCACAATGCCAGCCCCTTCGTGCCCGAAGACGCTGGGCGGCTCAGGGATCGGCAGGTGACCAGCCCGAGCACCCAGGTCGGTGTGGCAGATACCCGAAGCGACGATGCGGACCAGCACCTCGTCGTCCCTGGGCTCATCCAGTTCCAGTTCCTCAATCTGGAAATCCCCCCCGGTCTCAAAAATGACGGCCGCTTTGACCTTCATAATATCCCTCCCGTTTTGAAGGACGGTTTTTGCGGCGGCTGCAGGCTGCCGCAAAAAACCTTCGGCCCTTACACTCCCGGGCTGGTGAGGCCACCAGCCCCTGCCCGGCGAATCAGGAGGCTTGTTGTCTGCCGGAATCGCCTGTCAACAAGCCTGACAGGCCCCCAGAAAGGGGGGCCTGTCAGGATGCAAGTTCAGTATCCGCCGTATTCTTTGGCCGCCTCCACCATCGCCTTCACGTTCTCTGGCTTCGCCTCGTCAAAGAACGATCCGTTGGAGATGATGAGGCCACCATCCTTCCCGGCCACTTCTATGATTCGCTTGACGTAGGCCCGGACCTCGTCCGGCGTCCCCAGATTCAGCAGGGAGGACGGCACATTGCCCATGATGCAGGCGTTCTGGCCGAGGGTCCGCTTGGCATCCGCCATGTCGGTCAGGTCAATCATCCACAATGTCTTGCCCCGAGGCAGGTCCTTTACCACCTCCAGGCGGGAACTGTAGCCACCCTCGGCAGCCGGCAGCGGGACGCAGCCTCCTTCAATCAGGCCCAGGATGACTTCCTTCAGTGTGGGCCAGTAGAAGTTCTTGAACTGTTCGTCGGAGAGGAAGCCATCGGCGCCCTTGTGGAGTGGGATGAAGATGAGCGGATTGCCGGTCGCTTGAGCGGAGTTGATTCCCATTTGGATCATCAAGGGGGTAAGGACCTCCATCGCATTGAGGAGTTTTTGGGGCCGCCGGTAAATATCCAGCATGATCCCCCGGGTGCCCCGGAGAGTATCGCCGATGACGTCAAACGGGGCCTTGGTAAAGCCTCCCAGAAGCGTCGGATATCCGAGGGTGGCCAACTCCACGTCCAAGCCACCGATGGGCACCACCCATTTCAGGGCTTCGGCGCCGGCCTCAAAGAGAGCCTGGAACGTCGCCTGAACCGGGGGCAGGCCAAAGGGAATGAAGGTGAGGGCCAGGCCGTACATCTCCAGGATGCCAGGGAAGAAGGGGAGCATCTGGAAGCCACCCAATACCCCAAAGACCCGAGGCAGGTAAACGTGGATGAAGTAGCCCGTGGGGTCCTGGATCAGGGCATCGTACTCCTCCGGCTTCATATACTCGCCTTCGTTGCACTGATAACAGCAATCTGGAGCCACCCCATGGCCAGGCCAGGAGTACAATTTGTAGTCCAGAATCTCAAAGAACCTTCCCGGACCGGGGGCGTATGCGCCCCACTGCAAATCCGGATCAAAGTCCAGGATGAACTTCTTGAAGGCCGCGGCGCACTTCTCGTAATCGTACATAGCCTCCTGGACGGTCATCCCGGCATACTTCCAGGGGAACATGCTGGGGAAAATGGTCACCGGGACCCGGTCTGGCAACTTTTCCATCTCAATCGCGGCCTTGACCCGGAGGATTCGCTCTTTATATTTCTTCTCGGCTTCCGGACTCTGGAAGGGGAGAGGATTCCCCTGGGGATCTTTCGGTGAGAGTTTCCCCTGCCAGAGCGCTTCTCGCTTTTCGTCGGGTGACAACTGAGGATTCATTTTTTTACCTCCGTTGCTCGCTGGGGGTTATTGAACGCCGATCCATTTCTTGGCCAGAGACACGCCGGTCACGGCGTCCCTCCCGTAGGCGTCTGCGCCGGTGTAAGTCCGCACATGCTCGTCCACCGAGCCGCCGCCGATCATTACTTTCACCTTGTCCCGTAGCCCGGCCTCCTCCAGCGCCTGGATGGTCGCTTTCATGGAGTCATAGGCCAGGGTGAGGAACCCGCTCAGGCCGACGACCTGGGGCTGGAAATCCCGTACTGCCTCCACAAACTTCTGCGGGGGAACGTCCACGCCCAGGTCCAGGACCTCAAAGCCGTTGGCATCCAGCATAAAGGTCACGATGTTCTTGCCGATGTCGTGGATGTCTCCCTGGACGGTGCCAATGAGGACCCGCCCGAGCCGCTTGACCTCCGGGGATTCGGCCAGTTTGGGTTTGAGGATTTCGGCGATCTGGCCCATAATCTCACCAGCCATCATCAGTTCCGGGAGGAAATAGACACCCTTCTCGTACTGCTGGCCGATGATGTCCATTGCCTGCCGGGCCGCATCCAGGATCGCCATGGGCTTGACGCCCGTATCCAGCATGTCTCGGACTAATTGGATGGCCTCTTCTTCTCTCATCTCGGCAATGGCATTGACCAGTTTTTCTGACATTTTATCCTCCTGCTGAAAGTAGAATGGGGAGATCAAACGAAGAGTTTTTTCACTTGAGGAATGACTTGAGGGATACGTTCAGAGTACGGGCACCTCCTGTTACAGTTTATACGACCGCCTTTGATTGTAAATAGATGCCCCCTCAGGGAACCAGGGGGAATGGCCAGAGGCTCTGTGGAGCCTGAAGGTACACGAAGCTCTGTTCTTCGTACCCACCTCGTTCCAGTTCGCTGGGGCGCAGGTGAAGGTCCGACCCGACGTGTTACGCGTGGTGGAGTTGCTCTGCTATAATTATACACTGGTATAGGGAAATTGTCAAGGCCGTTCGGGGGTATAAGCGGACGGCGTCGGTGTTGAATGTGAGCAGCCTGTTAGGAGAATTGAGGAGAGGGAAGATTTCCCTGGCGGAACTGATGGCCGCATAAGAAAAAGGCGGTAAATGGGGGGATATTTGAAATTCAAACTCTATGCTAATTTTGGAACAATCACCGTGTCCCCCGTTCCCTTATAGACTGCAACCTGCGGGTATGGGCAGATGGGACGAGTCCGAAGCACATTGATGCGAAGTGTATCAAACCTGGCCGCGATGATCTGGTCGGGCGCTACCCCGTCCTCCACCCATGCCTGGATGGCCGCGAGCCAGTCAATGGTATCCGGACCATCCCCGCCTCCGCAGTGTGTTACCCCGGGCAGCAGAAAGAGGCGGAAGAACTTCTGTGTCTTCTCCAGACCGTCCATTGCTTTGACGACACTGTTAGGTAGTTGATGTTGTTTCCCTACACTCACGATGAGGGCAAATCCACCGTGGCCCCTAGTTCAGCAGATAGTTCCTTTAACTCCTTTAATGCTTTGACCGGTACAGGAACGCCGGATTGCCGGTACTCGCGCTCCTTGAGCCATTCAATCTCCCCAGGTAGGTAGATGCGATCCACGCCCGGAGCGCGCGGAGAATGGCGAATGACGTCAATCAGCGATGCCATGTCGTTCGTGTACTCCGTCCAGTCACTGAACGCCGCGATGTCCACCGCCTGCATTACGAAACCAACCGACGCGCGACGACTCAGGTCATGGAGCGAGGCCAGATATATGCTGTAATCCGATCCGGTCAACACCCCGGCCAGGGCATCTACCACCAGTGCCAAGCCGTACCCCTTCGGCCCACCGATAGGCAGTAGAGTCCCTTCCAGGGCGGCTTCCGGGTCTTCGGTGGGGCGCCCTTCGGCATCCAGGGCCCATCCCAGGGGAATCCGTTCGCCCTGGCTGGCAGCAGAGCGAATCTTCCCCCGCGCCACGATGGACGCCGCCATGTCCAGGACAATATCCACCTCCTGACCCGTGGGGATAGCCACGCTGATCGGATTTGTACCGAGCACGGCGGTGGCACCGCCCCAGGCGGCCATACTGGGCGCCGCGTTGGTGGCCGCGATCCCGATCATCTGGTGGGGTAAGGCCATCATGGTGTAGTACGCGGCGATCCCAAAGTGATTCGCGTTCCGTACGGCGACGACTCCCACCCCCCACTGGCGCGCCCGCTCAATGGCATGATTCATCGCGTACGCACCGGCTACCTGCCCGAATCCTCCCTGCGCGTCCAGCAGAACGGTGGCGCCCCGCTCCCGAACGACCCGGAGTCGGGTATCGGCCGTCATCAGTCCAGCCTGTACCCGGTGGACATAGGCCGGCAGCCGGAGCACTCCGTGGGAGCCCACACCGCGCAGGTCGGCCTTGACGGTAGCCTCCGCGATAATCCTGGCCTGGTCCTCTGGCACACCGACTTTCTGCAATATCCGCTCGCACGCTTCTAAAAGAACATCCGCAGCGACGAGAATTATGTTCCCTGCCATTTTAACCGTCCTCTCAGAGGGCCGAGAATATCTCGTCCAGTTCAGCGTCCGGCACATCAAAGACGGTGTTGTGGGGTGGGAGCGGCTCTCGCCTCATATACTCCGGTATCCGGGCATCCGCCGATGTGAGGCCAGCCTGCCGGTTGAATTCCAGTTCCATTTTCAGCACCGTCTTCTTGTACTCCTGGAGGTCTGCCACTGTCCACCCCCAGCCGAAGCGGCCGTTAATCAGGTCCACCATCAACTGAGGGTCGCTGAACACCGGCGGCCTGGCGAACAGGCACAATCCCGTACTATCCAGGGAGATGACGTCCAACTGGAGCCGGAGCGATGCTTCACATTGTCCTGTGGCGGCCAGCGGATCTACCTTGTCCCTGACGCCGAAAGCGTTCCCTGCGGTATGGTCCGCGCCCATCGGCGACGTGGCGTAGGTCACTCCGTTGCCCTTGAGCGCGCGGGGGTCGTAGGCTGGCATAGCCTGCCCTTTGGCCGCAGGCACCCGGGAGATCCCCAGCACACGGCCTGCGACAACGGCTCCCTGTCCCAGCACCCGTCCCAAAACGCTGCCTGCTGCAATCTCGTTCAGGAGCGCCTCAAAACTGGCTGCATCACCAAAGCGGGCCAGGCCTGCCTCCGCCGCCACCCCCAGAGCGGCTCCGGTCTCAATGGAATCCAGACCCAGGTCGTTGCAGATGCGATTCAGACGGGCAACCTCATCCAGCGTCCCGATGCCCAGATTGGAGCCGAGCATCCCGATGGTCTCATATTGCAGGGTGGCTACGATGGGATTGCCGTCCGGGTCCACGAACTGGTTGCAGCAGGCGATAACACAGTTGGCCATGCACCTTGTGCCGACCTTGCCACCTCGCGCCAGCGCGGTTTCCCGTAGCCGCGGACCGGTCAGATTCTCTATCTTCTCAAACTGGCCTGCGCTGAAGTTGCGCGTGGGGAAAGCTCCCATCTCGTTGACGGCCTCAACGATGGCCGAGGTCCCATATAGGTGCATAGAGCCCTGGCGGCCCGTCCGGGGGTTCTCGGCCAGTTCGGTGGCGAAGCGGCGCGCTGCGGCGCGGAACAACTCGGGGTCAGCCAGAGGGGGCATCTCACCTCCCGAGGCGTCCAGCACAACGGCCTTCAGTCTCTTGCTGCCCATCAGCGCGCCCAGTCCGCCGCGCGCGGCCATCCGGCTGACTTGCTCTTCGTACCCGGTGCAGGCGATGGCAGCAGCGGTCATCCCCATCTCACCGGCCGGGCCGATGGAGATGACTGTGCAATGCTCCCCCCACCGCTCCTGCGCCTTCGCAACCGTCGCGTACGTGCCCAGCCCGCGCCACTCATCGGCGGGGAGCAACTCCGCTCCCTGCCGGGATATATACAGCAGGTACAACTTCCCATCTCTGGGCTGACCCTCCACCACCACGGCCTTGATGCCGAGGCGGATCAGGTGGGAGCCGGCGTCCCCACCGCAGTTGGCCTCTTTGACCCCGCCGGTCAGAGGGCTCTTGCCGCCGACGGAGAGTCTCGCCGAACTGGATAGATTCGTGCCGCCCAGGAGGCCGGGCGCCAGAATGAGTTTGTTATATGGGCCGAGAGGTTCGCACTGAGGTGGGACTTCTGTCAGCAATACCTTTGCGATCAGGGCGCGCCCCCCGAAGCGTTCGTACTCCGGGGGGACGGGCTCCCAGTTCAGTTCCAAACGATCCATGTTGACCCTCAAAATCTTCATGATGCCTCCGGTTGTGCAAAGTATCTGTTTGTTCTCGTGGTCGGAATGGTTTAAATTGGCTCGCTTCAGGCATCGCTTTCATTGCTCACAGCGGGAGACCTCCCGGGCAACGACTCCAGGCCTGACGGAGGTGAGGGTAGCCGTCTCGCAAAGGGTTACTGCACAACGTCCGCCACTCTCCCGTCTGCCAGAACGCGAGGGTCATCGGGCTGCAGAGCGCATACTCATGGTGGGTAGGCGATGGTGTAGATATGTCTGCCGCCGCGAAGCGGCCCCTTGAGCACCGCCTCAATCTCTGCAGGGTCACGCATGGAGACTTTATCGGCTGGCGGCAGTTGCCCCGGCGGGAACCGCTCCAGAATGTCGTTGATCAGCCGAACCATGTAGTCAAAGAGCGCGTTCAGGCCCGCCTCGGCCTTGGCCGGGTCTGCCAGCGAGGGCTTGCCGAGCACTCCTTCTGGCGTCATAATGACTTCCAGACCACCGAAGCCCACTTGCTCGTGGCCTTTGATCGGCGCGTGATAGACGTCGCCACCCTTATCCACGTGATCGGGAGGCAGAAACCCGTGGGGGGTCGTATCTACGGCCTTTTCCAGTTTGATCATCTCCGGGAACAGAGCCATTGAATAAGAGCACTCCGCTTCGTCGGCGTGACGGAAGGGGGTCTCAAACGGCCCGCCGTGCGCTTTGTCCTTCATGTAATCGTGGATCACCGTCGGCCAGTGCAGAGAAATCAACAGGCAGGGCACCTGGTATTTCTTGGCAAACTGATGAAGGGCCAGCGGAATGACCTCTTCCTGTCCGTGGCCGTTGAGGAGTATCTGTTTGCGGAAGCCCGCGTTCCAGAATCCGGCAATGATAGCCCGCAGATAGGCAATGAACGTATCTTCCGGAATGATCACGGTGCCCGGCATGCCCAGGTGATTGTGCGGATGGGAACCGTACCACACCGGCTCGGCGACAGTGCACCCGGTCGCCTGGGCCACCATTTCGGCCATCCGGGTCACCAGGAAGGTGTCCTCACCAAACGGCTGAGCGTCGCCGTGACATTCGGTGCTGCCTACAGGGATCAGGAGAATATCGTTGACTTTGAGCCGCTCTTCCACCTCGGCCTTGGTCATCGTCTGAAAATAAATACCCGTCGGCTTATCCATGTGGCCGCCTGAGGGTGGCAGTTTCCACTTCATACGAGCCTCCTCGCGGGGTAATGTGCCAGGCACCTTCAAAGTGCCTGGCACGTTCCCGTTATGAAAAAAACCGTTCTCACTGGGGTGACTACACCGCCACAGCGAGCACCCGGATCGCCGTTGTTACGCGTGAGGGATCTTCAGATCTGGATCGCCTCGCTTCGTCTGCTTCGCCTCTGGGTAATACTTGCTCACCATCTCCACGACGATGGCTGCCTGCTCAGCCATACGCCGGCCATCGGCCGCGCTGGTGATTTGTCCGTGAGCGCTCACTACCGAGTTGCCGGTCTTCAAGTGGACCGGTGCAGCCACGCGGGCAATCTCGGGGGCTTCGTAGACGCGAATGAAACCGCCCGACCCGGGTGGGTTGTCCGTGTGGACGTCAATGTGGGCCTTCACGGCTGCCCGCAGGGCAGCGATCATGGGAAGTTGGAGGTCCCGCACAGGGTTGATGCTATCGGCCCCCAGTTCCTCCAGCACCTTGAACGATGCCGGGTTGGAGTAGCCCATATGTGCTGAAGCCTTGAAGATGATGTCGCTCGGCAGGAAGCCGTCTCTGCGCATCCGCCCCAGGAGCCAGAGCAGACCCTCGTCGTAGACTACGAAGCCACGGCACCCGATGTCAATGCCGCGTCGGATATCCTCCACTGCGCGAATCAGTTGCTCCATCCCGCGCAGGCGGTAGCCAATCCGCATGCCCTGGGGAGATAGGGCGGTGGCGCTGGTGTCGTAGGTGGCCCGCGGTCCCACCGAGAGGAGCAACTCTGCACCGTACTCGTGGCACAGGCGGCAGTACTCCTTCAATTCCTGGCGCGTGTGCCGGAAGATGCCATAAGTCTCCGTTACCCGGTTGACAGTGATGCCGAGTTTGTCGCTGGTCTCCAGCAGCGCGGCAACCGCTTCGGCCGAGTTCACCGTTGGCACCTCAATGCGGTAGACGGCCCCGTCGGGGAACCGGGCCTGGGACGTCGGGAGGTCCCACAGGTCCCCCTCTGGCAGACCCAATGTCTTGATATAACGCCGGATATCCTCAAACACCTTTTACCTCCTTTGGTGAGATTAATTTATGGTTGGATAACGAATTGGCTACTCATAGTGCTGTGGCAGGGGTGGGCAATAGACCCACACCAGTTTCAGTGGTTCGTCACCGATATTTTCCAGGCGATGCTTCTTGCCGGGCGGGGAGTAGATAGCCGTCTCCGGGCCGACCTCCCACTCCCCTTCTCCCTCAATCACCAGTCTGGCACGCCCACTGATAATGAACATGACCTCCTCGCAGTCCTCATGGACATGGTCCGGGATCATGCTCCCGACCGCGGTGACATTCAATCCCATAGAGACGTTCTGGGTGCCTACCGTCTTGGGAGCGAGGAGCAACTTGGACACTCGCTTGGGGATTCGCTCCTCCCCTTCCACATCGGCAGCGGCTACAAAAGGAACTTTATCCATAACCCTTCATCCTCCTGATTGGGAATGAGAACGCATACCCCACTGGCTTGCGCTCGAGATGGTGATTGCAACTTACCGGCGCAGAACATGAGCGGAGAGCGCGCTCGCGGCCTCCATTAGGGCCTGGGCCATTTCAGAAACACGGTCCCAGGTCATCCGATACACAGGACCGGGTATGGCGAGCGTGGCGATAACGTTTCCAAAAACGTCGCGAACCGGCACGGCGACGGCCCGAATTCCGGGCTCAAACTCTCCGTCGTCAATGGCGTATCCTCGTTGGCGGATCGCTTCCAGTTCCTCCCGCAACCGGTCGACGCAGGTTATCGTCTTCTCCGTACAGGCTTTTATGGGAACGTTCAGTAAAGGCCCAACGATCTCCGGCGGAAGAAAAGCCAGAAATATTCTACCGCTGGCCGTACAGTGGATGGGCAGATAGGTGCCGACCCGGGTCGCCACGATCAGCGCATGGTCACCGTATATAACCTCAATGGATAGCACCTGGCCCTGGTCAAAGATACCCAGGTCGCACGTTTCCTCAAAGCGGTTCACCAACTGCTCCATATACGGACGGGCAACCCGGGGAAGGTCCAGATGACGCAGCGCCCTCAGCCCCAGATTCACCATGCGCACTCCCAGGCGGAACTTCTCTCCCTCCGCTGTACGCTCCAGCAGGCCATGCTGGAGCAGGGTCATAATGATGCGATGGACGGTTGCCTTGTGCAGGCCCGTGGCCTGTGCGATCTCAGTCACTCCCCGTTCGGGATGTCCGTCGTCAAAGGACATCAGAATCTGGATCGCCCGTTCTACAGCCCGAACGTTATATTGGTCCAGGTCCGGTTCCTTGTTCATCTGCAGACCCTATTTGCTGGAGGATGGCCGGCGCTCCGGCTTCTGGCTCGGGGGTCGGTAGACCGGCCGCGCCGGCCATAATTGTGTCGCAGCCCTCTACTTTGCCGAGAGCATCCCGCTGTTTACCGCTGGTCAAACGGGACTGCCGGGTAGGCCAGCGGCGCTGTGGCGTGCTCCGGCGGCCATACCAACTCCTGCTTGCCGTTCTGCCACTGGACCAGCGGGTTGAGGACGTTGCCTGTGCCATCCGTGTTGAAGTTGACCGGGCCAACCACTGTCATCATTTGGATGGCAGCGATCGCGTCCCGGATCGCGTCCCGGTCCAACGTGCCGGCTTTCTCAATGCCCGCGGCGGCGATCTGCACGCAGGCGTACGCAGGCCCCGTCAGCAGGTCAGCAGGCCGCCCGAACTGGGCCTGGTACTTGGCGTTGAGTTCATCTACCCCGGGGAAGTTCACCGCATAGTGCCACCCGGGGAAGATGGTGACATAGTCGCCGTTTTTACCCATCGTCTCTCCCCAAGCGACATTCTCGGGAGCCCGGATCATCAGGGTGAACTTGGGCGTCCATCCCAGTTCGGCCATCTGCTTGACCATCGTGATGCCGTCCGGAGGGCTGGGCACAGTGAGCAGTGTCTCCGCCCCTGCCTCCTTAGCCTTGAGGATCATGGCCGACATGTCCTCAGCTCTGGGGGCGTATGTCTCGTAGACAACCACCTCATACCCGTACTTGGGGGCGTTCTCCTTCCACAGATTGCCTAACTCTATGCCCCAGTCGGTGGTCTCTTGGAAGATGGCGACTTTGGTCGGCCGTTCGCCCTTAGGAATGGAGGCGTTGAGGATTTCAAAGACGTCCCTGGCCTGGGCAGGGGACTTGGGGAACGGAGAGAACAGGTACCGGTAGCCCTGCTGGTGAATGGAGTACAGAGCGAAAGCAATGCCGAGATAGGGGACCTTGTTCTTCTCTGCAACGGCCGCGGTCGCAGCGTGCATATCGCTAGCGGCACCGCCCAAGTAGACCACCACCTTCTGCTCGGCGTAGAGGGACTCCAGTTTGCTCACCGCCTTTGTCGGGTCGGATTCGTCGTCGTAGATGGTCAGGCGGATGGGGATCTTTTTGCCGTATTCGGCAACGTATACCCCACCCTGGGCATTGATGTCCGCCACAGCGATCTCATACCCCGGCTTCACCATGGCACCGAGGGCACCGTACTTCCCGGTGAGGGGAATGGACGCGCCGAACTCAATGTACTCCGGGGCCGGCGGCGCCTGGGTGGGTGCCGCCGTGGGCGGAGCCTTTGTGGGCGCTACTGTGGGTGGGGCCTGGGTGGGCGTCGCTGTCTGGGGCCCGCAACTGACCACCAGTGCGCCGATCAAGAGTACGGTTATGACCACCACTGCTTTTCCGGTTCTCATGGCTAGTCCTCCTTAACCTGCCTGTTGAGAGTGGTCTATAAACTACGAGCCTTGATTTACATATCCGTCACATCATATCATTGGCACCTCCTTCCTTTCACTGGCTAATGAGTTGCCCGATAAATCACTCCCCTCGGCGGAGGGGGAAAGCACGATCTTCCCCGCCGGACGGTGGGTAAATACCCGGCGTATCCGCTCCCAGGCCTCAACCAGTCCACCAGGCAGGAAGAGCACAACCAGAAGGAACAGAACGCCAAATATGATTAAATGGTACTCGCCCACCTTCATCACCAGCCACTCTTTAAGCAAGACAAAGAACACCGCGCCGATGACGGGGCCGTGAATCGTGCCCACGCCGCCAATGAAGGTCATTGTCACCGGCTCCAGGCTCCACGGAGGCGAGAAGGTGTAGTTGAAATAGTAACTCGTCTGATAATACGCGTAGGCTCCCCCGGTCAGGCCGCCCAGGAAGGCGCTGACTGCCAGGGCCAGCAACTTGTGCGCAAAGGCGTTGATGCCCAGCGATTCCGCCGCGTCCTCATTCTCCCGCACCGCTACCATGCCCAGCCCTAGCCTGGATTTAACCAGCGCGTAGGCAACCCCAATGGTGAAAAGCGCCGAGGCCAGAATGATGTGATAGCGGGGGCCCAGTTGGTAGTTCTGGATGTCCGCGATAGGGAGATACGTAATTTTCGGGAGCACATTCCCAATGGTGATGTAGAGAATCTGCGAGAGCGCCAGCGTGCCAATAGTGAAATAATCTCCCCTGAGCCGGAGCCTGAAGGCTGGAATCCCGATGAGCATGGAAAAGGCCACAGGCACAACGCATGCTGCCAGAAGGGCGAGGAAAAGAGGACGCCCACCGGTATATAGTATGCGCGCGACCAGGGTTCCCAGACCAAAGAACGCCGCATGGCCCAGATTGACCTGCCCGGTGTAGCCACCCAGAATGTTCCAACTGGAGGCCAGCATGGTGTAGATAAACATCAAGATCAGCAGGTTGAGCAGGCTATCTGACACCCCCATGCTGGGGACCAACCAGAGCGCCGCCACGCCAGCGACAAGAAGGGCGAGAGAGATGCCTTTTTTCGCCGTCATGGATTACCCCTCTTTTGCGCCGAATAGCCCCTGGGGCCTGATGAGCAGAACTAGAATAAAGATGGCGAGGCCAATGACATGCCGATAGTTGCTGATCCAGATGGCGGCAGCCGACTCGGTCACACCCAGGATGAGGCCCCCGACCAGGGTTCCCGCGATGCTCCCTATACCTCCCATAACCAGCACGATCAAGGATTTGAGTGTCCAGTGCATCCCCATCACCGGTTCTACCGAATATCCCACGGCCACCAGAGTCCCTGCAGCCCCCGCCAGCGCAGCGCCCAGCACGAAGGATAGGCGGTAGATACCGTGTACGTTGATGCCCATCAGCGTGGCCGCCTCCCAGTCCTGCGCGGTCGCCCGGATGGCTTTGCCTATGTAGGTCCTCCGCAAGAACAGCTGAAGGGCGAGGAGGAAGACGAAAGCAATCACCAGGCTCGCTACCCGCACGTAGGGTAGGCGTACCCCAAGGACAGTGAATGTCGCTCCTGCATACGCAGTCGTAATGCCCCGATTGTCGGCGGTCCACAGGCGCAGGGCTATGTTCTGCAAAATCAGGCCCAACCCGAACCCAATGAGGAGGGAGTTCCTGATCTTGTCTTCCGTGGGGAGTTTAATCAGGCGGGAAAAGAACAGTTGATACATAATTAACCCGATCAGGACCAGGGCGAACATGGACAGGGGAATTCCACCGAAGGGGTCTACGCCCAGTAGAGTGAAGAGCCAGAAACTGGCGTAGCCGCCCAACATCAGGAGTTCGCCGTGGGCCACGTTGAGGATTTTGGTGACCCCAAAGACCAGCGAAAGACCCACTGCCGCCAATCCGTACAGGGCACCGACCAGAATTCCAGAAACCAGGCTCTGGGCTACAGTTGTAGGCATAGAACCCCTCACTTTCTGAGATGTTTTCTTTGCTCTATCCCAGGTACGCGCTGCGCACGGATTCAAAGGACAGCAGGGCATCGCCGCTGCCTTCTCCCACGATCCGGCCGTTCTCAATCACGTATGCCCGCTGCGCCAGTTCCAGAGCCGCCCGGACGTTTTGCTCAACCAGCAGGACGGCGACATCTTGCTGGTTAATCTCCTGGATCATTTCAAACATCTGTTCCACCAGTATCGGGGCCAGACCAAAAGAGGGCTCGTCCAGCAACAGAAGCCGGGGTTGGGCCATCAAGGCCCGGCCAATGGCCAGCATCTGCCGCTCGCCACCGCTCAAGGTGCCTGCTCGCTGGTTCTTGCGCTCCTCCAGGCGAGGGAAGAGTTGATACACCCATTTCATTCTTTGCTCTTTCTCTCTCCTGGCCCGGGCGGTGAAGGCCCCCAGTTCCAGATTCTCCTCCACGCTCATGCCGGTGAATATTCGTCCCCCTTCCGGTACCTGGGATATACCCATCTCCACAATTCGGTGGGGTGGCTCTCTATCCAGAGAGCACCCGTAGAAACGGACAGACCCAGCAGTAGGTTTGAGCAACCCGCTGATAATCCGCAGGGTGGTCGTCTTACCGGCCCCGTTCGGGCCCACCAGTGCGACCAGTTCGCCCTCCCCGACCCGAAGGGAGATACCCCAGAGAACCCGCAAATCCTTATAACCGGCGTACACGCCTTCCAGTTCAAGCATGATGGGCCTTCCCTAAATAGACTTCTATGACATGGGGGTCATGAACGATCTCCTGGGGCGGCCCTTCGGCGATTTTCTGCCCCATGTTGAGGACAATGACCCGGTCCGAGAGCCCCAAAATCGCTTTGACGATGTGCTCTACCACCAGAATGGTGACCCCCGAATCCCGGATTTTCCGGATCAACTGCATTGTCACCTCGGTCTCGGCGGGGTTCAGACCTGCCATCAGTTCGTCCAGGAGAAGCAGGGAAGGTTGGGCGGCTAGGGCGCGGGCCAGTTCCAGCATTTTGCGCTCCATCAACGTGAGGTCCCGGGCCAGGAAATTTGCCTTGTCCGCCAGACCCACTTGCACCAGAATTTCGGTGGCCTCCTTAGCTGCCACCCGCAGGTTCGGTGCCGGACTCCGGCCATACATCCGCGCAATCATCACGTTCTGCAGAACGGTGCAGCAGAGGAACGACTTGGTCAGTTGAAAGGTCCTGGCCACACCGTTCCGGCACATCTGATGGGGCGGCAGGCCGGTGACATTCCTCCCTGCCAGGGTGACCCGGCCGGCATTGGGCTTGAGGAACCCGGTAATCAGGTTCAAGACCGTCGTCTTGCCCGAACCGTTGGGGCCGATGAGACCAATAATCTCCCCCTCCCGGATCGTGAATCCCACCTTGTAAACCGCCGCCAGACCTCCGAAGAACTTGGTAAGCCCTTCTACGGCGAGGAAATCCATAGTCCTCCTATTCTTCATCCACGTAAATAATGGCCTCTACTGGACAATTCTCCTCACATGTTCCGCATTCAATGCAGACTTCCGGGTCAATCCGGGAGCGGGTATCGCCATCGGCGATGGTCACGGCGCCTGTCGGGCAGCCCGCCATACAGGCCCCGCAGAGAATGCATTGATCAGTGACTTGGTACGGCATCGCTTATCATCCTCGTTTGGAATGGCGAAAGAATCCGGCGGATCAACCCGCGTAGATCCGCTCCGGATCAATCTCCTCCCGGATCAGGCGAATCTGCTCTACCGTCGGCGGTTCGGTGACCGGCACCTGATCGGGCACCAGCGGCTGAAAGCCCATATTGGCCAGGACGTCTTCCAGCGTGATGCGCGGGTGGATGGATTCTAGTCTCAACCGTTTGCTATGGGGATCAAAACCGAAAATGGCCTTATCGGTGATGACGCGGACCGGTCCGCCCCGTAGTCCGGCAGCCTCGCGGGCGCTTCCCCCCTGCAGGTAGCCGGGGCTGGTGACAAACGAGACCGCCTCTTTGAGTTTGCGCGCCTGGTGGCGGATGATGATAACGGTCCGCTTCGCCGAGGACGCGATATCGTTGGCCCCTCCGCTGCCGACGGAATGGGTGAATGTGCCCCTGGGGTCGCCCAGCAACGTGGTGTTCAGGTTCCCATAGGCGTCGGTCTCCAGGCCGCCCAGAAAGCCCACATCCACCAGCCCTCGGTGCAGCACCATCCCCAGCATATCCACGAAACTGCTCATCACCTTCGCCCGATACCAGACCCGGGGATCTGCCAGACCTACTCCGGTGTGGATGGGCTCCGGGTCCACGATGCCCAACTCAAAAAGAATGGTCAGGCGGGGCGCATGGGTGCGCTTGGCCAGGAACGACGCAACCACTGGCAACCCAATCCCTACGGCCACAATCTCGCCGTCTTTCAACTCTCGCGCCCCTGCCACTGCCATCAGTTCAAAGGGTGTGTAATCCTCTGCGTACATAACTCTCTCCCCTCTCAGTACCCCAGAATCGGATCGGCCATCAGGCTGGTCAGGCGCTTCATACCGCCGATCAACTCCAGGTATTCCCAGTGGTCCTGGACGCCGAAGACGTATTTCTCCAGGTACGCCCGGAACTCCTCCACCGTCCTGGTCGCTGCCGCGTATTCCCGGATATGCTCCGCGTCGTAGTCGTAGACGCGATAAACGGACGTGGGATGAGCGGAGAAGGGCAGATGGACGACATGCGAGACCTTGAAGCCAGGAATGACCGTTCGCTCCGGGTCGCGGCGGATGATCTCCGTGGGGACCAGTTGCTCGGTGATGACGATCACCCGCTGGCTGGCCTTCACCTGCTCCTCGTTGTCCCAGCGCGGGCCGAAAATCCAGGCGTTGCCTTCCTCGTCCGCCACCTGCACCTGGACAACGGCGACATCCGGCACCAGGGGCCGCAGGGCCAGCCACTCGTCGCCGGTGAAAGGGTCCTGCACCGTGCCGATATTCTCGGGCGCAATCTGCTGCAGCCTGGCGAGGATGTCCGAGCCACGCAGGGAGCGGGTGGGGATGAACGGCAGGCCGAGGGCGCCAGCCAGGTAACGGAAGGCCACCGAGAGGCTGCTGTATTCCTCGGCGATCAGCGTGCCGGACTCAATCGCTCGGTTCACGTTGTTGAGCCGCCCGAAGCGGTCCAGTGAGCCGCCGCCGTAAATCATCCGCTCCACCGCCCCTGCTCCCACCAGCAGGTCCGCATCCATTGCTCCGACGCACTGGGAGACCGTCAGCCCGCGGATGCCCTGACGGATCACCTCGCGCGCGAAGGCCATATTGCAGCGCGTGATGGCAAATCCCGAGAGGGCGACATGCGTGCCGGAGGGGATGGATGCCACGGCTTCCGCGAGGGTCGCCAGTTTGCCCATACCGACCTCCGTTCAATCAAATGTTGGACGGGCGTCAAAGACCACCAGCAGAAGGTTGCAGACCCCGTCTTCCACCTTGATCTCCGCCAGTTCTACTGGCCGGTCCAGGGCCTCCTCCATCGCCAGCACGATCAGGTTAGCCGGGATGCAGGTGAAGGGCTCCACCCCTTTGGAGACCAACCGCTGCTCCACCGGCACATGTAGGCAACCCCGCACCTGGACCTGCAGGAGTTTGTCCTCTAACTGATGGGATACCTCAGTAACCAGCCTCTCTTCCCTCAATACCTGCTTAATGATCTCAATAATCGGCTCTACATCTTTGTTTTGAATCCTGGGCAGACACTTGCTCAGAAAATAATCCCGCCCCACTGTTGTCACGCGAAAGCGGGCCCCCTTGCCCCTTTCGTCCCAGAATGCTTTTTGCAGGTCGTGGACGATGCTATTGACGTATTCCAGAGAGACCTGGCGCTCGCTCATCATTCCTCCTTTTTCCCGTAGTAAGGAACGCCCCACTTCTCGCGGTAGACCAGTTCGTGCAGGGGGATGCGCGGACGGGGCCGGGGATAGCGCGCGGGGTGGCCCACAGCGATAATGCTGACAATCTTCAGCCCCTCCGGCACGCCCAGCAGGTCCTTCAGGCGTTCTTCGTCGCGGATGTCAATGCAGGGCGCGATCACCCAGCAGGCACCCAGTCCCAGCGCCGTCACCATCAGCAACATATTCTCAATGGCTGCCGACGTGTCGTAGGGCAGGTCCCAGACGTCCTTGCGGCCGCAAACGACGATGCTGACCGGCGCCTCGGCAAGGAAGGCGGATACCTGACCCGACGTCAGTTTCTCAAAGGCCGCTTTCCGCTTCGCCTCATCTTCCAGACCGGCGAAGCGCTCCTGCATTTTTTGGGTGACAAACTCCGCCGTGAACCGGCGCCCGCTGCCACCGCCCGCGATGGCCCCCATCCGTTTGCGCGTCTCTGGGTCTTTGACGATGATGAACCGCCAGGGCTGGGCATTCTCCCCAGAGGGCGCCAGGCGGCCTGCCTCCAGAATCATCTGCAGCGCTTCCTCAGATACCGGCTCCTCCGTGTACTGCCGGATACTCCGGCGGTCTTGGATGACCTTTTCCACGGCCTGAACCAGGGTATAGAGTTCTGACATTGGATGCCTCCTTGCGGAAAAGTGAGCATGAGAGGTGGATCGGTCTATGCTGTGAAAGAAAACAAAATGGGGGTTGAGGACGGCGGATTTGCCCTTCTCCTCAACCCCCGTTGATATCTCCCCTTCCCCGCGTCCCAAAGTGGACGCGAAAGGATAGAGGCGGAAGAAAGCCAGTGAGATAGCGCTCGTTACATCGGCACAAACGGGAGCAGAATAAATACTCGCTATCCATAGAGTGCCCAACCGAGGAGTAGTCGCCCTGGAGATACTCTTTTACGATGCCGGCGATAAGTGTCTCATACAATGATACAGGGTATCATTCTGTAATACATTGTACCATATTTTGTTGCATTTGTCAAGACCCTTTCATCGGTCGTCGGCCTCTCCCACGGTCAGGATCGCGGTGTTCTGAGGCAACTCGGCCCCGGATAGGGCAGTCGTCAAGGTCAGCAGCATCTCTCTGGCCATAATGCACCATACAGGGCCGGCGCAAGTCCTTGACCGGGAGGAGGATGTACAGGAATACTGATGGGCGGGTCTACGTCGGGGATGGGCTGGTCGTGCGCTCCGAGGGGTCGCGCGGGGGGCTGGGGATGCGGGAGTTATCTCTGCCAGCGGCCATCATAGTCGGGATGGTCTGGCGGATTCCGTCGCGATGGTCACCGATGGACGGTTCTCCGGGGCGACCCGCGGGCCTGCATTGGGCACGTCTGCCCGGAGGCGGCGGTGGGCAGGCCGCTGGCAGCCCTGCGGGGCGGAGGTGTCATTGAGACGGACATCCCGGCCCGGACCCTGAACGTCCGCCTGAGCGAAGACAAATTACGGGTCCGGATGAGGGACTGGATGCTGCCAAAGGAGGAGATTCCGCCGGGATTTTTGCGCTTCTGTACCCGCTATGTGGGCGCTGCCCACCAGGGGGCGATGCTGGGGGAATCGTTGCCGAGTTGGAAATCTACCTTGTCCCGCTTCTTGAAACCTCCGCGTTCTCTGGGCCCTCTCCAGCGAGTTCAATCTCTGGGGGTCTCTTTGTCGGGAGGGAAGAAATCCTCGTAGCGGACCGTCGCACTGGGCGGCACCACGACGAATTCATCGGGGAGCCAGGGTCCGTAGAGCATCTTCTGGATCAGGTCTGTGGAGCCCAGAATCTCCTCGTAGCGCAGCCCAAACCGCTCCGCTGTCCGACGGGCGTATTCCCGATACTTCTCCAGCGCGTACTGACCAGTATTGATGAGCGCCAGCCGGGTGTAGTGGGCCAACATAATGCGAATGAGGCGGTCGGCCCGCTCCTGGCCGTACTGCTGAACCATCCGCTCGTATTCGTTAAAGGGGGTATCGCCTACCTCAATCCAGCCTTTGGTCAGATAGTACGTCCCAGGCTCCCGGGCGTGCTGCTCCCGATGGGCATCCCGGGAGCCGAGAAAAATGGCGATACAATCATCCACCCGGGGAATCACCAGGGGGGACTGACGGGCCTGGATGGCGATGACTGCCTGGGAGCAGAGACCGTAGCCGAGGATGACTGCATCGTAGGGCTTCTGGAGGGCATCTATGTGTTGCTGGAGGGTGTGCCGGAGGTGCTCGGGATTGATGTGGAGGCCAAAATCCAGAACTTCGTACTCTGTGCCCTCGGGCATCAGGGGTACCATTTCCTCAATGACCGTTGCGCAGGCGAGAACAAAGAGTCTCCGGTTCATGTTGACGAGTCGCTCCGTTCGGGCTATAATAGAGGATGGAATGGTGCCTGTGTGTCCTGGTAATATTATACACTGGTATAGAGAAGTTGTCAAGTGGGAAATAAGTACGCCATAGACCGGAACTCCTACGAGCCAGCCTACGCGCAACTAGCCCGCATCCTCAGTATGCAGATTGCCGAAGGAACCTACCGCCCTGGCGACCAGTTGCCCTCTGAGGCCCAGTTGGTTGCCCAGTTTGGTGTCAGTCCGATGACGGTACGGCGGGCCATCGGACTGTTGCTGGACCGGGGCATCGTCAGCACAGCGCAGGGCAAAGGGACGTTCGTTCGGGGATTGGTCATCTCCGAGGCCACTTTTCGCCTGCAGGAAATGGGGGAGGAGGAAGCGGAACGCACTGTCCGCCTGCTTCAGGCCACCATTCTTGCAGCCGACGAGCGGGTGGCCCGCAAACTGGCGGTTCCGAAGGGGACGCGAGTCATCTATCTGCGCCGTCTGGTTTCCCGCGCTGAGGGGCCGACGATGTACCACCGGGAGTATCTCATCTACGACCCTCATCGTCCGGTGGTGGAGGCGGAGTTGCAAATTACGTCTCTGGAGGGGCTGTTTCGGGGGAACGGCGGGCAAGGGTTGCGCCGGGGCGATCTTTCCATAGAGGCGGTGACGCTGACCCCGGAAGAGGCAGAGTTACTGGAGGTTTCTCCAGGTTCTCCGGCCTTCTGTCTGGAGCACATCTTCTATGATTTCACCAACCAGCCGATAGCCTGGGGATGGTTCATCTGCCGGGCCGACCGCTTCCGGCTGACCACCCGTGTCGGGCCGGATGTGGAGGTGTGAAAGGTAAGGTTGGACAGCAAAGATGCCGCTCCCCAAACCCCTCTTTCTCCGAAGGGGGTGGGGGGATTGAGGAGGGGTGAATCACTGCCCGCTATGAGATAGCGATTCGGATTGCCTGTGCGCTACAGATTCAGGAGTTAGAAAGAGATGAACCTGTCCCTTCGGGAAACGATGAAAGAAAAAGTTGCCGGGCTGGACGAGGAGGGGGTTCTGGCCCTGGTTCGCCAGTCGCTGGAATCGGGCGTGGACCCGGTAGAGATCATTGCGGCCTGCGAAGAGGGGATGCGGCAGGTCGGAGAGAAGTATGAGCAGGGGGTTTTCTATCTATCGGGGCTGATTATGGCGGGGGAGATATTCCGCCAGGTGCTGGAACTGACCCAGCCGGCCCTTCAGGAGGCGCTGAAAGGGGATGCCTCCGGACGGGTGCTCATTGGTACCGCCCACGGCGATATTCACGACATCGGCAAGACGATTGTCCACATCGCCCTGCGCAGTTTTGGCTTTCAGGTGGAAGACCTGGGGGTAGACGTGCCGCCGCAGCGGTTTGTGGAGCGGGCTCTCACCTGGCAGCCGGATGTCATCGGCATTTCCGGCCTGATCACGTCCTCCTATGGGAGCATGCGGGAGACCGCCCGTTTATTACGGGCTGCTCTCTCCTACCCCATCCCCATCATCATTGGCGGCGGGATGATGAATGAGCAGATTTGTCGCTTTGTCGGCGCTGACTACTGGACCAACGACGCCCTCAAGGGCGTGCGGATCTGTGAAGAGATTATCCGCAGCAAATAGCGGTTCATTGGGTCATACTGGGAGCGGATGTGAGCCGCTATTGACTATGTAGAGTTCAACCTATCTTTGCAACGCCTTGCCGTTTGCTTGCGTCTCTGGCGAAAAACAAAACGAGGAGGCCGGCAATTCGCCGGCCTCTTTTATTGGCCAGGACGACCATTGGGACAGAGCGGGGTGTGTCCCCATTTCGTCGGAAACGGCCTTTTAGGCTCGGACATATTGCGGCTCAGTAAATGATTCTGGCAATCGCCTACGAGGGGATTTGACCCCTCTTATTCCTCTTGCCCCCTTCTTCTCCAACGCGGAGGGGAAGGGGACAGAAATGGGGTTGGGGGGGGCGGCCCCAAGGGCTGCTCCCTCCAAACTCCCACGATTTCCCCTGGAACCCTGCGGTGAACCGCCGGGCGAATGAAGCCTGTCAATTTGGGGATACACCCGGCAGGGCGTTTGCACTCTTGACAATCAGGCTGAAAGGTGTATAATCTGAATGAACGTTCATTCAGGAGTGCCTCGTGACCGAACTGCAGGAAGCCCGGGACCGCCGCGAGCAGATTCTGCAGGCCGCCGTTGCGGTTTTCGCCGAGCGCGGCTATCAGCGGGCGACCGTCAAAGAGATCGCTGCCCGCGCGGGGATTGCCCCTGGCACCATTTACCTCTACTTCCGCAATAAGCGGGAACTCTTGCTGGCCCTCGCCGACGCTCTGATCCGTCGGGCCGCCGACGCTCTTCTGACCTTCCGCTCTGACCTGGATGTGAAATCACATTTGGCCCTCATCTTGCACGACCGTCTCCGGTTCGTCCGGGAGAATCAAGGACTCTTGCGCGCGCTGGCAACCGAAATCTGGACCGACCGGGAACTGACAGCACAGTTCTTCGAACAGATCATTCTCCCGGTCATTGGCACTGGTTCCATCTACACGCAGGAACGGGTTGCCCGGAGCGAGTTGCGTCCGTTCCGGGCCGAAGTCGTCTTGCCGGCGGTGGTTGGCGGGATTCTCTTGATTTCCGTTCTCCGCCTGATGGCTCCCGATTCTCCCGCTGCTGCGCTCTCTGAAGAAGAGTTGGTGGAGGAACTGGCCCGCCTCTACCTTCACGGGCTCTGCTCTCATCCGGAGGAGGAATGGGACGCACGCTGACCGTAGCACGGAAAGAGTTGCTCCACATCCTGCGCGACCGGCGGGCGCTGGTGGTGATGTTCCTGATACCGATAGTGCAACTCTTCCTCTTGGGCTACGCCGCCACGACCGACATTCGCCACCTGCGTACAGCAGTGCTGGATGCCGACCGGACTGTCCAGAGCCGGGACCTGGTCGTCGCCTACAGGGCATCTAACTACTTTGATATTGTCGCCTTCGTGGGGAGCGAGGAGGAACTGGCAGGCCTGATGGACCGCGGGGTGGTACGCGCGGGGCTGATCATCCCCGCCGGTTTCGGCGCCGACGTCGCCGCAGGGCGGCAGGCTACCATTGCCGTCGTCATTGACGGCTCTGATCCCAACGTGGCCAATACCGTCTTCGCTGCGTCGCAGCAGGTGGGGCTGGCCCACAGCCTCCGGCTCCTGGAGCGCCGCATCGGGGCATCTGCCGCTGCGGTAACCCCACTGGAGGTCCGCCCGCGCGTCTGGTATAACCCCCAGATGCGCAGCGCCAACTTCATGATCCCTGGCCTGGTGGCGATGATTATGTTCCTCCTGACCTCCATGTTCACCGCTCTCTCCATTGTCCGGGAGCGGGAGCGGGGAACGATAGAGCAACTGATGGTCACGCCGATTCGCCCCATAGAGATGGTCGTGGGGAAGATTACACCCTATATAGGCGTGGCGTTCTTTGATATTCTGGAGGTACTGGCGATCGCCGTCTTTTGGTTCCGCGTCCCGATCCACGGCAGCCTGATCCTGCTGCTGGCTTTACTCGCGCTCTCTATGGTCACTTCGCTGGGCATCGGCATTTTCGTCTCCAGCGTCGCTAGCACTCAGCAGGAAGCCATGTTGCTGGTCTGGTTGACGCTGCTTCCGTCCATCTTCCTCTCCGGCTTCTTTTTTCCTATTGAGGCGATGCCGAAAGCCCTTCAGGCTGCCAGTTATGTCGTCCCGCTGCGGTACATGCTGGTCATCATCCGGGGGATCATCCTGAAGGGGGTGGGGTTGCCGGTTCTGGTGGAACAGGTCGTTGCGCTGGCGGTTTTCGGGACGGCGATTATGGTCGTGGCGGCCGCGCGGTTCCGGAAGCGGTTGGGGTGAGGACGCAGATGAACGCAGATTTTTGTGCACCACCCGGACACAAAGGCAGGAGAAGTTTCCGTGGAATTCGCGGGTGACAGCGGTTTTGAGGGAGGAAGGTTGGGTAGCGCGGAGTGGGTGATTGAAACCGAGAACCTCACCCGCCGCTTTGGGCGGGTGACTGCTGTGGACGGGTTGAACCTCTCCGTCCGGCGGGGGGAGATTTTCGGCCTCCTGGGCCCCGATGGCGCTGGTAAGACAACGACCATCCGCCTGCTCTGCGGGCTGCTCACCCCCACTGCCGGGAGCGCCCGGGTGACGGGCTTTGACACCGTTCGGCAGGGGGAGGCCATCAAGCATCGCATCGGTTATATGCCCCAGCAGTTCTCCCTCTACGGCGACCTGACCGTGCTGGAGAATCTCCACTTCTTTGCCGACGTCTTTGAGGTGGGACGGCGGGAGCGGGAGGATCGCATCGTGCGCCTCCTGGCCTTCTCCCGCCTGGAGCCGTTCCGCCACCGCCGCGCTGCCCATCTCTCCGGCGGGATGCAGAAGAAACTAGCCCTGGCCTGCACTCTCATCCATCACCCGGAGATTCTCTTCCTGGACGAGCCGACGACCGGCGTGGACCCCGTCTCCCGGCGGGAGTTCTGGGAGATTCTGACCGAACTCCACCTGGAGGGGGTGACGCTCTTTGTGACCACGCCGTATATGGACGAGGCGGAGCGGTGCTCGCGCGTGGCCTTGATGCTGGACGGCCATATCATCGCCTGCGACGCGCCTGACCGCATCCGGGAGCAGGTCACGGGCCACCTGCTGGAACTGCGCCCGGCGCGGGTGCGGGAGGCGGCCCGCGCGCTGGAAGGAATCCCCGGCGTCCTGGAGGTTCAGGTCTACGGCGACCGGCTTCACGTCTTCGTGGAGGATCCCCAGCGAGGCGAGAAGGCAATTCGGGAGGCCCTGGCCCGCGCGGGGGTCAGCGTGGAGTCCCTGCGTCCCACCCGCCCGCGTATGGAGCAGGCGTTCATCTCGCTGATTCGGAGGCGCCAGTAAACGAAATGCGCACCGGATCCCTCAGCACTCTTCGCTTTAACGAAGAGGAGGCAGAGCAGGGAAGGAAACTCTGCGAGGAGAGGTCCTGCTTCCGTTCTCTGCAGGGCCATACTGGTGCGCAGAGACCCGGGTACGCGCAGTTCATTGACATCATTCCGCAGGAAATCTTACCGTACAAATAAACACTATGCTGGAATCCTGGAAGCGTCGCGCCCAGAATTTACGGGCCGATATCTATGCCCTTTACCTGGCCTATCGGGACCCGCGCACGCCTGGGTACGCCCGGCTGTTTGCTGCTCTGGTCGTCGGCTACGCCTTCAGCCCGGTGGACTTGATCCCGGACTTTGTCCCTGTTCTGGGCCATCTGGATGACCTGGTGCTGGTGCCGCTGGGAGTGCTCCTGGCTCTGAAGATGATCCCGCCTGCCGTCTGGGCCGAAAGCCACCAGCGGGCGCAGGAAGCCATTATCTCGGGCCAACCGGTCCGCTGGGCGGCCGTCGTGGTAGTTCTGACCTGGCTGTTGTTCCTGGCGCTAATCGCAGTAGGTCTCTGGAAGATTCTGGTACGATGACAGGATAGGCGGCTGGATTGCCTTTTTACGGGAAAGAGGTATACTGTTATTAAGGAGGCCGGTCGTGCTCACACAGACAGAAATGATGCGGAAACTGAGCGCCGTATTTGATCCCCGGCAGGCCAAAGTCCTGACCGAGGTGATCACCGAGGCCTACAGCGACTTGGTTCGCGCGCGGGATTTTAACGAACTCAAGGACATCGTGCGGGAACTGGCTGAGGCTCAGAAGCGGACAGAACTTCGGGTGGAGGAACTGACCCGCGCCCAGGAGGAGACCCGCCAGCAGATTCAGGCGCTGACCCAGGCCATGGAGGCATTGGCCCGTGCCCAGGAGGAGAGCCATCGGCAGATTCAGGAACTGGCCCGTCAAATGGGTGATGTCCGGCGGGAAGTCGGCGGCCTGGGGCGGAGTATGTCCTACGCGCTGGAAAATGAAGCCTATCGGATGCTTCCGACCTTCCTGGCCCAAAAGTATGGCATTCAGGTGACCGAGCGCTTCATCCGGACCTACATCGGCGATGAAGAAATCAACCTCTTCGGTCGGGGCCGGCGGGACGGAAAAGAAGTCCTGATCATCGGAGAAGTGAAAGTCCGCCTGGAAGAGGGACGCCGGGAGGACCCTTTTGAGCAACTGGAGGAGAAGGCCCGGGTGGTGCAGGAGGCCTATCCGGGAGAGGAGATTTTGTTGGTATTGATCACTCATCACGCCCACCCGACGGTTCTGCAAAGGGCCCAGGAGAAGGGAATTCTGGTCGTACAGAGTTTTGAGTGGTGAGGTTCATCCCATTGGTAAGTACAAAGTGGGGTTTTGGGGCATGTGAGGCTCCAAAACCTCGCTTTTTCATTCCCCCATTTCCAATCCGGTGATGGATGAATACGCCGTTATAGCCAGCGGTCTGACCAAGAAATTCGGCGATTTCACTGCCGTGGATGGGGTCTCTTTCCGCATCCGGCGGGGGGAGATTTTCGGCTTTCTGGGACCCAACGGAGCCGGAAAGACCACGACCATCCGCATGCTCCTGGGACTTCTCCGCCCCACATTCGGCACGGCCACCGTCTTGGGGTACGACATCGTCCGGCAGGCAGAGGAAATCCGCCAGCGCGTCGGCTACATGTCCCAGCGGTTCAGCCTCTACCAGGACCTGACCGTCTCTGAGAATCTGGAGTTCTACGGCCGGACCTACGGCGTCCGGGGAGAGCGGCTCCGGGAGCGCAAAGCCTTCGTTATTCGCATGGCGGGACTGGAAGGACGGGAGCGGGAACTGACCCGCAATCTCTCCGGTGGGTGGAAACAACGGCTGGCGCTGGGCGCGGCCATCCTCCACGAGCCGGAGATGCTCTTCCTGGATGAGCCGACGGCAGGGGTGGACCCCATCTCCCGCCGTGCCTTCTGGGACCTGCTCTACGAACTGGCGGCGGGCGGCACGACCATCTTCGTCACCACCCACTATATGGACGAGGCGGAGCACTGTCATTCTCTGGCCTTTATCTATGGGGGCCGCATCGTCGCCCAGGGGTCGCCCGACGAGATTAAGAAAACCCAGATGCAGGGGCAGGTCCTGGAAGTGGACTGTGCCGATCCGGAGCGGGCTGTTCTGCTGCTGCGGCAGGCCGGGCAATTTGACGAAGTGGCCCTCTACGGTTCGCTCATCCACGTGGTGACCGGGGACGCGGAGGCCCAACGGCAAGAAATCCGGGAGCGGCTGGAGCGGGCAGGAATTGCCGTCTACTCGGTGGATTGGATTGTCCCCTCGCTGGAGGATGTGTTTATCTCTCGTGTGCGAAGCGCGCAGAGTTCATAACACAATATTTTGTAATTTGTCAAGCCACAACCTCTTGTGCTACAGGAATCGGGGTGCTGGATATGAAACGTCATCCGTGGCTGATTCCCGTGATTCTGGTGGCCGTCCTTCTGGTCAGCGGGGCGGTGGTAGTCCTTTCCCCCGGGCTCCGGGAGCAGGCCTTGACCCGCATCGGGGCTTCCCGACCAGCGACGGGAGCGATTACCGCTTCCGGCTTCATTGAGGCCGAAGAGGTCTCGGTAGCGGCGGAGGTCGGTGGACGCATCGCTGAAGTGCTGATCGCCGAGGGGGATATGGTGGAGGCCGGGCAGGTCCTGATCCGGCTGGACGACCGCATTCCGCAGGCGCAGGTTGCGGTGGCCCAGGCGGCAGTGGAGGTCGCTCAGGCCCAACTGGCCCGCGCGCAGGCCGGCGCCCATCCGGACGAAATCCGCCAGGCTCGCGCGCTCCTGGCCCAGGCGGAGGCCGCCCGGGACGGCGCGTATCAGGCCTGGCAGGACGCGCGCGCTATGCTGGCGAACCCCCAGGAACTGAACGCCCGCATCGTCCAGGCTGAAGCGCAGGTGGAGGTGGCCCGTGCCCAACTGGACCAGGCCGTCGCCCTGAAAGATATGGCCGAAATGGCCTACAACCAGTATAGAAAGGCTATGTCCGATTGGGAGAGCATCCCGGAGCCGGTTCGCCCGCCGCTCTCCCCGGAAGTCCACGGGGTCATCTATGCCTACTGGCAGGGATGGGCCGGCGTCAACTCCGCCGGGGCTGCCTACGACGGGGCACGGGAGGCGCTGGACCTGCTGGTCCAGATTCAGAAGAACCCACAATCTATGCGGGCACAGGGGAACGCAGCGGAAGCACAGTATCGGGCGGCAGCGGCCGCCGTCGCCCAGGCACAAGCGTACCTGGAAGGGCTGGAGGCTGGCCCCACGCCCGAAGAAATCGCCGTGCTGGAGGCCCAGGTCCGTCAGGCCCAGGCCCAACTGGAGAGTGCTCGGACGGTGCTGGCGAAACTGACCCTCACCGCGCCCGTCGGGGGGCAAGTCGTAGAGGTGATCGGTCACGCAGGGGAACTGGCCTCGCCGGGCGTCCCCCTCGTCACTCTGGCAGACCTGGAGCATCTCACCCTGACGGTCTACGTCCCCCAGAACCGGCTGGGTCAGGTGCGGGTAGGGCAACCGGTGGAGGTGACGGTGGACTCCTTCCCCGGCCGCGTCTTCCTCGGACGGGTCGCCACGATTGCCACCGAGGCCGAATTCACCCCCCGTAACATCCAGACCGCCGACGAACGGGCCAATATGGTCTTCGCCGTCAAAGTGGCCATCCCCAACCCGGACCGGGCTCTGAAGCCGGGGATGCCCGCTGACGCAGTTATCCGATGGACCGAATGAGCCGATGGCCAATGAAGACAAAGACTCTTCTCTACCTGCATCTCTCTCTACTTTTCCTTCTCCTCAGTTCCTGCGCTCGGGGTGAGGAGAACGGTCCGCTGACCGTCACGGGTTTTATTGAGGGGACGCAGGTCCGCATCGCGCCGGAGGTGGGCGGGCGGATTATGGAGATTCTGGTGGACGAAGGGGATGAGGTGACGGTGGGGCAGGTGCTGGTGCGGCTGGATGACGCCTTCTGGCGGAGCAAACTGAGGGAGGCGGAGGCGGCAGTAGCGGCGGCGGAGGCTAACCTGGCCCGTGTGCAGGCCGGGGCACGGCCGGCGGAGATTGCCGCTGCGCAAGCGGCGCTAAGCCAGGCCCAGGCGGAGCGAGACGGGGCTCAGAAGGCCCTGGAGGATGCCCGCCGGACGCTCAGCAACCCCCAGGACCTGGACCTGCAGATTGCCGAGGCGCGGACCCAGATGCGGCTGGCGGAGCAGGCGGTGGAACGGGCGAAGGCCGAACTGGGCGCAGCAGAGAACCTCTACGGCCCCGAGGACTTCCGTACCCGCGCCGCGCGGGCCGCTCTGGCAGCGGCGCAGGCGAAATGGGAAGGCGCCCAGCGGTATCTGGCCGTCCTGACCGAAACCCGAAAGCGGCCCCTGGCGCTTCAGGCTCAGGTGCATGCTGCGGAAGCCCGATTGCGCGCGGCGGAGGCGGGGGTGGAAGCCGCCCAGGCCGCGCTGGACCGTTTGCTGGCCGGCCCCACACCGGAAGAACTCGCGCTCGCCCAGGCCCAACTCCGCCAGGCCCAGGCTGCTCGGACGCTGGTAGAGGCTCAGGGAAGCCAACTGACCCTCATCGCCCCTATCACCGGCACCGTCTCCACCCGCAGCGCGCAGGTGGGGGAGACGGCGGCGCCGGGCGTGCCGATTCTCACTCTCATCACCCTGGACCCGGTCACGCTGGTTCTCTACATCCCCGAGGACCGCATCGGCGAAGTGCAGGTGGGACAGACGGTGGAGGTGACGGTGGACTCTTTCCCCGGCCGGGTTTTTACCGGCACTGTGGCGACCATCGGCACGAAGGCCGAATTCACCCCCCGCAACGTCCAGACGCGCGAGGAGCGGGTCAATCTGGTCTTCGCCGTCAAAGTGGTCATCCCCAACCCGGATCGAGCCCTCAAGCCCGGCATGCCTGCCGACGCAGTGCTGAGAGCAACTCCATAGGGTTTGCCCTGCAAAGGGGGGTGGAAGCACAAACGGGCTGAGCCAGCGCGGGCCGTGGAAGGTCTAGTCCAGCAGACCCTCTACGCGGGCAGACCGCCGCTTCTGGGCCCGGTAGAGCGTCTGGCGCAGCGCGTCTCCGCTGAAAGAAGATGACCATTGGCCGCGACTTTGTAGCGCAACTTCTGGGGAGTTCCGCTACAAAACGATTAACTCTCGTGGAAAAGTGGTGAGGGTTTCGGCCCCTTCGGGGGTGACCAGGACGTCGTCCTCAATTCGTACACCTCCCAGACCGGGCAGGTAGATTCCCGGCTCCACGGTGAAGGTCATCCCGACCCGTAGGGGCTGCCGGTTCCCTTCCACGATATAGGGCGGTTCGTGAACCTCCAGTCCCAGGCCGTGGCCGGTGCGGTGGATGAAGAAATCCCCGTATCCGGCTTCCTGGATGACGACCCGGGCGGACCGGTCCACGTCCTGGGCGGCTCGGCCGGGGCGGACAGCAGCCCGCCCGGCCTCATTGGCCCGGCGCACCACCTCGTAGACGCGCACCATTTCCTCCGGCAATCCTCCCAGGGCGACGGTGCGGGTGATGTCGGAGGCGTACCCACCCACCACAGCCCCGCAGTCTATGATGACCGTTTCGCCTCGCCGGATGGGGCGGTCGGTGGGGACTGCGTGGGGCGATGCGGCGTTGGGGCCGGCGACGACGATGGGCTCAAAGGGTATCCCCTCGCTCCCCCCGCGCAGAGTTTCCACCATCAGCAGCCCCGCGACCTCCCGTTCGGTCATCCCTGGCCGCATCTGGGTGAGGACAGCCCGCAGGGCGGCCTCCACGACGGCCACTGCCCGCCGCATCCGGGCGACTTCCCCGGCGTCTTTGGTGACGCGCAGTGCCTCCATCACGGCGTCGGCGGGGACCAGTTCGCAATCGGGAGCATACCGCTCCAGCAGACGGGCCTCCATCACCCGCATGCGCAACTCTTCCACGCCAATGCGCGCCTGGGCCAGTTCCAGCGCCGCGCAGGCTTGCTGAAAGGCCGGCGCCGGGCCCCTTTCGTCCGTATACGTGTAGGTCTGAATCGCGCCGCCCAGCGAGGCGACTTTTGGCTCCTCCAGCGCCGGGAGAATGATGGCCGGCGGAGCGTCTACCGGGAAGAGGGCCACGACGGGGCGTTCACTGAGGTGGAAGGAGAGGCCGGTCAGGTAGAGAAGGTTGGCTCCCGGCATCAGGGCCAGGCAATCCAGCCCTTTTTGTTCCATTTCCCGCTGCAAGCGGGCGATTCGGGTGGAGCGATAATCTTCACTCATCTTTCCACGAATGTTCACAGAACTTTCAAGAGTGGCGGTTAATATGGTGGCAACACCCAGTCCAATGAGGAAGAAAGGATGAATAAGGCTAAATTCAATTATCTATGGGACGGATTGCTGGCCCTGATGGGACTCCTTTCTGCCGCCAGCGGGATAGCGCTTTTGCTGATGGGGGAGGGGGGCGGCTATCGCGGCGGACGCAACCCGGATTTTGTCCGGTCGTTTCTGGGCATTGACCGATGGGTGTGGAGTGACCTGCACACCTGGACCAGCATCGTATTGATCGTCGGAGTGGCGATCCATGTGGCGCTTCACTGGCAGTGGATTGTCTGCGTAACCCGGATGATGTTCTGCTCTGCCCGGCGCCCGACCGGTGAGGAGGTCTGCCCGACCTGATACGCAGCGAAAGACCGGACCGGCAGGGAGGAAGGGCCCCCCTTTCCTCAACGCAGCGACTGACGTGCCGGGCACTTTAGGAGTGCCTGGCACGTTTATGGCTAAGGCGTCGGTGTCTCCGTCGGCGGCACGGGCGTCGGTGTCTCCGTCGGCGGCATTGGTGTCGGTGTCTCCGTCGGCGGCACGGGCGTCGGTGTCTCCGTCGGCAGTACGGGCGTCGGCGTCTCCGTCGGCGGTACGGGCGTCGGCGTCTCCGTCGGCGGCATTGGTGTCGGGGTCTCCGTCGGCGATGGTACTGGGGTCCCTGTGGGTGTCGGTGTCGCAGTGGGCGTCGCCGTTTCGGTGGGGATCGCCACCGTTGGAATGGGGGTTGCCGTGGGCGGCGGGACCACGACGCAACGCGTGCGCGCCTCGTAGGTCCGCCCCAGCCGGTCCCAGGCCGTCACCCGCAGGGTGTAGACGCCCGGCGCCAGCAGCGACGTATCCCAGACCGTAATCTGCCCATCCCGCACCGGTGCCAGGTGCGGGCCGCTGATCCATCCCCAGCCAATGGGATTCTCCCCCAGGCCGTACTCCACGTTGTAGTGGTCAAAGTTGGGGACACTTACCGTTCCCATCACTGCCACAACGCCAGAAACGGTGGCATCAGGGGACGGGAAGGAGATGTAGACCTCGGGCTGACCCGTTTCGGGAAGGCAGGTCCCCAAGGGAGCCAGCGGCAACCCGCCCCAGTCCTGGGTCTGGGCCCACTCCCAGCCCTGGGGGTCGGGGATGACGACCATCGCCTGCCCGTTGCACCACTGGTACCAGTCGTGCTCCGGTCCCAGGGGCGGCTGGTCGGCGGCGAAAATCTCCATCCGGCGCCGGGGACAGTACGGGCTGGGCTGGGCTCCAGAATCGGCGCAGATTTCCATCTCCACAATCCCTGGCGGTCGGACAAAGTCCTGCGCCGGCTTACCCCGCAGTGCGGCTTCCATAAAATTGCGCCAGATGGGGGCAGCGCCCATAGAACCTGCCACCCGGTCCATCTCGCTGTTATCGGCGTTTCCCACCCAGACGCCCACTACCAGGTCAGGGGTGTAGCCCACCGTCCAGGCATCCCGATAGTCGTTAGTGGTCCCGGTTTTGGCCGCGGCCGGACGGGAGAGTTCCAGCGCGTTGGGGCAGCCGAAGGCTGGGCAGCGGGCCTGCCGATCGGAGAGGATGGACGTCATCAGATACGCGTGCTCGGGCCGGATGACCTGCTCGCCTGCGGGGGGGCGGCGGTTATCCAGAAGGATGTTTCCCTGGTTGTCTTCAATGTACCAGATAGGCGTCGTTGGCACCCGCACGCCGTTGTTGGCGAAGACGGCGTAGGCGCCGGTCAGTTCCAGGAGGGGCACTTCCCCACCACCCAGGGTCAGGCTGAGGCCGTAATCCTCCCGCGTGAGGGTGGTGATGCCCAACCGCGCAGCCATCTCCTTGAGGGCCGGGATGCCGATGAACTGGAGGGTTTTGACGGCGGGGATATTATAGGAGTTAGCCAGCGCACTGCGGACCAGGACCGGCCCGTGGAACCGCCCGTCGTAGTTGCGGGGGACGTAGGGCGGGTTGACGCCGTCCGGGAAGGCGGTCTGCAGGTCCCAGATGAGAGTGGCGGGGGTCCATCCCCGCTCAAAGGCGGCGACGTAGGTGAGGGGCTTGATGGCGGAGCCGGGCTGACGGGGGGCCACCGCCATATTCACCTGCCCGTCAATCTCCTCGTTGTAGAAGTCGGCACTGCCGACCATAGCCAGGATGTAGCCGGTGGACGGTTCCAGGGCGACAAGTGCGCCGTTGTGGGCCTGATGGTCGGCCAGGGCGGCAACGTGCTGGGCCACAATCTGTTCCGCCAGCAACTGGAGGCCCGGGTCCAGGGTCGTGTAGATGCGCAGACCACTGCCCCGGTAGAGGACCTCCGGCCCATACATCTTCTCTATCTGTTGCCGGACGTACATTACGAAGTGGGGGGCCGGGATGCGGTCCTGGGGGACGAAGGGGCGGAACTCGTAGGCGGCCATTTCGGCGGCGGCTGCCTCTGCCTGGGCCTGGGTGATGTGGCCCTCCTTGACCATCAGCCGGAGGACGTCCTTCTGGCGGGCCAGCGCGCGCTCCCGCCCCCCGGCGAAGACGTCGTAGGTAGCCGGGGATTGCGGAAGTCCGGCCAGGAAGGAGGCCTGGGCGAGGCTGAGTTCGGCGGCGGAGACGTTGAAGTAGGTCTCGGCGGCGGCCTCTATCCCGTAGGCCAGGTTGCCGTAGTAGATTTCGTTCAGATAGATTTCCAGGATGGTGTTGCGCGGGTAGCGACGGCCGATCTCATAGGCCAGGATGACCTCTTTGATTTTCCGCCAGGCGGTCCGTTGGGTGCGCTCCTCCGGGGAAAGGAGCAGGTTGCGGGCCAGTTGCTGGGTGATGGTAGAGGCTCCGGAGACCGTCTCCCCGGCCCGCAGGTTGCGGTAGATGGCCTTGAGCATAGCGATCGGGTCAAAGCCGGGATGGCGGTAAAAGTCAGCGTCTTCGGTGGCGATGGTCGCCTGGATCAGGTACGGGGAGATGCGCTCCAGGGGGACATAAACTCGTCGCCCACCCCGGGGGTCCATAACTTCGTAGAGCAGGGAGCCATCGCGCGCGTAGATTTTGGAACTGACGAAGGGGGATTGGCGAGCCAGCAGTTCCTCCGGCGGCGGGAGTTGGGCGGCGATGAGGGCATAGCCGGTGACCAGTGCCGCAAAGAGGACAAAGAAAAAACTGAAGGCCGCTATTGCGGCGATAAAGAAGACCCAGGCCAGACGGTTAGGGCTGGAGCGGGCCGGAGCGGTCGGGTAGGGGCCGGTCGGATAGCCGGACGGTCGGGAGGGCTGGCGCCCGCTGGAGGGCGGCATTGGCCGCGTCGGTCTCGGTTGGAGTGAGCCAGTCTGTCGGTTTCTCTCCATAACATCCCGGATTATAACATCGGTAAGGGGGGTGTCAAGGGACGGTCATCCTTCCACCCACTCAACTCTCCCCGTCGCTTCGGTCTCATAGCCGCCCAGGTCGGCCAGCAGCGCGCGGGCTTCTTCGGAGGCCAGCCAGCCCACCAGCGCGGCGATGGCTGGGGTCTCCCAGATTTCCGCTGGGATGACCAGATCGTATCGCTCACGGGTCAGGGGGATGAAGCCGAGGCCCCAGGCGCAGGCGGCGGCCTCAATCCCCAGACCGGCATCGGCGCGGCCCTCGGCAATGGCCTGCGCCAGTTCTGAATGGGTGGCGACCTCCAGAGCCGTCTCTTGCGGCCCCGTCAACCCCAGGCGGCGCGTCTGAGCATCCAGCCAGACCCGGGTCCCGGTCCCCCGCGGTCGCCCCACGAAGCGCAAGCCCGGATGAGCCAGGTCGGCCAGCCCGCGCAGGCTCAGCGGATTCCCCGGAGCCACGATCAGCCCTACCCGCCGATGGGCCAGTGTCACCAGTGCGACTCGGCGGCCGGGGAGCAGCCGTCGGACAAAGGGAACGTTGTAGGTGTCGGTCTCGGCATCCCAGAGGTGGCAGCCTGCCAGGTCGGCCGTCCCCTGAGCCAGCGCCATCAGCCCGCCCAGGCTGCCGGTGAAGGTCAGGCGCAGCGCGTAGCCGGGGGCAATGGAGGAGAACCGGGCCGCGACGCGTGCCAGCGACAGGTCGTGACTGCCGGAGAAGCGGAGGATGCCCGCCTCCGGCGCTATCGGTTCCCGCGCGATCGCTCGCCAGCGGTCCAGCGCTATCTGCACGGCCTGTTCCACCTCTGCCAGTTCGTAGCCTGCGGAGACGGCCTGGAGCAGGAACGACTCAGCCTGATGGACCAGTACGGCGCGGCGGAGGGGGCCCGGAGTCGGCACCTCCCCGACCACGCGCGTTCCCTGCCCCCGCCGAGCGACGACCAGCCCCTGGCGGGCCAGTTCCCGGTAGGCCCGCTGAACGGTGCCGACGGTACAGCGCCAGCGGCGAGCCATCTCCCGCACTGGGGGCAACCGGTCGCCAGGGCGCAGACCCCCGCTCAGAATCTCCCGCCGGAGCGACTCGGCCACTTGCTGGTAGAGAGGAGCCTCTTCCATCGGTCAGAGTTGTACCATAGACCTCTTGAAAGAGCAAATGACGGGGGGATTGTAGGACAACGGGGAGCATTTGTCCTGAGAACCGCAAGGAGTATAATGAGATGCACCGGGATCATCTTTTCGGGAGTGGGCAGGGATGCCCTACGTCATCGGCCTGACCGGCAACATTGCCACTGGCAAATCCACCGTAGCCCGCATGTTGAGAGAACTGGGCGCGACGATCATTGACGCTGACCGGGTGGCCCACGAGGTGATGCGGGCTGGAACTCCGGTCCATCGGGCGGTAGTGGAGGCCTTCGGCTCTCAAATCCTCTGTACCGATGGGGAAATTGACCGCGCCCGTCTGGGCGAGATTGTGTTCTCTGACCCTCAGGCACTGGCCCGATTGGAGGCCATCGTCCATCCGGCTGTGCTGGAGGAGGTCGCTCGCCGCATTGCCGCCGCGCCGACGCCGGTGGTCGTGGTGGAGGCCATCAAATTGATAGAATCCGGGATGGCCGAAGCCTTTGACGCCCTCTGGGTCACTACCTGTCCGGCTGAGGAACGGGTCCGGCGGTTAATGGCCGACCGGGGGCTATCCCGTCAGGAGGCAGAGCAGCGGGTCCGCGCGCAGCCGCCACAGGAGGCCAAAATTGCCCGAGCCGACGTCGTCATCTCCACCGATGGGTCGCTGGAGGAAACCCGCGCGCAGGTAGAAGCCGCCTGGCGGGCTCTCTCCGAACGTGTAGGAAATGACCAGCGGTGAGCGTCTCTACACCACCGAAGCGATCATCGTCCGGCGGCGGGATCAGGGGGAAGCGGACCGGGTCTTGACCCTCTGCACGCCGCAGGGGAAACGGGTCGTCATTGCGAAGGGGGCCCGGAAACCCAGCAGCCGGAAAGCCGGACACCTGGAACTCTTTGCCCGGGTCCGGATGGTTGTGGCCCGCAGCACGACTTCCTGGGACGTGGTCAGCCAGGCGGAGGCGCTGGAGCCTCATGCGGCATTGCGGGGGGATTTGGTCCGGGGCACTTATGCCCGCTACGTGACCGAACTCTACGACCGTTTTGTCGCCGAAGACGAAGGCGGGCCGGCTCTCTTTGACCTTCTGAGCCGTACGCTGGACTATTTGGGCCAGATAGAGGTCGGGGAGTCCGTCCCTCCGGCGCTGGACCTGCTGGTCCGGGCCTACGAACAGCGGTTGCTGGCTCTGGTGGGCTTCCGTCCCGAATGGGGACGGTGTATGGGGGAGAAGGAGGGCCGTCTGTGCGGGCGGCCGCTGCCGGCGAAAGGGCGCAGCCCTTTAGGTCTGGATCCGGAGCGGGGTGGGGCGCTGTGCGCGGAGTGCTTCCAGGATTCGGTGGCCCATCCGTGGGTCGTTCATCTCTCCCCGGCCGCGCTGGGATTGCTGCGCGCCTGCCAGCGATTGCCTTTCGCCCGCCTGCGGGAATTGCGTGTCTCTCCGGCCCTCCTGGAGGAGGTGGAACGGGCCATGCACCACTACCTCACCTATCATCTGGAGCAGGATATTCGCACCGGCACATTCCTTCGCCGGCTCCGAAGGGCACGGGGACCCCTGTAGCGCAGGCTGTTCGTGGGTGGGCAGGCCTGGCGGCCCCCGCTACAGCAGATCCACCGGATCCACATCCACCTGCCAGCCTCCGGGAATGGGGACCGACCGCAGGAAAGACGGCGGGTCTGGGTGACGGAGGACTATCTGCCAGCGATAGTATCCTCGGAGTCGGGCGAAAAAGCAGGGGACGGGGCCGATGAGATCGGTGGCGGGAAGGCCGGAGCGGCGGAGCGCCTCCCGCAGTCGTTCCCCGAAATCCCGTGCCATCACTTCTGCCCGACGGGCATCGGTGTGGCGATAGAGCAGACGGGCCAGCCGGATGTACGGAGGATATCCGGCCTCCCGCCGAAATTCCAGTTCCCTCTGCACGAACCCCTGGTAGTCGTGATGTTCCACGGCGGTGATGGCGTAGTGGTCGGGGTGGTAGGTCTGGAGGACGACCCGACCGCCCATCAGCCCCCGCCCGGCCCGCCCGGCGACCTGCTCCAGCAGTTGGAAGGTCCGCTCGGCGGCGCGGAAATCGGGGAGATGCAGCGCCGTATCCGCTGAAATCACCCCCACGACTGTCACCAGTGGCAGGTCTAACCCCTTAGCAATCATCTGTGTCCCCACCAGGATGTCCGCCCCTCCGTCGGAGAAGACCTGGAGGATGTTCCAGTGGGCCTGCGCAGTGCGGGCCGTATCCCGGTCCCAGCGCAGGACGCGCGCGCCAGGCCAGCGCTCCCGGACGGCCTTCTCCAACCCTGCCGTCCCCAGCCCGAAGGGACGGAACGCCGGAGAGTCGCAGCGGGGGCAGCGCTCCGGCTGGGGCTCTCGATGCCCGCAGTGATGGCAGACCAGTTGGCTGGCTTGTCCGTGCAAGGTCAGCGGGACATCGCAGCGGGGACAGTGGACCACGTAGCCGCAGGCGCGGCAGAAGGTATGGGTCGCCGTCCCGCGCCGGTTCAGGAAGAGGATGACCTGCTCCCCGCGCGCGATCGCTTCGTCCACGCTTCGCTGGAGGGCCCGGCTGAAGATGGATCGGTTCCCCGCCCGCAGTTCGGCCCGCATGTCCACCACCTGCACCGGGGGCAGGTCCAGGTAGCGGGCCTCAGCGGGGCCGTCGCTCAGAGGCCGGTAGCGGGTCTGGGGGACACCATAAACGGTCTGCAGGTCAGAGAGGCGCTGGCGGTGGCCCAGGATGCGGCGTCCCAGCACCAGCAAGCGGAATTCCCCCCGCTCAGCCCGCCGGTAGGATTCCAGGCTTGGGGTCGCCGAGCCCAGGATGACCACTGTGCCGGTCCGGCGGGCCAGTTCCAGCGCTACTTCCCGCGCGTGGAAGGCCGGGCGGGAGACCTGTTTGTACGAGGGATCGTGTTCCTCGTCCAGGATGATGAGGCCCAGCGGGTCCAGCGGGGCGAAGAGGGCGGAGCGGGGGCCGATGACCACATCCACCAGCCCGGCCCGGGCGCGCCGCCAGATGTCATACCGTTCTCCTTCCCGCATCTGGCTGTGGAGGACGGTCACCCGGCCAGGGAAACGGGCAGCGAAGCGGGCTACTGTCTGGGGGGTGAGGCTGATTTCGGGCACGAGGACCACGGCTTTGCGGCCTCGCGCCAGAGTTTCCCCCACCGCTCGCAGGTAGAGTTCCGTCTTGCCGGAGCCGGTCACTCCGAGGAGGAGGAAGGTGGCGGATGACGGATTGCCGATGGCCGGCTGAATCTCGTCCCAGGCGGCCTGTTGGTCGGGGGTGAGGGGGAGCGGTTCAGTGGGCAGGAAGACGCGCCCCTCCAGCGGATCCCGCCAGCGTTCCTGGAGGTCAAAGGCTATCAGCCCGCGCTCGTAGAGCCGATTCAGGTGCTGACGGGTGCATCCGGTCTGGGCGTAGACCCAACTGATGTCCACGGGTTCGCTCTCGGCGCGCAGGAACTCCAGGACGGCGCGGTAAACGGGGGAGCGCAGGCCTCGGAGGGTATCCTCATCCGCGCCGGGGAGGAGGCGGACAGTGGTGACCTGCAAGGGGCGGGCGCGAGGCGGGGCCAAGATGGGGGTGCGGATGAGGATTTTACGGCGGGCCAGGCGGTCGGCGGCGGCGCGCCAATTGGAGCGGGGGAAGGCTCGGTCTATCTGGGTGCCTGTCAGCGGCCCGCGACGGCGCAGGAGGTCCACCAGGTGGCGTTCCAGTGGGTTCAAAAGCGCGTCCGGCGGGAGGTCTCCGGCCAGTTCCAGCCGCGAGTCGGTCAGGCCGACGACGCCCGGCGGGAGCATCATTAGCAGGCACTCGTGAAGAGGGGAGAGGGTCTGTTCGGCGATCCAGTGGGCCAGTCCGATCTGGGCCGGGAGGAGGACGGGCTGGGGGTCCACCAGCGCGATCACCGGGCGGGTCTCCTCCACCGCGGGGGCCGGGAGCCGCTCCACGACGATCCCGTAGAGGGATCGGGGGCCAAAGGGCACCTGCACCAGCGAGCCGACCTCTACCCGTCCCTTCAGGGGGTCGGGGAGGTGGTAGTCAAAGGTCGGGGTGGGGCCTGGCCCCAGGGACGTCAAAACAACGACGCGGACGAACTCCATTATCACGTATCGGGAGGGGAAAAGGGGACTTGGCGGCAGCAAAGCCGTCGCAAAATCCCTTTATTTATATCTCTTTTCTCCTGGCCGCAAGCCAGGGAGAAAGGAGGGCAGAGGGAGAGCAAGAGGCCGCGCGGCCCCTGTGAGTGCAGAAAGTGTCACCAATTGTGAATCATCCCGGGAATTCCTCTTCCACGATTCGGCCATCCAGCATACGGATATGCCGCCGGGTATAGGCAATCATCGCGGGGTCGTGGGAGACGATAAGGATGGTGTGTCCCTCTGAGTTGAGTTCACTCAGCAGGCGAAGGACCTCCGCGCCGGTACGACTATCCAGATTGCCGGTGGGCTCGTCGGCCAGGATGATGACAGGGTCATTGGCCAGCGCGCGGGCGATGGCGATCCGCTGCTGCTCTCCACCGGAGAGTTCAGTAGGCCGGTGGTTCCGTCGGTCCGCCAACCCGACCCGTTCCAGCAGGTGGAGCGCTCGCTCCCGCCGCTGGACTGGGGGGATCCGGGCGAAGTACATAGGGAACTCCACGTTCTGCAGCGCGGTCATCGTGGAGACCAGGTAAAAGGACTGGAAGACGAAACCGACTTCCTGACGGCGGTAGGCCGCCAGTTCGTTTTCGTCCAGTGTCGTCAGGTCACGGCCCCGCACCCAGATATGCCCTTCGGTGGGCCGGTCCAGCCCTCCCAGCAGGTGAAGCAGGGTGGATTTCCCCGATCCCGAGGGGCCGGTGACTCCAAGAAATTCCCCTTCTGCCACCGTCAGGTCCACGCCATCCAGCGCGTGGACTGTTTCCCGCCCCATCGGGAACTCCCGGCGCAAGCCCTCAACCCGGATCAACGGGGTTTTCTCGTTCAATCCAGCCTCACCCCCCGAAGGATGTGAATTGTGCCATAAGCAGGCCGCTGAAGAGCGTGGGGGCCAGGGCGATCAGGGTTATGAGAAGCCAGAGGCCCAGAACCAGCGCGGTCGCTTTGCGGCCGGAAAGGCGGGTGACGACCATCGTCCCTATCACCAGCAGGGCCAGGTTCCAGAGCAGGAACAGGTCTATGCGGGCCAGGAAGGCGGAAGCCAGCAACTGCCCTGTCGTGGGAGGGGTCTTCACTATCTCGCTGACCGATCGGTTATCCGCCACCAGTCCGGAGAGACCGGGGTGGGCGATCAACTGGCCGGTGAAGAGGATGTAGAGGGTTTGCAAGAGACCTCGCAGGGCGTGGGGAACCCAGGCCCAGATCACCATGCGGAACAGGGCTCCGAAGGAGGTATGACCCCCTGCTGCCATTCCGACCAGGTAGAGGGCCCCCGACCAGACCAGCCACCCCACCACCAGTCCAAGGATGCCCGTAATGGAGGGGAAGACAGTGATGACGAGCGGCGAGGCCGCACTCTGCTGGGCCAGTTCCATTTGCTGTCGCTGTTCCGGTGAGAGTGTCTCGCTCATTATGGCCTGCGCCTCTGCCACCGCTTCACGTACCAAGCGGGCCTGAATAGGGCTGGCGACGATGATGGGCAGGATAACGAAGATGACGGCGATCAGGGCAGGCAGCCACCAGGACCGGCGGCCACTCTCGTTCAGATACCGGAATGTCGCCCGGGGCCGCGCGATAATCCCCCACAGCAGGCGAAAGAGTCTCATTTTCTTCTGAGAGACCTCTTCTTTCATTGCGTCTTCCTCCGAGATTTTTGGCTCAGTAGGGCAAGGTGGCTCTTGCGCCACCGGCTCTCACGGAGTCGGGGAGATTTTCTCCACCGGGATGACCCGGACCCGTATTCCCTCCACTGCCACCACCCGCACAGGGGTCCCGGCCGGGATCGGGGTATCGGCGACGGCGGTCCAGAGTTCGCTCCGCACCTGGACGGTTCCGATGGGATCAATTGGGGTGGTGGCAATGCCCTCCGCGCCGACCAGGATTTGGGTGCCGGTCCGGGCCGCCAGCCGCTGGGCGCGCATGGCCAGCCGAAAGACCACGCCGAAGAGGCCAGCGGAGATGGCCGTTGCGCCGCCGATCACCCAGGGGGATAGGGCGACGCCCTCACCAGGCCGGAAGAGCAACACCGACCCAATCACCAGGCCGATGACCGCGGCCAGCGTCAGCCCGCCGCTCTGGACTTTCAGGTCCACCAGAAAGAGGATCAGGGCTGCCAGGAGGATGCCCAGGCCGATGATGTTAATCGGCAAACGGGCCAATCCCATCGCGGCCAGCAGCAGGCAGATAATGGCTGCCGCTTCCGGAAAGCCGGTCCCGGGAAGCGTCCACGCCGCTGCCAGGGCCCACAGTCCCAGAAGCAGGAAGATGTAGGCCACGTTCGGGTTGGTCAGGAATTCCTGCAGGGTGGTCAGCCAGTCGCCGTCCATCTGTTCTCCTTACAAGTCGCAGGGAGCCGGTCTATCCTCTGTTGCACTCTTGCGTTATCCCTTCTCCCGGTCGTTAGGCCGGGAGACCTGCTTTTGGGACTTGCCACCTGACGGTTTTGAGCCCTGGGCTGTTCCGGAGAGATTTGTGTTGAGTCCTGAGGTTTACGTCTGGGCAGGACTCAAATGGTCCGGTGGCTTGCTGGTTGAATTGAGTATAACACGAAGCGCGATAGAGGACAATCGCGAAGTTGGTTCTAATGTCAAGTTACTCCCGCAGTATCTCTGGATAGTCCACTCCGCCCGCTTTCAGGTACCGCTCTATCAGGCCCGGCAGGCGCTCCGGAATTTCGCCGGAACCCACCAGCACCTGGTCGCCGATGAAGAGCATAGGTATCCCGCGCCAGTCCGCTGGCACCTGGTAGGCGTCCATCGCCTTCTGCCACAGTTGGTAGTTGTTGGCGTCGGAGACCTTCAGTATGCGAATCTCCAATTGGTCGCCGTACTGTTTCTGAAGCGGCGGCAGGACTTGCTCCATAACGATGTGGCAGTGGGGGCAGGTCTCCGAATAGAAGAGGACCGCCCGCACCACCGGCCTGGCGGGAGTCGTCGCTCCTGGGGAGCATCCTGCAAGCAGGGTCAGGATGAGGATGGTTATCAGGATTGAGCGCATGTTCACCTCCGGAGGAGTGAAGAGTGAAATGTGAAACGTGAAGGGTTACGGCTGGGCGATCATGACGGTGCGGAGTGCGCTGCAGGCCGGGCAGGTGCCGCCGGGACGGATGATGGCAAAGCCGTCCTGAGGGTCGTCAAAGTAGCGCAGAAAGTCCACGTTCCAAATGATGACGCCGCGCACCAGGCCGCTCTCCCGGGCCAGTTGGACCGCCTCCGCCAGCCAGGCGGCCTGCTGGGCATTCGTCGTCTCCCTGGCCCACCAGAGATGGTCCGGGAATGGGGGGACGCCCTCCTGGGACGCGTAGCCCAGTTCGGTGTAGAAGAGTCGTTTGGTGCCGCCAAAGATGTTGTAGTAAAGTTGCATCTGGGGCAGGAAGTACCAGGAGTGATGGTGGCGACCGTCGTCGGCGGGGTGGCCGCTGATCGCCGACGGTGGAGTGGCGCCGAAATTGTAGTGGACGCCCAGGTAATCCATGCATTCGGCGCCACCAGCGGCGTAGATGCCCTGCAGGAACATGCGGTCGTCGCAGCCGGTGGGGGTGCATTCATCAAAGGCGCCCGTGGGGGCCGGTGCGGCCGCGATAACCAAGGTGTTGGGGTTGGCCGCTTTGACGGCTTTGTAGGTGGCACAGAGGAGACGGGTGTAGGCCTCCGGACTGATGTAGCCCGGCTGCCACTCTCGGTCAATGTTCGGCTCGTTCCAGACTTCAATACCGTCCGCGCCGGCGGCAGCCAGACGAGCCGCCCAGCGGGCGAAGTTCTCCTCAAAGCTCTGCTGGATGACCATTCCCGCAGGCCCCACGGTGCCGATCAGAATCTTGAAACCGCGCCGATGGGCCGCGCCGATGACGGGCGCCGTCTCCTGCGGGTAGCGGACCTGGGCCTTGACCCAGGTCATCCCGGCGTGGCGCATCTTGTCGGCGTAGGGAAGGTCCAGGTTCCAGACTTGACCGCCAATCTCAAAAGGGCCGCCCCGGGCCAGCGTGCCCGAACTCTGCTCTGCCAGCGCGGCCAGACCGCCGGGCAGGGGACCGAAGACGGCCTGGACCTTTTCCGGCTCGTATACTTCCAGCATGCACCCCCACCAGTCTGTCCCTTCCGTCTTCTGGAGATGCCACCAATTGATGTCGGGCCAGAAGTAGCGCCAGCGGTAGAGGGCCGGGGCCTGCTCCCAGCCGTAGTCAGCGGCTAGGGCGGTCAGGTCCACATAGTATCCGGTGGGGATTTTTTCCATAGGACGGCCGCCCTGGGCAGCGGCGCGAGCGTCTTCCTCCCGGGCCTTCAAATCCCAGGGAGCCACCCGCAACGGTTCCCCCAGACTGCCGTCCTGCCGGGCCGCCCGCAGGTAGACCCGCCAGTAGGTCTCGTTCCCGATGTCCTCCCGGACCAGCAAGATGCGCGGCGGCGTCTCGTCGTAGGGGCTCTGGTCCAGGTCTACTGCTCGTCCGCAGAGATGCCAGTTGCCGCGCTGTTCAGCGTTCTCCATAGGCTGCCAGGCCAGGGCCACGGTGGAGAGATAATCCCAGCCCGCCTCCTCCGCGACGCGCCGCCGCAGGGCCTGGAAACTGTCGTCCACCCGGTCGTTCAGCCGCAGCCATTCGTACTGCTTGTTCTGGTCGGGCAGATAGACCAGGGACCGCAGGGTCTCGGTGGGCGACGAGGACTGGAGGAATTCGGCGTAGATGGGCGGCTCGGCTGCCGGTTCGGCGGCCCGAGCCCGGGCGATGGCGCGAGTGGAAAGAGGGTGCGGGCTCCAGGCCGGACGGGAGATCAGGCCGGGGTCGCTATAGGTTTCTTGGGAGAGGCCCCACCCGTAGAGGCTGGACGCAATCAGGTAGGAGCGGCCAGCGCGCCGGTAGACGGTCAGCAGGCTCTGGCCGTCGGGGGCCCAGGCGGGGGAGGAACCGGAGCCGAAGAGGTCAGTGGAGGAGAGACGGAGCATCGGCTGAGCCTGAGGGCCACCGCGCGCCGCCCACTCCAGCGTGCTGACCTGGACGGTGGCATAACCGGCTCGGGAGATCGTGTAGGCCAACCGCTCCCCGTCGGGTGACCAGGATGGGTCGGATTCGTTGACGTCCGGGCTGTTGGTGACGTTGATCTCGGTCCCTGCCAGGTCTCCATTCACTATGTACAGAAAAATATCCTGGCTGCCGTTGCGGTAGGAGACGAAGGCGATCGCCGATCCGTCGGGCGACCAGGCCGGGTTGTAGTCGGGGGCGGGGTCGGTGGTCAGCCGCCGGATGTTGTTCCCGTCGGCATCCATAACGTATATATCCAGGTTGTCCTCGCGGTAGGACTCAAAGGCGATCTGCTGGCCGGCGGGCGACCAGGTGGGACCGGCATCAAAGCCGGGAGTGCGGGTGAGGCGGATCAACGCGCCGCCTTCCAGGTCCAGCAGGTAGATGTCCCAGTTGCCCCCGCGACGGGATGCGAAAGCCAGCAGGGAGCCGTCCGGCGACCAGGCCGGATCCCGGTCCTCTGCCGGGTCGCTGGTGAGGCGGATGATTTCGCGGGTGGTTTGCTGAATGGCGTAGATGTCGGAGTTGCCGTTGCGGCGAAGGGTGAAGGCGACGACGCCGCCGCTGCCGAGAGGGGTCGGGGTGGGGCCGGCGGTAGCGCTGGGGAGCGGCGTCGGGGTGACGACAACGGTGACCACCGGCGGGCGGGCGTTCAGGGCGGTGCCGGCGCGGTAGAGGGCGATGCCCAACGCGGCCAGGATAAAGGCGTTGGCCAAGACCAGCAGGACCAGCCAACGCAGGGCGCGCGGGGAGAGGACGACCGGCGAGGCTTCGCTGTTGCTTCGCGCCGGACCGCGGGCGGAGCGACGCAGGCGTTTCCGCAGCGTGGCCCAGAGCCGCGCAGGGAGAGAGGGCTTTCTTTCAGAAATGGAGTTGGTTGCCATTATCCCGTTTATAACGAACGGCAACGCGAAGCCGCGTGGACAAGCACTTTGCGCCTGACTCCGGCGTTGATGCCACTTCGCTGCGCTACGGGTCTGACTGCGAACAAATCGGTTACATTACCTCCTCCAGCAACCGCTGGACCTGCTCTGGGCGGAGTTTCTCCAGGGGCCGGAGCGCCAGCGGGCCGGCTTGCAGCGAGGGGACCTGTTCCTCGTACGCGGGCCGGTCCTCTACCTGGTAGAATACTCCGATGGGGATGCGGTCGCCCCACTCCAGGGCCTTCGCGAAGGCCGCCATTTTGTCCGTGACGTCGTAATCCGGGTCGTCCTGGAGTTTGTAGACGCGGGGGCGGTAGAACTCGTAGGAGTTTTGCCGGTTGAAGGTGACGCAGGGCTGGAAGACGTCTATCAGCGCGTAGCCGCGATGGCCCAGCGCGCGGACGATGGTCTCCGTCAGGTGCTGGAGGTCGCCGGACCAGGCGCGGGCGACAAAGGTCGCGCCGGCCGCCAGCGCCAGCGCGATGGGATTGACCGGAAGTTCAAAGGAACCCCACGGGGAGGTTTTGCTCACCCGACCCCGGTCGCTGGTGGGAGAGTACTGTCCTTTTGTCAGGCCGTAGATGCGGTTATCCTGGATGATATCCACCAGGCCGATGTTGCGGCGGGCGGCATGGAGCATATGGCCCAGCCCTTCCGCGTAGGCGTCGCCGTCGCCGTGGGTGCAGACCACCCGCAGGTGATGGTTGGCCAACCGGACCCCTGTTGCCACCGGGACTGTCCGGCCGTGCAGGGTCATATAGCCGTTCGCGCGGGTATAATCGGGGAGTTTGCTCCCGCAGCCGATGCCGCTCACCAGCATCACCTGATGCGGCGCCAGGCCGGCCTGCGCCAGCGCCCGCTTCACCGCGTTCCATATCGCAAAGTTCCCGCACCCGGTACACCAGGTGGGACGAACGGGACTGGCGAAATCGTCTACTGTCACCATCGTGCCTCCTTTGCCGCTAATCACGTTTCACTTTTCCTGTGATTTGTGAAACGTAAAACGTGGTTCGTGATGTACTCCGGCGAAATCGGGCGGCCGTCCCACTTGAGGATGCGGCGGGAGACGGTGTGACCCGTCGCCATACGGAGCAGGTCAGCGAACTGGCCGGAGTAGTTGCCCTCTACGGCGATGGTCTCGCCGGTCAACAGGGCCTCCGTGCCATGGGGAACCGGCCAGATGTCGGTGAAGTGGAGCATCTGGGCCCGCAGGCCCTGCTCGTTCAGCCGATCCACTGCCTCCCGCAGCGGCCCGTAGGTGGAGCCCCAGGCGATAAGGGTGAGGTCGGCGTCGTTGAGGCCGTAGGCAGCCGGAAGGCGCATCTCGGCGCGGGCTGTCTCCAGTTTCCGCATGCGCTTCTCGTGCATCCGACGGCGGTTTTCCGCGTTCTCCTCAATGTGGCCATACTCGTCGTGCTCGTCGCTGGAGGAGGCGTGGACCGCTTTCGGGTGGCCGGGAATGGCGCGCGGGGAGACGCCGCTCTCGGTGAACTGGTGGCGTTTATAGTCGCCCTCCAGGTTGTCCAGTTCCGCCTCCGTCAGCCATTCGCCCCGGTCTATGACCACCGCGTCAAAGTCCAAGTCTTCGGGCGCGACGTCCCGGATAGAGGTCGCCAGATAGTGGTCGGAGAGGACGATAACGGGGGTCTGGTAGCGCTCGGCCAGGTTGAAGGCTCGCCAACCGACTTCAAAAGCCTGCTCCACCGTCCCCGGAGCCAGGATGATGCGCGGGAACTCGCCCTGGGAAGCGTGGAGGACGAAAAGAAGATCGCCCTGTTCGGTCCGGGTTGCCAGGCTGGTGGAGGGGCCGGGCCGCTGCGCCTCGTAGACAACAACGGGGACCTCCGTCATCCCGGCCAGGCCCAGGGCCTCTACCATCAGGGAGAAGCCACCGCCAGAGGTAGGGGTCATAGCCCGGACTCCGGCGTAGCCGGCACCGATCGCCATACAGAGCGCGGCGATCTCGTCCTCCACCTGAAGGGTGACGACGCCGTACTCTTCGGCGTGGCCCGCCATCCACTCCAGAACGGGGCTGCCTGGCGTCATCGGGTAGCCGGAGACGAAGCGACAGCCACCCGCCAGCGCGCCCATCGCAAAGGCCTGGTTGCCGTTGAGCAGGAGCCGCCGCGGCGCGCCAGGAGCCGCTTCCATCCGAAAGGGGAAGTCGGCCTGAAAGGGGCGGGAAGCCTCTACGCCCGCCGCAATCACCCGGAGGTTGCTATCCACCACCGCTTGCCCTTTACGGGCGAAGTTGTCCCGTGCCACGCTCTCAATGTATGTGGGGTCAAACCCGATGAGTCCGGCAGCGACAGCGAAGACCAGAGTGTTGCGCATAATGGCGTTCCCGCCGGATTCCTCGGCCAGTTTGGAAAGCGGGATAGAGAAGTAGTGGACGTCGGACCTCCGGGGGATGTCGGGGAGGCCGTCCTTTTCGTCGTAGACGACGGCGCCACCCGGGACCAGCGCGCCGATGTGCCGCCGCACCGTCTCCTGATCCAACGCCAGGAGCAGGTGAACCGGTTCGGTGTGGCTGTAGAGGGGACGGCGGGCAATGCGGACGGTGAAGAAGTTATGGCCGCCGCGAATGCGGGAATGGTAGTCGGGGAGGCCGAAGACGTGGAGTCCGCCGCGCACCAGGGCCTGGGAGAACCCCACGCCGCTGGACTCCAGCCCCATTCCGGCTTCGCCACCAATACGGATGCTCAGATCATTCAGTTGGGACTGCATAGAACACCCCCTACGTTTTTCTGCCCCAAAGGCACGGAGATTTTTTGCATCGGTGTCTTTAGGATGATAACAAAGCGTTACTGGATGCGCACAATCACCCGACCGCGCCGCCAGAGGGCTTCCAGGTTGTAGTAGGACCGGACCTGGGGATCAAAGATGTGCACCACTACCGGGCCATAGTCCATCAGAATCCAGCCGGATGACGGCTCTCCTTCCACGTGCAGGGGAGACACGTTCAGCGTTTTCTCAATCTCCTCCCGTATCCCGCTCTCCAGCGCCTGCAGTTGCCGGTCGCTGGTGCCGCTGCAGAGGACGAAGTAGTCGGTCAGCATAGTCAGTTCCTGAATGTCCAGGAGCAGGATGTTTTCTCCCTTCTTGTCTATGATGACGTCTATAATCTGTCGGGCCAGGTCTATGGGTTCCAGAGTGTACCTCCTCTTCAGATCGTATCTCGCAAGGGAGTAGCAGGTCCGGCGGCCTGCGCTACGCGCTCCGTTTCCGGCGGTCGGTCAGGCTGACGACGGCGGCCCAGAGCAGACCACCCAGCACCACCAGCGCGGTAATCTGGAAGGGATGCAGACCGACGGTCTGATGCCAGCGCTCCATCGCCCCAGCCATCCCGGTCCCCGCAATCATCCCTATGGAGAACATAGCCGAGAAGCCCCCCGAAGCCTTCCCCCGGGTGAGAGGCGTGGTCTCATCGGCGATGAGCGCCGATTTAGCCGGAAAGAGCACGCCGAAGCCTAGGCCGTAGAGGAACATCGCGCCCATCATCGGCCCCCATACGGTCAGTGGGGAGAGAATCAGGAGGGCTATCGCGATGAGCGCCAGTCCCACCATAATCATCGGAAGCCGTCCCCATCGGTCGGAGAGACGGCCCAGGGGGGAGGCCTGGAGCAGGCTGGCTGCGAGGGCGAAACTACCAAAGAGCATCCCCACTTGCGCGGCGGAGAATCCCAGCGCTTCTCCCCTCAGCGGCAGGAAAACCAGGAGAGTCCCCAGGGCGAACATCCAGCAGAACGCGGCGACGAAGGAGACGGAGAGCCGTCGACGCAGCAGTGCCCGCCAGGCGCCGGGGGAACCAGGGTCTTTTTGCGAGAGGCGTCCTCCCCTCAGCCATCCGAGGGCGGCCAGCACCGCCAGGAACATCAGAGTCGCGAGGCCGAGGAAGATGGCAGGGTATCCGAACTGGTCCCGGATCAGGCCGCTCAGCGGCGGGCCGATCAGGCCGGACATCCCGTAAGCGACGCCGTAGAGAGCCATTGTCCGCCCCCGAGCCACGGGCGATGAGGCGTCGCCCAGATAGGCCAGGCACGCGGGGGCCACCAGCGCGCTCCCCATACCGTGCAGCGCGCGGACAGCCAGCAATGCCTGCGGCGACTGGAGGGTCGGGTAGGCCAGGAGCGCCACCCCTACCGTCAGCAACCCTACAATCAGGGGGGTTTTCCGTCCCACGCGATCCGCCCACATCCCGCCGCTCAGATTCCCGAGGAGATTGGCCAGCGAGAAGGCCCCTACGACCCACCCGACGAGGCCGACGGAGGCCCCCAGCGAGCGGGCGTAGGGCGCGATGAGGGGAGATAGGCCGTGAGTATCCAGAAACAGGACGAACGTAATCAGGTACAGGAGGAGGAACTCTATGGACATTCGTGCTCTCCCGGGTCTGGATTTTTGTTCCACAGGGCGGCCACCTCTGCGGTGTCCTGCGCCGCACCCAGGACGACCATCAGGCGGATGCGGGCCTTGGGGCCATTCAGGCCTGGAGAGAAGAGGCACCCCATCTCCCGGAGGGTCCGGTGGCTGCCCACGTAGCCGTAGGCGTCCCAGACCCGGCCGGAGGGGCAGCGGCTGGCGATGACGACGGCCACGCCCGCCGCTATGGCCCGCTCTATGACGGGCAGCCACCAGGGAGGAACCCGGCTGGCTCCCAGCGCTTCCAGGACCACACCCCGCGCGCCCCGCGCCAGCGCGTCCTCCAGCAGTTCCGCTCCCATCCCCACGGCCAGTTTGATGAGCACCACCCGCTCCTCTGGGCGCGAGCAGGGGATGAGTTCCCGCGGCAGTCGCCAGGGGATGTGGACCTGGTCTCCCTCCACACGGCCCAGCGGCCCCCAGCCAGGGGACTGGAAAGTGGCGGTGGAGAGGGTGTCGGTCTTGGTGACGAAGCGCGCGGCGTGGATTTCATCGTTCAGGACGACCATCGCGCCCAACCCGCGCGACCGGGGAGAGGCAGCCACCCGCACCGCCGCCCAGAGGTTCGCCGGGCCATCCGCGCCGACCTCTGAGGCCGTCCGCATCGCGCCGGTGAGCACGAGGGGCGTCTCGCCGGGGACGGTCAGGTCCAGCAGATAGACTGTCTCCTCCATGGTGTCTGTCCCGTGGGTGATGACAATGCCCGACACCTCCGGGTCCGCCGCCCACGCGGCAGCCCGCTCCCGGATGTGCCAGAGATCGCCCAGAGTGAAGTGGGAACTGGGTAGGTTGCAGACTTCCTCCACGGCCAGTTCCGGTGCGCCGGGTGGGAGGACGGCGGTCAGGTCGGCCGTGCTCAGCGCCGGAACCGCGCCGCCGCGCGCCGGATCGTGGCGCATCGCCACCGTCCCGCCGGTCGTGAGAACCGCCACTTTTGCCATTGGATTCCCTTTTACCGCAAAAATTGCAGAGGATGCAAAGATTTGAGGAATTCTCCGTGTTCTCTGCGGGCGCTGGAGTTCAACCCCATCCGCGTTTATCCGCGTCTATCCGCGTCTATCCGCGTCCTCTCTCCCGTTCAACCGCAAAGAGAGGACTTGGCTGACGCCGTCGGGGCCCATAGAGACGCCGTAGACGGTGTCGGCGGCCTCCACGGTCCCCCGGTTGTGGGTGATGACGATAAACTGGGTGCGCTGCGCCAGTTCCGTCAGCAGGTCCCGGAAGCGGGCCACGTTCGCCTCGTCCAGCATTGCGTCCACCTCGTCCAGGACGCAGAAGGGGGTCGGGCGGACTTTGAGGATAGCGAAGATGAGGGCGACAGCGGTCAGGGCCCGCTCACCGCCGGAGAGCAGGGCCAGGCTTTGTAGCCGTTTCCCGGGGGGGCGGGCGAGGATGTCCACGCCGGTGCGGGCCGGCTCGTCGGGGTCGGTCAGTTCCAAGCGGGCCGACCCGCCGTTAAAGAGACGGGTGAAGTTCTCCTCAAAGGCCTGGGCAACGGCCTCAAAGGTCTCCCGGAATGCCTGCTTCATTATCTGATCCAGGTCTGCGATGACGGCGCGCAGTCGGGCCGACGCCGTCTCCAGATCGGTGACCTGCTCGGAGAGGAAGCGGTAGCGCTCGTTCACTTCGGCGTACTCCTGCGGCGCGCCGGGGTTGATTGGCCCCAGTTGGCGCAGACGGGCCTTGAGACGGTGAATTTCTTCCTCCAGCCCTTCCGGCAGGACCTCCACTACGGGCAGGGAAGTGACCAGCGGCTCCAGCGGCAGCGGCTGCTGGAGCCGGACACCGCCGCGCACTTCCAGGTCCACCAGTCCCAGGTCTTCCTGGATGCGCTCCTGGAGACGGGTCAGGCGGTCCTGGGCGCGGGAGACCTCCAGGCGGGCCGCGTTCCATTTTTCCTCCGCCTGACGGATGCGAGTGGCCAGGTGTCGCTCTTCGGCTTCGGCCGCGTCCTGTTCGGCCGAGAGGCGGTTCAGTTCCTCCTCCGCCGGGCCGATGCGGGCGCGGGCCTTCCGGAGCGCCTCTTCGTGACGGGCCGTCTCCTGCCGGAGGGCTTCCAGGCGCTCGCTGACCGCTTTCCGCTCCCGGGCCAGTTCGCTCAGGCGGGCGCGTCGGGTCTCGGACTCCTGCCGGATTCGCTCCAGCGCGGCCCGCTCGCGGGCCAGCATCGCGCGCCCGTTCTCCAGCGCCTGGCGGGCCAGCGCCAGGTCGGTACGGGCCTGCGCCAGAGGGGCTTCCGCCTGGGCCAGGTCGGCGGCGGCCTGATCGGCCGCACGGCTGGCCTCCTGGCGACGCGCCTCCCCCTCGGCGATCGCCTGGACGACACAGGCCAGTTCCGTTTCCTGCTCCTCCCGTTTCCGGCGGACGGCCTCCAATTGGCCGGGCAGTTCCTGCCAGGTCCGCTCCCGGGCCAACAGGCCACCTCCGGCGCGGCCCACGGTGACGGTCCCATCGGCGGCGACGATTTCGCCCTCCCGGGTGACGCACCGGCCCCCTGGCGGCAGGGTCGGGGCCCGCGCGCGGGCCTCTTCCAGGTCCTCCACCAGCCAGACCCGTCCCAGCAGAGCATAAACCAGGGGCTGGAAGCGCTCTTCGCAGGAAACCATTGTAGCACAAGATTTATCTTGCGCTACAGATGAATCTTGCGCCACGTTGATTTCCGCCAGCGGGAGCAGAATGGCCCGCCCGTCTGCGCCCAGGAGGCGGCGTGCGGCCCGCACCGTCTCCCAATCCTCCACCACGAGGGCCTCCATGCGCGAGCCCAGGGCGGCCTCCACTGCCCGCTCCCACTCCGGCGGCACCCGCAGTATCTGGCCCACCAGTCCGAGGACTCCTGGCAATCCGGCCTGTAGCAGGCGGCGCGTCCCTTCGGCCAGGCCGGCCATTTCGTCCCGCATACGGGTCAGGAGTTCCCTTTCTGCTTCCAGGCGGGCTTGGAGGGCCTGGGTCTGGGCCAGCGATGCCTCCAGTTCGTCCCGCCGGACCCGCAGCGCGCGCAGTTCGGCCTCTATCCGTTCCCGCTCGGCGGCCTGCTCCCGGGCCTGACGGCGCAGGTCGGCCAGGTCCGCCTCCAGCGCGGCGACGCGGGCTTCCTGCGCGGTCACCCGCTCCCGGAGTTCCGCTTCCTGGGCCTGGGCCGCGCGCACCCGTTCTACCTGGGCTGTCTCCTGGGCCTGGAGGGGCTCCAGTTCCGCGCGCAGTTCTTCCTCCCGGATCGCCAGCAGGCGGGAGCGTTCGGTCAGCGCGGCCAGTTCCCGCTGAGCGGCGTCCATGCGCTCGTGGAGGTCGGCGATGCGCCGGTAGGCATCCCGCAGGTCGTTGCGGAGTTCGGTCTGGCGACTGCGCAGGCTGGCCAGGCGGGCAGCGAGCGTTTCCGCCTCGGCCTGCCGGGCAGCCAGGGCCTCTTCGGCCGCGCGGGTTCGCTCTTGTGCTCGCGCCAGTTCCTGCTGGGCCTGGCCCCAGTGGTAGCCGTACCAGGCCCGCTGGAGTTGCTTCAGATAGCCGGAGACCCGCTCATACTCCTGAAAGCGGGCCATCTGCTCTTCCAGGCGCTTCAGGCGAGGGGCGATTTCGCTGAGGAGGTCGCGCACCCGCTCCAGGTTGCGCTCCGTCTCATCCAATTGGGCTGCAGACTCTTCCCGCCGGGCACGGTAGACAGCGATACCGGCGGCTTCCTCAAAGAGGGCGCGCCGCTCCTGGGGCTGGAGGGAGAGGGCCATATCCACCAATCCCTGGCCGATGACGGTGTAGGTGCGCTGGGCCAGACCGCTTTCGGCCAGGAGATCCATCAGGTCCCGCAGGCGGACGCGGTTGCCGTTGAACAAATACTCACTTTCGCCGGAGCGGTAGGCGCGCCGCCCGAGGGTCACTTCGGCGAAATCCACGGGGAGCCAGCCGTCGCCGTTATCCAGAGTGAGGAGCACCTGGGCCATCCCTGCCCGGGGCCGACGGCCGCCGCCGGAGAAAATCATGTCCTCGGTGGTCTTGCCGCGCAGGAGGCGCAAACTCTGCTCGCCCAGGGCCCAGCGGATGGCGTCGGCGATGTTGGATTTGCCGGACCCGTTGGGGCCGACAATCGCTGTGATGCCGGTCGGGAAGACGAACTCTGTCCGGTCGGCGAAAGATTTGTAACCCTGAAGTTCCAGACGTTGGAGGCGCATACTGAAGAATCACGGAATCCGCGGATCGGTGGCTGGCTGCTTTGCTGATTCCTTCCGGGTGGCCCGCCAGAGATTGGCCCGGATGTGGGCCTGCTGGCGGGGGCCAAAATGGCGCAGAAAGTCTTCTATTTTCTGACGGTTGGCGTCCTGCCCGTATGGGCAGGGCGGAGCCACCGGGAAGTCCAGGGCCCGCGCGTAGGCGGCCAGATTTTTGGCCGGGATGTAGACCAGCGGCCGGATGACGGTAATCCGTCCGCCGAAGAATGTCACCTTCGGCTCCAGGGTCTCCAGACGACCCGTGAAGAGCAAGTTCATCAGGGTGGTGACGGCGGCGTCATCGGCGTGATGGCCGAGGGCCAGTTTGTTGCAGCCCAGCGCGTCCGCAGCTAGGAAGAGCGCCTTGCGACGGTTCCAGGAACAGCGGAAGCAATTGAGCGGCAGCGGCTCCTCCGGCGGGAGTTCCAGCGGGACGAAGTGGTAGTCCACTCCGCGCGCCTCCAGCCAGGGGGCCAGCATCCCGGTCAGGTCGGGGAATCCGGCGGCGGTGCCCACGACGTGGACGGCAACCACTTCGTAGAAAAAACCGGCCCGCTCCCGGTAACGGAGCATCAGGTCCAGCAGACTGGTGCTGTCCTTGCCGCCGGAGAGAGCCACCGCCACCCGGTCGCCCTCTGCCAGCAGGTCAAACTCCTTGCAGGCCCGGGCGAAAGATTTCAGCAAACCAGAAAGGATGCCCCTCACAATTCCAAAGAGTCTGAGGACTTGTTATACCGGTATGGAAGTCACCGGATACTCAATCCGGCTCGGTCAAGTACCATCGGACGCAGACCAGCGCTGAGAAACGTGGAGTTGGTTTTTCGGAACTGATTCCCGGGCGTACTCAAATCTCCAGGCAAGCCTCCGCTGCCGGTTAGAAGAGTCGCTCCCGGACTTCTTTCCGATTCACCCATTTACGGTGGTCCCAATCGGTGCCGCTGACGTCGTCGCCGTAGTTAGACAACCTTCAGCCGAATCTCCCGCCCCTCATACTGCCGCCGGTAGTATTCCCGGTAGTGCTCCCCGCTCTTGATGGGCCGCCACCACCATTCATTCTCCACATACCAGCGCACTGTCTTCTCCAGGGCCTCCGCGAAGGTGTGGGACGATTCCCATCCCAGCGCGCGGATTTTGCTGATGTCCAGCGCGTAGCGGCGGTCGTGGCCGGGGCGGTCCCGGACGGGCTGGATGAGCGAATACGGTTTCCCCAGGAGGTCCAGGATGGCGCGCGCCATATCAATGTTGCGTGTCTCCATACCGGTGCCCAGGTTGTAGATCTCGCCCGGCTGGCCCCGGTGGAGCACAATGTCTATCCCCTCGCAGTGATCCAGGACGTACTGGTAGTCCCGCATCTGGGAGCCATCACCGTAGAGTGGCAGTGGTTGGTCGTCAAGTGCGTTGGTGATGAAGAGCGGTACCACCTTTTCCGGGTACTGGTACGGGCCGATGTTGTTGGAGCCGCGTGTGATGGTCATCGGGACCCCGAAACTGGTATAATAGGCGATACAGAGCAGGTCGCCGCCCGCTTTGGAGGCCGAATACGGGCTGCGGGTATGCAGGGGGTCCGTCTCTTTCGCCCGTCCCTCCATAATCTCGCCGTACACCTCATCGGTGCTCACCTGGTGATACCGTTCCAGCCCGAACTCCTTCGCCGCTTCCAGCAGCACATACGTGCCGAGGACGTCGGTGCGGATGAACTCGTCCGGTTCCATCAGGGAGCGGTCCACGTGGGTGGCAGCGGCAAAGTTGACGATGGCATCCGCTCCGAAGGCGCGAATTGTCTCCCGCACCTTCTCCGCATCGCAGATGTCGGCGTGGATGAAGGCATACCGCCCCGCGAAGTTCTCCGCCACATCTTTGAGATTGGCCAGGTTGCCCGCGTAGGTCAATTTGTCGTAGACGACGATGCGGTAATCCGGGTATTTCTGGAGCATGTAGCGGACAAAGTTGGAGCCGATGAACCCAGCCCCTCCAGTGACCATCAATGTGCGCATCTCTTCCTCCTGTTTCAGATGACGGTATTATACCCTATCGGGAAGGGCTTCGCAAACGCTTGACAATCGGCGGGGCCTGGCATACAATTTCACCGGTATGAATCGCATCGCGCGCTTTGAGGCTCTGGCAGAACAATGGGTAGAGGGGACGTTCGCCCGGCTCTTTGGCGGGCAAATCCACCCGCTGGAAGTCGCTAACCACTTGGCTCGGGCAGTGGAAGATGCCTGCTTCCAGGCTGCCGATGGCACCCTCCTGGCCCCGACCCATTACCAGATTGACCTCCACCCCCAGGACCTGGATGCGCTGCGGGCGCGCCATCCTGCGCCGGAAGAGGAACTGGCCCGTTATGTGGAGGAAGTGGCCCGTCAGGCGGGGATGGTCTTGCCGACGGCGCCCCGGATCATTCTAAACTCGCTCCCGAATTTGCCGCCCCACACGGTCGTCGTCCAGGCATTCCGGGAGCCCGCAGAAGGGGATGATGAAAGCGCCACCTGCCAGATGAGCGGGGGGGTGCTGCCCTCCCCCGAACCTCCCCCGGAGCGCTGTTTTCTCATCATCGGTGGACAGCGCCACGTGCCCCTGAGCGCGCCCACGGTCAACATTGGGCGGGCACTGGATAATGACGTCATCATAGAGCATCCGCATGTCTCCCGCCACCACGCCCAACTCCGCCGCCGCTACGGTCGCTACGTCCTCTACGACCTGGGCAGTTCCGGCGGGACGCTGGTCAACGGTTACCCCGTACAGGAGTGTGTCCTCCGTTCCGGGGACGTTATCTCTCTGGCGGGTTTTGAAATCATCTATGGCGAAGAGCCGGTACCCTCTCCCGGTGAACCATCCGAAGAAGCGTCTATCACAGAGGGAATCCCCGTCCAGCCCCAGGAACCGAGATAATGGCGGGAGAAATTCTTTTGCTGATCCTGCGCATCCTTCTGGCCCTACTCCTCTACGCTTTCCTGGCCGCGCTTCTCTTTTTGCTTTGGCGTGACCTGCGCCGCAGCGCCGGACGGGAAACGGTTCCCCGGGAAGAGATGCGTCTGGTGATTGTGACGGCCGGAGAGCGCGGGCCTGATCCGGGCACCATTTTCCCTCTCCAGGAGGTGAATTCTCTGGGACGTGCGCCCTCCAGCACCATCTGCTTGCCCGATCCCTTCGTCTCGGCCCACCACGCTCTGATTACCTGGCGGGAGGGGCACTGGTGGCTGGAAGACCTGGGGAGCAAGAATGGCACCACTCTCAACGATGAACCGGTCAATCGTCCGACCGTGGTGGATGTGGGCGACCTGATCGGTATCGGGCAGGTCGTTCTCCGGATAGAGGCCGGGGAGTGACCCCGCGGGACTTCCGCTCCGAGGAGCGTCGGGGTTGAGGGCAGGCGACGAAGACGCTCGCCCTCAACCTTCTCTTTTCCTAACACCCTATCGCCGGAGGATGTCGTGAAACTCACCACGATGCACGACGCTATCGCTACTTATGTCCATGACGGCGATACCGTCGCCATAGAGGGCTTTACGGCCTGTATCTGTTTCGCCGCCGCCCACGAAATCATCCGTCAGGGCCGGCGCGACCTGGTCCTCTGCCGGATGACCCCCGACCTGGTCTACGATCAAATGGTTGCTGCCGGATGTGCCCGCAAACTGGTCTTCTCGTACCTGGGCAACCCCGGCGTGGGGCCCCTGCACGCCGTCCGGCGCGCAGTGGAAAAATCCATCCCCGCCCCGCTGGAACTGGAGGAGTACTCCCACTTCGGGATGGTCGCCCGCTACATCGCCGGAGCCTACTGTCTCCCTTTCTTCCCCCTGCGCTCCTACGTGGGGAGCGACCTGCCGAAGGTGAATCCCCGCATCCAGTTTGTGGAGAGCCCCTACGGGGACGGCCCGGTCGCCGTGGTGCCGCCCCTCAACCCGGATGTCGCCATCATCCACGCCCAGCGGGCCGATGTCAACGGCAACACCCAACTCTGGGGGCTGTTGGGGGCTCAGAAAGAGGCCGCCTTCGCCGCAAAGCACGTCATTGTCGTGGTGGAGGAAGTGGTGGACGAGGAGGTCATCCGGTCCGACCCCAACCGGACCCTCATCCCCGGCCTGATTGTGGACGCGGTGGTCCACGAACCCTGCGGCGCCCATCCCTCCTACGTCCAGGGCTACTACGACCGGGATAACGACTTTTACCTGCGCTGGGATGAGATTAGCCGGGATGAGGCCGCCACCCGCGCCTGGCTGGAGGAGTGGGTCTACGGGGTCCGGAACCGGGCGGAGTACGTGGAGAAGGTGGGCCAGGAGACCTGGGAGCGGCTCAAACCCGCCCAGGCCTGGGCCCGACCAGTCAACTACGGATAGCAGTCAGGACCACTGCTTTCAGTGGTCCCCATCGCAGAGGTGAATATGAGCGATTATTCTCCCTCCGAGATGATGATTGTCGCCGCCGCGCGAGCGCTGGCGGGCATCCGGACCGTCTTTGTGGGCGTGGGATTGCCCAACATCGCTTGCAATCTGGCCCAGCGGACGGTGGCGCCGGACCTGGAACTGGTCTATGAGAGTGGGGTCTATGGGGCGCGGCCGGCCCGCCTGCCCCTCTCCATCGGCGACCCGGCTCTCGTCACCGGCGCGCTCTCCGTCTGCTCTATGGCCGACCTCTTCGGCCTCTACCTCCAGGGCGGCCGGATAGACGTCGCCTTTCTGGGCGGCGCCCAGATTGACCGCTACGGCAATCTGAACACCACCGTCATCGGCGACTATGCTCACCCCAAAGTCCGTCTGCCCGGCTCCGGGGGCGCATGCGAAATCGCCATCCACGCCCGACAGGTGTTCATCATCATGCGTCTCAGCCGCCGGTCCTTCGTGGAGCGACTGGACTTCCTCACCAGTCCGGGCCACCTGGGCGGCTCGGGGGAGCGGGAGCGGCTGGGGATGCCCGGTCGGGGGCCGCAGGTCGTCGTCACCGATAAATGCGTCTTCCGGTTTGACCCCGCCAGCGGCGAGATGGTGGTGATGAGCCTGCATCCGGGGGTCCGGCTGGAGGACGTGCGGGCGGAGATGGGCTGGGACCCCCGCGTCTCTCCCAACCTGACGGAGACAGAACCGCCCACTCCGGAGGAACTGCGCCTTCTGCGGGAGGAACTGGACCCGCTGGGGGTGTACCGGTCGTAGAATCAGCGAGGGGGTCTCGCTGGTTCGTGATTTACCCGATGGAGGGCTTATGGATACTCGGGAAGTCGTTATTCTCTCCGCCGTGCGGACGCCCATCGGGGCATTCGGCGGCGTGCTGAAGGAGGTCCCAGCGGCCCAGTTGGGGGCGGTCGCTGCGCGGGCCGCGCTGGAGCGGGCCGGTGTCCCCGCCGACGCGATGGATGAGGTCGTCTTCGGGTGTGCCCGCCAGGCCGGGAACGGCCCCAACGTCGCCCGGCAGGTCGCCTGGCATAGCGGCGTCCCCGTGGACCGGCCCGCCTTCACCGTCAACAAGGCCTGCGCCAGCGGCCTCAAGGCGGTCACCCTGGGGGTGCAATCTATCCTCACCGGCGAGAACAGGGCCGTCCTGGTCGGCGGCGTGGAACAGATGTCCCAGATTCCCTATCTCCTGCTGAAGGCCCGCTGGGGCTACCGGCTGGGAGAGGATACGGTGGTGGACGCCATGTACCGGGATGGGTATATGTGCCCGCTGGCGGAGATGTTGATGGGGGAGACGGCGGAACTGCTGGCGGAGCGGTATGGGATTTCCCGCGCGGAGCAGGATCAGTTCGCGCTGGAGAGCCACCAGAAGGCAGTGACGGCCTGGGAGAACGGCGCCTTCGCAGGCGAAGTCGTTCCGGTGGGGGTCCCCGGCCCCAAAGGAGGGACGGTCATCGTGGAACGAGACGAGCGCCCTCGGGCGGACACGTCGCTGGAGAAACTGGCGAAACTCCCCCCGGCCTTCAGGAAGGACGGCACCATCAGCGCTGGGAACGCGTCCGGCATCGCCGACGGCGCCGCCGCGCTGGTCGTCGCTTCCGCCGAATGGGCCCAGGCCCACGGGCTTTTGCCCATCGCGCGCTTTGGGGGCTTCGCCTCCGGCGCCGTCCACCCCCGAGAGATGGGACTGGGCCCTGTTCCCGCCACCCATCGCCTGTTGGAGCGCACGGGCCTTTCCCTGAACGATTTTGATCTGATAGAACTGAACGAAGCCTTCGCTGCGCAGGTGCTGGCAGTGGAGCGGGAGTTACCCTGGGACCCGGCTCGTCGCAATGTTCACGGTGGCGCGGTCGCGCTGGGGCATCCGACCGGCTGTTCGGGCGCGCGCATCTTGGTCACCCTCCTCAACGCCCTGCGCGTGCGCGGTCGGACGCTGGGTCTGGCGACCCTGTGCGTCAGCGGCGGGTTGGGGATGAGCGTGGCGGTGGAAATTTTGGGGTGACGGCCGCCAGGTTCACCCGCCCGCGGGTCTCACCCGTTGGCTGATGGCCCTGATGTTGAGATGAATCTCCACCCCAGGGGCAATCTCTAAGCGCGCCAGGCCACCCTCTCGGTCCAGGTAGGTCAATTTGCCGTAGATGCCTCCGATGGTCATCACTTCGTCGCCCACCTGGAGTTCTTCCATTCGCTGCTGGTACTGCCTGCGCATCCGCCACTGGTTCCAGAACATAAAGCCCAGCATAGCGACGATGAAGATAATCAGGATGAGAGTTTGGTCCATAGGGGGCTCCTTTGGAAAGTGAAAAGTGAAACGTGAAAAGGGAGATGTCCTCACTTCTGGTCGCTACCCCAATTGTGGTAGCCAGTACTCCGCCCCGCGATGATTGCCTGGCCCAGGGAGATGCCGGCGTCGTTGGGCGGAACCAGGCGGTGAGTGTACACAGTGAAACCGGCTTCCTCCAGCAGCGCCACGGTCTTCTCCAGCAGAGTCCTGTTCTGGAAGACGCCGCCGGAGAGAGCCACCTCGTTCAGGCCGGTCTCCGAGCGCAGGCGCCCGCAAACGTCCCGCACCATGGCCGCCACCCCGTTGTGGAACCGGGCCGCAATGATGCCGATGGGTACCCCGTCCCGCACGTCCTGCACGACGGCCCGAATCACCGGCGCCGGGTCTATCTCCTCCCCCGCCCCAAAGGGGTATGCCTCCTCTACACCGTCCGCCACCTGCATCTCCAGTTCTATCGCCGCCTGGGCCTCGTAGTTGATCTCTTGCCGCACCCCCGCCAGCGCGGCGACGGCATCAAATAGCCGCCCCATACTGGAGGTGGGGACGGTGTTCAGCCCCCGGGCCAGTTGGCGCTCCAGGATGGCCCGTTCGGCCTCTGTCGCGGCGGCCACGGGTGGCAACCCTTCGTCCCAGGGAACCCCCGCCGCCCAGAGATGGGCCAGGGCCACCCGGTAGGGCCTCCGGATCGCCGCATCGCCGCCGGGAAGGGGGATGTAGCGCAGGTGCGCCGCTCGCCGGAAGGACGCGTAGTCCGCAATCAGGAACTCCCCGCCCCAGATGGCCCCGTCTGTCCCGTAGCCGGTGCCGTCAAAGGCCACGCCGATGACCGGGCGGTCGCCCGTCAGCCCGTTCTCCGCCATGCACGCGGCGATGTGGGCATGGTGGTGTTGGACGGGGACCAGCGGCAGGCGGTCCGCCAGGTCGCGCGCGTATCGGGTGGCCAGGTAGGCCGGATGCATATCGTGGGCAACAGCCTCCGGCTCCACCCGAAAGGTCCGCTGGAGTTGCTCCACCATGTCCTCAAAGAAGCGCAGCGTCTCGTAGTTCTCCATGTCGCCGATGTGCTGGCTAAGGAAGGCATACTGCTCCCGGGTCAGGCAGAAGGTGTTCTTCAGTTCGGCCCCCACCGCCAGGACGGGCCGGACCGGAAAGGGCAGGTGGACGGGGTACGGGGCATAGCCGCGCGAGCGCCGGATGGGGAGTTCGGCGCCCCGAACGATGCGGGTGACGCTATCATCACAACGAGCGTGAATCTCCCGGTTGTGGAGCAGGAACGCATCGGCCAGCGCGGCCAGGCGCCGGAGCGCCTCGCCGTTATCGGTGACGATGGGCTCCTCGGAGTAGTTGCCGGATGTCATCACCAGCGCGACCGGGAAGCCCTCCGCCGGTTCCAGGAGCAGGTAGTGGAGGGGGGTGTAGGGGAGCATAACCCCCAGGTAGCGGTTGCCCGGCGCCACCAGCGGGGAAATGGGAGCATCTGCCCGGCGGCGCAGGAGGACAATCGGCCGCTGGCGGGAGGTCAGCAGCGCTCGCTCTGCGTCGTTCACCTCGCAGTACCGCTCCACCGTCTCCAGGTCAAAGGACATAATGGCAAACGGCTTATCTACCCGTCCCTTGCGCTCCCGCAGGCGGGCTACCGGCGCGTCGGCGGTGGCGTCGCAGGCCAGGTGGAAGCCGCCCAGTCCCTTGACGGCGACGATTTGGCCCGCCCGAATCGCCGCGCGCGCGGCCTGGAGGGCCTCTTCGCCGTAAAGGGGCGGGGCGTCCGGCCCGGCCCGGAATTCCAGGCGCGGCCCGCAGACCGGGCAGGCGTTGGGCTGGGCGTGGAACCGGCGGTCCGTCGGGTCGTCGTACTCGGCCTGACAATCCGGGCACATCACAAAAGGGGCCATCGTCGTGTTGGGCCGATCGTAGGGAATGTCCCGGATGATGGTGAAGCGGGGGCCGCAGTTCGTGCAGTTGATGAACGGATAGCGGTAGCGCCGGTCCCGGGGGTCAAACAGTTCCCGCAAACAGTCTTCGCAGATGGCGACATCGGGAGAGATGGGCACGAATTCCCCCGGCCGGGCCTCGGAGTGGAGGATGCGGAAGGCGGGTTGCCAGTCGCCGGTCACAGGGTCGCCAGGGGTGACGGTGATGCGCTCAATGCGGGCCAGGGGCGGCGCGTCCGTCCGCAGGCGGGCGATGAACTCGTCCAGGACGGCCTCTGGGCCCACCGCCTCTATCTCCACGCCGGAGGAACTGTTAAGCACCCAGCCGGAGATTCCCAGGCGGGTCGCCAGGTTGTAGACGAAGGGGCGGAACCCTACCCCCTGGACGATGCCAGTGATGTGGATACGGCGGGAGATGACCGGGCGATTATCTGCGCCGTCCATTCCGGATCACCTTTCCCAGGGCCAGGAAGGCCGCCAGCACGGCCGCTACCAGGCCGAGGTTTGCTTTCAGGAAAGAAGCCGTGCCCCGCAGAGAGGCGGGCAGGGCTGCCGTGAGGGGGGGCTGAGGCGTCGGTGTCGGTGTGGGGCTCGGCGTCGGAGTTGCGGTGGGCGTCGCAGTGGGCGTCGGCGTCGGGGTCGACGTGGCAGTGGGAGAAGGCGTCGGGGTCGGTGTGGCGGTGGAAGAAGGCGTCGGGGTCGGCGTGGCGGTGGGTGAGGGCATCGGCGAGGGCGGTAGAGGCGTCGGAGACGGAAGCGGAGAAGGGGTCGGCATGGCCGTAGGGACGGGCGCCAGGGTCCCGGCCCGATACGCCCCTGCCAGTTCGCGGGTCAGGTTCAGGTAGAACTCCCCGTACCCCACGCTGGGTTCAATTTGCGTTCCTTCCATCCACTCGTTGAAACTGGTGATGATGACCCAGTCCGCCCCGCTCTGGGCCGCGCCCTGCCAGCAGCGGCGGTAGTACTCCCCACCGGCCCGGTCACGGATAAAGGCATCGGCGCGGCCAGTGACGCGGTCGTCGTAGCCGGGCATCACTGTCGCCACCCAGAACCGCTCCCCACCGTTCTTCGCGCTCCAGTCCCGCACCCGTCGGCCCCAGCGGAGGAGCACCCCTTCCGGCGCCGGGTCCCAGGCGACGCTGTAGAGATGGTTGCCGTCAAACACTTGCAAGTAGTCCAGATTCGTCCCTTCCGCGACCCAGATCATCTCCCGGTTGGGGTCTATCTTCTGCCGGATAGCCTGCCAGGTCTCCACAGAGTACCGCTGCTGCCGCCAGAAGAAGACGACGGGACGCCCGCCCACTCTCAGGTAGGCGGGATGGGCTGCGTGGACCGTCTGCAGGTGCTGGAGCGCCGCGACCACGTCGCCGGTGGAGTGGATGAAGGGACTGGTCACTTCCAGGTCTACGGCGGCATAGAGACCGTGCCGGGCCGCGATGTTCAGCAACAGAGCGAAATTGGTCTCCGTCTGGTTGTTGGCGGTCCAGGGGCCATACCAGGATTGGACCAGGGCATCAATCCCGGCCTGGCGGGCCCAGAGGACATGTCGCTCTATGGTCGCCGGGTCGGCAGAGATGTACCGCTGCACCGGGTAGTCGGAGAGGGGCTGTTCCCAGGTCGCTGAGTCGTACCAAGCGTAGTAGAAAGCCAGGACCAGGCGCTCGCCATAAGCATGGGCAGTGGGAGCGCAGAGTCCAATGATCAGGCTGACCAGAAGTAAACTGGCTCCGTATTTCCACCGCATTGTGGGATGCATTCTACCATACAACGCCGGAGTTTGGAAGTCCATTTGGCCTCTGGCCTGACATGTGGTACAATCTTCCCCGTGATTCCTGATTCCCATACCCACACCTGCTTTTCATTTGACAGTCAGGCCCTGCCGGAAGAGGTCTGCCGGGCCGCCGGGGCCCGGGGGATGCGGGAGGTCGCCCTGACCGACCATGTGGACCTGAATCCGCTGGACGGGGGCTATGGTTACTTCCGGCCCGAGGAGCACTGGAGCGGGCTTCAGGACTGCCGGGCCCGGCTGAACGGCCGTGTGCGCGTCCACATCGGGCTGGAATGCGGTGAACCCCACCTCTTCCGTCAGGAACTGAGCGCCATCACGGCGGCCCACGAGTACGACGTGATTCTGGGCTCCATTCACTGGGTGGGCAACCGTCCTGTGGAGACTGCTGCCTTCTTTGACGGCCTGGACTTCCGCGCGGGTATCGTCCTTTATCTGGACGAACTGGCCCGCCTGGCCGAAGAGGGCGACTACGACATCTTGGCCCATCTGGATATCATCCGGCGGGCGGTCTTCCACCGATACGGATGGACGGAACTGGATTGGACGCCCTACGAGGCCCGAATGCGGCGGGTCCTGCGGATAGTGGCCGAACGGGGAAAGGCGCTGGAGGTGAACACCTCCTACCGGCGGCGCGGAATGGGGCCGCCCGGCCCCTCGGTCCAAGTCCTGCGCTGGTTTCGGGAAGAGGGGGGCCGATTCGTCACCCTGGGCTCCGACGCCCACCGTCCGGAAGATGTCGGCGCGGACTTTGGGGAGGCCCTAGATATGGTCCGGGCCGCTGGGTTTGAGAGCATCGCCGTCTTTCGCAGGCGGACGCCGTATCGGATTCCGATTTGATTTTTCATCACAGAGAGCGCAGAGAGACCTCCGCGCGCTCTGAGTTTTATTGGAACGAACAGGTGGATTATGGACTTCCGCGCGCTCTTTCTGGGTTTCCTGCAGGGGGTTACCGAATTCCTTCCCATCAGCAGTTCCGGGCACCTGGTGCTGGTCCCATGGCTGCTGGGCTGGCCCATCCCCAGCCTGGCCTTTGACACCCTGGTCCACTGGGGGACGGCTGTCGCCGTCATCGCTTATTTCTGGCGGGATTGGGTGAGGCTGCTGCAGGGGGCTTGGCAGGGACTCCGCACCCGTTCCCTGGACGACCCCAATGCCCGTCTGCTGCTCCTTCTCATCGTTGCCACCGTACCGGGCGTCCTGGCGGGGGCTCTCCTGGAAGACTTCTTTGAGGGGATGTTTGCCCGACCGGCGGCGGCCGCCGGATTTCTTCTTCTCACGGCCGCCATCCTGACGCTGGCGGAATCGGCCTGGGCGCGGCGCTCCTCCGCCCCGGACGATCCGCCTCGCCCCCTCACTGCCCTCTCCTGGCTGGATGCGCTGACGGTGGGGATAGCGCAGGCGGTCGCCATTCTCCCCGGCGTCTCCCGCTCCGGCGCCACCATCGCCGCCGGATTGGGCCGGGGACTGGATCGGGAAGCAGCCGCCCGTTTCAGTTTCCTGCTCTCCACCCCCATCATCCTGGGCGCGGGAGCGATGCAGATGTTCCAGTTGTTCCAGTCCGGCGACTGGGCTGGAGAGGTGTCCACCTTCATTGTTGGCTTCCTGACCGCGCTCATCTCCGGCGGCCTCAGCATTCACTTCCTGCTCCGCTACGTCCGGCGGCGGCCCCTATATCCCTTTGCCCTCTACTGCATCCTGCTGGGCATCCTGGGTCTGACGGTCGCCGCCCTGCGGGGGTAATATTCACTGCGAAGACAGCCGGGCACGAAGATTTTTGTCCGTGAAATTTGTCAAATTTGTGTTCCTTCTGCTGATTCCGGGACTGGTCGCCTGCGCGTCGCAACCGCTGACGGTCACCCCGGAGCCGGTCACCCTGCGCCTGGTCATCTCGGACACTTGCTCCCGGCCAGTCCAGGCACTGGCCCCGGCATACCACCGCCAGAAGCCGTGGGTGGCCATAGAGATCAACGTCTTCAATGATGCAAAGGTCCTGGAGCGGCTGCAGGCCGGCGCGGCCGACGCCGCCGCCCTCATCTGGACCGAAGGGGGAGGCCCGCTGTGGACCCACCCCCTCGCCGAGGACGCGCTGGCGGTCATCGTCCATCCCGCTGTGCCGGTGGAGAGTCTGACCCTGACCGAATTGCGGGAGGTTCTGCGGGGGCGCATCGGCGAATGGCCCGATGGGACGCCTGTCCAGGTGGTCAGCCGGGAAGAGGGGGCTGGTACTCAGTTGCTGATACGGGCCGCGGTTCTGGGCAACTGGGACCTCACGCTGACCGCGCGGGTGGTCGTAGACGACAGGAAGGTGGTGAGCCTGGTGGCCCAGACTCCCGGCGCCATCGGTTACGTCCCCTTTAGCCGGGTGACCGGTGAAGTCCGTGTGCTGATGCTGGAGGGATGGGCTCCTGCGCCGACTGCCGACTATCCTCTCTTCTACACCTGTCGTTGGGCCGCGCCGGCGGAGCCCGTCGGCGCGTTGCGGGACTTTTTGCAATGGACCGTCGGGCCCCGAGGCCAATCTATTGTGGAGCAGGCCCTGCGCCCCGGGCCGTGATGCAGGCGACTTCACCGGAGTTGCCCGATTGGGTTGATTCCCCTATGCGTCTGGCTCTGGTTCACGACTGGCTCAATCAGCGCGGGGGCGCCGAGGACGTCCTGGAGACGCTGGTGGCGATGTTCCCCGAGGCCCCGGTCTACACGTCCATCTACTGGCGGGACGGGATGCCAGAGGCTTACCGGTCCTGGGACATTCGCACCACCTGGATGGACCGCCTGCCCGGCATCTACCGCTATCATCAGCCCTACCTGCTCTTCTACCCGCTGGCTTTCTCCGGACTGGACCTCTCCGGCTACGACGTCGTTCTGAGCAATAAATCCGGCTTCTGCCACAGGGTGCGGACGGGCTGGGCGGTCCACATCTGTTATTGCCTGACGCCGACGCGCTTTGTCTGGGACTTTGAGGGGTACGCGGCGCGGGAGGCCATCCCGGGGGCGCTGCGGCGGGCCCTGCGGCCCCTCATTGCGCTCCTTCGCCGGTGGGACTGGCAAGCCGCTCAGCGGGTCGCCCGTTTCGTCGCCATCTCGCGAGAGGTCCAGGCCCGCATCCGCCGCTTCTACGGCCGGGAGTCCGCCATCATCTACCCGCCGGTGGAGACCGGTCGCTTCCGCCCTGCGCCGTCCCACGACGAGTACTACCTCATCGTCTCTCGGCTGGTCCCGTATCGCCGGATTGATCTGGCGGTGGAGGCGTTCAGCCGTCTCGGCCTGCCGCTGGTGATCGCAGGGGACGGACGGGATCGCCCCCGGCTGGAGGCGATGGCCGGGCCGACGGTCACCTTCCTGGGGCGCGTGCCGGATTCTGCCCTGCCCGACCTCTTCGCCCGTTGCCGGGCCTACGTTCTCCCTGGTGTGGAGGATTTCGGCATCGCGCCAGTGCAGGCCCAGGCCGCCGGGCGGCCTGTCATCGCCTTTGGCGCGGGCGGCGCGCTGGATACTGTCATTCCAGGCCGGACGGGCATTTTCTTCCACGAACCGACGCCGGAAGCGCTGGCTGAGGCCGTCCGCACGTTTGATCCGGAATCCGTGGACCCGCAGGACTGCGTTCGCAATGCGGCGCGGTTTGACCGCAGGGTGTTTGAGGAGCAAATCCGCCTGATAGTGGAAAAATCACCCGGGCGCGAAGGCACGAAGGTTCATTAACGGCTCTTCGTGTCTCTGGGCCTTCGTAGCGAATCAAAGGGAGGGGGAAGTGGAACTCCGCGCGTTTTTGAGGGTGCTCTGGCGGCGCTGGTGGCTGGTGGTGGCACCGGTGCTGGTCGTGCTGGCCCATCTGGTCCTCACCTACCGGCCCCCGCCGACGTTCTACCAGGTCGTGATGCGCTTCGCCGCCGGGACTGTCCCCGCCGGCCTGAGCGTGGACTACGACCGGTACTACTCCTGGCTGACCTCGGAGTACATCGCCAACGGGCTGGCGGACGTTGCCCGTACCCGGGCCTTTGCCAGAGCGGTCGCTGCGCGACTGGCGGAGAAGGGCGTTTCCGCTGACCCCGCCGCTATCCAGGGCGCTATTGTCACCGATAACGCCCAGTCCATTGCGGTGGTGTACTTGACCTGGCCCGACCCGTCGCAGGCGGTGGAGGTGGCGCGGGCGGTGGCGGCGGAACTGACGGAGAACGGCGCCGTCTACTTTCCGCAGATTCCCTGGCCTGAGGAGGCGGGGCCGGCGGCCCGTCTGCTGGATGAGCCCGTGCCCGTGCCGTTGCCCCCGTCCCTGCGGGCGCAACTGCTGGGCCCGGCGGTCCGGCTGGCGCTGGCGCTGGGGGTAGGAGTCGGGTTGGCGCTCCTGTGGCACTACCTGGACCCCACGGTCCGGGAGGAGGCGGAACTGGAGGCGATGGGGCTGCGGGTCCTGGCCCGCATCCCCCGCCAGCGGTAGGACAACGGCTTGCCGTTATCCTGCAAGTGGGCCTTATTCTTCAATCAGCGGCGCGCGGGCCAGGGCCGAAAGGTCCGGTGCGCCGACGGCGAACATCGCCACGCGCAGTTGGGTGATGATGGCCGTCGCCATCTCTACCACGGCCTGGTTTGATTCCGCCGCTGCCACCAGAAACGGGCGGGCCATTCCGCATACGGTGGCCCCCAAGGCAATGGCCTTGGCAACCTGGATGCCGTCCTGGATGCCTCCGCTGGCGATGATGGGGAGATGAGGGACGGCGCGTCGGGCTTCCCGCACGGCCTCGGCGGTCGGGATGCCCCAATCCCGGAAGGCGGCGGCGACGGCCCTCTGGAGGCCGTTCTGGGACCGGTACATCTCTACCTGGCTCCAGGAAGTGCCGCCGGCTCCCGCCACGTCCAGCGCCGCTACCCCCGCATCGGCCAGACGGCGGGCCACATCGGCAGAAAGGCCCCAACCTACTTCTTTGACCACAACGGGTACTTCCAGTGCCCGACAGACGGCTTCTATCTTGCGCAGAAGGTCGGAGAAATCGGTCTGCCCCTCGGGCTGGAGGGCTTCCTGGAGGGGGTTCAGATGGAGGATCAGGCCGTCGGCTTCCACCATCTCCACCGCCCGGCGGCAGTGGTCCACAGTATAGCCGTAGTTCAACTGCACCGCGCCCAGGTTAGCCAGGAGGAGAATATCCGGGGCCACATCCCGCACCCGGTACGTCTCCACCAGTGTCGGCTCCTCCAGCGCGGCCCGCAGGGAGCCCAACCCCATCCCGATCCCCACTTCCTGAGCCGCCCCGGCCAGAAGGCGGTTGATCTCCCGCCCCTGAGGCGTCCCGCCGGTCATAGAGGAAATCAGCAGAGGGGCCTGCAATCGTCTCCCCAGAAAATAGACCGTCGTATCCACCGTCTCCAGGGAAATTTCGGGCAGAGCGCAGTGGACGAACCGGTAGCGTTCAAAGCCCGCCGTCATCGTCTCAAAAGAGACGTCCTCCTCCAGGCTGATGCGGATGTGGTCGGCTTTGCGTTGGGGGTGATTCTCTCGCAACGGCTTTACTCCTGTGGTGTTGTATTGTAGTAGCATCATACCAGCAGGGAGGTGGTTTGTCAACAGAGGTCAGTTGACAAATCGGCTGCCTGCACTACAATATCCGCTATCTACCCGAAGGAGGCACCCATGAGTATCTATGAACGCATCGTCAATATCATTGTGGACCTGCTGGGCGTGGAGCCGGAGAAGGTTACAATGGACGCCCGCTTCCGCGAGGACCTGGGCGCCGACTCGCTGGACCTGGTAGAACTGGTCATGGCGTTTGAGGAGGAATTCGGGGGGACCATCTCCGATGAGGAGGCTCAGCAGATTAAGACCGTAGGCGACGCTGTCCGCTATATTGAAACCCGTATGGCGGCGTGAGGACGACGGCGCCGCCATTTGCATTAGGCAATCCTGCCGCAGCAGGTGGGGACCCTTTGAACAATGTGCCAGGCGCTGGAAGTGCCTGGCACATCTTGAGCAGGAGGGAGCCGCGATGCATCCGCGCACCTCGATACTCCTTGCCCTGATTCTGGGCCTGACGGCGGCTCTGGTGACGGTGAGCGCCGTCGCCGCGCGACCGTCTTCCCAACTGACCATCACGGGGGTGGAACCCCGAACCATGCTCAGCACCACTGGGGGGACACTGAGCATCTACGGTAATGGCTTCACCACGGCGACGGTGGCCCGACTGGTGGGTTACGGTCTGCTGGATACGGTGTTCGTCAACCCGAACGCGCTGCGGGCCGTAGTGCCGCCCGGAGTGCCGGCGGGTGTCTACGCGGTGGAGGTGAGCGAACCGGGCTTCTCGGCCACACTCCCCTCTGCTCTGACCATCGTCGCGCCCACGGCGGCCCCCACTCCCACTTCTCCACCCGCCCCGCCCCCACCTGGCCGCCCTATCCTCACCATCCGCAACTTCTCTGTCCAGCCCGCACGGGTCTACGCCGGGAGCGAGTTCGTCGTGACGATAGAAATCTACAACAACGGCAGTCGCGGGGCCGAGAATACTCTGGTCACCTTTCCCGGTGGGACCTTCGCACCAGTGGGCCAGGCTGGCCACCTGATCGGATTTATGCACATCAACGCCACTGTGGTGGTCACCCAGACCATGCGGGCGCCGGCGGCCCTCTCCTCTGGCACATACAACCTGCAGGTCAACCTCCGCGCCAACGACTTTGAGGGCAACCACTACGAGTACCCGCAGACCGTCGCGGTGGAGGTGATCGGGGGCGGGGTTGGGCGACCGCAACTGGTGGTGGAGTCGGCCGGGACGGAGCCGCCGGTGCTGGGGCCAGGGGGCCGGTTCACTCTGACCCTGCAGATCGCCAACCGGGGCGAGCGGACGGCGACGCGTGTCATGTTGGGGCCCGCCTCCTCTGAAATGGTGGTGCCCGCAGAGGGGAGCAGTATGACCGCGGTGGACCGCATCGCTCCGGGCCGGACGGTTACGGTGACCCTCCCGCTGGTCCTGGGGACGGTCAAACAGGGCGGGCGCGTGGGGCTGGACCTGACCCTTTCCTACGGCGACACCAGTGGCGGCACCTACAGCGACCGTCAGAGCGTGGGGCTGGAGGTGAGCAGTTCCCTGGCCGACCGCCCGCAACTGCTCATCGCCGCCGTCCAGACCGACCCGCCTGTTGTGGCCCCCGGCGATCTCTTCACCCTGACGCTGGCTGTGCAGAACGTCGGCGGTGGGGACGCGTACCGTCTCCTGCTGACGCTGGGCGGTGAGGGTGGCAAGGAACTGGGGCCCTTCGTCCCCCGCCAGATCGGCAACGTCCTCTTCGTTCCCCGGATTCCCGCTGGGGAGACGGTCCAGGTGACGGTGCCCCTGGTGGTGGACGGTTCGGCGGACGCCAAAGCCTATGGCGTCCCGGCCCTTCTGACCTATGAGGACGCGCGGGGCACTTCCCGGAGCGACGTTCAGCGCATCAGTCTGGTCGTCCAGCGGCGTCCTATCTTCCGGATAGGCTTCTATCGCCCGGTGGAGGGGGCTATGGTGGGGACGCCGTTCCCGCTCCCCGTGGAGGTCATCAACCTGGGGAAGACGTCGGTCAACGTCACTGTGATGGAGGTTACGGGAGAGGGGCTGGAGATTCAGAACGGCTCCCTCTACGTGGGCCCGCTGGATGGGGGGACTTCGGCCTCGCTGGAGGCGATGGCGGTCGCTCGGGAGGCGGGGACTGTGGAGGTGGTGGTCAACGTCCACTACCTGGACGATTTCAACCGCCCGCAGACGGTGAACCAGACGCTGACGGTGGAGGTAGCGGGGCTGCCGGAGCCCGCGCCCCAGTCGGCGCCGTCCTCTGAGGAGACTGGTTTCTGGGATAAGGTGCTGCGCTTCCTGCGAGGGCTGCTGGGGCTGGGGAGTTAAGGTGAGGTGGCCTCATCCCCCTCTCAGGGGGCCAGGACGCGGATGGAAACCGGGGCGCTCCGGAGGGGGCGCCCGTTTTCGTCTCGTCCCACGGCCAGGAAGGTGTGTTCGCCCGCCTGTAGGGTCCAGAGTACCTCGTAGGGTAGGGTCGTGAAGGTCGCCAGTGGTTGCCCGTTTGCGTAGAGCGTCACCTCGGCCACCCGCACGCCGTCCGCCGGGCGGGCAGCGACGCGGATGGCCTGATAGGTCCCCGGCACGAGGGGGGAGAGCCGGTAGATGGTGCCATCGTCGGGGTGGGTGATGACCAGGGGCGGGCCGGCAGAGGCGCCCCTTTCTCCGCCGGGCATCTCCGGCGGCAGAGGCCAGTGGTTGGCCCGGGCCCACTCCCAGGCTTCCGCCGGCGGGACGATGAAGGCTCGCTCTTCCACCCGCTCCGGCGGTGTGCCGGGCTCGGCCAGAAGCCCGGTGGCGCGGTCTATCCGGAAGAGTTGATACCAGTTATCCGGCTCCGTGGGGGCAGTGCCGGCGATGAAGAGTTCCTCGCGCGTGCGCGGGCAGAGGGGGGTCGGCAGAAGCCCAGAGGGAACGCAGACTCGCACCCGCTCCAGCCCCGGCGGTTCAAGGTACGGAACCACTGGCTGGCCCCGCAGGGCCCGTTCCATAAAGTCGTGCCAGATGGGGCCGGCCCCCTCTACTCCGGATACATCCCGCATAGGCCGCCCATCGGCGTTCCCGACCCAGACCCCGGTCACTAACTGGGGGGTGTACCCCACCGTCCAGTTGTCCCGCCAGTCGGACGAGGTGCCGGTTTTGACCGCTGCCGGGCGGGAGAGGCTGAGGACGCTGCCGGTACCGAAGGCGGGAGCACGGGCATTCTCGTCGGAGAGAATGTCGGTGATGAGGTAAGCGACGCGCGGGTCCAGGACCTGTGCGCCGGGGACGAGCCGGGCCTGGTAGCGCAATTGCCCGCGCACGTCCCGTACTTCCAGCACACCGAAAGGGTCCACCCGCTGTCCCCCGTTGGCGAAGGCCGCGTACGCGGCGGTCAGTTCCAGCAACCGCACCTCGCCGCCCCCCAACGCCAGCGCCAGCCCGAACCGCTCCCCTGTCCCGAAGGAGGTTATCCCCATCCTGTTGGCAAGGGTCACCAGCCGGTCTACCCCAACCATATGCAGCACCCGGACGGCGGGGATGTTCAGGGACTGAGCCAGCGCTTCCCGTGCGGAGACAGGCCCGTGAAACCGGCGGTCGTAGTTCTCCGGCACGTAGGGGAGTCCCTCCCGGGTGGGAAAGGCTGTGCGGACGTCCAGGATGACCGAGGCAGGGGTCAGCAGGGCTTGTCCCTGGGCCTGACCGTCGGCATAGGGGGTGAAGGCCGCGGCATAAATGAGAGGTTTGAGCGCGGAGCCGGGTTGTCGGAGAGCCAGCGCCGCGTTCACTGCTCCGTCTATGGCCGGGTTGAAATAGTCGGGGCTGCCGACCATCGCCAGAATCGCGCCGGTCTGCGGGTCCAGGGCCACCAGCGCGGCGTTGTTCACTTCCCGCAGGCCGCTCTCCTCACTGGCCTGCGTCAGGCGCGCCAGATGCCGCCGGACCGCCTCTTCGGCAGTATGCTGGAGATTCAGGTCCAGCGTCGTGGTCACGACCAGCCCCTCGGTGTAGAGGGCCTCGGCACCGAATTCTCGTTCCAGCCACGCCCAGACGTACATCACGAAGTGGGGGGCCTCAATCGGGAAGGGCGTGGCGGCAAAATGAAGCCGCTCCCGGGCCGCCAGTTCCACCTGCTCAGGGGTGATGTACCCTTGCTCCACCATCAGCCCCAGGACGACCTGTTGCCGTTTCCGAGCCCGTTCGGGATCGGTCAGGGGATTGTAGAAGGCCGGGGACTGAGGGAGACCGGCCAGGAGCGCGCATTCTGCCAAACTCAGTTCCCGCACACCCTTGCCGAAGTAGGTTTGCGCGGCGGCCTCTATACCGTAGGCCAGGTTGCCGTAATAGACTTCGTTCAGGTAAAGGGCCAAGACCTCGTCTTTGGTGAACGTTCGGGCAATGCGCCAGGCCAGGATGGACTCCCGGAGTTTCCGTATGAGGGTGCGCTGGCTTCGCTCCTGGGGGGAGAGGAGGAGGTTGCGGGCCACCTGCTGGGTGATGGTAGAGCCGCCCGCCAGCACCTCGCCACCCCGGAGGTTAATCCAGAGCGCGCGCAGGATGCCTCGGATATCCACCCCCGGATTGGTGTAGAAATCGGCGTCCTCGGTGGCGATGGTGGCCTGGCGGCAATAGAGGGGAATCTCCTCCAGCGGCACCGGGACATGGCGCCCGGCGTGAGGGTCGGTGATTTCGTAGAGCAGCCGGCCGTGCCGGTCCAGGATGCGGGAGGAGATGCCCGTCTGGTGCTCATAGAGGGCGTGGGGGGAAGGGAGGTCGGCGATGAGGAGATGGGCGCCCACCGCTCCGACCGCCACCAGAAGGGCCAGAATCAGGAACAGGAACTTCCCCAGTCGGCGCATAACGGGAAAAGGGAGGGGATTTGCGGCGGGGACGAAGCCGCCCGTCGCACTTCCCGCTCTTTCTCACTCCAGGAACAGGGTCTCCGTCGCGTCGTCGTAGGCGATGACTTCGGCGTAGCGGCCCCAGTTGACGATTGTCTCCAATTGTTGCTTCGCCTCATCGGGCGGGAATTCCAGTTCCAGCGCCCGCAGGACGACGTCCCACTTCAGCCGGCGGTTTTCGGCCACATTTAGCAGTGAGAGCAGCCATCGGAACATCGGGAGCCGCCGGATACGGGTGGCGAAAATCTCCTTGCGGGCCAGGATGCTGGCCTCAGCGAACGTCTCCCCCAGGGGGGTCAGGGCAATGTCGCCGCTCCCCAGGGTGGCGAAGCCCAACAACTCCGCCACTTCCGTCACCTGCAGCAGGTGGTTGGAATCCACGCTCAACTCCTTAGCCAGGCGGTAGAGGTCATGCCGACGGTCGGGCATCTCGGCCACGTGCTCCAGGAGGCCTGCCAGGCCGTTGATGGTGATGGGCGGCAGGGCCCGGATGCGCCCCGGCTCGCCCGGCGCTGCGCCTAGTTCCACATACTCCGGCTGAGTCTGCCCGGCCAGCAGGCTATAGACCTTGTCCACCTGCTCCAGGAACTCCGGCGACCGTCGCTGCCGAGGGTGGGGCAGGTCTACCGTCATCTCCGCCACCACCCGCCCCGGGTCTTTCTCCATCACCACGATCCGGTCGGCCATAAAGACCGCTTCCTCAATGTTGTGGGTCACCATCAGGATGGCCTGGGTAGGAATTTTTCCTTCTGTCCAGAGTTCCAGCAATTCGCCTCGCAACGCCTCGGCGCTCAGCACGTCCAGCGCGGAGAAGGGCTCGTCCAGGCACAGCAGTTCCGGTTCCACGGCCATCGCGCGGGCGAAGCCCACCTTCTGGCGCATCCCGCCGGAGAGTTCGCGCGGATAGGCAATCTCAAACCCATCCAGCCCGACCCGGTCCAGCAGGTCCAGCGCGCGGGCAGTCCGCAACTTGGGGGGGACACCGCGTGCCTTCAGCGCCACCTCTACATTCTCTATGACCGTGAGCCAGGGGAAGAGCGCGAAGGTCTGGAAAACGATGGTGGCGTGAGGGTTGACGCCCCGAAGCGGCTGACCGCGATAGAGCACGATCCCCTCCGTCGGCCGCTGCAGGCCGGTAACAATGCGCAGAAGGGTGCTCTTCCCGCAACCCGACGGCCCCAGCAGGCAGAGAAATTCCCCCTCACGGACAGCCAGGTTCACGTCCTGCAGGGCGACGAACTGGCGGGAGCCAGTGCGGTAAATCTGCTGGACATAGCGGACTTCTAATAAGTAGCCATTGGTGGGCATGGGCTTACTCCATCCGATACCGTTCTTCGGCCAGGCGGTAGAGTCGACGCCAGAGGGTACGGTTGATGAGGATGACGGCCAGGACCATCGTCAGTGTAGCGGCCAGCAGGAGAGGGTAGTCGCCGGTGGCGGTGGCGCGGGCGATGAGGGCACCGATGCCCACGGTGAAGAGCGTCTGTCCGCCGAACTCCACGTGCTCGGCGACGATGCTGGCGTTCCAGGCCCCGCCGCTGGCAGTGATGGCCCCGGTGATGATGTACGGGAACAGGCTGGGCAGGATGAGGGTCTGCCAGCGCTTCCACCGGCTCAGGCCGATGAGGGCTGAGGTGTATTTCAGGTCCTGGGGGATGGCCGATGCCCCTGCAATGATATTGAAGAGCAGATACCACTGGGTGCCCGTCAGCATCAGCACGACAGCGGCGATGTTCAGCCCGCCCGGCAGGCCGATAATCAGGAGCAGGAACACCGGGAAAAGGGCCGTCGCCGGGATGGAGGCTGCCACCTGGACGATGGGCTGCAGGTAGTTCGCCGCGCGGGGATTGGTACCGATGGCCACGCCGACGGGAATCGTCCAGGCCAGCGCGATGAGCAGGGAAGTGGAGACCCGCAGGAGAGTTGCCAGAACGCCCAGCCCGATTTCCCCCCACTGGCTGGCCGGTACGGAAAGCAGCATCAGGGCTGTGCGAAAACCGCCGTAGGCCATCCCCAGGCCGACGATCAAGCCCGCTGCATAGAGGAGGTAGGGCGGGTTCCCTTTCCCTTTCGTCCCCTCCGGCGCTCCGGCGCGACGGATAAGCCACGTGTCTACGCGCTCGTTCAGCGGCTGCCAGACCTTCTCCGATACTTGCTCCAGCAGTCGGGAGTTTTGGAGAAGGTCATAGAACCAGGACTTGGGCGGATTTTCCCCTTCCACCGTCTCCAGTTTAAAGCGGTCAGCCCAGGCCAGCAGGGGCCGCCAGACCAGTTGGTCCAGGGCGACGATGACCAGCACCATTGCGCCGATGCCCCAGAGGATGGCGCGGGTATCGCCCTGACTGGCGGCCTCCTGCAGATAGGCCCCCAGGCCAGGGAGGCGGAAGTCCCGCTGTCCCACAGTGAAAATCTCCGCCGCCATCAAGAAGAACCAGCCCCCGGCCCAACTCATCATACTGTTCCAGAGCAGACTGATGGCTGCAAACGGAAGTTCCAGTACCTTGAAGCGGAGCCAGCCGTTGAAGCGGAAAATGGCACTGGCCTCCCGCAGTTCCACCGGGATGGTGGTCAGGGACTGATACCAGGCAAAAGTCATATTCCAGACCTGGCTGGTGAAAATGAGTACAATGGAAGCCAGTTCGGCCGCGGTCCGCTCCGGCAGGATGGCGCTGAGGCTCAGGAGGACCACCGGCAAGAAAGAAAGGATGGGCACGCTTTGGAGAACGTCCAGCAGGGGCATCAGGACCCGCTCGGCGCGGCGGTTATAGGCCGCCAGGCGGCCGTAGACCAGGGTGAAGAACAGAGAGAGGGTATATGCGGCGGCCATTCGGCCGATGGAGCGGAGTGCATAGTAGGGCAGCATGCGGGGAGAAAGGGAGATGGTGGGACCTTCCACCATCTCTGGGGCGCGCAGGGCCAGCCGCGCGCCCACATAGATGAGGACGGCGAGACCGATCATAACGACGACATCGCCGATGGAGAAACCGCGACCGAAGGGTTGCTCCACTCGGAAAATCAGCCTCCGCCGGGAGGCTTTCTCTTCCGGTCGGGGCCTTTCAGGACCCGCGAACGACTCCCTCAGCGCCAAAGTCCCCTCCGAAGTAAGGAATTCACCGCAGAAAACGCAGAGGACGCAGAAGTTCCCCACCTGTGCGGCTGGCAGAACACCTGCGAGCCGTTATCCTGCCCGCGTCACTTCACTGCTCAATCCCCGCCCGCGCCGGCACCCCGGCCTGATAGTAGTGCTTGACCTCCCGCATCTCCGTCACCAGATCGGCCCGGCTGATCAGTTCCTGGGGCGCGCAGCGGCCCGTCAGCACCACTTCCACTCCATCGGGGCGCTGGTCCAGGAAGGCCAGCACCTCCTCCACAGTGAGCAGGCCGAACCAGAGGGCCACGTTCACCTCATCCAGCACCACGATGTCGTACTGACCGGAGAGCATGGCTTCTCGGGCCCGTTCCAGCCCCTGATGGGCCTGGGCGATCTGCTCAGGGGTAATCTGGTCGCGCCGGACCCAACAATTGGGGTCTCCGTACTGCTCAATGGTGATCAGAGGGTGGTCCCGCAGGGCCTCCAGTTCGCCGTAGGGCCGGCCCTTCATAAATTGGCCGATGTAGGTGCGCAGGCCGTGGCCGGCGGCCCGCAGAGCCTGCCCTAGGGCCGCTGTCGTCTTCCCCTTACCGTCGCCGGTATACACCTGAATGTAACCCTTTTCCATACACCATCTCCGGAAGAACGGTTATGCGTCATATGCCAGTACATCGCTCTTCACGTTTACTCTTCACTTTTCACCCTTCACGTTTCACTCACTCATACCTCAGCGCCGCAATGGGATTCAGCGACGCGGCCCGAGTCGCCGGATAGAGGCCGGAGAGCACTCCCACTCCGGTGGCGAACAGGATGGCAAAGAGGGGCAGCCAGAACGGTGTATGGACCAGGGAGGGGAGCGTATCCGGAACCGTACCGCTCCGGGCCGCCTGGGCCATCAGATAAGTACGGGCGACGATGTTGATGACTCCGTTCAGGAGAATACCCAGCAGTACTCCGCCCACTCCGCCCAGCAGGCCGATGCTTCCCGACTCGGCCAGAAAAACGGACATCACATCCCGATTCGTCGCGCCGATGGCCTTCATCAGGCCGATTTCTTTTGTCCGCTCGTAGATAGACATCAGCATCGTGTTGGCGATGCCGAAGGCGGCCACCAGCAAAGCGATAGCCCCGATGCCGCCCAGGACCCCCTGGATAACCAGGAAGAACGAATTGATCTGCTGCAGGACACTGTGGGCGGAATACGCGTAGAACCCCTTTTGCAGAATCTCCCGCTCTACGGCGGTTACCTGGTCAGACCGGGCGACCTTGACCAGCGCCTGGCTGTAACCGTCGCGGGCGGGGTTGACCCGGCGGCCCGTGGACCACCCGTTCAGTTCCAGCACCTCCTGCAGGCTCATGAAGAGGGTATAATCATCGGAGTCGCCTTTTTTCTCCAGGACGCCCGCCACTCGCAGGCGCACCGTCCGTTCCACCTGTTGTCCGTCCTCGGTGACACGGGTGAGCACCAGTTGGAGCGCCTGCCCCGAGAGGTCAGGGGCCTGGAAGACGCGGCGGCCCTGTGGGTCAAAGAAGTTTTCCGCCACCTGTGCTCCTGCGATAACCTGTCCGCTTCCCAGCCGTGCCGCGCCGCTAGCCATAGAAAAGTCCAGATAGTCTATCTGGGCCGGATCAATCCCCACAATTTGAGTGCCTCCTATCAATCGCCCATAGCGCAACATAGCGGGGGCGTTCAGCGGCTCCTTCGGGATGACAGCGACCACACCAGGGAGTTTGCGGAATTCAGCCAGTGTGCGGTCATCTAGCACCCCCTCCCGTCCGGTGGTGGGAGCGCCGAAGATCGCCAGCGCTTGCCTCGGATAGACATTGATGTCGGTCAGGGAGCCTATGGAGGAAAGGTCGCGGAGGGCACTCTCCCGCATGCCGCCAGCCAGAGAGATGAGCACCATCACCGCCGCCGTGCCGATGACGACGCCGATGGCCGTCATCGCCACGCGGCCCTTCATCCGGCCCAGATTGTTCACCACCAGCCGCAGCAGGTCCCGAGCGTTCATTTCCCTCCCCGATACGGTCCTTTGACGGCAGCCCCTGTTCCTTGCGCTCAGGGGCAATTGTACATCAACCTGGAGTTCCTGCAAGCATGAGTAACGGCTGTGTTGTCCCCTTTGTCCTGCCCTTGCAATGATTACTTTTGGGTAAAGAAACCATTAATAGTACTATAGTACCCTTGCAATAAAATGCAAATTGTTTTACAATTGAAATGCAACTGGTTTCCGATCTTTTTATGACGGGGCTTGCCAACGCGGGCCCGGAAGGGGACTTGAGGCCGGGCTGGAACTGTGGATATCAACGGACTTCCCAGATTCCAGGCCCGGCGATTTGCTATTCCTACAAACAGGCAGCGGTGCTTTGTGGGGAATTGCTCGCTTCGGATACTTGAAGCCGGATACCAACCGGTATCAGGGGGCGGGCGAAAGGGGGTGCTGCTGCCTATCATCCGAACCGCTCCTGGGAGGGGCAGATGGAACAGGAAAAGGACATTTGCTGGCAGAAATGCCGATTTCGCTGGCGGCTGAGCCGGGGCCAGTCTTTGGTGGAATTCGCCTTGGTTCTTCCCGTTTTGTTGCTCGTCATTTTCCTGATTATTGAGGGTGCGCTGATTCTGCAGGGTTACCTGGCCGTCCAGCACGCCGCGCGGGAAGCGGCCCGTTGGGCTATCACCTTCCAGCCGGCCCAGGGTTGCAAACTGGAGGGGAACCCTGTCGTCCGAGATTATTGTGATCCAGCAGATCCGTGCACCAACCTCGGCGCGAACCCTCCGTTCGTCTACCCCCCCTACAATTACCGACTGCCGGGCAATGATTGCGACCCTCAGGAGAGCACCAGTGAATACAACGCCCGGCGGGTGGCGATGATCAAAATGGTCGCGATGGAGAAAGCCGTGGGGCTTCGCATCAACCAATCCGCTCTGGGGTTAACCACGGACACATTCAACGCTTACTCCAACACCCCCGGCTTTTTCGGCGTCCAGGTTTGGGGATTTCCCGCCTTTGATGCTCAGGAGCAACGGGATCACCCCAGTCTCCCTGGCCTCCCGGTTCGGGTCCAGGTCGTTCATAATGTGGAGATCGTGGACCCCCTCTTTCGGGCTTTTGCTCCGTACATCCGGGTGGTATCGGATGTCACGATGCTCAACGAGGGAGTTCAGGTGGGTTTCGGCAACCAGCCTCCCCCGACCTTTCGGCCGCCGCCCACTTTCATTGTCCCGACCCAGCCTCCGATGACACCGACGCCGACCACACCTACCCCCACTCCCCAGCCTATCCGTTACCGGGTAGACATCCAGTTTGATTCGGTAACCAACCGGTTGCCTGAAGAGCGGGGCCACACCGTGCCGGTCCTGGTAACCGATGAGGATACCGGTAATGTCCTGCGCAACGTTCGGGTCAGTTACTCCACCAGTTTCGGCTCCTTTGACTTCTCCGGAAATGGCCCCGGCTATGGCGAGGCCCTGACGGATGAGACTGGAACCGCTGTCCTCACTGCCTACGCCAACCGACCCGGCACCGCCAGCCTGCGGGCATGGATAGATATAGACGGGGACCGGCAGTGGGATACCAGCGAGCCCACCGACACGGCGACCAAACAATGGACTGCTATTGGGCCTTACATTGTCGCTTCCACCCACTCTGTTCTCCCGCTGGATTGGATTTCCGTCAGCCTCTATGACCATCCACCGTCCGGCAACCCGCACCGGCTGCTCTGGTGCCGGACCTCCATCACCGGCGGAGTCTCCTCCGCCGTCTTGATGACAAATATCAACGTGGACTCCGGTACCTGGGATGCCCTGGACCTGCCGGTTCAGATTCCGCTGGATAGTATTGGCTTTTATCGTCTGGAGAGCCATACCGGCTCGGGAACCTGCGGCAACTCGGCCACCCTGGTTGCCTATTCCGCCGACCTCTATGTCCGCCCTGTCCAGCCCGACCTGATCGTCAGAGCCCTGAACCTTCCTCAACTCATTCCGGTGCAGAACATCTTCACCGTGACGGCGGTCATTTCCAACCTCACTCCGGGCCTCACCGGAGAGATTTTTGATGTAGACTTCTACATCACTCCGCTCACCCAGCCGCCGCCAGCCCCCGGACAACTTGGACTGGTCAAACAATGGCTGATCGGCATCGGCCCCTATGGGTCCACCGTCATCACTGCCTACCTGTGGCTCCCGGCTGAGGGACAATACCGCATCTCCGCCCGGGTGGATACAACCAACTATGTGGAAGAAGATAACGAGGAGAACAACCTGACCTCCGCGGTTGTCTCGGCAGGCTGTTTTTACTCCCAGACCTTTACTACGGGGTGGTTTAACCCTTCGGGGAACACGGGTGAATTCTCCAGCGCGACCAACGCCTACGCAGATGGTGGGGGCGCAGCCAGCGTTTCTGTTTCTGCTGGGCGCACCCGGCGCCACCAGTTCCATACCTACAACATCTCTATCCCCGTTACAGCCACTATCCAGGGCATAGAAGTCCGGCTGGACTGGTGGGTCAGTAGTACGTCGGGTAGCGGTTATATGGGCGCCCAGTTGTCCTGGAACAACGGATCTAACTGGACGTCCAGGAAGGATGATACCGTCCAATCTACCAGCGAGCGCACGGTGATCTTGGGCGGGCCCAGCGACACCTGGGGTCGGACCTGGACGGCGAGCCAACTGGGCAACAGTGCCTTTCGGGTGCGAGTGTCGGCCTATAACGGCGCCAGTTCGTCTAAGACCTTCTACCTGGACTGGATTCCCGTGCGGGTGACCTATTCTGCTCCCGTCAATTTCTGTCGTCCCCCTGAGCCCCCACCATGGGACGAGGGGGAGATTAAACCGCCTGGCCTCCGGGAGTGCAGTGAACTTCTGCAAGTGGGTGGGTTTGAGGGGAACCCCCAGCGGGTCTTCACCTACTGGAGAGCGGGCGACCTCGGGGCCTACCAGCACACCGGTTATCTGCAGCGTAGCGGGGCCTTTGCGATGCGGCTCCATGCCTCCCTGGGCTTCTATCCCACCTGCGCGCCCTTCACCCCCTACCTCTATCAGACAGTCCAGATACCTACCGATGTCTACACTCTCACCCACCTGGTCGTGAGCGGATGGCGGGCCGTGGCCGGTAGCCTCACCGATTGCAGTTATCGGGACATCCCGGACGCCGGCGATGTCCTCTATGTGCGGTTGCGCGATGGTGGCGGCAATCCCATCGGTAGTCCTGTCGCCATTGTGAACGGTGGCGTTGTCACAGAAACCTGGGATTCCTTCAGTGTGGACTTTACCGACCAGGGCCTGGATATAACCACTCTGGCCGGTCAGAACGTCCAGGTCTACTTCTACGGCGCCCACGACAACGACTACTACGGGACCTTCTTCTACCTGGACGATCTGAGTTGCAGCATCTGTACCTTCTGGCCGATTCCGGACCCGGAGCCGGGTACCGCCTCCATCGGCGGACTGGTACGCGCTCTGGTGGGGGGCATCCCCCAGTACCTGACCGGGGTGGATGTCTGGGCCTATAGTCAGGGCGGGGAGGTCCTCCACACCCGCACCATCCACGACGGAACTTACCATTTTTACAATATCCCGCCAGGCACCTACACCATCTACTCCGCCGCCTGGGTGAGTGGTCAACTGTACTGGGGTACGACGACGGTCACCGTCGTCGCCGACGAGCGGAACTACGGCGTGGACCTGTTGCTGCAGCCGTAGAAAATCCTTTAGAACTCTGGCGGGCAGAGGAAACCTTATGCTGCGTTCAAAGGGACGATATCTGCTGATGGTGGCTCTCCTGGCTGGGGCGCTGAGCGCGCTGGTCCTTTCCGAGGTCATGGCCGCGTCGCGCGCCGCCTTCCTGCGCATCGCGACCAATCTCTCCAATCGCCCAAATCGTTACTCCTACTACGCCGATATCGCCGCCAGCCCCGACGGAGACCGGGTGGTGGTGGTCTGGCCAGAAGCATATCAGGACTATGGGGGAGCCGCCAAGAGTTCTATCTACCTGCGCTGGGCTTCAGAGAGCGCTGGCAGCGGTTGGAGCGCGCCGGTGACCGTGCATGCCGGTAGCAGCAGCGAGTGTGCCCGCTGGGCCGCCGTCGCCGTCACTGGTACCCATCCCTACACGGCCGTTGTCGCTTACATTACCCAGAGTCCCTGCGATAGCCCGAACTCCCAGGCGATCCGCTACCGGCTTTGCACCCTGGGAGACCCCTCATGCGGCCCTGTTCAAACTGTTGCAACGGTCTCGCTTTCTTTGAACGATCCTGGCTACGGCTCCGTGGACGTCGCGCTGGACAGCGCTGGGCAGCCCCATTTTGCGTACACCTATTATCGGCGCGAGAGTCAGGGAGACGTGGGCACCGTCTATTATCGTCGCCCGAATTCCTCTGAAGAAACCGTATCCTCAGAGGACCAGAACGCTCACACTCCGGCTATCGCCTGGAACGGGGATGCCGTCCATATGGTCTGGGCAACGGAGCCCCTGGCCGGGAGTTACGATTATTACATTTTCTACCGGCGCCGAGCGACAAACTGGGATAGTCCGTACAGTCTGGTGAGACAATCTCTGGGCTACGCGCCCCACAACCCGGCCATCGCTGTCTTCAACAGCACAGTGCTGGTAGCCTGGGATATGAACAACTCCTGGACAGACTCGGATTGCTCCAGCAGTCAAATAACATGTGACCGATATACTCTTGCCTACATCCGATCCACGGACAACGGCGTTTCCTGGCCGCAGTACCATGGAGTGCCTTCGTGGTACGAATTAGGCGGGGGCATTCTGGAGACGGAGCAGCCATATACTTCCACCGGGGCGGTCGTGGAATACACGCGCTTTTTGCGCCCCTCGGTGGGGTTCCGGACAAACGGGAAGCCAGTGATCGTCTGGCACGCGAACGACGGGACCACTGGAAGTCCCGATTACAACATTTACTACACCGAAGCGCTCACTGTTCCGGAGAATGCAGGAGATGCCATAGAGTGGGCGGAGATTCGCCGCTTCGGGCAGAATTCTCCTCTCCACTCCGCCAGTCCGGTGGTGGCGCCGTATCTGCCCTCTTCCGCTCTGCACGTGGTTTATCTCCAGCAGGGCCCGGAAGCGGGAGACTGGGAGACGTACTACGATGGCAACGAATACGACCGCTACTCCCGAGTCTATCTCCCTATCGTGATGCGGAATGCCCATTGATCGAAGGGAGCCGATGGACGGAAACTTGAATTCGTCGGGAGGCAATGGATGAGAGGGAGCAGGGGGCGAGGGGCCGTTTTGTTGGGGCTGGCCTTCATCGGCGCACTAGGGCTGGCGATTCTGATTCTCTGGCCCAGCCCCGGATCTTCCGGCGGGCATCAGCCCGGTTTTCCGCTGCCACTGGAGCCCACCGCCTGGCAGGCCTATCGGGTCGCGCAGGAGGCGGCGCGGGCCTGGCAGCCGGATGCTCTGCTCTCCTCTCTTTCGGCTCAATGGCAGCGAACCCGGGGGGTGTGGCCGACTCAGACCCTATGGATGATCCATGTCTACTCTCCCTCCTCCGGTCGGCTGGCGGTTTTTCGGGTAGAATTGGGGCGTACCCGCATGCTCCAGGAGGCCCTCAGTCCTTATCCGCTTCCGACTCTCGCTGAGGACCAGTGGAAAGTGGATAGCCCGCAAGCACTGGAGGTGTGGTGGGGCAACGGGGGATCGGACTTTCTGGCTCGTCATAGCGATATCGGGGTGGTGCTCCAGTTGAAGCCGACCAGCCCCACGGATAACCGTCCGGAGTGGGTGATTACCGCTATAGCGGGCCGGCAGATCCAGGTTATGGCGATCAGCGGCGTAGACGGGCAACGGCTACCGTAGCGGAGAGATGAGATTGATTGGCCATCAGAGTCCAGGAGACACTTCCGGAAAAGGAGGTGAAAGGATGAGAAAACAAAGGCAGAATGGTCAGAGTGTTGTGGAGTTTGCCATTATTCTTCCTTTCTTGCTTCTGCTGGTTATTGGGATGGTGGAAACTGCCTTTGCACTGCGCAGTTACCTGTATGTGAATACGGCTTGCCGGGAGGGCATCCGCTTTGCCTCCCGGGGGCGATACACGGATGTGGATACTGCCCGCTGGATGCTGGCCAGTGGCGGGTACACTCATCTAAATAACCAGCAGGTGCCTTTCTTCCGAACGACTGCCCCCGAACCCAATACTGGCATCATCATCACCCACATCTTGATTCAGGCGAATGGGGACATCGTGACGCGAGCCACATACCTGACCGGCACCATTGTTCTCTCCGGCACCATAGAACCCGTTCCCATTTCCCCTGGCGACAGTCGGGCCGGGCGGGTGGACATTGAGCGCCATCGGAATGAGACCATTGCCATCAATCAGCAACGGGTGGCAAATGGATATGAAGCGCTGGATAACCAAATTGTCATTGTGGAGGTTTTCTACGCGCACCGTACGCTCTGGAATTACGAACCACTGGGATTCTCCAGGGTGCTGAACCTTTACTCCCGCTCCGTGATGCGGGTGGTTTCGGATGCCCGACAGACCCAATAGGAGGTGCGAAATGAGGCGCATGTGGGCCTTCTTCCGACGTTTTACCCCTCAGGACACCCAGCGCGGGCAGAGCATCGTTCTGGTGGCCCTGGGGGTTTTCACCCTGCTGGCCTTCGTGGGGCTGGCGGTGGACGTAGGAATTTATTACTCGGAACGGGTGAAAATTGTCCGGGCTGTGGATGCTGCCGCGCTGGCTGCGGCCCCGGAACTCCCCCTGGAGAGCGCTGCCCACACCCGCGCACTGGAGTTCCTGCGGGATAACGGGTACAACCCGGACGATTCTCAGACGCGGGTGGAAATCAATGGTACCCCTTCAGGCCCACCGGGGGACCAGGCCGAGACCATCATCATCCTGAACACGGCCAGTTTCCGGGATATGACACTACCTCCGGCCCAGCAGCTCAACACGGCTAACCGCATCCAGGTTCGGGTCAGGCATAGAGTACCGGTCATCTTTATGCGATTTCTCGGCTTCTCTTCCTTATGGGTCAGCGCCTCCGCTACCGCCGAAAACATTAACAACCTGGATATCGTCATCGTCTTTGACCGCTCTGGCTCCATGGAGTTTGACACCCTCTGCTATGGTTGCTGGGCGAAGCAGTCCGGCGTCCCTTATCCGGGTGGCCTGATTTACCCTCTCCCCTGGAATGGACCGCCCAATGGCCCGCCGGCCCACTGCAACCCCACCCAGGAGTTCACCTACAGCGGCTACAGGTACTATTACATTGAGGCCGAAGAATACTCCCGCACCAACAATCCTTATAACCGCTACCTTTATGTCCCGTACTACACCTACTGGGTTATGCAACGGGAAAGCGGGGATGGTGCTTCCGGTCGGGATAGCCGGGGAGCTTATATCATGCACATGCCCTACTCCGACCACGAGACACCGGTAACGTTTTCCCCCGGGTACGGTGTGACCTGTCGGTATGAAGCAGTCAATAACAACGGCCAATGTGCCACGTCCGGGTATACTCAGTGTTACTGCAAAATGGATGTCCCTGGGGGTCCTTTCCCGGCCCCCCGGGTGGATTACGATTTCACTGTACTGAGCAGTGGTAACTACTACATCTGGGTGCGCGGGCAGGCACAGTCTTCCTGGAGGCTCTGTAGTGACGCAAATGCCTCCTGTATTGACCGGCGTATCTATTGGAACGTGGATAACAGCGGTATCCAGACCAGTCCAGAATTCCCACGTGGCACTGGTTACAACGGTGCCGGTTCCGGCTCTTGGGGATGGCGGCGGCTCAACAATACAGCCTTTTCCTGGACTGCCGGGTCGCAGCATACCCTGCGCATCTGGGCGGGAGGGTCTGGCTTTGCCATAGACCGCATCGTGATCACCACGAATCCCAACGGGCTGACCAGCGGCAATCCCCCCTCGGACGTCTCCCGAACGGGTGTCTGGTCCAACGGGCGGACAGACTGGGCCTGCAGCCCCTGCGACGCTCGCTTCGGCGGTTATCCGGGCGGGTGCGGGCAATCCACCTGTGCCTACTCCCCCAACTGCAACAGCGGCCCCAACCCGGACCGTCGCAAAGACGACATCTACGACGACGAACAACCCATCCGGGCCGCCATTGAGGCAGCCAAGCGGTTCGTCGGGATGCTGGACTATCGGTACGACCAGATTGGTTATGTATCGTACGCCTCCGATGTGACGATTGACTCGGAACTGCAGTGCCTGCGTCGCCTGGGGGCTCAAAACTGTACCCCCTCGGTTATCACTAACACTGTGATTACTAAACTGGATGCCACGCAAGCCAGTGGCAGCACCAACATCGGCGGCGGCATTCAGAAAGGGATTGAGGTTCTGAGCACCCAGTCCGGCCACTATGGTCGGCCCGGGGCGGCCCACATTATGATTCTGATGACCGACGGCCGTCCCAATCAGGTTCCCAATTCCACCTGCTACACTTATAACCTGATTCAGAAATACGGCCTGACGGTGCCGACAGACACCAGCGAGCGCCAGGGGAAGGAATGTACTCTCTACTACGCCGAGCAAGCCCGCAACAACAGCGTCGTCATCTACACCATCACCCTGGGCGATTCGGCCGACTTTGAGTTGATGGAGACGGTAGCCAACATCACCGGTGGGGTTCACCGCAACGCCGACCGTCCGGAGAAATTGAATCAGATCTTTGATGAATTGTACGAGCGCATCTTCCTGCGGCTGGTGGAGTAGGCACTGCGGAGATCCCGGCGTGCGGTAGTGCAGGCATAACTGGCTGTCGGGTGAGCGGGCGACCCGTTGTCGCCCGCTTCCCGTTATGCTCTCATTTGACATTTACTGGAAAATGGAATATCATATCAATGTCCCGTTTTCAGGCGATTGCCCGCAGGTGCGGGGTTTCGCCTGGAAGGAAGCAGGTCGGCCTCAGATGTCGCCCTTCATCCATATCAGGCGTAATCCACTATCAGGAGGCACAGAATGGGAAGCCGGCGGACGCTGGTTCTGGTAGGCCTTTTGATCATCGGTGTGGCACTGGTCGCAGGTGTATTGCTGCTGCGGCAGCCACGAGAGGAGGAAGAAGCCGTGCCTACCGAAGTACCGCAAACGATGAAAATTCTTGTTGCTGCCAACAACCTGACTCGGGGGATGGCTATTACTCCCGACCTGGTTCTGTCTCAGGACTGGCCGATCCAGTATCTGCCGCCAGTCTACTACACCGACCCGGCCCAGGTCATCGGATACTTTGTGCGGGTGGACATTCCTCAGGGGATGCCCCTGATGCCCGGAATGTTAGCTCCCAGTGCGGAGGCTCTGGGGGCCGTCGGCTCCCCCGCTGCGCTTCAGGTCCCGGCGGGGAAACGGGCCGTGGCCATCCCGGTGGACCTGCTGGGGGCTATTGCCTGGGCCCTCCAACCCGGCGACCATGTAGATGTGCTGGCTTCCTGGATGATTCAGGAACTGGATCAGGACTTTCAGAGCCTCCTTCCTAACCAGTGGGCGGCCCTTCAGTGTGAAGAGGGGCAACTGTGTCAGGGTATCTATGGGCGGGTGGAACTCCTGCCGACCGGACAGGTAATTATGGTATATCCCCCTGAAAGGAGTGTACAAGCCCGCTACGTGGCCCAGTTGACCATTCAGGATGCCGAGGTTCTGGGAGTGGGCACTTACCAGGCGCCGGTGCAGATGGCAGCGCCTCAACCCACTCCGGCCCCCGTTGGAGAAGTGGGGCAGCCAGCCCCCGGGGCTGCTCCTGTGGAGCCGACCCCGACGCCTGCCCTCGTCGCGACTCAAGCCGTGATCCTGATCGTAGACCCGCAGGAAGCCCTGGTTCTCAAAGCGTTGGTGGAACTGAAGGCCGATATCACCCTCGCCCTGCGCCGTCCGGGGGATAATGCTCGCGTCTCCACCGACACGGTCTCCCAGGATTACATCATCGTCCGCTATAATTTTGTCGTACCGCCGAAGTTGCCATATGCGGTCATCGCGCCGGAACCGAATCCACTGGAGAAGCAGATTGGCGTTACCACCGCAACGGGTGAGATGACGGGTGAGTGAACCTGCCTGGCTGCTGTCATAGATTTCTGCGGAGGACCTGTGAACGCCGAAAAGATTCGCGTCCTGATTGTGGATGACATCACCGAGACCCGGGAGAACCTGCGCAAACTGCTCTCCTTTGCCCCGGATATAGAAGTGGTCGGCACGGCCGCCTCAGGCGAGGAGGGTGTCCAACTGACGCGAGAACTGATCCCGCATGTGGTCATTATGGACATCAACCTGCCCGGGATGGACGGGATCACTGCTACCGAGCAGATCGTGCGGCAAGTGCCTACTGCTCAGATCATCATCCTCTCTGTTCAGGGTGAGACCGGGTACATGCGCCGGGCGATGGCTGCCGGTGCGCGCGATTTCCTGGTCAAGCCTCCCAGCGGGGACGAGTTGATGGCCACCATCCGCCGGGTCTATGAAATCGGTCAGGCCCAGGCCGCGCGAATGGCCCCCCTCCAGGTCAGCCCCGCCGGTCCGGTCGGGCGTCCTGTAGCGGCCCGCCACGGACAACTGGTTGTCGTCTTCTCTCCCAAAGGGGGGGTGGGGTGCACCACCGTCGCCGTCAACCTGAGTATCGCTCTTCAGACCCGCCTGGGCGCAGGCCAGAAAGTCGCCATTATGGATGGCAGTTTCCAGTTCGGCGACGTGGGAGTGATGCTGAACCTCCAGGCCACCCGCAGCGTCGCCGACCTGGCCGTACGGGTTGAGGAACTGGATACCGACCTGCTGACTAGTGTGCTGACTCCTCACGCCTCGGGTATCAAGGCTCTTCTGGCCCCGCCCCACCCGGAGGCCGCAGAGGCATTCATCGGCGCCGATAGCGGAATGACTGAAGGTAGCCGCCGCGTTGGGGCGATTCTGGATGGACTCCTTTCGGAGTTTGATATCGTGGTGGTAGATACATGGAACCTGCTGAACGAGTTGACGTTGACGTTCCTGGACCGGGCAGACCTGATTCTGCTGGTCGTCAGTCCCCTGATTCCGGACATCAAGGATGCTCGCCATTTCCTGGAACTGGCGGACCGGCTGGGTTATTCCCGAGAGAAAATCGGCCTGGTCATCAATTGCTCAGACCGGAAGACCGGCCTGCGACTGGATCAGATTGAACGGGCGCTGATCCCTGCGCTGGCCCACATTCCGTACGATGAACGCGCAGGAATTGTGGCCGCCAATCGGGGCCTCCCCATCGTTACTGAGGAGGCCAGCAAGCCCATCGGTCAGTCTTTCGTCCATCTGGCCGCTGGAGTTCTGGAGCGGTTGAGTCAATTCCGCCAGACGGAAGAGGTAGAAGAGCCATCAGTGGAGATGAGCCGTCGCCTTCTGGGCCGAGCGCTGGGGATTTGAGTTGGGACGACGGGCCACGGACGCGACGGACCACCAGTATCAGTATATGATAAGCGATACACGAGACGGAGGTAAGAACCATGTCGTTGCTCAGGAGAATTGAGAAAGGGACTCAGCCACCGACAACACCGGCGGGACCGACAGGGCCTGCCGCGCCGCCTTCCCGTCCGACAGCGGCTCCATCTCCTTTGCGGGACACCTATCGCGACCTGAAGACACGCATTCAGAACAAACTGATCGATGAATTGGACCCCACGATGGATGTTAGTCGGCAGGACGAGGTCCGGCGCACCATTCGGGAGATGTTTGAGAACATTCTGGCTGAGGAGCGGATTGTCCTCAGTCGGGCGGAGCGGGAACGGCTCTTTGAGCAGATTGTGGCGGAGATTCTGGGGCTCGGACCCCTGGAGCCGTTCCTGGCCGACCCCACCGTCACCGAAATTATGGTCAACGGTCCTAAAAATATTTATGTGGAACGGTACGGCAAAATTGAGCGCACCACGGCTGCGTTTGAATCTGAGGAGCATCTTATGCGCATCATAGAGCGCATTATTGCTCCCCTGGGCCGGCGCATAGATGAGAGCGTCCCCTATCAAGATGCCCGTCTGCCCGACGGTTCGCGCGTCAACGCCATTATCCCCCCCCTTTCCCTTATCGGCCCGGTGTTGACCATCCGGAAGTTCTTTAAGATTCCGCTGACTGCCGAGAAACTGATTGAACTGGGTTCCATCACACCGGAAGCGATGGAGTTCGTTAAGGCCTGCGTGCATGCTAAATTAAACGTTGTGGTTTCCGGCGGCACTGGCACCGGGAAGACAACGTTCCTGAACGTTCTATCGGGTTACATTCCCAACGATGAACGAATCATCACCATTGAGAACGCGGCCGAATTGCAGTTGCAGCAGGAGCATGTGGTCACTCTGGAATCCCGCCCGCCCAACATTGAGGGCCGGGGGGAGGTAACCATTCGCGACCTGGTCATCAACAGTTTGCGGATGCGGCCGGACCGGATTATCGTCGGTGAGTGCCGGGGCCCCGAGGCGTTTGATATGCTTCAGGCTATGAACACTGGCCACGAAGGTTCTATGACCACCATCCACGCTAACTCCCCGCGAGATGCTTTAGCCCGCCTGGAGAACATGATTCTGATGGCCGGGATGGACCTCCCCCACCGGGCCATCCGGGAGCAGATTGCTAGCGCGCTGGACCTGATCATCCAGTTGGAACGCCTGCGAGACGGCACCCGGAAAGTGGTCAGCATCACAGCGGTAGAGGGGATGGAGGGCGACATCATCACGATGGCGGAGATTTTCAAGTTTGAGATCGCCGGGATAGAAAACGGGAAAGTCATCGGTCGGCTCCGTCCCACCGGCATTCGTCCCAAGTTTATGGATAAGGTTGAAGCGGCTGGAATCCATCTACCGCCGACGATTTTTGGCGTTGGGGAGCGGATACGAAGATAGAAAGGGAGAAGCGAGATGGAGAGCCTGTTGCTGGTTTTGGGCTTCCTGGTGATCATCGGGGTCATCGTCTATTTTTTCATAGGCGATCGGAGAAAAGACGATGTCACCGAGCGGTTAGACCGCTATGCCCTGGGTGTGGAGGATAAGAAGAAAAGGAAAGAGCGCGGGGAAACCGGCCCTCGGTCTTCACCGCTGGGGGAGCGCCTGGACAGGGCATTGGCGGAGCGGGGGCTCGCTCGCAATCTTCGCACCCAACTGGCCCGGGCCAACCTGAAACTGACCGCCGGAGAATTCATCGCGGCCACTCTCATCTGTATGATGCTTTTCCCTGCCATCGTGTTCGTTTTGCGCCGCGACATCCCTCTATCTTTGCTGGCCGCTGTACTGGGCTTTTTCGTTCCTCGGTGGTATGTGGCTTATCTCCAGAAGAAGCGTCTGGGAGCCTTTAATGACCAGTTGGGGGATATTATCAGTATGATGGTTAACGGCATCCGGGCTGGCTATAGCGTTCTGCAGGCGATGGAAGCCGTGGCCAAAGAGATGGATGAGCCTGCTTCGGAGGAATTCAATCGGGTTGTCAAAGAGGTCCAGTTGGGACTTCCCCTGGAGCGGGCGCTGGATAACCTTCTGCGCCGGGTCCCGTCCGATGACCTGGATATGACAGTAACAGCCATTAAGGTCCAGCAGGAGGTGGGAGGCAACCTGGCTGAGGTGCTGGATACCATCAGTTTCACTATTCGGGAACGAGTGCGAATTAAAGGGGAGATTCGCGCGCTGACGGCCCAGGCCCGTGCCTCGGGCTACGTGGTCAGCCTGTTACCCATCGGAGTTGCCTTGCTGGTCTATGCCATTAACCCCAAGTTTATGGGAGTGATGTTTACCGATCAATGCGGCTGGATGATGCTGGGCGTGGCGGGAGCAGGTATTGTTGCCGGGTTCTTTATTACTCAGAAGATTGCTGACGTTGAGGTATAGAAGGGGTTCAGAGATAGGGGGTAAGAGGAAATGAGCCCTGTACTGCTTCTGCTGGGGTTGGCCGTGGTCCTCGCGGCGGCGATGGTCATCATTGGTATGCGGGCACCTAAAAGGGAGGATGCGCTGGAAGCCCGGCTGGCTGAGTTGGGCGCGCTGGGCCGCGCGGCCACGCTGGAAGAAATAGAACTCTCTCTACCGTTTAGCGAACGGGTTATCCGGCCCATTCTGCAGAAGGTAGCAACCTTGATCGGGCGGATGACGCCCTCCCAAACGCTGACGCGCACCCGCCGGTATCTGGAATTAGCCGGGCTTTTGCAGAAAATAGGGCCCGCGGAGTTTGTCGCTGCGCGCTATGTTGTTGCAGCCCTTCTGGGCGGTTTGGCGATTCTGGTGATGGGGCGCATGGCTGCCCCGATATCTCGGAAACTGATTCTGATCGTGGTCGCCTTTGCTCTGGGCTACTACCTGCCTGGCTCCTGGTTGGGCTCCAAAATCCGCCGGCGACAACATGAGATCCTGAAGTCCCTCCCCGACGCGTTGGACCTCCTCACGATCTGCGTGGAAGCAGGTCTTTCCTTTGACGCGGCGATGGCGAAAGTGGTGGAGAAATGGGATAACGAACTGAGCCGGGCCTTCGCTCGTGTCCTTCAGGAGATTCAACTGGGGAAACTCCGACGGGAGGCGCTGCGGGATATGGCCGATACAATGGACATCCGCGACGTTTCTAACTTCGTTGCGGCGCTGATCCAGGCCGATCAGTTGGGCGTCAGTATCGCCAAAGTTCTTCGTATTCAGTCTGACCAGATGCGGGTTCGCCGACGGCAGCGGGCCGAGGAACTGGCCCGTCAGGCCCCTATTAAGATGATTATCCCCATCGTGTTCCTGATTTTCCCCGCCCTGTTTATTATTCTACTGGGTCCAGGTGTACTGAATGTCATCCGGAGCGGCGCGCTGAGTGCACTCTTCGGCGAGTGAAACCAGGCCGGGTCCTTCCGAACATTTCGCCTATCTGGTGGAGAGCACGGAGAAGCCAACGGTGTCTTTCAGGCCACCGCGCGTCCTGTTCCCGGAAACTCTGGTGGGGTCGCTGCTGGATCTTCTTTTCCCGCCCCGTTGCGTGGTCTGCCGACAGGTGGGTACCTGGCTGTGTCCGGAATGTGCGAACCAGATTCCCCTCCTCCTTGGTCCAGTCTGCCCTTGTTGCGGGGTCGCCACACCCAACGGCATGCTCTGTAGGGCCTGCCAGGAAACCCCCCTGCGTCTGGAAGGAATCCGGTCCGTTGCCTCCCTTCGCGGGCCGGTGCGGGCAGCCATCCACTATTTGAAATACCGCCATGCCCGTGAACTGGCGGATCCTTTGGGAGAACTAATGGCCAGATACTGGTGGCAAAATCCCCTGCCTGCAGAGGTCATCGTGCCGGTGCCTCTCCATCCCTCCCGCCTGCGAAGGCGCGGTTACAATCAGGCCGCCCTGCTGGCCTGGGCGCTGAGTCGCCGCATCGGCCTGCCGATGGAGGAGGATGCTCTTTGCCGGGTGCGAGACACCGCCTCTCAGATGCGGCTGAAAGCGGCAGACCGCCGCCGCAATGTGGAGGATGCCTTCCGCTGTACCACGGACCGGCTGAGCGGCCGCCGGGTCCTGCTGGTGGACGATGTCTGCACCACCGGCGCTACGCTGGAAGCCTGCGCCGACGCCCTGCGGAGGGGTGGGGCTCGTGAGGTCTGGGCCCTCACCCTGGCTCGGACCTTTGACCGAATGACCCAATGACCCGATGACCAAAATCTACATCCCGAGGTGAGTCAATGGAAATTCAAATGTTTACCCGAAATATGGAGTTAACCCCTCGTCTCCAGGAGTATGTGGAGAAGAAAGTCAGCAAACTGAGCCGCTATCTGCCGAACATCACCGATATTCGGGTGGACCTTTCTGTGGAGAACACTCGCTCCAGCGCGCAGCGGCAAGTTGCCCAGTTGACCATCCGGACCCCCCGCGTGATGCTGCGGGCGGAGGAGCGGGCCGCCGACATATTCGCCGCCATTGACGCCGCGCTGGATAAGATGCGGCGACAGATCACCCGTTATAAGACCCGGCGGCAGGACCGCTGGCAGCGAGTGGAAGGAGAAGAAGAGGGGTGGGAAGAAGCGGCCCTGCTGACGGAAGAGGCTATCTCCGGCAGGGTTGTCCGGGTGAAGCGGTTTGAGATGTTCCCGATGACGCCTGAGGAGGCCATTGAGCAGATGGAACTCCTGGGCCATCAGTTCTTTGTCTTCCTGAACGCTGAGGAGGGCGGTATCAATGTGATCTACCGCCGCCGGGATGGTGACTACGGCCTGATTATCCCCGAATTGCGCTGAGATGAGGGGCGGCGGCTGGAGGCCGCTGCCCAACCCTAACCATTCTGTTTGTTCTTTGAACCAGGAACGCATTACCCTCATCCTGATGGTCGGCGGGTGGGGGGGGAGCCCAGTAGAGCGGGCGATCCGGCGCGCTCATCAGGCCGCCGCCGGGGACTTGTTGGAGACCCTCCGGCAAACTGACCTGTTGGAGCGGGCCATTATCCTCACCGACGACCCCGACTGGGTCCCCGACCTCCAGGGTATACCGTGGGAGGTGGTCGTGGACCGTCCTGGCGAGCCGTTCCACTTCGGTCGCCGGTTGGCCTGTGAGATTCAGCGCGTTGGCGCCGACCGCATCCTTTATGCCGGAGGCGGCTCGGCGCCCCTGATGGCTCCCCAGGATTGGCTCGGTGCTCTGAGCGCTTTCGCTGGAGACCGCCCTCAGGCCATCACCAACAATCTGTATTCTTCGGACTGGATAGCTTTCTATCCTGCCCGGGCCCTAGCCTCCCGTATTGCTACCCTGGAACGGGATAATGCTCTGGGCTGGACCCTCTCCGAAGAATGCGGCGTCCCCACCCGGGCGCTGGGCCCTTCCGCCGCAACCCGCCTGGACCTGGATACGCCTGCAGACCTGTTGATCGTCCGTTTTCATCCCCGTATCGGGCCCCGCCTGCGCGCAATTCTGGATGAACTGGACTGGCCCACTGAAACTGTAGAGGGCGTCCTGGACGTGATGGGTCGGGAGGGGGGGCATCTGACCATTATCGGCCGGTCGGCTCCGACCGCGTGGATGGCGCTGGACTGGGCCACCCGTTGCTGGGTGCGCCTCTTCGTAGAGGAGCGGGGAATGGTCGCCAGCGGGCGCCTGCACCGGGGTGAGGTACGGAGTCTCCTGGCCGACTTCATAGAATATGCCGGAATAGACGGCTTCTTTGCCAGACTGGCCTCTATGGCCGAGGCGGTTCTGATGGATACTCGTGTCCTGATGGCTGCGCGGGGATGCTGGCCCTCTCCGGAGGACCGTTTCAACGCCGACCTCCTCCGCTGGGAGGATGTCCGGGACCCCTTCCTTCAGGAATTCGCCCGGGCCGCTGCCCACATGTCCATCCCCATCCTTATGGGAGGTCAGTCCCTGGTGAACGGGGGGCTGATGGCCTTGGTGGAAATCCTGGAAACCCGCAGAACGTCACCTCTGTGAGGACGATATGAGATGGCAATTTGACATCTACTCCGCTCTCTTAGGCGCCGGCTTCACTCTCTTCCTCATCGGCCTGGGATACCTGCTTCGGGAGCCGTTCCTGCGTGGCTGGCAGGAAGTGAAGGGGACTCTCCTGCGCGCTTTCGGCCAGTTAACCGCCGGATGGGAAGCACAGTACCGGGAACGGGTCATCCGCTGGGCCCAGGGCGCCCACACATTGGCCGATATGGGCCCCCTGGAGCAGTACTTTGTCCCGATGCGCTTATCTCCGCCCCTGCCCCTCCCGGACCCGGATAGGGAAGGGCTTCCCGTATCCCAGCCCCTATCCCCCACCGATGCCCTTCAGGGCCACCCCCGGATTCTGGTGACCGGTGGGCCGGCCTCCGGACGGACGACCCTGCTGGCTTATCTGGCCCTGATCCACGCGCGGGCAGCAGAACTGCGCCTGCCCCTGTATATCTACCTTCCGGCACTGGACTGGACTCCCCCTCCGGAGGAGAAAAAAGCCCCGACACCGCTCCAGTGGCTGGTTCAGGGGGCATTGCGGGCCGTCGGGGCTCCCGCTCCTGCCGCTGCTTCCCTCCGGCAAACCCTTCGGGCCGGCGGCGCACTGATCCTGGCCGATGGGTGGGATGAACTGGACCCCGCCGCGCAGGAACGATTTATCCTCTGGTTCTCAGAGATGGCCGACGCCCTGCCGGGTAACATCTGGGTGGTCACTGTGGGAGCCCAGCGGTACGCTCCCCTCACCAGCGCTGGATTTGTTCCCCTCCACCTCTGCCCCTGGGACCGCTCAGAGGTACGGGATTTCCTGACCCGTTTCCCCGCCCCTGAGCATTTCCCTCTGGAGCGCGCTACAGAAGACCTGACAGGGGTTCTGAAACGGACAAACTCGCTATTAGATGTAGCCCTCTGTGCCGGATGGTTTCTGGAGAACGGCACCGTCCCGCCCAAGCGGACGGCTCTCTTCCACCAGCGCCTGGAGAAATGGGTCAATGGGTTACCTGATCCCTCCCTGGAGTTGGAACGGACCGAAGCGATTGACCCCCTGGACATCCTGCGTGCTCTGGCACTGAAACTCCAGGAAGAAGGACGGTCGGTCTGCTCGCGCCAGGAGGTGGAAGAGTTCATCCGTCAGAAACTGCTTCCCTCTCTCCCATTAGCGGGACCCTCTGCTGAGGACGAGGGCGCGCCTGCAACAGAGATTGCCTCCGAGGAGGATATGCCTGGCTCGGAGGAACCGGCACCGAAACGCTCTCCGACGACCGAGCCGAAGCGCGTCCGGGCCGCGGTGGCCTCGTTTGTCAAGGCCTTCCTGGCCCCTGGTGGACCGCTGGTAGCCTGCGCCCCTGACCAGTACCGGTTTGCTCATCCCCTCTGGCAGACTATGCTGGCGGCTGAGGCAATGGCCTCTTCGCCCGACCTCCTGGTCGCGCATCTGGATGATCCCTCCTGGCTCCCTGTGGCGGATTTCTACGCCGAAGTTGGCGGGATGGAACCCGTGTTGCGCGCCTGGTTCTCCCGGCCCGACGACCTCTGGCAATCTCGCCTGCGGACGGCGGCTCGCTGGGTCGCCATGGCCCCTCCAGAGGCCCCCTGGCGCAATGGCGTTATGGCTCTTCTGGGTCGCTCCCTTCTGGCCCCTGGCCTCTCCGATGACTCCCGCCAGCGGCTGGCAGAGGCCCTGATCTGGACCGGCGACCCGGGCGTTCCCCTGTTCCTGCGCCACGCGCTCCGCAATCCCAACCCCACCATCCGGGCCATCGCGGCCCGAATGATGGCCGTCCTCCGCGAAGGGGCTGACCTCTCCGGCCTGGCCAGAGCGCTGGAAGACCCCGAACCGACAGTCCGAATCGCTGCGGTTTACGCCTTGGGGGAAATCGGTGTCCCTGCAGCCATAGAGTGGCTCATCCATGTTCTGGCCTCCGGGGACGAGGCGCTCCAGGTGGAAGCAGCCCGGGCCTTGTCCCACCAGGGAGAAGATGGCTACAAGGTGCTCCGGGAGGCCTTGCAAGATGAGGATTTTATGGTCCGGCGGGCCGCTGCCTACGGGCTGGGCGAGATTGATGCTATCTGGGCCCGGGAACTATTGGAGAAGGCTGCACGGGAAGACCCCCAGTGGGTTGTCCGCTCCGCGGCTACAACGGTTCTATCCGAGCGGGAGCAAAAGGCGAAACCAACCCCACCTCCTTCACCACCCGTCCCCTGGGATATGGGCTGGCTCATCACATGGGCCGCCGAACAGGGCGAGGGCGTGGGCATCGGCGAAGCGGCCTTCGATCCCCTTCTGCGGGCCCTGGAGGGGGGGCCGGCGCCCATCCGTCGGGCTGCTGCTCAGACCCTGGCCTGGGTGGGCCGTCCGGAACATATGGACGCGCTCCGTCGCGCTCTGAACGACCCCGAACCGGACGTTGTCCGGATGGCCCTCCGGGCGCTGGAAGAACTGAGCGCTCGCTACGGGCTGGCTGTTCCGGCCTGATGCGCTCTGAGACCTGCGACCTGTAACCGATAACCTTCGGCCTGGGACCTGCGCTATGATAGACCAACTCTGCATTAACACCATTCGTACCCTGGCTATGGACGGTGTCCAGAGGGCCCGCTCCGGTCATCCCGGCATGCCGATGGGTATGGCCGACGTGGCCTACATCCTCTGGACCCGCTTCTTCAAGCACAACCCGAAAGACCCGAAGTGGCCGGATCGGGATCGCTTCGTCCTCTCCGCCGGCCACGGCTCCATGCTCCTCTACAGTCTGCTCTATCTGACCGGTTACGACCTGATGTTGGAGGACCTGATGACCTTCCGGCAGTGGGGCAGCCGCACCCCGGGCCACCCCGAATACGGCCTGACCCCCGGCGTGGAGACCACCACCGGCCCCCTGGGGCAGGGCTTCGCCAACGGCATCGGGATGGCCATCGCCGAGCGGTTCCTGGCTGCCACCTTCAATCGGCCTGGCTTCCCCATCTTTGACCACTACACCTACGCCATCGTCTCCGACGGCGACCTGATGGAGGGTATCAGCCACGAGGCGGCCTCCCTGGCCGGACACCTGGGCCTGGGCAAACTAATCTACCTCTACGACGACAACGACATCTCCATTGAGGGCTCCACCGACATCACCTTCACCGAAGACGTCGCTGCCCGCTTCCGCGCCTACGGCTGGTATGTCCAGAGGGTGGACGGCTACGATCTGAAAGCGGTCGCGGCCGCGATTCGGGCTGCGCGCCGGGAGACCGCCCGCCCGTCTCTCATCATCTGCCGGACCCATATCGCCTACGGGAGTCCCAATAAGCAGGATGACGCCTCCGCTCACGGCGAGCCGCTGGGCGAGGAGGAAGTCCGGCGGACCAAAGAGACGCTGGGCTGGCCGCCGGATGCGCAGTTCTGGGTGCCGCCGGAGGTCCTGCCGGTCTTCCGGCGGGCGGTGGAGGAAGGAGCCGCCGCCCAGGCCCACTGGCAGGCCATGTTTGCCGAATACGCCCGCCAGTACCCCCGCGAGGCCGCGCTCCTGGAGCGCCTCTGGGCCGGCGAACTCCCCGACGGTTGGGAGGAGGCTCTCCCCTCCTTCTCCCCTGCCGATGGCCCGATGGCGACCCGCAAGGCTTCCGGCATTGTCCTGAACGCGCTGGCGGCCGCTCTCCCCACTCTCATCGGCGGCTCCGCCGACCTGGCCCCCTCCAACCTGACCCTGCTGAAGGGCTATGCCGATTTCCAGAAGGACACCCCCGCTGGACGTAACCTCCGCTTCGGCGTCCGGGAGCACGCGATGGGTGGCATCCTCAACGGGATGGCTCTCCATGGCGGCCTTATCCCCTACGGCGGGACCTTCCTGGTCTTCTCCGATTATATGCGACCGGCGGTCCGTCTGGCCGCGATGATGCACCTGCCGGTGGTGTACGTCTGGACCCACGACTCCCTCTGGATCGGGGAGGACGGGCCCACCCACCAGCCGGTGGAGCATCTGGCAGCCCTGCGCGCGATCCCCAACCTGACCCTCATCCGCCCCTGCGATGCCAGCGAGACGGCGGAGGCCTGGCGGGCCGCGCTGCGCCGTCGGGATGGCCCCACTGCCCTGCTGCTGACCCGCCAGAATCTGCCCGTGCTGGACCGGAGCGAAATGGCGAGCGCGCAGAACCTGGCCCGAGGCGCTTATATCCTACGGGACGCCCCCGAAGGGCACCCGGACCTGGTCTTCATCGCCAGCGGCTCCGAGGTCCATCTGGCCCTCGCCGCACAGGAGGGGCTGGCGGGGCGGGGAGTGCGGGCGCGCGTAGTCTCCATGCCCTCATGGGAACTTTTTGACACCCAACCGCCGGAGTACCGCGCCGTCGTCCTGCCTCCGACTGTCCCCAAAATCGCGATAGAGGCGGCTGTCCCGCTGGGCTGGGAGCGGTACGTGGGGCCGGACGGGGCCGTTATCGGCGTTCACCGCTTCGGTGCCTCGGCCCCGTACTCCGTGCTGATGGAGAAATTCGGCTTCACCCCCTCGGCGGTGATTGAGCGGGCGCTGAAGGGTAGAACACGGATGAACACAGATGAACACGGATGAACACGGATTAACACGGATAAATGAATGTTGAACGGAAATCCTGATAATCTGTGTAATCCGCGTAATCCGTGGAAATCCGTGTTCTATTTCTCCGGTAATCTGTGTAATCCGTGTCCATTAAGGGAACATGGCCGTCTACCCTACCGACGTTCTAATCTATGAAAAAGGCTCCGCACGGTGGGAGGAGGGCGCCCTGCCGGTAGAAGCAGAGGTCCTTCTCACCCTCAACGGGCAGGACCTGGTCGGCCTGATGTGCACGCCGACCCTGCTGGAAGAACTGGCCCTGGGCTTTCTCTACAACGAGGGACTGATTAACGGGGTAGAAGACGTGGCCAGTGTGCGCGTATGTGGCAGCCGCCGTTACGTGGATGTGTGGCTGCACCGGGACGTGGAAATCCCCACCCTGCACACGCTAACCTCTGGCTGTGGTGGTGGGACGACCTTTGAGGACCTGCGGGAGGCCCGTCCGCCGCTGGAAAGCACGCTCACCGTGACCCCGGCCCAGGTGGTCCATCTGATGCGCCGCCTGCAGGACGCGGCTGTCCTCTACCGGCAGGTGCGCGGCCTGCACACCTCCGCCCTGGCCGCGGGAGAAGACCTGCTCTGTGTAGCGGAGGATGTGGGCCGCCACAACACGGTGGACAAACTGACGGGCTGCTGCCTGCGGCAGGGCTGCCCACTGGGAGACCGAATCCTTCTCACCACCGGACGGGTCAGTTCGGAGATGCTGGTGAAGGCCGCCCGGATGGGCACGCCGGTGGTGATTTCTCTCTCATCCCCGACCTCCCTCTCGCTATCGCTGGCGCGCCAGTGGAACATCACTCTCATCGGCTACGCGCGCGGCGACCGCTTCCGCGTCTACGCTGGTGCCCAGCGTATCGCGGATCTCCGCAACGCGCTGCAAAGCGAAGCAGAGTGATGCCAGCGGGAACTGTATCCCGCCCCCTGGCGTCTTAAATTCGCACAAAGGCCAAACGTATCTATTGGTTCTTTGTAGAGAACAACCCGTATCCGATACGGAGGGAGGAAGATGAGAACGATTATCACGATATGTGCGCTGCTGATGGTAGTGGCGGCATGCACTCCAAAGCCATTTGCCAGTCCCCTGACCTCGCACTCCACCCTGCCGACTCTGCCCTCTTCGCCGCTGCCGTCGCCCGCCCGTTGGGAGGACGTCACCCCCATCGGCGACATTTTGGCCGACCCAGCCGGCTACCAGGGGCGGGAGGTGACCATCATCGCCTACTACCGGGGGTGGGACCTGCTGAGGGAGGCCGGAAGTGGCCCACCGCGTACCCGCAGCGACATCGCCGTCGCTGACGCGACCGGGGCTATCTACATCGCTCTGGCCGGAGAAGAGGCTATGAGCGGCTTGCCGCCGCTCTCCCCCTCTCAGGTGGAATCCACCGAGACCCTGCTCCGTCTGCACGGGAGGGTAGAGATGACCGACGCTGGTCAGCCGTACATCCGAGTCCTGAAAATGGAAGTGGTAGAAGGGTTGCCCGCCCGGGTCCTCCTGCGGGTCCGCCAAACGGGCGGCATCGCCGGGATGGATCAGGAACTGATGGTGCTCTCCGACGGCACGCTCTACTTCCTGGATCGGAGAACTCGCACCCATATCCGCTGGAAGACCGACCCCACCCAGGTCGCCCAGGTGGTGGAGGGTCTCCGCCCGTTTCTGGACAAGGAGGTGGGCACGCGGGTCCCGGACGGCTTCGCCTACGCCGTCACCGTCCAGGATGGGGGGCAGGTGAGGACGGCCATCTTTTACGAGGGGAAACTCTCCGAAGAGGCAGCCCAGGCCCTGGCCCCGATTCAGGCCTGGTTCGGCGAGGCGATGGGCCGGGGCGCTCGCCCAACCCCCACCCCGGGAGCATACCCCGGCGCGGTGATGGCCGCCGTCCGGAGGCTGGCGGAGGACCGGGACATCCCGCCCGAGGAGATCACCGTAGCGTCGTGGGAGCCGGTAGATTGGCCGGATACCAGCCTGGGCTGTCCGGAGCCGGGGATGATGTACGCGCAGGTCATCGTTCCGGGCTATCGGGTCGTCCTGGAGGCGCGCGGCGACCTCTATCGCGCCCACACCGACCAGACAGGGGCGCGGGTCGTCTTCTGCCCCTGAGCAACGGTCAAAGACCGGGACCGTCTCTCAAACAGAAATGCGCCGGGCATCGCTGCCAGTGCCCGGCACGTTTTGTTTCGCTGAGTAACTGCTCAGCCTCACCCCAGTTTTCACCGCCGACCGCGCCGCCGTGAACGGGCGGCGCTGGGAATGTTTTTTTCCGTGGGGTAACCCCGCAAGGCCGACTCTTCTAGGTCGGTGCGGCCAAGGGCAAACTCGGTGTTTGATAAGTCCACGCCGTCGAATGAATTCGACGGCTGAACAGTTGGAAACCCGCTGAAGCGGGTTGTCGCCGCGGCGCACGGCCCGCTTCAGCGGGCCTGCACCGCTCTCAGGCGGTGAATTCATTCACCGCCGAGGGCACGCTGAGCAGTAACTTCGCTGAGAGGTTCCCCCTGTTGTCTCTGCCCCGAATTGGAGTAAAATATCTCCCATCAGCGAACAGCGATGCGCCTGCTCGCCGTGGCATCCTTGATGATTCTGTATCCGTACCCCTAATCCTGCATCCTGTCACTGGAGGTCTTATGTTCAGGTACCGCACACTTTGCATCGGCCTTCTGTTATCTTTTCTGTTCTCCCTTTTTGTCTCTCCCGTCCTGGCGGCAAGTTCTCCTCCTCTCCAGGTCTACTACGCCGGGCCCGAGGGCGGCGTGCGGACCGCCCTCACCCTGGCCCCCGACTTCCGCCTGGTCTCCGACCCGACCGAGGCCGACGTCCTGGTCCTCAACGGCGTCATCCCCGACCCGGAGGGACTGGCGGCTCGCGTCCGGGAGGGGGTGGGGCTGGTGCTCATCCTGGGCCCGGACCTCTCCGCCCGCCAGGTGGAGGCCCTCCTGGGCTTCCCGGTGGCGTTGACGGTGCGGGAGGAGCCGCTCAGCCTGGTCGCGATGGCGGGGATAGACGACCCCATTTTGACCGGGATTGCCTGGACCAGCGCGCCGCAGGTCCGCCAGCGCTACGATGCGATGCCCCTTCTCTCGGCCCTGACACCGCTGGTGGTGGGCTTTGAAGAGGGCTCCTGGGTCCTCTGGTCTGCTCTGGGCGAACGGGCGTATATCTTCAATGCCTTTCTGGACGAGGCCAACCCCCAGTTCCAGAGTTGGGCGTACTTCAATTACTTCATCTACCACCTGACGATGAGAGCGGCAGGTCGGACCCCTCTCTCCTTTGCCGACTACCCGGCCTCCCCTGTGCCCCATGCACAGGATCGGCTGGTCCTCTACCTCATACTGGCGGGGATGCTGGTGGTGGCCGCGCTGATTTTCTGGTCCGTCCGGCGCTACAGCCGTGCCCACCCCGAACTGCTGGACGCGCTGGTGGCCGACCGGCGGGACTTTGTCGCCCGGGAGGCGGGGACGGCCTGGGAGAACGTAGGCTTCCACCGTCCTCTGGCGGGCTTCTTTGTCGCCTTGATGATGGGGCTGGTCCTCTTTATCCCCCTCATCATCTACCAGAACCTGGTCCTCCCTGTCTACATCCTCCCTTCTGCCCAGGCGCTGGGCATCTGGGGCCGGGTGGTCCAGTTTTTCAACTTCCTCTGGCTCCTCTTTGACCTGGGTACCAGCGCAGCCTTCATCAAGTTCTTCGCCCAGTACCGGGTCCACGACCCCCGCCGGGCCATCCAGTATGGCCAGGTCTTCGTCTGGTGGCAGGCCCTCTCCGGCGCGTTCCAGGTGGCCATGGTGACAGCCGTGGCGGGCACGCTTCTCCCGAGAACGCCGTATGCCCTCTACACCTGGAGCGTTATCATCCACACCTTCATCCAGATTCCCGGCTTCTACCAGGCGATGCGGCACGGGCTGATGGCCTGGCAGCGGTTTGACTACGCCCAGATTCTGGATATCGGCCTCTATCTCATCTTCCCCATCATCGCCCAGCCGGTGCTGGTGACGCTGATGGTGCGCTGGGGGATGGCGCACCCCATCTTCGGCGGGCCGATGGGGGGGTTGCTGGGGCTGGGGATGGCCGCCTACGCCTCCGAACTCCTCACCTTCCTGGTGGGCCTCTATCTCTACCGGCGGCTGGGTTACAATGCTCGTCTTCTCTTTCTGGCTCACTTTGACTGGAAGGTCTTCAAGGAGGCTATCCGCTTCGGCGTCTTTGAGATGCTGGGGTCCATCGCATGGGCAGCGGGCCAGGCACTGGAGATTCTCATCACCCAGACCCGTCTGGTCAACTACACCGAGGTCTGGGGGAACTGGACCCTGGCCCAGAACTTTATCTTCGCCTACAACGTCCTGAGCACCCTCTACTCCAACCTGATGTCCTCCATCTCCGAGGCTATTTCCCACGCCCGTAAGGTGCTGAGCCAGTACTACTCGGTGATGGCCTACAAGTGGGGCGGCATCATCAGCGCCTTTATCGGCGCGGTCCTACTGGCCGTGGCCGATCGCTTTATCCTGGGCGCTTCGGGGCCGGAGTTCGTCCGCGCGGCTATGTATGCCGTCCCCCTCATCATCTGGGGCGCCATCCAGTATCCCTCGTGGGTCGGCGATAACGTCCAATTGGGGGCCAACCGTCCCTATCTGAAATCCATCCTGGTGGCCGGGGAGCAGGCCATCCGCATCATCCTGGCGCTCATCCTGCTGCGCCGCTACCAGATCAATGCCCTCATCTTCGCCTACTTTGTGGCGCTGCTGACGAAGGACATTGTCGCCTATTTTGTCAACCACCGGCTCTGCTTTCCCCAGCGGTTCTATTTCTGGCAGTCGTTGGGGGCGCCACTGCTGGCGGGGACGGCCCACTATCTGGTTCTGCGCTGGCTCACGGGCCTGATCTGGCAGGGGGATCAGGTGACCAGCGTGCTCATCTTCTTCATCGGCATTCTGCCCTCCTTCCCGCTCTTCGCCTTATTCTACGGGTTCTTTGGGGGATGGGACGACGAGACGCTGGCAGAAGTCCGGCTGGCGGTGAATCTGACGGGCTTTGTGCGGCCACTGGCCTGGCTCTTCTGGGGCGCCAGCGCGCTGGGGGCGCGCCTGAGCCCCTTGCACGGACGCTTCCCCATCACCATCCGCCCCGCCGCACTGGAGGAGGCCCGCTCCCTCACCGAGGAGCGCGTCAAACTGATTTAGGGTATCGCGCGCACTCCCGTTTACGGAACCCGCCGCGCGCAGCACACCTATGCCCACGATTCTGGTCGTAGAAGACGAACCCGTTCTCCTGGAGACACTGGAATATAACCTGAAGCGGGAGGGCTACCGGGTCCTGACCGCCACCGACGGGCGGGCGGCGATGGAGACATTTCGGCGGGAGCGCCCGGACCTGGTTGTCCTGGATGTGATGCTCCCGGACATAGATGGCTTTGAGGTTTGCCGGATTCTCCGGCGGGAGACGACGGTCCCCATCCTTATGCTCACTGCCCGCACCGACGAAGTGGATAAGGTCGTCGGGCTGGAGGTGGGCGCGGACGACTATGTGACCAAGCCCTTCAGCATGCGGGAACTGCTGGCGCGGGTGAAGGCTCTCCTGCGTCGGGGGCGCATGCTGCGGGAGGAATTGGCTGCGGAGCGCGTGGCCGGGCGGGAGCGGCTGGTCTTCGGCGACCTGGTCATAGACGACGCCAGCCGGACAGTTCACTTACGGGGGGAGCCTGTTCCTTTGAAGCCGAAGGAGTACGACCTGCTCCTCTTCCTGGCTCGCCATCGAGGGATCGTCCTCTCACGTGAACTGATCCTGGAGCGAGTCTGGGGGTGGGATTTCATCGGCGGGAGCCGCACTGTGGACGTCCACATCCGCTGGCTGCGGGAGAAACTGGAGGACGACCCGACCAACCCCACCCGCATCGTGACCGTTCGGGGGGTTGGGTACCGGTTTGAAGGGTGAGCCTTACCCCCACTCCGCTCCATTTGTCGCTGGGGACGGGGTGTAAAAGAGATGCGTTATGAAACCCTTTCGCAGTCTCCGCTGGCGATTGCTGGTACTCATAGAACTGGTGGTTCTGGTGGTGATGGTGGCTCTGGCCCTCATCCTCTCCGCCACCGTCCGCCGCACCTATCTGGCCCACCTGGAGGAGCAGTTGACCGTGGAGGCCCGCCTCATCGGGGATGCGCTGACTCCTGCGATGGCCTCCGGTCCGCCGAATGGATTCCTGGATACCGAAGCCCATCGCTACGCGTCCATGCTGGATGCGAGGGTCACCCTTATCGGGCCTGATGGCACCGTCTGGGGGGAGTCCCACGAAGATCTGACGCGGATGGAGAACCACCTGGGCCGGCCTGAGATCCAGCAGGCCCTGGCGGAAGGTCGGGGAAGCAGCATCCGCTTCAGTCACACCGTGGGCTATGAGATGATGTACGTGGCGGTGCCGGTGCAGGCCGAGGGCCAGGTCGTGGGCTTCGTGCGGGTAGCCCTTCCCATTCAGCAGATTCAGGCGAACCTGAATCGTCTGCAGTGGACGGTGGGGCTCATTGCCGTTTTCTCTGTGGGGCTGATCGGTGCCCTGGTGTTTCTTCGCCTTTCCCCTACCATCGGGGCCATCCATGATCTCTCCGACGCATTGGGGCGGCTGATGGCGGGCGACCTGGACGCGCGCGTCCTCCCTCGGACCGACGACGAACTGAGCGACCTGACCCGTTCCTACAACCAGATGGCAGACCGGCTGCGGGAGACTATCCTGGCCCTGCGGGATGAACAGGCGCGCCCTTCGGGCCTCCTGGAGCGGATGACCGATGGCGTCCTCATCACGGACGGAGAGGGACGGGTGAGCCTCATCAACCCATCGGCGGCCCGCATGCTGGGCGTCTCTCCAGAGGAGGCTTTGCATCGCTCCTTTATCCAGGTCGTCTGGGACCACCGCCTGGTGGAATTGTGGGAGAAGTGCCGAAAGAATGGGGAGGAGGGGGCTGGCCTGATTGACCTGGGGCCGCGCCGGCCTATCATCTTCCAGGCCGTGGTTACGCCGCTGGAGGGGGAGGAGGGCGCGGCGCTGGTGCTCCTGCAGGACCTGACGCGCGTGCGGGAGTTGGAGACGGTGCGGCGGGATTTCGTGGCGAATGTTTCCCACGAACTGCGAACGCCTCTGGCGACCCTGAAAGCGCTGGTGGAGACGTTACGGGAGGGGGCGCTGGAGGACCCCGGAGCGGCCCGCCGGTTTCTGGAGCGGATGAATGGGGAGTTGGACCGGCTGGAGCGGATTGTTGGGGAACTGCTGGAACTGGCACGCATAGACTCAAGGCGAATGCCGCTCCAGATGGCGCGGGTGGCGGTGGTGGAAGTGGTCGGGCCGCCGGTGGAGGAACTGCGCCCCCTGGCGGAGCGGGGCGGTCTTCGGCTGACGGTGTCTCTGGCCCCCGACCTTCCCCCGATTCTGGTGGACGTGGACAGGATGCGGCGGGTGGTCACCAATCTGGTCCACAACGGGATTCAGTTCACCCCTTCCGGCGAGGTGGCGGTGCAGGCAGAGAGAGTGGGAGACGAGGTCATCATCTCGGTGCGGGATACGGGGGTTGGAATTGCTCCGGAGGACCTGCCCCGAGTCTTTGAGCGGTTCTACAAAGCCCGGGGGAGCCGGTCAAACGGGGCGGGGCTGGGCCTGGCGATCGCCAAGCACATCGTCCTGGCCCACGGCGGGCGCATCTGGGCGGAGAGTGCGCTGGAGCAGGGCAGTACCTTCTACGTGGCGCTGCCGGTGCGGGAATAGTGCGGCCAGTGGCGGCGACGGTTGCGGCGGGCGGCAAAACCGCCCGCCGCAATGTTTCTCCCGGAGGGAAACCCGGGATGGTGACTACTGCCCTCCGGCTGTTCGCCGACGACGCAGTGCCCAGAAGATTGGCACCCAGAGCACCAAGCCGGCCAGCCACCACCCCCTCGCTGCCCCGGAAGTCCCGCCAGTCCGGCCCGTCTCCGGCAGAAGGACCGGGATCGGAGTTGGAGTAAAAGTGGGAGCCGGTGCTGGCGGGGGTGGAGGGGCAGTGGGTACAGGGGCCGGTGGCGGCGTTCCTATAGTAGCGGTGGCCGGTACTTCAATGCTGTAGGTCAGATAGGGACGGGTATTCAGGGAGTTAGCCGTCAGGCGGCGGGCGGCGGCCCAGTTGTCGGTCACCGCATTGGGATCGGCGGCCGCAATCGCCAGGCCGTAGTTGGGCTGGGCGCTGGAGACCCATGCCTGTACCAATGAAGTCACATCCCAAGCGAACCACCCCTCGCTGGAAGTGACCATAATGGTGGCGACTGGCGCGCCCAGAGATGGCCAGTTCCCCATATCGGTCCAGTCCACCCCCTCTACCGTCCAGTCCTGCAACACCGGATGGACGGACATCGGCGCGCCGCCCGGACCGGGCCAGAAGTCATCTACGTAGACAAACAGGGTGGCATTGGGCACCACCGCCCCCGGCTGGACACCCAAGGGGAAGTGCAGATAGGTACGGCAGAAGATGGCTTCTCCCGAAATCGTGCCGGTATAGTTCCCGAAAGGGAAGATGGACGTGCTCCAGCGCTCACCGTACCCTGGGTCCGCCGAAAGAACCCCCACGCTCCGATCGGGGAGAAGATCGGTCCCTCCCTGGGCACGGATTATGGCCGGCAGCAGAACCAGTCCGAAGAGAATCGGAAAGGCTACCCACCACCGTTTTCGCATAGGTCTCTCCGTAAAATAGAGGTTACGGCACCGCCTGCGGCCACCAGGGCGTGCGGTAGTTCCTCATAACCAGCGGCAGGAAGATGGTGGAATGCCGCGAGGCCACGCCGACTTCTAACGGCCCCGCTAACCGATCTACCACCACGACCTGGCGCGGGGTCAGCGCGGCGAAGGGGAATTCGTGCACGTAGCGCCCATCGGTCCGCAGGATCAGGCGGTACGATTGCGGCGGCGCCATCAGTCCCACACCCCACGGACCGGTGTCGGTCGGCACGAACTCCAGCACCAGGCCGATGTTCCAGCGACCGCCGGGCGGGATGTCCGGCAGGGCAAAGGCCACCCAGTCCGCCCCCTGCGCCGCCGTCGGCCAGGTCGTGGCCGTCAGCGTCACGCCGGAGGCAAAGGTGACGGTGACCAGCGGGGTCTTGGCGATGTAATCGCCCCGGTTAAAGACGTCCACCGTCACGGCGGCCTGGTTCAGGACGCCGCGCACGACGCCATTGACAACCTCGCCAGTGGTCGTGTCGGTGATGGTGTTGATGGTGTAGCCTGCCACCAGCACCGCGCCGTGCGCTTCCACCGTTTGGATGTTGCCGGTGTGCGTGTAGACCTGCGCAAACGGGTCGGTGTAGGTGATGACCGGGCCGTAGTTGATGACCGATGTGCCGCTGGCCTCTATCTGCGCGCGGGACTTGAAGATGACGTACATCTGACCGAAGCGCCGGCCGTTTTCCAGCCACGGCATCTGGGTGGCATCGTATGTCTCGGAGACGGGGAGCGTGAAGGAGACGAGTGTGCCGTCGGCGACCGTCGTCGTGACGAAGGCGACGGGCCGCAGGCCGGCGAAGATGGTCGTCGCCGACGTGACGTTGCCCAGCGCCAGAGCGCCCTCCAGTTGGGCGGCTTCGCCGGCGTTCGCCAGCCGGGCATCCAGCGGAGCGGCCCACGGCGGCAAGAGGTCCTCCAGTTGCAGGTCGGTCGCCTGCCCCCAGACTGTCTGGATGCATTGGCCGGGGTTGCCCACGCCGATCTCGGCTGCCGGCACCTGGAAGTAGCCGGGCAAGCCGTCGGCGCTGACCGCGAAGGCGACCAGTTGTACCCTGCCTGTGTCGGTGAAGGCCGCGTCCACTTCCACGTCGTAGTACCAGACGGTGCGCCAGCCCTCCGGGACGGTCGTCTCGTGCAGGAAGGGGAAATCAAAGAACAGCGGTTCTACCGCCTCCGTCTCGGTCACGCTCCGCAGGGTGACGGTGATGCCCGCCGGCGCGGTCGGCGTGATGGTGAGGTTGGTCAGTGTGATGCCGGTCTGGTTGTTGCGGATCTCCAGGCGGATTTGCGTGCGCTCACCGGGGGCGACGCGCGGCCAGAGCAACTCCGGCCCGTGCCGCCCGCCCACATAGACCGTCGCCGCCAGGTCGCCGAAGCCGTAGGATTTGATGAACGGCTCCCAGCCCACGCAGCGCGGGTCCCAGGGGTCCTCTATCCGCAGGAGGTGGTAGACCTGGTCGTCAAAGGTCGCCACCAGGACCGGCGCGACGGCTTTGTGCACCTGGGCGTCGGAGGAGAGGCCAAAGACGGCCTGGACGTGCGCGTCCTGGACTTCGTAGCGGCTGGGGCCGACGGCTTTCTGGTGGTAGACGAAGCGCGCGCCATCGTCAATCTTCATCACCCCTTCCCGATGAAAATGCGGGTACGTGCGCAGAGTGGCGCTGATGAGCAGTCCCTCCCGCCGTTGGCTTTCCAGGTACTGCTGGAAGTACAGATAGTCGTAGGCGGGGACGGTCACCACCGTCACCAGGTCGGTATCGGTCAGGTAGCCCTGGAGGTGCAGGCCCGTCCAGGAACTCCACCAGTCGCCGTACATCGGGCGCAGGTCAAAGCCCAGCCCGCGGAACATGCCCTGGGCGATGAGGGTCTCGTCCTTCCGCAGCGGGGGCATCGTCGGGTCGAAGTTGGACCAGGTCTTCAGGTACAGCGTCAGGTCGGCGCCCTCGCGGGCGGGGAATTCCAGGACGCGCGTCTCGCCGCGCCCGTCGCCGTCGCGGTCGGCGCGCATCTCGAAGGTGGTGTTGACGACGGCATGGTATTCCGGCGGCGGGAAGGGGACGATGTCGTAGAAGACGGTGCGCAGTTCCATCGTCTGCGGGCGGCTCCAGATGTCGGTGTAGGTCACGCGGGGCATCTCCGGCGGGATGGGGATGTGGACGATGCCGCTGGAGAGGTACTCGTGGTAGGGGATGGGGTGGCCGCCCAGGTTGGTGTAGACCGAGCCGCCCCCGCCCTCCAGCACCAGGCTGGGGCTGACCGGGTCGCTGGTGAAGGAGACCGTCCGCCAGAGCAGTTCGTGGCTGAAGAGGCCATAGCGGACAGCCGGTTCCAGGTAGTCGTAGGCCGGCAGGTCGCCAAAGTCCCAGGCCAGGGTGAGGGCCGGGAGGAGCAGGTCGCCGTCGGCGGTGACGGTGATGTATTCGGCGAACTCGGGCGGGATGGTGACCGAGTTGGTGAAGCCGGGCGTGGTGGTAAAGTTGCCGGTGTAGGTGTAGACCAGCCGGGGGCCGTTCAGCCAGGTCGGCAGCGAGTAAAAGACGCCGGTGGTGATGGCCGTCGCGCCGTCTATTTGGACAGGGAGCGGGTAGATGGGGACGGGTGTCTCGTAGAAGAAGATTTCGTTGAGGGCGAAGAGCGTCTCGGAGAGCGCGCCGCCACCGCCCCAGGTATCGGAGACGACGCGCGGGATGATGCGCTGGTCGTCCACATCCACGATGGGGCTGACGAGGGCCACCACGTCGGTGATGAGGATGTGGTGGGCGCCGGTCTCTTCCTTGTTCTCCAGCGTGAGGGCGATGTCGAAGTAGTATCCGTCGGCGGGGAGCGGGTAGAGGCCGTCCAGTTCGATGTCCCGGTCGCCGACCAGCCGGGCGGCCATTTTCACTCCCACCCACAACTCATTGCGCACGACGTGGCGCGGGAGGCCGTCGGGGTGGTTCTCCGTTGGCCAGAAGGGGTCTACATAGTCGGCCTGGGCCGTGCTGACCCGCGCGCTTCCGGCGGTGCCGGAGGGCGCGGCGGTGTAGGCGATGTAGGCGAAGGGCGTGTCGCCGGGCAGCGCTTCGTCCAGCGTCCAGACGATGGTCGTCGTGCCGTCGGGGTTCTCCTGGAGGAGGGCAGGAGTGGGGGTGATGAGGGTTGTCGTCGTCGTAAAGCCCTCGTGCAGCGTCTCGGTGATGACCACATTGGCCAGCGGGCCATCCCAGTAATTCTTGAACGTCGTGGTGACGGCGATGGGGACGCCGGGCTCGTAGGCAGGGATGGTGGCGCAGCCGACGGCGTCCGAGTATTGCTGGCACAATTTGCCATAGATGCCGGCCCGTTCGCCCATGGCCCAGAGGAGCGCGTCCAGCACCTGCGGGTGGTCGGGGATGTTGTCGGAGGGATGGCCGTTGAAGAGGACGACCCGCCCATCGCCCGGCGCGGTGACGGCAATGGCGACGGAGCCGGGATGGGAGGTATCGGCGAAGGTGGCGACGACGCTCATCCCGGCGGTGGCGGTGATGAGCGGTTCGTTGAGGACGTAGGTGGTGTTGGTGAGCCAGGAGAAGGTCAGCGGGTGATCGGGCAGGAGCACGTCCAGTCGCCCCCGATTATCCGGGTCGGTGACCCGCGTGTCCACGTCCACCGTGCCGGTCGGGAGCAATCCGGCGGCCTGGACGATGGCGGCTCCGTCGGCCTGGGCGTAGAGGAAGCCGCCGCCGCGCACAAAGTCGGCAATCGCGTTCAGCCCCTCGGTCCCCAACGCGGCGATGACCTCATCGGCGTAGCCGACGCGGATGGCGGGGAGGATGAGCACGTCGTAGTCGGCCAGGTCGGCGATGATCTGGGTTTCGGTGAGGGTATCAAAGTAGGGGCAGCCGTCGGGGCCGGCGTGGGGGGACTGCTCGCACCACAGGTAGACGCGGAAGAGTTGTTCAAAGTCCCCCTCTTCCCAGACGACGGTCTGGCCGTACTCGTCGCGCACGGTGCCGTAGTAGAGGGCAACCCTGCGGGGGTGCAGGGCGAAGGCGCGGGGGATGGAGAAGGCGCCTGATGCGGTGACCTGGTAGAAATCGCCGCTCAGGTCGCCCACCACGGCGCCGGGGCCATAGTCCGTACCGTTCACCGTGACGGTGACGGCGGTCCAGGCCAGGTCGGGGTGGTCGTGCGTGTACAGCGCGTGCCAGAGTTCTTTGTAGGCGTTGCGGCGGGCCAGGTCATTGGGCTGGCCGGCGCCGAGGAGGGTGAGGGTCTCGCCAGCGGGGGCGTCGTAGCGGGCGGGGGAGGCGCGCAGGGGGAGGGAAAACAGCAAGACGGCGGCGATAACCAGGATGAGTCCGAAGAGGAAGGCCAGGAGCGGGCGGTATGATGAAATGGTCCTCTTTGTTCGCATCTGACATCTCCTCGGGGGAATGAGTGGGCAGGACTTATAAAACCGTCCATCGGGCTCGTCCGGCGAAGTCCTTTCGGGACTTTGCGCGCTGAGCCTGATCGTTTACGGCCAGGCATCTTATCTTCCATTTTACTTCTTTACCGTGGAGAAGTCAACAGGAAATTGGTCATGGTTATATCTGGAGTCCCCCTGGAATCTGCACGGCAAACGAAACTCTTTTGCAGTTTCCGCTGGCGATTGCTGGTGCTCATAGAAGTGGTTCTGGTCGTTGGGGAGGGGGGCGCGGCGCTGGTGTTCCTGCAGGGCCTGATGTGCGTGGGAGGTGGCGCCGCCGGTGCGGGAATAGCACGGCCAGTGGCGGCGCGCTGCCTTTTTGCCCGTCAGATGTGACCAATTTCCTATTCATCTGTCTACGAAAATATGGTATCATCAGATTACTCTGCAGGGGAGGGTTTTGTAATGCGGACTTGTGTCCTGGCGGAAAGCGGAGCCTTCATCAGAAAACTGGCCTGCCTGGGCGCGGCGGTGCTGACGCTGGCCGTCACCCAGCCGGCTCAGGCCCATTCGCAGGCACCTACCCCCGGCCGCCCTTTTCAGAAAGGTCTCTCCTTCGCCGCTTGGTGGTCCGGGCAATACGCCACGCCGGAAGCGAGTTACTCCCTCTCTCTCCTGGCCTCCACCGGCACTGACTGGATGGCCCTCATCGTCACCGGCTACCAGGAGACCCCCTGGTCCACCACTATCAACTACACGGGCCCCCGGACGCCCACCGACGCAGAACTGGTCCAGGTCATAGAGGAGGCCCACCGCCGGGGTCTCCGGGTGATGCTGAAGCCCCATCTGGACCTGGAGGACGAGGTGACCACTGGCTGGTGGCGGGGGCACATCGGTACCTACTTCACGACCGAAGAGCAGTGGGCAACCTGGTTCGCCGCCTACCGGCAGTTCATCACCCACTACGCTGAACTGGCCCAGCAGGCGGGGGCCGACCAGTTTGTCGTGGGGACGGAACTCCTGGGGACGACCCACCGGGAGGCGGACTGGCGGCAGGTCGTCGCCGACGTCCGCGCCGTCTATCGGGGCCCCATTGTTTACGCGTCCCTCCACAGCGGCGAGGAGACCTCCATCGCGTGGTGGGACGCGGTGGATTTCATCGGAGTGGACGCCTACTACCCGCTGAACGACGACCCGGAGCAGAACCCTACGGTGGAGGAACTGGAGGCGGCGTGGGCCGGGCCGAAGGCCACACTGTCTGCGCTCTCCGCCAAGTACGGGAAACCGGTCATCTTTACCGAAATCGGCTACCGCAGCACTGCCGGATGCACGGCTTTCCCATGGGACTCCTGGCGGTCCGGGCGGATCAACTGGGTGGAGCAGGCGGCCGCCTATGAGGCCGCGTTCCGGCAGTTCTACAACGAGCCCTGGATGGGGGGAATGTACTGGTGGTTCTGGCCCGCCGACCCCTGGGTCAGCGGCCCCTGCGACACCGGCTACTCCCCCCACCAGAAGCCCGCCGAGGACATTCTGCGCGCCTGGTACGGCGGCCCTCCCCGTCAGACCGACTCTCTCTTGCTCCCGGACTACGACCAGGCGCTCACTATCTACCAGGACGGCCTGGCCTCCGGCTGGCAGAACTGGTCGTGGGGGGCCAACCTGAATCTGGGGGCCTCCGTGCAGGGAGGGGATGCCCCGCTGGTGGCTGTGCAACTGGAGCCCTGGGGCGGTATCTCCCTGCGGCGGACCAGTCCCTTCTCCACCGATGAGTATCGGTGGCTGGAAATGGACATCCGGGGCTCTGCAGAAGGGGAGCCACAACTGCGGGTCTATCTGGAAACGGCGGAGGGAGAGCGGCTGGTGGCCGCGCCGGTGAACGACTGCCGCCACATCGCCGGGGGACACATTGAGGTGGATATCTGGAAAAGGGTCCGGATACCTCTACGGGACCTGAACCCAGACGGTTTGCCCGTCGTCCGGTTGACGATTCAGAACGCCAGCGAGAACCCCTCCGGGCTGTTCTGGCTGGATAACCTCCGCCTGGTGGGGGCGCGGGAGCCTGCCCACCGGGTCTTTCTGCCCCTCGTAACGAACGGTTAATCTTGCGCTACAGGACGTGCCAGGTACTTTCCGAAGCGCCTGGCACGTTATTTTATCGCACATATGGGTCTTGGATGGCCTTCAGGAAGGCCTCCAGGCTCTCCGGGCTGGAGGCCACAGACCAGTTGATGACCGGCCATTCCCGGTCGGACGTAACTTCCAGAAGCAGGATGGCCTGCACCAGCGGGTACTGCTCTTTGAGCAGACGAAAGCACTCTCCAATCCACTCCGCTTTGTCCCCGCCCTGCTCCGCCGTCGCCACCTCGGTCAACATAATGGGCTTCCCCCACTTCAGCGCGGCCCGGTACTGCCCGTCAAACAACTCGTGGAAGGTTCGCCAGCGGGCCCAGTCCGCCGTCGCCGCCGTCCCGTGGTTGAGGACGGTGGTCCCTACCCAGTCCACTGCGTCGTCCCCGGGATAGTACAGGTCGGCCCAGCCGTTCAGCCACATCGCGCTCCAGAGAAACTGGACGTTGGATGCCCCCTCCTCCCGGAAGAGGGCGACGATGTGCCGGAACGCGGCCCGGTACCCCTCCGGGTCTCCCTGCCAGGGATACCAAGAGCGAACACCGGGTTCGGTGCTCTGTTCGTGGGCGAAGCGCAGGACGATGGGGCCTCTGGCCCCGCGCGCCGCCCGGGCCCAGGAACGGATGTAGTCATCGTGCTGACCGGCGGCAATGCTGGAGAGGGAGTAGGCGGGCTGAGGAGCCGTCGGGTTGACGAAATCCCGCCCCCAGGGCTCCCAGGTGAGGACTGGAATCCAGCCGGCCTGGTGGGCCAGCGCCACCGCCTCTGCCGGGAACTCCCGGTCGCTCCCGCCCCAGGAGTGGAACCAGAGGACATACTCTACCCGATGCTTGATCATGCGCTCAAACGCCGCGACGGAGGCGAAGCGGTCGTAGGGCACGCCCTCCGTGTAGGCGCCCAGGGAGAGTTTCCCCTCCCGGTTCAGAGGGACGGCGGGACGGGCCGGAAGCGAGGGCCGGGTGGGGGTCGGGGTCTCCGTCGGCGGGAGGGTGGGCGTCGGTGTCGGCTCCAGAGTCGCCGTGGGGGTCGGGGAGGGAGGGGCCGCCGTCGGGGAGGCCGTCGGCGTCTCCGGCGCCGCAGGAGACGGCACAGGAGTGCGGGCGGGGTCCACGGTGTAGAGGATCGTGACCGGCGATCGCGAGGGAACGCAGGCAGTCAGTACCAGCGACAGGACCACTGGGAGCAGTGGGCCTACCTTGCGTGTGAAGAATCCCATTGTGGTCTTTTGTCCTGGACTCGCCGCAATCTCAGGGCCAGGCCATACCAGGCGTTCCCGATGACCTGACTCAGCAATCCGGCGAAGTAGGCTGCCCAGAGGAGACTCCCCCAGTCCGCTTCAAACAGAAGCGAGTGAGTCGCCAGGTGGTAGAGCATAGAGACCACCAGCGCCAGGAACAGGAGCATCTGGGGCATAATTTCCCACCAGTAGAGGCCGGCCTGGTGGACTTTACGGGTGACTTTGTAGACCGGCTTTCGCTTCGGCCCGTAGGCCAGGGCCAGGACCGTCGCCCAGATGTAGACGGGGATCAGGCCGACCCACATCTGGCGGGAGCGCCAGACGGACTCGTAGGGGAGGTTCCCCGCCAGAGCGATCAGCATCAGTTCCGTCGCCGCCATGAAGGGCCAGAGGTGAAGCGCGTAGTCGGCGTGTGTGGTGGTGACAGGGTAGATGCCCAGCGCGAGGGCCAACACAGGCGTTAGAATAAAGATGAGGGTGGCGAAACTGTGCAGGTAGAAGAGCCCTAATTCCAGGAAGTGCAGATGCTGGCGCCAGTTCAGGCCCCGCTTCCGGCCCCAGAAGAGCCAGCGAATCGTATCCAGCGCCCAGGTGCCTCTCTGCTTGAAGTAATTGGGAATGTCCTCTGGGGCGATCTGGCCCCGGGCGCCGACGATGGGGAGGTAAACCCCGCGCCAGCCCCTCCGCAGCGCCTCCACCCCCGACTGGAAATCCTCTACCAGGTTCCAGATCGGCAGCCAGCCGATGGATTCCAGCGCTTCCCGCCGCCAGACCAGGCCGGAGCCGCAGGGGAAGACGGAGTTGGTGGCATTGCGGGCCAGCATCCCTCGGCGGTAGAAGAGGGGCTCCATATTATTGAAGGGATCGCCTTCGCCGACGATAGCCTCTTTGATGGTCTGGACGAAGGCAATGCGGGGGTCGCTCAGCAGTTGCCCAATGGCCTGACGGAGGAAGGTCGGGTCCGTCAGTTCATCGTCGGCGTCCCGCATCTCAATGAAGGGGATATTCTCGCAGTAGGAAATGGGAGCCAGGGCTGGAAGGTTCAGCGAGGTGAAAACAGTGATCGGGATTGGGCCGTCTACCGAGCAGGCCTCCAGCGCGGCATTGAGGTTGCCCGCTTTGGCGTCCCCTCGCCGTTCTGCTGAACCCCGCAGCGGCGGCTCGTAATACATCATCTGGGCGGCAGGGAATTCGCTCTGCAGCCGTCGGGCCACTTCATGGATGGCGGGGCGGTGGGAATCGTCGCTGATGATCAGGCGGATTTTGTGGGTGGGATAGTCTTGAGATAGCACCGACTGCGCGGTCCGGTAGACCATTTCCGGGGGCTCTCCGGCAGTGGGGATGACCACCAGCACGTCCGGCTCCTGGCCGGGCGGAACCCAGCGCTCCGGCGGCGCCTGTAGCGACCAGCCGTTAATGACAGTGACACTTGCCAGCAGGACGGTCATCAAGGTGGCCAGCACAAACGGGATGGCCAGCCACCCCGCTTCCCAGTTCAGGTGCGCAACCAGCCAGGGGACAAACCAGAGCGTCGCCCCGAAAAAGAAGATTCCCGCAAATCGGAACAGCCAGTTTTTCTTCATCGTTGTCTCTAAATATAGTCGCTACAAGGGGCCCATTTCCCGCGCTTACCGAGAATTCCGCCAGACGACCGTCTCCACCGGATACTCCACGTAGCGCAGGTCACTCCCGATGTTGACGACCCAACTGGTGGACGAGAGGACGGGCCGGAAGGTCCCGCAGGCCTCTATCTGCTTCAGGATGTCCTCGGGCCAGGTGAAGGAGCCGCGCACGTCCACAAACCAATTCACCGCGCATAGGTCGGTCTTCAGTTCCCCGTGAGTTACCCGGTAGGTGTCGTAGACGTCCCAGGGAGAGGAGATGCGCCCCTCAGCATAGAGGTAGGCGGTGAAGGGCCAGGATTCGTTGATCAACAGTTTCTCTCCTGGACGGACGTGTTCCATCAGATACTGGGCCGGGGGCCGCAGGTCGGGCCAGCCCCGTTCGGCCCGGAGGGCCTGGGAGGTGCCCAGCGCGGCTATCGCGACCACCAGCAGGACAGCCCCAACCCGACACAGGACCCGAACGGCTCCCTTCCCGGCGTCCCAGAGGGCCGCCAGCGCGATGCCGACCAGAGGATAGGCGAAAAGGTAGCCGAAGGTGAGGTGTTTGGTGATGCTGACCGGGTCATGCCGGAGGATGTGGTAGGCCGGCCAGATGAAGAGGCTGAGGAGCAGGATGCTACCCAGGGGACGGTTCTCCCGGAGGAGCCACCAGCCGACGGGGGCCAGGACCAGCGCGGGGAGGCTCATGAAGAGAGCGGTCCAGGCAATCATCGGGAGGGTGACGCCAAAGGAGGGGGTGTTGGTCAGCCGCCACTGGAAATAGGTCGCCACCTGTTCCCGCAGAGGGAGGAGCACCATGAGGGCCGCCAGCGCGCCCAGGTAGCCGAAAAGGAGCAGGTCCAGTGTGGCTTTCTTCTGCCGCGTGAGGACCAGGATGCCGAGGAGAGGGAGGAGCATCACCCCGCTAGGGTACTTGGCCAGGGCGCCCAGGATGTAGGCCGCGACGGCCAGGAGTAGCCACTTCCGGTGGTCCTGGCGCGCCAGTTCGGTGAGCGCCCAGAGACTGATGGCCATCCCGAACCAGGCCAGCCCGTCGTAGACGGCCAGACGGGCCATAGAGATGAGCGCGCCGTTCAGGGCCAGGGCGACCGTCCCCCAGAACCCGGCCCGGTTGCCGAAGAGGTTGCGCGCGGCATACGCGAAGGCCAGCAGTCCGCCCGATACGACCAGAAGGGCCAGCCCTCGGGCCCCTGCTGTTCCGGCGACCCGGTATCCCAGCCCGGCCAGCGTGGGCCAGAAGAGCGTCCCGCCGAACCAGCTCAGGTACCGGTCTGAAATGCCGTGCCCTTCCAGGGCGCGCAGCCCGGCGGCGACGTAGATGCCCTCGTCAAAGAACAGGCCGTTATAGTTCAGCGTGAGGAGGGAAGCCAGGAACCAGACCCCGACGATCCCCCCGATCCACCAACGGTAAGTGTTTAGGGATTTCATGGGCGTTATTATACCTCTGGTGATAACTTTTCGCCAGAAACGCTGGGAACTCTTCATTTCTGGGACGCAGATGAACGCAATATAGGCATAGGCCTTCCCCCGGGTAGATAGCGAAGAGGTTCCCCGGAAGGATATATCCGTGTGGGCCTCCGCCATCAGGCAGGGGGGCAGGGGATATCACAGCGTTTCCGGGGCAGTGAGAGGGCGGAGAAGGGGACCTGGACCAGGCCGGGGTGGGCCGAAAGGCCCGCTCCGGTCTGAGTTGTTGGGTGTAGAGCACTGCGAGCGGTTATCCTACAGTGTCAGTCCGAACATTCCGCCGAGGAGTATCCCCGCGGCGACGTCCAGCAGGTAGTGGATGCCCAGGGCAACGCGGGAGAGGGCAACGGCAACAGCCCAGAGGGCCAGGGGCAGGGCGACCCATACCGGGACCAGGGGGCTCAGCGCGGCCACGATGGCTGCGACCCGCACGGCATGCCCCGACGGGAGACTGTAGCGGTCGTGGGCAGGGTAGAGGCCGTCCGGAGGGCCATCGGGGCGGGGCCGGCGGAGGAGCCGCTTCAACCCGCCAGCCAGGAGACCCGCGCCGACGATGGCCCCCACCAGCCGTAGCGCCATCTCTTGCCAGAAGGGCGTTCCCAGCAGGAACGCAATCGCTGCCCCGCCAGCCAGAACACCGCATCGCCGGAATGGGCGACGATCTTTGCCAGTTGCCGCCAGCGCCCGTCCGTAAACTGCAGGGCGGCGGAGAGGCGAGCATCCTGGTCCAGCAGCCGATCCCACCACCTCTCCAGCGCTGGCCTTTCAAGTACCCGTTCTTCGCAATAACCCAGTTCCATAAGGCCACCTCACAGGGAGACGTGCTATTTCCCGAAATGCTCCGCTGGTTTTTCTAGAACGGCTTCGTAGAAATCCACACTCATCCACGTTTACCGTGTCCTATTGGTTCTCTTCTTTCAGTTCGTCCCAGGAGACGTCCATTTCTACCATTTCGCCGGTAACGGCATAAATTGTCCGCTCGCAGATGTTGGTGACCCGGTCAGCGGCCCGCTCCAGGTTGTGGGCCGCCCATAGCAGCCAGTTGGCCCGCTCAGCGCTTTGGGGGTTCTGTTGGATGAGATGGAGCAGTTGCTGTTGTACCAGAAGATAGAGCGCATCCACCTCGTCATCTTCCCGAGGGAGGGCCTGGGCGATCGCGGTGTCTTCGTTCACGAAAGCACTCAGCGCGCGGTGTAGCATATCCGTGGCCTTCTGGGCCATACGGGGAATGCCTCCGATCAGTGGAGACGAAGGCAACTCGTTCATTCGCAGGGTAATCTGGGCAATCCCCTTCGCATAATCCCCTATCCGTTCCAGTTCGGCGGAGACTGCCAGGATGGCTGTCAGCAGACGGAGGTCGCGGGCCATCGGCTGCTGGGTTGCGATCAAGGCGATGGCATCCTTTTCAATCGCGAAGCGCTGCGCGTTGATCTTCTGGTCCAGTTCCAGGATCCGGAGGGCCATCTTGTGGTCCCGGTTTCGCAGAGCCTCTACTGCATCCAGTACAGAGCGCTCCACCATCACTCCCAAGACCAGTATCTCGTCTTTGAGCCGTTGCAGTTCCTGATCCAGTAACTTCCGGGGCATCGTCGCCTCGCTTTCTCCGGCTGGTCAATCTCGTTATCCAAACCGCCCGGTCACGTAGTCCTCGGTACGCTTATCCCGGGGGTTGGTGAAGATCGTCTTCGTCCGGTCAAACTCAATGACGGTGCCCGAGCGCTCTCCCTGGCTGGTCAACATCATCATCGCTGTGTAGTCGGAGACACGGGCCGCCTGTTGCATGTTGTGGGTCACGATAACAAGGGTGTAGTCCTTTTTGAGTTCCCGCATCAGTTCCTCAATCTTCAGGGTAGCGATAGGGTCCAGCGCCGAGGCTGGCTCGTCCAGCAGGATGATTTCCGGCTGAAGGGCCACGGCGCGGGCGATGCAGAGACGCTGCTGTTGTCCGCCCGAGAGGGAGAGGCCGCTCTGGTGGAGTTTATCTTTAACCTCATCCCAGAGCGCCGCAGCGCGCAGGGCCTGTTCCACCATCTCATCCATCTGCGACCGGCTTCCCCGGAAACCGTTAATTCGCAGTCCCCAGGCAACGTTTTCGTAAATGGACTTGGGAAACGGGTTGGGCTTCTGGAAAACCATCCCGATGCGCCGCCGGACTTCCACCGGGTCCACCTTGGGGTCGTAGATGTTCACTCCGTCAAAGAAAATCTCCCCTTCGGTCCGGCACCCGGGTACCAGTTCATTCATCCGGTTCATCGCTCGCAGCAGCGTGCTCTTTCCTACCCCCGAAGGCCCGATAATAGCGGTAATCTGGTTTTTGGGGATGGAAAGGTTCACATCCTTAATGGCCAAAAAATCGTCGTAGTAGACTCGCAGATTGCGGATTTCCAGGGCAATTGGGTCCATAGGGCGTGTTCCGTGTGAAAAGTGAAATGTGATGGATGCAGGATTACCAGCGCTTTTGGAGGCGGTTGCGCAGCCAAATGGCCAGCGCGTTCATTGAGAGCAGAACTGCCAGTAAGATGACGATCCCGGCTGCGGCCAGCCGGTGAAACGCTTCTTGCGGCATGGAGACCCAGTTAAAGATTTGGATGGGAAGGACGGTGAAGATGTCCAGCGGGCCGCGCGGATCAAAGGCAATGTAGGTCAGGGCTCCAATGGTGATGAGCGGCGCCGTCTCGCCGATAGCGCGGGAGAGGGCCAGAATCATCCCCGTCAGAATGCCGCCCATGCTGTAGACCAGGACGTGGTCCCGGACCATCTCCCAGCGGCTGGCGCCCAGGGCCAGGGCCGCCTCGCGAATGGAGGCTGGCACGGCCCGCAGCGATTCGCGCGTGGAGACAATGATGACGGGCAGGATGACCAGCGTCATCGTCAGGACACCCGCCAGGAGACTGCGGCCCAGTCCCAGGCCGCGCACAAACAGCCCCAGCCCCAGGAGGCCGTAGATGATGGACGGCACTCCCGCCAGGTTGGCGATGTTGATTTCAATGAACCGGGTTATGGCGTTCTTGGGCGCGAACTCCTCCAGATAAATCCCTGCCCCCACCCCCAGCGGGAAAGAGAGGAGCGCCGTCAGCACCATCAGCCAGATGGAGCCCTGGAGCGCGGAGCGCAGGCCAGCCTTATCCGGAAAGCGAGACGGGAATTCGGTGAAGAGTTGCGGACGCAGATAAGGCAGGCCGTCCAGAAAGACCCGCACCAGCAGGGTCAGAAGGACGGCGATACCCATGAGAATTGCCAGGAGCGCCACACCTTGCCAGATCCGACCGACAGCCTGGCGGCGGGGCAGGTCTGGCTCAAACCGTACTTCATATCCCTTCATTCATACACCTCCCGATAGCGCTGGGTGAGCATGTAACTGGCGACGTTCATCCCCAGAGTCATCAGAAAGAGCATCATCCCGACGGCAAAGATGGTCATATAGGCCAGGCTCTGATGCGGCGTATCCCCCAGGCTGACCTGGACGATGTACGCGGTCATTGTCTCTATGGATTCCAGCGGGTTGAGGGTCAGTTTGGGCTGCTGCCCGGCGGCGATGGCGACAATCATCGTCTCGCCGACGGCCCGGGAGACGGCCAGGATGAAGGCAGCGGCGATGCCCGAGAGAGCCGCCGGGACGACGACTTGGGTCGCCACCTCCCAGCGGGTGGCGCCCAGGGCATAGGCGGCCTCCCGCAGCGAGCGCGGGACAGCGTAGAGGGCATCCTCGGAGAGCGAGGCGACCGTCGGCAAAATCATAAAGCCCATCGCAATGGCCGCGCTGGCCGCGTTGAAGACCTGGGTCTGCGGGAAGATGGAGCGCAAGAGGGGCGTGATGAAGGTCAGGGCGAAGTAGCCATAAACGACGGTGGGAATGCCCGCCAGAATCTCCAGGAAAGGCTTGAGGATCCGGCGCACCTTTTCGCTGGCAAACTCGCTCATAAAGATGGCGGCCAACAGGCCCAGCGGCAGGGCGACGACCATTGCCAGCGCGGCAACCAGCACTGTGCCGTTGACCAGAGGCCAGATGCCAAACCGCTGGGAGAGAAAGAGCGGCGTCCATCGGGTATCCAGGAAGAACTGGGCGAAGGAAACCTCCCGGAAAAAGAGGGCGGTCTCCTGGAACAGGACGTAGATGATACCCAACGTGGTCAGGGTAGAGACCATAGCAAACAGAAGCAGGACGGCCTTGACCGCCCTCTCCTCTGCCCTGCGACGACGAAGAAGGGATAGGCGGGATGGGAGAGCCTGCATACCGTTACATTCCTCCACTCATTGGGTTGCAAAAAGACTTGGCGCCAGGTGTTTGGATAGCGGCCGGAGCAGACCGATTGGAAACGAGCGCGGATGGTGTCCGCCTGTTTCTGCACAGGAATGGTTCCGATACTGCTCAGCCGGGAGAACCTGACGCCCTTGATCAAAGGGATGGGCTGTTGCGGCGGCGGCCCGAAGGACCACCGCCGCAAACTTGTTCTACTCCGTCTACTGTTCCGCCTTCAGGAGGTCTTCCAAAGTGGCACCGATCTGGGCCTCGCCCTTGAAGACCGACCCGACGACACGCTTCTCGTACCGCTGGAGGGCCAGGGAGTAGATTTCGTCCGTCAGCGGGATGTAGCCCACATCCGGCACGATCTTTTTGGCGTTCTCCAGGTAGAATTTCAGGAAGAGGCCAATCTCGTCCTTCTGGTCGGTCCGGGCCCGGTTCACATAGATGAAGAGGGGGCGAGAGAGCGGGTTGTAGGTGCCGTTTGCGACCGTTTCCGGCGTCGGCAAGACGCAATTGCCGTCCCCAGCGTCAATGGCGACCAGTTTCAGTTTGTCCCGGTTCTCTTCATAATAAGCCAGGCCGAAGTAGCCCAGCGCGTTCGGGTCTCCGGCGATGCCCTGAACCAGGACGTTATCGTCCTCGCTGGCCAGAAAGTCACCCCGGCTGGCCTTGGCCTTTCCCACGATGGCCTCGGTGAAGTAATCAAAGGTTCCGGAGTCCACGCCCGGACCGTAGAGGCTCAGGGGGCGGTCAGGGAAACCGGCCCGAACCTGGGCCCAACTGGTGACCTTCCCCTCGGCATCCGGCTCCCATATCTTCTTCAGTTCCTCCACGGTCAGGCAGGTGACGAAGTCGTTGGCGGGGTTGACCATGACCGCAAGGCCATCAAAGGCGACGGGGAGTTCAATGTACTCCAGGTTGTTCTGGGCGCAGGCCTCTATCTCCGACTTTTTGATTGGACGGGAAGCGTTGCTGATGTCTGTCTCACCGAGGCAGAACTTCTTGAAGCCACCACCGGTGCCGGAGATGCCCACGGGAACCCGCACTTCGGGATGCAGTTTCTGGAACTCCTCCGCAATGGCTATCGTGATGGGGGCAACTGTGCTGGAGCCGTCCACCAGGATGGTCCCCTCCACTGGGCCTGGGGTGGGGGTGACTTCCACTACCTCCCGCTCCTTTACCACGGTCACGAAGACCTGAGGGGTCGGGGAGGCGGTTGGGGCCGGCTGGCAGGCGGCCAGCAGGGCCAGCACGGCCACAAAGAGAATGGACAGACGAAGGTTACGGGATAACATGTTGGGTCTCCTCCTTGCTCTTCTTAAATGGGTTTTGCTGCTAGGATAACCGCTCTTGGTTAAGCACATAAGAAGAGCATGTTAACAACAGGTTAAAAAGCGGGGAGCCAACAGCATTATATTTTCAGCAACGCTCAGGAGGGAGACTGCCGGGTAGTGGGGGAGAAGGGAACTCTACAACGTCGCGTTGAGGAAAAGCAGCCCGGGTAGTTCAGGGGTGAATATTGACCAGTGTCCCTACTTCGGCCCAGTTAAACAGCCACTCCGCGTCAGGGGTGGGCAGATTGATGCATCCATGACTCATCGGACGACCGAAGTTGTTGTGCCAGTAGGTACCGTGCAGGCCGTAGCCGCCGTAGAAGTACATAACATAGGGAACGTCCGGGAGAAAGTAATCGGGCCCATACATATCGTCATAGCGGAGTTTGGCCCAGATGCGGAACTGTCCGGTCGGCGTCGGCGTCTGGGGCAGCCCGGTGGAGACCACCACCACCCGCACCGGGGTGTTCCCCTCGTACGCCGTCAGCACCTGTCGGGTCAGGTCCACGTCAATCCAGCGGTCTTCGTTCACCGGCGCGGGTGGCGGGATCGGAGTCGCAGTGGGCGGGCGGCGGGTCGCTGTCGGCGATGGGGGTGGGGTAGGTGTCGGCGTGGGTGTTGGGGTGGGAGTCGGCGTGGGGGTCGGCGTTGGCGTTGGCGTTGGCGTTGGGGTGAAGGTCGGGGTGGGAGTGGGCGTCGGAGTCCAGGTCGCTGTTGGGGTGGGGGTGTCTGTCGGGGAAGGAGCAAACATTGCGATGAGGGAATCGGGGGCCCATCCATCCAGCCAGAGCACGCCCAGGATCGGCAGGGTGAGGAGCAGCCAGAGGATAGGCAACCACCAGCGGGTAGTCCGTGGGCGGGCGCGGGCGGGTGGGGTGGGGCGCCTGCTGCCTGCGGGGCGGGCAGCCCGGGAGGAGACGGCAGGAGACGACGCAGCATCTGGGGGCGCGGCCTCTTTGGCCAGCCGTTGGCGGGCCCAGCGCAGTGCCGCATGGGCCCGCTGGCTATCAGGGTGGGCCTCCAGCGCCCGCGCGATGTAGGCCAGAGAGGCGCGGGGGTCATCGGCCAGATAAGCCAGCCAGAGCAGGGCCGTTTCATTGGTCGGGTCCTTCGTCAGCACAGCCCGGAAAGCAGCGCGGGCTTCCCCTTTCTGACCCCTCTTTGCGGCTGTTATCCCGCTCTCCAGATCCTCTCCAACCATTGTCCTCTCATCCCAGAAGGCGGTCGTCCTTTTCCCTCCGTGGGGAGGGTCCGTTTTACGACCCTACGAGCCATTCCCCTGCGTCTTTTCTATTATATCTCAAGACCGCACGATGGCAAACAAAAATGCGAGGAGGTTGGGGCGACGAAGTCGCCGCTCCAACCCCCTCGTGTTTTCGGATAGGAACGTGCCGGGCCCTCTCAGAAGGGCCTGGCCCATTACCACTCGCTCAGATCCACCTGCCGGCCAATGGGGCTCTCCCGCACCGTCTCCAGGAAGGCCTCTGGGGGGACGACGCCGGTCTCCCGCAGGACGGTCAGCAGGGCATAAAGGGCGGCGTTGCGCGCGCCCGCCCGTCCGCGAAAATCAGCCACCCGCACCTCCGCGCTCGTCTCCGGCACCGGCAGCGACGCGTCCAGCCAGAGGACGCCGCCCGTCATCCGGCGGATGCGCTCCCGCTGGTTCGCCAGACCGTCCGCCGAGGTCACCACCACCGCATCGGGTTGAGGGACGCCATGATAGAAAATGGGGTCCCGGGACAGAACCATCTCGGCGGTGGAGAATCCCACGCCCACGGTGACCGGGTAACTGCCCTTCTTGGTGACATGGAGGCCTGCTGCTATCGCCGCCTGAGCCAGCAATTCCGCCGCCTGCTGCACGCCCTCACCCGCTGAACCCGCCAGGATCAGGGCCATCCGGCCTTCCAGCGGGGACGAATACTTCTGGGGGACGGCGGGCATATCCAGTAGGGACGCCGTCTCCCGGCGGGACGGGCGGAAGGCCGGGCGGGCAGGGCTTTCCCAGATACCCGGCTCGTAGCCGGCCTCCTGGGCCAGTTCCTTCAGCCGCAGGTCCGGGTTCATCTTCACGCCGTAACTGACGCAGATTTCCAGTACCTCCACCAGCGCGAAGCCCTGCACCGCCAGCGCCTGACGCAGGACATCCGAGAAATCGCCCAGGCCGACGACCCGGGCAGCGAAGGGCGCTCCGGCATCCAGCACCAGACGGGGCAGGTTGTGGTGGGGGAGGGAATAGCCCTGGGGCGTCAGGACGGTCCGGAAGCCGGTAGGAGTCAGGCCGCTGGGCTGCCCGCCTGTCATCCCGTAGAGCATATTGTTGTGGACAACGACAGTCAGGTCCGCGTTCATCCGCGCCGCCTCCAGGATGTGCTGGAGGCCGATCGTAGCGCCGCCATCGCCGATGTAGACGATGACCTTCTTCTCCGGCGGAAGGCCCATGGCGATGCCCGCCGCCAGCGCGACGGAGCGTCCATGGAGGCCGTGGACGGTGTGGGTGGCGAAGTTGCCGTCCACAATGCCGTGACAGCCGATGTCGGTCACCAGCACCACGTCCAGCGGGGATGCGCCCAGCGCCTCCAGTGCCTTCACGGTGTTACGGACGATGAGGTGATGCCCACAGCCCTTGCAGTAGGGGAGTTCGGGTTTGACCAGGAATCGGCTCATCGGACCACCTCGCGGGCGATTTCGTCGGGCCGGATCATCCGCCCGATGGCGGTGACGGTCCGGACATGGGGCGGGATGCGCCGTCCGAAGAGCAGATGCGCCAGTTGGGCCTGGTGGTTCTCCTCGGCAATGACGACGCGCGGGTAGCGGTCAATCGTCTCCAGGTAGACGGTGGGGAGCGGCAACAGGGTTCGGGCAATCAGCAGGGAGACGGGCACACCTTGAGACCGCAGGGTCATTACCGCCTCGCGCGCCGCGCCCGAGGTGATATCCCAGGTCACTACCAGCGTCTGAGCGCCCTCCTGTTCGTCCAGGTGGTAGAGGACGGGGGCCCGGGCCTCCACTTTGGCCTGAAGGCGGCGGGTGTTGGCCATAGCCTCATCGCTGGTGTGCTGGATAATGCCGCAGCGGTCGTGGGTGGAGGCGTTCAGCCGAATCTGGTGCCGGTCGTTGCCCACCGGCAGGAAGGGCGGGACCAGTCCGTCACCGGGGTCATAGGTGCAGTACGGGCCGGGGTTGTCATAGACCGTCCGGTGAACCGGCGCAATCTCTGATAGACGCGCCAGGTCAAAACTCTCCTGAGTCATCACCATCTCTTTGGAGGTCAGGAGCACCACCGGCATCCGCAGGTCTACCGCTGTCTGCAGGGCAATGGGCGGGAGAAGCCAGCAGTCCTCCAGATCGGAGATGCAGAAGACGGGAAGCGGATAGCCGCCGGAAATCAGGCCGTTCAGGAGCAGGAGGTCGCCCTGGGCACCGGCTGTGGCCGTGCCAGTGGCGGGGCCCAGCCGCTGGACGAGAATGACCAGCATGGGGAGTTCCATCATATAGGCCATGTTGATAGACTCCACCATCAGGGCGAATCCCGGGAAGGAGGTGGCGGAGACGGGGAGGTAACCGGCGGCGGAGAGGCCAGCCATCCACTGCAGGGCGGTAATTTCGTCTGGGGCCGGCAGGGCAATCGGGAATCGGCGGCTGGCGTGGAAGAAGATAAGGCTCGCCGGAGTAATCGGGTAGCCGACGTAGGCGTCGGCACCAGCCCGAACGCAGGCCTCGGCGATGAGCCGGGAGCCGTCAATCAGGACAGGGTGAGAATGGCTCAGAGTCATAGTCATACTTAAGTGTCCGGCGCGTTTTCATTTTTTCCTGTCAGGCGGGCGAGTTTGGGTTCCACCTCCCGCCAGGAGATGCGGGTGAGGCCCAGTTTCTGCCGGAGTTGCTCCGAAGGCATCCCCTCCCGGTAGTCCCGAGCGGCGCAGGTCCAGCGCAACGTCTCAAAGGAGAGACCCTCGGGCAGCCCGGCCTGCCGGGCCACTTCGTCCAGCACGTACTCCAGGTTGCGCGCAGTGCAAGGGAACAGTCGGTCCCGGAGGTCATACTGGGCACGATATTCAGCCAGCACCGCCGGCCATTCGGCGGGGAGCAGAAGGCGCCGTTCTTTGTGCTTCCGGCGCGGGCTGGCATACCGCACCCACAACATCGGTCGCGCCGGATCGGAGAGGTCAATGTGGTCCAGCGCGATGTTGATGCATTCGCCTTTTTTGATGCCAGTGGAAAGGAGCAGGGTGACCAGGAGATGGGGGCGGGAATCGGGCGGATCGCGATGGCGCAGGGCCTCCGTCATCTCCAGTATGCGGGCGATCTCCTCATCGCTGAGCACCCGGGGCGGCCCGGTCAGGACGGGACGGTGGATCACCGGCGCGGCGGGGTCCTCCGGCAGGACACCTGTCTCCGTCAGCCAGCCGAAGAAGACCTTGAGCGTCGTGACCCGGCGGGAGAGGGATTTGGGCGTGCAGGGGACGTCCCGCTCGTCGGTGAGCCAGTGAACGAATCGGTTCAGGTCGCGAGTGCCGATGTCGCCCACCGCCGTCTTCATGCCGATGTACTCGCCCAGGATGCGCAGGTCGGAAGTGAAGGAGCGAATGGTGTACTCGCTGAAGTCCCGCGCGCGCATGTAGTCCTGGAAAGCCGGGATGGCCTCTTCCAGGGACGAGCGTGCGGTCAGGCCGATGCCCTCCGCCATAGTACCTCCCCCGTAGCGCGAGATGAATCTTGCGCTACCCTACGCGCGGCGGCGCAGGAAGGCAGGAATCTCCAGGTCATCCTTATCAAAGGCGGGCATCGCGCGCTCCAGAGTCTCCCGCACGGGGACCCGGGCCGCCTTCTGGGAGCGCTGTCCGGCGTCAAAGCCAGTGGCGATGAGGGTGATGTGCACCTGGTCGCCCATCTCTTCGTCAATCACCGCGCCGAACCGCAGGTCCACATCGGGATGCGCCGTCTCCCGGATGAGCGTCGCCGCCTCGTAGACCTCGTGCAGGGAGAGGTCCGGGCCGCCGGTGATGTTGAAGAGGATGCGCTGGGCGCCGTCAATGGTGATATCCAGCAGACGGTTGGAAATGGCCTGCTGAGCCGCCTCTTGGGCCCGGTTCTCGCCGCTGCCCTGGCCCACCGCCATCAGCGCCGCGCCGCCCTCGGACATGACTGCCCGGACGTCGTTGAAGTCCAGGTTGATGAGGCCGGGGACGGTGATGACCTCGGAGATGGCCTGGATGCCCTGCCGGAGCACATCGTCCGCCAGACGGAAGGCATCCTGCAGAGAGACCCGTTTCTCCACAATCTCCAGCAGGCGGTCGTTAGGAATGACGATGAGAGTATCCACCTGCTCCTTCAGGGCCTCAATGCCCGCCGCCGCCAGTTCGGCCCGCTTCTTCCCTTCAAAGAAGAACGGACGGGTGACGATGCCAATGGTCAGGGCGTTCATCTCGCGGGCGATTTTGGCGATGACTGGCGAGGCGCCGGTCCCCGTCCCGCCCCCCATCCCGGCGGCGATAAAGACCATGTCGGAGCCGTCCAGGACCTGGTAGAGTTCGTCCAGCGACTCCTCGGCGGCCTTGCGGCCCAGTTCCGGGTTGCCGCCGACGCCCAGCCCGCGCGTCAGTTTGTCACCGATACGCACACGGGTGGGCGAGTTGGAGAGCATGAGCGCCTGGGCATCGGTGTTAACGGCGATGAAGTCCACCCCGGCGATGCCCGTCTCTATCATCCGGTTGACGGCGTTGCTCCCGCCGCCGCCAACCCCGACCACACGGATTCGGGCGAAGTTTTCGGATGGTTTCATGAGCGACCTCCAGGACGTAAAGGTGAAACGTGAAACGTGAAACGTGAAGCGTGAAAACGTGAAGCCGATTCTCCGATTCCCTACCCAGGGAGTAGGGCGCGCAACCACTCCCGGAGCCGTTGCCTCAGCGATGAACCTCCTTTGTTGGGCAGTGGGCGGCGGATATCGGCGGTCATCCCCCAACTCATCAAACCAACAGCAACGGCGAAAGCCGGCCCGCTGATCCGGTCCACCAGTCCCACCAGCCCCTGCGGACGGCCCACCCGGACCGGCAGCCCCAGCACCTCCCGCGCCAGTTCCAGCATACCGGGCAACTGGGCCACCCCGCCGCAGAGGACGACGCCCGCCGGGAGCAGGCCCTCATAACCGGAGCGTTTGATGTCCGTCTGGACCATCTCCAGAATCTCCACTGCGCGGGCTTCAATAATCTCCGCCATCTTCCAGCGGGGGAGCATCTGCGGGCCACTTTCGCCGAACGGTTCCGCCGGGAACCGCTCATCCTGACCCACCTGCGCGGGCCGGGCATGGCCATAGCGAATCTTCACCTGATCGGCGACCTCGGTGGGCAGCCGCAGGCCAATGGCGATGTCGTTGGTGATGTACTCGCCGCCGATGCCCAGCGATGCCGTATGCCAGACCGTACCATCAATGAAAATCGCGATGTCGGTGGTGCCGCCGCCGATGTCCACCAGCGCCACTCCTACCTCCCGCTCATTTTCGGTGAGGACGGCGTCCCCCGCCGCCAGCGGGCTCAGGACCATTTCTTCTATCTCCACCCCCGCGCCGCTGATGCACTTGACCAGATTCTGGATCGCCATAGAGGACGCTGTAATCACATGCGCCTCTACCTCCAGCCGGAAGCCGTGCATCCCCACCGGATTCCTGATTCCTTCCTGACCGTCCACAATGTAATGGCGCGGGACGATGTGGAGCAGTTCCCGGTTGTACGGTATAGCGACGGCGCCCGCCGCATCCAGCGCCCGGTCCACGTCCTCCACCGCGATCCCTTCCTCCCGGCGGGGGATGGCGATGACTCCTCGGCTGTTGAGGGACGCGATGTGAGGGCCGCTGAGGCTGACATAGGCCCGCTCAATCCGGTAGCCGGATGAACGTTCCGCCTCCTGAACCGACGCGGTGATGGCGGCCGTCGCTTCGGTCAGGTTAACGACGGCCCCCTTACGCATGCCGCGCGAGGGAACGATGCCGACGCCGATGATACGCAGGCCCACGTCCTCCCGGATTTCTCCGACTAGGGTACAGATTTTGCTGGAACCCACATCTATACCGACAACCGTCTGCTCCATACGGCCCTCCGGGTGTGTGGCGGTGACGAGAAGTCACCTTCCTGGGCCTTTGGCCAAAGGCCTTACCACTCGTTTGTAACCGAATAGTACGGTACGTCCGGGAAGCGGATGTCCACGAATTTGGGTGTGATGCCTTTTGCCATCAGATGGGTCCGGATTTTCAGGTAGACCTGAAGCCGACGGGCCATATCCTGCCCTTGGCCCAGGACCACCCGCCATCCCGCCGGGTCCTCCAGCACCAGCCCGCGGCCGGGCCGGTAGAGGATCGGCCCCGGACGAATCCCCAGCCGTTCCAGTTCCTCCAGCCCGGCCAGTACATCTCGGGCCACCAACCCCTTCTCGTCGGTGGGCAGCGGCCCTCTGACCTGCCATTTTCCCTCCAGTGGCCCGGGAGCCGGGAACGCGCCGCCGACGCCGTCCACCCAGTAATATATCCCCCTATGCTCCCAGGCTGCCACCGGCTCCCGTTCGGTGACGGTGATGACACACCGGGCCGGAAGTCCGCAGGAAACCCGCACCTGCTTCACGGACGGGAGTGCCGCCAGGATGCGTTCCTCTGCCGTGCGCGGGTTCGCCCAGAGGATGTGCAATCGCTCCAGTCCGCTAGCGGCGAAGATGGCCTCCGCTGGGACCCGCTGGGCCCCTACAACCTGGGCGCTGGTCACATAGAACTGCGGGCTGAAGGCGAACCATAGAACCAGCATCAGCAGGGCCATGCCCCCCGCGCCGCCCAGCGTGGCCACCGAGCGCGCCGCGGGCCGTTCCGTCACCCGTCCCCCGATGACCAGCGGGACGCTCTGCCGGAAATTCTGCCGTCGCCGTCGGCTCCCCCGTCTTGCTGCGGGCATACCATTCTCTCCTGCGACTTGCGACGTGCTCCTGCTATTCCTCGGGCTGATACGACACGCGGTTCCGCGCCATGTCTGCGTGCCGCTCCAGCGCCAGTTGGATGAGCCGGTCAATCAACTCCGGGTACGGGATACCGCTGGCTTCCCACAACTTCGGGTACATACTGATCGCCGTGAATCCCGGGATGGTGTTCAGTTCGCTGATGTAAAGTTCCCCCGTCTCCCGCGAGAGCAGGAAATCTACCCGCGCCATCCCTGCACAATCCACCGCCAGGTAGGCCCGGATGGCCAGTTCGCGCGCCCGCTCTGCCACCTCCTCCGGAAGCGGCGCAGGGATCAGCAGTTGGGATGCCCGATCCCCGTCGTCCAGATATTTGGCGGCATAACTGTAGAATTCCCGGCTGGGAATGATTTCCCCGGGCACGGAAGCGATCGGGTCGTCGTTGCCCAGGACGCTGACCTCAATCTCCCGCGCCTGCGGGACTGCCGCCTCCACCAGCAGTTTCCGGTCGTACTGGGCCGCGTCCGCCAGCCCTCGCGCCAGTTCCTCCCGGTTGCGGCACTTGTTCACCCCCACGCTGGAGCCCAGGTTCGCCGGTTTGGTGAAGACGGGATACCCCAGGGTGCCCTCCACCTGGTCCAGCACCGCGTCCGGGTTTCGCTCCCACTCCTTCCGTTTGACCACGATGTACTGCACGACGGGAAGCCCGTGGGCTCGCATCACGTCCTTGAAAAGGGCTTTGTCCATCCCCAGCGCCGACGCCGCTACTCCAGCCCCCACGTACGGGATACCTGCCAGGTCCAGAAGCCCCTGGACTGTCCCGTCCTCCCCGTAGGGCCCGTGCAGGACCGGGAAGACGACGTCCAGTTGGGTCAGGAGCGCGCGGGCCAGGTGCGGCTCCAGTTCCTTCAGGGAGACGATGCCCCGATGCGCCGGGTCGCCCAGGAGCGCGATCGGGCTGCTGATGTGCTCATCTCCCTGTTCCAGCGCGGCCATCGGGTCGCCCGAAGCCAGCCAGCGCCCGTCTTTGGTGATGCCAATAGGCACCACCTGGTACTTCTCCGGGTCCATCACCCGCATCACCGAGTGCGCCGAGATCAGGCTAATCTCATGCTCCCCGGACCGCCCTCCAAAGAGAACTCCCACTCGTATTTTTCTCATCATAGGTTCTGTTGGACGCGGATAAGCGCGAATTGCGCGGATTTTCGGTTGTTATCTCTGTTGGACGCGGATAAACGCGGATTGCGCAGATTTTCGGTTGTTATCTCTATTGGACGCGGATAAACGCGGATTGCGCGGTTGAAGCCATTTGTGTCCCCTTCAAATGCAAATTAAATCTAAAAAATCCGCGTTCATCCGCGTCCCATAGACCTTTCTGCGTTCATCTGCGTTCATCTGCGTCCCAACCGATCAATTCCACCTCCGGCTCCAGGCGGATGCCGAACTGCCGCGCCACTTCTGCCTGGATGTGCCGGATGAGTGCCCGGACGTCGGCGGCGGTAGCGGAACCGGTGTTGATGAGAAAATTGGCATGCAGTTCCGAGACCATTGCCCCGCCGATCCGGTATCCCTTTAGCCCGGCCGCTTCTATCAGCCGCCCTGCGTGGTTGCCGGACGGGTTCTTAAAAGTGGACCCCATCGTGGCTCCCGACGGATGACGGGTCCGCCGCCAGGCCAGAATCTCCTCCATCCGGGTCGCCAGGGCGACTGGGTCGCCGAGTGAAAGGCGAAATGTGGCGGTCAGGACAACGGGCCGCTCCTCTGGCGGCATCCGCTTGATCCGGCTCTCTCGGTAGGCAAACTCCATCCACGCCGCGGGCTGTTCAGTCACTCTCCCATCGGGCTCCAGCAGAGTGAGACTTTGCAGCACAGAGGCTACATCGCCCCCGAACGCGCCGGCGTTCCCCACCACGGCCCCGCCGACGGTGCCGGGAAGCCCCGCCGCCCACTCCAGCCCTGCCAGGCCCCGGGCTGCCGTCTCCCGGGCCAGAGCAGCCATCGGCGCCCCGGCCTCCGCCCAGACGGTCCCCTTGGCCTCTATGCGGGTCCGATCGGCCCGGTGGAGCACTACCAGCCCTCGCACCCCGGCATCAGAGACCAGAACGTTACAGCCGCCGCCCAGGACCCGCCATGGGACCCCCGCCGCGCGTGCCCGCCCTACCGCCTCCACGACCTCCTCCGTGGTCCGACAGACGATCAGCAGGTCGGCGGGCCCGCCGACGCGCATAGCGGTGTAGGGGGCCAGCGGCTCATCCCGCCGCGCTCGCTCCCCCAGCCCCGAGGCCCATTCCAGGAGTGAAGAGAGATTCATATCTACCGCAGAAACGCACAGCAATAAATGCGATAGAAACGCACAACAATAAATGCAATGCAATACCTTCGCGGCGCTCTACCGCCCGGAGCGGGACTTCTGGGTCTGCACCAATTGCAATTTGGCTGCCAGGACCTCGCAGGCGAACGCGTTGCGCTTCCGCCGTCGCCGCCGTACCCGCTGCAACCGTCCCCACGCGCGCTCACTCTGATTTGACATCTGCACCCTCTCCCGTTTCGCTTTCCATACCTCACTTTGCACGCCGCAGTGTCTCCAATAACCACTCCCCCACTTTATCTCCGTCCCCTGCGCCCAGGGTTATGACCACATCGCCGGGCTGGACCTCCGTCCCCAGGAGCGCGACCGCTTCCTCCCGCGATCCCACTGCCTGCACATCCGGATGATGCATCCGGGCCACCACATCGGCGCTGCTCACGCCCAACGTATCCGATTCCCGCGCCGCATAGATAGGCAGGACCACCACGTGGTCGGCCTGGTCAAAGGCCCGGGCGAACTCTTCCAGAAGTGCTTTTGTCCGGCTATATGTATGCGGCTGCCAGACTGCCCAGATGGGTCGCCCCGGGAACCGCTGCCGGGCCGCCGTCAGGGTCGCCTGAATCTCCGTGGGGTGGTGGGCATAATCATCAACGACGATTACCCCTTCGGCCTCGCCCTTGACCTCAAACCGACGCTCCACGCCCCGGAATCCCCCCAGGGCAGCGCGGGCCGTGGGGAAGGGCACTCCCACCTCGTCGGCGACCGCCAGAGCGGCCAGCGCGTTCAGGACGTTATGTTCCCCCGGCACCCGTAGCCGTACCTCTCCCAGCGTCCGCCCGGATCGGACTGCATAGAAGTCCGTACCGCCGGAGGGGTTGGCGTGGACCTGTCGGGCTGTCCACTCCGCGCCTCGCTCCCTGCCATAGAAGACCACCCGTCCGCCTTGGTCCTGCCGCTTCCGGCCCAGTTCTCGCGCCGCCGGGTGGTCCCAGCAAGTGACCAGCAAGCCGTCGGGCGGAATCCGGGCCACAAACTCAACGAAAGCGGCCCGGAAGTCCTCAAAAGTCGGGTAGCAATCCGGGTGATCGTGCTCCACATTGGTCACGACGGCAACTTGCGGCGAGAGTCCCAGGAAGGTCCGGTCGTACTCGTCGGCCTCTACAACGAAGTGTGGCCCACCGCCGGCACGGGCGTTGACCCCCGACCCGACCAGGGTCCCGCCGACGATGAACGTAGGGTCCAGGCCGGCCTCCCAGAGAACAGTCGCGACCATCGCTGTCGTCGTCGTCTTCCCGTGGGTGCCTGCGACGGCAATGCCGGTGCGCCCCTCCATCAGTTTCCCCAGCACCTGAGCGCGGCGGAGCACCGGGATGCCGGCCGCTCGTGCAGCCTGAACCTCCACATTGTCTTCCCGTATCGCCGAAGAGGCGATGACCACTTCCGCGCCCGCTACATGCTCAGCCCGGTGGCCGATGTAGACCCGTGCACCATCGCGCTCCAGCGCCTCTGCGGCCGGAGAGAGGCTCAGGTCGGAACCGGAGATAGTGGCTCCCTGCTCCATCAGCACGCGGGCGATGGCGGAGAGCCCGGCTCCGCCGATGCCGATAAAGTGAACGTGGCGGCCAGCAAACGGATTCACAACAATACCACCAGCACGGCTATCAGCGTTACCCCGGTCAGGATGAGCATCAACGTGTCGTTCATCCAGACGTAGGGCAGAAAATGGGTGGCGAACTGCGCCGCAGATGACCCAGGTTCCGGCGGCAGGATACCCCAAATGTTATACCCGGCAAAGTGCATAAACCCCCAGATGGTACCCACCAGCAAGTATCCGTTGACGGCGCCAATGACGAATCCCAGGAGCATATCCTGAATCTTCTCTCGCCGCGCCTTCCCCGCCAGGTAGGGCGATACAACCGGCCCGGCGTACCCAAAGATGGACAAAACGATGAAGAGCACGCTGAAAATGTAAAACTGTTCAACGGTTGAACGGCTGTGCAGGTACTCCTTCACGAACGGAATGATGTTCAGGGCCAGCCAGCGCAGAAAGTAGGCAGCGATAATGGCCAGGGTGACCAGCAGTTCCCGCACCCATCCCCGCAGCGCGCCGATGAGCCCAAACATCAGGACGACCATCCAGAAAAAGGTGGTGAGCGGTATCATCCCGCCTCCTCTTTACCGCCGCTCTGGAACCCACGAAGTATCTCGGCAAGCCGTTCCGCCGCGTCGGGACGGGCCAGGGCCGAAGCATATGCTCGCATCCCGGCCAGCCGCGCCGGGTCCGCCAGAAGCGATTGCACCGTCGGTACCAGTTCCTCTCCCAGCCGCGCATCCTCAAGGACAACGGCTGCGCCGCGCGCGGCCAGCCACTCCGCGTTCACCCGCTGGTAGCGCCAGGCATACGGGTACGGGACCAGGACGGCGGGCAGTCCGAAGTACGGCAACTCCCCCAGTGTGGATGCCCCGGCCCGGCAGACGGCCAGGTCTGCCGCTGCCAGTGCGTGCCCCATTGCCGCGCCGTGGAGATACGGGTACGGGTGATACCGCTCCCGCGCGGTCGCCGGGAGTTCATCCGCCCGCGCTGCCACCTGGGGCCAGTCCCGCTCCCCGCTGATGTGGACGACCTGCGCGACCTCCAGTAGCCCCTGCAGGTTCTTCACCACAGCCAGGTTGATGCTCCGGGCGCCCGTGCTTCCCCCAAATATCAACAGGACCTGCTCCCCCTCCGGCAGCCCCAGCGCCCTTCGGGCCGTCGTCCGGTCTGTGCCGGTGAACTCCGACCGGATCGGGTAGCCGGTCACCACCACTTTGTGGGCAGGCAGGAAGGCCCGGGAGTCCTCCACGGTGACCCCGATGCGGGTCGCCAGTCGGGCGATCAACCGCACTGCCAGCCCGGGCTCAATATCCGGGAGATACAACAGGATGGGCACCCGCAGGGCCCACGCCGCCAGCGCCACCGGCACACCGGCGTACCCCCCGGTGACGAAAAGCGCATCTGGACGGTGCCGACGACCCAGCCGCAACGCCGCGAAAAATCCCTGCGCCAGTTTGACCAGGTTGAGCGCGGCCCGCCAAATCGCCAGTCCGTGCAGGCCGCCTGCCGGGATTCCGGCGAAGGGAATCCCCGCGCGGGCAACCAGCCGCTCCTCCACACGCCCGCGGCCGCCCACGTAGAGCACGTCCACCGGCCCCGCTGCCTTCAACGCCTCCAGGACAGCGAGGCCCGGGTAGACGTGCCCACCTGTTCCCCCTCCGGCCATCCAGAGAAACATCCTCTCCTCTGTCACCGCGGAGAGCGCAGGGAGCGCAGAGCGTTTTTGATTGTTAGATCATTCCCACTCTGCGTCCTTTGCGTTCTCTGCAGTTGAACTTCCTCCCTCTTCCAGCGGCGAGGCGGGCGTCCCCGAGCGATACTCTCCATAAGTCCCACGGCTGCCAGAGAGGTCACCAGCGACGAGCCGCCCATACTGATGAACGGCAGGTTGGTCCCAGTGAACGGAAGCAGCGAAGCGATGACGCCCATATTGAGCATGGCCTGGAAGACCAGAAGACCTGTCAGCCCGGCGGCCAGCAGTCCGCCGAAACTGTCCTTTGCGCGCAGAGCAATGCGGAACCCCCGCCAGGCCAGCACACCGAACAGTCCAATGACCAGCAGGCACCCGAGCAGCCCCAGTTCCTCCCCGACGACAGCGAAGACGGCGTCGGTGTGGGCCGCGGGCAGGTAGAACTTCACCCGCCCTTCCCCCAGCCCTGTGCCGAAGAGCCCACCGCTGGCCAGCGCGTAGAGCGCCTGCTGCGGGTGGTACGGCAGGAGCGACGGGTCCTTCAACCCGGCCAGGAACGCCTCCAACCGCTCATGCGCGTGCGGGTACACCACGATCAACCCCCAGAAGACCACTGTACCCATCAGCCCGGCAACGAACAACTGCCCGATGTGTGCGCCGGAGAGGAAGAAAACCAGAAAACCGGCGAAGACCAAGACGGCCACCGCGCTCAGGTCCGGCTGCAAGGCCACCAGTCCCGCCACCAGCCCCATCCAGACGGAGAAGGGGATCAGGCCATAGGAGAGATCGCGGATGCGCTCCCCTTTGGACGAGGCCCACGCGGCCGCGTAGACCACCGTCGCGACCTTCGCCAGTTCTCCTGGCTGGATGGACCCCCCCAGCAGAGCGCGCTGGGCCCCCCACTGCGGCCGGCCGACGAGCAGGACCAGCAGGAGCAGGACCAGTGTCCCGCCCAGCAGCGGCACCGCCCAGCCCTGCCAGAGAGTGTAGTCTGTCCGGGCCAGCACCACAGCCAGGGCAGTGCCCAGCGCGACCCACAGGACCTGTCGCTTCAGCCAGTAGAGCGGGTCCCCGTACTGGCCGTAGCCCCAGTCAAAAGTCGTGCTGTAGACCATCAGCAGCCCCAGCATCACCAGGGCCGCAGTGGTCAGCGTCAACAGATAATCGGGCGGTCGGGATTCTCTCATAGCACAGTTGGAGCCGCGAATTTTCGTTTTTTCTTCATTCGTGACTCGTGGCTAAACTCCGGACCAGTTCCTTAAATCGGTCGCCGCGTTCGGCGAAGTCCCGGAAGGCGTCAAAACTGGTCCCGCCGGGGGAAAGGAGCACCACATCCCCCGGACGGGCGACCCGTGCGGCGGCCTCTACCGCCTCCTCCAGCGTCCGGACCCGCTGGATGCTCTCCAACTGTCCCAGAGTGGCCCGCATCGTCTCCTCTACCTTTCCGGCGATCATCTCCCCGGCCTCACCGAAGGTGATGAGATAGCGGACCCGCTGCACGGCTTCCCGTGCGAACTCTTCCCAGGGCAACTTCTTATCCCGCCCACCGGCCAACAGGACAATGGGTTCGGTGAATGAGCGCAGGGCTGCCACCACCCGCTCCGGTGCGGTGGCGATGGAGTCGTCGTACCACTGAACCCCGCGCCACTCCCGGACAAACTCCAGCCGGTGTTCCACCCCAGGGAAAGTCCGGGCTACCTGCCGCATTGCCTCCACCGGCACGCCGACGACCCCCGCCAGCGCGCAGGCTGCCAGGATGTTCAGCAAGTTGTGGGCGCCCCGGAGCCGGACCTCCTCCCGGTGGCAGATGACTTCCTCCCTCTCCCCCAGCCGCAGGGCCAGTTGACCGTTAGTCTTGTAGGCACCCCGGTCCACCTGCGTCCCGCCGCTGAAGAAGACGACCTGTGCCGGCGTTTCCAGCGCCAGGGTTCGTGCGTGGGCATCGTCAAACCCCAGGATGGCCCAGTCCTCCGGCTTCTGGAAGGCGACGATGCGCCGCTTGGCCGCGATGTACGCCTCCATCGTCTTGTGCCGATCCAGGTGGTTGGGTGTGATGTTGAGTACCGCCGCCACCGGCGGGCTGACCGTCACCAGTTCCAATTGGAAACTGGAGAGTTCCATCACTACCAGGTCCCCCGGCGCGATGTCCTCCAGGTCGTCCAAGAGTGGGTTGCCGATGTTGCCGCCGACCCAGGTCCGGCGTCCGGCAGCCCGGCACATCTCCCCGACCAGCGCGGTCGTTGTCGTCTTGCCCGCGGAGCCGGTGATGCCGATGAGGGTCGCCGGGCAGCGCTCCAGGAACAACTGCGCGTCGCTCACCAGCGGGATGCCCTTTTTTTGCGCCTCCACCAGCAGCGGGATATCCAGCGGCACCCCACCGCTCACACAGATGAAGTCGGTTCCCCTCAGCAGCGACATGGGATGGCCGCCCAGGGCAAAGCGAATGGGCAAATCGGCCAGCGCAGCAACGGCGTCGGCCAGTTCCGCCTTTGTCTTCAGGTCGGAGACGGTTACCTGAGCCCCGGCGTGGGCCAGGAACCGGGCCATCGCCACCCCCTGCCGGGCCAGTCCCAGCACCACCGCCCGCTTCCCGGATAGGTCGCGGGTCATCGTTTCGGATACAGGTACTCGCAGATTGGAAACGGTTTGGGTCATTCTGTGAATGTTCAGACCAGCCAGATGTGATCGGGCAGAACGGCGCGGGATGGGCGGACTTCCACCTCGCTGACCCACATCGGATGAGTACGGCTGTTCCCGCCCAGCAGGCTGGGATGTACAAAGCAAATCCTCGGCTTCTGCCCGTACTTCTGCTGATAACGGGCCACTGCCCGTTGCACTTTCTCCCTGATGCCCCGATAGGGATTATCGTCAAACCAGAGAAGGCCAGCGTTCATCGTTGCTCCTCCTGCATCATTCTGAATCCGACAACCGGTGTCTCCCTATACCAACGCCAGGGCGACACCTGCCATTGCTGCCATCAGTTGGACCAGCCAGAACCGCTGGACGACCTGCGTCTCCGACCAGCCCAGCAGTTCAAAGTGATGGTGGAGCGGCGCCATCTTGAAGACCCGCCGCCCTTGCCCGTAGCGTCGTTTGGTGTACTTGAAGTACAAAATCTGGGTGATGACCGAGAGGACTTCCGCCACCGGCACCAGCGCCACCACCGGCAGGATCAGCCACTGACCGGTCATCAGCGCAACGGTTCCCAGCGTGGCTCCCAGGGCCAGGCTCCCCGTATCGCCCATAAACAACTGAGCCGGGTGGGCATTGTACCAGAGAAACGCAAAACAAGCGCCCACGACGGTGAAGCAGAAGCGGACCAGGTAAATCTGCCCCTGCAGGTAGGCGATCACCCCGTAGGCCAGAAACGTACTGGCGGCGATGATGCCGGCCAGTCCATCCAGCCCGTCGGTAAAATTCACGGCGTTGGACGCGCCGATGATGACAAACATTGCGACCGGGATGTAAAAGAGGCCAATGTCTATCTTCTGCGGGATGCCCGGTATCGCCACACTGCGCAGGCCCAGGCCAAAGTGCAGCACTAGGGCGATCCCGCCCGTCAGCAGAATCTCCACAAGAATTTTCTGGCGCGCGGTCAGTCCTTCCCCCCGCCGGACCCCACGCACCCCTGCCAGGTCATCCGCCGCCCCGATGAGGGCGTAGATCAGCATCACTCCCAGCGGCACCAGGATGGAGCGCCCGACCAGATTCCGCTGGATCAGGTTGTAGATGTTCAGCCCCAGGGTGATGAGGAGCACCGGCACGACGATCATCAGCCCCCCCATCGTGGGTGTGCCCAGTTTGACCTGGTGACCGCTGGGGCCGTTAATGCGGATTCGCTTGCCGATGCCGCAGCGGCGCAGCAACTGGATCAGCAACGGCCCCCACCCGACTGCCAGAAGGAATGAGATACTGGCGAGAATCAGCGCAAAATCCATCGCTCTCCTCTGGCCCTCGCGCTCCAGGGCAACGGCGAGAGTTGCCCCTGCACGCTATCCCTGGCTCAGGGCGTTGACAATCTCCTCCATTCGCATTGCGCGGGAGCCTTTAATCAGGATCACGTCTCCTGGTTGCACCAGGCTTTCCAGCAAATGGGTGGCCGTCTGATTGTCCTCCAGGATGTGGACCCGGTCGGCAGGCATACCCCAACGGAGGGCGGTCTCGCCGATAATGCGCCCCAGCAGCCCAACGGTAATCAGAATGTCCACCACCTCCATCGCCCGCAGGCCCACCTTCTCATGCCCTTCCTGTTCATAGTCGCCCAGTTCCAGCATGTCTCCCAGGACGGCGATTTTCCGGCCTTCCAGTTCGTCCAGCAGATTCAGCGCGGCCAGCATAGAGGGCGGGCTGGCGTTGTAGGTGTCGTCCAGAAGAGTGGAGCCGCGCGGGCCGGGCACTGCCACCAGCCGCAATTGCGACGATGGCGCCGACATCCCCTCCACGATTTCCTGCCAGGTCAGCCCTTCCAAAATCCCCACCGCCGCTGCTCGCAGCGCAGTATGGACGGAGTGCCGCCCCAGAAGTGGAATACGGATATGCAGAACCTCTTCCCGGTAGTGGAGTCGGAAGCGGACCCCTTCCAGGCCCAGCCCTTCAATACCGTCGGCCCAGAGGTCGGCTTCCGGGGAGAGGCCGTAGGTGAAGATGCGCGCCTTCGTGGCAGAGCGCATACCCAGGACGTTAGGATCGTCGTAGTTCAGGATCGCTACCCCCTCTGGTGCAGGTGGCAGGGCCTGGACCAGTTCTGTCTTGGCTTGGATGATGCGATCCATTGTTTTGAGCCGCTCCAGATGAACCGGCCCGATAATGGTGACGACGCCTATGTGGGGGAGCGCAATCTCGGCCAGGCGAGCGATCTCCCCCACGTCGTACATCCCCATTTCCAGCACCACTCGCTCTGTGTCGGGCGTTAGCCGCAGCAGGGTTAACGGAAGGCCAATTTCATTGTTGTAGGACTTTTCGCTCTTCAGGGTGCGGTAGCGACGGGCAAGGACATCGGCGATGAGTTCTTTGGTGGTGGTCTTGCCCACGCTGCCGGTGATGCCGACCACGCGCGGGGAATGGCGGCGGCGCCAGAAGGCTGCCAGTTCCTGGAGCGCTCCCAGCGGGTCCGGAACCTTCAGCAGGACGGGCAGGGTCCACACCTCCGGCAGTGCTGGCGGTGAGATGGTCAGGTCCACTACCGGCGCGGCGGTCTCCACCGGCCGCGCGACCAATGCCATCGCGGCGCCCTGCTGGAGCGCGTCGGCTACGTAGTCGTGCCCGTCGGCCTGCTCCCCCCGCAGGGCGACAAATATTCCATCCTGGGAGACCAGGCGGGAATCCGTCACCACCTCCGTCGGCCGCCGTTCTAGCCCTGACGGCCGTGCGCCTGTCAACCCTTCCACTATATCTGCCAGCGTCAACATTTTCAGACCTCTATCTCCTCATCGGATTGTGCGGACTTTTTTACCGATCGCCGCACCAGTTATAGCGTATGATAATCCGAGGTACAATAACTTGCAACCGGCCTGTTTTGCCTCCTGGGGGGTGGTCCCTGTAGTTTCGCGCAATCTGTGTCATTGGGTGCTATTCCTCATTGGGAACAACCGGGTAGCCAGGCGCTGGAAGAGGATGGCGGCGGTCTGGGAAGCCCAGGGCGAGGTGCGGGGACGATCCAGCCGCACCAGGATCAGCAGGTGCGGCTCCTCCACCGGCCCGTACCCCACGAACGACGCGATGGTCCAGCGCGGGTCATATCCCCCGGGGACCGGAATCTGCGCCGTGCCGGTCTTCCCGGCGATCCGATAGCCCGGGACAGTGGCCTGCGGTAAATACTGCTCCACTGCCTGGGCCAGAATCTCTGAGACAGATCGCGCGGTCTCGGGAGAAATGGGTTGCCCCCGGACGACGGGGCGGGATTCCAGCACCGATCCGTCGGGCCGAATCTGCCGGGCGACCACGTAGGGCCGCATCAGTCGGCCTCCGTTGGCCACCGCCGCCACTGCCGACGCCATCTGTATCGGCGTCACCGCGATCGCCTGCCCGTAAGCGTTGGTCCCCAGATACGAATCGTGCCAGTCCAGGTCCCCCACCATATGCACCGTCCCGCCGATCTCTCCCTGCAGGTCTACTCCGGTGGATTGCCCGAAGCCGAAAGCCCGGATATACCGGTAGAACATCTCCGGCCCCGTCCGGGTCGCCAGCCAGGCGGCGCCGACGTTCAGGGAGTGTCCCATTAACCCGACCAGGTTCTGCTCCCCGTAGGCCTTCCCGTCCCAGTTCGTAATGACATGTCCACCGACCTCAATCCGTCCGGTGTCCACATACGTCTGCTGGGGAGATACGGCGCCGCTATCCAGCGCCCCTGCCAGAGTGATGATTTTAAAGATGGAGCCGGGTTCGTACTGGGTGTTGACGGCCGGGTTCAGAAAAACCTCTTCTCCTTTCTCCTCCATGTACATTTCATACTGGTTCGGGTCAAAGGACGGCTGGACAGCCAACGCCAGGATGGCCCCTGTTCGGGGGTCCATCACCAGAACCAGGCCGCTATCCGCCCGGTACTCTTCCAGAGCGCGGGCCAGTTCTTCCTCGGCGGCCATCTGCATAGCCAGGTTCAGCGTCAACACCAGATGGTTGCCCCGTTGAGGAATGGGAACCCGGTCTTCTTCCTGGGGGAGCGGCTGCGTGCCGGACGCATCTGCCTCGGCGACCAATTGCGCTGCCTGGGGGCGGAGCACGCGGTTGTAATACCCCTCCAGTCCATAGAACCCTTCCCCGCTGTAAGCGGTGAAACCCAATAGAAAAGATGCCACGGTCCTGTGAGGGTACTGTCGCAGCCAGCGCAAGCGTGCCCAGACTCCAGATAGTTTCAACTCTTTGACGGTTTCCCCCTGCTCCCACGAGACGTAAGGGGCCAGAATGACGCCCTGGGAGGTATGCCCCATCGTTGCGGAGAGGGTCTCGGCGGGAATCTGGAGGATCGGAGAGAGGGCTTTTGCGACTTCCGTCACATCCGTAATGTACGCGGGGCTGGCCCCGATGGTGTAGTAGGGTTCGCTGAAGGCCAGAGGGAATCCGTTGGCATCGGAAATGGACCCCCGGGGAGGTTCGGGAAGCGAGAGGTTTCGGAGTCGTTCCTGGGTTGCCTGCTGGCGATACGCAGTGCCGTGAACGACTTGGACGTCCAGCAGGCGCCAGAGGAGGAGCAGGACCAGAGGCACCAGCAGAAACACGATAAGCGTCAGCCGGGGACGGATATAGACGGGCATAGTCAGGGACTCACCGTTTCCGTCTGCAAGGCGGGGACAAAACCCCGCTGGATGGCTTGCTGGAATAGGTTCTGTTGCTTCTCCCCGATTTGCTTTTCCAGGGCTGCGTTGATTGTCTGGATTTGAAGGAGTGCTTCCCGAAGGTCCTGAACGCGTCGGGCTTCAAGATATGTGTAACTGACCAGTCCCAGATAGAATGACGCCAGCAGCCCGCTGACAATCAGCAAACCGAACAGGAGCAACGCCCCCTGGTGGTTCAGGTCCCCGCCCTTGCGGAAACCGAAATCCCAGCCCTTTCTGCGCTGACGGGGATGGAGAGGGCTGACGGGACGGCCGTTGCTGGACGACCGGACATCCTCAGGTTTCTGCTGAGTCCAAGTCATTGGACCTCTGACGATGGATCACTGACGGCTACCAACTGACCCCTACCGGCTGATCTTCTCCGCCGCTCGCAGGCGGGCCGAGCGGGCCCGGGGATTGGCGGCGACTTCTGCTGCGTCGGGCCGGACCGGTTTGGGAGTCAGCACTCGCACCTGCGCCCGATGTCCGCAGACGCAGATCGGAACTTCTGGCGGACAGATACAATCCCGCGCTTCCCGATGGAGGAACTGTTTGACAATACGGTCTTCCAGAGAATGGAAACTGATGACGACCAGCCGCCCACCGGAACGGAGGGCTTCCAGTGCCTGGGGAAGGGCCGCCTCCAGCGCCTCCAGTTCCCGGTTGACCGCGATGCGCAGTGCCTGGAACGTTCGCGTGGCAGGGTGAATTCGCTCCCGCCGCCCCACTGTCCGCTCTATCAGTGAGGCCAGTTCCGCGGTACGATAGATAGGACGGGCGGCGACAATGGCTTCGGCGATCCGCCGCGCTTGCTTTTCTTCGCCATATCGGTACAATAGGTCTATCAGTTCCCGGACCGAAAGGGTATTGACCAGGTCGGCGGCGGTGGGCCCCTCCGATGGATCAAACCGCATATCCAGCGGGCCGTCCTGGGAGAACGAAAACCCCCGGGCAGGGTCGGCCAACTGCAGAGAGGAAAGTCCCAGGTCCAGCAACACGCCGTCGGCGGGAATAAAACCCTCGGCCAGGCGCAGCAGGTCGGCGAAGGATCCTCTGCGGAGAACTGCCCGATCTCCGTAGGGCGCCAGGCGCTCCCGGGCGACTTGGAGTGCCGCCGGATCCCGGTCCAGGCCCAGCAGGCGACCGTCGGGGACGGAGGCGGCAAGGATCGCCGCCGCGTGTCCCCCTCCGCCCACCGTCCCGTCAATATAAACGCCGCCGGGCTGGACCTGCAAAAACGATAGCACTGTTTGTAAAAGGACAGGAATATGGAGCACAGGGCTGGGCTCCTGAAGGGAGGGGGTTACACTCCCAGGGTGGCCCATCGCTCGGCGTTTCCTTCGTCCTGCGTCATACGGGCTTGTACTTTGGCCCACTCTTCGGGATTCCAGATTTCAATATAAGTGTCGCAGCCGGCGATGACCACCTGTCCATCCAGGCCAGCGTACTCCCGCAGCGATTGGGGGATGACAAAGCGGCCCTGAGAGTCGGGCACAATGTCCACCGCGCCAGCGAAGATCAGCCGCCGAAGGTCCCTTGCGCCCCGGTCCATCGTCGGAAGGGATGAGATACGCTCCCGATATGCCTGCCACTCATCCATAGAATAGATAACCAGGCACCGGTCTACTCCTTTGGTGATGACCATCCCTCCGGCCAGGGCGTTGCGGAACTTCGCTGGGACGACTAAGCGACCTTTTTCGTCTATGGTGTGGATGTACTCGCCCAGGAACATTTGTTCTACTCCTTCCCCCACTGGCGCGGCGAAAATTGGGCAAAATGGGGAATTTTATTCCACTTTGTACCACTATGTGCCATTATACACCACTTTTTTCAATTTGTCCAGTATCTGGCGAAAATTTTAAGGTTTTTTATGGGAGCAGATGGGATTCGGCGGGGGCGAAATCCCGGTAAAATCCGACGCCTGGTCCTTCTTCTCGTAGCGGTCTTCCTTGCTATCGGATGGCTGGCGCCGACGGTCGGAGCCGCCATCGCACCGGACCCTCGCTTCGGCGTCGTCGCGGCCCACGAGGCCCCCTGGGCCGCCGCTGACCTGGGGGTCGGCTGGACTCTCATCCCATTCCGCTGGGACCACATCCAGCCCACCGGCCCCGCCGACTGGAACCTTCCTCTCTCCGACGAGCAACTGGCCCTGGAATTCGCCCTGGGCCGCCAGGTGGTGGGAGTGCTGACGGGTATCCCCTCCTGGGCCGCCGATCCTGTCACTGGCCTGCCCCGGGGCCTGGAGACCGATCCCGATAACCCCGAAAACCTCTGGGCAGTCTTCGTATGGACGGTGGTCCGGCAATACGCGGGTCGGATTGACCACTGGGTGGTCTGGGAGGGGCCGGACCGGCCGGAGAACTGGCCGGGGTCGGCGGCGGACTTCGCCGGACTCCTGCGCGCGGCCTGGACGGCGGCCCGGCGGGCCAACTCCCACGCCGTTATCCACCTGGGCGGTGTATCCCACTGGCCCGACGTTCTCCAGGGCAATCCCCCTTTCGTCCGCCGCCTTCTGGACGCGCTGGCGGCGGATCCTCATGCCCGCGCTTACGGCTTCTACTTTGACATCCTGACGCTGGATGTTTACGACCAGCCGGAGAGTATCTACGACCTCACCGTCTTTTACCGTCGCCTGCTGGGGGAGTATGGCCTTCAAAAGAAGATATGGGTGGAGACCGGTCGCGCGGTATCGGAAGGGGGTGGGGAAGACGGGCTGCTGGAGGAGCAGGCGGTCTTTCTCCTTCAGGCGCTGACGTTGGGGATTGCGGGCGGGGTTGAACGAATAGCCGTCTATCGGATGGTGGATGGGGTGGGGGAGGCCCCGTATGGCCTGATAAGTACGGATGGCGTTCCTCGTCCGGCCTTCGCGGCTTGCCAGGTAGCCGCAACGTATCTGGGCGGTTTCCGCTCCGCTCGTTGGGAACAGCGGGACGATGTCAGCGTGGTGGTGGTGGACCGGGGGCCGCAGGTGACGACGGTCGCGTGGGCTCGCACCCCTATCACCCAGACCCTTGTGCTGCCCGCCCAGACGACGCGGGCCTTGCTGGTCAACGCGCGCGGCGAGGCCTGGATTGTCCATCCCGATCGGGGCTACTACTGGCTCTCCCTCCCGGGCTGTGTCGGAGAGGACATCTGCCGGGTGGGTGGGATGCCGCTTCTGCTGGTGGAAGAGAACGGTGAGAGAGTTGCCGTGTCTCCGTCGCCTTCTCCCACCGCGCCGGGGGTGGAGCCGCCCCCTCCCCCCACGGCGACTCCCCGCCCAACGCCGACCCCTATCCCGGCAGCGACGTTCACCCTCACGCCCACTCCAATTCCTACAGCGATGGCTTCTCCTGCTGCCTCTCCCACTCCCACCCCCACTCCTGCGGCTATGCCTCCGGCGACGGTCCCGGAGCCCGTTTCTGTCCTTCTGGCCGGGGCGTTGCTGGGCGGGTTGAGCATCGTGGGGTTGGCAGCGAACCGGAAACCTCGTCGCCGAAAAAGAAAAAGCCCATAGGCGAAAAAAGGGGAGTGCGACGGGCGGCGAAGTCGCCCGCCGCACTCCCTTTAATTTGCAAGACAGACGACCTACTCCCCGTTGCCTCCACTGCCCGGAAGAGCCGCGACCGCGGTCTCTGCCGGGGCGCCGCCTGGCGCCTCCAGGCTCCGCCGGCTCTGCCCGATGGCCCAGACCAGCAGGACCAGCAGGATGGCCGCAGCGATCGCCAGCGGGACAGGGTGATCCCGGTACTGCACCAGCAGAGGCGCGGCCAGCAGGCTCACCAGGTTCACCACCTTGATCATCGGGTTGAGGGCCGGCCCGGCTGTATCTTTCAGCGGGTCGCCCACGGTATCGCCGACCACGCAGGCCTTGTGGCAATCCGACCCCTTCCCGCCCAAGTAGCCGTCCTCCACGTACTTCTTGGCATTGTCCATCGCGCCACCGGCGATGGCCATGAAGACCGCCAGCAACTGCCCGGAGAGGATGACCCCGGCCAGGAATGCTCCCAGCGCCTCCACCTGGAATAGGATGCCCACCAGGAGCGGCAGCGTCACTGAGAGGACGACCAGGCTGACCAGTTCCTTCTGCGCGGCGGCGGTGGTGATGGCGACGACCTTCCCGTAGTCGGGCTTGACTTTGCCCTCCATCACCCCGGGGATGCGGAACTGCCGCCGGACTTCCTCCACCACCAGCGACGCGCCCCGGCTGACAGCCCGCAGCGCGAAGGCAGAGAAAAGGAAGGGCAGCGCTCCACCAACGAGGAACCCGATGACCCCCTCCAGCAGGGAGACCCGGATGCCGGTAGAGAGCAGCCACTGCTGCATGGGAATTCCCAGCCGATCCTGAACCAGCGAGACATCGGTGACGAAGGAGAAGAACAGACTGGTTGCGGCGATGACGGCGGAAGCAATGGCGATCTGCTTGGTGATGGCCTTCGTTGTGTTCCCCACCGCGTCCAGTTCGGCCATAATGTGCATCGCCTTGGGGTCTACACCGACCATCTCAGCGATGCCGTTGGCGTTATCCGCAATGGGTCCATAGGAGTCCATCGCCACGTTGTTGCCGGTGTGGGAGAGCATACCGATGCCGATCATCGCCACACCGTAGAGCATATAGAGCAGGATGCCCTGTTCACCCAGCGCCTGGATGTTGGCGGGCGGGAAGAGATGGGCGAGCAGGAAGGAGATGCCCATCGTGATGCAGATGACCAGCACGCTCCAGACGCTGGTTTCCATCCCCACTGAGAGGCCGGAGAGGACCGTCGTGGCGGAGCCGGTGCGGGAGGATTGGACAATCTCCTGCACGGGTTTGCGTTTGGCGGAGGTGAAGTACGATGTGATCGGGTTGAAACTGACCGCCAGCCCGACGCCGATCGCGTTCAGGAGAGCCAGCCGCCAGTCATTGGCGTACCACCAGGCGAAGAGGAAGGACCAAACGATGGTGTTGATGCTGGAGACCTCGTAGGAGCGGAACATGGCCTCCTCTGCGTCTCGGGCGCGGAGGAATTTTAGCGGGAACCGCTCCCAGACCGGAACGGTGAACGTCCCCAGGATGGAAGAGATGACGCCGATGGCCCGCACAATGAGCGGATAGACGATCCAGATAATCTCCCCGGTCACGTGGGCCAGGGCGATGCCCAGGATCAGGGTAGAGACGATGGTGACCTCGTAGGACTCAAAGATGTCGGCGGCCATCCCGGCGCAGTCGCCAACGTTATCCCCCACCAGGTCGGCGACGACGGCCGCATTGCGGGGGTCATCCTCCGGGACCCCGACCTCCACCTTCCCCACCAGGTCGGCCCCGACGTCGGCGGCTTTGGTGTAGATGCCGCCGCCGATCCGCATAAAGAGGGCCAGCAGGGTGCCACCGAAGCCGAAGCCCAGGAGAGCATCGGGCGCGGCGCGGCCGAAAATCATAAAGATGACGGTGCCGCCCAGGAGCCCCAGGCCGTCGGTGAGCATGCCGGTGAAGGTGCCGGCCCGGTAGGCGACGGTGAGTGCGCCGTTGTAACTGCCGCGCACCGCCTCAGCGGCTACCCGGACGTTGCCCTCAATGGCGACCCGCATCCCCAGTTGGCCCACCAGCAGGGAGAAGACGGCCCCTAGGATGAAGGCGCCCGCCCGACCCAACCCCAGGGCCAGTCGGGCCCGCTCGCCGAAGAGTTCGTAGGCTTCGCGGGAGGGCGCAATCACGTAGACACTGAGGAAGAGGAGGACAACCAGCAATCCGAGGATGGGGAGGATGGTCTTGAGTTGGCGTCGCAGGTAGGCCTCGGCACCCACCTTAATCGCCTGCCATACATCTTGCATCTTCTGGCTCCCCTTGTCCCGGCGCATTGTATCGCGCCAGAGCCAGAGGGCGTAGAGGAGGCCGATGATGGCGGTGGCAATGACGCCATAGAGCATACCTTGTTCCAGGGTGCTCAATTCGTTCACAGGTGCCTCCATTTGGGAATAGAATTCACAAGGTGCAACGGGAAGAAAGTCCCTGTTGCACCTTTGTTTCAAAGGGGAATAACGAGATTTTACCGGATTTCCGGTTTTTCGTCAAGCGGCTCAATCTTTCCGGGGTGTGCCCCCATTTCCTCGGAAACGGCCTTTGGGGCTGGGGTGTAGAGGGAAGCCCGACAATTTTGGGACATACCCTCTCCCCTAGCCCCGGGTTTAAGGAGGGGAATTGAGAGGATAAGGGGAGCAATGGGACCCTTGCAGACATCGGAGGCATCAGTGTTGATCAGCCCTCCAAAAACGGCTTTTTGGTTGCAGACTCTCTATACTGTGCTATAATGTCTCCACCGGAGGGATGCCGGAGTGGACGATCGGGGCGGTCTCGAAAACCGCTGTGGCCTTTATGGTCACCGTGGGTTCGAATCCCACTCCCTCCGCCTGCTCACCATCCCTTGCCTGGTGGTCCAAACTGGTGAATGAGACGGCCTCTCTTCTCCAAAGATAATCTCGGCCTGCTCAACCATTCCACATCGCAAAGGAGGTGATGTCTGGCTCAATAGAATGCCCATCGCTACCATCCCTGTACTGTAAACCCGTTTACTTATTGAAAAGGAGGAGACATGAAAAGGAGCCGCGTTTTCCTGGCAGTAGCCGTCGTCATTGCTGCCCTGTTGCTGGCGGCGTGCAGGCCTCCCGCTACTCCCACTACACCCAAGGTTGCTACCTTCATCTGGACCCAGGAGTTTGACGTCCTCAACCCCCTCTACACCAACATGTGGTTCTCCTCTATCACCCAGCAAATCTGGAACTGCTGGGCCTGGGATTTTGACGACCAGAATAACCCCCGGCCGGTCCTGGTCAAGGAAATGCCCAGCGAGGAGAACGGTGGCATTTCCCCGGATGGCCGGGTCATCACCCTGAAACTCAGGGATGATATCGTCTGGTCCGATGGCCAGCCCATCACTTCCGAGGACTTCGTCTTCACCTACGAGATGACGATGAGCCCCAAGAACACCGTCGCTTCCACCTTCCCGTACGACAAACTGGAGAAGGTAGAAGCGCCCGACGCTCAGACGGTGGTGATGACTTTCAAGGAACCCTTCGCCGCCTGGCAGGCCACTCTCTGGCGCGGCCTTCTGCCCGCCCACATCCTGCGCCCCATCTTTGAGAAAGAAGGGACCATTGACAACGCTGAGTGGAACCGCGCGCCCACCGTCGGCTGCGGCCCCTTCGTCTTCAAAGAATGGGAGTCCGGCTCCTTCGCTCGCTTCGTCGCCAACGACAAGTACTGGCTGGGCCGCCCCAAGATTGACGAAATCTTCATCCGCTTTGTCCCCGACGACGCTTCTCAGGTGGCGGCCCTGAAGGCCGGCGACGGCGATCTGGGCACCTTCATCGCCTACTCGGACATTCCCACTCTGGAGCAGGCCGGCGTCAAAATGATCAAGGTCTTCTCCGGCTACAACGAGGGCTGGTACTTCTACCTCCATCCGGAGAAAGGACATCCGGCACTGAAAGATGTTAAGGTCCGGCAGGCCATCGCGCTGGCCTTTGACCGCTTCTCTGTCTGTAAGGACCTCCTGCTGGGCTTGACCAAGCCTCCGGCGACCTACTGGGCCAATACCCCTTGGCAGGACCCGACGTTGGAGCCCTGGCCTTATGACCCGGAGCAGGCCAAGCAACTTCTGGACGAGGCTGGCTGGAAGGACACCAACGGCGACGGCGTGCGGGATAAGGACGGCGTGGAACTGGTCCTGACCCTGGGCACCACGACCCGCGAGATTCGCCGGGACGTCCAGGCGGTGGCCCAGCAGCAACTGGCCCAGGTGGGCATCAAACTGGAACTGGCCAATGCCGACTCGGACATTTTCTTCGGCAGTTACGGCGAGGGCGGCCCCTGCGCGACGGGCCAGTACGACATCTTTGAGTACTCCACCGTCACCAACTACCCCGACCCGGATACCGCTGACTGGCTCTGCAGCGAAATCCCCAGCGACGAGAACCCTACCGGTGTTAACTGGCAGGCCGTCTGCGACGAGGAACTGGACGGGCTCTTTAAACTGCAGGCCACCCAGGTGAACCCCACCGAGCGGCAGCAGACTTTCCATAAGATCACCCGTCTCGTCTACGAGAAGGTCTACTGGCTGGGCGTCTGGGAGGACCCGGACATCTGGGCGGTGGGCCCGCGCCTGAAGAACGTCCGCCTCTCCGGCGCGACGCCGTTCTTCAACATCGTGGAGTGGGAACTGAACCAGTAGGATCAGCGACGTGCCAGGTACTTTGAAAGTGCCTGGCACGTCACCCGCACTGACGAACATGCTGCGCTACGTCATCCGTCGGCTTCTTCAGGCTATCCCGTTGTTGTTCTTCATCAGCATTATCCTATTCGTGCTGATGCAGAACATGGGGGACCCGCTGGCGACGCTGGGCGGGCGTCAGGTCACCCGCTCCGAGGACCGGCAGCGGCTGGCCCGCCAGTTGGGCCTGGACCAGCCCCTCTATATGCAGTACCTCTACTGGCTGGTCGGCAACGACTGGACGAAGATGGACATGGACGGCGACGGCGTCCCGGAGACGCCGGGCCGCCGCAAAGGAGTCCTGCGCGGCGATTTCGGCGTCTCCCTGGTCGCCAAAAAGCCGGTGGTGCAGGTCATCTGGGACCGCCTGCCCAACACCCTCTTGCTGATGGGCACCACCGAACTGGTTATCATCGTTGGCTCCCTGGTCATCGGGATGTATTCCGCGCTCCGGCAGTATTCCTTCCTGGATCACCTGGTCACGGCCATCTCCTTCATCGGCTACTCTATGCCCATCTTCTTCATCGCCTTGCTCTCCATGTACATCTTCGCCGTCAACTTCAAGCGATGGGGACTGCCGTATCTGCCCACCGTCGGGATGTTTGACCCCGAGGTGGGCAAGACCCCCGGCCAGGTGGCGCTCCATATGATTCTGCCCGTCTTCAGCCTCTCGTTCATCTACTTCGCCGCGTATAGCCGCTACATCCGCAGCGCGATGCTGGAGGTGCTGAGCCAGGACTACATCCGTACGGCCCGCGCGAAGGGGCTCCCCCGCCCGACCATCATCTTCGTCCACGCACTGAAGAATGCCTCGCTCCCCATTGTGACCGTCGTCGGGCTGGACCTGCCCTTTCTGCTGGCGGGAGCCATCGTCACAGAGCGGATTTTCGCCTGGCCCGGGATGGGCCGTCTGTTTATAGACCACGTCTCCCGGGGCGACACGCCGGTGGTGATGGGCATTCTGATGATGATCGCCGTCGCCGTGGTGGTCTTCCAGATTCTCACGGATATTGTCTACGCCTGGCTGGACCCGAGAATCCGGTATGAGTAGGGTGAGCAGAGGGTATTATGGGGGAGAAGATTCTGGAAAAGCCGGCCCCTATCACCTGGGACTACGATGAGAAGAAGTTCTTAGTTGTGCCTCATTGGCCGGAAATCCCCGAACGAGTGTCTGCTCTATGAGTGCCGAAACCGCAGTCCCTGCCATTCTGCCGCTGGAAGAGGCCGAGGCGCCGCCTCTGACCCTGCGGGAGTTATTCTGGCGCCGCTTCCGCCGCCACAAAATGGCCCTCTTCGGCCTGGTCGTGCTCTTCCTGCTGGTCCTCTATTCCCTGGGCGGCACTCTGTTCTTCACCGAGGCATACGCGAACCGGACCGACACGGCGATGCGCCTCCAACCTCCTTCCCGTGCCCATCCCTTCGGTACCGACACCGTCGGACGGGACATCCTGGCCCGGACCATATACGGCGGGCAGATTTCCCTTCTCATCGGCCTGACTGCAGTGCTGGTGGAAGTGCTCATCGGTGTCACCGTCGGCGCGCTGGCGGGCTACTACGGCGGCCGGCTGGATAGCATCCTGATGCGCTTCACGGAGGCGATGCTGAACATCCCTCAACTTTTCCTCCTCCTGGTGATGGCCAAATTCTTCGGTGGGAAGGTGCCCAACATCGTCCTTTTCGGACGTACCTTCAGCGGCAGCGTCGTCGTCATTGTCCTGATTATCGGAGCGACCAGTTGGATGTACCTGGCGCGCATCGTCCGGGCGGAGTTTCTCTCCATCAAAGAGAACGAGTATATCCTGGCCGCCCGGGCGACTGGAACACCGACGGGGCAGATTATCTTCCAGCACATCCTCCCCAACGCCATCGCTCCGATCGTGGTCTCGGCGACCCTGGGCGTCGCCAACGCCATCACCCTGGAGGCCTACATCAGTTTCCTGGGCCTGGGCGTCCAGCCGCCCACCGCCACCTGGGGCAACATGCTGGAGGGGGCCTACAACTACATAGAGACCGCCCCCTGGCTCTGGATTTTCCCCGGCACGCTGATTGTGCTGACGGTTCTGAGCATCAACTTTGTCGGCGATGGCCTGCGGGACGCTCTGGACCCCCGTTCCCTGGTCTGAGAAAGAACCGTAGAGAACGCAAAGGGCGAGGGATTTTTTGCATTCTCTGCGAACTCTGCGGTTGGATTTCAGGAGGTAGATTGACCCCTCTGCTGGACGTCCGGGACCTCACTGTGCGCTTCTACACGCTGGACGGCGTCGTCCACGCCGTCAACGGTATCTCCTACACTCTGAACGAAGGGGAGACGCTGGGGATTGTCGGTGAGAGCGGGTGCGGTAAAAGTGTCAGCGTCCTGGCCCTGATGCGGCTCATCCAGGAGCCGCCGGGCCGGATTGAGGCGGGGCAGGCCCTCTACCGGGGGGAGGACCTGCTCCAACTGACCGAAGAGCAGATGGAGCAGGTGCGGGGAAAGGAAATCGCGATGGTCTTCCAGGACCCGATGACTGCCTTCAACCCCGTCCTGACCATCGGGCGCCAGATCGCCGAGATGCTGGTCACCCATATGGGGATGTCCTGGAAAGAGGCCTATTCCCGGGTGGCAGAACTGCTGACGATGGTGGGCATCCCTCAGGCGGCAGAACGCTGCAAGGACTATCCCCACCAGTTCTCCGGGGGCATGCGCCAGCGGGCGATGATCGCCATGGCCCTGGCCTGCAACCCCAGCATCCTCATCGCTGATGAGCCCACCACCGCGCTGGACGTCACCATCCAGGCCCAGATTATAGACCTGGTCAAGCGGTTGCGGGACCGACTGGGGATGTCCGTCATCTGGATCACTCACGACCTGGGCATCATCGCGGGTCTGGCGGAGCGGGTGCTGGTGATGTATGCGGGCTTCATTGTGGAGAAAGGGCAGGTAGACGATATTTACGGCAGCCCGCGCCATCCGTACACGCTGGCCCTCCTGCGCTCCCTCCCCCGGGTGGACCGTTCCATCGGGGACCGCCTGGCGACCATCGGCGGATTGCCGCCGGACCTGCTCCGCCTGCCCGAAGGGTGTCCCTTCGCGCCTCGGTGCGCGTTCGTGCAGGAGCGCTGTCGGTACGAGCGACCTTCTCTCCGCCCCGTTGGCCCCGAGCACGAGGTGGCCTGTTGGGTGGACACATAGGGTGGGGGGCCTTTGCGACGGTCTCCAGTCGCCGCAAAGGCCCGATTCTCCTCACATAAGGCAACGGATGAGCAGAAACGACGCTCTGGTCCGAGTGGAAAATCTGAAAAAGCACTTCCCCATCACCCGGGGCATCCTCATCCAGCGCCGGGTAGGGGCAGTGCAGGCCGTGGACGGCATTACTTTTGATATCTACCGCGGGGAGACGCTGGGGTTGGTGGGAGAGAGTGGCTGCGGCAAGACCACCGCAGGCCGGACCATCCTGCTGCTCTACTACCCCACCGCCGGGCGGGTGATTTTTGACGGGACCGACCTGACGGCCCTGAAGGGCGAGGCCCTGCGCCGGATGCGCCGCCGGATGCAGATGGTCTTCCAGGACCCCTTCGCCTCGCTGAACCCGCGAATGACCATCGCCCGTATCATTGGCGAACCCATCCGGGTCCACCAATTAGCCGCCAATCGTCGGGAGGAGATAGAGCGGGTTCAGGAACTGCTCCGTTTGGTGCAACTGAATCCCCGATTCATCAACCGCTACCCGCATGAATTCTCCGGCGGTCAGCGGCAGCGTATCGGTATCGCCCGCGCTCTGGCCTCTAACCCGGAGTTCATCGTCTGCGATGAGCCTATCTCGGCACTGGATGTCTCCATCCAGGCCCAGATTGTAAACCTGCTGGAGGACCTCCAGGACCAATTGGGGCTGACCTACCTCTTCATCGCCCACGACCTGAGCATGGTGCGCCACATTTGCGATCGGGTGGCGGTGATGTACCTGGGCCGGATTGTGGAACTGGCCCCGAAGGACGAACTCTACGACCATCCCCTCCACCCGTACACCCAGGCGTTGCTCTCAGCGGTGCCGGTGCCGGACCCGGCAGTGGAGCGGCGCCGTCGGCGCATCATCCTGGAGGGGGATGTCCCCAGCCCGGTCAATCCGCCCCCCGGCTGCCGGTTCCGCACCCGCTGCCCCCTGGCCCCCCGGTGTCCGGATGAGGAGCCCGTTTGGCGGGATGTGGGAGGCGGGCACTGGGTGGCCTGTCATCAGGTATGACAGAACTTTTTCCCGGGGTCAGGAGGTCATAGCCGGCGAGAGGGCCGGGAGAGCAGCGCGCGAATGGCGCGCAGTTCTTCCATTCGCATCAGCGCGGCTGCCAGCAGATAGCCCCCGGCCCCCAGCAGGATGCCGCCGGCCCCCACCATTGCTCCGGACGCCCCCGGAAGCACCCTCTGCCAGAGCACCAGCAGTAGCCCCATCGCGCCGGCAGCCAGCCCGCTGCGTACCGCGGATACTCCCAGCAGTCCTCCCTCCAGACCACCCAAGCGGGGGCGGATCAGTGCCAGCAACCCGCCCATCTCTATCAGGGTGGCGACGGAGTTGGCCAGCGCCAGTCCTCCGTAGGGTGGCAACCCCATCCTGGCGAATCCGACCGGTAGAGTCAGGCTCAGTACCACGTTGAGCGACATCGCCAGCACCCCCACCCACACCGGCGTCCAGGTGTCGTGGAGCGCGTAGAAGGCGCGGACGATCATCTCCACCCCCGCATGCCCCACCAGTCCCAGCGCGTAGAAGGCCAGCGCCCAGGCTACTGCGTCGGTGGAGGAGGCCTGAAACGCTCCTCGCTCAAAGAGCAACGCCACCAGCGGTCGCCGCAACACGATCAGCCCCACCGCCGCCGGGATGGTGACAAAAAAGACGGTACGGAGCGTGGTTACCAGGGTATGGCGCAGGGACTCCCGCTCCCCCCGAGCGGCTTGGTCGGCGAAAGTCGGGAACGCCGCCGTCGCTACGGCCTGGGCGAAGACCCCCTGGGGCAGGAGCATCAGCAGCCAGGCGTAGTTCAGCGCCGAGACGGCCCCTTCCCCCAGGCGTGAGGCGATATTCGTATTGACCAGGAAGTTCAGGTGGACCGCCGCCAGCCCCAGGACGCGGGGGGCCATCAGCCGTAGCACCTCCCGCACGCCGGGATCGCGCAGGGTGAGGACGGGATGATAGCGAGTCCCCACTCGGGGCAGAGCGGGCAACTGGACCGTCAGGTGGAGCACGGCGCCCAGGACGTACCCCAGCGCCAGTGCGCGGGCGCCCAGTCGGGACGCCAGAAGCCCCGCCGCCGCGATGAGGGAGAGATTCAGGAGGCTGGGGGCCAGCGCAGGGAGGACGAAATGCTGGCGGGTATTGAGAATTCCCATAATGACGCCGCTGACCCCGAAGAGGATAGGGGCCACCAGCATCGTCCGCATCAGGGAGACGGTGAGGGCCTGCTGGGCAGGGGGGAACCCGGGGGCCAGTATGGCCGATACCAGGGCCGGGGCGGCTATCCCGGCTAGGCCCGCTGCCAGGACGAGCGCGATCAGCACCAGGTTGACCACAGCGCTGGCCAACCGCCATCCGCCCTCAGCGTCGTCGCGGGCGAAATATCCGGCGAGGGTGGGGATGAAGGCCGAGGCCAGCGCCCCGCCTGCCATCAATGAGAAGATGAGGTCCGGGATGCGCGCGGCGGCCAGGTACGCGTCGTACTCCGCGCGGGTGCCGAACATCGCCCCGATGACCATCTCCCGGGCCAGTCCCAGCGCGCGGGAGAGAACGAAGAGGGCCATAATCTGAGTGGCAGCCCGGGCGATGCGGGTGCCCGGCGGTGGCTGCTCTATCCTACTCATCGGTTCAAGAGAGGCTCAGAGGACTGCGCGAAGCCGTTTCAGTTCCCGGCGCAGCGCGTTGACCCGCTGTACGGTCTCCTTCTCCCGCTCAACGGTCACCAGGTGATAGCGGGCAAAGGCCAGTTCGGAGGCCAGCCGGTAGTATGTCCCCAGGCGCCGCCAGCGGCCTATGTCCCCCCGCAGCAGGGCCTCCAGTCGTTGCTCCACTCGTCGCCAGTAGGAGCAGATGACCGAGTAGTCTTCCTGCGCGAGGGTCCCTTTCTCCACTTCATCGGTCAGGTAGCGGGCCAGGATGTGCTGTTCGCGGACGGAGAAGTAGATGAGCAGTCCCAGTAACGCCAGAGCACCGCCCCAGTCTGAGGCCAGACTGACCAGCAGCGCCCAGCAGGTCAGGCTGGCGATGGTGGCGCCGAAGTTGTGGAGGGCGTGGAGGGTGATCCCGACTGCCAGGCCGATGAACGGGGCAACGATACGGACGCTCCGTCGGGAGGATGTGCGCGCCAGCGCAATGCCTAAACCGGTGCATCCGGTGAAAAGCGCATGGTTCAGGCCGAAGAGGACGGCGCGGAAGAAGGCCAGTACCAGCAATTGGCCCGATCCGCCCATTTCGTAGGCGCTGAGAAAGTAAAAGAAGTTTTCGGTGGTGGCGAACCCGAAGCCCACCAGTCCCCCGTAGAGAATGCCGTCCACCGGCGTATCTATCTCCCGGCGGAAAAACCAGAAAAGCAGGAGCAGCATCAAGCCTTTGAACGGTTCCTCGGTGATCGGAGCAATCAGGCTGGCCCCAATCAGTTCGGTCCCCAGATCGGAGCCGAGGAGGTCAGAGACCGGGATGTCCAGGATAATCTGGGCGATCAGGGACAGGATGATGGCGGGAATGGCACCCCACAAGAACGCGGCCAGAATCAGGCTCAGCGGCTCCTTCTCGTAGCGGTCCATCCACCAGAGGAACAGTGCATAGAGGAGCATGGGCACGACGGCCAGGACGAGGATGATCAGCATGGCGATCAGGTTATCCACAATTTAGCCTCCTTGTGAGCAGAGCGCAGGTCACAGGGCGCCAGTGGCGGTTCGCAAGGCGCAGGGCTTTATCTCTGCGGTAGCGGGGCCAATCCGGTCCGGCGGAGGATTTTGGCCAGGGTGGAGAGGGTATGAACCCACGCCGGAGAGACCCGGCCTTCGATCTGGGCTGATCGCAGTGCCTCCAGGAACGCCGCTGGTGAGTCAAAAGGCGGCATCCGGGTGACTGCCCGGCCCAGTTCCCAGAGGGAGTGGGCATCGCTTCCAGCGGTCATGGGGAGGTTGCGGGCTCGGGCCAGGGCTTGGGCGGCCTGATTGTCGGCTGCAAAGAGACATCGGGCATTGAATCCTTCCAGAAAGTCCACCTCCTCCAGCCAGGTTTCCACTCTGGCCCGGCCCATAGCCTCCCGCCGGGCCCGGTCCAGGGGATGGGAGATACCGACAATGCCTCCCTGCGCCCGCACGGCTGCGATGGCTTCCCGGGGCGGGAGGTCCGGCGGGACCGGTTCGGTTAGAAAGTAGGCGATAAGTTCGCCGCACGTCGTGCGAATCTCCTGGCCCACGATGATGCGCTCTGGGTCCATCTCCTTCAGTCGCAGCGCACCGGCGATCGTATTGTGGTCGGTCACTGCGACCCGATCCAGCCCCTTCCGGCGGCATGCCCTCAGGAACTGCTCCGGGGAGACCAGACAGTCGCGGGAGTAGATGGTATGTGTATGCAGGTCACAAAGCCACATAGTGCGTGATGTACCGCTTATGGCCGGGGATGCGCAACCGGTCAAAATTCACGTCCCAGAAAAGGGGGCGGAGAAAGTCGGGTGGAGGGCCTTTTTCAGGGGAGTGTTTCGCGTTCATCGGTGTTCGCCGGGAAAGAATTGGGGGAGATGCTCCCGGTTCGCTTCCAGCATCTCTTCCAGGAGAACGCGCGCCAGTTCGACCGAACTGACCAGGGGGTTGATGGCCATCGCCAGCAGCGCCGTGCGACGGGAGCCGGTCACTCCGGCGTCCACCGTCCAGGTCTCCCATGCTTTCACCGTATGGCAGAGGGGACGGATCGTCTCCGGGAGCGGCCCCATTTGCAGGGGGGTGAGGCCATGTGCCCCGATAACGCAGGGGACCTCCACGACTCCATTCGCAGGGAGGTCGGGAATGGCTCCGCCGTTGCGGACGTCCACAATTTGCACGTCCCGCCGGTCCAGCACCAGCGAGAGGATGAGCCGCACCGCCGCTTCGGAGTACAGCGCGCCACCCCGCAGGCTCAGTTCCGGCGGCTTGACGGCCAGGGAGGGGTCAGCGTACTTCCGAAGCAGGTCTCGCTCCACTTCCGCTATCACCTCGCCCCGCGTTTTCCCGGCCTGGCGCATTTCCTCCACCTTCCGATGGGGATAATAGTAGTACTGGAGATACCAGGTCGGGAAGACGCCCAGTGCTTCTACCAGGTCGGCGTCAAAGGGGTAGAAAGGAAGCCCTTCCCGCACCCGTGCCATCAGGTCGGCAGAGACGTCCCGGCCCTGTACGTAGACCCGCCGAATCCAGTTGACATGGTTCAGCCCCATCCACTCCAGGAAGACGGCCTCATCGGGCACGCCGAAGAGTCCGGCGATCAGTCGGGTGAAGTTGATGGGGTTGTTGCAGAGTCCCACCACTTTCAGGGATGTATACTTGAGGAGAGTCTCGGTGATGATGCCGGAGGGGTTGGTAAAGTTAATCAGCCAGGCGTTCGGCGCCAACCGCTCCACGTCCCGGGCGATATCCAACACAACGGGGATCGTGCGCCATGCCTTCAGCGTGCCACCTGGCCCGGTGGTCTCCTGCCCAACGACGCCGTGGGCCAGGGGGATTTTCTCGTCCCGGATGCGGGCCGCCATCCCGCCCACCCGAATCTGGGAGACGACGAAGGCGGCGCCCTCCAGCGCCGCCGCGCGGTCTGTCGTCCGCGTGACGCGGGTGGGGAGATCGGCATGGCGGACCATTCGCTCCACCAGCCCGCCGACGATGTCCAGCCGCTCCGGGTCTACATCATGGAGCGCGATTTCCTCTACCTGGACCTTATCCCGGTGGATGAGGAAGCCATCCACCAGTTCCGGCGTGTAGGTGCTGCCGCCCCCGATGACGGCGATTTTCCCGATGATGGCCATCTCTACCTCCAGGAAGCAGAATCATAAATGACGGATTTGCTGCTCCTATGATTCCGCGATTTTTCATACCGGACGGTTGCCGATGCGGATAAGGATGAGACCGACGATCAGCAGGAGCAGAGCGCCGCCCAGGCCGATTTGCTGAAGTGGCCCGAAACCGCCCCACTCCCCCATCCCGATGCGGTCTGTGACTCCAGTCCAGAGCAGGACCAGGACAGCGATAGCGGAAAGGAAGATACCCAGTTGTCGTTTTGTCACCATATTCTCCCAAAGTGTACCAGAAATTGGATAGTTGTCCAGCCCGGTCGTCTCTCCAGAGAGGGTTGCTGAATATTCGCCGCCGCGCAAGAATGCCGGGTTCCGTTTCTGGATAAGGGCGGGCGTACCATCCAGCATATTGGCCCCCCTTGCTCCCTCCCTCCACGGCTGCGCCGCCTTTTGTCAGGATCATCTCCGTCACCTGGTAACGATCTCCTGGCGCAAGCGCCGCTCTTACTTGACAAAACCGAAGGTGGGGTTATACTATTCTTATAAGGTGTCCCCTATTCGTGCCCGTTCCTGACTCTATTTTATCGTTCCGCCAGCCACAATGGAGAAAGGAGAACATCACGATGAAACGCCTCTCGCTGCTTATAGGTCTGCTGGTTGTGATGGGCCTTCTGGTCACTGCGTGCCGGCCCAGAGGGCCCGAAACCATCAAAATCGGGCTGAACGCGGAGTTGACCGGCGGCGTCCCCGTAGTCGGGGCCTCCTGTAAGAACGGGGCCGAACTGGCGGTAGAGGAAATCAATAACGCTGGTGGGCTGGAGGTCGGCGGGAAGAAATACAAGATTGAACTCCTCATTGAGGACAATGAGGATAAGGCCGAGTCCGCCGCCGCCGCTGCCCAGAAACTGAACGCCGCGGGCGTCCTCCTGATGATCGGCCCTAATGCCAGCCGCAATGCCATCCCCGCCGCCGAGGTGGCCGAGGCCAACAAGATGCCCATGATTTCCCCCTGGTCCACCAACCCCAAGACCACCATTGACGCCGCCACCGGTCAGCCCAAGAAGTACGTGATGCGGGCCTGCTTCATTGACGACTTCCAGGGCGTCGTCGCCGCGAAATTCGCCATAACCGAACTGGGCAGCAAGAAGCCGGCCGTTCTCTACGACGTCGCCTCGGAGTACAACAAGGGTATCGCCGAAATCTTCAAGCGGACGATGGAGGAGAACGGTATCCAGGTGGTGGCCTTTGAGAGTTACACCACCGGCGACAAGGACTTCTCCGCCCAGTTGACCAAGATTATCCAGTCCGGTGCCGACTCCCTTTTCCTGCCCAACTACTACACCGAGGTCCCGTTGCAGGTGCAGCAGGCCCACAAACTGGGCTTCACTGGTGTCATCTTCGGGAGCGACTCGTGGGGTGCTGCTGAACTCATTGACCTCTGCGGCCCTGACTGCGAGGGCTACTTCTTCACCACCCACTACGCGGCGGACATCGCTACTCCGAAGGCCCAGGCTTTCATCAAGGCCTACGAGGCCAAGTATGGCAAGACGCCGGACGACGTGGCCGCGCTCACCTACGACGCCTTTGGTCTGGCCTTCCAGGCTATTCAGGCTGCCGGGAAGATTGACCGGGAAGCCGTCAACCAGGCGTTGCATAATATCGCCCGCTACGAGGGCGTCACCGGTATCATGCAGTTTAAGGGCACCGGAGACCCGGTGAAGAGCGCCGTCGTCTTGCAGATCAAGGGCGGAAAGTTCGTCTACTACTCCACAGCCCAGCCGTAGGATCGCCACGATGTGCCGGGCACTTCTGGAGAGTGCCCGGCACATTCCTCAATGGGGGCGGGCATAGAGGGACTCTCTGGGGGGAGAGGGAGATTCTCCTGGCTCCCCCCTCCCATTGGGGCGAACGGTCATCCTTTCCGAAGGGGGAAGCAACCGATGCAAACCCTGGTCCAGCAAGTCCTGAACGCCCTTCAACTGGGCAGCGTCTATGCTCTTATCGCCCTGGGCTACACGATGGTTTACGGCATCATCACCCTCATCAACTTCGCCCACGGCGATATCTTCATGGTCAGCACCTATGTGGCGTTCTTCGTCGGCACGGCGCTGATGAGTCAACTCCTCCGCCTTCCCGGCATCGTTGTCTTCGTGCTGACTGTGCTGGCCGCGATGTTCGCCACGGCGCTGCTGGCCGTCCTGATAGAGCGCTTCGCCTATAAGCCCCTGCGTCAGGCGCCGCGCGTCTCCGCGGTGATCACCGCCCTGGGGGTGGGGCTCTTCCTGGAAAATTTCACGCTGGCAACCATTGGCCCCGATCCCCGCTTCCTGCCAAAGTTCTTCCCGGTTGTCACATTTACTATGGGAGGAGTGGCCTTCTCTAACATCCAGATCATTATCATCGCGGTCTCGGCGGTGGTGATGCTCCTCCTGGACACGATTGTGCGTCGGACGATGGTGGGTATGGCCATGCGGGCCGTCTCCTGGGATAAATTCACCGCCCCGCTGATGGGCGTGCCGGTGGACCGTATTATTTCCATCACCTTTGCTATTGGCGCCTCTATCGCTGCCATTGGTGGAACGCTCTTCGGGATGGTCTACACGGTGGACCCGTATATGGGCATCCGCATCGGCTGGTGGGCCTTCATCTCCGCCGTCGTCGGCGGAATTGGCAACATTCGGGGAGCGATGATTGGAGGCTATATCCTGGGCTTCGTGGAGATTTTCACCCCGGTCATCCTGCCCGCCTCCACCTATCGGGACTTCGTCGCCTTTTCATTGCTCCTGGTCCTGCTCATCTTCCGCCCTTATGGCATCCTGGGCCGCCCGGTGGCGCAAAAAGTGTGAGGAGGCCGGCATGAAACGACCATCGCTCTCTTTCCTCTCTCGCGTCCTGGCACCCCTTCGCGCCGCGTACGAATCGCTCCCTCCGCCGGTCCGCCGCTGGACTACGCCGATGCTGCTGGCTGTCTTCTTCGTCATTGCCCTATTTTCTCCCTCTTTCATCAATCTCTACTGGCAGCAGGTGCTCATCTACGTGGGCATCAATATCATTCTGACGGCCAGCCTCAATCTGGTGAACGGGTATATGGGGGAGTTCTCCGTGGGCCATGCCGGATTTATGGCCGTTGGCGCCTACGTTGCCTCTATCTTGACGGTGTGGGTCTTCCCCCGCTGGGGACTGGGGGAGTACGTCCCCTACCTCTTTCCTCTTGCCCTGCTGATTGGCGGACTGGCGGCTGGTCTGACGGGCCTGGTCATCGCCTTCCCCTCCTTCCGCACCCGGGGTGATTATCTGGCCATCGTCACGCTCGCCTGGAACATGATTGTCAAGAGCGTCTTGGAGAACATAGATGCCATCGGCGGCCCTCGGGGCTTTATGGGGATGCAGAAGTTGACCTCCGTTGCGTGGGTCTATGTCTGGGTCATTATCACGATTTATCTCCTGCGCAACCTGGTCTATTCCAACTTCGGACGGGGCACCCTCTCCATTCGGGAGGATGAGATTGCCTCCTCGCTGGTCAGCGTGGATACCCGGAAGGTGAAAATCACCGTTTTCGTCGTCGCCGCGTTCTTCGCCGGAATCGCCGGTGGGCTTTTTGCCCATATCATCCAGTTCATCAACCCCCGCTCCTTCTCCATCCTGAAGTCCACAGATGTGCTGGTGATGGTCTACCTGGGCGGCATCGGCAGTCTGGGCGGCTCCATTCTGGGCGCGACGGTCTACACAGTACTCCTGGAGTTGCTGCGGCCGCTGCAGGTCTGGCGCTGGGTGGTCGGCCCCCTGCTCCTGGTCCTGCTGATGATTTTCCGGCCGTACGGGATTATGGGCATGCGGGAATGGCGCTTCCTGATCCCTCCTGAGGAGCGGGTAGAGACCGTCGCGGCTCTGATGGAGCGGATTCGGCGGAAGAGAGAAGCCGTTGCCGCACCGGCTCCGGCCGGCGGATCCTCGGGTTGACGGAGGGGCCATATGCCCATGTTGCGGATTCGGGGACTCACCCACTATTTCGGCGGCCTGCGCGCCGTCCATGACTTCCACCTGGACCTGGAGCCGGGGGAACTGGTCGGCATCATCGGCCCCAACGGCGCGGGCAAGACGACCGTCTTCAACCTCATCACCGGCGTCTACCGCCCCACGGAGGGGGAAATTCTCTTCAACGGACACAATCTGGTAGGCAAGCGGTCCGACCAGATCGTTTCCCTGGGTATCGCCCGGACGTTCCAGACCATCCGCCTTTTTAAAAATCTGAGCGTGCTGGATAACGTCCGCATCGCGCACTTCGCCCGGGCGTCCTACGGGGTTCTGACGGCGGTTTTCCGCCTGCCGAAGTACGTGCGGGAGGAAGCCGAGACCCGGGAGCGGGCGCTGGAACTGCTGGAACTGATGGGGCTCTCGGAGCAGGCCACCTGGGTGGCCTCCAGTCTCCCCTACGGCTTGCAGCGGCGGCTGGAGATCGCCCGCGCGCTGGCGACGGAGCCGCGTCTGTTGCTCCTGGACGAACCCGCTGCCGGGATGAACCCCGGCGAGATTGCCGAGTTGATGGAACTGATTCAGTGGATTCGGCAGCGGTTTGACCTGACCATCGTCCTGATTGAGCACCAGATGCGGGTGGTGATGGGCATCTGTGAGCGGATCAAAGTGCTGGACTTCGGCGAGACCATCGCGGAGGGCACCCCAGTGGAAATCCAGAACAACCCCCGGGTCATTGAGGCCTATCTGGGGGAGGAGGCCGTCGTATGACGGACGACGTAGTTCTCTCGGTACAGGACCTGTATGTCTCCTACGGGATGATCCGCGCGCTCAAGGGGATTTCCTTTGAGGTGCGACGCGGGGAAATTGTCACCCTGATCGGAGCCAACGGGGCGGGGAAATCCACCACTCTGCGGGCCATCTCCCGCCTGGTGTCCATCCAGCAGGGGAGCATCATCTTTGAGGACGTGGACCTGCGCACCGTCCCGCCCCATGAGGTGACGGCTATGGGCATCTCCCACGTGCCGGAGGGCCGGGGGATTTTTGCCAACCTGACGGTGCAGGAAAACCTGAAACTGGCCACCTGGGGGCGGAAGGACCCGAAGGAAATCCAGCGGGCCTACGATCGGGTTTTCTCCCTCTTCCCCCGTCTGGCGGAGCGGCGGAATCAGTTGGCGGGCACCCTCTCCGGGGGCGAGCAACAGATGCTGGCAGTGGGGCGGGCGCTGATGCGCGGCGGACGGCTGATGCTTCTGGACGAGCCGTCTATGGGGCTGGCGCCTGTGCTGGTGCGGGAGATTTTTGACGTCCTGCGGGAAATCAATGCCGCCGGGACCACCATCCTGCTGGTGGAGCAGAATGCCCGCCAGGCCCTCAAACTGGCCCATCGGGGCTATGTTCTGGAGACCGGCACCATCACCCTGGCAGGTACATCGCAGGAACTGATGGATAACCCCCGGGTGAAAGAAGCGTACCTGGGTGGATGAATTTGACGGGAAGGATGTTGGGGGCGCGGCTTTGTCCCTGCTACAACCCTCCTCATTTTCTCGGAGCGCCTATGTCCATCCCTGGTCCTGAAGATATCCTTCGTCACGAGTTTTCCAACGGTATCATCCTCCTGGCGCGGGAAAACTTCACCAGCCCCACGGTGGTCGTCAGCGGCTACCTGGAGGTTGGCTCCTGCGACGAGATGCCCCTGCAGGCTGGCCTGGCCGCCTTCACCGCCTCCGCTCTCTCCCGGGGCACCGTCCACCGTACTTTTGACCAGATTTACGAGGAGGTGGAGTCGGTGGGGGCCACCATCGGCATCTCTGCTGGGGTCTATGAGACTGGCTTCGGCATCAAGTGCCTGGCCGAAGACTTCCCCCGCCTCCTGGACGTCCTGGCGGACGTTCTTCGCTATCCGACCTTCCCGCCCCAGGAAGTGGACAAACTGCGGGGGGAAATCATCACCGACTTGGAGGAGCGCGCCCACGACACCCGCCGAATGGCGGCGCTCACCTTTCGGGAACTGGTCTACCCGCCCGGCCATCCCTACGGCCGCAGTGTGAACGGCTACATAGAGACCGTGTCCCCGCTGACTGCCGATGACCTGGCTGCCTTCTACCGTGCCCACTACACGCCTCGCGGGATGGTCATTGCCGTCGTGGGGGCCGTGCAAGCGCAGGAGGCGGTGGATTGGGTGGAGCGGGCCTTCGGCGATTGGAATGGCCCCGAACCCCAGCGTGCTCCGTCTCCGCCCGTCTCTCCGCCGCAGGAGGTCCGGCAGAAATTCGTCCCCATCCCCGGCAAGACCCAGACGGACATTGTCCTGGGTTACCCTGGCCCCGCCCGCACCGACCCGGCCTTTCTGGACGCGCTGCTTTGCAACACCATTCTGGGCGTTTTCGGGATGATGGGGCGCCTGGGCGATAAGGTCCGGGACGAGCAGGGACTGGCTTACTACTCCTACAGTCGGGTGGAGGGGGGTAGGGGGCCTGGTCCCTGGACCGTTATCGCCGGGGTGAATCCCGTCAACGTGGAGCGGGCGCTGGAGAGCATCCGGGCCGAAATCCGCCGCATCTGCCAGGAGCCGGTGCTGCCGAAGGAACTGGCGGATAGTCAGTCCTTCCTGGTCGGCAGTCTCCCTCTGCGGCTGGAGACCAACGAGGGGGTCGCAGCCGCCATCCTGGATATGGAGCGGTATGGCCTGGGGCTGGATTACCTCCAGCGCTATAGCGACCTGATCTGGGCCATCACCCCGGAGCGGGTGCTGGCGGCCGCGCAGCGCTGGCTGAATCCGGATGCCTACGTTCTGGCCCTGGCTGGTCCGCCCCCATCGTAGGGACAGGGCCTGACTTTGCTCCAATGGGGCCACCACAAGGGTTGCCCCTGTGAGAACCATGACTGTTACCGTTCGTCCGCTCTCTCCCACCGAAACCGAGCAATGGCTGGCCCTCCGCCGGAAACTCTGGCCCGATACCCCCATCCCTGCGCACCTGGCGGAAATGGAGGCCATACTGGCGGACTCCGAACAGTACGCCGTCTTCGTCAGCGCGGACAATGAAGGCCATCTGAACGGGTTCGTAGAGGTCTCGCTGCGGTCCTGCGCCGAAGGCTGTGCCACTCGCCCCGTGGGCTACATTGAGGGCTGGTTTGTGGAGGAGGGCGCGCGCGCTCGGGGAATCGGACGGGCTCTGATAGATGCGGCGGAGGAGTGGGCCCGCGCGCGCGGATGCCGGGAACTGGCCTCCGATGCCGATATCGCCAATGAGGCGGGCCAGCAGGCCCATCTATCGATGGGTTTTGAGGAGGTGGGGCGAAACGTCCACTATCGGCGGGCCATCTCCCTGCCCCCCAAAGCCGACCCGACCGCCGCACCGGCCCCGGTCCGGGAGGAGAGGTTGCCGGTTCCGGCTCTGGCTGTGGGAGTGGACCTGATAGAGATTCCCCGGGTAGAGCGGGTGCTGAATCGCTACGGAGAGCGCTTCCTGCGCCGGGTTTTTACCCCGGCGGAGGTTATCTACAGTCGGGGGCGGGTGCCCGAACTGGCAACGCGCTTTGCGGCCAAAGAGGCCGTCGCTAAGGCGCTGGGGGTGGGGATGCGCATGCTGGCGCCGGACGGGGTGGAGTGGCATGAGGTGGAGATTCTGGGGGACTGGCGGGGCCGTCCGGAGGTCTACCTGCACGGACGGGCCGCCCGCCGGGCGGCCCAACTGGGCCTGACCCAATGGGCCGTCAGCCTCTCCCACGAGCGGGAGTACGCCATCGCGTTCGTCGTGGCGATGGGGTGAGAGTTTCGCCTGCCAATTAGGTGGCTCCTGATGTCTATTCGTCTCAAAACAGCCCTGCTGATTACTATCGTTACTGCTACCCTCATCGCGGTCCTCTATCTGCTTTTCTCCACCAACTTGCTTCGCCGGTTCTCCCAACTGGAGCGTCAGGAGGTGGAAGAGGACACTCGCAGGGCAGTAAATATCCTCATGAACGAGTTGGAGGACCTGAATACGAAAGCAGAGGACTGGGCACCCTGGGACGACACCTATCAGTTTATAGAAGACAGAAATCCGGAATACATCACTCATAACCTGACCAATGAGGTCTTTACGAACCTGCGGCTGAACCTGATGCTTTTCGTTCACTCCTCCGGACGGCTGGTCTATGGCAAGGCCTTTGACCTGGAAACCGGCCAGGAAGTTCCTCTCCCGAGTGCTGCGAACGTTTTGGCAGGCGACCCTGCAATTATCCATCATACGAATCCGAGAGAAGGGCGAACAGGCATTTTTCTGACGTCGGAGGGCCCCCTGCTGTTCAGTTCCTGGCCCATTGTAACCAGCCTTTACCAGGGACCGATCCGGGGAACCCTGATCATCGGGCGTTGCCTGACCTCGACGGAGGTTCAGCGCTTCTCTGCTCTGTTGGGGGTTACCCTTTCCGTCTATCGGCTGGATCGGCCCGAGCAAATGCCGGGGGATGTCCATTTAGTCCGCTCTACTTTGTCGGATGAGTCATCCATTCTGGTCCGCCCCCTGAGCGATACCAGTGTTGCTGGTTACGCTCTTTTGAAGGACGTCCACGGAGACCCTGCTATCATTTTGCGGGTCCAATTACCCCGGACCATTTACCGGGAGGGAGAGAGCGCCATTCGCAATTATTTCCTTTCTCTGCTAGCCATTGGCATTTTTTTCGGCTCTCTCACCATGATACTCCTGGAGCGGTTTGCCATTTCCCGTCTGGTCCGAATGAGTGCCGAAGTGGATGCTATTGGGGTCAAGAGCGATCCCTCTCAAAGGGTACAGGTCCGGGGGAAGGATGAACTCTCCCGATTGGGAGAGGCGGTCAATCGGATGCTGGAAGCGATCCAGAGTGCGCAGGCAGCGCGGGCGGAGAGCGAGGCCCGTTATCGGATTGTCGTAGAACAGGCCTCTGAAGGAATTGCCCTATTGGATGGCGCGACAAAACGGTTCGTAGAGGCTAACGCGGCCCTCCTGAGTATGCTGGGATACACCGAGGAGGAACTGTATCAACGCACTCTTTACGACATCGTGGGTGATGGAACCGATTGGGGAGACCAGGAAATACGGCAGGGACTGGAGGAAGGAGGACTTCTGCTCAGCGACCAGACCTGGCGGCGAAGGGACGGTTCACCCATTGTTGTGGAGGCTGCCGTCAGCCGAATCTACCACCAGGGGCGCGAAGTTCTGTGTCTGCTGGTCCGGGATATTACCGAGCGGAAACGTATGGAGCAGTATCTGATCCAGACAGAGCGGATGACGGCAATGGGACAACTGGCTGCCACCCTTGCCCATGAGATCAATAACCCACTCCATTCTATCTGGACAATGCTGGAACTGGTGATGGATTTCCCGGTGAGTGAAGCGGAGAAAGGGGAGTATCTGGAAGCGATTCGGAGAGAAGTCTGGCGACTGATGAAACTGACCCGGCAGGTGTTGGAGTTTGCTCGTCCGATGGACCGGGTAGCGGTGCCGATCAATCTTGTTGAACCCCTCCGCTACGCGCTCAGCCTGGCTGACTGGCGGCTCAGGAACCATAATATTCGGGTCTCTCTGAAGTTTTCGGATGATCTTCCTCCTGTGTTGGGTTCTCCAGACCAATTGGCTCAAGTCTTTTTGAATCTGATCCTGAACGCGGCGGACTCTATGCCAAACGGGGGAGAACTGGACATTCACGTCACCAGGCAGGACTGGCAGGTCATTTTAACCTTCGCCGACACAGGGCCCGGGATCCCGCCGGAAATTCTAGAACGTCTTTTTGAGCCCTTCGTCACAACCAAAAAGGGCGGTACCGGCCTAGGTCTGGCCGTTTCTCAGAGCATCATCCGGCGCCACGGAGGCACCATCACCGCTGCGAATGCTCCTCAAGGAGGAGCGATTTTCACCATCACTTTGCCGATATCGGAACCGCGAATAGAGCGTTGAAATCTCATGGAGGTGTAATGGAGGAATCGGCTGCTCGAATCCTCATCGTGGATGACGAGCCAACGACCTGCAAGGCGCTCACTCGCGCGCTGACGTTGATGGGCTATCAGGTGGATAGTGCGCTTTCCGGACAGGAAGCGCTGGCCCGATTAAATGCCTCTCCTTACGATGTGATGGTGCTGGACCTGCGGTTGCCGGATATTCAGGGCGAAGAGATCCTTCAGCAGGCCCAACAGATTCAGCCGGACCTGCTGGTCATCATCCTGACGGCCTATGCTTCGCTGGAGAGCGCGATCGCGGCCGTAAAAGCCGGGGCGATAGATTATCTCCTCAAACCCTATAGCGTCCACGCTCTGGAGGAGGCCATTGCCAAGGCTCTTTACCGCCGCCGTGAACAGACGCGTCGGGAGCGCCTCTTGCGGGTCATCGCGGAGGCCGTGGAGCAACTGGGCCTGGAGGAGCCGGCAGGGACTCCGGCAGTGATCTCGCCTGGACGATTCCTCCGCCAGGGACGCATAACGCTGGACCGGGAAAAGCGGATGGTCATCATCGCGGGGCTTCCCGATCAGGAAGAGGCCGAAATCCCGTTGACCAACAGCGAAGCCGCATTGCTGGAGTATCTGATGGAGCGTCCGGAGATAGTGGTCTCCTGTCGGGAACTGGCGCAGAATGTCCTGGGATACCGGGACCTGACCGAGCGGGAGGCGGAAGTCATTATCCGTCCCCTCGTTTTTCGGCTGCGCAAAAAGATTGAGCCAGACTCCGAACAGCCCACATGGATCCGCACCGTGCGGGGTAAAGGGTACTTTTTCTCCGCCTAAAGAAACACAGAACATCTTCCGGAGAGATGGGGGGCAGGCGACAGCATCGCCTGCCCCCAAATGTTTATGCCTGGGGAACAACCAGTCCCCGGTGACCGATTCCCAATTTGTTTACAACAAAGGTGCAATATCCAGCCCGACTTTTTCGTTTAGAATAAAGGTGAGCGAATTTGTGAAAGGACAATGGCAGTGGGGAGAGATGCGGCATGCTGATCCGTAAATATCGCCCTCTATTCCGATCTATTCGGGGTCAGGGACTGGTGGAGTTTGCCCTGATCCTGCCGGTGCTGTTGCTGCTGATTTTTGGCATCCTGGAATTCGGGCGGATGCTATTCATTTACGCCAATCTCTTCAACGCGGCCAGAGAGGCCTCCCGCTATGCCCTCACGGATCCCGGAAACCAGGTTGCGATCCAGTATGAGGCCCGCCACCGCATCGTTCTGGTGCCACCGGAGGATGTCCAGATCAACATCTGGTACGATAAAGGGCCGCCCACTTACCGGGGCGTCACCGACCCCAACCACCTGGTCGTGGGGGATCGGGTGATCATAGACCTTCGTTACAATGCGGAGTTCATCACTCCACTGATTCAGCCTTTTGCTCCTTCCCTGCCCATTCAGGTGGTGGCCCGGCGGACCATCCAGCGCGTCCACGTCATTCAAACTCCAACGCCGGCGCCGCCCACTTTTACACCGACGCCGACCAACACCCCCACGCCCGGGCCATCGCCGACGCCGACGCCGGTCCGCAACACTCCCACGCCGCCGCCCAGCGCTACACCGACCATCACACCTGTTCCCAGCCCGACGCCGTCGCCCACGCCTACCCCGATACCCATCGTCATCCAAAAACCTCTGCTGGCGGGGCAGACGGTAGTCTCCGGGACGGCTCAGCCGGGCCAGAATCTCATCCTGCGGAATATCCAGACCGGTTTCCAGATGGAAACCACCGTGGGGCCGGATGGTCGTTTCACCTTCCAATTGCCTGCGCCTCTGGTTGTTGGGCACACCATCGTCGTGCAAGGGTATGGCACCCAGGATGTCGCCGTTGTCCAGGGCGGGATGTCGACCCCCACGCCAACCCCCACCCCCAGTGGGCCCTCTCTGACCGTCAGTCCGGCGTGCATGCCGGAGGGGAACCGGAGCGTTACCGTGCGCGGTGATAGATGGTCCACTGGAGGGCAAATCAAACAAATCGGCATCTATTGGGACGGAACCCGTGTCCTGACCCTGCAGCCGGCTCAAACCTTCACCGCTACCTTCACTATCAACGCTACTCGTGGCACTCACACCGTCCTGGCCCGCACTGAAAAGAGCAACGGACAGCCCACCGGCAATGTCTCCTTGACGAAGACAGTAGAAGTGCCATGCCAGGGCCAGTTCCCCAACTTGCGCATTACTTCTCTGCGTCTGCTGAACCCCGAGCCTCTGGGCACTTACCAGACCGTCCACGTAGAGGTCACCCTGGCCAATACCGGCACCGCCGACATCGCCTCGCTCTTCTGGGTGGACCTTTACGCCGACCCCCGGCTGGATGTCCCGCTGGAGCAGCAGGCCAGTGTGGATTGGGTCGCCGTCAACGGCCTGGCGGCCGGCACTTCTATCACCTTCACGATGTGGGTGGACGGCGGATTCAAGACCGTGGGGAATCACACCCTGCTGGCCATCGCAGATACCTGGAACCAGATTGCCGAGAGCGAGGAAACCGATAATGCCAGCGACGTGCTGACGGTCACGGTGATGGTGCAGAACCCGGAGCCCACGCCGACTCCTACTCCCACGCCCACAACGACGCCCATTGCACCAGGGGGTATCTCCGGCACCACTTACGTGGAAGGCGTGCCCCAGAGCGGGGTAGATGTCTACCTCTACGATAGCAACGGTCGGTTGATCGCTTCGGTCCGCAGCGGCACGAGGGGTGTCTATTCCTTCTCCAATCTGGCGCCGGGGGACTATTCTCTGGTCGCTCAGATGCGCGTGGGGGACGTGCTGTATCGGGGGGCCAATGTGGCAACCGTCTATCCCGGTACGACCACCCAGGGAGTGGACATTACGCTGTATCCTTTTTAGACCGCAGGAAGACTATGAAGAATACGAACCCTATCGGGTCAGCGATGACGGAGCGGAAAGCCCCGCGGGTTGTCTGGGGAGTCGGAACAGCGTTGGCACTGGCTCTGATTACTGTCGGAGCAGTCCACGCTGTGGTGGCCTGGCTTCCCGCTGAGACCGCCAACGTCTCCCAGAGCCAAGAGGCGAAAAATGTGGCTCTGGCCGTGGGGAATGATGAGAAAGCCGCTGCCTGGTGGGTCAACGTGCCGGTCGGCGAACGGCGTGGCGATCTGATCCTGGCCCGGAAATCCGGAAGCGGCGCCTGGACGACCCAAACAGTCACCACCACCCTGGAAGCCCGCTGGCCTACTCTGGCGTATTCGGGCACCGATCTCTTTCTGGCCTGGTTTCAGGGGCGACTCTACACCCAGCCGGTCACGGCTTTGGGCGGATGGTTTTGGGAACAGAAGGTCGGAGAGGCGCCTCGTCGCGTGACCGACTCCCAGTTCTTCAGTGGGGAGTGGGTCCGTCCCCGGCTGCGAGTCGGGCCGGACGGGTGGCATATGGTGTTTGCGGTCGCCGTCCTCTCTACCTATAATGCGCGCGGTGATCTGTATTACCTGCATCGCGATGCGTCCGGGCCGTGGTTTTCCACTGTTGTGGTGACCCGCGACCAGTTTGCGGTCGGCGGAAGCGGGGGTGTTTTCTATCCGGACCTGGTTGTTGCTAACAGGCAGGTCCATCTGGTTTGGGAGCAGCGGAGCCAATCCGGAGATGTCGTATCGAACACGGTTTTCTACGTTTCCGCAACGCTGGGAGCGGAGGGACCTGTGTGGGCGGTGCCTCTCCCCCTTTCACCTCCAGGCAAGAGTGCCCAGCGGCCATCTATCGCCGCCGACGGCGCCGGAAGGATCCACGTGGCCTGGACTGACTACATCACGGATACCGAGCAGTATGTCCACTACCGGCGGTTGGACTCCAATGGCTGGTCTGATGTTCAGACGATCAGCGGTGACGAGCCGCTAAAGGTGAACCAAATTCGTCCCACCGTTGTCTGGCCGGCCATTGCCGCCCAGGGCGACCTGGTCTGCGTTGTCTGGCATGGGTTCTATCCGGATGCGGTAAAGGAAGCGGAAGAGATTTACCTGCGCTGCTCCCGGGATGGGGGTCAGACCTGGGGGATGATCCAGAATGTCTCCCGTTCACCAGACTTTCTGTCCCTGATGCCCGTCATTGCTATCGGGACAGACAGAACCGTCCATGTGTTGTGGGAGGAACTTCAGGGAGACTCTTACTTATACGAATACGATGCTCTGTACGCCGCTGGGCCGCCGGAGGTCCACGCCGTCTTTCTGCCCATCGTGCTGCGGAATTGGTAAGAGAAATGAAGGGGAAGACCATTGGCCTGTTCTTGGTACTGATGGGATTGCTGATGCTGGGGATTGTGGGATTTTTGAGCGGTTCCCCTTCCTCCGCACCCGATACGACAGCCCGATGGACGGGGATAACGGCCCCGTTGCCGCTGGAGCAGGCGGCTCAAAAGGGGCAGGAGCGAGCATCTGCCTGGCAGCCGGATGCGGTGCTGGTGCGGGTGGAGGCCTCCTGGCGGCCCAGTGAACGCTGGCTGGAAATCCGCACCCTGCCGGTGATGTGGGTCTTTACTTACTACTCGCCCTCCGGGAAGGCAATCGCAACAGTCTCCGTGGGCGCAGAGAAGATGCACTGGGTTCCGCCGATGGAGGTGGTCCGTCCGCCCCGAGCGCTCTCGGCGTTTCCTCCTCCCTACGGAGTGGACCAAATGTGGTTGACCTTTCTGGGTGCCGGTGGAGAGGAGTTCGTTCGCCAGCACCCCGATGCTCTGGTCCACATCCTTCTGCAAATGGAGGAAACAGGACCCATCTGGCAGGTCAGCGCAGTGGGGGAGGAGGGATCCATCAAAGTGCGGATCAACGCGGAGACCGGTGTAGTGATCCCATAGGAGGTGGAGAATGAACATGCAACACAAACAAAAAGGGCAAAGCCTGGTGGAACTCGCCCTGGTCCTACCCCTGCTGGTTCTCATCCTCTCCGGCCTGGTGGACCTGGGACGGGTATATTATGTGCTGGTCACTCTGGAGGATATGGCCGCTGAAGGCGCGGCCTATGCGGCCATTCACCCCTACGATGCCAGCGGGATATGGGATCGGGCCGCTCAGGCCAGTGGGGGAATGATCACCGTATCTCCCAACGATGTGGATGTGGACTATCCGCCGGTGATGTACCTCGGAGCCCCGATAACGGTGACCGTTCGTTACTCTTTCCGCTGCATTACCCCATTTGTGGGGGACATGTTCCCTGACGGAGTGATCCCCCTGCGGGGCACTGCAACGCAGGCCGTGGTTTCTCTCCGATGAGGGAGACCCGCTCTTACATTTATGTTTTTTGAGAGGTGAGACGATGAAGGAAGAGAAAGGACAAGCCGTAGTGCTGGTCGCTATTGCACTGGTGGCCTTGCTGGCTTTGACCGGACTGGCGATTGATGGAGGGCAACTGTTAGCCTTACGACGGTCCACCCAGAACGCGGCTGATGCCGCGGCCCTGGCCGGAGTTCGGGAACTGGCCCAGGTGGTTGCCCGGTGTCAGTCGGGCTCCGCGGCAAATGACCAGAGAGTATGGAACGCAATCGTTCAGTTTGCGATCCAGAACGGCATTCAGCCCGAGGCTGGGGATGAGATTGCTGCGGCCTATATAGACCGGAACGAGCGGTATCTCGGGCCGGTGGGGAGAGGCTATATCCCGACGGGAGCAACCGGTGTGACCGTTGCTATGACGGCTACCCGACAGACGTCTTTCTTGCAACTGGTTGGGGAGCCGCAGATGCGGGCGCCTGCCGGAGCGGTAGCGATGTCCGGCCCCGTCGCTCAGTTCCCTGGCGGCATTCTGCCCATCGCCGTCCCTCTCCAGGTGGTTCAGGCCCTCTCTCCCAACCAGCAGTTTGTGGTCATAGAGACGAATCAGCAAAACGGGGGGATGTTCTGCACCGACCAAAATGGTAACGGACGGTTTGATGAGGGGATTGACGTTTGCATCGGGGACCCGGCTTCGCATAATGCTCACCGGGGATGGCTGAACCTGAACTACATTTACAATACTCAGCACCTGCAACGGGCGGACCCGAACTACCGCACGTTTGAGCAAGAGGTCCCCAACCGGCCCTGCGGTCCGAATCCTAACACCTCTACCGACGACGGCCTCCAGGGTTGGGCCAGTGGGGAATGCCCTTATCCTTTCCCCGTTTTTGCCGGGAATGTCGGGTATACGAATGGGGATTTCATCCACGGTAGCCCCGGTGCCCGCCAGAGTTCGCTGATGGATATAGAGAACTACGCTGGCCAAACTGCATATGTTCCCATTTTTGATTACATTTATATGAGTAACTATATGGAGGCGAACTTTCCGGCTCCCGAAGGGATTGGCTGGCCCCGGTCAGGTGGTGGTGGGCATGCCTTCCTGTACCATATTGTTGGATTCACCGCTGTTCGGATAGGGGGTGTGCAGGGGCATACACTGGTCGGAGCGTTCCAGGAGGCGATGATCGGCGAGGGAGCCATTCAGCCAGGCTACGGGGTAGGCTCGGGGGTCTGTCAGCCGCTGGTCACTCAGGGCATCGCGCTATGGCGGTGAGGCCCGACGCAGCGGGTCTGTTTCATCGGGAAGAGCCTTTATCTCATCGCCATCCCAGCGGAGGGGGCGTACCTCTGACCGTACCCTGACCAGTCGCTCTATTGCGCCGGCGAACTGCGTCGGATCGCCGGTGGTGTAGAAGGTATGTGGCGCAGGCGATTCGCCTGCGCCATATTTGTTTTCCAGCACCCGCCGGACCTGCTGGGCTACCGCGGGGGCCGGGTCTATGATCTCCACCTTCGGCCCCACGATGCGCTCCATCAGCGGGCGCAGGAACGGGTAGTGGGTGCAGCCCAGCACCAGTTCATCTATCCCCGCCGTCAGCAGCGGCTCCAGGCAGGCCCGCAGCAGCGTCTCTGTCTCCGGCGTGTCCAGCGCGCCGGCCTCCACTGCCTCCACCAGCCCCGGGCAGACCTGCGGGATCACGTGCACATCCCGGGCGAAGCGCTCCAGCAGTGAGGCGAAGAGTTCTCCCTGAAATGTGGCTGGGGTGGCGATGACACCCACCCGACCGTTGCGCGTCCGCTGTACCGCTGGTTTGACCGCCGGTTCCATGCCCACAAATGGCACCTGGGAGAAGACTGCTCGCAGGTAATGGAGCGCAGCGGCGGAGGCAGTGTTGCAGGCCAGGACAACTACCGTCGCGTCCTGGGCCAGCAGGAAGCGGGTGATGCCCTCGGCGAACTGGCGCACCTCCTCCAGAGGGCGCAACCCGTAGGGAACATGGGCCTGGTCTGCCAGATAGAGGGTGGGGACGTCGGGCAGTTCCCGGACAATTTCTCTCCAGACCGAAAGCCCACCGACGCCGGAATCAAAGACACCGATCATATCACCGAACAGAGTACTGATACGATGCTACCTCTGTTGTCACCGGCGCGTAGGCGGAGACGGCCACCACCGCCCGCTCCACGCCCCCGCCCAGTGGAATCTCCCACTCCCCCGTCTGGTCGGAGTTCAGTTCCAGCCGCTGGACGGTCGTCTGGGGCCCGAAGAGGACCAGTTGCACCAGCCATCGCTGAGGGAGAACGTTGGCATGGCGAACAAAGCCCGCGGCCTCCCATCCTCCACCGTCGGCCTCAAAATCGCTGAAGTAGCCAATCTCGGGGACGGCCACATCGTCCAGCGCGAAGCCCGGACGGTTGACCGCGTCGTCGGTGATGTACTCAAAGCGCACCAGCACCTTCTTCCCGGCATAAGGCGTCAGGTCCACCCGCTCCTGAATCCACTGGGCTTTGCTCTCTCCCCCACTGCGGCCCGTGTAGGCCCAGCCGAAAGAGTTGCCGTTGGGGTTCTCCGGCGTCCCAGAGGGGGTGGTCAGGATCTCCCAGGTCCTCCCGCCGTCAGCGGAGACCTCCACGTAGGCGTAGTCCCAGTCCTCTTCTATGTCGTACCAGCACCAGTATTCCAGCGTCGCCTTCTGGACGCCGGTCAGGTCAAACTCACGCGTCAGGGTCATGTTGGAGTCGTCGCCCCGGTTGGACCACCAGAGGTACTTGCCGCTGTGGGCGCGGGTATCCATCAGCCCGACCTGAGTGGAGCCAGCGAAGGAGAAGCGCAGGGGACGGTCGCCTTTCAGTTCTATATAGTCGGCAGCATATTGGTGAACAGTAGCCCGGCGGTTCACCGGGTAGGATTCCAGACGGGTCTCTATCTTGAAGGGCGGCGGATTGATCTCCCGGTAACCGTATCGCCCGTCTGCCAGTTTGGGGTTATCCAGCAAATTGGCGACCACCCAATCGGCAAAGAGGTCTACGTGGGTCAGGCCGGTGCCCAGGTCGGCCAGGATCGCGTCCACGGCGGCGAAGCCGTTCTCATCGTGGGCCACCAGCGCCCTCGTCGCCTCTGCGCCGAAGCGGTCCAGGAAGTAGGCCATAAAGAGGTACGACGCGCCGTAGTTGGCCCCGGCGGCCCCTGGGCCCTCGGGCCAGGAGTTCAATTGGGTATCGGGTAGGCGAGAGAAGACGTAGTCGGCGCCACCCGTATCGTAGCCGTTCAGGTACGAGGCCAGTTCCGACGAGCCCTCGTTCAGCCAGGTGTCCTCGTTCCGGTCGTTGTACCAGTGAATCATGTGCTGGAACTCGTGGGCCAGAACACCGTTGTAGAAGTTGTCGTTGACGTTGACATTCTCAATATGGATGTAGAACATCTCCATCGCGTTGGAGTCCTCGCGAACGGCGGGGACAAACTCGTCGGCGGAGGAGTAGTAGCCCGCAACGCTATCCCCCAGGTTGCGGGCGTGGAGGATGTGGAGGCGGGGATCGTTGTCCACGCCGGGGTTCCATTCAGAGCCGAAAAAGTGGCGATTGGTGGGGTAGGTCTTCTGGGCGAAGAGGTCCGCTGCCGTCTTAAGGGCTCTCTCGTCCACTTCCACGCCCTCTTCTACCCACATGTAGACGACATCGTTCTTGTAACGGAGGCAGGCGGTCAGGTCAAACTGTTCGTTCGTATCCACGTTGGAAGCGTGGAAGACGCGGCAGGTGCCGACGGGGTAATCCGGCGCGCCTTCCGGGTGGATGGTACGGGGGATGTCTGGCGGGACGCCCCGCAGGCGAATCGCCAGTTCGTGGAGGTCACGGACGGGGATGAGGGTCGTCTCCAGCAACCGCTCCGTCTCGGGTGCTTCCGGGGGCAGCGGCTCACGGGTCAGTTGGGGGGTGATAGGTGGCTCCTGTGTGGGTTCTACCGCGCTGAGAAGGGGCTCCAGCAAGGACTCCCAGTTGATGGTGGAAATCCACGAACAGCAAGCGCAGGCTATGAGCAGAAGCAGCACAGAGGTCGCCAGTACAATTTGTAGAGGTTTCATGGTTTTTCTTTCTCTCCTCTCTTCATCCAGCAAGAGTTGCTGGAGCAGGGGGCGAAGGGCGGGAATATCCCGCTTTGCTGCTTTCCGTACGATGTGCAGGTCATCCCATCATAACCGTGGATTATCTTATCCCGTCTTCCGGCCCTCTCTTTCCAGAATAGAGCAAAGGCTTCCGCCTTGTTCCGTGCGTCCTATGATGAATCTTGGGCTACGTTCATCGTCCTTCTCCGTGGCCTTCCCGCATGACTCCTGCCATCAGGACGGCGGCCAGGAGCGCCGTCGCCGCACCGAAAAGGAAGGGAGCGGAAGGGCCGAATCCCTGCCAGAGGCCGACCCCCTGCCAGAGGACTCCCGCAATGAGGGACGCCGGGAAGTCCAGGATGCCCAGGACGGCGTTGTAGGTGCCGTAGGCGGAGCCGCGCAGGTGCGGGGGCACGATATCGGCGACCATAGCCTTGGCAGTCCCATAGGCCATGCCGTAGTATACTCCGTAAAGGGCATAGAGCAACCAGACCTGCCAGCCGGTACGGGCCAGCGCCACTCCCAGATAGATGGCCCCGTAAACCAGCCATCCGCCCATGATAACCCGTTTCCGACCGATACGGTCGGATAGGGAGCCCGCCGGAGTGGAGACCAGGGTGTAGACCAGGTTGAAAGTCGCTAACATTCCCAGCACGCCGACCACGCTCAGCCCCCGCTCCTGGGCGCGAAGGATGAGGAACGCGTCCGACGAGTTGCCCAGGTCAAAAAGGCCGACGATGAGCATAAAGAGGGCGAACTGCCGCCCCAGGCCCCGGAAGGTGATCCGGGGCCGCTCCGCCCCGCCTGTCACCGGCACATCCTGCGCGCCCAGTACCAGTACCAGGACCCCCAGGATGCCCGGAATGATGCTGATGAGGACAACGGTCTGGAAGGTGCTCCGGCTCAGTTGGACGGTCCCGCCCTGGGCCAGCCAGACGACTATCAGGGCGATGAGAATCCCTATCAGCGCGCCCGCCGTGTCGGCGGCGCGGTGGAATCCGAAGGCCAGGCCCCGGTTCTCCTCCTGGACGGAATCGGCAACCAGCGCATCCCGGGGGGCGGTCCGGATGCCCTTGCCGACTCGGTCGGCCCAGCGGATCGCCGCGACCAGGCCCCAGGAGTTGGCAAAGTAGAAAAGCGGTTTGGAGACAGCCGAGAGCGCATATCCGGCCACCGCCAACCCTTTGCGGGCCCGCAGCCGGTCAGATAACCATCCGGAGAAGACTTTGAGCAGGCTGGACGTGGCCTCAGCGACGCCCTCTATCAGGCCGATGATGCTGGTGCGGATACCCAGGACGTTGGCCATAAAGAGGGGCAGGAGGTTCAGGATCATCTCGCTGGAGATGTCCGTAAAGAAACTGGTCAGGCCGGTGGCCCAGACATTGCGGGGAAGGGAACGCAATCCCGTGTGAGGTTGCGGGGTGGTTTCGCTCATAGAGTCTGTGCTCCAACGGGCTCTAATCGGGTGAGAAGAACACCATCCCAACCCCCATCTGCTCCAGCGCCTCCTCGGCGTAATAGGTGACCAGCGCGCTGGGGTCGTCCAGCGCGGCGCAGAGGGCGGGGATGGCCTCCTCGGGTTGAATGGCGCAGAGGGCGCGGGCGGCACCGGCGCGGGTAGCCGCGTTCTCGTCCCCCAGCGCAGCGATCAGGGCCGGGACGGCGGGGGGCCCAATCCGGGCCAGCGCGTCGGCAGCCAGGCGGGCCACGTAGGCCGAAGGGTCAGAAAGGCGGGCCACCAGGGAGTCCACAGCCTCCGGCGGTCGGAGACCGGCCAGTCCCACTATCGTACAGGCCCGCACGTCCGGATCGGGGTCTTCTAGGGCGGCGATGAGCGCGGCCACCGCCCGAGGGGTACCGACCGCTGCCAGAGCGCGGACGGCCCACCAGCGGCGGTCCCGGTCCGGGGCGGTCTGCCATTCCATCAGGGTGGGCAGAGCCGCGTCTCCCAATGGCCCGACGCGCTGGGCCGCCTCCTCTGCCCGCGGGTCATCGTCAGCGGCGATGGCTTCTTCCAGAGCACGCAGTGGGTCCATATCCATGATAGTGTGCGGGGCAACTCCGCAGAGGCTACTCCACCCCGCTCAGCCGGACAAACCGTTCCCGGTCCGGGGGGTCGGGGAAGTGATACAGGTGAGCCGGGCACCGGCAGTCCGATGATCCGAATCCCGGAATGAGGCAAGACGCGCCGGGCATCTGGGCCAGCACGCCCGCCCAGAGGCATTCCCGCCGGTCCGTCCCCGTTGCCCACCATACAGCAGTGGGCCGGGCAGCGGGCTGGAGAAAATCCACGTGCCAGACCGGAGTTTTGGGGTAGCGGAGGTGGCGGGCCAGTCGGGCGGATAGTCCACCCGGCCCTCGGGCACTGCCCACATAGGCCAGCCAGCCAGCCGGAATCTGGAATTCCCCTAACCGCCCGATCTGCACCCGTTGCGTTTTCTCCATTCGGAGGACCAACACATATGTGCCGGGCAGACGGGGTATGACCTTCATCGCCCTCTCCTTGCCGGATCCTGACCCCTCCCCACCTTCTTCTGCCACAGTATGCCCGCCCACCATGCGACAACTCCCCCCAGGGCAGCCAGCGCCAGGCCGAGCAGATCCATTCGGGAGATGGAGTGGGAAGCGTTCATTGTGTACAGGATGCTCCCTTCATAGGGGTCAGGGAGGGCCATCACCACAAGGCCGACCAGAATGCCTAGGAAACTAATGGCGGCCAGAACAAATACCCGCCAGTCCATTGACTTTTGTGCTATTCTCCTGGTGGCGGTACTGGCAAGTCCTCCACCGCGACGTGAATCCATTTATCCCCTTCTTCAATGAGCATAACGGGGATGTCGTCGCGGATGGGATACTTGCGGCCACAATCCGGCTCCTGGCAGACCAGCCAGTAGCCGTGGACCAGTTCCAGCCGTCCCGGGTCATCGCCGGGTTTTCGGGTCTCCCCGCTCACACAGTAGGGGCATCGGAGGATCGCCAGCAGTTCCGGGTCTACCATCAGAGCCTCCTGTTTCCTGTATCTTTTATCTTGCTTCTTACTTCGCTTCTTGTCCGCAATCATACACCAAAACGGGAAAACCGCCAATTCTTGCAGGAAACCCCGCTTCGGTTTATAATAGGCCACAAGCCATAGATCACTGATGGCTGACTTTCCTTTATCTGGGGAAGTGTCGGAATGGGCAGACGAGCGTGACTTAGGATCACGTGGGTACTCCCGTGCGGGTTCGAGTCCCGCCTTCCCCACTGGGGCGAATGATCCAGTACGTGTGTGCAACTTGATTTTCAGGAGACGAAGGTGCGCCGGTGCCTGTCCCCACTCTTGCTCCTCCTCGTCCGCTTGCCTCTCGGCGGCGGGAGGGGAAGGGGGCATATCAGGGTTCTGAGAGGCGACGGCTTCATTGTCGTCTCTCAAAACTCCCTCACCTCCTCTTTCCACCCCAACTGCAGGGAGGAGAAGGGGGGCCAAAGGCCTGTAGCGCGAAGAGTATGAGCCTCTCAAAGGCGTTACCCATAGCGTCCGATGATCAATTGACCAGTACCCAATTTCCCATATCTGGAGGATGAATGGAGCAATCAGCAATACTGGTGACGACAAAGCCCGTTGGGAAACGGGACCTGCGGTTGACTGTGGAAATTCCCGAAGAGCGAGTGCAGCAAGAGATGCGCCGGGTCGCGCGGGAGATTTCAGCGCAGGTCACCATCCCGGGCTTCCGGAAGGGAAAGGCTCCCTATAGCGTGGTCCTGCAACAATATGGCGAGAAGCGTTTGCGGGAGCAAGTAGCGGAGGATCTGAGCCGCGAGTTTTACCAGGCCGCTCTGCAGCAAGAGAAGATCACCCCCTACGGGCCGGCCAGTCTGGAAGATATTCAGTTAAGCCCGATGCGGCTTACTTTCACCCTGCCCCTTCCGCCCATTGTCCGCCTGGGAGACTATCGCTCTTTGCGGGTGGAATTTCCCTCGGTGGAGGTGAAGGAAGAGGAAATTCAGGATATACTGGAGGACATCCGCAAGGAAAACGCCGTATCGGAACCAGTGGAAGGACGGGGCGCTCAGCCAGGAGACCTCCTGCACATCTGGGTAGAGGGTCGTACAGACCAGGGTGAACTGTTTCTGGAGGATGATGACGTTGAGGTCATTCTGGACCCCGATGATATCTATCCGGCGCCCGGCTTCTACAGTGCCCTGGAAGGGATGATGCCCGGCGAGGAGCGCACTTTCCGCCTCAAAGCGCCCGATGGGCAACCCTCCGAAGAAGTGGAGTTTCGCGTTCGGTTGCGGGCGCTGTATAACCGCATTCTCCCCGATCTGGATGACGATCTGGCCCGGGCGGCGGGTCCCTACTCCAGCCTGGAAGCGTTGAAGGAGGACATTCGGGAGCGACTTGTGCGGATAAAGCAGGAAGCCGCGCAAAATGAGTATGTTACCACTGTCGTCCAACAACTGGTGGAACAATCCGAAGTGGAATATCCCTCCACTCTGTTGGAGGAGCAACTGCAGAACCTGTTAGAGCAGCTTGAGGAGAGGGTGCGGGAAGAGCAACGGATGAGTCTCCAGGACTACCTGAAAGTCACCGGGCGGACTATGGAAGACCTCTACGAGCGTCTGTTTCCCATTGCGGATTATCGGGTCCGTCGGATACTGGTTCTGGGAGAACTTGTGCTGGCGGAAGGGTTGATGGTGAGCGACGAGGAAGTGGAGCAGCGCATTCAGACCGTTTGTGAGGCGTGGCCGGACCAGGCCGAAGCCATACGGGCTCAACTGGAAGAGCCGGAGAATCGGGAGCATCTGAGAGTCCGGATGCTCTATGATAAGGTGATGGATCGATTGGTTGCGATCGCCCAGGGCAAGGCGGTATCTGAACCGCCGACAGGAGGAGAGAATGAGACCCCATAACCTGATTCCGATGGTCATTGAGTCCACCAGTCGGGGAGAAAGGGCCTACGATATTTTCTCCCTGCTGTTGCGGGAACGCATTGTTTTCCTTGGCACCCCCATCACTGACCAGATTGCAAACCTGGTCATTGCCCAGTTGCTCTTTCTGGACCGAGAGGATTCGGAACGGGAGATTTCCCTCTACATTCACTCCCCGGGCGGGGTTATCTCGGCGGGGCTGGCGATATACGACACAATGCAACTCATCCGGCCTCCCCTCTCCACGATTGCAGTGGGGATGGCGGCCAGCATGGCCACTGTCCTGCTGGCGGCGGGGACCAAGGGGCGGCGTTTTGCCCTGCCCCATGCCACCATCCACCTGCATCAGCCTCTGGGTGGTGTGGAGGGCCAGGCAGCGGACATAGAGATTGCCGCGCGGGAGATTCTCCGCCAGCGGGCTCTACTGAATGACCTGCTGAAGAAACACACCGGCCTCTCCGACAGCCAGATAGAGCGCCTTACCGACCGGGATTTCTACATGACCGCTGAACAGGCTGTCCAGTACGGCATCGTTGACGCCGTACTGAGTCTACCGGAAGAAAGGAAGAAACCGGAATAACCCCCCTTTTGTATCCGTTGAAATAAGGGCCAACAATACGGAGTTTCGCGAGGTCGTACCGGTGGCAAGCCCCGCAAAGTTGCTGTTTTTTACTTCTCCTTGATGAGATTCAACCGATTCGTTGAAGTAACGGACATGTCGTAAACAGCACTATGCCGAAAAACGATAATGTTCCCCGGGTCCTCATCGCCGATGATGACCCCCAGATTGCCGGCCTGATTCGGGAAGTCCTGGAACTGACCGATTGCGAGGTCTTGGAGGCCCGTTCCGGCGAAGAAGCGCTGGAGATACTGCGCCGCGAAAATGCTTCTGACCGACCGGTGGATGTCCTTTTGCTGGACATCCTGATGCCCGGCATCAGCGGTTACGAGGTCATCTCCCGCGTCAAATCCGATCCCCTTCTGGCGATCACTTCCATCATTGTCACCACTGCCCTGGCCTCCATCACCGACAAAACCTTGGGGTTGGGGATGGGGGCGGATGACTATCTCACCAAACCCTTTGACCCCCGGGAACTGGTGGCCCGCATTCAGGTCATCATGCGCATCCGCAACACGGAGCAGATCCTGCGCCAACGCAACCGGGAACTGGCCATTCTGACGGAGGTGAGCCGCACCATCATCTCCAGCCTGGACCTGGAAGAGGTGTTGAAAGCCGCCGTAGAGGGGGTTCGGGAAATCCTCCCGACTGCTGCAGGTGTCCTGGTGCTGATGGATGAGGAGACCGGAGACATGACCTTTTACAAGGATGTCGCGGGGAGCCATCCACTGATGGGCCATCCGCTCCCCACAGAGCGGAGCATCATCCGTCACGTAGTGACAACCGGGCAGCCGTACCTGACAAATAATGCGCCCCAAGACCCGCTTTTCTCCCCTCTGGTGGACGGGTGGGGGCTGCAGACGCGCGCTATTCTCTGCGTTCCTCTGCTGGTGCGGGAGCAGGTCATTGGCGCGTTGGAACTGGCGGATAAGGTGGGGGGGCCGTTCACGGAGACCGACCGAGACCTCCTGCAGATGCTGGCAGGCTCTGTCGCCGTGGCCGTGGAGAATGCTCAGTTGTACGCTGAGGTGAATGATTACGCTCGGGCTCTGGAACGCTCCCATGCCCAACTGATCCAGGCTGAGAAGATGGCAGCCATTGGCCGTCTGGCGGCCTCTATCGCCCACGAGATCAACAACCCCCTTCAGGCTATCCACAACACCATCCACCTGGCGATGACGGACCGTCTCCCCGCGGAGAAGAGAGGGGAATACCTGGGGATGGCCCAGAAGGAAGTGGAGCGTCTGATTGAGATTGTCCAGCGGATGCTGGAATTCTATCGCCCCTCTAAGGGAGGAGTTGTTCGGGTAGACCTGAACCATCTCCTGCAAGACGCTCTGGCTATCGCCGACAAACGACTCCAGCATGGACATGTCCGGGTTTTCGCTCGCTTTGCAGAAAATTTGCCACCCGTTCTCGGCATCCCCGACCAGTTGACCCAGGTTTTCCTGAACATTATCATCAATGCAGTGGAGGCGATGCCGGATGGCGGGGATTTACGGGTGGGTACCCTGCTGGCCAAAGATCAGCGCTCGGTCCTGGTTGCCTTTCATGATTCTGGCCCTGGCCTGACGGCTGATCAGATTGCTCATATCTTTGAGCCTTTCTACACCACCAAGCCCAGTGGTACCGGATTGGGTCTGGCTATCAGTTACGGCATCATAGAACGGCACGGCGGCACTATAGAGGTCTCCAGCCAGCCGGGACAGGGCGCGACCTTTGTCGTCCGCCTGCCTGTTCCACTGCCATAGATGAGAGCAGCCCCGAGATAAAGCAGGAGAGGCGCTATGCCGGAGACCCGAACCTCTCGCATTCTGGTGGTAGACGACGAAGCAACAACCCGGATTTCCCTGGCGGAGTTGTTGCGTCTGGAGGGGTACGACGTGAGCGTAGCGGCCAGTGGTGAGGATGCACTGGATCTCATTGACCGCAACCCTCCGTTTGACCTGATGGTCGTGGATATTAAGATGCCGGGCATGGATGGCCTGCAGTTGACCGAGGCGGTCCAGCGGCGTTCCCCGGCCACCGTAATTATCCTCCTCACCGCGTTTGGGACTCTGGAAACGGCTATCCAGGCGCTCCGTCGCGGGGCCCATGATTACCTCTTGAAGCCATGCCCGGTTTCTCAGATTCTGGAGAGCGTCCGGAAAGGCCTGAGCAAACGGTATCAGGATCGACAGCGAAGAGAATTGGTCTCCCGTCTGGAGCAAACCCTTTCTGAATTGCGGGCGATTGAGCAGCCGGATGTTGCCATTGTGCCGCCGGCCCTGGAGAAAGAGCAATATCAGGAGGTTCAGGATGTGCGCTTGGACCGGGAGCGCCACCAGGTCTGGGTTGGAGACCGACTGGTAGACCTCACCCCGACCGAATTCAAATTGCTTTCCTACCTGATGGAGCGAGCAGACCAGGTCTGCAGCCCGCAGCAACTGGTTCGCCAGGCCCAGGGGTATGAGACGGATCCATGGGGGGCCCGGGCCATCGTCCGCGTGCATATTCGGCGTCTGCGACGCAAACTGGAACCCGATCCTGCCCAGCCCCGCTATATCGTCAATGTGCGTGGGGTAGGGTATACGTTCCCCAGAGTCCCTCCGGAGTCGTCCGAACCGGAAGAGGACGACCTGTAACCAAACCGTAACGGCTTCGCAATCCCCCGCTCGCTCATTCTGTGGTACGCTACAGGCGGTATCGCTGCCCAGTCGGCGCGAACCAACCGATCCTTTTAGGAGTCCATACAGAATGAGCGAGGGGCCTCTGTTTACCTCTCGGTTATCCTCGGGTTGGATGGAAACTGTTCAGCAATCCCTGGCTACCCTTCAGCGGGGTATTGGAGGGGAGTGCGTCCTGCTGGCCGGTAGGCATGGAGAGGTCATTGCCCAGACTGGAATTGCGGAGGACCTCCTGATGGAGGACCTGCTGCCTCTTTTTGCGGAGGAAGCGTCTCTGACGGCTCGCCTGGGATATTCCATTGGGGACGGGACAGGCATCAGTTTGCATCATTATGAAGGGAGCCAGCGCCAGATTTACGTGGGGGTGTCGTCCCAGAGCCACTTGCTGTTGATTGTGATCAGCCGTCAGCCTCCCCCGCGTCGCCTGGGCGTCATATGGCTCTTCCTGCGGCGCACCTTGCAGGAACTGAGCCGCCTTTTATCCCCTCCCGAGGAACCAGCGGCGCGGCAAGGCAGAATGGCCAGTCCCCTGACCTCAGAGCAGGCCCGTGCACTGGGGCTCTGGCCAGAGGAGTGATTGCGCTGCTATCGTCTGGTAAGTCTGCGGAAGGAGGAATTGTGAGTTCTTTGACGGCGATGTTCCGACGACGGCGATGGGCAGACATGTCTTCCGGCGATACTGCCGGGGAACGGCCTGGAAATCTCTCGCGGGTTCAGCGTCTGCGACGGTTCTTGCAGCGGACCATCCATCGGCGCCGTTCCCGTCGGCATCCCTCGCAGTAAAGGGCCCCTTTCTCTGGGAACAGATTGCCTCTCGCAACGGTCAGGTCTTCAAGAAGGGCTGACTTATCCCCTTGCTATCTCTGGCGGGGGAAAGGGGAATAAGAGGGATTTCAGGGCGGGCGGCAAAGCGGTAGTCTCCCCATAGAAGGTTACTGAATCTTCACCGCCGCGCAAGAATGCCGGGTTCCGTTTTCGGGATTAGGGCCGGCGTACCATCCAGCATATGGCCCCCCTGCCCCCATTCTCCCACGGCTGCGCCGTGCGGGGAGGGGGATTTGGGACTCTTCCCCCTTCTCCCCCGCCGCAGCGGGGGAGGAGAAGGCCCAGGGGATGAGGGGCGCTGAAAGCCCCATTCTGGGCCAGCATAAACTCGGCGACCAACAGCGTTATATTTTCAGCAACCCTCAGGAGGGAGACCACTGGCAAAGCTGCCCGCCCTGAATTTCATGAAAGCGCGCTTGACGGTAAAGAGCTTTGTGATAGAATAAAGATACCATAACGCCCCCATCGTCTAGCCAGGTTAGGACACAGGCCTTTCAAGCCTGAAACACGGGTTCAAATCCCGTTGGGGGTACCTCCCCCTGACCCTCCTGGTCGGGGGGCTTTTTATATGAGGAGTTACGCGCGGATCCTGCAGCACTTTTCCAGGCCGTCCAGACGGACTGGATAGCCTGTCCACAAGTCAATTGTGTAAGTCCCGTATATTTCCGGCACCATTTGGGCCACTTTCTCATCAACCCCTGTTTCTGGAAGGAGGCGGGATGGCGCGATGGCTGGTAACCGGTGGGGCCGGCTTCATCGGTTCCCATCTGGTGGAGGCCTTGGTCGCCCGGGGCGAGCGGGTGCGAGTGCTGGATAATTTCTCTACAGGTCGGTGGGAAAATCTCTCCGCTGTCCGGGATCGGATAGAGGTCATAGAAGGCGATATCCGCGACCCACTGATCGTCCGTCAGGCTGTGGATGGGGTGGAGGTGGTGGCCCACCTGGCCGCGGTCGTTTCGGTGGAGTGGTCCCTGCGGAATCCCCTTGAGACGATGGATGTGAATACTGGGGGAACTCTGCACCTCCTGGAGGCGGCTCGTCAGGTGAACGTGTCCCGCTTCCTGTTTGCCTCTTCCGCCGCCGTCTATGGCGACGCTTCCGAACTTCCCCTTCGCGAGGACCTGCCCCTTCGCCCGCTCTCCCCGTATGCCGCAAGTAAAGTCGCTGGAGAGGCCATCTGTTATGCCTATTACGCCGCTTACGGCTTCCCCGCAGTTATCATGCGGTTTTTTAATATCTACGGCCCCCGACAGGATCCCCACAGCCCATATTCAGGGGTGATCAGCATCTTTTGGGGACGCATGCGGCAGGGGTTGCCCCCGGTGGTGTACGGAGATGGCCTACAGACCCGGGATTTCGTCTATGTGGGGGATGTGGTGGCGGCCCTGATTCGGGCGGGGGAGCAGGACGGAGCCGCCGGGACAGTGGTGAATCTTGCCCGCGGTGAAGAGACCAGCGTGTTGCATCTGGTTACGCTTCTCAATCAGGCCCTGGGTACCGCTCTGGAGCCCGTGTTTGCCCCGCCCCGCGCTGGAGAAATCCGTCATTCCGCGGGAGACCCCCGCCGGGCTCAATTGGTCCTGGGCTGGCAGCCGACCGTTGGGCTGGCAGAGGGCCTGTCTCGCCTGGTACATTCAGAGCCTATCTGAAAATCCATTCGTGGCGAGGCACAGGACGAAAAGGGCGCAGGGATTGTGGCAATTTGTCTTTGCCTTCTCTGCGGCTCTGCGGTTAGGATGTTCGCGGCCAGTAGTACCAGTCGCAATCGCACAAAAGTATAGCAAGGAGGCGACGATGACGGAGAGAGTAGAAGCCTTGAAGGAACGGCTGCAGAGAGGTTTAGATAAGACCCTGGCCATCTTCAACTCCATCCAGCCCGGTCAGTGGGAAGCAGTCCTCTACGAGCAGCCGTACCCCTGGACTGTGCGGGACCTCCTGGCCCATTTCGTCTCCTCTGAGGAGGGGTTACGGCAACTGGCTCAAGACATCGCCGCCGGGAAGCCGGGCGCGCCGGAGGGGTTTGACTATAACGCATATAATGAGGCCGAACAGCGGCGACTGGCAGGTATTCCCCCGGCGCAACTCCTGGCTGACCTGAAATCCGCCCGGCGGCGCACCCTGGAATGGGTAGCCACGCTGACCGATGAAGACCTGGACCGGGTGGGCCGCCATCCGGCTCTGGGAGAGGTCTCCCTGGAAACCTTCATCAACGCTATCTACGGTCATCAGTTGATGCATATGCGCGACCTGATGAATGCTTTGGGGGGATAGGTTATGGAGGAACTGAAGCGCCGCATTCTGACCGAGGGAATGGACCTGGGGAACGGCATCCTCAAGGTAGATGGGTTCATCAATCATCAAATAGACCCGGGGCTTATGCAGCGGGCCGGGACGGAATTGGCCCGTCGCTTCCGGGGGGTGGGGGCGACCAAGATTCTGACCGCCGAAATCTCTGGCATCGCGCCGGCCCTGGCGGCCGGGCTGGCGTTGGGGATTCCCGTCATCTATGCTCGGAAACGGAAACCCATCACGATGATGGAGCCCGTCTACGTAGAGAGTGCCCCGTCTCACACCAAAGGGCTGGAGGTCTTGCTGATGGTCTCCCCAGAGTATCTGAGGCCGGGCGACCGGGTCCTCATCATAGACGACTTCCTGGCGACGGGCCTGACCATCGCCGCACTGGTCCGGCTGGTCCAGAAGGCCGGTGGGGAGGTTGTCGGCATCGGTGTGTTGATAGAGAAACGGTTTGAGGGCGGCCGGGACGTTCTGGCCCCCCTGGGCGTTCCCATAGAGGCCCTCGTGACGATCGCCGAGATGCGGGATGGCCGAATTACGATCGCCGACTGAGTTCCACGACACCATTGTCATCCTGGATTACGGCTCTCAGACGACCCAACTCATCGCCCGGCGAATCCGGGAGGTCCAAATCTACTGCGAACTGTTTCCGTGGGATACACCGGCGGAGCGGGTGATGGCCCTGCGGCCGCGCGGGTTCATTCTTTCCGGCGGGCCTGCCAGCGTTTACGAACCCGGCGCGCCGACTCTCCCCGCATACGTACTGGAGAGCCGCCGCCCCATCCTGGGCATCTGCTACGGGATGCAACTCCTGGCCCACGCGCTGGGGGGACGGGTCACCCCTGCGCCTCAGCGGGAGTACGGCCCCACCCGAGTAGAACTCTCTCATCCGACGCCTCTGCTGGCCCCGCTGGCGGATCAGCCCCAGGTCTGGATGAGCCACGGTGATCGGGTGGAGGTTATGCCCCCGGGCTTTGCCGTCCTGGCCTGCAGCCCCAATTCCCCCATCGCCGCGATGGGAGATCCTCAGCGGCTCCTTTACGGCGTCCAGTTCCATCCCGAGGTCGTTCATACCCCCGCCGGGGGAGAGATTCTCCGCCGATTCGCCACCGAAATCTGCGGTTGCGCTCCTACCTGGACCCCCGCGGCTTTCATTGAGGAGACTGTTGCCTCCATTCGGTGTCGGGTGGGGGATGGGATGATTCTCTGTGCGCTCAGCGGTGGGGTGGACTCTGTCGTCACTGCTGCTCTGGTTCACCGCGCTGTCGGCGACCGGCTCACCTGTATCTTCGTCAACACGGGTCTGATGCGCCGGGGGGAGCCGGAGCAGGTGGTACGCACATTTCGGGACCAGTTGGGAATGCCACTGATCGCGGTGGATGCCACTGAGGAGTTCCTGGCGGCGCTGGAGGGGGTGACCGATCCGGAGGAGAAGCGGCGCATTGTCGGCGAGAAGTTCATTCGGGTCTTTGAGCGAGAGGCGGCAAGGGTAGGGCGGGTAGATTTTCTGGCCCAGGGCACCCTCTACCCCGATGTTATTGAGTCGGCGGCGCCGGACCGTCCCGGAGCCCGTCGGATCAAGACCCATCACAACGTCGGGGGGCTTCCGGAGCGGATGCAGTTACGGCTGATAGAGCCATTGCGGTATCTCTTCAAGGACGAAGTCCGCGCGGTGGGGGAGGCGCTGGGGTTGCCGCCGGGGGTGGTCTGGCGGCAACCGTTCCCCGGGCCCGGGTTGGCGGTCCGCGTGGTCGGCGCAGTGACATGGGAGCGGCTGGAGCGGCTGCGTGCCGCCGATGCCATTCTGCAGGAGGAACTGGGCCGGGCTGGTCTTCTGCGGACCACCCAGCAGGCCTTCGCCGTGCTCTTGCCGGTCCGCAGTGTCGGCGTAATGGGAGACAGTCGCTCTTATGAGGAGGTGGTTGCCCTGCGGGTGGTGACCACCGAAGATTTTATGACCGCCGATTGGGCGCGGTTGGATCCCGACTTGCTGGCCCTTCTCAGCCATCGCATCGTCAACGAGGTTGCTGGAGTGAACCGGGTGGTCTATGATATCACATCTAAGCCCCCAGCGACCATTGAATGGGAGTAGGGTTCAGTCCCATTACCTGTGGCTATGAAATTGAAACACACTTGTTGCCGAAGGGCGGTTGACTTGTAGGCAGGAAAAGGTATAATAGTATCGCTATTTGGCTTCTATGGTCTGTCGTTTACCCTAAGGGCAGGGATATATGGCACTGAAAGGTAACCTGCAAGACTTTAGTGCTACCCAGTTACTCCATCTCATCAATCTGGCGCGCAAGACGGGGACCCTGGCGGTAGAGACGCCGCAGGACCAGGCTCGCTTCTGCTTCCGCGAGGGCAAACTCATCTATGCCAGCCTGGACGGGCAGGATGACCGTCTGGTCTCCATCCTGCAGCGGTCGGGGAAAATCACCGAAGAACTGGCCCGCACGATCCGGGCCCGTTCGGACATTAAAGACGACCGCGAACTGGGTGTATTGCTGAGCAACGCTGGCTATGTCACCCAGAAAGACATTGTGGATAGTGTCCGGAACTATGTTCTGGAGGTCGTCTATAAACTCTTTACATGGCCTGAGGGAACATTCCGATTTGAGCCCAATATGCTTCCGGTAGAGGGGCGGATCACGGTCTCCATTGACCTGGAGAACGTGATAATGGAAGGGAGCCGCCGCCTCCGGGAGTGGGAGCGGCTTCAAGAGGAATTGCCCAATCTGGATATGGCCCTTCGCTTTACCGACCGTCCCGACGCTCGCCTGCGCACCATCAACTTGACGGTGGAGGAGTGGAGGGTTGTTTCATTTATTAACCCCCGCAACACGATTCGCCAGATTGCTCAGTATAATCATATGAGCGATTTCCAGATTCGGCGGATCGTCTACGGACTTCTTCAGGCCGGATTGGTGGAATTGGTTCCGCCGGAAGGTATGGAAATCAAACCGCCACCAGGTGCTCCTGCTCCTGTTGGGTTACCGCCCATACAACGACGCCCGGCCGTCAAGCGCAGCATCGTCCAACGACTGATAGATCGCATCCGGGAGTTGTAAATGCAGATCGTCAAAATGGTGGTGACGGGCCCCTTTGCTGCGGGCAAGACGCAGTTCATTCGTTCTATCAGCGAGATAGACGTGGTGGCCACCGAGGCGAAAATCAGCCGCCCAGAGGAGCGGATTAAAGAGGAAACCACGGTGGCGATGGACTTTGGGCGAATCACGGTAGATGATGACTTGGTCCTTTACCTTTTTGGTACTCCGGGTCAACGTCGCTTTGAGTTTATGTGGGAAATTCTCTCGGAAGGGATGCTGGGCTTCGTGGTGGTCGTGGATAGCACCCGTCCGGAGACCTTCCGTGAGGCTCGCGTGATTCTGGATACGTTTCGGAGTTATGCTCCGACGCCTTATGTGGTGGCGGCAAACAAGCAGGATATGGAGGACGCCTGGTCCCCGGAGGACCTGCGGATTGCCCTGCGGATTGATCCGGCGGTGAAAGTCCTTCCCTGTGTTGCTACTGATAAGGAGAGTGTCAAGAGCGTCCTTCTGGAATTGTTGTATTCTATTCTGGAGACAATGGACGGCGAGGAAGGATAGTCGGCGATCTCAAGGCGGGCACCGCCGTCCGTGGGGTCGGTCTGTTCGGACCACGGCCATGGGTGTCCCGCCTTTGTGTTATATAAGCCAGCGGAGAATTGTAACTCCCTCTTAACCTACTTGCAACGCATTGTTTTGAGGCAGGTATCGGTTTTGTGATAAGATAACAGGGGTGACCATACCCGAGGAGAAGGACAATGAGTTCCATCGTCACAGATCGGGGAGTCATCCACTATGAGACATATGGTCGGGGACAGCCGGTTATTCTTCTCCATTGCTGGCTGGGCTCGTGGAACTATTGGCTGAGCACGATGGAAGTGCTGGCCAATGGGTATAAGACCTACGCGCTGGATTTCTGGGGATTTGGTGAATCGGGAAAGAAGGGTTTACAGTTCCGGGTGACGGATTATGTGGAAATGGTGACCCAATTTATGGACCAGTTGGGCATCTATCGGGCGCGGGTGATGGGGCATTCTATGGGCGGTACGGTCTCCCTGAGCCTGGCGTTGGCCCATCCGGAACGGGTGCAGCGGGTGGCGATGGTGGGTTCCCCTGTTACCGGAGACGGTCTGGCACTGATGTTGAAACTGGCCGCAAAAAAACCTCTGGCTGCTCTGGCATATAGCATTCCTGGGGCTCTGCTCCTGGGGGTCCGTATGGCTTCTCCTTTCCTGACCCGTGACTGGCAGCGCTGGTCGGAGATGTTTCAGCAAGACCTTTCCCGCACGACCCTTGAATCTTTTCACTATAGTATCGCTTCTCTCCGCCGTACCAACTTGCGCCCTCGCCTACGGGAGATTAGAATCCCGGTATTGGGTATCTATGGTCGGAATGATCGGATTGTGAATCCCAACCAGGGAGAAATCCTTGCCAGCGGGATTCCTCTGGCTCAGGTTTCGTATTTTGAGAATTCCGGACATTTCCCGATGCTGGACGAGCCGGAACGGTTTCATCAGACCCTGAGAGAGTTTCTGGATCGGTGATGGAAGAAACGTATATCCCTAACCGATTCGGGCGTTTTCTCCTGATGGCTTTGGAGCAATCGTTGGGCACTCCTGGCTTTCAGGCAGTGTTGGGTCGCGCCGGCCTCCGCCATCTATCTGTCTACCCGGCCGACAACCTGGAGAGGAAGTTTCCGGTTGGCCTCATTCCCCGGCTGATGACCGCTCTGGAGGAGATGTACGGGGTGGAAAAGGGACGGGATCTGGCATTTCAGACCGGACGCGTCTGTTTCCATCTGGGGATTTCCGACTTTGGCCTCCTGGCTGACGCAGTGAGCCTGGTATTTCCTCTCCTCCCGTCTCCGGTCCGGGCCCGGGTTGGGATAGAGATAGTGGCGGAAGTGTTCAACCGGTTCACCGACGGGAACATTCAGGTCCGGAAGGAAGGCGACCATTTCCTCTGGGTGGTAGAGCGTTGCGGTATATGCCAGGGACGGACGTCCTCTTCTCCTTGTTGCTATCTCCTGACCGGTCTGCTCCATGAGACAGTCCATTGGGCGATCGGCAGGGATTCCGTCCACGTCACGGAGGTGGCTTGCGCGGCGGCTGGCGGACCCCACTGTGCGATGGAGATAGACCTGGGATGAAAACGTCCCGCAGGTGAAATCTGCGGGAGGTAGATCATCTGGAGCCTTATGCGGAAGATTATCCTGAGAGACCGTAGGTTTATCCACCCATTCAACGAGCCAGCCCGCGAACTGCGAGTGCTGAATAAGCCCCTTTGGCTCTATCAGCGGGACCTTCTGGCGCCGTACGTTACCCAGGAGCGGGAGGTGGATTCCTTCAGCGAAATCGGTCCGGAGCGGGTGGAGACCCTGGTCTATCGGGAGAACCTCTTCTTTGACAAGCCCTTCATTGATACCTTTATCCAGAAAGCCCGCAAACTGGGCAAGGCCTGCCAGGTTGCTTTTCCTCTGGATGATAAGGCCATCGTCGCCCATGTCCTCCCCCTCCAGCAGACTGTCCGCCGGGAGGGCGACCTCTATGTGGCGGATATGTGGTACTTTCCCCACGGCGTTGAGGAAACCGTTCGGCCACTGATTATGCACACCGAGCCCCGCGAGATGGGGTACTATCGGGTCCCCACCCATATGTCCAACGTCCTGGGGGACCTGGTCTATCAGGTGCCCACGCGAGCGTTCCTGGCGATTGAATCGTGGGTTCATGTCTTGCTGGCCAATATTATCTTCGGCATTTTCGCTGAAGCGGCCCGTCTGGATAAGGCCATTGAGGAGAACGTCTGGCTGCAATTGAAACTCTTCTGGCGAGCCCTGCTGGAACAAAAGCAGGTCCTCTCTTCGTCCGCCGTCGTCAAAATTGGCAAGAACTGCTCTATTGATCCCAGTGCGATCATTCGGGGGCCGACCATTATCGGCGACAATGTGGACATCGGCCCGGGCGCAGTGGTGGATATTTGTGTCATTGGCAATAACGTCACCATCTCCGATGGTTGCCATTTGATGCTGAGCGTCGTCAGCGATCGTTGTTTCCTGCCCTTCCGCGCCTCTCTCTTTGAGACTGTCCTGATGGAAGATACGATGGTTGCCCAAAACACCTGCCTGCAATTAGCGTGTGTGGGGCGGAGCAGTTTCATCGGCGCCGGGACCACCTTTACTGACTTTAACCTGATTCCCAATCCGCTGCGGACCATACGCGGCGACCGCCTGGCGCCAACGGGGATGGCCGTCCTGGGCGGATGCGTGGGACACCATTGCCGCATCGGTTCGGGGCTGGTTATCTATCCGGCCCGGACCATAGAGTCGGATAGCATTCTGCTGGCCTCGCCCCGGCGGCGGGTGGTGATGAAAAATGTCTCCTACGAGGAGAGCGACGCTCAACGCATCCCTGGGGCGACCCGAATGCACCCGCGCCTGTACCCGCGCCTGGATGAAATCCGGAGGCAGAAATAACGGGCACGAAGGACGCTGATGGCGCTGGACAGGATACGCAGACCCCACTCCGGAGCCTGATATGGACTCGTTTGCCTTCATTCTGCACCCATTGGACCCTAAGGCGGACGTGGCGCGGAAATATCCGAACCTGGCCCGCTTGTTGCCGGTGAGGGCGATCCACTTCCTTTCGCTCTACTGGCCCCCACTGGTGCTTTCCCATGTCCGGGGTGTTCGCTCCGCTGCCACCGGCCGGGAAGTGGAGGGCTGGCTGCTGGCCTGTCCGCTGACCGCGCGGCGGATGCTGGAGGTGCCGCCCCGGGTTGCCTACCGGAAAATCATCCAGACCGGGCGTCTGGCGGAGCGGCTGGGGGCCCGCATCCTGGGCCTGGGTGCCTACACTTCTGTGGTGGGTGATGGCGGGCTGACGGTCGCCCGGGCGTTGCAGATTCCGGTGACCACCGGGGATAGTTATACCGCTGCTCTTTCGGTCCAATCCCTTCTGGATGCAGCGGCCCAGGTGGGCATTGACCCGGAGCAAGCCATCGTCGCGGTCGTCGGCGCGACAGGGGCCATTGGTAAGGCCTGTGCTCGGTTGTTGGTTCCTCGGGTGGGCCGCCTGATCCTGGTAGGCCGCCGGGCCGATGCCCTGGAGGCCACGCAGGCTCAACTGGCCGGTGAGGCTGGCCTTCCGGTGGAAGTCGCCACCGACATCGCCGCTATCCGCTCCGCCGACCTGGTGCTCAGCGCGACCAGCGCGGGGCGTCCTATTATCTTCCCGGAGCACTTGAAGCCGGGGGCTGTCGTCTGTGATGTAGCCCGCCCCCGGGATGTCTCTATGCGGGTTCACCGGGAGCGGGAGGACGTGCTGGTGGTGGACGGGGGCCTGGTCCAGACCCCTGGCGGGGTTGGGCTGGGGTTTGATTACGGCCTGCCGCCCGGACTGACCTTCGGCTGTATGGCTGAGACGATAACCCTGGCGCTGGAAGGCCGGTTTGAGGATTACACTGTCGGGAAGGAGTTGGATATAGAGCGGGTGCGGGAAATTCAGAAGATAGCGGCTCGGCATGGATTCCACCCAGCCTCATTGCATTGCCTGGACCATCCGCTCCCGCCCGAACGGGTTCGCACTGTCGCAGCGTACCGAAAGACAGGGCCGCTGCAGTAGAGGTCATCTCGCTTTTGCAGGTGTCCACCCGCGAACAGGGGAGGCAGATATGAGCAAGCCGAGAATTCTGGTGGTGGAAGACGATTTTGACATCTCCAACATGCTCCGCATCTATTTCCAGAGCCAGGGCTATGAGGTTGCCGTGGCGCCACGGGGCGGGGACGCGCTGGAGATGTGTCGCCAGCAGTTGCCAAACATCGTCGTTCTGGACATTATGCTTCCGGACATAGATGGCTACGAGGTCTGTCGGCAATTGCGGAGCAATTTGCGGACCAGCCACATCCCCATTATCTTCCTGACTCAGAGGGATGAGCGGTCGGACAAGATCCAGGGGTTGGAACTGGGGGCCGACGACTATATCACCAAGCCCTTTGATGTAGAGGAACTCCGGCTGCGGGTAAAGAACGCCATCGCCCGCGCCACCTACGAGAGTCTGACCAACCCCACCACAGGCCTTCCCAGCGCCCGCCTCATTGAGGACCAGTTGCGCCGACTGCTCCGCCGGGATAACTGGGGGATCATCTACATCGGCATAGACCGTCTGGAAGCCTTCAAGGAAGCCTATGGTTTCGTCGCCGCCGATGAAGTGCTCCGGTACACCGCGATGATTCTCAGCGAAACCGCTGATACTGTTGGAACCCCTGACGATTTCATCGGTCACATCGGCGGGGACGATTTCCTGGTGATCACCCGCAAGGAATTGATTCGTCCGATGGTGCAGAATATGACCCGACGCTTTTCTGAAGGGGTCGTCACCCATTATGATTTCAAGACCCGCCAGCAGGGATACCTGGTAGTTCGGGATGACCGGGGGAATGAGCAGCGGGTGGGGCTGATGGAAATGACCGTTGGAGCGATCTCCAGCGATGATGGCCCCTTTACAGACATCCGGGAGATCACCGAAGCGGCGGCAGCGGCGCGCCGGGAGCGGCGATTGCCATAGGGATAACAACATCCTCATCGCTATGGAAGACATTGGGATCAGCGAAACTCTGATGCGCCGTATATGAGATGAATTGAAGAGATGACGTTACCGGTCCCTATTCGCAAGTGGCTGGAATATTTGAACCGTGACGGAGATCGTCGCCGGAAAGGGTCTCTGACCCCCCAACCATCCTCCGCTTCTGTTTTCGCGCCCACTCCCGAAGAACTGGCCATCCTGGAAGAAATCACCCACACCCTCAGCGCCAGCCTGGAACTGGGGGTCGTCCTCCGAAATATTCTGACCTCCACCCGGCGGCTGATAGGCTTTGATATGGCGGAAATCACTCTCTGGGACTCCGTCCGACGTTGTCTGGTGAGCCGGGGTTCCCTGGACGCGGAGGCCTACCACGCTGAAGTCGGTATGGTGTATGGGCTGGACGAGGGATACTCAGGGTGGCTGGCCCGCCACCGCCAGCCTCTCTTGATTCCCGAGATTTCGGCTCGCCGCGATGTTCGCCCCAAACTGGACCGGCCTGACCTCCCCTATCATTCTTACCTGGGCATTCCCCTGGATAGCGGCGGTGAGTTTGTGGGGACGCTGGAACTGATCAGTTACCGCCCGGCGGCTTTCTCGGAGCGAGACCTGGCGCTGCTTCAGCGCATCGGCCGGTACGCGGTCACCGCCATTTTGCATGCCCGACTCTATGAAGAAGCTCGCCGTCGGGCCCTGGAACTGACCACTCTCTCCCGCGTCGCTACCGCGTTGACCTCCACGCTGGAACTTTCACAGGTTCTGCAGACGATCGCGACATCCGTTCTGGAGGTCATCGGCTGCGATGCCTCCGCCATTTTTGTTTTGGACGAGACGGAGGGGGTTCTGCGCCTGGCCGCGACCCATGGCCTGAGCCCGGAGTACGTGCGTCGCTCCACCGTCCTGCCAGTGGCAGTTGGGGGGCGGGGGCACGCGGTCGCCGTCCGGCAGCCCATTATTGTGGAAAACCTGGCTATGCACCCGACGCTGAGGCGGATCGCTCCTCTGGCAGAGGAGGAAGGGTTCATCGCGTTTGCCGACCTCCCTTTGCAGGTGGGGGAGCGGGTTATCGGTATGCTGGCCGCCTTCTTCTCTCAGCCCCACCATTTTACGGAGGGGGAGCGGGAGTTGCTTTCTACATTCGCTGACCAGGCGGCGGTCGCGATAGAAAATGCCCACCTGTATGCCCGGATGGACCGGCACCTGCGCAGGCAGCAGAGTGTGCTGGCCAGTCTGCAACGGGTCGCCAGGGAACTGAGCCTCACCTTTGATCCGGATCAAATTCTCCGGCGGGTGCTGGAGGAGTCGTTGCGCATCGCCGATACCCCCTACGGGGTCGTCCTGCTGCGCGACGACGCCGGTGCCTGGGGACTGAGTCTCTGCGCGGGCTACCTGGAAGAAGAACAGGCAGCCCTCCGCCAGGAATTGCGAGAGATTCCCCCGCCGGACCTTTTGGCAGAGTTGGAACGCTCGGTGCAGACGGTCTACTGGGCGGATGTGACGGGTCGGCCTGTACTGGGCCGGGAGGATGCCCGTTCCGCACTGGTGGTGCCGATCCGGTTTGGCGAGAGTCTGGCTGGTGCCCTGGCCTTGATCAGCCGCCGGATAGACGCTTTTGACGCCGAGGTGCGCCAGTTCATTGAAACCATTGCCGCACAGGCGTCCATCGCTATCGCCAACGCCCGCTGGCATCGGGAACAACAGGAACGGGCCTCCCTTCTCCACCGGCGAACAGACCAGTTGAGCCGGGTGTTGGAGGTCAGCCGTGCCTTCCGCTCTGATCGTCCTCTGGAGGAAGTACTGGAAGAGATTGCCTACGCCGTCCAGGAGAGTGTGGGCTTTAACATGGTTCTCATCAGTATCCTGGAGGGTGACCCACCGGTTCTGCGGCGTGTTGCTGGGGCGGGTATCCCTCTTGCGGCCTTGGAGCGTCTGAAGCGGACCCCCCAGTCCTGGAAGGCTGTGCAGGCGGTTCTGGAGGACCGCTTCCGCATCGGTCGGAGTTATTATATCCCCGCGGAGGAGCAGGCGCACTGGCGAGGACGGCTGGATGTATATGAAGATCGCCTGGAGATGGCTTCTCGCCAGCCCGGCCGATGGCATCCCCAGGACCTCCTGATGGTGCCGCTCATTGGCCCCAGTGGGCAGATTCAGGGCACCCTCTCGGTGGACGATCCCCGCAGCGGCCGTGTCCCGGATTATCCGACCATAGAGGCGCTGGAGATTTTTGCCGCTCAAGCGGCGGCTGCGATAGAGAATGCCCACTTGCTGGAAGACCTCCAGCGGCGATTGGACATACTGGCGACCTTCAACGATCTCAACCGGGCCGTCACAGCCCGCCTGGACCTGCAGGGCGTACTCCAGACGGTAGTGGAGGCGGTGCTACGCCTTATGCAATGCCAGGGCAGCGTCGCCTTCCTGCGGAATCCGGAGACGGGACGGTACGAAGTGCACGCGGCCCGCGGGCATGACATCTTCTCTCTCTCAGAGTGCTCATTTGCCCCTGGTGAAGGCATAGTGGGGGCGGTCGTTCAAAGCAAGATGCCCCTGGCCGTGACGGACGCCGCTGAAGAGATGAGGGCCTGTTATATTCCCCAGGGCGCCGTGGCCCTCGCTCCGCTGACTATAGGAGATGAGATCGTCGGCGTTCTGGCTGCAGACCGTCCGACCCGCAAGACCTTTACCCCGACTGACCTGGCTGTCCTCACCGCTCTGGCCGACCAGGTGGCTGTGGCTGTCCAGAATGCGCGCCTTTTTGAGGAGTCGGTGGGCCGGACCCAGGAACTCTCCACGTTGCTGGAAGCCGCCAGCGCCCTCTCCTTCACCCTGGACCTGGATTGGGTCCTCTATGCCCTGGGCGAGCGCCTGCTGAACCTGACCGGTGCCGATGGCTGCGTCATCGCCGAATGGAACCGGGAGACGGACCTGGTCACTGTCATCTGGGAGTCCCGAGGGGAGACATCGCCGCTGGCCTGTGTAGCGTACCTGTCTACAGAGCGTCCCGTTGTGCAGGAAGTGCTCCTGGTCCAGGAGCCGGCCATCCTGACGATGGATGACTCGGAGGGACTGCCGCTCCTGCAGGAGCGGGATGCCCGCTTACTTCTGCTGGTGCCGATGGTGGCCCGGGGGCAGACGGTGGGGCTGGTGGAACTGGAGCGGCGGGAAGCCCGGCCTTTCAGCCCCAATGAGGTCCGTCTGGCTCAGGCGCTGGCCAATTATGCCGCCACGGCCATCCAGAACGCCCGTCTCTACGAGGAAATCCGCCGCTTCACCGAGGAACTGGAGCAGCGGGTGGAGGAGCGCACCCGCGAACTGGCCCAGGCCCTCCAGGAACTGACGATGGAGCGGGATCGGATGGAGGCCCTCTACCACATCGCCAGCCAGGTCGCTTCCAGCCTGGATGTGGGGCAGGTGCTCCACCGGACACTGGAAACGGTCGTCCAGGTAACCGGATCCGATCAGGGTTTCATCCTGTTGTGGGATTCCCAGACCAACACCCTGGTCCGTCGGGCGGCTGTGGGTGTGCCTACCCAGATCCCGATCACGGGCTTGCCCACCCGCTTCCGGCGGGGAGAGGGACTGGCGGGGTGGGTGCTGGCCCATAACCAGCCTATCCTGCTCTCGGACCTCTCCGTTGACCCGCGCTGGGTCCCCGGACCCGAAAGTGGTGAGCAAAAATCTGCTCTGGCTGTGCCCTTGAGCGTGGCTGGTGAGGTCCTGGGGGTTCTCCTCCTCCTCTCCACCATTCCCGCTTACTTTACCGAAGACCACCTGCGGCTGGTAGAGGCGGCCGCTGCCCAGATGGCGAACGCGGTGAATAATGCTGCCCTCTACGACCTGATCCGTCAGCAGGCCGCAGACCTGGGAGCAATGCTGAAACAACAGCAGGTGGAGGCGGCCAGGAACCAGGCCATCCTGGACGGCGTCGCTGATGGCGTGCTCTTCGCGGACGCTTCGGGGAAGATTGTCCTCTTTAACCCGGCGGCCGAGCGGCTCCTGGAGATTCCTCGCCAGCAGGCGATCGGGCGGAGCATTCGGGAGATGCTGGGGCTCTACGGCGTGGAGGGCCGTAAATGGCTGAAGGCGCTGGAGGACTGGGCAGCCCACCCGGCAGATCGCACCCCAGAGGACTTCGTTGCGGAACGGCTCCAACTGGGCGACCGGATCGTCAGCGTCCACGCCGCGCCGGTCATCCGGGGGACGGAGTACCTGGGCACGGTCTCGGTATTCCGGGACATCACTGCCGAGGTGGAGGCCGACCGGGCCAAGAGCGAGTTTATTTCCACCGTCTCCCACGAGTTGCGCACACCGATGACCTCCATCAAGGGCTATGCGGACCTGCTGATGCTGGGGATGGCCGGATCTCTGAGCGAGCAACAGAGACATTTCGTCAGCATCATCCGCAACAATGCCGAACGGATGGTTGCTCTGGTCAACGACCTGCTGGACATTTCCCGCATTGAGTCCGGCCGGGTGCAGTTGGACCTGCGGGCCTTGCACATCCACGAGGTGGTGGAACAGGTGGCCCATACTCTCCTGGGACGGGCACAGAGTAAAGGGCTTACCCTTCAGATAGAAGTGCCCGCCGACCTGCCGCTCGTCTGGGGGGACGGTAACCGGGTAACCCAGATCCTTACCAATCTGATCAGTAACGCCATCCAGTACACCCCGCCGGGGGGCCGAGTGACCGTCTCCGCTCATCTCAACGGGGATATGCTGGAAATCTCCGTCGCCGACACCGGCATTGGGATTTCCAAAGAGAACCAGCGGAAAATCTTTGACCGCTTCTTTCGGGCTGATGACCCCCTGGTCCAGGAGACGCCGGGCACCGGCCTGGGATTGCCCATCACTGCATCCCTGGTGCAGATGCACGGCGGGCAAATCTGGGTGGAGAGCGAACTGGGCGAGGGGAGTACCTTTACCTTCACCCTCCCGCTGGCGACCGTCCGGACTGCTGCTCCGTTTTTGCCAACCCCTCCGGGCACGCTGGTACTGGTAGTGGAGGACGAGGTGGATATTGCCAATCTGCTCCGAATCCACCTGGAGCGCGAAGGTTATCGGGTGCAGATTGCTGGGCGGGGCGAAGAGGCGCTCCGGATGGCTCGTGAAATACAGCCCAACCTCATTACCCTGGATATCTTCCTGCCCGATATGGACGGGTTCACTATTCTGGAGCGGCTCAAGAAGGATTCCCAGACCGCTCATATCCCGGTCATCGTGGTCTCCGTTGTTCCCGAACGGGAGAAAGGGCTTCGGTTGGGGGCAGTGGATTACCTGGGTAAGCCCATAGACGAGGAGCGGCTCATCAAATTGGTGCGGCAAGTGCTCCATCAGCAAGGGCTTATCCTGGTCGTGGATGATGACCGGGACACTCTTGCGCTGATACGAGAGGCGCTTCGCCGCTATGGTTTCAATGTACAGACCACCGAGCAGGGGAAGCGGGCTCTCCAGATCGCGCGCGAAACTCATCCCGCGCTGATTTTGCTGGACCTGAAATTACAGGATGTGGATGGCTATCAGGTACTGCGGAATCTCAAGTCCGACCTGCGCACTCGGGATATTCCGGTGGTGGTGATGAGCGGGAGCGTGACGGACGATGAACTGAAAGAGCAGAAAGCACTGGCCCTGGGGGCGGTGCGATTTTTGCCCAAGCCGTTTGCCATAGAGGAATTTGTCCGGGAGATTTCTGTCCTGCTCCAGCCGGCAACGGCATAAAGGAGGAATATGTCTCGCATTCTGGTTGCTGAGGACGAGAAGGATATTCGGGAACTCATAGCCTTTACTCTGCGGTTCGCCGGTTTTGATGTCATCCTGGCCACCAACGGCGCAGAGGCCATTGAGGTTGCGGCGGCGGAGAAGCCCGACCTGATCCTTATGGATGTGCGTATGCCCAAGATGAGCGGGTACGAGGCCTGCCGTCGGCTGAAGGAAAACCCACAGACGGCATTGCTTCCCGTCGTCTTTCTTTCTGCCAAAGGGCAGGACTCCGAAATCCAGCAGGGACTGGAATCCGGGGCAGAGGAGTACATTCTCAAACCCTTCGCTCCCGACGAATTAATTCAACAGGTCCGGGACATCCTGAACCGCCACGCGCAACGTGCAACAAAAGGGTAATACGCGATAAGGAATGCGCGATAAGCGATACGCGACATGAGCGCGGTCATTATTGAGGGGAAACTGGTTCACTACGAGGCCATCGGTCGGGGCCAGCCGGTGATTTTCGTCCACGGCTGGCTCGGCTCCTGGCGCTACTGGATGACGGCAATGGACGACCTCTCCGAGCGCTATCGGGCCTACGCGCTGGACCTCTGGGGGTTTGGCGATACAGACCGCCGCCAAGATGCCTATTCGCTGAGCGCATATGTGGACCAGGTGGAGCAATTCGTGGAAGAGATGGGCCTTTTCCGGACAGCCCTGGTGGGGCATGGGCTGGGTGGCGTGGTGGCCATCCGTCTCGCGGCCCGGATACCGGAGCGAGTGGACCGGCTGGTCGCCATAAGCACTCCACTGACAGGGAGCGCTATCGCCCCGCCGCTGGCGACCTTTTCTAACCATCAAAGCGGTGACTGGATCAGCCGCATCCTGGGCCGTCGTCAGGCGGCTTACCCAGAGGTCCAGATGGAAGCCACCAAAACGGACCTGGGCGCTGTCATCCGAAGCGTCCAGTCGGTCCGGGCGGAGGATCTGCTCTCCGACCTGGAATCGTTAACGATGCCGGTTCTGCTGGTGTACGGGAAGAATGACCCGTTGATTCGTCCACCGGAAGATCACTGGACGAGCCGTTGGGAAGAGAATATTTATCTGGTCTCTCTGGAAGATTCTTCCCATTTCCCGATGCTGGAGGAAGCGACCCGATTCACCCGTCTGCTGCGGCAGTTCATGGCGCTGGGGAGTGGTGTGGAGGCTTTAGAGATTCGGGAGGAATGGCGGCGGCGGACGCGATAAACGTCGCTTTTCTGACGAAAGGGGGAAACTATGCGCAATCGGTGTCTGTGGCCCGGAATCGTTGTTCTCGCCCTGGCTGTTCTGGTACCGACCGTCGCCCTGGCTGCTCCGCTGGATCAGGAAGAAGTACCCGCGGACGCTCTCTGGATCGCCCTGGCGCCGCTGATTGCCATCGCCACCTTCGTGGAGCGAGTCTTGGAGATTTTCTGGGACCGCTGGGAGTCCCCTGGCGTCTGGCCGAACCGAAAAGGCGTCTCCGACCCTTCCGCCCCGGCCTACGTCCGCTCCAAAAAGGCCTGGTCCCAGTGGCTGGGCACGTTGGTTGCCGCTCTCATCATCGGCATGACCAATGTCCGCCTGTTTCGCTTCCTGGGGTTTGATGTCCTCTTCTCCAATCTCCTTCTGTTCACCTCCCGTGTCGGCGGCATCTTTGATCAGTTCACCGTCGGCACGCTGGTTGACTGGCTTCTCACGGCAGGGATCATCGGCTGGGGTGGGACCGAACTGGTCCATAATATTATTGAGGGGCTCATCAAAGGGCGGAACCTCTGGAGGGAGATGCGGGAGGTGGAGGCGGGGCGCAAGTCTATTCTGGATGCCCGTTTCTTCGGCGACTACGTCGCGCCAGAATTGGAGAAGCGCGGCGTTTCGGTCATCGGTTTGCGGAATCTGTTTCAGACGCTCTCCTCAGTGGGCCTGGCTCCTGACCCCCTGCTGGCCTCGCTGACCACCGGACAGGTGGACCGACTGCTGGCCCAACTGTCCTCTAACCCGCAGACCGCGCCCGCCGCTGAGGCTATCCGCGCATTCCTGGATCAGGTCCCAGCGGAGAAACAGCCGGAGATTCCCAATCTGCTGGCCCTGTTGACTCCGCAGCAGCGCCGGCGATTCCTGGGGGCATAAGCGTCCTGAGAACAGGTCTGAGCATTCGTTCGGGGTACGGCCCGAAACGAATGGCGTACTGCCTGCTAACGCGGAATGCTGGTTTGTCGCTGGTTACTGCGGCCTCTCTGCCAGCCTGACGTTTACCTTTATCTCCTCTGTACCCCGGAAGAGGGTTACCTCCACCGTCTCCCCTACCCGCGTCTGTATGTCCAGGTAGACGTTCAATTCCTGGAGTGTTGGCACTGGATGGCCGTTGATGGCGGTGATGATGTCGCCGCCGACCGGAATCCGGTACCCTCCGATGCGGGCAATCTGATTCCCGCCCCGGATGCCGGCCCGGTCTGCCGGTCCGCCTCGGACCACGCTCAACACCAGCAATCCCTCCTCTACGGGTATCTCCATGCCGACTCTCCGCAACGCCCGGACCCATCCCGGGGTTAGGGGAAGGACCTCCACGCCCAGCCAGGGATGAGGATACCGTCCTTCAGCGATCAGGTGCGGCACTACCCGCCGCACGGTGTTGGAGGAGACGGCGAACCCGATGCCTGCTGATGCCTGGCTGGGGCTGATAATCTGGGAGTTTACCCCAATCACTTGTCCCTGCAGGTCCAGCAGAGGGCCGCCGGAGTTGCCGGGGTTAATGGCCGCGTCGGTCTGGATGGCCTCCCCGATGAAGCGGCCGTCGGGGCTCTGGATGACTCGCCCCAGCGCGCTGATGATGCCCATCGTCATCGTTCCCACCTGCCCGAAGGGGCTGCCGATGGCGATGACGAATTGCCCCACCCGCAACTGGCTGGAGTCCGCCAGAGGGAGGGGGGCTGGCAGGTCCTCCGCCGGAATGCGGATGACCGCCAGGTCCGATGACGGATCCACTCCAACAATCTCCGCCGGGAACGACCGCCCGTCGGCCAGCGTCACCAACACTGATTCGGCGTTCTCCACCACGTGGTAGTTAGTGATGATGTGTCCCTGGTTGTCGTAGATGAACCCGGAACCTGTCCCTTCCTGGGGAATGGGTTGCATGAAGATGTCGTAGGTAATGACGCGGGAGGTGATGTTGACCACTGCCGGGGCGGCCTGTTCGTAGATGGCCTCCACCCGGGCCTCCAGCGCGTTGAATGCATCAGCGGGAACGGTGGGCAGGACCGGCGGCGCGGGGGTCGTCGTGGGCGGGATGGTCGGTGCTGGGGTAGGGCTGGGCAGAACCGCTGCTGGTAGGGCGCAGGCGACGCCAATTCCCAGCACGAACAGCAGTGCCAGTATCAGCCGCCAGTGGATTGGGGATGCCATTGGGTACCTCCTCGTTCTCTCAACAAAAAAGCGACCTCTGAGGTCGCCTTTTGCTCCAGCGCGGGGGAAACGACCTGGCCCTATCCGGTCAACAACTCCCGCACGACCTCATTGACCAGACGACCGTCGGCGCGCCCTTTCATCCGGGGCATCAGCGCCTGCATCACAGCGCCGATGTCCCGGGGGCCAGTCGCCCCCACCTGAGCGATGACGGCGCGGGCCTCCTCGGCGATCTCCTCTCGGCTCAGCATTCGGGGCAGATAGGATTCCAGAATGGCCAGTTCCGCCTCCTCGTCGGCCAACCGGTCCGCGCGGGAGGTCCCTCGGAGTTCTTCTATCGTCTCCTGTCGCCGCTTGACTTCTTTCTGAAGTACGGCGACCAGGGACGGATCATCCAGTTCGCCCCCATGGTCGGTTTCGGCCAACTGGATGGCCGCCAGCGCCATCCGGATGACGGCCTTACGCCGTTCGTCCCGGTTTCGCAGCGCCTCTTTCAGGTCCTGCTGCAGGCGGTCCTTCAGCCCCATGACTGGAATTCCTCTCGGAGAATGGACATCAGATGGGAATCGTGGTACCGGCCCTCAAAGAAGGCGGCCTGGCGGCGTGTCCCCTCGTAGCGGAAGCCGACTTTTTCATAGCAACGGCGGGCTCGCGCGTTCTCGTCAAAGACCTCCAATTCCACCCGATGGAGATTCAGTTCCTCAAAGGCGAAACGGAGCATTGTACGGGTCGCGTCGGTCCCGTATCCCTTATCCCAGTGCGCTTTCTCCCCCAGGGCAATGCCGAAAATGGCCCAGCGGTCCTTCCAGTTGATCCGGAACAGACTGATATTGCCGATAGGCGCCCACTCGTCCTCTATCCGGGCCTCCACGACGAAGATGAAGACCTCCTGTCGCTGCTGGCGTTGGAGTATGTCCTCAAACCACTGCTCCTCCTGGGCAGAGGAAGGAGGCGTGTGCATCAATAGATACCGACGCACCTCCGGGTCGTTGAACCAGCGGACGAAGGTGGGAATATCGGACCGTTCCATAGCCCGCAGGCGGACCCTGTCGCCGTAAATCATGGTTGTGCCTCTTGCGAACGGGTTACCCGTATCTTTGAATGCTGCGTATGGTCGTCCGGCGGCTCTTGCGCAGTTTGGCCGCCTTCCGGCGCTTCCGGAGAATGGTGGGCGGTTCGTAGAACCGGCGCCGCCGAATCTCGGAGAGAATGCGCTCATTCTGGACTTTTTTGTTGAAACGACGCATCAGAGAATCTAGCGATTCCCCTTCTTCAGCAACAACTCGCGCCACGCCCTGTTCACCTCCTCTCATTGTGGGATGACAGCGTTCTCAATTATAACTATCTTCCAAAGGTTGTCAAGTGCGGGTGCGCCTCACCGCAGTCCATGCCGTTCCAGCAGTTCATTGTCGGCCAGAAGCGTTGGGGTGGGGCCATCAGCGACGACGACCCCGCCGTCTATCACCACTGTCCGGGGTAGAAGTTCCGCCACCAGTCCCAGGTCGTGGGTAGCGACCAGCATCGTCTGCGGGAGGGCCTGCAGGACCTCTGTCAGCCGTCGGCGGGCGCGGGGGTCCAGCCCCGCCGACGGTTCGTCCAGCAGCAGCACATCGGGCCGCATTGCCAGGACGGTGGCGATGGCGACCCGTTTTTTCTCCCCAGTGCTCAGATGGTGGGAAAGCCGTCCTTCAAACCCGTCCAGGCCCACCTGACTCAGAGCGGAGACCACCCTCTGGCGGACCTCCGGCTCGGGCAGTCCCGCGTAGAGGGGCCCGTAGGCCACATCGTCAAAGACGGTGGGGGAGAATAACTGGTCGTCCGGGTCCTGGAAGACCAGACCCAGACGGGATCGCAGATGGCGCATGTTGCCATCGTGCAGGTCCTCCCCGAAGACGCGCAGGGTCCCCTTTCCCTTCAGCAGGCCGACGATGGCCAGCATCAAGGTGGATTTCCCGGCGCCGTTCGGCCCGACCAGTGCTACTTTCTCCCCCTCCATCAGGGTCATGGAGACACCCCGAAGGGCCTTCCGTCCGTCCGGATAGGTCAGATGAAAATCGCGAATTTCAATCACCGGTCGCATCGTCAGGCTCGTCCGTGCCTCTTTGTCTCATATGCCATAGCCCCCAGTGCCCTCATTCCCAGGTTACCCTTGTCCTATTTGTACAACCCATAGGCCGCGATCAGAATGACGGTGAGCGTTAGCCCCCAGCCAATGCCTGCCCGCCAGTCCATCGGGCGGAGGGTGGGGATGGAGAGCACCCGCACCTCGCCGTCGTACCCCCGGGCGACCATTGCGGCCCAGATGCGCTCGCTCCGCTCGTAGGCCCGCAGAAAGAGACTCCCTGCCATCGCGCCGGTCACCCGGGCCCGCCAGGCGATGCTCCTGCCGCCTCGCCCGTTGCTGGGAACCGCCGAGCGGGCTTCCCGCGCCTGCATCATCCGCCGGGCCTCGTCGGCCAGGACGAAGAGGTAGCGGTACAGAAATCCGCCGACGGCAACCAGGAGACGGGGGACCTTCAGCGCCCGCATCCCCCAGAGAAGGTCGGGGAACGGGGTCGTCGCAGCCAGGAGCACTGCCGCCTGGACCGAGAGGTACGACCGGGCGACGATGGAGAGGAACCGTCCGATGCCTGCCTCGCTGACGGCCCAGGGTGTGCCGGGCAGGGGAAGGATTCTCCCCTCCCCCATGTCCCCCGGACGGGCGAAGACCACCGTCAGCGCCGCCAGCAGGAAGGGGAGGGCCAGAGCCGACCGTTTCTGGACCAGCCCCAACCCAACCTGCGAAGCCAGGATTGCTGCCAGGATCAGCGCTTCCAGCAGACCGAAGATGAGCCAGGCCCGGTCGGGCGTGAGCGCAGCGGTCAGGATAAAGAGCACCGTCAACACCAGTTTGACCCGGGGGTCCAGCCGGTGAACCGGGCTTTCACCAGGTTGATACGTATCCAGCGCGTGGAGGTGCATCGTCCACCGAGACCAGGTTATTTCAGAGCGTCCACCATCGCAGTCACGTTATATCGCATCATTGCCACGTAACTCTCCGCCCCACTGCCGGGGCCGCCCAGAGAGCCGGTGTAGAGGGTAATCAGTCGGACTCCGGTATCCCGCGCCACCTGTTCCGCCAGTTTGGGATTGACTGTCGTCTCGGCGAAGACGGCGGGAACCCCGAACTGTCGGATGGTCTCTTCCAGTTCGGCGATCTCCCGGGCCGAGGGCTCCGAGCCGGGGCTGATGGGATACACCGTCGCTACTTGCTCAAAGCCATACCGGTCAGCGAAATAACCGAAAACGGGGTGATTGGTGACCAGTTTGCGGTTCTGCGGCGGAATCTGGGCCACTTGCTCCAGAATCCAGGCGTCCAGGCTTTCCAGTTCCGCCCGATAGGCGGCCGCGTTGGCTGCATAGAGGGGCGCGTTCCCGGGGTCCAGCGTGCTGAGAGCCCGCTGGATATTCTCCACCCAGACCATTACATTCCGTACATCCATCCAGACGTGGGGGTCAACCCCTTCTTCGGGATGGGGGCTCTCTTCCTCCTTGTGTTCAGATTCCTCTTCGTGTTCAGAGGCCTCTAAAGGTCGGGGCTGGATACCCTCAGACACGGAGACGACGGGGACATTGCCCACGTTACGGAGGGTGGGTTCCAGGAACTCCTCCAGGCCCAGGCCGTTGGCGAACAGGACGTGGGCCTGGGCGATGGTGGTCAGGTCGGCTGGCCTGGGTTCATACGTATGCGGGTCGGCGCCGACGGGGAGGAGGACGGTCAACTGGATGGCCTCACCACCGACCCGGGCTACCACGTCCCCGAGAATGGTCGTCGTGGCGACGACTCTGAGCCGCTCGCCTGCGCCCAGGGGCACCGGGGAAAGGGCCGGTGAGGCTTCTCCCGTGCCTCTGGAGGGGGCTGCCGGTCGGGCACAGGCGGCTAAAACCAGAAACATTCCAGCCAGGAGAATTGCTCTTCGCATTGGGAACCTCTCTCAATATTGAGACGCGCAACGAAGGAAGCGCCTTTCGGCCTTTTCCGGCGCCGCTCTGTCTCAGCGCAGGCGCCTGCGGCGCGGGGCGCTTCACTTCGTGGCTGACCACGAATGGATTGACTTCCCTGTATGCTCTCGTCGCAGGGCCCGAGATAGCGGCCTGCGATCTGTGGCTTGCGACTTATGATCGCTCCTAAGCCACCTGTTCTCTTCGGCGGAACAGCGCAGCCAGGCCGACTGCGATCCCATAGACAATGAGCGTTCCTACGATGCCCGCCGCGATGGTCGCCAGTGCCTCATTGGGGATACCAGGGAAGACGTAGTCCGGTATGACCTCGTAGAGAGGCTCCTGGGCCCGCTCTATGAAGCCCAGGTCTTCCGCGACCCGCTCCAGACCATCCGGGTGTGGGGAGGCCAGCGGGGAGAGCAGGGTCAGCACAATAGCAATGGCCAGCCCACCCCAAACCCAGCGCATTCCGGCGGGGACTGGTGCCCGTTCTGCCTCCACCAGGTCCGGCCGGGTGGTCAACACCAGTGCCAGTGCGCCCACGGTGATGAGCCCCTCGCCGATGCCGATGAGGGCGTGGATTCCTGCCATCGCCGGGAGGGAGATACCGATGGGCGACGTGCCGGAGAAACCCAGTTCCATCGCGCAGGCAACCGCTGCAACCACGATGGAGACCCATGCTGCGACGAAGCCTGCGACCAGCGTGCTTCCCCTCCGGTTACCCAAAAGGGTCCGCACTCCCCGATAGAAACCGTAGGCGACGATGGGGCCGATGACCGCCATGTTCAGGATGTTGCCCCCCAGGGCCAGCAGTCCTCCGTCCTGGAACAAGAGGGCCTGGATGGCGATAACGGTGGTCATAGTGAGCATCGCTGCCCAGGGGCCCAGGAGGATGGCGGCCAGTGCGGCGCCCAGGAAGTGGCCCGAAGTGCCGCCCGCGATGGTGAAGTTCAGCATCTGAGCGGCGAAGATGAAGGCGGCCAGGACGCCCATAACCGGCACCTGCCGCTCCCCCAGAGCCCTGCGGGTCCGCACCAGCGCGACCCCGATGCCGATGATGCTCAGTATCCAGCAGACAATGAGGACGCCCATGCTCAGAAACCCGTCCGGGATATGCAGAGGGCTTGGGGATGGGAAGATATCACTCCGCAGCATTGTAACCTCCTTTAAAATATCACTTATTACGTATCACGCATCGCGTATTCTATCTTCTATTTGCTGGCACACTTCGCAGAGGCCGTAAAGGGCCAGATGACTGGTGTCGCAGCAGAAGTGATACTGTTCCCGCAGGGTGTCCACCACAGAGGCCAGTAGGGCGGTATCGGCCTCCTGCGCCCGCCCGCAGCGGCGACAGACCAGATGGATGTGTGGCCCGTGCCGGATCGTCGCGTAGACCACCCGGCCTTCGCCCAGGTCGGCGCGGGTCGCCAACCCGTGATCCACCAGCAGGTCCAGCGTCCGGTAGATAGTGGCAATGTTGACGGCGCTCGTCTTCTGCCGTACAATTTCCAGGACTTCCTCGGCGGTCATGTGACAGCCACTGTGGGCCAGCGCCTCCACGATCATCTCCCGCTGAGGGGTCATCCGGCATCCCTGCTGGCGCAGTGCCGCAATCAACGTGTGGCAGTGGGTCATCATACATTCTCTGGAAGGGGTTGCTAATGCAATTATATGCAACTGCAACAAATTGTCAAGTGGGGCGGCCTGATTGGATTTACCTCTCCCCTCACCTGGACGACGCGGTCTTCTCATGCGGAGGGCAGATTGCCCTGCAGGCCCGGGCTGGGATGGTGGTCTGGGCGGTGACGGTCTGCGCGGGGAGCCCCGAGGGCCCGCTCTCCGATTTCGCGCAGTGGCTCCACGCCTACTGGGGACTGGCGGAGACGGACGCTCCGGCAGCCCGACGGGAAGAGGACCGGGCTGCGCTGGCCCTTCTGGGGGCGGTGGCGGTCCACTGGGATTTCAGGGATTGTATCTACCGGCGCGCGCCGGACGGCCGCGCTCTCTATGCGGACTGGGGTGGTCTCTGGGGGCCGAGGGCGGAGGAGGATGGAGAGATGCTGGCAGAACTGACCCGTCGGATTGTGGAACTCCCTTCCTCTGCAACCCTCTGCGTCCCGTTGGGGGCCGGTCGGCATGTGGACCATCGGCTGGTCCGGGAAGCAGCGGAGCAGACCGGGCGGCCGCTGGTCTACTACGAGGACTATCCGTATGCGGGGGAGGCCGGGGAGGTGGAGGAAGCGCTGGGGGAAGGGGACTGGAAGCCCGGGGTGGTGGCGTTAGACGAGGCGGCGCTGGAGGCGAAGATCGCTGCCGCCCTGTGCTACCGCTCCCAGATAACCAGTTTCTGGGCCGACGAGGCCGACCTGGCGGCCCACTTCCGGGCCTACGCAGAAGGGGTGGGAGGGGGAAGTCCGGCGGAGCGGTACTGGCGGAGAATCCGTTCGTAGGGCGGTGCGGAACGGAGGGGAGTGCTGCCAGAACGCTGCCGTTACCGGACTGTCAGGCTATCTATGCCGGTTTGCCCGTCCACCAGAGTGATACGGACCCGGTGGGTCTCCTGGCGCGCGGAGGAGAAGAGGCGCAAAGGTTCGCCGTGAACCTCCAGCCGCCGGGGCGCGTCGTCATCAATTTGCACCTCTATCGCCCCCTCTACGGAGCCAGGGGTCAGGGTCAGGGCGCGGCCTTCAAAGACGAAAGTCACCGTCGCGCCAGGCTCTGAAGCCCGACGGTAAGCCCCCAGCACTGCCGCCGGATCGCGGACGGTCTCCCACTCCCCGCTATAGGTCAGCGCCCAGTGGTCTTCCTGGTGGGTGCCGGGGTAGAGGGTGGGCGTCAGGCGGGCGATGTAGTCCTTCATCGCATAGTAGACAGGAAGCGGGGTGAAATCCGGTTCCGCCATGCGGAAGTAGTACCAGGCCTGATTCCGCTCCGCGTCCGAGGGGCGGCGGAAGAACCAGAAGTTGATGACGCCAACCCAGGGCCATTCCCGCATTGCGCGCTCGTAGGCCAGCGGCGCGTAGCGGGCCTGTTGCTCCAGGGTGACCTGCCCATAGGCCCCGAAGTGCTGGATGGTCGGGTCGCTGGGGATGGCGTTGGAGTTCATCTCGGCCAGCCAGATGGACTTGTGGGCGTCGCCATTGGCGACCATGATGTCCCGCAGATAAACGGGGCGGGCATAGGTGACGGCCCAGGGGCGCATCCGACGGTCGGTGGGGGCGGACCAGAGGATGTAGTCGTTGACGGCCAGGACGTCAAAGCAGGGGGCAGCGCCCGCATCGTACATCCGCTGGAGGAAGACAAACTCGTTCATCCCGGTCCACGCGCCGGGTCCGAAATCGTAGCCGATGGTCTGAGCCAGCGCGCCGGTGAGGACAATCGCCTCGGGGTCGGCCTCTTTGATCCGCCGGTAGGCCGTGCAGAGCAGGCGGGTGTAGCCCGCCGGGTCCACCGGCTGCTCCCCCCACTCGGGGTAGATATTTGGTTCGTTCCAGACCTGGTAGGCACGGATGCGGCCCCGGTAGCGGGAAGCGACGGTGTAAACGAAGTCGCCGTAGTCCTCCAGGTTGTCCGGCGGGGCAAAGGTGCCCCGGGCATCGCCGTCGGCGCGGGACCAGGCCGGAGGGTTGCTCAGCACGGCGATCATTTCCAGGCCGTACTGTTCGACCAGCGCGACGATGTGGTCGTATTTCTCCCAGGCGGAGCGGTAGGGGATGTGGCGCCGGTCCTCAAAGTCGCCCTTACCGTGAATCTCTATATCTTCCCAGGGGAAACTCTGGCGGATCCAGTGGAAGCCCGCTTGGGCGACCATCTGGACCGTCTTCTCCCGTTTCCAGAGTTCTACCTCTTGCTCCAGGAAGACGTTGATGCCGAAGGGGTTGAGGCCGGTGTGGGCGATCGGTTCCCAGGGAAGGGTACGGGGTTGGGCGTGGAAGGGGTTTCCGGCCAGCAACATCAGGGCATAGGCCTGCTTGAAGGGATGCTCTTCGCCCGTCCACTCAAAGACGGGTTGGCAGGAGGCGAGGATGCAGGAGAGGAGGAGGCAAGTGGCGAGAAGGGAGAGGACAGGATTGCTACATCGGGAGCGGGCGGCAGGTTGAGGCGGATGGGTGCCGGGGTTTCTGTTCATACAGCAAAATCCGCGCCCATTTGCGTTAATCTGCGTCCAATTCTTCTTCCTCATCTTCGGCGGTGGGAAGGATGGGCGTGGCACCGCTGAGGTAGGCACGGACCTTTTCCCGGGCCTCCTCAAAGAGTTGGATGAGTTCTTCGTCCGATCCTTTGAAGCCAGCGATAGTGCGGCGGGCACAGGTACAGCACCCCAGGGAGGCCCGGTAACTGTCCATATTGCAAGTCAGACAACTGCCCAGTTGAATCATCAGCAAGGAGAAGCCCAGGACATCCTCATGGTCGTCGGGCAGTTGGGTCAGATGGTCAATGAACCGGGCCCATTGCTCGCCGCGCAGATTACGCAGGGGAGAGATGCAGCGAGGAGGGAAGAGGATTTCGCTATCGGGATACATCTATGTCCTCGTAGAACCTCATGATTCGCGGAACCGGGCCTCCAGTTGTTCCAGCAGTTCAGCCGCCTCTACCAGTTTGTCCAGGGGGTTCTGGTCGCCCACGAAGTACCGGTAATCACAGGGCATCACATCCAAGGTAGCCACCAGTTGTTCGAACCGTTCCCGGATGGTGCGGTCGCTGGTGCCATAGAGGGCGGCGATTTCTTTCAGGGTGACCTTACGCAGGTTGACCTTGCGGACGGCGTAATCCAGTGCCGCGGCCCAGGCCTCCGGTTTTCGGGTATTCAGGGGCTCCCGGCCCAGGGCAATGCGGTATTCCAGCCACATCTGCATCGCGGCCCCGATTTCGTCCATTGGCATGCCGCTGTTGGTCATCTTTTCGGTCAGGATGGTCTCCACCTCATCCAGACCTCGCGCAAAGAGGCGTTCAAACCGTTCGGCGATGGGCGAATCGGGCTCCAGGCGCAGGAATTCTGCCAGTGCTCGCAGGGCCTGGTCAAAATCGCCGGCCCGGGAGAGGGCCCGCGCCAGGTTGAGGTGGAAGTCGGCCCGTTCGGGGGCGAGCCGGATGGCGGCCCGGAACCGCTCTATTGCCCGCTCTATATCCCAATCGGCGTAGGCCCGAATGCCTTCTTGGTTATATGCTTCGGCCCGGTCGGTCGTCGCGTTTCTGGTTGCCGGCATCGCTGGTCCTCTGGATTGTCGCAAGGAATCGCACAGGTGAACACCGGTCTGCTGATGGCCCCACTGGAAGAACTGGGCGCTCTCTGTTATGTGGGATTAATTATAGCACATCTGGGCAGAGAAGCAAAGGCCTGCGTTCTTTCACGTCCAATGTTACCGGATGCTATACGGTCACCCAAAGAAAATGTTACCGGGAGGTCAGTATGCATCCGGAGGAACAGATGAATTTCACCGAACGCCGCAAGTATCTGGCGGTGATGTCTCGGCGATACCCAAAAAACCTCACCCCAAGAGCGCTCCGCTCTCCTGAATGAGATGGAAGCCGTCACCGGCCTTCATCGGAAGTCTCCGATCCGTTTGATGCACAGCCCTTTTTCCTTGATTTGACGCGGGCCTCAGTAAGGTGCGAAATCCAGCAGGACGACCCGGGTTCCGTCCACGGGGAGGACGCGTAGGGGGGTCTCGTAGGTCTGGGTCAGTTTCTCTGTGGTGAGGACCTCGGCGATTGGGCCCTGATGCAGGATGCGCCCGTCCCGCATCAGAATGCAGATATCCGCCACTGTTAGGGCGGTCTCAGGGTCGTGGGTGGTGAAGAGAACGGTGGTGCCCCGCCTGGCCAGGTCGCGCAGAAGGACCAGGATACGCCGTTTGTTGGCCAGGTCCAGGTGGGCCGTCGGCTCGTCCAGGAGCAGGAGGGGCGTCTCCTGGGCGACAGCGCGGGCGATAAGAACCATCTGGTGCTCGCCGCCACTCAGAGCGGACACGCGCCGGTCGGCCAGTTCGGCGATCCCCAGATGCTCCAGGGCCTGCCGCGCTGCCCGAACATCCTCTGGACCGGGCATCTGGAGGAAGTCCAGGTGCGGAGTCCGGCCCAGGAGGACGTACTCCAGGACGCGGAACTCAAAGGGGATGTGCTCCCGCTGAGGAACCAGAGCCACCTGGCGGCTCAGGCTCTGGCGAGAGTGGGCAGTCAGAGGGCGCCCACCGATCCGAATCTCCCCCCGCCGAGGTGGGTACAGCCCCAAGATCAGGTGCAGGAGAGTGCTTTTCCCGGCGCCGTTGGGCCCTAAGACCGCGTTGATAGTGCCCGGATGCAATTCCAGGGAGATGTCCTGAAGGACGTCCCGCAAGCCGTTCGGGTAAGTGAACCAGACGTTGTGCAGGGAAAGGATCGGATGATGGTCGTTCATCATCTGCCTTGCTGTGCCCGGAAGGATAGGGGAAGACTTTACCGCTATTTCACTCCAGACCGGGTCAGGATGATCAGGAAGGCCACTGCGCCCGCCAGAGAGGTGAGGATTCCCAGAGGGACCTCGCCGGCGCTGACGGTGCGGGCCAGGTTGTCGCAGAGCAGGACGAAGAGGCCGCCCAGGAGCAGGGAGGCCGGGAGCGCCTGGCGGGCATCCGCACCGACGAACCGCCGGGCCAGATGAGGGATGATCAGCCCCACCCAGCCGACGGTCCCTGCCAGGGAGACGACGGCGGCCGTCGCCCCGACGGCGGCGATCAGGAGGGCCATCCGCTCCCGGCCCGGTGTTGCACCCAACGAGAAAGCCGTCTCCTCTGCCAGCGAGAGGACGTTCAGCCGCCAGCGGGCCAGGAATAGCACCGTCAGCGAGAGGAAGGTGAGGGGGAGGATGGGCAGCAAGTTCTGCCAGCGGGTGCTCCAGAGGCCGCCCAGCAGCCAGAAAGTGATCTCCGGTAACTGGGTCAGCGGGTCTGCCAGGTACTTGAGCATGCCAACTCCGGCAGAGAAGAGGGCCGAGACGGCAATCCCGGCCAGGACCATACGCAGAATCCAGCCGCCGTAGCGGAAGCGTCCGGCCAGGGAGTACGTCAGCCAGAGGCCCAGGAGGGCGAAGACAGCGGCGCTGGCCTGGACCGTTAGGGTGGAACGGCCCAGGTACAGAATAGAGAAGGCTGCGCCGAAGGCGGCCCCCTGAGAGACGCCCAGAAATCCCGGCTCCACCAGCGGGTTGCGGAAGAGCATCTGGAGCGTCAGCCCGCTGGCGGAGAGGGCCGCACCGGCGAGAATTGCTGCCGTCACCCGGGGCAGCCGCAGATTCCAGACCAGTTGGGCCGCCAGCGGGTCGGCCCGCAGACGGTCCGGCGAGAGCCAGCCCGGTTGGGGATAACGCCCAAAGAATAGGGAGAGGGCCGCTGTGACAATCAGCACCGGTAAAAGAAGATAAAAGCCAGTCCGGTTGAGGCGCCGGATCACGGGAGCGACCCCTTGAGGAGTGGCCGTAACTGGCTCTCTATAGTCGCGTTGTCCAGGCGGTAAAGGGTTCGGTAGAACGTGGTGAACTCCTGCAGAATGTCCAGGTCGACGAAGCGGTCCGGGTGGATGTGGGACGCTATCCACTGCAGGCCAAGAATCCAGCGGGTATCCGGCTGGTCCCAACTGTAGGTGTCTTTGGGGAAAGCGAAGACCTGGCTGGACCGCACTGCTTTCAAGTTCTGGGCAACAGGGTCGGCTCGCAATTTCTCTATGGCCTGTAGCGGGTCGCCGAGGTAATCAATCACGTAGACCTGGTCGGGGTCCCAGGCCGCAATTTGCTCCAGCGTGACAACGGTCCACCCGCTACCCTGGACGTCCAGCCAGGCTGGGCGTCCACCGGCCATCTGAACCAGCCGGGTCTGCATCCAGGCGGCAGGGGGGACGGAATAAGCCGTCTCGCCGCCTTTGACGGAATGCTGAAGGATCAGCACCCGGGGCTTCTGGTCGTCGGGGATGTCGGCGACCCGTCCCTGGACCCGTTCCACCCGTTCCCGGTAAAATGTGATCACCTCTTCGGCCCGTGCTGGGTTGCCCAGGAGTTGGCCCAGGGCCCGGAGTTCGGTGAAATACTGCTCCGGCGTCTCCAGGGAGACGTAGAAGACAGGGATACCCAGGGCTTCTATGGGGGCGCCCAGTTTCTCGCGCAGGTAACTTTTCAGGATGACCAGGTCGGGCCTGGCGGCGGCGATCTGTTCCGGCCCAGCCTCGGCGCCCAGAGTCGCTTTTGAGGCCGCGTCCGGGTCCACGATGGGCAGGAAGTCGGCGCCCTGGGCGGTCGCGCCGACGGCCGCCAGCCGCTGAGGGCCCTCCGGGAAGAGATACAGCGCATCCACGGTCATAAAGGTGGCCTTGCCTGCGACGACGATGCGCTGAGGCAGCGCTGTCAGGGTTACCTCCCGGCCCAGGACGTCGGTCACCTGCAACGGCGATGGGGTGAGGGAGGGCCTCTCCGGAGCGCAGGCGATCAGCAGGAGAGGAGCGAAGAGAATCGCAACGGTTCGTTTCATCGGTGAGTCCTCCTTGAAAAATGCTGCTCATCTGTGCTTCGTGACTGACTCCGAACGGGGTCAGTGGTTCGGGGCCAAACTCTCCAGCCATTCCAGCGCGGCCCGGGTCTGGCGACGGCGGAGGTCCAGCACCAGATGGTGGAAGGCGGCGGGGTCGGTGCGGGCGTACTGCTCTTCCAGTTGGGCCAGTCGGGCCGCCAGAAGCGCCTGCTGGGCTCCTACCAGTTCCGTCCACCCTTCCAGGCCGAGGGCGCGCAGGAAGTAGAGTTTGGCGAGAAATTCCACCCGGATGTCCCGCACGGCGGGCACGGGACGGCGAACCCAGGCCAGAAAGTCCTCCTGCCCGGTGGCTGTGATAGCGTAGACTTTGCGCGGGGGACGGTCGGCCTGGGGGATGAGGGTAGATTGGACTCGTCCTTCCCGCTCCAGATTCCGGAGCGCGTTGTAGAGATGTCCCATGCCGATGTGCCAGACTGGTCCCAGTTCCCGCACAATGCGGCTGTGGAGGTCGTAACCGTGTGCTGGGCCGAAAAACAGGAAGCCCAGGGCGACTTTATCCAGAGGTAGAGATGAATGGAATAATCTGCTCACTATTTGAATACTCACAAATTGAGTACTACTGCGAATTATACAGACGATGGGGCAGGTTGTCAAGGGTGTTGGCTTGCCTGCTACCCGAAATGTGGTAAAATACTTCCGTTAACCGGCGGGGCTGACCGGCTCCGCGGATGATTGAGCGCAGGAGGGAGAGAACTGTATGCCGTTGAGTAAGGACGCGAAGCAACAGATTATTCAGGAGTATGGCCGTTCGCCTCAGGACACCGGCTCGCCAGAGGTCCAGATTGCCATTCTCACCCATCGGATCAATCAGTTGACGGAGCATCTAAGGGCGCACAAGCACGACGAGCACTCCCGGCGAGGTTTGCTCCGGATGGTGGGCAAGCGACGCCGTCACTTGACCTATCTGAGCCGAACGGATCCCGAACGCTACAAAGAGGTCGTCCGCCGACTGGGCCTGCGCAAGTAAAGGTTGTGAGGGCTGGGGCGGGCGGCGCTGCTGCCCGCCCCAACCCTGAATCGCAACGGAGTCCGGCAGGAGGTTCGGAATTGGGACATGTCTCGCTGCATGCCCGCGGGCCATTTCCCAGTTTCTAACCTCCATGCGGGCTCCGGACATGGAGGAAGTTAATGAAAAGTCGTACGTTCATAACCCGGTTGGGGGAGCATACCCTCACCCTGCAAACTGGCCATCTGGCTATGCAGGCCAGCGGCGCCGTCACCATCCGCTGCGGCGACACCGTTCTGCTGGCCACGGCCACGATGTCCGCCGAGGAGCGGGAAGGTGTAGACTTTTTCCCGCTGACAGTGGATTTTGAGGAGCGACTCTACGCCGCTGGCCGCATTCCCGGTTCCTTCCAACGCCGGGAAGGCCGCCCCTCGGAGAGCGCCATCCTCATCGCCCGCCTGACTGACCGTCCTCTGCGCCCTCTGTTCCCGAAGGATATGCGCCATGAAGTGCAGATTATTGTCACGCCCCTCTCACAGGACGAGGAGCATCAGGCGGACATTCTCTCCATCATTGCCGCTTCCGCCGCCCTGATGGTCTCGGATATCCCCTTTGGTGGGCCGGTGGGCGCCGCGCGCATTGGCTATATAGACGGCCGTCTGGTGGTGAATCCGACCATCCCGGAGATGGAGCGCAGTCTCCTGGACCTGCGGCTGGCCGGGACCGCTGAGGCCATCCTGATGGTGGAAGCCGGCGCTGACGAGGTCTCCGAAGAGACAATGCTGGAGGCGCTCCGGTTGGGCCATCAGGCCATCCAGGATGTCATCGCTATCCAGCAGGAGATGCAGCAAGAGGTGGGCAAGCCCAAGCGCGCCTACACTTCCCACGCCGTCCCGGAGAAACTGATCGCTCAGGTGCAGGCGTGCGTCGGTGACCGCCTGGTCTCTGCCCTCTACGACGCGCCGGATAAGGCGGCCCGCAACGCCGCCATCAATGGCCTGATGAACGAACTGAAGGAGCAATTCGGCGATACGGTCGAGCCGCTGCTGATCTGGCAGGCCTTTGAGGAGGTCACGCGGGAAATGGTCCGGCGGCGCATTCTGGAGGACGGTTTGCGCGTGGACGGACGAGACCCGTACACCATCCGGCCTCTCTTTGCGGAGGTGGGGCTCCTGCCCCGCACGCATGGCTCCGGCCTCTTCACGCGCGGCGAGACCCAAGTCCTCTCTGTGACGACCCTGGGCACCCCCCGGGAGGAGCAGTTGCTGGATGACCTCTCCCCGGAGGAGACGAAGCGATACATGCACCACTACAACTTCCCGCCGTTCTCCACCGGCGAGACCCGTTCGCTGCGAGGCCCCGGGCGACGAGAAATCGGCCATGGCGCTCTGGCGGAGCGAGCGCTTCTGCCCGTCATCCCGCCCGAGGATGAGTTCCCCTATACCATCCGCGTCGTCAGCGAGGTCCTCTCATCCAACGGCTCCACCTCTATGGCCTCCGTCTGCGGCTCCACCCTGGCGCTGATGGACGCCGGAGTGCCCATCCGCGCTCATGTCGCAGGCATTGCTATGGGGCTGGTCAAAGAGGGAGAGCGCTACCGCATCCTGACGGATATCCTGGGCATGGAGGACCACCTGGGAGACATGGACTTCAAAGTCGCCGGGACGGAGAAGGGCATCACTGCCCTGCAGATGGACATCAAGATCAAGGGTATCTCCGACCAGATTATGGCCGAGGCCCTGGAGCAGGCCCGGCAAGCGCGCTTGCAGATTCTGGACGTCCTGCGCCAGACCATCCCGGCGCCCCGACCGGAACTCTCCTCCTATGCCCCGCGTATGCTCATCCTGCACGTGGACCCGGATAAACTGGGCGCGGTCATCGGCTCCGGCGGCAAGACAGTCCGGGCCATCCAGGAGGAGTGCGACGTCAAGGTGGATATTGAGGACGATGGCACTATCTACATCGCTTCCACCAATCAGGAGGGCGCCTGTCGGGCCGAGGAGATTATCCGCCGCCTGACGGAGGTCCCGGCAGTCGGCAAAGTCTATACCGGCCGGGTTGTGCGCATCACCGATTTCGGTGTTTTTGTGGAACTGGCCCCCGGCACCGACGGATTGGTTCACATCTCCCAACTCTCCGACCGTCCGGTCACCAACATCCGGGACGTGGTGGACATTGGCGATGAGATTATGGTGATGGTGACGGACATTGACCCGGATGGGAAGATTCGCCTCTCCCGGCGGGCTGTGCTGGAAGGATGGACGCCAGAGGAGGCTCGTCTGCGGGACCGAGGGCCGGCTGGCCGCAATCACGGTGACCGCCGGCTTCCCGCTCGCCGTCGATAAATAGAGATGCCGAGCACTGCCCAAGCGCCCCGCGTCTCCAGGCCATGTTGCAGGAGCAACTTATGTCCGACCCGGAACTTCCCTCCCCCGCACCCGAGCGGGGCTTCCTGAGGCCCCTGGCGAGGGTCTTGCTGCGGGCCCTTCGGGAACTGGTGGAAGCCGTTCTTCCCGCGCTGCTCATCGCCCTCTTCATCAACGGGTTCCTGGCCCAGGCGACGGTGGTGCGCGGCCAGAGTATGGAGCCCACCCTCTACGACAATGAGCGGGTGATTGTAGAAAAAATTTCCTACCGGCTGATGGGAGGCCCTCGTCGGGGGGATGTGGTTGTCCTGCGCCTGGATGGAGCGCGGGATATGCTGATCAAGCGGGTGGTCGCACTGCCCGGGGAGACGGTCGCCGTCCAGGGCGGACGGGTCGTGGTGGATGGCATTCCGCTGACCGAGCCCTGGGCGGTCCAGCAGGGCGGTCCGGACTATCCCCCTACCACCGTTCCGGAGGGGCATGTCTTCGTCCTGGGCGACAACCGGGGCCACTCCAACGACTCCCGCTCCTTCGGCCCGGTGCCGCTGAAGAACATCATTGGGCATGCCGTCTTCATTTACTGGCCGCTGGATGAGGTGGGGCCGGTGAAATAAGAGGTAGCGCAGGCCGCTGGGATTGCTGGCACAGGCTGATTCCAACTTGAAAAATGTTTCTGGAGGACTTCGCTTTCCGAGCCGGATCGTTCACGTCCTGGCGGGATTGGTTGGTGATGAGGGATGAGCGGAGAACCGGTGCAACCCTGGGATAGGGGAATAAAGCGCCTGGTGGGGACAATTGTCTTCATTCTCTTGGCGCTCATTGTATACCGTTTCCGGGCTGTCCTGCCGCCGCTAATCCTGGCTTTCCTGCTGGCCTTCATCCTGGCCCCGGTGGTGGACTTCCTGGAGCAACGGGCGCGTATCCCTCGGACCTGGGCTACTGTGCTGGTCTTTCTGGTGCTCATTGCGGTGGCGGTAACTGCGCCGGTGATTGCGATGCCACCGGCTGTGCGGGCGGTCACATCGCTGAACCTGGACTTTGTTCGCATCGCGGCCCAACTGGACCGGTTCTTCGCCCAACCCATCCAGGTCTTGGAGTGGCAGATTGACCTGCGGGACGTCTACCGGGAGTTCCAGCAGGGTATCCGTCAGTTCCTGACGGCTGTCGCCACAGGGACGGTTAACTTTGTCGTCGGTTTTGTTTCCACGCTGTTCTGGGTCATTTTCATTCTGCTCTCTTCCTTTTACCTGACCCGGGATGCTCATCGCATTGTGGCCTGGCTGGATAACCTGGTTCCCGTACCGTTCCGTGAGGACTTCATCCGGCTGCGGCACGAGATTACCAAAATCTGGAACGCCTTCCTGCGGGGGCAACTGATTCTGGGACTGTTTATCGCCGTCATCACGACGGTCATCAACACAACCATCGGACTGCCCAACGCTCCTGCCCTGGGGCTCCTGGCGGGCGTGCTGGAGTTCATCCCGAACATCGGGCCGACCATTGCCGCTATCCCGGCCATTCTGATTGCCCTCTTCCAGGGGTCGTACTGGTTGCCGCTGAGCAACTTCTGGTTCGCCGTGCTGGTGGCGGGGACGTACATTCTTATCCAGCAGGTGGAGACCAACGTGCTGATTCCCCGCATCATGGGGCGAGGGCTGAACCTCCACCCGCTGGTCGTGCTGGTGGCGGTCATCCTGGGAGGCAGTTTAGCGGGGGTGCTGGGCGTGCTCATCGCCGCTCCCACCGTGGCGACGCTGCGGGTGCTGGGCGAATACATCTACCGGCGTATGACGGACCAGGAGCCGTTTCCGCCGGCCTCGGCGCAGCCGTTGCCCCGTCCATGGCTGGGCCAGCGTCTCTGGGACCGCATCCGGCGGCGGATTCTGGCCCGCCGCTGGCACATCCGTCCGGCCCGTCCCGAAGACCGGGCGGACATAGAGGCCATCTGCGCGCAGATTTGGGGCGGGGAAGACTACATCCCGGAGGTTTGGGACCAGTGGCTGGCGGACCCGGAGGGGGAACTCTCGGTGGTGGAACTGGACGGGCGGGTGGTGGCGCTGGCGAAACTGAGCCGCATCGCGGATGATGAGGGGTGGCTGGAAGGGATGCGGGTCCATCCCAGTTATCGCCGTCTGGGGATCTCCCGTCTCCTCCAGGCCCATCAATTAGCCGTGGCGGAACGACAGGGGGTGAGGGTGCTGCGCTTTGCCACCGCTTCCTACAACCGCCCCATTCACCGCAATGCCCTCCGGGACGGCTTCCAGCGGGTGGCCGAGTTCCGTCGCTGGAGCGCCGACGCCATACCGGGCCTCCAGGCCCTTCGCCCTCTGAGGCCTCAGGACCTGGAAGCGGCCTGGGGGCTGGTGGAGGATTCCTCCATTTGGCGGGCCTCCGGTGGCCTCTATGAGGCATACTGGCGATGGCAGCAACTGACGAAGGACCGTCTGGCGGCTCACATCGCCGCTGGCCAGGTCTGGGGTATAGACCTGGACGGGCGGCTGGCCGCGCTGGCGGCCGTCTTCGCTGACCCGGAGGAAGAACGTCTGGCCGTCGGTTATATGGATGGTACTCCGGAGGGTTTGAGAGCGCTGGTCTGGGGGCTGCGCCTCCTGGCCTATCAGCAGGGCTTTCCGAGGGTACGGGTTTTCTCCGTCGCCGATCCGGCTCTCTTGGAGGCCCTCCGGTCGGCTGGCCTGGTCCCCGACCGGGAATACTCGTTGTACATCTTTGAAAAACAGATGAAAGGAGACAAAAATGGAAGAGATAGAAGTTCTGGCTGAAACCGATAACTACAGTATCTGGCGGACCGAGGAGCCGGACGGCGAGATTACGTATCATCTGGAGTTCGGGAGCGTCACCGTCCACTTCTTTGAGGAGGAGTGGGAAGAGTTTCTGGAACTGATCGGCCAGTTGCGGCAACAGTAGCGCGATGCTGAGACCAGGAGGACATCCAGCCGGGCTCCAGGAATGGTACGACAAACTGGCCCCGCGCGTCGCCGGCGCGCGGGAGCAGTTGCGCTCAGTTCCTCTCCACAAACTGGAACTGCGCAGCGGTGCCACCCTGGAGCCCGAGGGCTCACTGCGACTCCCGTTCTTCTGGCGGGACTACCGGGTTGGCCCACCGGATTTCGTCGTCCGACGGGCGGATACGGGGGAAGAGCCATCGTCTTTCATCCAGGCTCTCATCCTTACCTACCTGGTGACCGCCGACGGCACTACCCCGTCCCGGCGATGGGTCGCTTTCCATGGTCTACCGGACGGGATGTTCTACGCGCAAGCGTTTCGCGGCTATGCCGAGGATCGCCTAGTTCGGGAACTGGGCGAACAGGGTCTGGAGGGGCTTCGCCGGGCCGGTGAGCGGCTGAAGGGCGAACCACTGGACCTGGGAGACGCGGGGTACATCTTTGCGGTTTTCCCGCGCATCCACCTGGCGGCCGTCTACTGGCTGGGGGACGAGGACTTCCCGCCGCGCGCGTCGGTCCTCTTTGAGGACTCCGCTGCCCACTATATGCCCACCGACGGCCTGGCCATCCTGGGCAGCCAGTTGGTAACTCAAATCCTCCGCGCGGCGCAGTAACCAACCGTCCGTGGTCTTGGTGGTCTTAAAGGAGTGGGATGCTGGGAATCTCACCTACGACGTTTCTGGCGCGGCTGATTGTCCTGCTGGTGGGGATGCCGCTCCATGAGTGGGCTCACGCCTGGTCGGCCCACGAACTGGGGGACGACACCCCCCGCTGGGAGGGCCGGCTGAGCCTGAACCCGCTGGCCCATCTGGACATCATGGGGGCTATTCTCCTTCTGCTGACGGGTTTTGGCTGGGCCAAACCGGTGCCGGTCAACCCCTACCGGATGCGGACTTCTCCCCGGGCGGGTATGGCCCTTTCTGCCTTTGCCGGGCCTGCTTCCAACCTGTTGCTGGCGATGCTCTGTGCGCTGCCCTTCCGGCTGGGCTGGCTTTCGGTGGTGGATGTGGTGTCCGCGCGCCTGAATCTGGCGACTCTGCTCTTCCTCGTCGCCGACGTCAGCCTGAACCTGGCCCTTTTCAACCTGCTCCCCTTCTTCCCGTTGGACGGGGAGAAGGTGCTGGTGGGGGTTCTGCCACCCCGGTGGGGGGACGCGCTCCTCTCCTTCCGCCCCTATAGCCCCTACGTCCTGCTGGGACTGCTCTTTCTGCTCCCCTATCTGGGACTGGACCTCATCGGCATGCTGATCGGGCTGGTAAAAACCCCGCTTTGGGTACTCCTGTTCTGGCTGTGATGGGGCAGACAGCCTACCGGGTGCGCCAGTTCTTTGCGGCGCTGATGGCTCCGCTGGTCCGAGATGACGGGGATGTGGCTGCAAAGGTGCTGACTCCGGCCCAGCGGGCCCTCTTCCGCCGGATGTCGCCGCCGGACCGCCGCCACGCGCTGAGGGTCTGCGAGATACTGGCGGCCCAGGGACCTCAGCCGCAGGACCTGCTGGTGGCTGCGCTCCTGCACGATGTGGGGAAAGCGGCCGGGCCTCCGCCCCTGTGGGTGCGGGTAGCGGTGGTGCTCTTAGAACGGTGGGCCCCCCGCTGGCTGGACCGACTGAGTGAGGGCGACCCGCCGGGTTGGCGACGGCCCTTTGGGGTCTATCGGCGACATGCTGACATTGGGGCGGAGTGGGCGGCCCAGGCGGGGTGTTCTCCCCTCGCCGTCGCCCTCATCCGCCGCCACCATGACCCCCTGGACTCCCCAGGGAACGAAGAAGACCGTCTTCTGGCCCTCCTTCAGGAGGCGGATGGGCGGGCGTGATCGTTTTCATATAGAAAATCTCCGTGTTCTTTGCGTCTTTCTGTGAGCCAGAATTGCGGGAGGCTACCATGCACCGGGATATTCTTTCCGATCTGAAATTCCTGTTCCGCTTCCCCTTTCAGGGGCCGGACTGGGTCAACCGGTTCATCATCGGTTGCGCGTTGTACTTCGCCGGCTGGGTTATCCCCATTGTGCCGGTGCTTTTTGTCTTCGGCTATGCCGTAGAGGTGATGCGCCGGGTCATTCAGGGGGAGGAGCCAGGCCTGCCCCTCTGGCAGGACTGGGGTCGGCTTTTTGTGAGTGGACTGCGCGCCTTTGCTGTTGCTCTGGTTTACCTCCTGCCCGGAACGCTCATCTGGCTGGGAGGTTTCGCTATATACATGGTCGGCTCCTTCGGTCTGATCCCCTTCGCGGAACGCCAGCAGCCTGATGTGTTCTTTATGGCCTTTATCGTTCTGATGGCCATTTGTCTTCTCTCCTTTTTTGTGGGTTCATTGCTCCTTTTCCTGGGTGTTATCCCTCTGCCAGCGGCAATGGCCCATTTTGTCGCCGAGGACCGACTGGGGGCCGCCTTTCAGGTCCGCCGCTGGTGGACCGTTCTGAAAGAGCGGCGGTGGGAGTATGCGATAGCCTGGCTGTTGCTCTTCGGCATCATCAGCGTTGTTTACCTTGCCCAGTTGCTCCTGTATTATAGCGTCTGTCTTTGCTGGCTGATACCCATTTCGTCGGCACCGGTGGGCTTTTATGCCACCCTGGTATCCGCTGCGCTCTTCGGGCTGGTGTGGAGGGATTACATACGGAGTATGGAATCGGGATGATGAAGACGCGCATTACCATTATTGGCCTGGGTTGTGTGGGAAGTTCTATCGGACTAGCCCTGCGGAAGCGGGAGCCGGCGCTGGAGGTGATGGGGCACGACGTTGATCCGGCGGTGGCCCGCAAGGCGGCCCAGATGGGGGCTGTGAGCAAGACGCACTGGAACCTCCCCGCTGCCTGTGAACGGGCTGCAATGGTCATCCTGGCGCTGCCGCTCCCGGCGGTCCGGGAGACGCTGGAGGTGCTGGGGCCGCATCTGGAGGAGGGGTGCGTCGTTACCGACACAGCGACCCTCAAGGTGCCAGTGCTGGAATGGGCGAGGAAATCGCTTCCGGCGCACGTTCGCTTTGTGAGCGGGTTGCCCATCCCCGGTCCCAAAGTACCGCTGACGGAGCCGCTGGTGGGCACCGATACCGCGCGGGCTGACCTCTTTGAGGACGGCTTCTATTGCGTCACGCCGGCTGCTGATACCGACCCCGACGCGGTAACGGCGCTCCTGGGTCTGGTCCAGGCGGTCGGCGCTCGCCCGCTCTTTATGGATCCGGTGGAGTGCGACGGGCTGCAGGCGGGGGCGGTGGACCTGCCGACTTTTGTCGCCGTCGCGCTGCTGCGCACGCTGCTGGGGACTCCCGGCTGGGCGGATATGCGCAAACTGGCGGGTTGGGATTTCGCCTTGCCCACCGGGCCGGTTACGGCAGATGCTGCTGCCTGGCGGATGGAGGCACTCCTGAACCGGGAGAACCTCCTCCGGCGACTGGACATGTTTCTGGAGGAAGTGGGGCGCATCCGGCAGTGGCTGATGGAGAGCGATGAGCAGGCCCTGGAGGACGCCTACGCGCAGGCTGCCTCGGGCCGGGCCCGCTGGCTGCAGGAGCGCGCCCGGGGGATGCACGAGGAAGCCGGAGAGCCGATCCAGGTCCCTAGCATGGGAGAGCAGATGGCCCAGATGTTTTTGGGTGGTCTCTTTCGCCGCCGCTCACCCCGGAAGGAGTAGCGTCCCAGAACTCCGATGAACCGTCCCCTGCGCATCCTGATGATTGCGCCGACGTCCTTTTTTCTGGACTACGGCTGTCATGTTCGCATTCTGGAGGAGGCGCGGGTTCTCCAGCGGTTGGGGCATCAGGTAACCATCGCCACCTATTACCTGGGGCGGGACATTCCAGGGCTGGAGATTGTTCGCTGTCGTCCCACCCCCTGGCGGGCCGACTATGAGGTGGGCTCCAGCCTGCACAAACTGGCTTTTGATGTTTTTCTGGCCTGGCGGGTGCTAGGCCTTCTTCTCCGCCGCCGTTTTGACCTCATCCACGGCCATCTCTACGAGGGTGCGCTGATCGGTCGGGCGCTCGGCTGGCTACAGGGCCTGCCCGTCGTCTTTGACCGGCAGGGAAGCCTGACCGGAGAGATGGTGGACCACCGGTTCCTGAACCCCCGGGGGCCCTGGTACCGCTGGGTGCGCCTGCTGGAGGAGCGCATCAACGAAATGGCGGATGTGATTATCACCAGCACTCAGCAGGGGGCGGTCCAACTGGGTCATCTGGGGGACTCTGTCCGTATTCGCCCTCTCCCCGATTGCGTCAACGCCGACTTCTTCCGACCGGGGGTGCTTTCACCGGAGGAGGTATCGGCCCGCCGAGCCGCTCTGGGCATTCCGCCTCGGGCCACTGTTGTTGTCTATCTGGGGCTTTTGGCCGACTGGCAGGGGATCCCCCAACTCCTGCAGGCTGCCCATCTTTTGAAAGCATCCGGGCAGGAGGTCTATTTCCTGATCGGTGGTTTCCCGGCTGAGATATATTATCAGGCTCAGGCGCGCCGGTTGGGCGTGGATGACCGGGTGGTCTTTACCGGCAAAGTCCCCTACGATCAGAGCCCGTTTCACCTGACCCTGGGGGACATCGCGGTGGCGCCCAAACTTTCCGCTACCGAGGGGAGCGGCAAGATTCTGAACTACATGGCCATGGCGTTGCCCACCGTCGCCTTTGATACCCCGGTCAGTCGGGAGTACCTGGGCTCCCTAGGGGTATACGCCAGTCCCCCGGGCGACCCAGATGCGCTGGCCCGAGCCATTCAGGTGCTCGTGGAGCAACCGGACCTGCGGCGGGCGCTGGGAGAGGGGCTGCGGCAGCGGGCTCTGCGGCATTTTTCCTGGGACCGCGCTGGGCGGCAGTTGGTGAACATCTACCGAGAGATTCTGGCGCGAAAGCAACAGTAAGATAAAGTTACGAAGAGGTTGCATCTTGGTTAAATGGGCTTGCCAAAAAGCTGAATTTCTGATATCCTAATATTACCGTAATTGCCCTGCGGGAGGAGGCAGTAAATGTCCGAACAACCGAAAAAGAGAATTGTTTGCATTGAGGATGAGCCGGAGATGATAGATCTGGTCCGGCTGATTCTCGGGCGCAGGGGATTTGAACTGATCGGCGCGGTTGGAGGGCGAGAAGGGCTGGAGACGGTGCGGCAGGTGAAACCGGACCTGGTCCTTCTGGACCTGATGATGCCGGATATGGACGGCTGGGAGATTTACCAGCATATGAAGGCCGACGAGGAACTGCGCAACATCCCCGTTATCATTGTCACGGCGAAAGCGCAGAGCATAGATAAAGTCCTCGGCCTGCATATTGCCAAAGTGGACGACTATATCACCAAGCCGTTCGGCCCCCAGGAACTGATAGATAGCGTGAATCGGGTGCTGGGGATAGAGGGATAGAGCCGTTGGGCTGTTAGCGGCTGCTGACCGCAGGAGTCTGGTTCGGAGTTATGCGGGAATGCTTCTGGCGCCCTGGGCGTCTGAATGGCTTCCCTGGAAACTGGACGCGGAACATCCTCAAATCAGATGCCCTCGGCGGGATGACAGTACTGGCCGGAAAGTTCATACCGCCAGGGGCGGCACGAATTGCCAGTGGCTGCAGGAAGCGGCTCCTGTCAAGTCCTGTTGGGAGCCGCCTTTGTTTCCGGTCGTCTCTCCAGGATACGATGGATTCCGCTGGGGCCGGGGATCCCAATCCTCTCCACTCTCTTCTATGTGCTCTCCCTTCATCTCCCGCCGGCGTCTTTTATTCGGCTCCGCTCCTGAAGGAGCGATCTTGCCTCCGGAATGAGCGGCACCAGGTCTCCGGCGGCGACGCCCGCTGGACCCAGCCGCTGCCGGGCCAGTTCCCCTGCCAGACCGTGTAGGTAGGCTCCGGCGACTGCTGCCTCAAAGGGGCCCAGCCCCTGGGCCCGCAACGCCACAATCACCCCGGCCAGTACGTCTCCCGTTCCCCCTGTCGCCAGCGCGGGGTTGGCGAACGGCTCCAGGACCGTTCGCCCATCCGGTGCGGCGACGACGGTGAACGCCCCTTTCAGAACCACCACGTGCCCCCACTCTTGCGCTTTCTGCTGAGCGACCCCTACCCGGTCTGCCTGCACATCGGCCACCGAGGCCCCCATCAGCCGCGCCATCTCTCCCGGATGGGGGGTTAGGATGCTGCCCGGGGGCAGGCGGGCGGGCCACCCGTCCATCCGGGCCAGCAAGTTCAACCCGTCGGCGTCCACCACCAGCGGCGGGAGCGGAATGGGCTGAACGGTCGGCTCTCCGGTGCGCAGGAATCCCACCGGGCGGCGCTCCCGCCCTCGCAGGAGCGCCGTCAGAAATTCTGCCGTCTCCTTCTCCTGACTCAGCCCCGGACCCAGGAGCATGGCGTCGTACCGGCTGGCCTGTTCCGCCAGGACTTCCACGGCGGGCTCTGCCAGGACGCCCAGTTCGTGGGGCAGCAGCAGGTAGGTGGCCTCGGAGAGGGTGGCAGCGACGGCGCTGTGAATGGAAGCGGGGAGGGCCACTGTCACCAGGCCGGCCCCAGCGCGGACGGCGGCGGCCCCCGCCAGACGGGCCGCGCCGGTATAGTTGGCCGACCCGGCGACAATGAGCGCCCGCCCGAACGTTCCCTTATGGGCATCCGGCGGGCGGGACGGAAGCCAGCCGCGCACCATGTCCGGCGTGACCACTTCCAGGTCTACATCAGCGGCCAGGGCCGGGTCAGTGCCGATATCCGCAACGACCAGTTCGCCCAGCGCGGCCGCGCCGGGGAAACGGAAGTGGCCCACTTTGGGATAGGCGAAGGTGATGGTCAGGTCGGCGGGGAGGGCGGCTGGGTCCAGCGCACCGGTGTCAAAATCCATACCGCTGGGGCCGTCCACCGCCACGACCAGGGGGCGGGTCTCCGGGGCGGGCTCGGGGATGCCGCCGACCCGCATCCATCCGGGCGGCCGGGGAGTGGCCCGTTCGCGCAGGACTTCGCCGACGGTCTGCAGGACCTGAGCGATGACTCCCTTCAGGGGTGGGGTGGCGCCGGTGCCCAGCAGGGCGTCTATGACCACGTCCGCTCTGGTGGCCAGTTGCCGGAGCCGGCGGAAGTTCGGGTCGGCGTCGGCGTCGGTGCAGAAGACCCGCAGTTCCTGCAGCAGGCGGAAATTCTCGTCGCTCTGGGGATCGCGCGGGCGGGTGAGATAGCAGGCCACCTCAGCCCCGGCCTGGGCCAGGTAGCGGGCAGCGACCAGCCCATCGCCGCCGTTGTTGCCCGGACCGACCAGGACCAGCGTCCGCTTCTTTTTCATGTCCTGGCGGACCATCAGTACCTGGGCGACGGCCCGACCGGCTTGCTCCATCATCGCCACGTAGGTGTGGCCGGCGGCGTCGGATGCGGCCTCAATGGCCCGCATCTGGGCAACGGTGACCACTTTCACAGCAGACCTCCTGACTATGATGTATGCGGTGGCGAATCGGCCGCATCAATCATACTCTCTTCTGAAGGTAACTGCTCAGGATGCGCTTCAGGCCCACCCGTTCAAAGGCGACGGTGACCTCTTCCTCGTCGCCGTGGGGGCGGGTGGCGATGACGATGCCCGGGCCGAAGGTCGGGTGCTCCACCTGCTCGCCGGCGCGGTAGCGCGGGCTGAAAGCCTGCGTTCTCTCGCTCCGACCCGAGGGCTTCTGCCGCCGTTGGCCTTCCGTCAGCGTTGGGGGGATATCTGCCAGGAAGCGGCTGGGGATATTCGGCTCATAATCTCCCCGGCGGGCCCGGCGGAAGGCGTAAGTCAGAAAGAGCCGCTCCTTCGCCCGGGTCACGCCCACGTACATCAGCCGTCGTTCCTCTGCCAGGGCCTCGGGGTCGTCCAGTGAGCGGATGTGGGGGAGCACTCCCTCTTCTAGGCCGACGATGAAAACAACGGGAAACTCCAGCCCTTTGGCGCTGTGGAGGGTAAGCAGGGTGGGGGCGTTGACGCCGTTGGTCAGATTGTCCACGTCGGAGACCAGGGCGATATCGGCCAGGAAGTCGGTGAGGGAGGCGTCGGCGTACTGGATGGCGACTCGGCGCAGTTCCTGGACGTTCTCCCAGCGGTCCTCGCCCTCTTCGGTCCCGTCCCGGATGTAGGCCTCGTAGCCGGTGTTGGCGATGACCTGGTCTATGAGGCTGGCGGGAGGCGCGTCGGTCATCTCTAACCAGCGACTCACTGTGCGGTGGAAGGCGGTCACGGCGGTCCGGGCGCGGCCGGAGAGGAGGGGATGATCCGGCGACTGGGCTACTTCCTCAATGATTTGCCAGACGGAGACTCTCCGGGCGCGCGCAGCGTCTTCCAGAATCCGCGCTGTCTGGGCGCCGATGCCGCGCGGGGGGACGTTCAGGATGCGCAGGAGGCTGGCGGAATCGGCGGGGTTCTGGACGACCCGCAGGAAGGCCAGCAGGTCTTTAATCTCCCGTCGGGCGTAGAAGCGGGTAGCGCCCACCAGCCGGTAGGGGAGGCCGGTCCGGATGAATGTCTCTTCCAGGGCGCGGGATTGGGCATTCGTCCGGTACATAATGGCGCAGTCGCCAGGCTGCACTTCGCCGCCCAGGACCAGGCGCGCAATGGTGTCCACCACGTACTGGGCCTCTTCTTCCGGGTCGTACGCTTCGTGGATGACGACTTTGGGCCCGTGGCCCCGATGGGTGAAGAGATGCTTGGGGGTCCTGTTGGTGTTGTGGCGAATAATGGCTTGGGCGACATCCAGAATCGTCTGGGTGGAGCGGTAGTTCTGCTCCAGCAGGTAGGTCGCCAGGTCGGGGTAATCTTCCCGCAGGCGGGAGATGTTGCGGTAGTCGGCGCCGCGCCAGCGGTAGATGGACTGGTCCTCATCGGCGACAACAAAGAGGTTGCGGTGGCGGGCCGCCAGTTGTCTGAGGAGGACGTACTGGGCCATGTTGGTGTCCTGGAACTCGTCTACCAGGATGTGGAGGTACCGTTCCTGGTAGCGGGCCAGGACGTGAGGGGCTTCCCGGAAGAGGCGCACTGTCTCCATCAGCAGGTCGTCAAAATCCAGCCCGTTGTTGGCCCGTAGCCGTTCATGGTACTGTTCATACACTCGCCGAGCGATTTCTTCAAAGTACGAGGCGGGCTGGAATGAGTCGGGGCCGATCAGTTCGTTTTTGGCTCTGGAGATGACGGCGTGGATAGCGGCGGGATTGTAGCGCTTTTCGTCTATATTCAGGTCTTTGAGAATTTGGCGGATCAGGGCGACCTGATCGTCGGTATCAAAGATGGCGTAGTTGCGGGGGATGCCGATGGTCTCGCCGTCGCGGCGGAGGATGCGGGCGCAGGTGGCGTGGAAGGTGCCCATAGTCAGTTCGGCGGCGCGGGAGACGCCCAGTTGTTGTTCCAGCCGCTCCCGCATCTCCCGGGCTGCCTTGTTGGTGAAGGTGACGGCCATGATGCGCCAGGGGGGCACGTTCCGCTCCAGCACCAGCCAGGAGACGCGGCGGGTGAGGACGCGCGTTTTGCCGGAGCCGGGGCCGGCCAGGATCAGCACCGGTCCGTCCGACGCGGCGACTGCCTTTTGCTGTTGAGGGTTGAGGCCTTTCAGGATGTCGGTCATGCTCTTCTCTGCGGCAAAGGGCGCAAAGTTTTTTTCTGCGTCCTTTGTGGCTGTTCATCCCTCTCGCGAACGGAGGTATTCTTTCAGGTTGTGCCGGACGGCGAAGGCAGCGGCTTCGGCCCGGTTCGTCACGTTCAGTTTGCTCAGGATACTGCTGACGTAGTTGCGAACCGTCCCTTCGCCCAGGTAGAGGGCTTGGGCGATCTCCCGGTTGGTCTTCCCTTCGGCGATGAGGGCCAGCACCCGCAGTTCCTGCTCGGTCAATTCAGCGAAGGCGGCAAGTTCGTCCTTGCGGGCTGCTTCCCGCACCCGTTCCAGGACCCGCCGGGTGACGGAGGGGTCCAGCAACGCTCCGCCGCGCCCGACCGTCTCAATGGCCCGGATCAGGTCGTCGCTCCCGATCTGTTTGAGGACGTAGCCGCAAGCACCAGCCTCAATGGCATCAAAGAGGAGTTCGTCTTCGGCGTAGGACGTGAGCATAATGACTCGGGTATCGGGCAACTGGGAGACGATGTCCCGGCAGCCATCTATGCCACTGCGTCCGGGGAGCCGGATGTCCATGACGACAACGTCCGGGCGGTGGAGGAGGGCCTTTTGGAGCGCCTCTCGGGCGGTGCTGGCCTCGTCCACCACGGTGAAATCGGGGTGTCGGTCCAGGAGAGCCCGCAGGCCCAGCCGGACCACTTCGTGGTCGTCCACAATCAGGATGCGCAGGGTCACACCTCTCCTTTCAACGGGACAGTCAGGGTGATGGTGACACCATGGCCCGGGGCGCTATCTATATCCAGGGTGCCGTCCAGCAGGCGAGCCCGTTCGCGGATATTGCGCATGCCCTGCCCGGTAGCGGTGGGCGTCATCGCCAGGCCGACGCCGTCGTCGGCGATCCGGAGTTGGAGGGTGCGGGCCTCGTAGAGCAGGCGGACATCCACCCGGCGGGCGTGGGCGTGGCGGGCGACGTTGGCCAGCGCCTCGCGCACAATCTGGAGGATGTGCTGCCGCTGTTCAGCGCTCAGCCTTTTCCGCTCCTCGCCGGAGACGGTGAGGTGGGTTTCCAGCAGGGTGTTGATGCGGAAGTCCCGCAGCAGTTCTTCCAGTCCGCTGACCAGGTCGGATTGGGGGAAGCCGCCCTGGAGGTTAAAGATGTAGCGCCGGATGTCCTGGATGGTCTGGTTCAGACTCTGCAGGACGCGGCTCAGTTGGGCCTGAGCGGCGGCAGGGTCTTCGGGGATGGTCGCCCGGACGCCTTCCAGCATCAGTCCGGCGGCGTAGATGGACTGGATGATGCCGTCGTGGAGTTCCCGACTGATGCGCTCCCGGTCGGCGGCCAGGGCCTGGGCCTGCCGGACCTCTTCCAGCCATTCTTCCACCTGGACCTGGACGGTGTTGAGGGTCTGGATCAGCCCGGAGAGGATGGCGACGCCGCAGAGGGTCAGGAGGGCGGAGAGGACAGGGAATAGGACGCCGGAGATGGGGAGGTCCAGCAAGGAGAGGCTGGGGTGAAGGATGCCCGCCAGGAGGCCAAAGGCGGCCATCGTAACGCTGACGCGGCGGAGGGGACGTTCGGCCATACGGAAGACGGGCGGTGTGCCGGGTTGGACCGGTTGTCGGCGGGTGAGGAGGGCCAGGAGGCCGCCGGGGAGGGCCAAGCCGATGCGAGCGGCCATGTGGGCCCAGGGGGCAGTCTCTTCAGCACCGGCCCATACTGTGGCGGCGGTCAGGCCGATCAGATAGAGGGCCAGGATGAACAGCGGCAGGGTCAGGGTGGGGGGCCGGTCGGCGGCGCGGAGGACGGAGAGGTTGGTTGCCAGGAGGGCCCAGTAGGCGATGATGGTCGGGACGGCCCGGAGCCCGATGGGCAGGAGGGACAGTCTGCCAGTGGGATCGGTGGGAAGGCCAAACGCAGCAGCCAGTACCGGGTCCCAGGCGACGACTGCCTCGCCAAAAGCGAAAAGGGCCAGCAGGGGCATAGGCCAGAGGATGCTGGAGCGCCCGATACGGGGGATGATGAAAAGGATGAAGAGGCCCAGCATGAAGAACGCTAGGCCGTGAAGGAATTCCAGCATCAGGGTCAGGGCAACGGTCATTGGGAATCAGGAAATCAGAGAATCCAGAATCAGGGAATTGGAGAATCAGCGGAATGCTGATTCTCGGGTGCGTTGTTCATTATAACTGGGAAGGGTGGGGAAGGCAAGCGGGTGGAGGAGGGTAGGGGGATGGGGGAGAGCCAGCGGGCGGGGGAAGGCAGGCGGGCAGGGGAGGGCAGGCTACCGGCAGATACGGGTGCCGGAGGGTATGCCCGCATTCATCAGGGCCGAGAGGACCATTCCAGGGATTTCTCCGGAGAAAATCTGCACAGTCAGGTTCGGGCACTGTTCCACCAGCGCGGCCATTCGCTCCACCTTGCTGGCCATTCCGCCGGTCACATCTGCACCGCGCGCTCCCCCCAAGGACGGCTGCAGGGCCGGGATGTCGGTTGGGGAGATGGCGGGAATCACCCGTCCCTCAGCGTCCAGCACGCCTGCCACCTGGGTGACCAGGAGAATCCGCTGCGGGGCGAGGATAGGGGCCAGGTAAACGAAGAGGTCCTCTGTGGAGATAATGGTCCCCCCCCGTATCTCATCCAGCGCCACGTCCCCGTAGATGAGGGGCACCAGCCCGTGAGCCAGTGCGGCCAGAATCGGCGCTATCTCCATGTGGACCAGTTCGCCGTCCCGGCAGCGGGCCGAGGCCGAGGGCTGGAGGCTCAGCACGGGCACTCCGGCTTCCCAGAAGTGGTCGGTGACGATGCGGTTGAGGCGTGCGGCGGCCGCTGCCACCTCCGCGTACCCCCGCCACTCCCGGGGAGTGCGGACTCCCTGCCGGGTGCCGTAGGATGCGGCGGCTGCATGGCCGAACGAGCCGGACCCGTGGCCAATGACTAACTCCATCTCCGGCCGCGCTGTTAGTGCCTCCCGGATCTCCTCCGCCAGCCGCCGGATGACTTCCGGACGCGGCGTGTATGGGGAGGATTTATCGGTGATCAGCGACCCGCCCAGTTTCAGGAAGACCTTTTCCGCCATTTTCGGTCACGATGGGCCAGGCACGGCCAGAGGTGCCGGGCCCATTTCTACGTCTGTCTGCCAGATGTGGACGGCGCCTGCTGTCTTCAGCGCCTCTCGCACTCTCTCGGCTGTGGATTTGTCCACCAGTGCGATGATGTTGCCTCCCCGTCCGGCGCCGGAGAGTTTGGCTCCCAGCGCCCCTGCCCGCCGGGCGGCCTCTACCAGTCGGTCCAGCGCGGGCGCCGAGACGCCAATTTCCTGCAGGAGTTTATGATTGGCGTCCATTCGCTTTCCCAGCGCCCGTGCGTCGCCCCGGGTGATGGCCTCTCGGGCCTTCTCTACTTCTTCGGCAACCCGCTCAAAAAGCATCTCATAGCGGGTTGGTTCTGCCTCCCAGTTTCGTCGGACGTCTTCCACCACCTCACGGGTCTGGCTGGGGATGCCGCTATCCGCCACCAGCAGGTGTAGCGTCGCTCCTACCGGCAGGGGCTCCGGCGCTTGCCCCCGGATGAAGTAGACGGGCTGCTCATAGGCGATGACGGTATTATCTATCCCGCTGGGGGTGCCGTGGTAAATGCGCTCTACCTCATATACCAGCGCGGAGACAGTCGGTGGGTCCGCCGGGACGCCATACCAGGCGGCCAGCGCCCGGACGATGGCGGTGGAGACCGCTGCCCCTGACCCCAGCCCCGAGGCGACAGGAATCTCGGACTCTATGCGCAGGAGAGCGTCCGGCAGAGGCCGACGGATATGTTCTGCCGTCAGATAGACGATGCGCGCCAGCGGGTGGTCGGGAGGGAGTTTGGAGAGAGGAGCATCTATTCCCACCGCCGGGGCTTGGATATGGAAGGGGCCGGGGTGGGGGATCAGGGTGGCTTGCGCACGCAGCCCGCTCAGGGGAATGGCGATCGCTGGCCGCCCATACACCACCGCATGCTCGCCCAGCAGGATGACCTTGCCCGAAGCAGAGGCCCGGATAGCGGTCTCTTTTACCCCAGATACATAATCAGGATGACGGCCAGTCCCCATAGCAGTACTCCGACCTGCAGCGGTCGGTCCCGCAGGACAATCTCTTCCGGTTCCCCGCCCAGCCCCTTGACGTAGACCAGATACAGGTATCGGAAGACAGCGTAGAGGACAAAGGGCACGGTCAGCATCATCATATGGTTCGGTGGCAGGTTGGGCGCGGAGAAGGTGTAGAGGGTGTAGGCCACCAGTGTCGCAGCGGTCACGATGAGAATAAACTGGTCCAGGAGGGGGATAGTGTATTCCCCCAGACTCTCTCGGTGGTCGTTGGCATTCTCTCCCAGGAGAGTCAATTCGTGGCGACGTTTGCTGAAACTGATGAAAAGGGCCAGCAGCCCCATACAGGTGTAAATCCAGGGCGAGAATCGCTCTGCCTCCACCAGTGGGATGCCCGCGGCTACCCGCAGGACGAACCCCGCTGCCACTGCCATAGCGTCAATGATGACCGAATTCTTGAGGATGAAGGAATAAGCAATCTGTAAAGCAAAGTACGTCACCAGAATCGTGCCAAAGAGCGGGTCCAGCCAGAACCCGAGGGGGATGTTGATCAGAGGGATGAGGACGGCCGCCGTCAGTGCCAGGCGCGGGGAAAGTTGCCCGGACGCGATGGGGCGATTCCGCTTGCGCGGATGCTGGCGGTCCTTCTCCACATCTACCAGGTCGTTGATCAGGTAGACGGCGCCCGAGATCATGCACAGCAGAAAGAAACCGGCCAGAGTCCGAGCGAGATAGACGGGATGGAACAGTTTCAGGTCAAAGACCAGCGGGGCAAAGACGAAAATGTTCTTTGCCCACTGTTTGGGACGCATAGCCTTTAACAGTGCTTTCAGCGACATCCTCAGCTCCGGATGGAAATTCAGTGTCAATCCTGTTGGCAAGACCCGAGGGGATGCTTGTGTGTTCCCTGTTATACCAGAAAGTCCCGGTTTGGCAAACGGCGCGGGGAGGGAGGATGATGGGGAAAAGCAATTTGCTGTGTTCGGGCGAGTAGGATGTACAACCCGGAGGAGGGGGAAGGGGTAGACTATATCGCAGCCCGGGGACGCAGAAGGGAATGGATTTCCTGAACCAGGCGGGAAGAGTCAATCTCTTTTAGCAGGTAGCGAGAGGCCCCGGCTTGTAGAGCCTGCCGCCTTTCTTCCGGGTCGGGGTAGGATGTGAGGACAATTGCCTGGACGCTGGGACATTCGGCCTTCAGCCGCCTCAGAGCAGCCATCCCCTGCCCGTCGGAGCGTTTGGTCTCTAAGATGACTACATCGGGGGCTTTCTCTGCAGCCAGAAGGACTCCCTCCTGCCAGCAGCCGGTACAGCCGACGATTTCCACCCCCGCAGCGGAGCGCAGGCGAGCCTCCAGCGCCTGGCGTACAGCGTCGTGGTCGTCAATGATCAGCACCCGAATCCGTCCCACGGTTTCCTCTCTTTCGGCCTCCCAGTATAACGAAAGGAAACCGGGGGAGTTAGTGTTATCTGTCCCCCAATTGGGATGACGTTATGCAGACCACCGTTGTCTATGGTCTATCGTCTGGACCGCAGCATGTCCACGTACATCTGGATGGCCCGTTCTATCTCCTGGTAAGCCCGGTCCAGTCCCTCCCAGCCCAGTGCCTTTACCTCTGCTTGTTCCAGGTCTTTGTAGACGCTGAAGAAATGGCTCACTTCCTCCAGAAAGTGGGGTGGAACATCGTCCAGGGAACGGTAGTCGTTGAACAGCGGGTCGGTATGGGGTACGGCCAGAATCTTGTCGTCTATCCGGCCCCGGTCCAGCAGATGGAAGACGCCCAACGGTCGGGCCTCAATGACACAGCCGGAGAAGGTGGGTTCGTTGGTCATCACCAACACATCCAGGGGGTCATTGTCTTCGTGGAGGGTGCGAGGGATGAAACCGTAGTCGCCCGGGTAGTGGAGGGAAGAATACAGCACCCGGTCCAGTTTAATGAAACCTCCCCGCTCGTCGTACTCGTATTTGTTTCGGGAGCGCTTGGGGATTTCCACCACCACGTAAATGACCCGAGGGGCATCCGGCCCCGGGGGCAGTTCTCGCCACAGATTGGCCATGGGCATTATCTCACCTCCTGATATTTTTCCGACATGACTGCAGGGTTTGTAGAATCTCCGGCCCCCAAGTTTCGCGGGCCCAGGGACCCAGACCATCCACTTCCACCAGTTCTTCCAGCGTCTGGGGATTGCGCACTGCCAGGGCCCGGAGGAGCGCGTTGGGCAGAATCACATCCGGGGCCACGCCGCGTGCTTCGGCTATTCTCCGGCGCCATTCCCGCAGGGCCTGGTACCGCTCCTGCTCGTCGTCCGAATAGGCCACACAGGGAGGCTGGGGGGCCGGCCCGCTTTCTCCTCGCGCAACGGCTTCCAGGATGGTCGGCCCGTACCGGCGGAGCCATTGCCGGGGGAATCGTCCAACTGCGGCCAGTTCAGCCAGGGTCCGGGGGCGGGCTCGCGCCAGGCGGACCAGAACTTCGTCACTCATGACCCGAAAAGGAGGGCGGTCCTGGGAGGAGGCCAGTTCATCCCGCCAGAGGTAGAGTTGCCAGAGGATGGCCTGCTCTCGGTCGTGCAGCGAATGGACGGTCCGCATCCGCCAGAAGGCGCTCGGGCCGTAATGGGGGCTGGCGGGCGGAGTCTGGGCCAGCCGGGCGAAGGACTCGGCGGCCTGCCGGACCCGGCCCGTCCGCGCCAACTCCTGCATCTGGCGGTCCCGCAGGGGGAGCAAATAGCGGGTGTCCCAGGCCGCGTACTGCAGTGCATCCAGGCTCAGAGGCCGCTGGCCCCAATTGTACCGCTGATAACGCTTGTCGGTGCGGATGCCAAAGTGTTCCTGGAGCAGGGCGGCCAGCCCCGCGCGCGGCCAGCCCAGAATGCGGGCTGCCCGCATAGTGTCAAACAGATGGACGAACCGGAAGCCGAAGTCCCGCTTTAGACCGGCAATGTCCTGCTCCGCCGCGTGAAAGACTTTCTGGATTCCGGGATCGGCGAAGACCTGGCCCAGCGGAGAAAGGTCCAGCCCGGCCAGCGGGTCCACGATGTAGTCGGTGTCGGGGACGGAAATCTGGATCAGGCAGACCCGTTCGTGGTACGCGTAGAGGGAGTTAGACTCGGTGTCCACCGCAATGGCAGGCTGGGCCTGCAGGACCTGTATGAGGGCCTGCAGGTCGTCTTCGCTGGTGACAAGGATCCAGGTCGCTTCCGTCATAGATCGTTCGGTCACTGGGTCATTTATAGTCCCATAATCGCCCGGGCGATGAGGAAGTAGATGACCAGCCCTGTGGCGTCCACCAGGGTGGTCATGGCTGGGCTGGAGATGACGGCCGGATCAATCCGCAGACGGTGAGCGATCAGAGGCAGGCTGGCGCCGATGATGGCAGCCCAGAGGACGATGGCGCTCATGCTGATGCCAACCGTCGTTGCGAGGGAGATGGGAGAATCCCAAGTAATGGCGCGCAAAGTTCCGAACATACCCATAGCCAATCCCAGCAGGAAGGCGGTGCGGATTTCCCGCCAGATGACCAGAGGCAGGTATCGGAAGGTCAGTTCGCCCAGCGCCAGAGCGCGGATGATGGCGCTGGCGACCTGGCTTCCGGCATTCCCGCCCGTGCCGATGAGCAGGGGGATAAAAAAAGTGAGCGCAATGGCTTCGGTCAGTTCGTGTTCAAACAAGCGCATAACACTGCCGGTGAGAGTCCCTGCCACAAACAGCAACAGGAGCCAACTGATACGCTTGCTGAACATCTTGGAGATAGGGGTATCCAGGTACGGCTCGTCCAGCGGTTCGGACGCGCCCAGGCGGTAAATGTCCTCAGTGGCTTCGTCCTCCAGGACGCCGACCAGGTCGTCGTGGGTGATGATGCCCAGGATGCGGTCCTTGTCGTCCACCACTGGCAATGCCAGCAGGCCATAGCGGGACATCAGGCGGGCGGCCTCTTCCTGGTCGGCGCTGGCGTGGATATAGATGACCTCGGTGGCCATAATCTCGCAGATGCGGACGGTGGGCGGGGCCACGATCAGTTGCCGCAAGGAGACGACACCGACCAGGCGGCTCTCCTCGTCCACAACGAAGAGGTAGTAGACCGTCTCGGAGTCGGGGGCCAGGGCGCGCAGGTGGGCGATGGCTTCCTCAACGGTCATATCCTGGCGCAGGGTGACAGGGGGAGGGGTCATCAGGCCGCCGGCGGTTTCATCGGGGTGAGCCAGGAGAGGCTCTACCTCGTCGGCCTCCTCCATTGCGGAGAGGGCCTGGAGGGCCTGGGCAGGGGGGATGTCGCCCAGGAGGTCAGCGGCCTCATCCGGCTCCATTTTGTCCAGGATGTGGGCCAGGGTCTCTACATCCAGGCGCGCAGCCAATTCGGCGGCCTCACTGTCTTCCAGTTCCTCCAGGATGTCCGCCGAATCCTCCACGTCCAGGCGCGGTAGCAGGACGTCCTGCTCTTCGGGCGGCAGTTCGCCGAAGAGGTCAGCCTGGTCCGGCGGGCGGAGGGATTCTATCAGAGCGACAGCCCGATCCCACTCTCCGGCAGCAAGCGCTGCCCGCACCTGGCTCAGGATGAGGTCTATGTTTACTGCCTGGCTCATCACTCGCTCCTGGGGTCAGGTGGTTTATATTATCCTACTGTTTCGTAAATTGGCAAATCCTGATAGGCGGTGAGACGGTTCACCGCAGAGAACAACCGGCGGATTTTACCCCTTCGTCTGAAAGGATTTGACAATCCGGGGCTTTCGCGCTATCATCGGATGCTGGCGGCCCTGGAGGTGGGAGCAGATGGGCAGATGCCGATAAGCCCGGTCATTTGTGGCGTCAGGGGGTCCCCGTATGGCTGGTGACGAACCGAAAATCATTGGCTTCCTCTGCAACTGGTGCAGTTATGCCGGGGCGGACCTGGCTGGTGCGGCCCGGCTGAAGTATCCCCCTAACCTGAAAATCATCCGCGTCCCCTGCTCTGGACGGGTCGCTCCCGAACTGGTCATCCGGGCCTTTAAAGAGGGCGCCGACGGCGTGATGGTCCTGGGCTGTCATATTGGCGATTGTCACTATGCCACCGGCAACCACCGGACTGCCCGTCGGATGCCGGTCTTGCGGGCGCTCCTGGAGTTCACCGGTATTGAGCCAGAGCGCTTTCTGGTGAAGTGGGTCTCCTCATCGGAAGGTGAACTGTTCGCCCAAACTGTGCGCGAGTTTACCGAACAGGTCCGCGCGCTGCCCCCGTTGCGGGAACGAATGAAGTAATCCTCTGATGTCAACGATGAAACTCTACCGACTGGAAAGCGTCCCCTGGACGGATTCCCAACTCCTCTATCATGCCCTTCCCCGCACCGGACGAGAAGGGCTGAATCTCCTCTCCCCGGCTTCCCCCTACGTCTGCATTGGCTACTTCCAGGATGTGGAGCAGGAAGTGGACCTGGATTACTGTCGGGAGCGCGGCATCCCGGTCTTCCGGCGGGAGGTCGGAGGTGGCGCCGTGTATCTGGACGGCGAACAACTCTTTTACCAGTTGGTCGTCCACAAGGAGAACCCACTGGTCCCGAAGGACAAGGCGGCGTTCTACCGAAAGTTCCTTCAGGCCCCCATCGCGGCCTACCGGGCCCTGGGCATCCCTGCCGAGTACAAGCCGGTCAACGATATCATCGCCGGCAATCGCAAGATTTCCGGCAACGGCGTGGCGGAAATTGGCGACTTCATTGTTTTCGTGGGCAATCTGATTGTGGATTTTGACTACGAGACAATGGCCCGGGTGCTGCGGGTGCCCGATGAAAAGTTCCGGGATAAGGTCTACAAGACTTTGCAGGATAACCTCTCCACCATCCGGCGGGAACGGGGTACAGCGCCGCCGCGTGAGGAACTCTGGGACCTGCTGGCGGAGAAATTTATGGAGATTTTGGGCCCGCTGGAGGTGGAGACGACGGTGGATGCGGAATGGCGGGCCGAGGTGGACCGCCTGGCCCAGCGGATGCTCACCGACGAGTGGCTCTATCGCCGGGGCCGGCCGCAGAAGGGGCGCGAAGTCACCATCCGCGCCGGTGTGCAAGTCTGGCAGAAGGTCTGGAAGGCGCCCGGTGGCCTCATCCGGGCGGTCGCGGAAGTCCGCGAAGGCGTCATCGCCGACCTCTCCTTATCCGGTGACTTCTTCTTTTACCCCGCCGACCGGCTGAGCGACCTGGAGCGGGCGCTGGTGGACGCGCGAGTGGAGGAGGTGGAGAACGTCGTCGCTCACTTCTATGCGGAATACGGCGTGGAGAGTCCCGGCGTGACGCCTGCTGATTTCGCCGCTCTTCTGCGCAGTTAAATTCACCGCCGGGAATGCAGACGAACGGCTCTGCGTTCTCTGGGTCCCTGCGGTTCAACCGATAGGGTTGTGCGGCACGGTTTCCTGCCGTTTTCGGAACTGACTCTGGAGGGAAAGGGATGTCTGTTGATTCCGAAATCCTGGATCTGACCCACGTGGACCGTACCCTGGCTCAGCAGGTGACCCCCGGTCGTTGGGAGAAGATGCTCTCCTGCATCCAGTGCGGAACCTGTACGGCCTCGTGCCCTGCTGCGCACGCAATGGACCTCTCCCCCCGCCGGATGTGGCGGATGGTCCAGTTGGGGATGACCGAAGAGGTGCTCCAATCCAAAAGCATCTGGCTCTGCAGTCTCTGCTATAACTGCCACGTTCGCTGCCCGCGTGGGATTCCTCTCACCGAGACCATCACCCGGCTGAAGGAACTGGCAATAGAGCGGGGCATCGTCTCTGCGCCCCAGAGTGGCGCTTTCTACCGGACCTTCGCCGAAGTGATGCGCCGCTATGGGCGGATGCGGGAAGTGGAGTTTATGGCCCGCTATTTCCTGGCCTCTAACCCTCTGGCCGCGCTGGGCTTTGCCCGCCTGGGCCTGACGATGCTGGCGCGGGGCAAAATTGGCCTGGAACTGCCGCGATGGGGCGGTAAGGGCCGGCTGGACCATCTCTTTCGGCGGGTCGCTGAACTGGAGGCGAAAAAATGAGATATCTCTTCTACCCCGGATGTTCGCAGGAAGGGACGGCGCGAGAATACCGGGACTCCACGCTGGCGGTGCTCCGGGCCTTCGGCGCCGAGGTGGAAGAACTGGAGGACTGGACTTGTTGCGGGGCCAGCGTCGCCCCCGTGATGAGCAATCTGTTGGGCCTGGCCCTTCCGGCCCGCAACTTGGCGCTGGCGGAGCGGCAGGCCGACGGTCGGGATGTGCTCACCGTCTGCAGCGCCTGCTACACTAACTTCCGCCGGACCGCCGCGACCCTGGCCGCCGACCGCGCGCTCCACGACAAGGTCAACCAGGCGCTGGAGGTGGAGAATCTGACCTATCGCGGGACAGCAACGGCCCGCCATCTGCTGGATATCCTGGCGAATGATTTCGGGCCGGAGGCGATCCGGGCGCGGGTCCAGAAGCCCCTGGACGGGCTAACTGTCGCCCCGTACTACGGTTGCCAGACGGTTCGCCCTTACAGTCCCTACGATAACCCTCAGCGTCCAACCTCTATGCTCCCGATCCTGGAGGCGCTGGGGGTGAAGGTTCACCGGCACCCCCGCGAGGCCGCCTGCTGCGGCACATCCCTGCTGATGACCAAGCCGGAGGTCGGCCTGACGATGGCTGGCTCGGTGCTGGCGGCCTGTGAGGGCGCCGATTGCATCGTCACCGTCTGCCCGATGTGCCACATGAACCTGGACGCCTACCAGGATAAGGTCTCCCGGATGCTGGGCCGGACGGTGCGCATCCCCGTTATTCACCTGCCCCAACTGATGGGCTTGGCCTTTGGCCTACCGCAGCAATTCCTGGGCCTGCAGCGCCACATCACCCCGGCGAATGTAACCGCAAAGGGGGCGAAGGAGGCGCTCCTTGCGTCCTTTGGGCTTATCTGATAAGGAGTCGTCGCTATGGAACAACCCCGAATTGGTGTCTACATCTGCGATTGCGGCATCAACATCTCGGCGACGGTGGATACGAACGCAGTGGCGGAGATGGCGGCCCGACTGCCCGGCGTTGTCGTCGCCCGCGTCCACAAGTATATGTGCTCCGAGCCAGGCCAGTTGATGATCCAGGAGGACATCCGCAACCTGGGTCTGAACCGCATCGTGGTGGCATCCTGCACCCCCCGAATGCACGAGACGACCTTCCAGCGGGCCCTGGAGGCCGTCGGCCTCAATCCCTACTACTTCCAGATGGCCAACATCCGGGAGCATGTCTCCTGGGTCACCGACGACCGGGGGGCTGCCACGGAGAAGGCGAAGCGGCTAGTGCGCGCCGCCGTCTTCCGGGTTCCCTATCAGACCCCCCTGGAGCCTCGCCGGGAGCCGGTGACGAAGGCCGCTCTGGTCGTCGGCGGCGGCATCGCGGGCATCCAGGCCGCCCTCTCTATCGCAGAAGCGGGCTATTCCGTCTATCTGGTAGAGCGGGAGCCCTCTATCGGCGGGCGGATGGCCCAACTGGATAAGACCTTCCCCACATTAGACTGCAGTACCTGAATTCTCGGCCCCAAGATGATGGATGCCGGTCGGCATCCCAACATCACCCTGCTGACCTACAGCGAAGTGGAGGCGGTATCCGGCTATGTGGGCAACTTCACCGCCCGCATCCGTCAGCGAGCCCGGTCAGTGAATGAGGAAAAGTGCACCGGATGCGGCCTCTGCCAGGAGAAGTGTCCTGCTCAGGTGGTGGATATGGCCTACGAGGCCGGGATGGGCAAACGGAAGGCCATCTATCGCCCCTTCTCCCAGGCCATCCCCAACATCCCTGTGATCGACCGGGAGAACTGTCTCTTCTTCACTAAGGGCCGCTGCAAACTCTGTGAGAAGGTCTGCCCAACAGGGGCCATTGACTACCATCAGCAGGACCGGCTGCTGGATGTACAGGTGGGGGCCATCATCATCGCCACGGGCTACGAGATGTGGGACCCCCATAAACTCCCCCAATACTCCTATGGCCTTTCGCCCAATATCATCACGGGGTTGCAGTTTGAGCGGCTGGTCAGCGCGACGGGCCCCACCGGCGGGCACATTGTCACCGCCGAAGGGAAGGAGCCGGAGCGGGTTGCCATCATCCATTGCGTTGGGAGTCGCGATGTCAACGCCCATCCCTACTGCTCCCGTTTCTGCTGCATGTACTCCCTGAAGCACGCGCACCAGGTGCGAGAGAAGACGGGCGCGCAGGTCTACCAGTTCTATATGGACATGCGGGCTTTCGGCAAGGCGTACGAGGAGTTCTACGAGCGGGTGCAGGAGGACGGCGTGATCTTCGTACGGGGTCGGGGTGCCGAGGTGGAGGTTCTCCCCGACGGCAAACTGCGGATCAAGGGCGAGGACGCCGATCTGGGGCGGTTGGTCTCGGTAGATGTGGATATCGTCATCCTGGCGTCGGCGATAGAGCCCCAGCCGGATGCAGACCGGATCGCAGCGATCTTCGGCCTGGGCCGGACGCCCGATGGCTGGTTCGCTGAGGCGCACCCCAAACTGCGCCCTGCGGAGACAGCGACGGCGGGCATCTTCCTGGCCGGCTGCTGCCAGGGCCCCCGCGACATCCCGGATACCGTCTCCCATGCGGACGCGGCAGCGATGCAGGTCGTCCGTCTCTTCAATCAGGGTGAGGTCACCATCTCGCCGACCGTGGCGGTGGTGGATGAGGTGAAATGTGTGGGCTGCGGTGAGTGTATCCTGGCCTGCCCGTACTCCGCCATCGCCCGCAACCTGCGGAGCAAGGCGGAGGTCAACCCGGCCCTCTGCCAGGGCTGCGGCACTTGCGTCGCCACTTGCCCGTCGCACGCCATCATCAGCCTGCACTTCACCGACGAGCAGATTGTGGTGCAGATGGAGGGATTGTTAGCGGCTGTTGGGATATAGCGCATACCGGTGCCCCCTTGCCGTTGTGGTCATTGGACATACGATTGCCGGATGGGTTGGGCATCGGTAGGTCCGATTGAGAGGCTCCTTGCTATGGGGAGAAGAAAGCCGGAGGCAAATCGCGATGAGCGAATCCTTTGAACCCCGAATCATTGCTTTTCTCTGTAACTGGTGTTCCTACGCCGGCGCGGACAACGCGGGCATTGCGCGGATGAAATCGCCACCGAACGTCCTGCCCATTCGGGTTATGTGCTCCGGGCGGGTTTCGCCGGAGATGATTCTGCGGGCCTTCCGCGCCGGCGCCGATGGCGTCCTGGTGCTGGGCTGCCACATCGGCGACTGTCACTACATCAACGGCAACCACCGCACGGCCAAGCGCATCCCGATCCTGCGTAACCTGCTGGCCTACGTGGGCATCCACCCGGACCGGTTGCGGTTGGACTGGGTCTCCTCGGCGGAGGCGCCGAAGTTCGCCCAGGTGACCGCTGAGTTCGTGGAGACTATCCGCGCGCTGGGGCCGATTCAAAACGAATTGGGCCTATAGCGCGAGATGGTCTCATACAGACTGCGCAATACGGAGCCAGCGAAAGCCATTTCTGTCCCTGAGGAGCATCATCAATGAGTCATCCCGACCTTCTGAATACCCTGCGCGCCCACGTGGCGGAGAAACTTCCCGAACTGGACGGGGTCGTTGGCCTGCGGCGGACGGTCGTGGGCACCGCGCCGTATCTCTTCCGCCAGGGGGATGACCTTTCCGAACTGGTCCTTTCCCCCCGCTATCCGCTGGCGTCGGTCGTCTCCTTGCTTCAGAAGCGCTATCCGCAGGCTCGCTTCGGCCTCGTCGCCCGCGCCTGCGACCTGCGCGCGCTGGTAGAGATGGCCAAACGGCAGCAGGTAGACCCCGACCGTCTCTTCATTCTGGGGGTGGCTTGCACTGCAGAGGAGGCGGAAGAGTGCCACTGCGGTGCCCCCTTCCCGAAGACGGAGGGCTGGCCCCAGGCGGTGGCGCTGGGTTCGCCGGCTTCCGCCGGATCGCCCAACCCCATCATCGCCCGGTATGAGGGTATGGATAGGGCGGAGCGGTGGGCTTTCTGGCAGGAGCAGTTCGCCAAGTGCATCAAGTGCTACGGCTGCCGCAATATCTGTCCGGAGTGCTTCTGTGAGGTCTGCGCACTGGAGGACCCGCTCTGGGTGGAGCCGGGAGTGCTGGCCCCGCCCTTCCCGTCCTTTCACCTCATCCGGGCGATGCATATGGCGGCCCGCTGTGTGGGCTGCCGCCAGTGCGAACTGGCCTGTCCGGCCCATATCCCGCTGACCGTCCTCTACGACCTTCTGCGGCGGGACGTGGCGGAACTTACAGGCTACGAGCCCGGCGCTGACCTCTTTGCCGCTCCGCCGCTCTCGCTGACGCTGGCAGAGGGGAGATGAGCGGAAGCGGAACATACGGGACATAGCGTATCCCGTGGATGAGATTGCCCGTATGCTTCTTGCGGACATTCGGCAGGAAGTGCGGGAGATTGAATTCCTGACCCAACGGGGAAGTCCGTCCAGTTGCACCGTCAGTCCAATGGACGACAAGCAAAATCCGACGATTCCCCGTCGTCAGGAACTGGATGCGGATACCCTACAGGCCACATTTTGGCAGCCCCCCCGGTATCTCTCTGCCGAGGACCTGGCGCTTTTCTGTTACACCGAGTAGCGGAGCGAATCTATGGACTACCGAAACATTCTCACCGTCTGTCCCTACTGCGGCACCGGATGCGGCCTCTACATCCAGGTGCTGGACGGCGCAATCGTCGGGGTGTTGCCGGCGAAGGAACATCCTATCAGCCAGGGAAAGTTGTGCATTAAGGGCTGGAACGCCACGGCCTTCGTCCGCCACCCGGACCGGCTGACGACGCCCCTGATCCGGGAGGGCGACGGTTTCCGGGAAGCATCGTGGGACGAGGCGCTGAGCCTGGTCGCGGAGCGGCTGCTCCACATCCGCGATACCTGGGGCCCCGACGCTCTGGGCTTCCTGGTTTCCGCCCGGTGCACCAACGAGGAGAACTACCTGGCTCAGAAACTGGCCCGCGCCGTCTTTAAAACCAACAATGTGGACCACTGCGCCCGTCTCTGACACGCCCCCACGGTGGCCGGTCTGGCCGCCGCATTCGGGAGCGGGGCGATGACCAACTCTGTCCCGGAGTTCAGCGAGCACACCCGCTGTTTTCTCATCACTGGCTCCAACACCACGGAGGCCCATCCCCTCATCGCCAGCCACATTATGAAGGCAAAGGATCGGGGGGCCAAGGTTATCGTGGTGGACCCGCGCAAGGTACAGATAGCCCGATTGGCGGACCTTTACCTGCAGCCTCGCCCCGGCACCGATGTCGCCTGGCTCAACGGTCTGATGTACGTCATCGTCACCGAGGAACTGGCTGACCAGGAGTTCATAGAAAAGCGGACTGAGGGGTTTGAGGAGATGTGGCGGGTGGTCCAGGGGTATCCGCCGGAGCGGGTGGAGGAGATTACCGGCATTCCGGCGGAGGACCTGCGTGCCGCAGCGCGGATGTACGCCCAGAACAAACCCGCCGCTATCCTCTACACGATGGGCATCACTCAGCACACCACCGGCGTGGATAACGTCAAGTGTATCGCCAATCTGGCGATGCTCACCGGCAATCTGGGCATCCCTGGCGGCGGCGTTAACCCTCTGCGGGGCCAGAACAACGTCCAGGGCGCTTGTGATATGGGGGGTCTCCCCAACGTCTACCCGGCCTATCAGCCCGTCAACTCGCCGGAGGCGAAAGCCAAGTTTGAGGCCATCTGGGGCGTGGAGGGGCTATCTGATAAAGTCGGCCTGACCGTCGTGGAGATGGTCCACGCTGCAGGCGAAGGGCACCTACGGAGCCTCTATGTAATGGGCGAAAACCCCCTGCTCTCCGACCCCGACATTGGGCACGCGCGGGAGTCTCTGGAGAAATTGGATTTCCTGGTCGTCCAGGATATCTTTCTGACAGAGACAGCCGAACTGGCCCACGTCGTCCTGCCGGCCGCAACCTTTGCCGAGAAAGAGGGCACCTTCACTGCTACCGACCGGCGCATCCAGCGGGTTCGCAAGGCCGTGGACCCGCCGGGTCAAGCGAAAGCCGACTGGGAAATCCTTTGCCTGCTGGCCCGGCGGCTGGGCGCGGCGGGTTTTGACTTCGCCTCTCCCGAGGAGATTATGGCCGAAATCGCCCGCGTCGCGCCGTCCTACGGCGGCGTCACCTACGAGCGGCTGGACCGGGAGGGCCTCCTGCGGTGGCCCGTGCCGTCGGCTGACCATCCCGGTACGCCGTACCTTCACAAGGAGAAATTCACCCGGGGTCTGGGGCGCTTCTTCGCTGTGGAGTTTCAGGAACCGGCAGAATTGCCCGACGAGGAGTATCCGTTCATTCTGACCACGGGCCGCATTATATTCCAGTACCACACCGGCACGATGAGTCGCCGGTCGCCCAAACTGGAGCAGGAGGCGCCGGAGCCGTACGTGGAGATGCATCCGGACGACGCTGCCCGCATCGGTCTGGACGGCGCGCAGCGGGTGCGGGTGGTCAGCCGTCGGGGCGAGATTGAGGTTGCGGTGCGGCTGACCGAGCGCATCCGGCCCGGCGTCGTCTTCATCCCCTTCCACTACGCGGAGGCGGCAGCCAACGTGCTCACCCACGCTGCACTGGACCCCGTCGCCAAAATCCCGGAACTGAAGGTCTGCGCGGTGTGGGTGGAGCGGGTTGTGAAAGATGAAGAGTGAAACGTGAAACGCGATGCATGAACTCTCTGTGACTCAATCTATTCTGGATATCGCCCTGGCTCACGCGAAAGAGGCCGGGGCGAGTCGTATTTTAAAGGTGAATTTGGTGGTTGGGGAACTCTCCGGGCTGGTCGGGGAGTATATCCAGTTCTATTTTGACTTCATCAGCCAGGGGACCCCGGCGGAAGGGGCGGAGTTGACTTTCCGATATGTGCCGGCCCGGTTTCGCTGTCTGGACTGCGGGACTGAGTATGAGCCGGATGGCACGGACTGGACCTGCCCCCAGTGCGGCGCGCTGCGGCCCATCGCGATCGGGGGAAAGGAACTGCTGGTAGAGAGCATAGAGGTAGATTGACAAGGCGCAGGTCGCAGGGCTCAGAGAGCAGGGGGGCGATGGGGCAGTTGCCGGTGACTGGTGTAGTGCTGGCAGGCGGGGCCAGTCAGCGGATGGGCCGAAATAAGGCCTTCCTGGAGTTGAGGGGCCGTCCGCTCATTGCTCACGTCCTGGACCGGATGGTGGAAGTCTGCGAAGAGGTCCTGATTGTCGCCAACGACATCCCCCGGTACACCAGCCTGGGCGTCCAGGTGGTGCCGGATGTCTTCCCCGGGGTGGGGGTCCTGGGCGGCCTGCACGCAGGGCTCCAGGCCGCCCAGTATGACCTGATCCTGGCCGTCGGCTGCGATATGCCCTTCCTGAATCCGACTCTGCTGCGGGCCTTCGCGGCCTGGGCAGAAGGGTACGATGTGGCCGCGCTCCGGCACGGGGAGCAGGTGGAGACCCTCCACGCGGCCTACCGACGTACCTGTCTCCCCGCAATGGAGGCCGCTATACGGGCCGGCGAACGGCGGATCATTTCTTTTTTCCCGGATGTCCGAGTCCGTTACATCGCTCCGGAGGAGGCTGCGGCGCTGGACCCCGGCCTGCGCTCTTTTCGCAATGTCAACACTCCCGAAGAGTGGGAGGAGATACTGCGGTCATTGGGATAAATTTCCAGATAAGTGGAGGTCGGTTTTGGGTTACAAGGCTTGACAGAGCGGGCGCATCTGGGCTATAATCAGAACAAGCGTTCTATTATCAGAACTGTACCCCGGAGGAAGCCCGATGCGCCAGATGCTGGAGTATCAGGCCGACCGCATTGAGGC